>NZ_CP069620.1:1200000-2400000 GCF_026109735.1 Salinimicrobium tongyeongense | reverse complement strand
GAAACAGTTAAACTTCCTTTGCTTCGGAAGGATTTTATGATCGATGAATACCAGGTTATTGAAGCAAAAGCCATGGGCGCCGATGTGATCCTGTTGATCGCAGCCATCCTGAAGCCTGAAGAGATCAAAAAACTTTCAAAAAAGGCAAAAGACCTGGGGCTTGAAGTACTGCTGGAAGTGCACAATGAAGAGGAGCTCAAAAATGCCATTTTTGACAGCGTAGATATGATAGGCGTTAATAACCGAAACCTCAAAACCTTCGAGGTGGACCTGCAAACCAGCAAAGATTTAGCTGAAGAGATCCCTGATAGTTTCATTAAGATCTCTGAAAGTGGGATTAGTGAAACTTCGGCAATTACAGAGCTTCAAAAAAGCGGATTTAAAGGATTTCTTATCGGTGGAAATTTCATGAAGACCCAAGATCCCGGAAAAAGCGCTTCAGAATTTATTCAGAAATTAAAAACCGAAGCCTGATGAACCTGAAACTGAAGATCTGCGGCATGCGGGAGCCCGAAAATATGAGCAGGATCGCGGCTTTAAAACCCGATTACCTGGGGCTCATCTTTTTTGACGGTTCTCCGCGCAATGTTGTTGGAGAAATATTTCAGGTAGACCAAAACATCAGGAAAACAGGGGTTTTTGTGAATGCTTCCGAAGAGAATATCCTGGAAAAGATCAAAAAATACCAACTTTCGGCACTTCAGTTACACGGAGATGAAAGTCCGGAGTTTATTCGCAGCCTGAAGCAGCAGATTTCCGAAGAAATTGAGCTCATCAAGGTATTCGGCATCAAAGAAGACTTTGATTTTGAGAAGTTACAGCCGTATGAAGCTATAGTGGATTATTTCCTTTTTGACACCCGCGGAAAGAACCGGGGCGGCAACGGCATTAGCTTCAACTGGGAAATCCTGGAAAATTATTCTTCAAACACGCCCTTCTTTTTAAGTGGCGGGATTGGGCCCGGTGATGCAGCCGCAGTAAAAGAACTTTACCATACCTTCCAAAAAAGGCAAAAAGAGGAGGTCTTTTATGGCATTGACGTGAACAGTAAATTTGAAACTGCCCCGGCAGTAAAAGACGCCGAAGCTTTGAAGACCTTCAGGGAACGGCTATACAATTAGAAATTATGAGTTATCAAGTAAACGAAAAAGGATATTACGGGGATTTTGGCGGCGCCTTTATCCCTGAAATGCTATACCCAAATGTGGAAGAACTGCGTTCCGGCTATCTGAACATCATGCAGGAAGAGGGTTTTCAGAAAGAATTCCGCCAGCTGCTGAAGGATTATGTAGGGCGGCCCACTCCGCTGTATTTTGCTGAAAGGTTCAGCGAGAAATTCGGTGCCAAAGTCTATTTAAAACGCGAAGACCTTTGCCATACCGGGGCGCATAAAGTAAATAACACCATTGGGCAGATCCTGATGGCAAAACGCCTGGGCAAAAACCGTATCATTGCTGAAACCGGGGCAGGCCAGCACGGCGTTGCCACTGCGACGGTTTGTGCTTTAATGGGCATTGAGTGCGTGGTGTATATGGGCGAGATTGACATTAAGAGGCAGGCGCCAAACGTGGCCCGGATGAAGATGCTGGGCGCTACGGTGGTGCCGGCAAAATCGGGCAGCCGAACATTGAAAGACGCCACCAATGAAGCCATCCGCGACTGGATCAACAATCCGGTAGACACGCATTACATCATTGGTTCGGTGGTGGGGCCTCATCCCTACCCCGATATGGTAGCCCGTTTCCAAAGTGTAATTTCTGAAGAGGTGAAAAAGCAGCTTCAGGAAAAGGAAGGCCGTGAAGCACCAGATCATGTGGTAGCCTGTGTGGGCGGAGGCAGTAATGCCGCCGGAATTTACTATCACTACCTCGACGATGAGAAAGTAAATATCATTGCTGTTGAGGCCGCCGGGGAAGGCATACTTACCGGAAAAAGTGCTGCAACTTCGGCTCTTGGCCGCGAAGGGATTATTCACGGCAGTAAAACCCTGCTCATGCAAACCGATGACGGGCAGATCACAGAACCTTATTCCATCTCTGCCGGACTGGATTATCCGGGGGTTGGGCCTTTGCATGCCAACCTGTTTAGGACCGGTCGCGGGAAATTTATTTCGGTTACCGATGAAGAAGCCATGGCTGCAGGGTTGCAGTTATGCAAGCTGGAAGGGATCATTCCCGCCATTGAAACAGCCCATGCTTTAGCCATTTTTGACAAGAGGAAATTTGAAAAGGATGAAGTGGTTGTGGTGAACCTTTCGGGGCGCGGGGATAAAGACCTCAACACTTATATTGAACATTTTAACTTGTAAGCTTCGTCATCCTGAACTGGTTTCAGGATCTAATGGAAGTTGAAATTCCCGATGGTTCGGGACAGCTTAACGTAGATATAAATCAAACCTAACAGGTTTTGAAAACCTGTTAGGTTTAAATCAGAATAAATGAACAGAATCAAACAAAAACTTCAGGAGGAGCCTTCAAAAAAGCTGCTTTCCATCTACTTTACAGCCGGATATCCTCAACCCGGAGATACGGTGACTATACTCAAGGAACTTCAGAAGAATGGAGTGGCCATGGTAGAAATTGGATTGCCATTTAGCGATCCATTAGCCGATGGCCCGGTGATACAAAGGAGTTCGGAAATTGCGCTGGAAAACGGCATGACCACCACCAAACTTTTTGATCAGTTGGAAAACATCAGGGAAACGGTTGATATTCCGTTGTTGATCATGGGCTATTTTAACCCGATACTTCAGTATGGAGTGGAGAAATTCTGCCGCAAGTGCAGTGAAACAGGCATTGACGGACTTATTATTCCCGATCTTCCGCTAACTGAATACGAGTTGCACTACAAGAGAATTTTTCAGCAGTATGACCTGCTTCCGGTGTTTCTTATCACTCCCCAAACTTCCGAAGAAAGAATCAGAAAGATCGATGAGGCTTCCGAAGGTTTTATTTATATGGTGAGCACGGCGGCGGTTACAGGCGGAACAGGAGGTTTTGGAGACACGCAAAAGGAGTATTTTACCAGGGTGTCAAAAATGGCATTAAAGAACCCTCTTATTGTGGGCTTTGGAATTAAGGATCACGAGACCTTTAGCACGGCGACTTCTCACACCAAAGGTGCCATTATTGGCAGCGCATTTATTAAACAGCTTAGCGAAAAAGGCACCGGCGGCATCGGGGATTTTATAAGTTCCATAAGATAAGCAATGCCTTTATTAACAAGGCTTTAATAGCAAAAAACCATGAGATTTTGTATCTTGAATTGAATTTAAAATTGATAGTTATGGGAAAGATTCAGGATAAACACGATAGCAGAAAGAGACGCAGTGATAATGACCCTTTAAGCGGGGAAATTGGAAACAGGGATATTGAAACTAATGATTTTGACATTGATGAAAAGACCATAAAGGATCAAAAAAACAAAAAATAATGAGCAGGCGGAAAAAAGAGACCAAAACCGGTAAAACTCCGCTGAATACCTTCGGAAAACTGCGGCCTAAACGAGGAAAATTTACCACGAAACCGCAGCAAATAAAAGATCCGCTAGAAAAAGAATCCGTTTAGTCTTTTAAGAACTGACGGTATTGCAAGACCCTGAAATCAATAGTATTGAATTCAGGGTCTTGTTTTTTTAGGTGTTTGTACAGCTCCATACTGCCAATAGCCCTGTTGGCCGAACCTGAAGGCGCAGTGAGCGATACCGTGTTAATGGGCCTGCCGTCAAGCAAAAACTGGTGGACCCGCGGCACATCGTTAGAGATCACTTTAATTTTAATCTTTTCTTCTTTTAATATTCTTCGGAAGAAATATTCGGGGCCATTCTTGCTGTTGCCTCCGGTGAAAAGTAGGGTGTCAATTTTTTCATGTCTGCGCAAAATGCCAATCAGGTCCCGCAATTCCACATGCAGCATCCCCAGATCTGAAGCATCTATTTTTTCGCGCCTGCAGCTTTCCACGGTATCACAAATCCCTATGCCCTTTTTTGCCAGGAAATCTTTTCGCTGTTTTACGGCTTCGGGTGTGTTTTCAAATTTGAGATCCAGATTGAAGATCCTGTCAATAATTTGCCATAACATCCCGTCCCTGCTGCCATAACAGAAATCTACATCATCTTCTTTTAATTGCCTGGTAGTGAACCTGGGCGGCGGCAAGGTACCAACAATGAGTTTGGTGGCATTTTCGGGAATAAATGGTTTGTAAGGATGGGTATGGTGAAATAATTCAGGATTCAAGGTTCAGGATTTAAGATTCAACAAAATTCCAGGCACCAAAGCACCAAATTCCAATCAATAGATGACCTTTTTCTAAAAAAAGATAATTTTATTGGCCTCAGGCGCGACAGGATTGCAATACGCGCAATCTTTAAGTTAGATTTGGAATCTGGTGCTTGAAGTTTGCTGCTTTAATCTCAATTCATATACTAACTTCTCTATACTACTTCAGCACAATTACCAGATCATCTGCATAGACCATGTCGCCTTCTTTGAGCACGATCTTATCTACTTCTCCGGCTGTATTGGCGGTGATGGTAGTTTCCATTTTCATGGCTTCGATCACGAACAGCGGCTGGTTATTTTCCACTTTTTGCCCCGGCTCAACCTGGATGTTTGACAAAGCTCCCTGCAGTGGTGCGCCCACCTGCTTTTTGTCGTCTTTATCAACCTTTTGATGTACTACTTTCTCCACCTTCACAGATTTATCCTTAACCTCAACAGCCCTGGTTTGCCCGTTCACTTTAAAGAAAACTTTAGCCATTCCGTCTTCATCGGTCTCTCCTATAGAAAGGAATTCGATAAGCAGGGTTTTCCCACGATCAAGGTCTACAATGATCTCTTCTCCCGGTTCCATCCCGTAGAAGAAATTCTTTGTAGGCACATTCATCACCCCTCCAAATTCTAAGTGGTGGTTGTAGAAATCGGTGAATACTTTGGGGTACAATTTATAGGAAAGAAAATCGGTGATCTCTACATCCCTGCCCATACCTTCGCCGAAGGTCTTTTCAAATTTGGCAAATTCCTTTTCAAAATCTATAGGTTCCAGGTATGCGTTAGGTCTTTCGGTATAAGGTTTTTCATCCTTGAGGACGATCTTCTGAATTTTTTCAGGAAATCCGCCATATGGCTGACCAAGATCTCCTCTAAAAAAACTTTTCACCGACTGCGGAAAAGAAATATCCTCTCCTTTTTCAAGCACATCTTCAATAGAAAGGTTGTTACTTACCAGGTACTGCGCCATGTCTCCCACCACTTTTGAGCTGGGTGTAACTTTAATGATGTCGCCAAAAAGCTCATTCACTTTGCTGTACATTTCGGTGATCTCGTGAAAGCGATCGGCCAGGCCAAGGCTCTCGGCCTGCGGCTTGAGGTTGGAATACTGTCCTCCCGGAATCTCGTGTTTATAGACTTCTCCTGAACCAGCTTTTAAGCCCGATTCAAAAGGATAGTAGTAGCGCCTTACGGCTTCCCAGTACTGGGAATATTCATTTAATTTATCGGTGTTAAAAGCTCTGCCGCGATCGTGGAACTTCAGCATTTCCACTATAGAATTGAAGTTGGGCTGCGAGGTAAGTCCGGAAAGGCCACCAAGGGCAACATCAACCACATCTACCCCCGCCTCTATGGCCTTGAGATAAGTGGCCGCCTGTATGGAAGAGGTGTCATGAGTATGCAGGTGAATAGGAACATTGATGCGGGATTTAAGGGCCGACACCAGTTCAAAAGCCGCATCGGGCTTCAGGATCCCTGCCATATCTTTAATCCCGATGATATGGGCCCCTGCGTTCTCTATATCTTTACCAAGCTGTACGTAGTAGTCGAGGTTATATTTAGTCTCTTTCGGGTTCATAAGGTCTCCCGTATAGCAGATGGTTCCTTCGGCCAGGCCGTTAGTTTTATTCCTCACATGCTCAATACAGGGAGCGATAGATTCCATCCAGTTGAGACTGTCAAAGATCCTGAAAACATCCACCCCGTTTTCCCAGGCCTGTTCTACAAATTTTTCAATCAGGTTATCGGGATAGGCGGTGTAACCCACCCCATTGGAGCCCCGCAGCAGCATTTGAAGCAATACATTGGGCATAGCCGCGCGTAACCTTCTCAACCTTTCCCACGGATCTTCTTTTAAGAACCGCATGCAAACATCGAAGGTCGCACCGCCCCATACTTCCATACTAAAAACTTCGGGATGGTTGCGGGCAAAGCCTTCAGCCACCTTCTCCATATCATAAGTACGCATACGTGTTGCCAGCAGACTCTGGTGGGCATCGCGCATGGTAGTGTCAGTGAAATGTACTTTCCCTTCGTGCAACAGCCAGCGGGAAAATTTTTCCGGTCCGTATTCCGAAAGCAGGTCTTTGGTGCCTTTAGGGTAGGCATTATCATCTTTAAATGACGGAACGACTGGCTTAATAAACTTCCTCTTTTCAGGTTTTTTTACGTCCTCATTTCCGTTGATGATCACATCACCAAGGAATTTCACCATTTTTGTGGCCCGGTTTCGTGTCTTTTTAATCTGGAAAAGTTCAGGGTGTTCTTTAATGAAATTCACCGTAACATCACCCTGCCGGAAAGTAGGATGGGAAAGTATGTTGTCGAGAAAACCAATATTGGTCATCACCCCCCTTATCCTGAACTCTGCCAGCGCCCTTCGCATTTTGCGACATGCCCCGTCGAGAGTACGGCTACTGGCGGAAACCTTTACCAGCATAGAATCAAAGAAAGGTGACACTTTTACACCCTGATAAATACTACCGGCATCCAGTCTAATTCCGAAACCTGAAGCACTTCTATAGGTTGTGATCGTACCGTAATCTGGTTTAAAATTATTTGTAGGATCTTCGGTAGTGATGCGGCACTGCAGGGCAAAACCATTCGTTTGTATAGAATCCTGACTTTCAATCTTAATTTGTTTATCACTCAGCTTATAACCGCCGGCGATAAAAATCTGGGCTTTTACAAGATCAATATTGGTAATGATCTCGGTAACCGTGTGTTCCACCTGTATGCGTGGGTTCACTTCAATAAAAAAGATCTCCCCGGTGCGGTCTACAAGAAATTCTACAGTCCCTATATTGTTATAATCCACGGCCTTACAAAGTTTAACCGCGTAAATGTACAGGTCCTGTTTCACCTTTTCATCAAGCCCCATGGAGGGAGCAAATTCTATCACTTTTTGATACCTGCGCTGTACAGAACAATCTCTCTCGAAAAGGTGCACCAGGTTCCCGTGATGGTCTCCCACGATTTGAATTTCGATATGTTTGGGATCTTCCACGAATTTTTCAAGGAAGACAGTATCGTCACCAAAAGCATTTTTAGCCTCTCTTCGAGATTCGTTAAAACCGCTTTTTAAATCATCTTCCGAACGTATTACCCGCATTCCGCGGCCGCCGCCTCCCGATGCAGCCTTCAGCATTACCGGATAACCTATTTTTTCGGCTTCCTCGAGTGCCACTTCAACCGTGGTGAGATCTTTTTCGTTACTGCGGATTACCGGAATATCATTTGCCACCGCAACTTCCTTGGCTTTTACTTTATCCCCCAAGGACTGAAGCACAGAAACCTTTGGGCCTATAAAAATGATCCCGTTCTCTTCACATTGCCTGGCAAATTCGGCATTTTCAGAAAGAAAACCGTAACCGGGATGGATTGCATCCACAGCGTTTTCCTTAGCCACTTTGATAATGGCCTTAATGTCTAAATAAGGCTTTAGAGGATCTTTATCGGCCCCTATCTGGTAAGATTCATCGGCCTTGTAACGGTGCAGGGAATAGCGGTCTTCGTAGGTATAAATACCCACGGTTCTTAACCCAATCTCGGTACAGGCTCTAAATATCCTGATGGCTATTTCTCCTCTGTTCGCTACTAAAACCTTTTTAATTTTCATTTTCTGAAGTTGCTTTTTTGGTGATTATGTTTCGCTTCTGAAGGGGCCCAAAAAATGACATTTTTGAAACCTCTCCTAATTTCAGAAATTAAAAAGAAAAAAGCGGTGTCTCACCGCTTTTTTAAATACTTTAACACTTCCTGCTGCTGAAGCTATCTCGTAAAAACCGGCTCGTTCTCATTAGAGGTTTCTTCAGCCGAAAATCTGTAGCCATCCACATCAAAGGCTTTGAGCTGCTCAAGTGTCTGGGCTTCAGACTCAATAAGAAATCTGGCCATAGAACCCCGTGCTTTTTTTGCAAAAAAACTGATGATCTTCAGCTTGCCGTTCTTGTAATCTTTAAACACCGGAGAAATTACCGGCACTTTCAGGTGTGAAGTATCTATGGCCTTGAAATACTCCTGGCTCGCCAGGTTTACAAAAAGTTCATCTTCTTTAAGCTCTTCGTTCAAATAAGCTGTCACCTTCTCCTGCCAGATTTCATAGAGGTTTTTCTTACGGCCTACCAGCAAGGATGTTCCCATCTCGAGGCGGTACGGCTGAATAAGGTCCAGCGGCCTTAAAATTCCGTAGTAACCTGAAAGGATCCGCAAAGAATCCTGCATAAAATCGATCTTTTCAGAAGGAATGGTGTAGGCATCAAGACCTGTATAAACATCTCCGGCAAAAGCATAGACCGCAGGCCGGGAATTTTGTTTGGTATGTTCTTCAGAAAATTGCTGGTAACGACTGTAATTAAGATCGGCCAGTTTATCGCTGATACTCATGAGTTCGCCGATCTCTTTTTTTGACATGCGCGAAAGCTTCCGGTTAATGCCGGCTGTGGTTTCGAGAAATGAGGGCTGGGTTCCTCTGGTTGTGGGTAATTTAGATTCGTAGTCGAGTGTTTTGGCGGGCGATACAACTATTTTCATGGAAATTCTCTTGAGAAATTTTTATTACTCCTCAAAAATATCAAATCCCGACAAGATTTCCTGCCGGGATCGTTTATTCCTTTTGATAGGTGTATCAAAAAAGCTTATTCGTCGATGAATTCCTTTTGATTTTTGGCATAGTTTCGCCAGCGCTCTATACAGTCCTGCATATCCTGTGGGATGGGAGAATCAAACCTCATCCACTCACCAGTTTCGGGATGTTTAAAGCCAAGGGTTTTGGCGTGCAGCGCCTGCCTTGGCAGCACCTTAAAGCAGTTGTCTACAAACTGTTTGTATTTGGTGAAGGTTGTTCCTTTCAAAATCTTGTCACCGCCGTAACGCTCGTCGTTAAAGAGCGTGTGGCCAATGTGTTTCATATGCACCCTGATTTGATGGGTACGGCCGGTTTCAAGCTGGCAGGAAACAAGGGTGACATAACCCAGCCTTTCAAGCACTTTAAAATGTGTTACCGCAGGTTTTCCCTTATCTTCATCTTCACCAAGGTATACCGTGTTTTGTAGCCTGTTTTTGGGGTGACGTCCAATATTGCCTTCCACCGTACCTACATCCTCTTCCACATTCCCCCAAACAAGAGCTATATACTCGCGCTCGCTGCTTTTGTCAAAGAACTGCTTTGCCAGTTTGGTCATGGCTTTTTCGGTCTTTGCAATAACCAGCAGGCCGCTGGTGTCTTTATCTATCCTGTGTACAAGCCCCGGGCGTTCATCGCTGTTTTGCGGCAAGTTTTCGAAATGGTATACCAGCGCGTTAATAAGTGTACCGCTGTAGTTGCCATGACCGGGATGTACCACCATTCCGGCAGGTTTATTCACAATGAGAAGTGCATCGTCTTCATAAACAATGTCCAGCGGAATATCCTCTGGCGTGAGCAGGAATTCATAAGGCGGATGCTCAAACAACACCTGCACCACATCCCCCGGCTTCACTTTGTAATTTGATTTTACCGGAACCTCGTTAACGTGTATATTTCCCTCTTTAGCTGCCGTCTGAATTTTATTACGAGTGGCTTTTTCGATGTAATTCATCAGGAACTTGTCCACTCGCAGGGGCTGCTGGCCTTTATCGGCTACAAACCTGTGATGTTCATACAGGTCGTCATCATTGTCTTCGGGCTCGGGATTATTATTTTCAGAAATCATATTCTTCGTCTTCCAGGTCGTTCAAAATTGGGTCTTGTGCGGTTGCGGTACTATCCTCTTCTTCCATTCCATACCTCCTGGAGCCATCGGCAAGCACAAGGTCAATCTTAGAAGTCTTCATCAGTTTCATTCCTGGTTCGAGCAGCTGGCCACGATGGCGCATTTCGAGCACCACATCTTTGGCAACATCGGGTTTATAGGTAATGGTTCCTATTTCAAACCCCAGCGAACGCAGGGTTGGCTCCACCTGCCTGCGGGTTCTTCGGATTAAATTTTCAGGAATTTCAACTTTTGTAAATCCTGAAGGGTTCAAGGTGAGATATATTTTTCGGTTCTCCTTTACTTCTTTCCCCGGAAGCGGCACCTGATCTATCACAGAGTACGGCGGAAAATCGGGGTTGTAATTGGCCGAATCAAGGATTTCCCGGCGCAGGTCGAGTTCCGAAAGTTGTTCATCAACCCGGTCTAAAGATAGGCGTTCCAGGTTGGGCACGGTGATCCTTTGATCCTGATTTGTAGAAAAATCAAGCCATTGAAGTATAATAAAGGCGATCAAAACTACCGCAAATACAGCCAAAACCAAATGAATCAGAAAGGTTTTGCTAAATAGAAATCGGAAGAAACTCATAGTTTATTTTAAAAGGCAAAGATATAAAATCAGGTGGTTTTGCAGACATTCATTTATTAGTCGCTACTTTTGCTAACGCAAATATTAGGGCGATATTTAATTATGAAGAAAAATGTAGCCATAGCCATGGGCGGCTTCTCCAGCGAATACCGTATTTCAATAAACAGCGGGAATATAGTTTACAAGAACCTCGATCGCAGCAAATACAACCCTTACCGGGTGCATATCCTGCAAAAAGAATGGTTTGTGATTGGGGAAAATGACACGCCTTACCCCATTAACCGCAGCAATTTCACGGTTACCATAGATGGGCAGTTAATCACTTTCGACTGTGTTTTTAACACCATTCACGGAACTCCGGGCGAAAATGGACTTTTACAGGCCTATCTCGAGCTGCTTGACATCCCGCAGACTTCCTGCGATTTCTACCAGTCGGCACTCACTTTTAATAAAAGGGACCTTATTAGCGTGCTCAAACCCTTCGGAATTAAAACTGCTGAAAATTACTTTGTCGATAAAGGAGATGAGGTTGATCCCGATGAAATAATTGCAAAAGTTGGTTTGCCCTGCTTTGTGAAAGCCAATAAAGCCGGAAGCAGCTTTGGGATCACCAAAGTGAAATCACGGGATCAAATCATTCCCGCCACCAAATTTGCCTTTAAGGAAGATAATGAGATCATCATCGAATCTTTTCTTGATGGCACCGAAGTTTCGGTTGGAGTGATCACTCACAACGACGAGATCCTCGCGCTGCCGGTCACCGAAATTGTTTCTGAAAATGAGTTTTTTGACTATGAAGCCAAGTACCTCGGAAAATCCCAGGAGATCACCCCTGCCCGAATTTCAGAAGAACAAACGAAAAAAGTTCAGGAGATCGCCAAATTGATCTATCGAAAGCTGAAGATGAAAGGTTTTTCAAGATCAGAATTCATTTTCCACAACAACGAGCCACATTTTATTGAAATGAACACCAACCCGGGCTTAAGTGAAGCGAGTATACTTCCGCAGCAGGCACAGGCAGCGGGAATTTCCTTAAAAGAGCTGTTTGGCAGTGCTATTGAAGCTGCCTTAAAAGTCTAGGTATCCAAAAATGCCTATTTTAGACTAAATTTTTTCAGCATGAAGACAGCAGTTTTTCCCGGTTCATTTGACCCCATTACTTTGGGACATGTTGACATCATTAACCGCGGATTACCTTTATTCGATGAGATTATCCTGGCAATTGGCATCAACTCCGATAAAAAATACATGTTCTCGCTTGAAGACAGGCTGGGGTTTCTGGAAGAGACCTTTAAAGACGAGCCAAAGATCAAAGTGATGACTTACAAAGGCATGACAGTGGATTTTTGCAGGGAACAAAACGCCGGATTCATTCTTAGAGGCCTGCGCAATGCCATTGACCTCGAATTTGAAAAGAGCATTGGCCAGACCAACTTTAAAATGAGCGGAGTAGAAACCCTTTTCTTTATTACTTCCTCCGGAAAAAGCCATATTTCTTCAACCGTTGTTCGCGACGTAATTCGCAACGGCGGAGACTATCACTTTATGGTGCCCGATGTGGTATCAAGGAATAAGGATTAAGGAATATTTCATATTGAATATTGAATATTCAATATTGTTTAGTTGACCTAAAACTTATATCCAACTGCCAAGCCTCCATAAAAATTCCGTGGCATTCCTGGATAGAAGTAGCGGGGGGCATTACCGCCAAAACCTACAGCATTTGGGATGACCGAAGCTGCATAATTTTCATCAAGCGCATTGTTCACACCCCCAAAAATTTCCAGATCCCAGTGCTGATTTGTTAATGTATTGAACATTTCCAGCGGTTCCAGGGCCAGTTTGAAATGCAGGAGATCATATTGTTTTCTAAATTCGGTATTTGCATCATTCAAAGGCATTTCCCCCTCAAATTGATAGGTGCTGCGCAAGGTTAACCCGAAAGAAGTAACAATATCCAGCCCCGCATTAACGGTTTCCCCCGGCACTGCCGGCAGCTCATTACCCGAAAAATCTTCCTCTTCATCTACAAACTCATCGAATTCAAAAGAATTATAAGCCGCATTGACAAATGTTCGCGCCCGCACAGTTGTTGAAATCGGGAAATTGTAGTTCAGCAGAAATTCTATTCCGTTATGATCGGTCTTTCCGGCGTTGCGGCCAATGTACTGGTCTTCGGCAACACGCTCGGCTACCAGCAGGTTTTCCACCTGGATCGAAAATGCGGCAACTTCAGCATAGAGTCGGTTGTTCAAAAAGTTGCCTTTGAAGCCCAATTCGTAATTAATCCCGGTCTCGGGCTTGAGATTGGTGTTAATCAAACCTTCAGGAGTAAGGGTTTCTGCCACGGTGGGGGTAGAAAAACCATGACTTACCGAAGCGTATAAATTTTTGCCCGGCGCCACTGTGTAAACGGCACCAATCCTGGGGGAAAAGACTTCCTCAAAACTGTAATCTCCCGTCTGGTCTACCTCGTCAGCCTCATAAAGATCGCTCAGCTCGTATGAAGTGGCGTTCAAATTTAATCCTGCTTCCAGTTTAAGCCTTGAAGTCACCTCCTGGTTCCATTGAAGAAAAATATTGTAATAACGCCTGTCCTGCTCGTTATGGCTCAGGTATTCGCCGGGCACACTGCCCCGGTCTTCAAACTGCTCGTACAGGTTTTCAAAAGTGGCAGTATCATACCACTCGTTGTAGAATTCAACGCCAAAACTCACCTGCGCGGGGGCTCCAAAAATGTCCTTTTCAAGACCGAATTTTGTCCTGGCCCCAAGGGCCGACTGCCCTTCATTGAGGATGTCAAACGGCCTTGGCTCATAGGCATCCCTGAAGCTTCCGTAAACGCTGGTAACATTGGAAAAAACTTCAGAAAAACGATATTGATAGGAAAAGCCGAGCAAAGCTTTGTCGTAAGACTCATAACCTTGGGCCGCAGCCCAGTTAAAAGCCGCCGAAGAAGGCTCTGTGCGCAGGGTTTCGCGGTTCAAAGAACTCGGAATAAAGGCTTTTAAACGCACAAAGTTCCCGAGGACCGACAATTCTCCGCGTTTTCCTGCCAGCACCTGTCCAAAAAGGTTGAAAGAATCCCTGTCATAAGCCGAATTATCCCGCCAGCCATCGGTTTCCACGTGGTTATAGGTGGCTGTAAGCTTAGCCGATTTGGAGGCGTGGGATGCGCGGGCCGTAGCACGAAAAAGTCCGTAATCGCCAAAAGTGCTTTTTACCCTGGCCCTTGTTCCCTGCTCCATGGCACGGGCAGGAAAAAGGGTGACCACTCCTCCAAGCCCGGCCCCGTAAATACTAGAAGTAGGGCCCTTAATAATTTCTATTCGCTCAAGCGCGGCAGGATCGAGATCATCGAGCGTGGTTTCCCCTTCGGCACTGGTGATGGGAATTTCCATAAAATACGCCTTCACCCGGTTGGTACTGTACTGCGAGCGGGCGCCCACCCCGCGAATGCTCATTTTATTGGTGTTTAAAGCCCCCTGGTGCACGTTAAGCCCGGGCAGCGTACTAATATTCTGCATCACATTGGTTTCGTCAAACCTTTGCAGCTCCTCTTCGCTCAATACTGCAACCGAGGCGGGGGTTTCCAGTAATTCCTGCGGAATAATGGTACTTCGCAGCACAACTTCAGACAGGGAACCTTCGGAAGGAGCAAGGACTACGAAAATTTCTTCGGAAGCAGCATCGACCTGCAGGCTCATCCGGCCATAACCCGGGGCTTCAAAAATGAGGTTTACAGGCAGGCCTTTCACCAAAAGTGAGAACGCACCTGAAGCATCTGTAAAAACAGTTTCAGAAAAATCTTCCGAAGTAATTTTGACATTTTTGAGGGGTTTATTGCTGAAGGCATCAGCCACTTTTCCGCTTATCTGTTGTGCAGAAAGCTTTCCGAAGAAAAAAATGGCGAATACAAGGAGTAAATGTTTTTTCAAGATATTAACTTATTTAGTGACCGGAACAGGCTGCCAAAAAGGGCATTTTTGACCGCTTTTACTTCCGAAGAAAAGGCGTTTACGAATTTAAGCTTTTTCTCATGTTATGGAAAACCCTGTTTATTCTTAGCATTACTTTATGTTTTTGAAGTTTTTCTTTAAGTTTACCCCGGTTAAAATTCCCTGCATGAAAAGAATACTGGTTTTGGCATTTATTGCCATGGGCCTTGGCTCCTGCGATTTTTCGAACTACATCCTGGAGCAGGATTACGATTTCACCACTGTTTTTGAAGAATCGGGAGGAACAGAGACTGCAACCTACCCCCAGATCATAGATTTTTATGAAGACCTGGCCGCCGTTTACCCCAGCATTAAACTGGAGCAGATTGGCGAGACTGACAGTGGCGAACCGCTGCACCTGGTAACCTACAGCCGCAGTAAATCTTTCGATTTTGAGAGCCTGCGCGAAGATCATGCTGTTGTGATGATCAACAACGGCATTCACCCGGGCGAGAGCGACGGGATTGACGCCACCATGATGCTGTTTAGGGATTTGGCCCAGGATTCTATCGCTCTTCCCGAAAATACGGTAATTGCGGCCATCCCGGTCTACAATGTGGGCGGGGCGCTAAACCGCAACTCCTTCACCCGTACCAACCAGAATGGCCCAAAAGCTTACGGCTTCCGCGGAAATGCGCAGAATTATGACCTTAACCGCGATTTCATTAAAGCCGATACCCGCAACACCCGCAGTTTTTACGAGATCTTCCATAAAGTAGACCCCGATCTTTTTATAGACACCCACGTAAGTAACGGGGCCGATTACCAGTACACCCTTACCCACCTTTTCACACAGCACGACCAGATGGGCGGCGCCCTGGGAAATTATGTCAACAAAAACCTCAAACCTGCACTTGAAGCAGCCTTGAAAAACAAGGATTGGGAGATAACTCCTTACGTGAATGTTTTTAATGAGGTTCCCGAAAAAGGTTTTACCCAGTTTTTGGATACCCCTCGATATTCTACGGGTTATGCCGCCCTATGGCACACGCCCGGGGTGATGCTTGAGACCCACATGCTAAAGCCGTATGACAAAAGGGTTCACGGCACCTATGATTTTCTTCGTTCTATGATAGCAATTGCCGATGAAGACGCCGAACTCCTAAAAAAACTTAGAGCGCAGGACCTTAAAGCCTTTGAGGCAAAGAATAATTATGCATTTGATTTTAAAGTAGACAGCAGTAAGGTTTCTGAGCTTCAGTTCAAAGGATATGAAGCAGAAAGGATAGCCAGTGAGGTCACCGGTTTTGAAAGGCTGAAATATGACACCACCCGGCCTTTTATTAAGCCGGTGGATTATTATGACAATTTTGCCGCTTCCAAAAAAGTAAAAATACCACAGGGTTATATAGTTCCGCAGGCATGGTGGCCGGTCTTAGAGCTACTTGAACTCAATAATGTGGAAATGGTGCCGTTTGAAAAAGACACCAGCATGGTGGTTGAAGTCTACACCATCAAGAACTACGAGACCAGATCAACGGCTTATGAAGGGCATTACCCACATGCTAATGTAGAAGTGGAAAGCAGCAGGGAAAAAGTGAGCATAAGGCAGGGCGATGTTTTTATCCCCATAAAACAAAAAGCCGGAAAATACCTCATGGCCACAATCGAACCCCAGGCCCCCGACTCTTTCTTCAACTGGAACTTTTTTGACAGCATTTTGCAGCAAAAAGAAGGTTTTTCCCCGTATGTATTTGAAGAAATCGCACGGGAATTCCTGGATGATTATCCTGAAATTGAAAATGAGTTCTTAGCTAAAAAGAAGAACGAGCCAGAGTTTGCTTCCAGCTGGTATGCGCAGCTGGACTGGATTCACAAGCAGAGCGAGCACTACGAAAAATCACATTTGCGATATCCCGTCTTTAGAGTGAGCCGGTAAAATTTCTTCAGGGAACAAAAGTTTGATGTTGGCATAAGATTTTTGAAGGGCTTTTTGCGCCTTTTCCATGCTTTTCCATTTCACTTTTTCAATACCCTCACTTTCTTCGGGGATGAGCTCGCCGTCATAATCGGTTCTCATTTCGTACCAGTAAGTGACCTTTAGCCGGTAACGGCCTTTTCTCTGGAACACGTGGTAGGTGGTTTGCAGGAATTTTGAGATCTCGAGGTTTTTCACCCCGGTCTCCTCCTCAACTTCGCGAATAGCACCGGTTTCTATGCTCTCTTTCTTTTCAACCTTTCCTTTAGGCAGGTCCCAGCGGCCGTTGCGATAAATAAAAAGCACCTCATCTTTAGGGTTTAGAACAAAGCCGCCCCCGGCAGTAACCACAGGTAACTTCTTAAAAAGGTGTTTTAGCAGCTTCTCTTTTTTTTGGTGGTAAAGATTAACGTAGAGCCATTTTCCCTTGTTGATCTTTTTGATCACTCTTTTTAATTTAACTTCTTTTAACGGAATAGATACATACTTCTCCCCCAAATCCTTTTCTGTTGAGAGAATAATAGGAATATCATTTACAAAAACTTTATACATTTGCAGTATGATTTTAGACAAGGAAACGGCTCGCAAAACTGCTGAGTTATTATTGCAAATTAAGGCAATAAAATTAGATGCACAACAAGGCTTTAAATGGGCCAGCGGGTGGAACTCTCCTATTTACTGTGACAACCGCATCATCTTATCTTATCCTCCAATCCGCAATTTTGTACGGGAACACATGGCGCGCCAGGTAGAACAACTCTACGGAAAAGCCGATGTTATAGCCGGTGTAGCCACAGGAGCCATAGGGATAGGAATGCTGGTGGCCGAATATTTAAGCCTGCCATTTGCGTACGTGCGCCCCGAGGCAAAGTCTCACGGCCGCAAAAACCAGATAGAAGGAAAAATTGAGGAAGGCCAAACCGTGGTGGTCATTGAAGACCTCATTAGTACAGGGAACAGCAGTTTAAATGCCGTAAAGGCGTTGCAGGATGCCAAGCTTCAGATAAAAGGCATGCTAGCTATCTTTTCTTATGGCTTTGATACCGCAGAACAGAATTTTAAAGATGCGAACATTGAGCTGCACACCCTTAGCAACTACGAGTATTTGCTGGAGGTAGCCCTAAAAACAAATTATATAAACCAAGCCGAAAGCGAACTCTTAAAAAGTTGGAGAAACGACCCGGCGAACTGGAAAAAATAAAAGATGGAACTACAGAGTGACAAAGTAACAGTACAGAAGAATCAGCAGGAATTGTTCACATTCCTCACCGATGTGAGCAATTACGAGCAAATTATGCCTGAAAGCAAAGAGAAATTTGAGGTTAAAAATCAGGATACTTTTGCCTTTGCCCTTAAAGGAATGCCAGAAATTGCTTTACAGATAAAGGAAACCCGCGAACCCGAATACATTAAGCTGGGCTCAACTTCAGAAAAATTTGATTTCTCCCTTGATGTTGAAATTCAGCCTTTGGGAGAAAACCAGAGTGAGGCACAGTTGTTTTTCCACGGAAAATTCAACACCATGATGGCCATGATGGTAAAGGGACCACTAAAAAAATTCATCACTAACCTTTCAGAGAACCTGGCCAGGATCTAGTAACAAAGACTCACCTCTTTCAGGTCAAACTCAGTGACCTCTTCCTTTTCTTCCCTTTGCACCCGCAGTTTTCCCGAAGGGCTAACATCCAGGATCATTCCTGTGAACAGGCTGCCTTGGGCATCTCGAAAAGTAGAAGGCACTAACCTGCGAAAAAGGGCATTTTTATAGGTGTTTAAAATTTCTTCGGAGTTTTCTTCGGAAAGCTCCGAAAATCCTTTTTCAAGCTCCCTAAGCACCACATCAAGCACCTCCTCAAGCCTGAACTCTTTGCCTGTGACAGTCTTCATTGATCCCGCCTGGGGCAAACCGCCAAATTCTTCCTGGTTCACGTTTAGCCCAACCCCAATTATAGATCCCGTTACTTTTCCTTCAGAAATAATGTTTTCTATAAGTATTCCCGCCAGCTTTTGATTAGCTGACAAGATGTCGTTAGGCCATTTTACTTTTAAACGTGGCAGTTCAAATTTTTCAAGGGCCGAAATCACAGAAGTCGCAATGGTGGCACTAAGTACAAACTGTTGCACCGGACTGATATTTGGCCGGGGCAAAAACACTGAAAAAGTGAGGTTTTTTCCACCTTCGGCACTCCAGGTAGTACCCCGCTGCCCCCGGCCCTGTGTTTGTTTTTTTGCAACTATACAGGTGAGTGGCAGGTGAGGATTTTCTTTTAAAAGCTCCCGCGCAAATGAATTTGTGGAGTTGATGGCACTAACTTTGATAAGGTGCATACGAAGGATAGATAATGCAGGCGTTAAATGTTATGAAAACCAAGGTTCAAAAACCTTAAAAAGTAATAACTTTGCGCAAAGAAAATAAATTTAATGATAAAAAAAGAAGCTAACAACGATATACTTATAGCACACATAATCAAAGGAATCGAAGAAGTTAAAGGAAATGACATTGACATTCTTGACCTTAGAGAGATAGAAAATACTGTTTGTGACTACTTCATCATTTGCAATGGAACCTCAAACACCCAGGTGAACGCCATTGTGAATTCCATTCAAAAAACCGTTAGTAAAGCACTCAAAGACAAACCCTGGCATGTTGAGGGTTCAGATAATGCCGAGTGGGTGTTAATGGATTACGTGAGCGTGGTAGTGCACGTTTTTCAGAAGCATATTAGAGAGTATTACGATATTGAGAGTCTTTGGGGGGATGCAAAATCCACTTCAATTGAAACAAATTATTAAGAGTTAAGAAAGAACGCATGGCCAAAGAGCAACCTAAAAATAAAGAGCCAAAGAAACCTAAATTTAGTGCATACTGGATTTATGCTGCTATTATCCTGGTTTTTTTGGGAATAAATTTCTTTAGTGACAGCGGGTTTAATGAACCTGCCAAGACCAACCCTGCTGAATTCCTCACCTACCTGGAACAGGGAGATGTGAAGAAGGTGGTGATCGTTAACCGCAACCAGGCTAAAGTTTTTCTCACCGAAGAGGCTAAATCAAAAGATATACACCAGCAGGCTGTACAGGATGAGTTGTTCCCAGGAGGGGACTCCCCGGCCTACACCTTTGAGTTTGGAGACCTGCAAAACCTTGAAGATGATATAAGAGAGGTAAAAGCTGAAAACAATGTTGACACCCCGGTGGTCTTCGAAACCCATCAAAATGTTTGGGGGGATATCCTGCTTACCCTGTTACCATTTATTCTGATTATTGGAATCTGGATCTTCATTATGCGCCGAATGAGCGGTGGAGCCGGCGGTGGCGCAGGCGGACAAATTTTTAACATCGGAAAATCCAAAGCCAAGCTTTTTGATCAAAATACCGATGTAAAAGTTTCTTTTAAAGATGTGGCCGGCCTTGAAGGGGCCAAAGAAGAAGTACAGGAGATTGTAGATTTCTTAAAAACTCCGGATAAATATACCTCCCTGGGAGGTAAAATCCCAAAAGGGGCACTGCTTGTTGGGCCTCCGGGAACCGGTAAAACCTTACTCGCCAAAGCAGTTGCAGGAGAAGCAAAAGTTCCGTTCTTCTCCCTTTCAGGATCCGATTTTGTGGAAATGTTTGTGGGGGTTGGTGCTTCGAGAGTACGCGACCTCTTTAAACAGGCAAAAGAAAAATCTCCCGCCATTATCTTTATTGACGAGATTGACGCTATAGGACGTGCCCGTGGAAAAAGTAATTTTTCGGGATCTAACGACGAGCGTGAGAACACCCTGAACCAGCTGCTTACAGAAATGGACGGTTTTGGAACAAACACCAATGTAATTGTACTTGCGGCTACTAACCGTGCCGATGTACTTGACAAGGCACTCATGCGCGCCGGAAGGTTTGACAGACAGATCTATGTAGACCTCCCTGATGTTAGGGAAAGAAAAGAAATCTTTGAAGTACACCTTCGTCCGCTTAAAAAAGTGGCCGACGAGCTGGACACAGAATTTATGGCAAAGCAAACCCCTGGTTTCTCTGGGGCCGACATTGCCAACGTGTGTAACGAGGCTGCATTAATTGCTGCCCGTAACAGCAAAACTGCGGTTGGAAAACAGGACTTTTTAGATGCTGTAGACCGCATTGTAGGGGGGCTTGAGAAAAAGAACAAGATCATCACTCCCGAAGAGAAACAAGCCATTGCATTTCACGAAGCAGGACATGCAACCGTTAGCTGGATTCTGGAACATGCCGCTCCACTTGTAAAAGTGACCATTGTACCTCGCGGGCAATCGCTTGGAGCTGCCTGGTACCTGCCTGAGGAAAGGCTTATTGTGAGGCCAGAGCAGATGCTTGACGAAATGTGTGCCGCACTGGGGGGACGGGCTGCCGAAAAGGTGATTTTCAATAAAATTTCTACCGGGGCACTAAGTGACCTGGAAAAAGTGACCAAACAGGCCCGTGCCATGGTAACCGTGTATGGATTGAATGAAAAGGTAGGGAACCTCACCTATCACGATTCTTCAGGCCAGAGTGAATACAATTTTACCAAGCCCTACAGTGAGAAGACTTCAGAATTAATAGACAAAGAGATCTCCAACCTTATTGAAGAGCAGTACCAAAGAGCGATAAGGCTTCTGGAAGAGAATAAAGACAAGCTTACAAGGCTGGCAGAGATCCTTCTGGAAAAAGAGGTTATCTTTAAAGACAACCTGGAAGAGATCTTCGGAAAGAGGCCTTATAAGAGCCGTGACGAGATCATGAACGGCAACAGCCAGGAGAAAAAAGTGCCCGTACAGGAAGAAACAGTTACGGAAAAAACCATTCCCGGCAGCACACCAGGTTCAGAAGCTCAGGACGCTTCGACTTCCGAAGGAAAATAATATACACTTTTAGCAGTAAAAAATCTTAACTTACCCCAATCTGTAAGTTAAGATTTTTTACCTTTGGGTGAAATGCTACCTTGAGTAATCACAAACCTATATGAGTCTATTTAGAAATTTTTTGAACCCTAAATCTAAATCAGACAAAGGTCAGGATAAAGTAGAAAATTCTGACCGTAGCAAGTATATGCCAGATGTTAAACTCCCTACCGATGAGCGTTTTATGCTCAACTTTAAAAATAACGGCGGCAAATTTCTTTATTGCGAGAGTAACGAGGAGTTGATAGAAACATTCGAAAACATCATGTTAGAGAATGATTGGTATGAAAAAGAAACTTGTTGTTTTGATCAGAATCTAAGGGATAAATTTTCCGACCAGAATTTAATATTCACCAATTCGGGCGAAGCAGCCTTTTTTCTTAGCACCTGCGAATACCTTATCGCCAATGACGGGTCTATTCTTATTTCTTCCAACCAAATAAAGGAAAAAAAGCTTAAAGAATTACCCTATAATTTTGTTATCCTTGCCTCTACCAGTAAGCTTGTTGACGCTATTGGAGAGGGCTTAAGAGGCATTAAGTTTAAAAATAAAGACCGTATTCCTTCAAATATTACCACCATCAAGAATTTTGAGAACAACAAAGAAGGGGATTTCATGAGCTACGGAAGTAGTACAAAAAACCTATATTTGCTGCTTCTGGAAGATCTGTAACATGAAGGAAAATATTATTCGGGGTTTATCGGGGGTCATGTATATATCCATTCTCGTGGTCTCCATATTTGCATCTGAATTTGCCTTCACCACACTTTTCCTGTTGTTTGGCCTTATTTGCCTCAGGGAACTACAAAGGTTATTACATTTAAAAAGCTACCTCGGGTATTTTCTCCTTATTGGGTTGTTCTATATTTTCAGCTATATGCGCTGGAGCCCTTATGGCACGTCCCTCCTCTTACTCATCACCATATTTGTGAATCTGTTTCTAGTAAAAGACCTTATGCTGGTGAATAAAATTCCCCTTTTTGAGAAGAAAAAATATGTGATCATCATTTTTTACCTCATTGCATCCCTTATTTTTCTCACGCTCATTCCCAGTTACACCGGAGATTTTACTCCCGAACTGGTAGTAGGGATCTTTTCGCTTATTTGGATAAACGATACTTTTGCCTATCTTGTAGGTAAGAATTTTGGAAAGAAAAAGCTCTTTGAAAGGATCTCCCCCAAAAAAACGGTTGAAGGATTCATGGGAGGCTTGGTCTTTAGTGCGGTTGCAGCTTACCTGGTTTACTTCTTTACCGGTCTCCTCACTATACAGGTGTGGATAGGACTGGCAGTGATTTTAAGCATTTTTGGCACCCTTGGAGACCTCATCCAGTCAAAGTTTAAAAGACAGGCAGGAGTGAAAGACAGCGGCAGACTTATGCCGGGTCACGGAGGATTGTTTGACAGGCTTGATAGTATTATTTTTTCAAGCCCTTTTGTTTATGCCTATTTACAACTAATTAACTATGTTTCATAAAGAAGGATATAAAATAATGGGAACTGCAATGATCCTGCTCATCATTGTAAACCTACTGGCGCAGGCTTTTATTTTCACCTATTGGATTAGAGTGGTGATCCTTGTTGGGTCTATCGTACTTTTCTTTTTGGTCCTTCAGTTCTTCAGAAACCCTAAAAGAACAACCGAACTCAATACCAAACACGTGATCGCACCCGTTGACGGCAAGGTGGTGGTGATTGAAGAAGTCTATGAAAAAGAATATTTTAAAGACAAGCGTCTTATGGTTTCTGTGTTCATGTCTCCCATCAATGTACATGTAACCCGGCATCCTGTTGGCGGTATTGTAAAATACAGCAAGTACCATCCGGGAAAATACCTGGTTGCCTGGCATCCCAAAGCAAGTGAAGAGAATGAACGCACTACCGTGGTGGTTGAAAATGACAGTACCGGCGAGATCCTCTACAGGCAAATTGCAGGTGCCCTGGCCAAACGAATTGTGAATTACGCTAAAGAAGGCGAAGAAGTAGTACAGGGAAGCGATAGCGGATTCATTAAATTTGGATCACGCGTTGACGTTTTTCTTCCTCTGGGCACCACGCTTGAAGTTAAACTGAATCAAAAAGTAAAAGGTGGCATTAGTCTCATTGCAAAAGTTTCCTAACCTTGTAGCCATGACTCCTGAAGAAGTTGACAGGGAATTTTTAAGAGCTTATGAAAAAGCCAGCAGGACTTCCCGGAAGCTCCCCCCAGATCTTATGCTTAAGCTGTACGCCTACTATAAACAGGCTACTAAACACTCACAGGCATATATGCCTTCGGGCAACAGCGATATTAAAAACGCTTTCAAATTAAACGCCCTGCTCCAGGTTAAAGGAATGAGCCCCAGGGAAGCCAAAGAGGCCTATATTGAACTGGTGAGGGAAAACATTGAAGATTAACACAACCTTGCTGTACCGCTTAAATTCCAGACTATTTCAGGCAGTAACCTGGTTTTCATAAAACAAGAAAGCTCGCAGATTCTTCAAATCTGCGAGCTTTTTTTTCTTTATCTCTGAAATTATATTGCGCTCTCTAAGAAAGAGCATTTAAACTTGCGAGTATAGCTTCGATTTTCGCCTCGGCATCGGCTTTTTTCTGCTTTTCGTTATCCACAACTTTTGCGGGTGCCCCATTTACAAACTTCTCGTTAGAAAGCTTTTTCTCTACCGATTTTAAGAATCCGCGGGTGTAATTCAGTTCCTCTTCAAGTTTGGCCTTTTCGGCTTCAACATCAACTGCACCGGTCACCGGAATAAAATATTCATTAGATTTCACCCTGAACGAAAGTGCTCCTTTCACTTGTTCCTGAGTATAGCCCAACGATGAGATATTCCCCATTTTTTCGATAACAGGATCAAAACTACTGCTCAGCTTTTCATTGTTGAGTACCTGCAGCTCAATTTGATCTTTGTAAGAAATATTCTTTTCTTTCCTGATACTCCTTATCCCCGATACCACTTCTGAAGCCACCACAAACTCATCTATAAGAGAAGCATCAAATTCCTCATTTTTGGGCCATGAGGAAATAATCAGGGCTTCTTTTTCATCTCGCTGCTTCATTGATTGCCATATTTCTTCTGAAACGAAAGGCACGAACGGGTGAAGTATCTTAAGGTTGTTCTCCAGGATCTCGGTCACGGCATCAAAAGTGGCTTGATCCACAGGCTGCCCGTAAGCCGGTTTCACCATTTCCAGGAACCAGGAACAGTAATCGTCCCAAACCAGTTTATAAGTCGCCATTAAAGCATCACTTATGCGGTATTTCCTGTAGTTGTCTTCGATCTCGTGCAGGCTCTTTTGGAATTTCGCCCTGTACCATTCCACCGCAATCTTTGCAGCTTCGGGTTTTTTTGCTGTTTCTGAAACTTCCCAGGAACTCACCAGCTTAAACGAATTCCATATTTTATTTACAAATGCCGCTCCCTGCTTGCACAAATCTTCATCAAACATAAGGTCATTTCCGGCAGGAGAGCTCAACAGCATTCCTACCCTTACCCCGTCGGCACCATAAGCGTCTATAAGCCCGAGAGGATCTGGCGAATTACCCAGGGATTTTGACATTTTTCGACGCTGTTTGTCGCGAACAATTCCCGTTAGGTAAACATTGTTGAAAGGCTTTTGATCTCTGTATTCATACCCCGCAATGATCATACGTGCCACCCAGAAAAACAGGATTTCAGGTGCCGTTACCAGGTCATTTGTTGGGTAATAGTAGTTAATCTCCTTATTGTCGGGCTCAAGAATCCCGTTAAAGACGCTAATTGGCCAAAGCCATGATGAGAACCAGGTATCAAGAGCGTCCTGATCCTGCCTCAAATTGGCAGCTGTTAAGTTTTCGTTCCCGGTTTGTTTCTTAGCCAATGCCACAGCCTCTTCAATAGTCTCGGCCACAACGAAATCTTCTTTCCCGCTTCCGTAGTAATATGCGGGAATTTGCTGCCCCCACACCAACTGCCGGCTAATGTTCCAGTCGCGAACATTCTCCATCCAGTGACGGTAAGTATTTACAAATTTTTCGGGTACCAGGCTCACCTCTTTCTCCAGCACGGCATCAAGTGCAGGCCGGGCCAGTTCTTTCATTTTTAAGAACCACTGGTCGCTTAGTTTTGGCTCGATCACCGCTCCTGTGCGCTCACTGGTGCCTACTTTATTGAGGTGGGTTTCAGTTTTCACCAAAATTCCTTTTTCCTCAAGTTCTTTAACGATCTTTTTTCGTGCCTCGAAACGGTCCATTCCTTCATAATGCATTCCGTAGGAATTTAGCGTAGCATCATCGTGAAAGATATCGATCACCTCCAGGTTGTGCTTATCTCCCAACATCTTGTCATTTTCATCGTGCGCCGGGGTTACTTTTAAGCATCCCGTTCCAAACTCAATATCAACATATTCATCTTCGATAATGGGGATCACCCGCTCACAAAGCGGCACAATGGCCTTTTTACCTTTTAAATGACTAAACCTTTCATCATTAGGGTTAATACACACAGCAGTATCTCCCAAAATAGTTTCGGGCCGGGTAGTAGCAATAGTGAGCGTATCATTTGTACCCTCAATTTTATACTGAAGGTAGTACAACTGCCCCTGCTGCTCCTGGTAGATCACTTCTTCATCAGAAAGGGTGGTTCTCGCCTGCGGGTCCCAGTTTACCATGCGATACCCGCGGTAAATGTGCCCTTTGCGGTAAAGGTCAACAAAGACCTTTATTACCGAAGCCGACATATCATCGTCCATCGTGAATTTCGTGCGGTCCCAGTCACAGGAAGCCCCAAGTTTTTTGAGCTGTTCCAAAATAATCCCGCCATGTTTGTGCGTCCATTCCCAGGCGTGTTCCAGGAATTCTTCCCTTGAAAGGGCATTTTTGTCAATCCCCTCAGCCTTTAATTTGGCCACAACCTTGGCTTCCGTAGCAATTGAGGCGTGATCTGTCCCCGGCACCCAGCAGGCGTTGTAACCCTGCAGCCGTGCGCGGCGAATCAAAACATCCTGAATGGTGTTATTGAGCATGTGCCCCATGTGCAGCACGCCGGTAACATTGGGCGGCGGAATTACGATAGTATAAGGCTCTCTTTCATCCACTTCCGAATGAAAATAATTGTTCTTCATCCAGTAGTCATACCACTTGGTTTCAACTTCGCGGGCTACGTAATTTGATGCTACAGACATACTTTGGTGCGGTTTTTGGAATATCTGGGCAAAAGTAATTATAACTTCAGGATTATAAAAGGCGATGCAGCCGATTGCCTTTTTATTTGCTATAATAAACAGATTAGTAGTATATTTACAATTCTGAAAAAACTAAAAACCATGAAAAAATTAATTGCAATTGCCATTTTTGTTTTTGCAGGCTTTGCTGTACAGGCACAGGAAACGGCAAAAATTGAATTTAAGTCTGAAGTAATAGACTACGGCGAAATAGAAAAAGGCAGTGATGGCGTTCGCGTGTTTGAATTTACAAATACTGGAAGTGTGCCCCTCGTAATTACAGACGTTACTTCAAGCTGTGGGTGTACCATCCCCGAAAAACCTAAAGATCCTATCGCCCCAGGAGAAAAAGGGGAGATCAAAGTGAAATACGACACTAAAAGGGTAGGCCCAATTAGAAAGACCATTACCGTTTATTCTAATGCCGATGTTCCTGCCAAATCAATAAAGATCAAAGGAAAAGTTCTGGAATAAAACTTTCCAGAAATGACATTTTTGAAGAGGTTGTTTTAAAAGCTGCCACTCCGTTTTTCTGATGAATTTCAGAAGCACCTGCAACAAAAAGCAGGTTGACGGAAACGGGCTTTTAAAGCAGCCTCTTTTTTATTTTCAGCAGTTTTACAAGCACAAATTGCCATTTTTGAAGGATCTGAAGCTCTACCCTTCTCCTCCTCATAAGTTTTTCTGAAAAAGTTTCAATTTCTCTACTTCGGAAGTAAAAAAAGGCAGCTTCAAAATATTTTTTTTGAAAGGTTAAGCTCTTTCATATTCTCTTTTCGCCAGTTTTGCTGAAGTATTTCAGAAGCACCTCATAATTTCAGCTTTAACCTGAAATTTTCAGCTTTTCAAACACCAATATCACTAAGAAATTTAATCTTCATCACAATTCATCGGCAACTCCTGATGCTTTAAGTGGAATATCCTTCAGAAAGGATAAAAATCTCGAAAAATATTATTCTCAATTTAAAATTTTGCAACTTTGTAGGCCAAAATTTTAGATATGCCACATATTTCCCGTAAAGGGCAGGCTATGCCCGAATCTCCTATAAGAAAATTGGTTCCTTACGCCGAAGCAGCGATCAAAAAAGGCCGAACCATTTACCAGCTAAACATTGGTCAACCCGACATTAAAACTCCTGCAAAAGCACTTGCAGCCGTCAAAAATACCGATATTGAAGTGCTTTCTTACAGCCATTCTGCAGGTTTTGAAAGCTACCGCAACAAGCTGGCCAGCTACTACCGGAACCACAACATCGAAATTTCGGCTAACGAACTTATCATCACCACAGGCGGGTCTGAAGCCCTGCTTTTTACCATGGGCAGTATTTGTGACGCGGGCGATGAAGTAATCATCCCCGAGCCATTTTACGCCAATTACAACGGTTTTGCCACAGCATCGGGCGTTACTGTAGTACCCGTAAAGTCAAAAATTGAAGACAGTTTTGCGCTGCCTCCAATTTCTGAATTTGAAAAGCTCATCACACCAAAGACCAAGGCAATTTTAATTTGCAACCCGGGCAACCCCACCGGTTACCTCTATACAAAAGAGGAGATTGATCAACTGGCCGAGATCGTTAAAAAGCACGACCTCTTTATTGTAGCCGATGAAGTTTACCGCGAATTTGCCTACGACGGTGCAAAACACCATTCTATTATGAGCGTGCCAGGCCTGGAGCAGAACGCGATTATGATAGACTCTGTTTCAAAGCGCTACAGCATGTGTGGAGCACGAATTGGATGCGTGGTTTCCAAAAATGCCGATTTTATGGCTACGGCCATGAAGTTTGCCCAGGCCCGCCTAAGCCCGCCTACTTTTGCACAAATTGCCAGTGAAGCCGCCCTCGATACAGAACAGGAATATTTTGACGAGGTCATTGAGGAATACACTTCGCGAAGAAATACGCTGGTTAAAGGTCTTGAGCAGATTGAAGGCGTTAGAGTGGCCAACCCAAAAGGCGCTTTTTACTGTATTGCCGAACTACCCGTTGCAGATGCCGAAGATTTTGCCAAATGGCTGCTAGAGAGTTTTGAGATGGATAACGAAACGGTAATGATAGCACCGGCTGCAGGTTTCTACTCCACCCCAAACACCGGGACAAACCAGGTAAGAATCGCCTATGTTCTTAAAAAGGAAAATCTTGTAAGAGCCATAGAAATCTTAAAAGAAGCTCTTAAGCAGTACAAAGGCTAATGAAAATACTGTCCAACATTTCCCTGAAGCCCTATAACACGTTCGGGATAGATGTTAAGGCCCGTCATTTTGCAGAAGTAACTTCTTTAGACGAGCTGCGGGAGGTTTTAAAGAACAGCTACGCTTCCGAATTATTTATTCTTGGTGGCGGCAGTAATATGCTGCTCACAAAAGATGTTCAAAAGACCGTGGTATATATCAATCTAAAGGGAATTGAAATCCTTGAAGAGCGGGAGAATGACGTACTGGTAAAGGCCATGGCCGGTGAAAACTGGCATGAGTTTGTCTTGTACTGCATTGATCATTCTTTTGGCGGCCTCGAAAACCTATCGCTCATTCCGGGAAAAGTGGGCACGGCTCCAATTCAGAATATTGGCGCTTATGGCGTAGAGCTTAAAGATAGTTTTGAAAGCTGCACCACGCTAGATGTTCAGACGCTGCAGTTAAGAACTTTTACCCGTGAAGAATGCAGGTTTGGCTACAGGGATTCTGTTTTTAAAAATGAAGCTAAGGGCAGGTACATTATTACAAGCGTTAATTTCAGGCTTAGCAAGAAAAATCATAGGCTGAATACTTCCTATGGCTCCATAGACCAGTTTTTGGAAGAAAAAGGTATAAAAACGCCTACAATAGCCAGTGTTTCTGAAGCTGTTATAAGCATAAGACAGTCTAAACTTCCAGACCCCAAAGAATTGGGCAACAGCGGAAGCTTTTTTAAAAACCCTGTGGTTTCCAAAGAGAAGTTAGAGAAGCTGCATAAGGAATTCCCTGAAGCCCCTTTTTATGTAATTGACGAGCAGCAGGTCAAAATCCCTGCCGGCTGGCTCATTGATCGCGCCGGTTTAAAAGGCTATCGCGAAGGAGACGCCGGGGTACACACAAAACAGGCGCTGGTGCTCGTAAACTACGGAAATGCCACCGGCCAGGATATACTCAAGCTCGCCGAAAAGATCCAGCAGAAAATCTGGGATATGTTCGGGATCGAGATTTCTCCCGAAGTCAATATTATCTAAGAGCAGCAAACATTAAAAAAGGCTTTCAAAAATGTCATTTTTGAAAGCCTTTTTCTTTTTCATTGCCAAATTTCACTACTGCTCGGCAGTGATGGTCAGCCTGTTAATCCCTTCAGGAAGCAGGACTTTATCTATGATAAAACCGGTGCCGTTTTCAATTTCAAAACTTTCGGAGATGTTGGCTTTTTCACCAGTTGCGCCGGTAAGCACAATTTTATCGCCCTCCAGGCTAAATGTGATATTTTCACCTTCAAAAGTAGGCAGCACAAGAGAACCCTTAGCATTTTGAATTTCCTGTTTTAGCTCTTCCTGTGTAAAATCAGCTTTTACCATGTGGTATGGGATCACAGATTCTGGGCTGGTTTCTAAAATGTCATAGCCCTGCTGCCTGTAAACCCTACTGTAAGCCCTGTTACTTGGCGCAAATACCATGTAAGGCCCGTTTACGCTGTCTAAAGTATCTTCCACATTCCAGGTGTTGAGGCCGGTGGCAAAGGTACTTAGCTCAGGGTTTCCTTCAATTGCGTCTACTGTAGCGTTGCGCTGGCGCAGCTCTTTAACACGCTCATCAAAATTTTCTTCCTGCACCTCAGGAGATTGGGTGTCGGCATTATTAGTTTCGTTGTTTTTACAGGCGCCAAGCAGCATAATCAGAAATCCGCTCAACATCATTATATTCCTCATTTTCATAATAATATTATTTTTCGGGTTCATATTTAATCTACTAAAAAAGTAAGGGAGAACCGAGCCATAAATTATAATCCTACGTTAATTATATTTTCTTCTGAAGGAAAATTCTTAACCTTCAGTATAAAAGATCAATGAAATTCTCGCAACTACTCCCCATTTTCACCGGGTTGCAAAACATTATCAATAATATGGTAAACTCCGTAGTACTCGTCCATATTTGAAGTCACAATTGAAGCTTTATTCCCCAGCACATCGGTAAGTACAATTTTGTCTCCTTCAAGGCTGGCCCAGAGTTTCTCGCCCAGAGCAGTTCTAAACTCGTACCTGTCATTTTCTGAAGCCCTGATCCTTTCCCGAAGATAATCTACGGTCATTTCACCTTCTACCATGTAGTAACGCATAAGGTTGGCGTTAGACCTGAGACTGTCATTATCGGGATTCATTTGCCTGGCCGGGATGCGGTCATACGCGGCGTTTGAAGGGGCAAAAATGGTATAGATCCCTTCCTTTCCTTTAAATTCTTCTTCAAGGCCAGATCTCTCAAATTCTTCAGTAAAGGCAGTCAGCTCGTCATCTTCGCGCATTCTGGCGAGCATATAACTTCTCGGCATCGGCCTGTCGGGACTGTTTAATTCATCTTTTTTTTCTTCCGCAGGAAGAATATCTGTCTCTGAATCACTCTTGTTTTCGTTATTTTGACAGGATATTAATCCGGCAAAGAGAAATATGATCAGGATTTTAGGTAATTTGTATATCATATCGGGTATTTTTTAGCATTATATGCAATTTACTATCCTAAAAAACCAATCCCTCCCGCACAGCAATAAATTTTAGTTAAAGTTGTGTAAATGAAGCATTAAGAAAAAAATCTCATTCCCTTCTTATAGTGCTCATTATTCGTTATTTTTGCACCAAAATTAAATTATGGAACTCATATTAATCACCATAGCACTTTTAGGACTTGCAGTTGCCGGGATCGCCATTAAGATTTGGGGAAAGAAAGATGGAAAATTTAGCGGAACCTGTGCCAGTCAAAGCCCTTTTCTCAACAAGGAAGGAGAAGCCTGCAGTTACTGCGGAAAGCTTCCCGATGAAGCCAGAGACTGCAATGAACCACAACCGGTAAAATAATTCCTGCCACTTAAATGCTAAGCATCCTTATTGCCTTTGTTCTCATTGGCCTAATCAACCTGTGTTACTACCTGGGCTTCTTCAGGTTTGCCCTGGCCAAAAATGAAAATCAGCCGGCATATAAGGACCTCCCGGTTTCGGTAATTATTTGCGCCAAGAACGAAGCCGTAAACCTCCGGAATTTCCTTCCTGCAATCCTGTCACAAGACCACCCCGATTTTGAGGTGGTAGTGATCAACGATGCCTCTGTAGACGAGACACTCGAGGTGCTTGAAGATTTTCAGCTGCGCGACGACCGGGTGAAAATAGTAGATGTTCAAAACAACGAAGCCTTTTGGGCCAACAAAAAATACGCAATTACCCTGGGCATCAAAAAGGCCAAAAAGCCTTACCTCTTATTTACTGATGCCGACTGCCGACCCGAGACCGGCCAGTGGCTTAGGGAGATGAGCGCCCACTTTGAAGACCAGAAGAGCATAGTGCTTGGCTACGGCGGGTACTTCATTGAAACCCGCTCCCTGCTCAACAAACTTATCAGGTTCGAGACGCTTTTTACGGCAATTCAGTACTTTTCTTATGCCAGCTGGGGGAAACCCTACATGGGCGTGGGCCGGAACCTCGCCTATACTTCCGAAGAATTTTTTGCCCAAAATGGGTTTGCCACGCATTTGCACATCAAATCTGGCGATGATGACCTTTTTGTAAACGGTGCAGCGAACAGCCACAATACGGCCCTGTGTTACTCTCCCGTGGGCATTACACGCAGCATTCCCAAAACAAGCCTTAAGGCCTGGTTCAGGCAAAAGAGAAGGCATGTTTCGGCCGCTTCCCATTACAAAAAAGAACACCGGTTAATGCTGGGGCTTTTTTACACTTCCCAGCTCCTGTTCTGGATCTTCTTTTTTATCCTCTTAAAAAGCCCTTTTTGGCAGGTAGCTTTATTCTTACTTGCACTAAGATGGATTGTACAGGGCGTGGTTTTTTACAACTCGGGGAAAAAGTTTGGGGAAACCGATCTTTTCTGGATTTTTCCCTTTCTAGAATTGTTCCTGGTTTCGGCGCAATTGGTTATATTTATCTCTAATATTTTTTCAAAACCCACTAATTGGAAATAGAGCCAGACCTGCTTCAGCAACAAATTGAAAAGGCCAAAAAAGGGAAACAAACAGCCTTTAATTATCTTCTGGACCGGTTTTGGAATGATGTTTACGGCTTTCAGCTTAAACGCACCCAAAACGAATATGATGCCGAAGACATCACGATCCAGGCATTTTCGAGAGCCTTCGATAAAATTGACACTTTTGACCCCAAATACACCTTCAAAACCTGGATCATTACCATTTCCAAGAATATTCACGTAGACCTGGTAAGAAAGAAGAACGCTTCGATACGCGCCCGCACCACCGATGAAGAAGATGAGCGCGTACACCGCATTCCCGATGAAACGCCCAGTATAGAAGACACTTTGATCACCGAACAAAACCTGGCCCAGCTGCTCATAGACATCAAAAAACTGAAACCGCACTACCAGGAAGTGATCCACCTGCGGTATTTTCAGGAAAAGAGCTACAAAGAAATCGCAGCCCAGCTTCAGGAGCCCATCAACAACGTAAAGGTAAAGATCTTAAGGGCAAAAAAACTCCTGGCCGAAGTCATCGAAAAAAGGACTTCCTAAATGCCATTTTTGAGACTTCAGCATTCAAAAAGGTCATTTTCTTCGGAAGTTTTTATGCTGAAAAGGGAAAAACACCGCCTGCATTTAACGTTTGTTTTTAGGCATTCTAGTTGTACCTTTGCCCACCTATGGAAACACAGCAAATCCCTACACAAAGAGCGCCCAAACCTAAGTGGTTAAGGGTAAAACTACCTACCGGAAAAAAGTACACCGAGCTAAGAGGTGTAGTAGATAAATACAATCTTCATACAATCTGCACCTCCGGAAGTTGTCCAAACATGGGAGAATGCTGGGGTGAGGGCACTGCCACTTTTATGATCCTCGGAAATATCTGTACCCGTTCCTGCGGATTTTGCGGCGTAAAAACCGGAAGACCCGAAACGCTGGACTGGGATGAGCCCGAAAAAGTGGCCCGCTCTATCAAACTGATGAAGATAAAACATGCTGTAATCACCAGTGTAGACCGTGACGACCTTAAAGACATGGGTTCTATCATGTGGGCAGAGACCGTGAGCGCCATTCGCCGCATGAACCCCGATACCACCCTCGAAACCCTCATCCCTGATTTTCAGGGAGTGGAAAGGAACATTGACCGCATCATCAAAGTAAATCCTGAAATTGTTTCCCACAACATGGAAACCGTAAAAAGGCTTACCCGCGAAGTAAGAATCCAGGCGAAATATGAGCGCAGCCTTCAGGTGTTGAAATACCTGAAAGAGCAGGGAGTGAACAGAACCAAGTCGGGCATCATGCTTGGATTGGGCGAGAAAGAAGATGAAGTGATACAAACGCTGGAAGACCTGCGGGCAGTAAATCTTGATATTGTAACCATAGGCCAGTACCTGCAACCTACAAAACAGCACCTTCCGGTACACGAATTTGTGACTCCAGAACAGTTCAAGAAATATGAGACCATCGGACTTGAAATGGGCTTTAGGCATGTGGAAAGCGGTGCCCTGGTAAGATCTTCGTATAAAGCACAAAAACACTTAACATAATGGAGGGCGCAAGACCTTCAGCAGTATCAAAAGAAAAGATCAGGGTTGGGATCAACGGCTTTGGTCGCATAGGCCGAAATTTGTTCAGGCTGCTCTTAGATCGTGAAGATATTGAGGTGGTGGCCATTAACGACCTCGCCCCCGCCGCCACCCTGGCCCACCTTCTCAAGTACGACAGCATACACGGGGTGCTCAAAAAAGAGGTTTCTTCCAGAGAAGCTTCCGTAGTAATAGACGGGAAAGAAGTACCCGTTTCCAATCACGCCCGTACCGCCCACATTAACTGGAGCCTTCACCATGTAGACGTGGTGGTAGAAAGCACCGGAAAGTTCAAGAAAAGACCTGAGCTTGAAGCCCACCTTCAGGAAGGTGTCAAAAAGGTCATTTTAAGCGTGCCTCCCGAAGATGACTCCATTAAGATGGTGGTCCTGGGAGTGAACGAGCATATTCTGGACGGCACAGAGGATATTATTTCTAACGCCTCGTGTACCACAAACAATGCCGCCCCAATGCTAAAGATCGTGAATGAACTGGCCGGGGTCAAAAAAGCCTATATTACCACGGTACATTCTTACACCACAGATCAAAGCCTGCACGACCAGCCACACAAAGACCTGCGACGTGCCAGGGCCGCCGGGCAATCTATTGTACCCACCACCACCGGCGCGGCAAAAGCACTTACAAGAATTTTCCCGAAGCTAAGCGATGTGATTGGCGGCTGCGGAATAAGGGTACCCGTGGCCAACGGCAGCCTTACCGATATGACCCTTCATGTTGAAAAGCGCACGAGCATAGAAGAAGTTAACGCGGCCTTTAAAAAAGCCGCTGCAGGAAGCCTCAAGCATATCCTGAAATATACCGAAGATCCTATAGTTTCTATAGATATTAAAGGCAATTCCCACTCCTGTATCTTTGATGCGCAAATGACTTCGGTAGTGGGAGATACCTTTGTGAAGATCATAGGATGGTATGACAACGAGATAGGCTATTCGAGCCGCCTCATTGATTTAATTTCCCATGTATCAATTAAATAGTTATATTTATCCACAGTTATTTTGTCCCAATGAAGAACTTTACTCTTTTAATGGTGGCGTTTCTTTACTTTTCCTTTTCCTATTCCCAGGGAAAAAGCCTACAGGAAGTAGATGAAATAAATGTCACTATTGAACAACTGTTGGAAAACGCAGAAGAGTCAATTAACAGTATACATTTTGATCAGGCTCTACGCGAACTTAACACAGCACTGGAGCTCTCAAGATCTATAGACCACCCCAGGCTAATTGCACTTTCCAGCAGCATCCTGGCCCAGCTCTACTACGTGCGCCACGAGCACGACAAAGCCGCTACAGAGCTACAACGGGCCATTTCCATCCAACGGGAAATAGAAGACGAAGAAGGCCTTGCATACAGCTATCTTAACTTCGGAAAGATCTTCACTGCCAAGAAAATTTTTGATCGCGCCACAGAATATTTCGATCTTTCGGAAGCGCTTTATAAAAAACAGGGGGATACTGAAGGAGTTGGCTCTGTAGAGCTAAACCGCGGCATACTTTACCTCAACACCGCCGAGAGGCCACACGCCGCCATTAGCCTTTTAAATTCTGCGGAAAAAAAACTGCGCATCCACAATAATGAGTACGAGCGCAGCCGGGTTCACTATTACAAAGCCCGCGCGTACCAGGCTTCAGGACAACTGCCTGAAGCAATGGCCGAATCTGAGAAAGCCTTAAAAGCTGCCCAGCGCAACAATTTTGCAGGTATGATTCAGCATACCAAGAAGGTACAGAGCGAGCTACAGGAGCAAATGGGAAACTACGAGGAAGCCTTGGCCTTACTTCGGGAGAATAACCAAATCCAGGATTCTTTATACAATCTAAATGCCGAAGCTTTGGCCGTAGACGCCAGCGCCCGTTACGGGGTAGATTCCATGAAGAGCACCATGAACGAGCTCACCCGTAAAAAAGAAGAGGCAGAACGCACGCTAAAAGTGAACAAGCTCACCACCATTTTAAGTGTGGCTTTGATCACCATTTTGTCACTGCTAACCCTGTCGCTGTATAAGAACAACAACTTAAGGGCGCGAGCCAACGATCTACTTCAGAAGAAAAATTCAGAATTGATCACAGCCAAAGAAAACGCCGAAAAAGCTTCCCTGGCCAAAGCCCAGTTCCTTTCTACCATCACCCATGAACTGCGCACCCCGCTTTATGCCGTTACCGGGCTCACCCACCTGCTGCTGGAAGAAAGCCCTACTGAAAATCAAAAGGAACACCTTAATTCGCTAAAGTTTTCGGGAGAATATTTACTTTCCCTCATCAATAACATCCTCGACCTCAACAAGCTGGAAGCTAAGAAAGTTGAAATGCTTGAAAGTTCATTTAACCTGAAAAAGAGGATCACAGATGTTTTGATTGCCCTAAAAAATTCAGCTGAAGACAAGAAGACCCAACTCCACCTGGACTTTGATCCCGAAATTCCGAAGAAACTGAAAGGAGATCCGCTTAAGATCTCGCAAATCCTCATCAACCTCATTGGCAACTCCATTAAGTTTACCGAAGACGGCGACATCTGGGTGCGGGTAAAACGCCTGAGCCAAAAAGACAACAGGGTGCTGTTGAGATTTGAAGTTCAGGATACGGGCGAGGGAATAAGCAAGGAAAAGCAAAAAGCCATTTTTGAGAACTTTACACAGGGTTCTCTCCAGATCAACCGAAAATTTGGGGGAACAGGGCTGGGGCTTTCTATTGTGAAGAACCTGCTCAATTTAATGGACAGCGAAATTCACCTGGAAAGTGAACTGGGCGAAGGCTCCCTTTTCCATTTTGAACTGAAATTTGAAGCGATGGAACCGGCCAGCCCACAGGGTCAAAAAGACAACGAGATCCCCGAACCGCTGTCAAACGATATTATGCACGGTAAGAGGATACTTATCGTGGAAGACAACAAGATCAACCAGATGATCACCCGTAAGATCCTGGAGAAGAACCAGGTGATTTGTGACGTGGCCGACAATGGTACCACCGCGATCACCAAGGTTAAAGACAATGATTTTGACCTTATCCTGATGGATATTCACATGCCGGGCATAAGCGGAATTGAAGCCACCCGGGAAATACGCAAGTTCAATGAAACTATTCCCATCATTGCGCTCACCGCGGTAACCCTGGAAGAAAGCCTTGATGAATTCTACCTCAATGGTTTTAATGATATCATCCCCAAGCCGTATAAGACAGAAGAATTCTTCCAAAAAATAAACAAATATTTAAGTCAGCAGAAAGCCACAATTTAAAAATGTGGCACAAGGTTTGAGTATAGGTGAACTCAGGTTATTGTGAAGATAGTTTGAATTAGCCAAAATATAAAAATGAGACCTTAACGGGTCTCATTTTTTTGTACATACTTTAAAACCAGTTCATCAAAGTCTTCTTTCCTGTGAAGAAAATGGTTTTGTATAGGCAGGTAGAAAATTTTCTCCCTTGAAATCTCATTTTTGAGGCGCATATAGTCTTTTTCGGTAGTGATGATAAATTCCTCGTGTTGCAGTTCCCGCAGTTCAGCTTCTGTAAAATGATGATGATCTTTATAGGCTTTATGTTCAAACTTTAGACCTAATTCTTCAAGGTGCTGCACCATGGGCTGCGGGTTGGCAATACCCGTTACCAGTGTAAAAGGCGTTTTTTGAAGGTCTTTTAAAAAATAAGACCTGTTTCTGCCCATCACCTTTTCACTGTAAGCAATGCTGCTAAAGAAAACTTCCTGCCCTGCTGTGGGTTTTAGCTGCTTAATAATCTCCATTTGCGCTTCCACAGAAAGATCTGCAGGGCATTTGGTGACCACAATCACGCTGGCCCTTTTTGCACCCGATGCCGGCTCCCTAAGGTCACCTGCCGGCAGCACCAGGTCGTTTTTATAGGTCTTTGAGTAGGAAGTGAGTAAAATATTAAAACCTGCCTTTACACTTCGGTGTTGAAAAGCATCATCAAGCAGCAGCACTTCGGGCCTTGGCTTGAGCTTTAGAAGTTCCTCTATCCCATGGCTGCGCTTTTCATCTACGGCCACAGTAACTTCAGGAAACTTAAATTTAAACTGCAGCGGCTCATCCCCTACTTCAGCAGCAGTTTCGGTACCAGTCAACAAAATATACCCGCTGGTCTTCCTTCTGTACCCGCGGCTAAGCGTGGCCACCCTGTAGCGGGTTTTGAGCAGCCGGGTGAGATATTCTACCATGGGAGATTTTCCCGTACCCCCCATACTCAGGTTGCCTACGGCAATAACCGGCAGCTCAAAACTGTGCACAGGGAAAATATGGCGGTCATAAAGCTGGTTTCGCACGCGCATTACACCACCGTAAAGAATGGAAAAAGGATAAAGAATTTTTCTTGCCGACATGAGTGCGAAGGTAATTTTTTTCCTGAAACGCAAACCATCATTTTAAGCCACTCCCGGAAAAAAGATAGTTAAAATTTGCCCTTTTTGACACCTCTGCACAGCAGACTATCTTTCTTCGGAAGGAATAAATTTATGCTGAAGAGGATAACTGAATGCGGCAGCCTGCCCGGATAATTTTTATCTTTGACAAACTCAGCAAAAAAGCAAAGATGTTAGTTAAGGAAATAATTCAGGAGCTGGAAAAACTTGCTCCTAGCGCGTACGCCGAAGATTTTGACAATGTTGGCCTGCTCACCGGCTCCCCCACCAGCCAGGTCTCAGGAATCCTGGTAACCCTGGACACCCTCGAAAGTGTGGTAGATGAAGCCATGGAGAACAACTGCAACCTCATTGTCACTTTTCATCCCATAATTTTTTCAGGGCTTAAAAAGCTTACCGGCAGCAGTTATGTAGAGCGGGCCATTCTAAAGGCCATTAAGAACGATATCGCCATCTACGCCATTCACACTGCACTCGACAACAGCTTTGAGGGCGTGAACCACATGATGTGTGAACAACTGGGGCTAACAGACAGGAAGATTCTCATTCCGCAGCCGGGAACCATTAAAAAACTGGTCACTTTTGTTCCCAAGAAAGACGCAGCCGAAGTGCGGGAAGCTTTATTTTCAGCCGGAGCGGGCTCTATAGGGAATTATGACCACTGCAGCTTTAATGTAATTGGCAGCGGCTCCTTCCGCGGAAACGCAGCATCAAATCCGGTGATAGGCCGAAGGGGAGAAACGCATTACGAGGAAGAGATACAGGTGGGCGTAAGTTTTCCGAAGCATTCAGAAAAGAACATCTTAAATGCCCTTTTTGACAGCCACCCTTATGAAGAAGTTGCCTACGAGCTTACCAGCCTTGAGAATAGCAACCAGCACATTGGCATTGGGATGACGGGATTGTTACCGGAAGAAATGGAAGAAACGGCATTTTTGGAGCAGGTAAAGAAAACTTTTGGCTGCGGGTGCATACGGCATTCGGCTTTAAGGGGCAAACCCATCAAAAAAGTTGCGGTACTGGGAGGCAGCGGCAGCTTTGCCATTAATAACGCCATTGCAGCCGGGGCCGATATTTTTATCACTGCAGATCTCAAGTACCACGACTTCTTCAAAGCTGAGCAAAGACTGGTACTGGCCGATGTTGGGCACTACGAGAGCGAACAGTTCACAAAAACCCTTCTTACTACTTATCTTAAGAAAAAATTTGCTAATTTTGCAGTCGTTTTATCAAACACAGAAACCAATCCTATCAAGTATTTTTAACTATGGCAAAAAAAACCGATGTTACTGTAGAAGAGAAGTTAAGAGCGTTGTACGATCTTCAACTTATAGATTCCAGGGTGGATGAAATAAGAAATGTACGAGGTGAACTTCCGCTTGAGGTAGAAGATTTAGAAGATGAAGTAGCAGGCCTTAATACCCGTTTGGAAAAAATGGATGCCGACCTTGAAGTGATCGATCAGGGGATCAATACCAAAAAAGTTTTGATAGAAGATGCGCGGGCATTGATCAAAAAATATATTGAACAGCAAAAGAATGTACGCAATAACCGTGAGTTCAACGCCCTGTCTAAAGAAATTGAATTTCAAGAACTGGAAATAGAACTTGCCGAGAAGCAAATCAAAGAATTTCGTGCTCAAATAGACCAGAAGAAAGAAGTTATTGAGCAAACCAAAGAGCGTTTGGCTGAGCGCCAGAAACACCTTGACCACAAAAAAGGGGAGCTGGATGAGATTCTTGCTGAAACCGAGAAGGAAGAGCGAGCTCTTATTGACAAATCGAAAGAATTTGAAGAGCAAATTGAAGACCGCCTGGTAAATGCTTACAAGAGAATCCGCAGCAGCGTGAAGAACGGCCTGGCAGTGGTTCCTGTTGAAAGAGGGGCATCTGGAGGTTCTTTCTTTACCATTCCGCCGCAGGTGATCATGGAAATTGCCGGACGCAGAAAGATCATCACCGATGAGCACAGTGGCCGTATCCTTGTAGATGAAGAACTGGCACAGGAAGAAAGGCAAAAGATGAACGAGCTTTTCCAGAGCTTCTAATTTTTCATCTGATAGTATTAACAGAACCCTTCGCGCAAGTGAGGGGTTTTTTGTTGGTATAGATTTGAGATTTGAGATAGGAGATGTGAGATTTGAGAGGTGAGATTTTTTGAGGATTGAGATTATTATCAGAAAAACTTGCGTCCTGGTTCTTGTTTCCTGAAGCGCAGCAATCTTGTTTCTTTTTCCGTTAACATCTGTTTCACAGAAATCTATTCTGGATGGCTTATCTTTAAAAATTAAACCTACAACTATGAAAAAGCTGCTTTTCATGCTCATTGCGGTGTTTATTTTTTCCTGTAAAGACGGAAACAACGCCAATTCAGAAACTTCAGAAAAAATAGATACTCAAACTATTGCTGCCGACACGCTGCCGCCGGGAAACCTTCAGGATGAAAGAAATGCGCTGCAAACAGCAAAAGAACGTGGTAACACCTCTAACGCCCCTGTAGCCGATCATTCAGGAAAATACAGAAAAACAGAAGCTGAAAATGCGACCGACTGTAATTGCAACTGCATCGAAATATCTTACGATCGGCCTACGGAATGGTGCATAGATAAAGATAAAATCTACATCAATGCCCAAAGTAAAAAAACCAGCGAGAGTACTGCTGATATTTACTTTGTTTCGGTATCAAGAGAAAATTCCCCCAACCGCTCCCTGCCCTGGGGCGAATTTGACACCAACACTCCTGTTGCTACTGTTACTTTCCAGCCCAACGGCGATGCCGAAATTGACTGGCTCGGGTTTTCAAAGAATGGGGAAGTAATGACCGATTACGCCCTGTACGGGAAAAAATCTTTAGAAGGAACATACAAAAAAGAATAAAATGAAATATTTACTGCTATCCCTGATTATTAGCCTTACTGCCTGTAAAAACTCTTCGGGTGACACAGTGACCTTGCCTGAAATTGCCAATGCCGAGCCGGTGGAAGTTCCTGTCCAGAACGGCCTCAAAAAAGCCTATTTTGCAAGTGGATGTTTCTGGTGTGTGGAAGCTGTTTTTGAAAGCGTGACAGGGGTTAAAGAAGCCATTTCGGGATATTCGGGTGGTCACACCAGAAACCCGACTTATGAAGAGAGCAATACCGGCAGAACAGGGCATGCCGAAGCCGTTGAAGTGATCTACGATCCTGAAGTGATCAATTTTAAAACCCTTACCGATGTGTATTTTGGCTCTATGGACCCCACTCAGAAGAACGGGCAGGGCCCGGATATTGGTTCGCAGTACCGCTCCATAATTTTTTACCAGAACCAGGAACAAAAAAAGATCATTGAACAAAAGATAAAAGCCCTGGCCGGGCAGTATGAAAAAGCCATTGCCGTAGAGGTACTGCCTTTTCAAAAGTTCTGGAAGGCTGAAGATTACCACCAGGATTATAAAAAACAGCATCCCAACGATCCATATATCCGGCAGGTTTCTGTGCCCCGCATGAACAGGTTCAAAGCAAAATTTCCGGAGTTACTAAAGGAGAACCAATCCGAATAAAACTTCAAAAAAGTTTATTTTTGCTTTTCTTTATACCAACGGAACAAGCCTGCTATAAATGGATATTACCACAGAGAATGTACTTTTAATTGGTTCACTTTTACTTCTCATAAGCATACTGGCGGGAAAGACTTCCTATAAATTTGGGGTGCCCACGCTTATACTTTTCCTTTCGGTGGGTATATTGGCAGGTTCAGAAGGAATCGGGAAAATTGAATTTGATGATCCTCAACTCGCCCAGTTTATTGGTATAGTTTCCCTCAATTTCATCCTTTTTTCGGGGGGGCTGGACACCAACTGGCGCAGTATTAAGCCTATTCTCTGGCACGGGATCTCCCTTTCTACACTGGGCGTTTTATTCACTGCCCTCTCCCTTGGCACCTTTGTGTGGGCCATTACAGATTTCACTATTTATGAAGGCCTGTTATTGGGGGCCATTGTATCTTCTACAGATGCGGCAGCCGTTTTCTCTATCCTCAGGTCAAAAAATATGGCTTTAAAAGCCAACCTTAGACCCACATTGGAGCTGGAGAGCGGTAGTAACGACCCAATGGCCTATTTTCTCACCATCGCCTTTTTAGGCCTGGTAGTGAACCAGGACCAAAGTCTGCTTTCCATAATTCCACTTTTCCTTCAGCAAATTTTAATAGGTGCCGCGCTTGGTTTTCTCTTCGGAAAGCTCAGTAAAATCATCATCAATAAAATCACGCTAGATTTTGAAGGCCTTTATCCTGTACTGGCCGTGGCACTCATGTTCCTGGTGTTTTCGGCTACAGACAGGCTGGGCGGGAACGGATTTCTTGCCGTATACCTGGCCGGGGTTTACCTGGGGAACCAGGATCTCATCCACAAGCGCACCATTATGCGTTTTTTTGACGGGGTAGCCTGGCTTATGCAGATTGTGCTTTTCCTTACCCTGGGGCTGCTTGTATATCCAAGTGACATAGTGCCCATTATTGGCCTGGGAATCCTGGTTTCGGTATTTCTCATTTTTATTGCGCGCCCCATAGGAGTAATGCTTAGCCTTGCACCTTTTAAGATGAAGATGCGCCGCCGCTGGTACATTTCGTGGGTTGGGCTACGGGGAGCGGTACCAATTGTTTTTGCCACCTACCCGCTTCTGGCCGGAATTGAAAAAGCGCACATGATCTTTAACATTGTGTTCTTCGTTTCCCTCACTTCAGTCTTGGTACAGGGAACCACCCTTTCAAAAGTGGCCCACTGGCTACATGTTGCCCTTCCAAAAAAGGCAAAAAGGATCTCTCCTGTTGATGCTTTTCTTGCAGACGGAACTAAATCTCTAATAAGAGAGATCACCATCCCTTCAGAAAATTTTTCAGTAGGAAAAAGAATTGTAGACCTTCATTTCCCTCGAAATGCCATTATTGCAATGATTTCCCGTGACGGAAAATTCCTCACGCCCAACGGGGCCACTCAAATTGAGGAAGACGACACCCTGATTGTGCTCATGGAAAACCAACGCAATATTGAGGCCGTTTACAACAGCCTGCACCTGGCCTATAACCCCGATACAGAAGACGACAACAATTTATAGTGTTTACTCACTTTAGGGCATAAAAAAAGAGCATTAAAAATGCCCTTTTTGAATGTTTAGGATGATGGTCTATTCATCCTCATCAAGCATGAGGTTGAGGGTAACATCAATATTATCTCGCGTAGCTCTTGAGTAAGGACAAATCTCATGAGCTTCGTTGACCAGTTTCTCTCCTGTTTCAACATCTACTCCCGGAATATACGAATCGAGCACCACCGAAAGCTGAAGGTCGCCTTCTTCGGTTGTACCCAGTTCTACGGAAGCAGTGACCGAAAAATCTCCCAGGTCTACCTTGTGTTTCTTTGCAACAACCTGAAGGGCACTGCCGTAACAGGCCGAATATCCGGCTGCAAAAAGTTGTTCGGGGTTGGTCTTTTCGGCACCTTTCCCTCCCATGGCTTTGGGCATACTCAGGTCGAGATCAAGAATTCCGTCGTCACTTCTTACATTTCCTTCCCTTCCGCCTGTTGTGGTGGCAACACCAGTATACAATGTCTTCATAATGATCTTTTATTTTGTTATTTTAGTAGTTCAATATACAAAGAAGATCTCCACCTAAAAATTAATTCCCAGTTTGAAAAATCAATCGGCCCTACACGAATCGGAGGGAACCCGCCCTTCTTCAGAAATTAATGCCGTAATGGCCAGGAAAATCAGGGATTCCCGAAGAAAGGAAACCCCGGTTGAAGAAATCTTTAACCGTCTTCGGGCCGGCGATAAGTCGGCACTAAGCCAGGGAATCACCCTGGTGGAGACCAACCAGCCAAAACAACAGGAAAAAGCGGCCCAGCTTATAGAAAAGTGCCTGGCATATGCCAATAATTCCATCAGGATTGGAATTACCGGCGTACCCGGAGTAGGCAAAAGTACTTTTATAGAAGCTTTGGGGGTTCATTTGGCCGACTCGGGGAAAAAAGTTGCGGTTCTGGCAGTAGATCCCAGCAGCACAATTTCGGGAGGCAGCATACTTGGGGATAAAACCCGGATGGAAACACTTGTAAACCACCAAAATGCTTTCATCAGGCCTTCTCCTTCGGGAGATTCACTGGGCGGGGTGGCAAAAAAGACACGGGAGACCATTATTTTATGTGAGGCTGCAGGCTTTGACACGCTACTCATAGAAACCGTTGGGGTGGGACAAAGTGAAACCACTGTTCACAGCATGACCGATTTCTTTTTACTGCTGAAGCTGGCAGGGGCAGGTGATGAACTGCAGGGAATTAAACGCGGGATCATGGAAATGGCCGATGCCATTGTGATCAACAAAGCCGATGGTGAAAACCGGAAGCCTGCTGAAAGAGCCCGGTCTGAATTTAAACGAGCGCTTCACCTCTACCCTGCAAAAGAAAGTGGCTGGCAACCAAAAGTGCTGTTGTGTAGTGCTTATTACAAAGAAGGCATAACCGAGATCTGGGATCTGGTAGCCGAATATGAGCAGAAGATGAAGGAAAGTGGCGACTTCAGCCGAAAACGCCACGAACAGAATAAATTCTGGCTGCTACAAACCATCAATGAACATTTAAAAAGCAGGTTTTACAATCAGCCGGAAATCAAAATACTTTTGAAGCAGCAGCTCGAAGCCCTCGAAAAAAATGAAACCACGCCTTTTGAAGCGGCTGCATTCCTATTAGAAAAGTACCGGCTTTTGTAAGAACTACTTCTGAAAAAACCAGCCGAATTTCTTTAGCGAGAATAAAATAAAGCCTGCCACGTAATTTGCTAAACCGCTGATTTTACCATGACCGGGCAGGCGTGACCTGTTAGAATTCTGCCCGAAAGTCGCCGGAAGTAAAAAACCTGCGCCCCAGGAACAGGAACAAACGATAAAAAACATATCCAATCACAATCCCGAAGAACCAGCCGGTAAGTACATCGCCGGGATAATGTACCCCAAGGTAAATGCGGCTGTAGGAAACGAGTAAGCCCCAGAAAATGAGCACCGGAAAGATGTGTTTCCAATACCTTTTTAGGATCATCCCCAGATAAACCACCAGGGCTGCCGAACTTGCCGCATGCGCAGAAAAATACCCAAACCTGCCACACCGCACAGCAACAAAACGTGAATATTCCATGATACCTTCCTGCCTGCAGGGCCGGGGGCGTTCAAAATAATGTTTAAAAAGGTTTGCAAGCTGGTCTGTACAGGTGATCACTAACGCAACAAGCACAAGGGAAAGCAGCGTCTTCTTCCACCCCAACGCCTTGTAGAGAAAAAACACCAGCAGCGCATAAAACGGAATGGAAGCCCATTTATTGGTAATAAAATTCCAGAAATTATCCCAGGCAGGATCCCCAAGGTTGTTGAGAAAAAGGAAAAGTTCGTGATCTAGTTCTACCAATTGTTCCATAGGCTATTCATCATATCTCGAAATTTCACGATCATAAAAGTCGTTAGCCTGTTGAATAAGACCTTCGGCTTCAGAAGCAAGTTCCTTTTCATCGGCGGCATCAAAATCTTCCAGCCACTCTACTTCATCGTCTTCAAGATTTAATATAAAACGCGGAAATTCAGTATGAATTATAAAAATGGCGTTGGGATAATCGGTATTATCACCTAAAAGGAATTTTGGGAAATCCATAGTCAGTTTTTATATGATTTGTTTCTGTGGCTCATCATTTACAGCCGATAGAAGTAATTTTTTGCTCAAAGAATTAAACCGAAGATACAACATAAAAGCAGATGCGCTAAGGCCGGCGAGTAATCCAAACCAAATTCCCATACTGCCAAGGCTGGTTTGCTTACCAAGGTACCAGGACACCGGGAAACCTATGATCCAATAGGCAATAAAGCAGATAACTGTGGGGAATTTCACGTCTTGCAAACCTCTTAAAGCTCCCAGGATCACCACCTGTAAGCCATCGCTTAGCTGAAATAATGCTGCCACAATCAACAGCTGTGCCGCCAGTAAAATTACTTCGGAATTATCTATGTACAGCGTGGGCAGCCAGTCTTTTAGAAGGATAAAACCTACAGCAAATACTGCTTCAATGATAAATACCAGTAAAAATGTAGATAATGCTATACGCCGAAGGTCGTAATAATTTGCTTTTCCCTTTTGATTTCCCACCCTGATTGTGGCCGTTACTCCCAGCCCCACTGCTACCATAAAAGTCATGGACGCGAGGTTGAGCGCAATTTGATTTGCCGCCTGCGGATTGGTACCCAGCGTACCGGCAAGAAAAACAGTGGCTGTAAATATTGCTACCTCAAACAGCATTTGCAGGGCAGTGGGAAACCCAAGCGCGAATAACCTCTTAAAAATGTCAATTTTGAGCAGGTCTTTCCGGGACCAGACGAAATATTGGCTGAACTTCTTTTTTCGCCTTAAGATCTCCCAGATAAACCAGATCATGAAAAACCTGGAAATTAAAGTTCCCAGGGCAGCGCCTTCCAGTTCGAGCCGTGGAAAGATCCAGACTCCGTAAATGAGCAGATAATTGAACAGCACATTCACCACGTTGGCAATTAAAGTAGCATACATGGCGTAGCGCGTTTGGGAAAGCCCGTCGGCAAATTGTTTGTAAGCCTGGAACAGCATAAGCGGGATCATCGAAAAAGCAACGATCTCAAGGTATGGGATTGCCAGGTCTACTACTTCAGGCGGCTGATTTAGCCTGTAAAGAAGTGGTTTTGCCAGTAGCAGCAGAATAAAAAGAAAAATCCCGTTTATTCCGCACATGATAATTCCGTGGTGAAAATAGCTTTTTCCGGCATCAATATCGTCCGAGCCATCGGCTTCAGCAATAAGCGGCGTGATGGCAAAAGAGAATCCGATTCCGAGGGAAAGCGCAATAAAAACCAGGCTATTGCCCAGGGAAACGGCTGCGAGAGGTGCGGCACCAAGGCGGCCCACCATAATATTATCGGCCAGCCCTACCAGCACGTGCCCTAACTGGCCCAACATTACGGGGTATGCAATATTCAGGTTCTTTCCAAATTCTTTTGTGTAGGCAGTAAGATGCACCTTTGTAGTTTAAGGCTTCAAAGATAGAAAGTTTAATTGCCGAACACACTAAGCCGGCATTCTTTTATTTCAGGATTTCGGGCTCGTTCTTAATATCGTCAAATCCGTATTTATCTACCAGGTAAACCAGGGAAGCCATAGTAGCAGCTCCAAGTTCAAGTTCACGTTTATTTACCGCATCAAAAGTATCGGTAGCTGCGTGGTGGTGATCAAAGTACCTTTGAGAATCGGGTCTTAAGCCGGCGAGCACGGTGCTTCCGTTTTCAAGCGGACCAATATCGGCACCGCTGCCTCCCCTGGAAAAGTAATGAATGAGGTAAGGCTCAAAAAGGGGCTTCCAGGATTCGATTTTTGCAAACTGAGATTCCCTTGCATCAAAGGAAAATCCGCGTGGCGTGAATCCGCCAGAGTCGCTTTCAAGAGCAAAAATGTGGTTCTCGCCGTTCTTTCTGGCTACTTCAGCATATTTATTTCCACCTCTAAGTCCATTTTCTTCATTCATAAACAGCACCACCCGGATAGTTCTCTTAGGGCGGATCCCCGATTCCTTGAAAAGCCTAAGCACTTCCATGGATTGTACCACTCCGGCGCCATCATCGTGAGCCCCGTCACCCACATCCCACGAATCGAGATGCCCGCCAACCACAATATACTCATTAGGGCGCTCACTCCCTTTTAGCTCCCCAATCACGTTATAAGATTCTACATCTTCATAGTTGCGGCAGTTCATTTTATAGTAAAAATCGAGGTCGTTGTTAAGCTTGAGCATACTGCTAAGGTACTCGGCATCTTTGGTGCTAATGGCCGCAGCAGGAATCCTTTTACTGTTGGGAAGGTCACCATAGCTCATGGAGCCTGTATGAGGGTAATCGTCAATTTTATGAGACAGCGATCGCACGATCACTCCCACGGCACCAAATTTTGCAGCTTCGGCCGCACCCGAGTAGCGTTGATCTACACAACCGCCATAGGCTTCAAAAGTGTGGATAAGATCGGCCCTCATTGGGCGGTTAAAGAACACCACTTTCCCTTCAATTTGCTCCCTTCCATACCTCTCAAGATCTTCAATACCCTGCACCTCGATTACCTTTGCCCTAATCCCCGTATCGGGAGTAGCTACAGAACCGCCTAAAGCAAGAATGTTCACTGTAGTTGATGGTGCTCCCGGAGACTGAATATAAGCATATTCGGGATTTCCGCGCGTCCATTTAGGCACCATAACCGGCTGTAACCATACCCGGTCAAGGCCCAGTTTTTCAAGTTCGGCTTTGGTGTAATCTACGGCACGCTGTGCATTCACAGATCCCGATAGCCGCCCCCCTATCTTGTTCGAAAGGTGATCAAGCCAGGCATACCCCTGTCCCTGAAGCAGGGCCACATCATAAAGTTTGCGAATATTAAGAGAATCTTCTTCAGAGTTAGACTGCGCTCCTGCGTTTAAAGTGAGAAGGAGAAATAGGAAAAATGAGAGTTTTTTCATAAGATTTTTACTGATCAAAAAACAAATGTAAAAAACCATTCCAAAACAGCTGTAAAATGAAAAAATAATTCGGTTTTATCTCTGAAGCCGTTTTGTAGCTTCTGAATTTTATTCTTCGGAAGAAGCCAAACTCGGGTCATTTTTCTATCTTTCGGAAAAATTTAAGCTCCTTGAACAAGCAGAATATAATAGACAACGTCTCTACTCTTTTACAGGAAGTGCCTACCTCCATGGAGATCGTTAAAGATGATCACAAACGCGAAAAGAGATTTCAATACCTGGCCACTTATATGGTAGAAAAGGCTATTGAAAAAGATGCCCTTATTACTTCCCCCGATGAAAAAGGAATAGCTATACTGTTTAAGACAAATAGCAAGGACAGGAATTTTTGGAAAGATCTTATCATGGACCTCAAGCTGGCCCTTAATGTGACCGGGATCAAAAAAGGGCTGGCCGCAATGAAAGTTCAGAAGTACGTAAAAGCTCAGCGACCAAAAGAAGGAGATTACCTTTACTGCTGGTTCTGGGGAATTTTAAGTGATGCGCGCGGCAGCGATGATGCAAAAATTGCTTATGACATGAAAAATAAATTTTATGCCATTGCCAGAGACTTGCAACTCCCTATTTATGCCGAAACCCGAATAAGACGCGTAAGCCTTGCCTACCGCCGGTATGGTTTTGAACTGTTCAATGAGTGGGATCATCCCAGTGGCGATAAAATGTACTTTTTAAAGTACACCCCGCCGCCAAAAGATGATAAACAGCAGTAAGATCCTGCCAATAAACGCGTCAAAAAATAAAAAGAGGGTTTAAGAATTGAATGGAACAAAGAACTCTGCCTTAAGCCCTTTTCCTGAAGTGTCAAAAATGACATTCCCTTTGATGGTTTTTAGCCGCGCCTTCAGGTTTTGAACGCCATTTCCACATTGTAGTACAGCTTCATCAACCCCTATCCCGTTATCGGAATAGCTGATCTTTAAGTACTTTTCTTCCGTAGAAAAAATAAGGGCTACGAGTTTGGCTTCGCTGTGCTTTCTCATATTCACCATCATTTCCTGGAGAACCCTGTACACCACAATTTTGTTTTCCCTGCTCATTTTGCCCCAGTTCACGCCGGTCTCACCGCGAACTATAAGTCGCATTCCCGATGGCACAGCCCCCGAAAGCATGTTAAGAAGTCCCGACAGATAATCTTCTCCCGTAGCAATCTCACTGTTCTCCCGGGAAAAATCGCGGGTGCGCTGGTAAATATTCTCCAGCCGGTCTACTACCATTGCCGGGGCCACAGGCTCAATAGAACTCATGACGTGGTAGATGTCATTTGCAAGTTCATCGTGGATCCTTTTTGAGATCCTTCTTTCGGTAAGGTAGATTTGCTTGATTTTTTCACGTTTGCCCCGTTGCCGCACAGAATAAAAAAATGCGCCTGAAATAACCAGGATGATAAGCGCGGCAAGGGAAATGATGATATTCCTGGTGCGCAGTTTCTCTGTTCTTAAGTGCTGAGTGGTATTTTCGGCCTGCAAAAGGTCTATTTGCTGCTCCTTTTTTTCTTCATCAAACCTTATTTTGGCAAATTGGTACCTCAGCCTCGTATCGGCTTCTTCAAGGCTGTCACTTAGCAATAAAAAACGCTCTATGTATTTCTCTCTTGTATTTCCCTCACTAAGTGAAATAAGCCTTCTTAAGGCTTCGGCCTGTGCGGTGGGATAGGAAAGCAGTTTTGCCTGTTCATAGTATTTTTCGGCGTAGTGTTTTGATTTGTTTATATCAATCTTCCTGAAATAATCTGTAAGATGGAAATAACTTGCTATAAGTCCCGATTGATCGTCCATCTCCCGCCTTTTCCGCATCACTTCCAAAAGCACATCTCCGGCCCTGGTAGTGGAGTCCTGCAACCATTTGGTAAAGGCATAGTTCTCGCGGTACCTGAGGCGCGACGATTCATCAATTACGTCAGATTTTAATATTTCCCCGAAAGTTTTAAGAGCTTCGGAATAATTTTCCTGACTCTTGTGCAGCAGGGCTATATTGTGAAGGTAGCTAATGCTGTCTTCCCGGCTTACCGCGTATTTTAGGGCCTGTTCATATTCTTTAAAAGCTTCCGAAAACAGTTTTTGCCCGCTGTATGAAAGCCCCAGCACATTATATGCAGAACTCACATATTTAGCATCTCTGGTATGATCTAAATACTTTATAGCTTCGGTAGCACTTTCCTGGCTTCCTACTATATCACCTAAGCCGAGTTGGGCGTTGGCCATATCGAGAGATCTTCTCCCCGCCATGGCAGTATCGCCGTACTTCAGATAGAGGTTTCGGGAATAAAAAGCATTCTTAAATTGTTCTTCGGGGTTTTTGTTCCGCATGATCTCCGACTTGCGAAGAAATCCCTTGGCTTCATAAAACAAATCTCCCTGTAAACGCGCCGTAATAATAAGGCTGTCAATCCAGAATGGAAGGCTGTCTACCTGGCCTAAGCGTTGAAGAGCATAGATTTTTCCATCCAGTAATGCTACCAGGGAGGTGTCTCTTTTATCTGTAACAGCATTGAGGCCTTTATTGTAAAGTTCAAGTTTTTTTGGAGGATCTGAAGTATCCAGACCCAGCAGGTAGTATTGACCTGGCGTGCCCGGTGCAGGCTGAGCTTGCTCTTTATTGCTGTCTTTACTCTCGCAGGCACTTAGGGCTGCAAGACAAAAGACTACAAAAAAATTTAATATCCGGGCACATTTCATAATACAAACATAGCAAAAAACATTAACAGATATTTAAGACTTACTTCGGAATAATTCTAAAAATCCCCAATTTCCTCTATTTTATTTTTGTAAATCCTGAAAAACTAAATATTCTGATATCTCATCTTAAAGATCTCGTTAAATAGCACAAATTGTACAGTAAAGTTAAAAAGGATTTATAATTTTAAGAACAGCTACCAGGTCTTGGGGGATAAATAGCACTATAGCACGAAAACTTATAGCAACACTAAACATTAAAAAACTAAAACTTATTATCATGAACTCAGAAGAAAAATTGGGAGCGAAAGAAGTATCGACCAGGTTCAAGAAAAGCAGGATTACCCACAACGAAGTACAGCGAAAAGACTGGGGATATACAGATCAATATCGCCGGATGATGCAGCGTGACTCTCGTAAAAAAGCTGAATCTAATAAAGAAGGATAAAGAATTAGCCCATTAAGCCAGGGAGCAGCCAGGTCAAACTTTATTACTAGCCGGTAATTTTTTGCTGAGGCCAATCGGTTAAATTCCAGGAATTAAAAAGGGCATGATTTTACTAAACATGCCCTTTTTAATATGATTTATAAATAAGAATGTTACACAATTTCTGCTGTTAAGCCCTCTTCAAGAAGTTTTCCGCAGCGTGGTTCCAAATCTTTATAAGTTCCGGTTTTTACCGTGCATTTACCTTTGTAATGCACCAGGAGAGAACATTGCTCGGCCTGTTCGGGAGTATGATCGCAGGCAATAATAAGGGTCTCTATCACGTGATCAAAAGTGTTATAATCATCATTATACAATACGATCTCGTGAAGTTTTGATTCTTTTGTTTCTACTTTCTTCTTTTCAAGAACTTCTTCTTGTGTGCTCATAATCAGACATTTTCATTTGGAAAAACAGGCTTAAATATAAGAATTTCTTCTCAATACTATTACTTTGTGAATTTTAAAGCCACCCAGTCTTCCCGTTCTTTATTACTGTGATATTTTAACCCATACTTTTCGCATTCCTGCCGAATCACAGGAATATCGGCAGAATAAAATCCGCTAAGGTAAAGCTCACCGCCTTCGTTAAGGCTGTTGTTATAAGTTTGCATATCTTCAAGGAGGATATTCCTGTTGATGTTGGCAATGATCACGTCATAGTGCCGGCCTTCAAGCAACTCTGCCCCGCCTTCAAAAGTTTCGATATAGTGGCAGTTATTTCTCTCTACATTTTCAAGGGTATTTTGATAGCACCAGTTGTCAATATCAATGGCATCCAGTTGTGAGGCACCTCTTTTTTCGGCAACTATAGCCAATACTCCTGTGCCACAGCCCATATCCAGCACTTTTTTTCCCTGCAGGTCCTGCTCCAAAAGAAATTCTATCATCATGTGGGTCGTGGCGTGATGCCCGGTTCCAAATGACATTTTTGGCTCGATCACGATATCGTATTTTACATCGGGCCTGGGATGAAAAGGAGCTCTCACCCCACATTGATCGTTGACAATAATGGGGTGAAAGTTCTTTTCCCACTCAATATTCCAGTTTACCTGTTCAATTTCGTTTTGGGTATAGGAAATATCAAATTCATCAGACTGGAGTATATGTATTCCCGCCATTGCCTCTGCGTCGTATTCCTCTTGCGGAATATACGCGGTTATCCCGTCTTCATGCTCTACAAAACTTTCAAAACCCGCCATGCCGAGTTCGGCAATAAGGATCTCTGATGCCGGTTGCAGAGGTTCAATCAAAAATTTAAACTCCAGGTAATTCATATTCTTCAGGTATTTAAAAGGCCTCTGCAATAGCGATAAAATCTTCGGCTTTTAGACTTGCACCACCAATAAGGCCGCCGTCTACATCTTCTTTAGCAAAAATCTCCTGTGCATTCGCGGGCTTTACGCTACCACCGTAAAGAATTGCCACCTTGTTGGCCAGTTCACTTCCAAACTTTTCAGCAATGGTTTTTCTTATAAAAGCGTGCATTTCCTGTGCCTGTTCTGGCGAAGCTGTTTCCCCCGTTCCAATAGCCCATACCGGTTCGTAAGCGATCACGATCTTGCTCCACTGCCCTTCAGCTACATGAAAAAGGCCATTTTCCAACTGACTTTTTACTACCTCAAAATGTTTTTCTCCCTTGCGTTCACTTAATTCTTCCCCACAGCAAAAGATCACTTCCATGTCATTTTCAAGGGCTGCATCCACTTTTTTGGCGAGTAAGGCATCTGTTTCGTTGAAAATGGCACGACGCTCACTGTGTCCCAAAATCACTATTTTTATACCTATACTGCTAAGCATTTGGGCAGAAACCTCCCCGGTATATGCACCTTCTTTATGCTCGTTCATGTTTTGTGCAGCAACGTCTATGGGCGAATCCCTCAAAGATTCGAATGCGTGGTGCAAATTGGTGAAGGCTGGGGCCACAATTACGCGCACCTCGCGATTTTCTTTGTATAATTTCTTAATGTTTGACAACAAATCTTCGGTTTGAGCCAAATCATTGTTCATTTTCCAGTTTCCGGCTACAATTTTGTCTCTCATAATGGTGGTTTTAGGGGTATATAAGTATTTGTAATTAACAGAATGGCCAAAACTATTTTATTCTTCGGCCTAAACTACAAATATAACATTGCCACCGCTAAGAACCTGCGGAAAAAGCAGAAAAAGCGGAAAAAATAAGCTTCCAAAAATGCTTTTTTCAATCTCATTTTTCTTCGGAAGCACCTGGGGATATTCTGTGTAAAATTTCTTCAGAAGCGGAAGGCTTCAGAAAATACCTTCAAAAATGCCATTTTTGAGCCTCCTTAAAACTGAAGCTTTTCAGCATCATTCCAATGCAGTTTCTCCACAATGGTTCCTTTGTGAAGCTTTACCAGACCCGGATTACTTCGGATGATTGTTTTAAGCGCCGTCTCGTCACTAAAGTACCAGTCGAGCTCGAAGCCAAATTTCTCATTAATTTGCTCCTTGAGCTCTTCTCCCGAAGCCGAAAGGCCAATTACCCTGTAGCCATTGTTGCGGGCGCGTTCAATCACGGCATCCAGCTTTTGTAAACCCGGATTTTCACTGCGCCTAAGGCTGTATGCCACCACCATGAGCAGTTTGTCTTCGGCAAGAAGTGATGAAATATGATTTTCACCGTCTTTTTCTATTGAAAAATCGTGAATTGGCGGCTCATAACCTTTTTGTACCAACTCGGTTTCCACTTCAATAAACTCCCCGTCAACATTGGGATAAGCCCCACGGGTGGTGAAGATTTCCTCTTCGCCGTTTACCAAGAATTTCCAGTTGTAGTCATAAACGGCTTCGGGAGCTCCCTGTGGTACGGTCATGGCCTGTGAAATATTTGTCCCTTTTTTGTAAGCCCTGAAATCGAAGACCGGCAGGTGCATCAAAACATAATAGGCAAAAATGAAACAGAGCATGAAACTTAAAAAAACGATCCACCTGTGGGAAGCCCTGGCAAAGTAGGGAGTAATATACTTTTGGTTAAAAAAGAGGATGAGAATAAGCCCCAGCAAAATCATGTCTTTATAAAAAGACTGCCAGGGGGTGAGAGGAATTGCATCGCCAAAGCAGCCACAATCGGTCACCTTATTATAGTAGGCGGAGTAAAAAGTGAGAAACCCGAAGAAGATCACCATAAGCAGCAGCGCCCAGGTAGTGAATTTTGGCAGGTAGCCAATGAGCAGCATGATGCCCAGCACAAGTTCAAAAACCACTACGAGGATGGCAATAATTAGTGCAAAGGGCGCTAAAAATTCCAGATCAAGTACCGAAGGACTAAAATATTCTTCCAGTTTGAATGAAAAACCAATCGGATCATTCAGCTTTACAAATCCGGAAAAAATGAACAAAAGTCCGACTATCCAACGGGAAACCTCGACCAGAATTTTCATAGTTATACTGCTTAAGTTTGGCTCAATTCGCTTTTTTCCTGGATCTGGATAAGGGCAAAAACGGCATAATTGATCATGTCTTCATAATTTGCCTCTATACCTTCACTCACCAGGGTCTTGCCTTTATTATCTTCAATTTGTTTGATGCGAAGCACTTTTTGAAGGATGAGATCTGTGAAAGAGCTCACCCTCATATCGCGCCAGGCCTCTCCATAATCGTGATTTTTATTTTCCATAAGCTGCTTGGTACGCGCGGTAGTGCGCACGTAAAGCTCTTCTACCTCTTCATTGGAAAGATCGGGCTGCTGGGCCACTCCTTTTTCAAGCTGAATTAAAGCCATTACAGAGTAGTTGATGATTCCAATAAACTCGGGCACTTCGCCTTCATCTACCTTTCTCACCTCATTTTCTTCAAGACCGCGTATGCGCTGTGCCTTTATAAAAATCTGATCTGTAAGTGAAGGAAGCCTTAAAATGCGCCATGCACAGCCGTAATCTTTCATTTTTTTGAGGAAGAGGCTGCGGCATTGGTCAATCACAGCATCATATTGGGCAGAAGTATCCTTCATAGAAACGGGTAATTTGTGTAAATTTCGCTGATTTTATTCTTTTCGTCAAAGTTAATTTTTCCAACCAAAAAACCGCAATTTTTAAGATGTATATCAATTGTAAAGGCCGGCTTATAGATCTCTCTGTTCCAAAAGTAATGGGAATTCTGAACATTACCCCCGATTCGTTCTACGATGGAGGACGCCGCACGAGCCTGGAACAACACCTGGCCCAGGCTGAAAAAATGATCTCTGAAGGAGCCGATTTCATAGATATAGGCTCATACAGCAGCAGGCCCGGTGCAGAAGATATTTCGGAAGAAGAAGAACTGCAGCGCATACTTCCGGCTGTAGAAGCTTTGGTAAAAAAATTTCCGGATGTCCTCATTTCCATAGACAGCTTCCGAAGTGAAGTGGCAAAACAAAGTATAGAAGCAGGAGCGGCTATCATAAATGATATTTCCGCAGGAAACCTTGACGATAAAATGATGGACACAGCGGCTCAACTGCAGGTACCTTATATCATGATGCACATGAGGGGCAACCCCAAAAACATGAAGGACCTCAACCAGTATGAAGATCTCACCCAGGAGGTGCTGACCTATTTTTCTGAAAAAATTGACAGGGCAAGAGCATTGGGCATCAATGACCTTATCATAGACCCGGGGTTTGGGTTCTCAAAAAATATTGACCAGAATTTCGAACTACTGTCTCGCCTGGATTTATTTAGCAACCTGAATTTACCAATATTATCTGGCCTTTCAAGGAAGTCACTCATCTACAAAACCTTTAACACCACACCCGAAGAGGCACTTAACGGCACGACGGTTCTCAACACGGTGTCTTTAATGAAAGGAGCACATATTCTTCGGGTTCACGACGTAAAAGAGGCAGTGGAATGTGTGAAATTAATGGAGCGGCTGAAAAACTAGTTTATAATTTTTTACATTTACCAAAACGCACGCCCACTTTGGACTTTCTCGATCTACGCATTCTGGATATTGTTGATATCATCTTTATTGCAGCCCTGCTGTACTATATCTACAAGTTGGTAAAAGGCACGGTAGCCGTCAATATCTTTATTGGGATTGTAATTATTTACTTTGTAGGAAAACTCACCCAGTTATTGCGCATGGAAATGCTTAGCAGTGTTTTGGGAGAGTTCATTGGGGTGGGGATGTTTGCACTCATTGTGGTCTTTCAGCAGGAAATCAGGAAATTTTTGCTAATGATAGGTTCTACAAATTTCGCCAGAAGAAGGCGCTTTTTACAAACCTTAAAGCTTATCAAAGACGACCTTGAAACACCCAATGATGTGGAGGCGATTGTGAAGGCCTGTGAAAATATGGGAAGAACCAACACCGGTGCGCTTATCGTGATACAGAGAAATACAAGCCTCGATTTTGTTAAACAGAGCGGAGATCCCATGAAAATTTTGGTGAACCAGCCTATCATTGAATCTATCTTTTACAAGAATAGCATTTTGCATGACGGGGCTTTGATCATTGAAGACAACTATATTACCGCTACACGGGTGATACTTCCGGTATCAAATGACCGCACCATCCCGCTGCGCTTCGGGTTAAGGCACCGGGCAGCTGTTGGGATCACCGAAAAAACCGATGCGTTGGCCCTGGTAGTGAGTGAAGAAACAGGACAGATCTCTTACATCAAAGACGGCGAATTTGTGATGTACGAAGACCGGGAAGACCTGGTTCAGAAATTAAAGGCAGACCTTGTTTAAAGACTTTGCTCTTCCTGCATGAATTGCACTTCGTACAGATTTTTATAGTAGCCGTTCTCTTTCTTTAGCAATTGGGAATGCGTTCCCATCTCCACTATTTTTCCTGCGTCCATCACCAAAATCTTATCGGCTTTTTTCACCGTGGCCAGCCTGTGGGCAATTACTATGGAAGTGCGGCCTTGGGTGATCTTCAGCGTAGCATCCTGGATGAGCTGTTCACTGTAAGAATCGACAGAAGAAGTAGCCTCATCTAACACCAAAATGCTTGGATTGCTCACGTAAGCTCTCAAAAATGCGATTAATTGACGCTGCCCTGAAGACAACATTACCCCCCGCTCTTTCACATTATAATCATAAGCTCCCGGCAGGCTCGCAATAAAGTTATCTACCCCAATATCTTTTGCTGCCTGCACTACCGTTTCTTTAGTGATATCAGGGTCATTTAGAGTAATATTGTTGAGAATGGTATCGGCAAAGAGGAACACATCCTGAAGTACGATTGCAATTTCCCCACGCAGGGATTTTAAGGTCATGTCCTTGACGTCTATGCCGTCGATAAGAATTTGTCCGCTTGAAATTTCGTAAGAACGATTGAGCAGATTAATTATGGTGGATTTTCCGGCCCCGGTAGCCCCTACAATAGCAACTGTTTCACCTGCCATGGCCTTAAAAGAGATTCCTTTGAGCACCTCTTCATCACCCACATAGCTAAATCTCACATCTTTAAATTCAATTTCCCCCTTAAGGTGATCTACTTCAATTTTACCGTTGTCGGGAATGGAAGATTGGGTATCGAGTACTCCAAAAACCCGGTTTGCAGCCACCATTCCCATTTGGAGCGTATTGAATTTATCGGCAATTTGCCGCAACGGCCGAAATAGCATCTGGCTCAGCTCCACAAAGGCAACAATTACCCCCAGCGTGATTGCTTCGCTGCCGGCAACCACACGTAAACCTCCATACCACACAATTAAACCTATGGTTATGGAAGTAGCCATTTCGGCAATTGGGAAAAATATGGAGTTGTACCAAACCGTTTTAACCCAGCCTTTGCGGTGTTTATCGTTAATTTCCTTAAAATTCTCGTATTCTTTTTCTTCACGGGTAAAGAGTTGCACGATCTTCATCCCGGTGATACGTTCCTGCACAAATGTATTCAGGTTTGCCACCTGGGTGCGCACCTCTTCAAAAGCCAATTTCATTTTTTTCTGAAAAATCCTGGTGGCATAGAGAATGAACGGCAGTACGACCAGTACCAATAGGGTGAGCCTCCAGCTTTGATAGAACATAAAAGCCAGGATAACTGTCATTTTTAAAAGGTCACTTATGATCATGAACAAGCCTTCGCTGAAGATACTCGCTATGGTCTCGATATCACTTACTGCCCGGGTTACCAGCCGGCCTACAGCAGAGTTGTCAAAATACTTCATTTTAAACTGAAGCATGTGTTTAAAGAGGTTGACCCTTAAATCTCTAATTACCTCCTGCCCCAGCCAGTTGGCGAAATAAATAAAACAAAACTGAAAAAGCACCTCCAGCACCAGCACCCCTAACATGAGGCTTATGTAAAAAACAAGCTCATCATTATTTTGCGGCACTATAGAGTTATCAATAGTGAGCTGCAGTAAATAAGGGCGCATTACCCCCAGGAAGGATAGCAAAATAGCGGCAATGGCTACAAAGTAGAAGGCCCATTTATAGGCAAAAGCATATTTAAGCAGGCGCTTAAATAATCTGAAGTCAAAAGCATTTCCTGTTGTTGCTGCCATTAAATAAAAATACTTTCAGGATATAAGATCCTGGTTAAATACAATCCCTGTGCAGGTACAGATGCTCCCGCTTCACTCCTGTTCCCGCTTTTAATCACGTGATGCATATTGTCTATTTCGCGTTTTCCCAAGCCTATCTCCACTAATGTACCCACAATGGCCCGCACCATATTCCGCAAAAAGCGATCGGCCGTAATGTGAAAGATAAGCAGGTTATCGCGTTGTTCCCATTCTGCCCTTGTTATTGTGCAGTTGTAAGTATGTACATCGGTCCTGGACCGGGAAAAACATTTAAAGCTGGTGTAATCCATCAGGATCTTTGCAGCTGCATTCATCTTTTCCACATCGAGCTCTCTCTGTAAGTAATATGCCGTTTCACGTTGAAACACGTTCTTCCTTGTAGTGATGTGATATTCGTAGGAACGGGCTACAGCATCAAAACGGGCATGAGCTTCGGGGTGTACGGCAGCAAGATCTTTAACAGCGATATCGTTTGGCAGCAGCGAATTTATCCTGAAAATAAACTGACTGTCCAGTTTTATTCCGGTATTAAAATGCGCAAAGATCTGCTTCGCGTGCACTCCTGCATCTGTCCTTCCGGCACCCAGGACTTCAATTTTTTCCTGAAGCAATGTGCTAAGGGAACTTTCAATCACCTCCTGCACTGTTATAGCCTCAGGTTGTCGTTGCCAGCCGTGATAGGCTTTTCCGAAGAATTCCAGCTCCAAAAAATATCTCAACCTAAATTTTTACTTTTGCAAATTAAAGGAACAAAGATAAGCCATTAAAGGCAACTGCTCATTCTTCCCGGCGGTAGATTATTAATCTTGCTATAATTATTCCCTATGAAAAAGATATTACTACTTAGTGACACCCATGGCTATCTTGATGATCGCATCCTGAAATATACCGCTGAAGCCGATGAAGTGTGGCATGCAGGAGATATTGGCACGCTGCAGGTAAGCAATGCCATTAAAGAAATAAAACCCCTAAAAGCCGTTTACGGAAATATTGATGGCGGCGGCATAAGAAAAGAATTTCCTCTCAACAATCGATTTAGGTGCGAAGAGGTAGACGTGTGGATCACCCATATTGGAGGCTATCCCGGGCGCTACTCTCCGGCAGTTAAGGAAGAAATAAAAGCCAACCCGCCGAAAATTTTTATTAGCGGACATTCGCACATCCTGAAAGTAATGAATGACAAAAAACTGGGTCTTTTACACATGAATCCCGGCGCAGCAGGAAAACAGGGCTTTCACCAGATGAGGACGATGCTGAGGTTTAAAATTGACGGGGAAGAAATTAAAGACCTGGAGGTGATTGAACTGGGGAAAAAATAGAAGTTAGATTTTAGAAGTGAGATCTTAGATCTTAGAAATTAGATGTTAGAAATTGGCAACTAGAATTTTAAATGCTTCACTTCACAAAAAACTTTATAAAAAAAGCTTTTTTGAAAACCTTCTTAAAAAGGCATTTTTGGCTACCCTTAATTTTTAAACCTTGAACGTTAAACTTTGAACTTTCAGGAACTAAAAAACCCGAAGTTTTCACTCCGGGTTTTTACGCACTAATACTACTAAGATGAAAGGTTTATCGCAGTCGGTCCACAGATTTTACAAGATCTTCATCCTTTTTTATAGCCTTATTGGCCAGCACTAAAAAAACGATAGAAAATACAGGAGTCAGCATCCCAATACCTTTCTCTGAAACCGAAGTTTCTCCAGATACAGTTAGGGACCAATAGACAAATAATCCTAGTAAAATTAAGTTTAATAAGATATTGACACGCCCCAGCACAAACTGAAGCTTTCTATTTCTAAACAAAAAGATCGTAATTACTGAAAGTAAAGCTGAAACGAGCGTTAACCCCAAAGCTGAAAAAACATCTTCGATATACACCGCATTCCCCGCAAAATCATTCCACAGTTTAAATATAAAAATAAATCCTGCATTAAACAGGGCCGCAATTAATAAATAAACTGTCTGGATTCTTTGTAGCATTTACCTTCAATAGAGGCACAAAAATAAAAGATTCTTTTTAGAAACCATATTTATAATCTGAAAATAATATCGTATAATTGCAGTATCAATTCGTAACCAATTCAATAAAGGTTACTTAGACTCCAAAATTTTTTCGATTCTTCCTCGAGAAGGTTAATTAAACCAAAGACCAATTTTATTTAAGAACATTCATGTTTGAAATTTCAGAATTAAAGGCTAAGAAGCTGCCTGAACTTCAGGAAATAGCCAAAACGCTACAGGTACCTAAATACCGTACGCAAAAAAAGCTTGACCTGGTATACAAAATCCTTGATTATCAGGCGGCAAATCCGCAAAAAGTTCAGGAGGCACTAACAGATGAAGAGGGCAAACCTCAACCCCAGGAAGACCAGAATTCTGCCAGGAAACAGCGAAAAACCCGCCCAAGAAAAGAAAAATCCAGCCCTGCAAAAATCTCTGCAGACCAGCGACAGTCTTCTGAGAAAAAAGCAGAACAAAAAGGGGAGCAAAAAGAAAACCTGCAGGAAACAAAAGCTGCACCTGAAAACAGGAGTGAGAAAAAAGGCAAAAAAGAAGATTCTTCCCGCCAGCAGGCCCCTAAAGATTCCTCTACCAGAAATCAGCAAAAAGAGCGTAAGGATTCCAGGCATAAAGAATCGCGTGATAACAACCGCAGCCAGACTAATCGCGACAACACCCGCGACAGCGGAAACCGCGATAACAACGGCAACAGGGACAATACCAGCAACCGCGACAGCGGCAACAGAGACACTGGCAACCGAGATAACCGCAACCGCTACAAAGAACCCGACTATGAGTTTGACGCAATTATAGAAAGCGAAGGAGTACTTGATATCATGCAGGACGGCTATGGCTTCCTGAGATCTTCAGACTACATGTACCTTTCTTCTCCAGATGATATTTACGTTTCCCAGTCACAAATCAGGTTGTTTGGCCTTAAAACCGGAGATACGGTTCTTGGCCAGGTTAGACCTCCAAAGGAGGGAGAAAAATATTTTCCGCTTATCAAGATCAGCAAGATCAACGGGCTTGATCCACAGGTAGTGAGAGACAGGGTTTCTTTTGAACACCTTACCCCACTTTTCCCCCAGGAAAAATTCAATATTGCTGAAAGGCAAAGTACGGTTTCAACCCGGGTCATTGATCTTTTTTCCCCTATTGGAAAAGGACAAAGAGGAATGATCGTTTCGCAGCCAAAAACCGGAAAAACAATGCTACTTAAGGATATCGCAAATGCCATTGCGGCAAACCATCCTGAAGTATACCAAATAATCCTGCTTATTGACGAACGCCCGGAAGAGGTGACCGATATGCAGCGCAATGTAAAAGGAGAAGTGATCGCCTCTACTTTTGACAAAGAAGCACATGAGCACGTTCGCGTTGCCAACATCGTACTTGAAAAAGCTAAAAGAATGGTGGAGTGTGGACATGACGTGGTGATTCTTTTAGATTCTATTACCCGCCTGGCCCGAGCTTATAACACGGTACAGCCTGCCAGTGGAAAAGTACTTTCTGGCGGGGTAGATGCCAATGCACTGCACAAACCAAAAAGGTTCTTTGGGGCTGCCCGTAACATTGAAGGCGGAGGATCTCTTTCTATAATCGCAACCGCTCTTACCGAGACAGGTTCTAAAATGGACGAGGTGATCTTTGAAGAATTTAAGGGAACAGGTAACATGGAACTTCAACTGGATAGAAAAATCGCCAACAGGAGGATTTTCCCTGCTATTGACCTTACTTCTTCCAGTACACGCCGTGACGATATTTTACTTGATGAGAACACCCTTCAAAGAATGTGGGTGATGCGCAAGTATTTGGCCGACATGAACCCCGTAGAAGCCATGGAATTCATTAATGGACGCATTACACAGACCAAGAACAATGAAGAATTCCTGATCTCCATGAACGGCTAATTACAGCCAGCTTTCAAAAATGACAAAATCCGGACATCTTTTGATGCTCCGGATTTTTTTTATATTATTTTTCCGACGGTTATTTTAGATTTCAGATCAGCTTCAATCAATATCAATCTCTACTTCCCGGTACAGATTGCAAATGGACGCCAGCGGCTCAATTAATTTTCAGAAATGCTTTTATTATATCTCAACAACGCAAAAACATAGCAGCTTCTGCGGAATCTTTTATGATGAAAAAATAAAAGCCTTAAGACGCCATTTTAGAGAAGAAAAGAACCGAATTCTTTCCACTTCAGATTAACCATAATACAGCTAACACAAGAGGTGTCAAAAATGGCATTTTACTGATGAATTCTGAATAAGCTCGACTATCAGTTCATTTCCCCTCGACACTTGCTCCTGATCCAGAATATCATTAACAACATCCATTTCATATTCTTCAATAAAAAATGCCTTCCGTTTTACACGAAAGGCATTTTTTATAAATTGAACACTATCTTAATTAAAGCGCAGCTACGTGCTTGGCTAATCTGGATTTAAGATTAGAGGCTTTATTGTGATGAATAATGTTTTTCTTCGCTAATTTGTCAATCATAGAAGCTACAGTAGGATACAAAGTCTCTGCCTCCTCTTTTCCTGCCTCACGTAACTTTTTGATGGCATTCCTGGTAGTTTTATGCTGGTAGCGGTTTCTAAGACGCTTTGTCTCGTTGCTACGTATCCTCTTTAACGATGACTTATGATTTGCCATTACACTTTTATTAAATTAATTCTTTTTCAGTAGTCCGTAGGGGAATCGAACCCCTGTTACCAGGATGAAAACCTGGCGTCCTAACCCCTAGACGAACGGACCATTTATTATTTCAAAGCTGGTTTACACGACTTGCAAACCTTTGTAGTCCGTAGGGGAATCGAACCCCTGTTACCAGGATGAAAACCTGGCGTCCTAACCCCTAGACGAACGGACCATTTATTTTCAAATGCGGATGCAAAAATACAACTATTTTTGAATGCCGCAAATGTTGAGTAATTTTTTTTTTAAAATTAATAAGCCTTTGCAAACAGCACCCTGCCTACAGATGGCCTACCTGTGAAAACACATACTCCTTCCTCTTTTTCGGCATCAAAGGGGATTAAACGAATCGTAGCTTTTGTGAGCTCTTTGATCTTGTTTTCGGTCTCTGCAGTTCCATCCCAATGAGCTGAAATAAACCCTCCTTTTCCCTTGAGTACTTTTTTAAATTCTTCAAAATCCTCAACAGGAGTGATATGTTCATCGCGGAATGCCCTGGCTTTATTGTGAAGGTTCTCCTGAATTTCGGTCATAAGCCCTTTAACCTGCTCCACCACCTCATTTTGCTGTACAAATTCTTTACTCAGCGTATCTCTTCTTGCAAGTTCTACTGAACCTTTTTCAAGATCTTTGGGGCCAATGGCAATTCTCACAGGCACCCCCTGTAGTTCATACTGGGCAAACTTCCAACCTGGTTTTTGAGTATCGCGATCGTCATACTTCACCGAAATTCCCTGAGCTCTTAAATCGGCAGTAAGCTTATTGGCCACTTCCGAAATCTGGTCCAGTTGTTCCTGCCCTTTATAAATAGGAACAATAACAACCTGTATTGGTGCCAGGTTGGGTGGCAGCACCAGGCCATTATCGTCACTATGTGTCATGATCAATGCCCCCATTAATCTTGTAGATACTCCCCAGGAAGTAGCCCAAACATGCTCAAGACCGCCTTCTTTTGTAGCAAATTTCACATCGAAGGCTTTTGCAAAATTTTGCCCCAAGAAGTGGGAAGTTCCCGCCTGTAAGGCTTTACCATCCTGCATCAAGGCTTCTATACAATAAGTTTCTTCGGCCCCCGCAAAGCGCTCGGTCTCTGTTTTTCTTCCTTTAATTACCGGAATAGCCATAAATTCTTCCGCAAATTCAGCATAGATATTGTTCATTTGCTCTGTTTCAGCCAAAGCTTCAGCTTTAGTGGCATGAGCCGTATGCCCTTCCTGCCAAAGAAACTCGGCGGTTCGCAGGAACAATCTGGTTCTCATTTCCCAACGCACTACGTTGGCCCACTGGTTTACCAGGATTGGCAAATCGCGGTAAGATTGTATCCAGCCTTTGTAGGTGTTCCAGATAATAGCTTCAGAGGTAGGCCTTACCACCAGCTCTTCTTCCAGCTTCGCATCAGGATCTACTATCAGTTTCCCCGCATTATCGGGGTCGTTCTTTAATCTGTAATGAGTGACAATGGCGCATTCTTTTGCAAAACCTTCGGCATTCTTTTCTTCAGCTTCAAAAAGGCTTTTTGGAACAAAGAGCGGAAAATAGGCATTTTGGTGCCCGGTTTCCTTGAACATTTTATCAAGCTGCGCCTGCATCTTTTCCCAAATTGCATAGCCGTAGGGTTTAATTACCATACAGCCTCTTACGGCAGAGTTTTCAGCCAGATCGGCCTTCACAACCAGTTCATTATACCATTTTGAGTAATCTTCTTTTCGAGTAGTTAGGTTCTTTGCCATCTCCTGTCTTTTGGCACAAATGTTGTACCTTGTTAGTGAAATAAAGTTAGCGCAAAACTAACTATTTTTATCTTTGTTCAATAAATAATTCAACGTCATGAAACGATACTACAAGCTTTTAAACGTGAGAAGCCTTTTTACAGCACTTGGCTCTCTGTTTTTATTAGCTTCCTGTAGTTCTTACCAGTATGCCGGCTATGACAACGACGGAATTTACAACTCCTCAGATAATGGAGAGGCGTATACTGCTAATGATTACGAGGAATCTTATGAAGACGCCCTTTATTATAAAAACCTCTTTGGAGAAAAAGCCGAACAGTTTGGAGCTGTTCCTGAAAATGGAGCAATTTTTACTGATATCGAGACTTACTCGTCTGGACAATACGACGAAAACATGTTTGGAGCCGAAGGTTTGGAATACGAACCCGGCCGTGCGGTCTGGGGAACAGACCCCGATGAGATCGCAGTAAACATTTACAACAACTATCCCTTCTACAGCCCATATCATTATGGTTACGGATTTAGTTATCCTTATTACGCCGGGTTTTATGATCCATTCTGGGGGCCCCGCTACTATCGCTACGGCTTTTATGATCCATATTACTTCGGTCATCCTTACGCATATCCATCGTGGAGATGGAATATTGGCTGGGGTTACGGCTGGGGCGGATATTACGGCTACGGACATAGATACTCTCCTTACTATCCTTACGGCGGATATTACAACCACTATTCGAACAACACGCGACAAGTGGCTTATAACTCCGGGCGTAGAGACAGCTACTCTAACCGCTACCGTGACACAGAGGCTTCTGAAAGCCGCGTTTCAAGGATCCAGGGTTATTCAAATACCCGCAACGTAAGAGCAGCGGCAACACGATCTAATAACGAGAGAACCTATCAAACCCGTTCTACCAGAACAACAAGATCTTCAGTGAACCGCAGCAGCGATTCTTATGAAAGAAGTTACAGAAGTGCAACCCAACGCAGGGCTACACCTGCCGTAAGAAGTAGCACTTCATCAGACTCAAGACCTGCAGTGAGAACAAGTCGTTCTTCAAGAAGCAACAACAGTTCTTACCGGTCTTCTACGCCATCAGTAAGATCTTCTTCAACAGTTAGATCCTCTTCGGCACCTCGAACCAGTTCATCATCAACTAGGTCACGTGGCGGCGGTAGATAATTCCCCTAAAACAACTTCATAAATGAAAAGATTAATTTTTGCCTTCACAGCCATGATCTCCATGACTGTGGAGGCTCAAAATATAACAGATGCCGTAAGGTATTCTACAACCGACCTTAACGGAACAGCACGATATCGTGCTATGAGTGGTGCTTTTGGTGCTTTGGGAGGAGATCTTTCTTCCCTCAACGTGAACCCTGCAGGTTCAGCCGTCTTTCTCTCAAGTTTTGCCTCCCTTAGCTTAAATGTGGAGAACAGCAATAAGGATGTAAGTTTTATGAACGGCTATAACAGCACCTCAGATTCTAATGTTGATCTGGGCCAGGCAGGAGCTGTTTTTATCTTTAATAATTTTAACGAAAACGCAAACTGGAAGAAGTTTTCTTTGGGGTTCAACTTTAATAAATCTTCAAGTTTTAATAATTCCTACTCGGCCAGGGGAAACAACCCTAATTCCATAGATCAGTATTTTCTTGCTTATGCCAACGGCATTGCTGTTGATAACCTCATTCCTTACAGGAATGAAACTGACGGAGAGGCATACGCCCGCCTGGGAGAGACTTTGGGGTTTGGAGCTCAACAGGCATATTTGGGATTATGGGGCGGTGTGATTGGAGTAGACAACCCGAATAACCTCCCTGAAAATGACCCGGCTTTCCTGGAACTCGATTCGTATAGCAGCATCTTATCTCCGGGCACATACGATCAAATTTACACCTATACCTCTACCGGATTAAACGGAAAACTAAGCTTCAATTTCGCTTCCCAATATCAGGACTTCCTTTACCTGGGAATCAACCTGAACTCCCATTTCATCAACTATGAAAGAATGACTTCTATTGATGAGGAAAATTTACAGGCACCAGATGAATACGTGTATTTTGAAGATCAGTTAACCACCCTGGGATCAGGCTTTAGCCTTCAACTTGGGGCTCTCGCCAAAATAGGATCAAATGTAAGGGCAGGTTTAGCATATGAATCCCCAACCTGGTACACCATATCTGAAGAGACAAACCAGTATATAGAGACCGACATTGATTATGTAGAACCGAATATTGTAAATATATATCCCGATTATAAGCTGCAGACTCCCGCCAGCTATACCGGAAGTTTAGCCTACCTCTTTGGCTCATCGGCACTTTTAAGCTTTGATTATACTTACAAAGATTATTCAACTACAAAATTTAAGCCTACAGATGATCCTGCCTTCATGCAACAGAACAACATAATCTCCAATGAACTGGGCGGTGCATCTAAATTCAGGTTTGGAGGGGAATACCGCATTCAGAACTGGAGCTTAAGAGGGGGATACAGATTTGAGGAAACTCCGTACAAAGATGAACTGCCTATGGGAGACCTCGAGGGCTATTCTGCCGGAATAGGATACAGCTTTGGAAGTATCAAAATTGACTTCGCTTACGATCATTCTACCCGGGAAACAAATCCGCAGTTATATCAAACCGGATTAACAGATCGCATGGGCATCTCTGGGAACAATTCAAATTATGTGCTCACAATAGGTTTTGGCCTGTAAGGCCGGACTATCTGACACCAAAAACAGCCTTCGGGCTGTTTTTATTTTTTATAGACATTTTGGGCATTGATCTTGCCGCAACAGACTTCCAGAAAAGGGTTAAAATATGTATCTTTGCAAGCTTAATTACCTAGTGTTTTAGACTCTACTTTATATAGAATTATGAAAAAAGACAACATAGACGAGGCTATTGATGAAATGGGAGATGCTTTTGTTAGCCCAAACACAGAAACTCCCATGCGTAAAGATGCATTCGACATAAGTGATGAAGAAAAGATTGAGCGCATACAAAAAGATGTAAAAAACATCATGGATACCCTTGGCCTTGACCTGACTGATGACAGCCTAAAGGGAACACCAAAGCGCGTAGCCAAAATGTTTGTCAAAGAGATCTTTGGCGGCCTTCACCCTCAGTTAAAACCAAAGGCCTCTACTTTCCAGAACAAGTATAAGTACGGGGAAATGCTGGTAGAAAAAAACATTACCCTCTACTCTACCTGTGAACACCACCTGCTGCCAATAGTAGGAAGAGCGCATGTAGGCTACATTTCTAACGGTACCGTAGTAGGACTTTCAAAAATGAACCGGATCGTAGATTACTACGCCAAACGCCCACAGGTACAGGAAAGGCTAACCATGCAGATTGTGAAGGAACTACAGGAGGTACTGGGTACCGAAGATGTTGCCTGCGTAATTGACGCCAAGCACCTGTGCGTGAACAGCCGCGGAATAAGGGATATTGAAAGCAGCACCGTGACCAGCGAATACGGCGGAAGATTTAAAGATCCTGAGGCAAGACGCGACTTTTTAGACTACATCAATCTGGAAACCGAATTCTAAATCTGTTCATTTTTTATGGCACTCTACCAGCAACAGGAATTAAAGATCTACAACTCGATCTCGGGCGAAAAGGAAATTTTTAAACCTATCAACGAAGGGACCGTGGGCATGTACGTTTGTGGCCCCACAGTTTACAGTAATGTGCACCTTGGCAATTGCCGCACATTCATCTCCTTTGACCTCGTTTTTAGATACTTAAAACACCTGGGCTATAAAGTGCGGTATGTTCGCAACATTACAGATGCCGGACATTTAGAAAATGATGCAGATTCAGGCGAAGACAGGATCGCCAAAAAAGCAAGGCTCGAGCAAATTGAGCCTATGGAAGTTGTACAGCGATACACTGTAGATTTTCACAATATTCTGCAGAAGTTCAACAACCTTCCTCCCTCCATTGAGCCTACCGCAACCGGTCATATCGTTGAACAGATAGAAGTTATCAAAGAAATCCTTGAGAAAGGTTATGCTTATGAAGCTAACGGCTCTGTCTATTTTGACGTGATCAGGTTCAACGAATCTCATGACTACGGAAAGTTAAGCGGAAGGAAGCTGGAAGATATGATTCCCAACACCAGGGAGCTCACAGCCCAAAGCGACAAGAAGAATCCGCAGGATTTTGCACTCTGGAAAAAAGCCGAACCGCAGCACATTATGCGCTGGCCTTCCCCCTGGAGCGACGGTTTTCCAGGCTGGCACCTTGAATGCACCGTGATGAGCTCAAAGTATTTGGGGGAAGAATTTGATATTCACGGCGGCGGTATGGACCTAAAATTCCCGCATCACGAGTGTGAGATCGCCCAGGGCGAAGCCGCTACCGGTAAAACACCGGTAAATTACTGGATGCATGCCAATATGCTTACCCTTAACGGCAAGAAAATGGCAAAAAGCACCGGCAATAACATCCTGCCCAACGAGATCTTTACAGGAGACAACCCTAATCTCGAAAAAGGATTTGCACCTACAGTTGCAAGGTTCTTTATGTTGCAGGCCAACTACAGGAGCATCCTCGACTTTTCAAACGAGGCACTACTGGCCAGCGAAAAAGGTTTTCAGCGGTTAATGGATGCCTATCACGCGCTTGATCATCTTGAAACTGCTGCAACATCCGATTTTGATGTAGTTGAATGGAGGCAGAAATGCTATGACGCCATGAACGATGATTTTAACAGCCCCATCCTCATTGCGCAACTTTTTGAAGCCGTAAAGCAGATCAACATCATTAAAGACGGAAAGGCCAAAATTAAAGCCGAAGACCTCGAATTGCTGAAAAAGACAATGTCCGACTTTATTTTTGACGTATTGGGGCTCATAGATACTTCTGAAGCCGGCAATAATGACTTCGGAAATAAACTTTCGGGCACTGTAGAACTGCTCATCAAGTTAAGGGCAGAAGCCAGGGCCAATAAAGATTTTGCCACCAGCGACAAGATAAGGGATGAGCTGTCGCAAATGGGCATTCAGCTGAAGGATGGCAAAGACAGCACCAGCTTCTCTATAGAATAATAAAAACCATGACGTGAGAAAGTGGCTTACATATCCACTTATAGGATTGGTAAGAATTTACCAGAGGTTTATTTCGCCACTCACACCGGCCACCTGCCGCTACACGCCTACCTGCTCTCAATACACTGTTGAAGCCCTTCAAACACACGGCCTTTTTAAAGGAGGCTGGCTTTCCGTAAAACGAATTGCCAGCTGCAATCCGTGGGGCGGACAGGGATATGACCCTGTTCCCAAGAAACTTCAGGAGGAAAAATAATCAGGAAAGGCGCCAAATATGTATCTTTACCTTCCAACAATAAAACCACTTCATGCTTTTCAATAAAATCTACTGGAATCCTTCCGAAGGAATTGATCTGGGATTTTTCGTCATCCACTACTATAGTTTAATGTTCGTTGTTGCCTTCACTATAGGCTGGTACCTTATGAAGAGCATTTACGAAAGGGAAGGGATTGCCCTCGAAAAACTTGATTCCCTGTTCATTTATACCGTTTTGGCCACCCTGATTGGCGCCCGGCTTGGGCACGTTATCTTTTACGACTGGGATTATTTTCAAAACCACCTGCTCGAAATTTTCCTGCCCGTAAGGTTCGAACCCGAGTTTGAATTCACCGGTTTTAGAGGTCTTGCCAGCCACGGTGCCGCAATTGGAATTATTACCGCCATGTACCTGTACTGCCGCAACGTACTGCACAAACCCGTACTGTGGATTTTAGACAGGATCGTTATTCCCGTAGCCTGCGGCGGGATTTTTGTACGCATCGGGAACTTCATGAATTCTGAAATCATAGGAAAACCTACAAACAGCGACTTTGGGGTAGTCTTCACCAAACTGGGAGAAGATTTTGCAAGACATCCGGCCCAGCTGTATGAAGCAGCCTGCTACCTGGTGGTATTTCTAATCCTTTGGTTCACCTACTGGAAAACCTTAAAAAGGGAAAAACTGGGTTATATTTTCGGGCTTTTTCTCGTGCTGCTTTGGTCTATACGCTTTTTCGTGGAATTTGTCAAGGAGCCACAGGTAGGCGAAAGGGTGAACTGGGTATTGAATACAGGTCAATGGCTGAGTATTCCGTTTATCATTGCCGGTTTCTACTTCATGTACAGGCCATCGACTAAAAGTCGCGTAAAATGATAAGAAAAAGCACTTTTTACAGCATTTTTCTCGCTGCAAGCGTGCTGCTGAGCTGCAAGGATAACAAAGAAACTGTACAGCAGGATATCGCCGAACCTATTACTTTTACGAAAGAAGCCGAGGCTTACCTAACAAAAGAAACTGGTGACACCATCAAGCACCTGCAATTGGAAATAGCCGATGACGATTATCAGCGCGAAACAGGCCTGATGTACCGCACAACTATGGAAGATTCCCAGGGAATGCTGTTTATTTTTGAAAATGAAGCACCCCGCGGATTTTACATGAAAAACACTAATATTCCGCTCGACCTCATCTTTCTTGGTGCAAACAATAAGATTGTAAGCATCCAGAAGAATGCGAAACCGAAGAGCCTTGAGACAATCCCTTCGGAAAAGCCGGCTCAATACGTACTGGAAATCAACGCAGGACTTTCAGATAAATGGAAGCTTGCTGTGGGAGACAGCCTTATTTTGAACCGAAAATAATTTCAAAATACTCTTCAAAAATGCCATTTTTGAAGAGTATTTTCTTTCTGGCCTTTCCTGTTCCCGGCTCAATTCTTTAGCCTCTTTTTTTAAGAGTTAATCTCAATACAAAAAGCAGCACCAATTTATTCCTGGTTTTATCGGAAGCCAAAAATGCCATTTTTGAGGGGTGTTTATAAAAGAATCTGCTCCAGTTTTACGTTTTATCTCAGGAGTAAAATGATCACTTCGGAAATATTTTCAGTATAAGAAAAGGAGAACCTTCAGGTTTACCTTCCGAAGAAGTGGGCAAAGAAACAACTAGTGTAATACTGGATTTACTGCTTCAGCTAGTCCAAATTGACTGACTGCACTTCCGAAGAAAAGATTTCCGCAGAAATTATTGTACTCCCTAAACAAGAGCCTTACATACCTCTCAAAAAGGGCAAAAAAAAGAGCCTTTCCGAAGAAAGGCTCTCTAAATATAATTATATGCTCCGGGCTTAAGCCACAGTTTCTTTTTGCTTCAGCTTTCTTCTTTTAGTCTCTTTATTGAAGGTATCGTAAGTAACTGGCGTCGCAATAAAGATAGAAGAATAAGTACCTACAATAACCCCCACGATAAGTGCAAACATGAAGCCTCTAATGCTTTCGCCTCCAAAAATGAAGATGGCAAGAAGTACCACAAGGGTAGTTAAAGAGGTGTTCACCGTACGGCTAACCGTACTGTTGATAGCTGCATTGATGGCATCTTTTCTGGTCCAGGACGGGTGCTCGTTAAAAAATTCCCTGATCCTGTCGAAAATAACCACGGTATCGTTAAGCGAATACCCCACCACGGTAAGGATCGCAGCGATAAAGGCCTGATCGATCTCCATGTTGAAAGGCATGAACTTGTAGGTTAGGGAGAAAACCCCGAGTACGATGAGCACGTCGTGGATTACGGCTACTACAGCACCCAATGAGAACTGATACTTTCTAAACCTCAACAGGATGTAAAGGAAGATCACCAAAAGGGAACCAAGTACCGCCCAAATAGAAGCCTGCTTGATATCATCGGCTATAGAAGGGCCTACTTTGATAGATTGCATAATTCCAATCTCTCTTTCCCCTTCGGCTCCTACAGTGAAATCTTCATAAGTAGTACCTTCGGGAAGATAAGATTGTACCGCACTGTAAAGCTTTTGGGAGATCTCCTCATCTACTTCGCTACCCTCTTCTTCCACTTTATATTTGGTTGTAACCTTGATCTGGTTTGCAGCTCCAAAGGTTTTGGCACTGGCACTACCAAATTCGGCAACCAGGTTATCTTCAAGTTCGGTAGGGTTCACGGCCTGGTCGAATCTAACGGTATAGCTTCTTCCTCCTACAAAATCCACTCCCTGGTTTAAGCCCTGGGTGAACAATGAACCTAAGCTCACCAGCAGGAATATCCCCGACACCACGTAAAAAGTCTTTCTCTTTTCAAGGAACTGGATATTGAGACCCGAGAATAAGTTTTTGGTCATTCCTGTAGAGAAGTCCAGGCTCTTGTTAGGGTTCTTTGCATAGTTGTCTATAAACAATCTTGTGATAAAGATTGCGGTGAAAAGCGACGTTGCAATACCAATTAACAAAGTGGTGGCAAAGCCTTTAATAGGCCCTGTTCCAAGAACCAAAAGGATCAACGCGGTAAGACCGGTAGTAATGTTGGCATCAAGAATGGAAGAAAGTGCGTTGCTGAAACCATCTCTAATTGCATCTTTCTGCACCTTTCCTTTAGAATATTCTTCCCTGATACGCTCAAATATAAGCACGTTCGCATCTACCGACATACCAATGGTAAGTACGATACCCGCAATACCAGGTAAAGTAAGCACTGCACCAAGGCCGGCCAGCACCCCAAAGATGAAAAGGATGTTTACAACAAGGGCGATATCGGCAAAAACACCGGCTTTTCCGTAGTAAAAGATCATCCAGAGCAATACCAGGATCAACGCAATGGCGAAAGACATGATACCGCTATCTATAGCTTCCTGCCCAAGGGAAGGGCCAACGATCTCACTCTGCACGATATCTGCGGAAGCAGGAAGTTTACCTGCACGTAATACGTTAGCTAAATCCTGACCTTCGGTGATAGTAAAATCTCCTGTGATCTCACTTCTACCACCTGAAATTCCTCCTGCCTGAGATACACCTGGCGCAGAATAAACCACGTTGTCTAGAACAATAGCGATCTGGCTTTGGTTTTCAGCAGCAAGAGCAGTCATCTCTTCCCAGGTCTTTGCTCCTTTTCCGTTCATTTGCATAGTTACCGCAACTCTACCAACCTGGTCGTAAGCCTGGGTGGCATCGGTGATCACACTTCCTGAAAGCGGCGGTTCATTTTGCCTGTTACCTCTTAGGGCGTATAGGGGAGCAACAGCATCATCTTCCTCTGTAATACCCCAAACGAACTTAGCGTAGCGCTGTTCCCCTTGAAGCAGGTTGCGCACCTGAGACATATTAAGATATTCCCTTACCCGGGCAGTATCTTCAATATTAAATGTTGCAAGAACCGGCCCTCCCTGGAAACCCGGAGAAGCCATAAGGTCAAACAAAGGATTGTTTTGTTCTGCGACCTGTGCAGTATCACTGGCCGACTCTAAAAGAGCATCGATCTCATCCTGCCCGGCCCCGGTAGTATCTACATCGGCCTCTGCGGTTTTTTCCAGCTCCATTTGCTTAAGCAGGTTGTTGGCCTGCACAAAGAAGTTCTGGAATTCATTGCTCTTGTATACATGCCAGAACTCCAACTGAGCTGTACTCTGTAAAAGGTCTTTTACACGCTCAATTTCTTTAGCTCCCGGTAATTCAACAAGAATCCTTCCTGAAGAACCAAGGCGCTGAATGTTTGGTTGGGTTACCCCAAATTTATCGATACGTTTTCTAAGTACTTCAAAGGCCGAAACTATAGACTCGTCAATTTTTCTCCTAATGATAGGCTTTACCTCCTCATTAGTCATTTCAAAATTGATCTCATCGCTAAGGTTTCTGTTTGCAAAAATATCGGGAGAAGCAAGGCGGGCATCCGGAATTTCTTCAAAAGCTTCAAAGAAGAGGTCAAGATAGTTCTCCTGACTTGTTTTTTGTGCTTCGTCTGCTTTTAACAGCGCCTGGTTAAAAGCAGGATCTTTACTGTTATTAGCGAGTTCCCTAAGGATATCTTTAACCGAAATCTGGAGAATTACGTTAATCCCTCCTTTAAGGTCTAGCCCTTTGTTAAGCTCTTTTTCTTTAGCCGAATTGTAGGTGATTCCAAGAAACACCTCTTCATTCCCAATGGAATCAAGATACCTCTGTTCTGCTCGTTCCCTGGCTGTAATGTAACCATCAACACTCTCGGGGACTTCCTGCTGTGCAAATTCTGCGGCATCTCCCTCAATATTGCCAGCAATAAAGGTGAAAGACAACTGGTAGATACATACCAGGGCAAACAAAATTGCAAATACCTTGATTATTCCCTTGTTCTGCATTATTCTTTAATTTATGTTCATTTTTTAAAAACGGACAAATATAGGTTTTCAAGATAGAAATCCCAATTATATTTTTTGAAAAAATTAACTTTTAAAACCAAAAAAAGAAGCTCGCCAAGAGCACCTTAAATGTGGGTTCCCGTAAATACCGATGAATTCTCGGGCCGGAAATTCCCCTCAAAAATGGCACTTTTGAGAAGCTTCTTTAAGTTAATATGTAATCGCTGTTATTTCTTTACTTCCAGAAGATCGTTTGTTTTGGAAACTCCTGAAGCACTTTCCTTAAGCTTGGCTTTTTCGGCATCGTCAAGTTCTATCTCAACAATTTTCTCGATCCCGTCTTTTCCAAGGATCACCGGCACACCAATACAAAGGTCGTTAAGCCCGTATTCCCCTTCTAAAAGGGCAGAACATGGGAACATTTTCTTCTGGTCACATGCAATGGCCTGCACTAAAGAAGAAACAGCTGCTCCAGGGGCATACCATGCACTGGTACCAAGCATCTTGGTAAGGGTTGCCCCTCCTACCTTGGTATCTTCAGAAATCTGGCTGATGCGATCTTCAGAAAGGAATTTGGAAACAGGCACAGAGTTACGGGTGGCCAGCCTGGTTAAAGGCACCATTCCTGTATCACTGTGGCCACCTATCACCATCCCGTCAACATCTGATGCCGGGCACTCAAGGGCTTCACTAATTCTGTATTTAAAACGGGCGCTGTCTAAAGCTCCACCCATTCCTATAATTTTATTCTTCGGAAGGTTAGTAGTTTTATGCACCAGGTAAGTCATGGTATCCATTGGGTTACTTACCACGATAAGGGTTGCATTGGGAGAATGCTCCAGAAGGCTCTCAGAAACCGATTTTACGATATCGGCATTGATCCCAATCAATTCTTCGCGGGTCATACCCGGCTTACGTGGCACCCCACTGGTAATAACAGCAATGTCTGAATTTGCTGTTTTAGAGTAATCATTTGTACTTCCGGTAATTTTCGTATCGAATCCTAAAAGCGAAGCAGTTTGCATGAGATCCATGGCCTTACCTTCGGCATAATCCTCTTTAATATCAATAAGAACTACTTCGGAAGCAAAATTTTTAATGGCGATATATTCCGCGCAGCTGGCTCCAACAGCTCCGGCACCTACTATAGTAACTTTCATTGTGAGTTAGTTTGATTAATAGTCTCGCTAAAGTACGAATTTCAGAGGATTTTTCTCTCAAAAAAAGCCGTAAAAAGCACAGATTATATGCCCACCGCAAGACCGATATTGGCATTGAAAAAATCGCCTGCCGACAACATCGCGTTAAGCCTAAATCGGCTAAAATACAGGTTCAACCCCAGGTCTCCTTTAAATTGGGTTTGCCCACCTTCAATTTCCCCAAGTTCTTCGTTCACACGAGGTAAGGCAATGCCATCTCCCCCCATTTCGTAATCAAAGCTGGAGTTCATGATTCCTGCAGCGGCAAAAACCTCAAAGTAACTCCATCTTTTAGAACCTATAATTTCAGCCAGGAAAAGATTTGCATCTACAACAATATGATTCATCGTCAAAAAATTTTGAACCGAAATAGGTTCAAATTCGTAATCTACATTCAGCACACTGTATGCAGCCCCAAAGGCAAGCTGAAAATCTTCGGGATAAACATTATTGAAATACTGGCTTAGGCTGTGTTTTGCCCCTATACCATATGTACTGGCGGTAACACCGTCTATGGCAACTTCGGGCATTGCACGTACAGTAATTTCTGTACCTGCAGATACCCCCACCGAAGCCTGAACAAAAGCATGAGGCACATAATCCCTGTTGATTCCGTCAATCCCTTTAAAGCGCACAGACTCAGTGAGTACCCCGCCGGTGAGGGGATTTTCAAAAGTCACATCCCCAACAAAATAATCTGAAGTGCTAGCCCCAAAAGCTGTAGGAAAAGAAGCAGATGTCACTCCCTCCATTTCAAGCAATTCAAGATCGCTGTTACTCAGGTTAAAGGATTTTTTATCGTTGGGCACAAAAAGGGCATTTCCATGCACTGCAATTCTAAGATCCCATTTCTCCAGGGCGGTAGCCGAACTAAACCAGCCGGCACTAGCCTGATAAGAAGCCCCATCGGCAGCAGGTTGTGCAAAGTTTTTGGCCAGCACAAGCATATCGTTAATGAAAAGTTGAGAATTATCTCCAGTTTGGGCAACCAGGCCAGAGGGCAGAAGAAAAACAAGGGACAGATAAAATAATTTTTTCACAATATTCAGGTTTTGTAGTTGAGTAAAAATAGCAAAAAAAGCATAGCTTCTTCAGCAGATTAGGGCAAACAAAAAACCCCGCTTTTCAGCAGGGTTTTTCAGGTTATTTAAAATTTGTTTAAGCATCAATATTTGCATAAACTGCGTTCTTTTCAATAAAGTCCCTTCGCGGCGGCACCTCATCACCCATAAGCATAGAGAAGATCCTATCGGCTTCGCTGGTGTTGTCTATCGTCACCTGGCGCAGTGTCCTAAATTCAGGATTCATTGTAGTATCCCACAATTGTTCAGCGTTCATCTCTCCAAGACCTTTGTATCGCTGCACGCTTACCCCTCCACTAAAAGAGTTGGCAATTTCGTCCCGCTCCCGGTCGTTCCAGGCGTAGCGTTTCTTGCTTCCTTTTTTGATAAGGTAAAGTGGCGGAGTAGCAATATACACGTGGCCCGCTTCAATCAACTCTTTCATATACCTAAAGAAGAAGGTAAGGATCAAAGTGGCAATGTGACTACCGTCAACATCGGCATCACACATGATCACGATCTTGTGGTATCTCAGTTTCGACAGGTTCAACGCCTTACTGTCTTCTTCGGTACCAATGGTCACCCCAAGTGCGGTATAGATGTTCTTGATTTCTTCGTTCTCAAAAACCTTATGGCTCATGGCTTTTTCAACGTTAAGTATCTTACCCCTCAACGGCAGAATAGCCTGGAAGTGACGGTCACGACCCTGCTTGGCCGTTCCTCCCGCCGAGTCTCCCTCAACAAGGAACACTTCACTTTCATGCGGATCCTGGGAAGCACAGTCAGAAAGCTTACCAGGCAAGCCACCACCGCTCATCACGGTCTTGCGCTGCACCATTTCACGGGCCTTTTTGGCCGCATGCCGGGCCTGGGCCGCAAGAATCACTTTCTGAACAATGGTCTTGGCATCATTGGGGTTCTCCTCAAGGTAATTTTCAAGCATTTCAGAAACCGCCTGTGAAACAGCAGCAGTAACTTCCCTGTTCCCGAGTTTGGTCTTGGTCTGGCCTTCAAACTGGGGTTCTGAAACTTTTACAGAAACAATTGCAGTCAATCCTTCGCGGAAGTCATCTCCCGAAATTTCGAATTTCAGCTTATCAAGCAGGCCTGAAGAATCGGCGTATTTTTTCAAAGTAGTTGTCAAACCTCTCCTGAAGCCGGCAAGGTGTGTTCCTCCTTCGTGGGTATTGATATTGTTAACGTATGAGTGAAGATTTTCGTTGAAGGAAGTGTTGTACACCATAGCCACCTCAACAGGAATATCATTCTTCTCACCCTCAATGGCGATTACTTCGCTAATGATTGGTTCCCTGGTACCGTCAAGAAATTTGATAAATTCCTTTAAACCTTCTTCAGAATGAAAGACTTCAGAAATAAATTCCCCTTTGTCATCTTTCTCCCTCCTATCGGTCAAAGTGATTTTGATCCCTTTATTGAGGAATGCAAGTTCACGCATCCTGCTGGCAAGGGTGTCATAGCTGTACTCTGTAGTTTGCTGAAAGATGCTGGGATCGGGCTTAAAGGTAACTATAGTACCGTTCAGGTCTGTAGTTCCCACCGATTTCACAGGATAAAGAGGTTTTCCTCTTTCGTACTCCTGTTCCCAGATAGTTCCGTCACGATAAACAGTAGCCTTCAAGTGATCGGAAAGGGCGTTAACACAGCTTACCCCAACCCCGTGAAGACCTCCGGAAACTTTATACGAATCTTTGTCAAACTTTCCTCCTGCCCCTATCTTGGTCATTACCACCTCAAGTGCAGATACGCCTTCTTTTTTATGTAAATCTACAGGAATACCACGACCGTTATCCTCTGTAGTAATAGAATTGTCTTCGTTTATGGTTACTCTAATAGTATCACAGTGCCCGGCAAGCGCTTCATCAATAGAGTTATCCACCACCTCATACACAAGGTGATGCAAGCCCCTCACCCCAGTATCACCAATGTACATGGAAGGGCGCATACGCACATGCTCCATCCCCTCCAGCGCCTGGATACTGTCAGCCGAATAACTGCTTCTTTTAACCTCTTCGCTCATATTTAAATTCGTTAAAATTTTATCAATTTCTATAACGAACAAATATACCAAAATCGTGCCTGTAAAACCACTCCCACCCTTGTTAAAGCCTTGAAGTTATCAACAATTTCTGTGGAAAAATCCTCGCTTGTAGCGGTTTGGAGAAGCCGACCAAAAATTCGGTTTCCCTTTATTTTTCTTTCGGAAATCGATTCCTTTCTCTTTGGAAAAATTTTACACCAGCATAAAAATTTACCTAATTATTCACATTTTGGAGAGCTTTCCCAAACCTCGGAAATATCATCTTCAGTTTCAGAAAAAATTCACTTTAGAGTTTCGCATCTTTTTAACCGGATTTAAAGAAAACCTTAACTAATTATTAGCCAGCATGATTTATATTTAACCCATAATTCAAAATCAAAAGAAATGAAGAAATATTTTATAATGTTTGCAGTAATGGCCGGGTCATTTACCACACAGCTACACGCCCAGGACACCACTGAAACTTTAAAAGATAATGACGGGCCAAATTTTTCAAAACTTGACGTAAGCCCTATGGATGTCGCTCTTTTTAGGGGCGAAAACAATGAACCTATGGCCAGGGTATTGTACAGCCGGCCACAAACCCGCGATCGCGAAGTCTTCGGAAAACTTGTGCCTTACGGCGAAGTGTGGAGAACGGGGGCCAATGAAGCCACAGAGATCACTCTCTACCAGGACCTGATGGTAGGAGATAAAACCATCAAAAAAGGAACTTACACGCTTTTTACCATTCCGAAGGAAAAAGAATGGACAATCATATTAAATAACAGCACAAATATTTGGGGGGCATATGACTATCATGTTGAAAAAGATGTTGCCCGTATCACCGTACCCGTGAGAAAGTCACCTGTACCCATCGAAGCTTTGTCAATGAGTTTTGCTGAATCTAATGAAGGCGCAAACCTCTTTATTGGCTGGGATGACAGGTATGTAAAAATCTCATTTAAAACAACCCGGTAATTATTAAAGATAACCTGAACAAAAAACGCCCTTTTTGAAGGGCGTTTTTTTATGGGATATTAAGATACTTGTGCGTTTGCAGCGAGACTTTCCATTTTGGGTGCTGCATGACGTAATCTACAATAAGAGGCATCATTTTTTCACGGTTGCTCCATTCCGGTTGCAGGTAAAGGATGCAGTTCTCATTCACTTTGGCCGCCTGCTCCTCTGCAAACTGAAAGTCGTGCTTATTAAAAACAATCACCTTTAGCTCATGGGCGATTTCATAAATCTCGGGTGTGGGAAGCTTGATCTTCTTTGGAGAAAGGCAAATCCAGTCCCAGGTTCCTGTCACGGGGTAAGCCCCCGAAGTTTCAATGTGTATTTTCGCCCCTTTTGCCTTTAAACCACTGGTAAGCGGCTCCATATTCCAGGTAAGAGGTTCACCTCCAGTCACCACGATCGTATTGCTGTATTTTACAGCATTTTCAACAATAGTATCAACCCCTGTAGGAGGGTGTAGTTTGGCATTCCAGCTTTCCTTGACATCACACCAGTGACAACCTACGTCACAGCCACCCACCCTGATAAAGTAAGCAGCAGTACCCTTGTGAAAACCTTCCCCCTGAATGGTATAGAATTCTTCCATTAGCGGCAGCATCCTTCCCTGCTCCACCAGCTCGTTCATTTCCTGTTCTTTCATAAGCGGCAAAGGTACATAAAAACCCGAACTCATTGCTCTTATACCAGCAAAAGCATACCTCCCAAAAAAGGTGTTTTTAAGTGCTCTTTCCAGATGGATTTTTTTATCGTACTACTGTGAAAGTTTCTTACATTAACCCAATCTATCAATACAAAAAATAAGTCACCCCTTGTACCGAACAAATAAAATCTTTGCAATTCAATTAATTCTGCTTCTTTTTCTCTTCAGCTCCTGCTCCTCCTCGCGTAAGCTCACTATGGAAGCACAAAGCACCTTAGAAGAATACCCAGCTTTTAAAACAGGATTTTCCGGAGTCTATATCTACGACCCGGCTTCCAAAAAAGTGGTTTTTGAACATAATTCTGGAAAATATTTTACTCCGGCCTCAAACACCAAATTATTTACCTTTTATGCAGGCTTAAAAACCCTGGGTGATTCTGCTGCAGGTCTTGAGTACGTGATCAAGGGTGATTCCCTGATCTTTAGAGGGACGGGCGAACCTTCTTTTTTATACGACAAGCTCGACTCAACAGCCGTTGTTTATGACTTTCTGAAGGAAAGAGATGAAAGCCTGTTTTACGCACCGCCCATAGTGGAAGAAAAGCATTTTGGCCCCGGCTGGTCATGGGATGATTACAATTACTACTATTCGGTAGAACGCTCTGCCATGCCCATCTACGGAAATTACGCCAGGTTCACCTCTAATCCACAGGGAGAAATCCCGGTTGCCAAACCATTATATTTTGAAGAATTACTTCGGAAGGATTCACTGGCTACGGGAGGCAGTTTCGGGGTGCTGCGCGATAGAAATCAGAATATTTTTCGATACCATGCTCCCGAAACAGCGGAAAACCGAAGCCGAATTGTTCCTTTTATTCCTTCGCCCCAGCTGCTAACGCAGTTACTGAGCGACACTCTAAAAAAACCGGTTAAACTGCTGGAGGCCCAAAAAGCCGATTTCAGAAATAGTAAAATTCTCTACAGCATTCCTACAGATAGCCTGTACAAGCGGATGCTCCAGGTTAGCGACAACTTTATAGCCGAGCAGCTGCTGCTTATGGGTTCCAGGGAAATATCTGATACGCTTAAAACCGATATTGCCATTGATTATATAATGAAAAATCACCTGCAGGACCTTTCTCAGGAGATAAAGTGGGTAGATGGCTCTGGTTTGTCCATCTACAATAAATTCACTCCTAAAACAGTGGTAGAGCTCCTGGAAAAGATCTCTAAAGAGGTGCCTCAAAAAAGGCTTTTTGAGCTGCTCCCTGCCGGAGGTGAATCTGGCACCATCAGGAACTTCTACAAAGCCGAAGAACCATACATTTATGCTAAAACCGGCACAATCAGCAATGTTCATGCTTTAAGCGGCTACTTAAAAACCAAAAGCGGGAAGGTGCTCATCTTCAGCTTTATGAACAATAATTACATGGTTCCTTCCGCAGAAATAAAAGCAGGCATGGAGATGATTCTGCGGAATATTCATTTAAATTATTAGTTTTATGGAGGCTCAAAAATGCCATTTTTAAAACATATTTCATGCAAAGACGAAATTTCCTTCGCAACCTGGGCCTTGGCAGCCTTGCAATTCCCTTTCACAGTTTAGCCAGTTCAGTTCCGGTTGCGGCAGCTTTTCAGGATATCACCAAACCCAAACGCCTCTCAACAGGTGACACCATAGGTATAGTGAGCCCTGCGGGGGCCATATATGAATCTGAACCTTATGAAATTGCTGTGGAATCTATGCAGGCACTGGGCTTAAAGGTGAAGCTGGGAGAATTTGTGCGCACCAGGCACGGCCACCTCGCAGGTACCGATGAACAAAGGGCTTCCGAGTTTAATGACATGTGGCGGGACCCCGAAGTTGATGCCATTATTTGCCTTAGGGGTGGCTCGGGGGCAGCGAGAATCCTGCCACTGCTCGATTATGAGGAAATCAAAAAAAATCCGAAGATATTCATTGGTTACAGCGATATTACCGCATTGCACCTGGCCATCTATGAAAAAACAGGACTCGTCACCTTTCATGGGCCCCTGGCCACCTCCACCTGGAATTCTTTTGCCGCAAATCATTTTAAAGACCTGCTCTTTAATGCTGAAGCCATCGCATATTCTAACCCTATAGACAAGAACGGGTTGCTCGCCCAAACCCGCAACCGCATACGGACTATTACCCCAGGCACTGCAACCGGCGAACTTTTGGGCGGTAACCTCTCGGTGCTTACCAACCTTATGGGCACTCCCTATTTTCCCACCAACTGGAAAAACAAGATCCTGTATCTTGAAGATGTGGGGGAACAAATTTACGCCGTAGACAGGATGATGTCGCAGTTGCAACTGGGAGGAGTTTTGGAGCAGGTAAGCGGGTTTATCTTCGGAAAATGTAGCGATTGCGATCCCGGCGGCGCCGGAGGTTACGGCTCCCTGACCCTAGAAGAAGTTCTGGACCACTATTTGAAGCCATTAAATATTCCGGCATTTTCGGGCAGTATGATTGGCCACATTAGCGATAACTTCACTATTCCCAACGGGATACAGGCTAAAATGAACGCAACCCTCGGAACCTTCAGCCTCTTAAATCCGGCAGTTAGATAATTTAAGCCCGTAAGAAAGTCCGCCAATCCCGTACAATTCTTACTTTTATAAAAAATTTAAAAGGCTTCCAAAAATGGCATTTTCAGAAGATAATTTCTTCAGCATATTAAATTGAAGAAGTTTGCGTTTACTGAAAGATCATTATGGAACTGCAGATTATTAAAACAGACAAAAGCTCTTCATGTAAAGGAAAATACGGGGAAGCAGGAGCCAAAAATAAGAATAACATTAGGGAAAATGACACAAGTAGCTCAAACTACTTATGAAATACCTGAATATAAAACCTCCTATCATGCCTTCAGAAGGGCTGACAGACAAATTAAAATCTAAAACTCACCCAAACATCATGCGAAAAAGTCTTTTACTTCTACTTTTTGTCACTGCCGGTTTTTTTATTTCCTGCGAAAAAGAACAGGATCCTTTTCTCATTACCTCGAATAGTATAGGGCGATTAACCAGTGATATTAAAATTAATCAGCTCGATTCTATCTTTGCTGAAGATTCTCTCGTAAAGCAGGTGAACAACAGCGAACTTTACAGAAAAAGCAACGAAATTGAAGTTTACGACAACCAGGGCAATAAACTCCTGTTGATAGAACCCGTACAGGCATTTGATTCCACAAGCACTATAGGGTTTATTCAGGTACTCGACCCGCGTTATAAAACAGCAAAAGGTTTGGGGAAAGAAAGCACTTTTCAGGATATTGTACAGAACTACGATATTTCAAGAATAGAGAACACCCTTAGCGCAGCCGTTATTTTTATTGATGAACTCAATGTATATGTGACCATTGACAAAAAACAGCTGCCGGTAGAATTGCGCTACGACACCCAAACCCGTATACAGGCTTCACAAATTCCCGATGATGCCAAGATCAAATACTTTATGGTAGACTGGGATTAACCTTTTAAACCTTCTGAATGTCTTCTGAAAATCTTACCCGTTTAAATAAATATTTAAGTGAAGTGGGCTATTGCTCGCGCCGAAAAGCCGATGCGCTCATTGAACAGGGACGGGTAACCATTAATGGCGAAGTTCCCGAAATGGGCACCAAAGTGAGCCCTGAAGATGAAGTACGAGTGAACGGCGAACTCATAGTTCCTCCAAAAAAGGAAAATGTTTACCTGGCTTTCAATAAACCTATTGGCATTGTTTGCACCACCAACCCGGCCGAAAAGAAAAATATCATTGACTACATCAATTTTCCCACGCGTATCTTTCCCATTGGCCGCCTAGACAAACCCAGTGAAGGCCTCATTTTGCTCACCGATGATGGCGACATTGTGAACAAGATCCTTAGGGCGAGGAACAACCACGAAAAAGAATATATAGTCACTGTAGACCGGTTGATCACTCCTGATTTCATAAAAAGAATGTCTTCAGGAATTCCCATTTTAGACACCGTAACCCGTGACTGTGAGGTGGAACAACTAAGCAAATTCGTTTTCAGGATTATTCTCACGCAGGGATTGAACCGGCAGATACGCCGTATGTGCGAATATTTAGGCTATGAAGTGGTAAAGCTAAAGCGAATAAGGATCATGAACATCAAACTGGACGTTCCTGTAGGGCAATATCGCCACATCACCCCCAAAGAACTGGAAGAACTGGACCGCTTAACCGGCGACTCAAGCAAAACCGAAGATGCTTCGGCCGGGACAAATTCGCAAAACCCTCAGCCAAAGTCACCCCCCACTACTCCTAAAAAATCCTTCAGCAAAAAGCCGGAAAACCGTAAAAATTTCCGAAGCAAACGAAGAAACCGGGAATCTTAACACACAATTAAGCAAATGATTGCGCATAACTGCTTAATTTTAAGAAAAAAGTTATGCCAGACAATCGCATCAAAAATGAAGATCAATACGAAGCTCTAAGGGACAAAGGAGCGAGTAAAGAGAAGGCCGCCAGAATTGCAAATTCGAAAAACACCGGCAAAAAAGGCGGTAAAGCTGACAAATATGAAGAGCGCAGCAAAGAAGACCTCTACAACAAAGCTAAAGAGGTGGGGATAGAAGGCCGCTCAAAAATGAGCAAAAAAGAACTCATCAACGCACTACGCAATCACTAAAAATGCAGAAAATTCAGCCATTTCACCTGGCCATTCCTGTAGATAATCTGGAAAAGGCCAGGAAATTTTATAGAGACACTTTAGGCCTGGAAGAAGGCAGAAGCAGCGACCATTGGGTAGATTTCAACTTCTTTGGGCATCAACTCGTAATACACTACAAAGCTGCTTCCGAAACAAGGAATACCGGCAGTAACCCGGTAGACGGAAAAGAGGTGCCAATTCCGCATTTTGGAGTGGTACTGGAATGGGACAGCTTTCAGTCTTTCTCAAAGGAACTGAAAGATAAGAACATCAATTTTGTCATAGCACCCTACATCCGGTTTGAGGGCCAGCCCGGGGAGCAGGCCACGATGTTTTTTAAAGATCCCTGTGGAAATGCCCTGGAGTTTAAGGCTTTTAAAAACATAGACCAGTTATTCGAGAAATAATTACTTTCTAAATGAACAGATTAAAACCATCTTTAGTACGACAGTTGTTCGTACTGCTTCTCATTTTATTCATGCTGGTTTTGATCTTTCGGGAGATTTTGCCGTATCTCTCCGGAGTTCTTGGCGCCATTACCCTGTATGTTGTGCTTAGGAAGCCCATGACCTGGCTGGTAGAAAGAAGCTGGCAGCCTGTACTGGCAGCAGCTTTGCTCATGTTCCTGTCTTTTGTGGGAATTCTTGTGCCCATCACCCTCACTGCCATTATGCTTACCTCAAAAATCGGCAAAGCGGTGGCAAATTCAGAAATGGTACTGCAGGCAGTAAAAAACCAGATCAATGAAGCCGAGATCTACATAGGTTATGACCTGAGCCAGAGTATTGATTCGGCCCGGGTAGCCAACTGGCTCTCGAACAACCTTCAGTCTCTTGGTGCCGGAACCTTCAACGCTTTTATAGCCATAGGCATCATGTATTTTTTGCTCTATTACATGTTGATGAACCGGGAAAAACTAAAAGACATGGTGATCTCATATATTCCTTTAGGCGAAGAAAATCTTGAGGTTATTGGCCAGGAGGGCGACGAAATGGTAAAATCTAATGCCCTTGGAATTCCGCTGGTGGCATTTTTCCAGGGAATAGTCGCCTTGATTGGCTATCTCATCGTAGGGGTGCCCGATCCTTTATTCTGGTTTGTGATCACTGCCATTGGCGCCATGGTGCCTTTCATTGGAACAGCCATAGGCATTGTGCCCGTCACCATCCTGTTATATTCCATGGGCATGGAGTGGCAGGCGGTATTCATTGTCATTTACGGCTTTGTGATCGTAGGGATTACCGATAACATCCTACGCCTTTACATCCTGAACCGCCTCGCCAGTGTGCACCCTCTTATCACCCTTTTTGGGGTTGTGGTTGGGGTGCCGCTGTTCGGATTTATAGGACTTATTTTCGGGCCTTTGCTCGTATCCCTGTTTTTGCTTATCTTAAAGATATATAAGCATGAATACGGAAAAACAGAAAACAAACTTTAATTAAAAAACAAAATGCTATGCTGGAGAATGTAAAAAAGAAGTTCAACAAAGATTACCTCGAGACCGAAATTTCCAAAGTTGATGATGGGGATCTTGAAATGGTCATGAACAATAAAGAGGCCATTGACAAAAAGTTAAACAGTTCGGGCATGAAAAAGTATTCCGAACTTGGAAAACTCATGTTCGGAATGCTTAAAGATTACAGAAAAGGAAAATACACCCAAATGCCGTGGTTTACTATTGCCGCAATTGGATTGACCCTGCTCTATGTTTTCAATCCTATGGATATGCTGCCCGACTTTCTTCCGGGAGTAGGCTATGTAGACGATTTTGCACTTTTCACAGTTGCCGTTCGGTTCATTGAATCTGATCTACACGCTTATCTCGACTGGAAGATCGATGAAGCCAGGCTGCTAAATTCGTAATTAGCAAGATTTAGCTTTTGACGCTTTTTCTCCTTGCACGGTGCGCCTCCCGGGCCAGCAGGGTATTTTTAAGCAGCATGGCAATGGTCATGGGCCCTACTCCGCCGGGAACAGGAGTGATGTAACTTGCCTTTTTTGAAACATTTTCGAAATCTACATCCCCTACTATCCTGTAGCCTTTGGATTTGGCTTCATCGGGAACGCGGGTGATTCCCACATCAATTACTACAGCATCATCTTTAATCATTTCAGCTTTAAGGAAATTTGGAATTCCTACAGCAATGATAATAATATCAGCCTGAGAAGTGATCTGGGTAATATTTTTAGTGAATTCGTGCGTAAGGGTTACTGTAGAGTTGCCGGGAAACCCCTGTCTTCCCATCAGGATACTCATTGGCCGACCCACAATGTAGCTACGTCCAATCACACAGGTGTGTTTTCCTTTTGTGGGAATGTTGTACCGCTCCAGCATTTCCAGGATCCCGAAAGGAGTCGCCGGAATAAAGGAAGTCATATCAAGAGACATCTTCCCAAAGTTGGTAGGGTGAAATCCATCCACATCCTTATCGGGGTTCACTGCCAACAGCACTTTTTGAGTATTGATTTGCGGCGGAAGCGGCAACTGCACTATAAAGCCATCAATATCGTCATTGTTGTTCAGTTCTTCGATCTTTGCCAGGAGTTCAAGTTCACTGGTGTTTGAAGACATGCGGTATTCTGAAGATTCAAAACCCACGCGCTTACAGGCATTCACCTTGGCATTCACGTAAGTTAAGCTGGCACCGTCGCTACCAACAATAATAGCGGCTAAATGCGGGACCTTCTCCCCGCGTTCTTTCATTTTTTGAACTTCCAGGGCAATTTCATCCTGAATGTCGTTGCTTAATTTTTTTCCGTCGAGGAGCTCCATGTTTATAAGTATGCAGTTATTAGTAATCAGTGTTCAGTGATCAGTGATCAGTTTAAAATATGTAATTTATTCTGCCTTCTTCACCCCAAATTTTCCTGGATTTAGGATCATGTAATTTATTAGTTTTCCAACCTCCTCACTCTCACCAACCAGTCTTTGATAATCAATCTTAGGAAGGTAGGAACATCTATAGGCGTATTCAAGCCATACTTGAGTTTCAGAGTTTTCGGCATCTCCATCTGTCAGTTTACTCGTGAAATGTCTTGGATAATCTCGTTTTCTATAAGCTTCAGCAATAGCAGCAGATACACTCCGGGAAGATCTCCTTATTTGATCAGTGAGGGAATAAGTTTCTTCTTTTGGAAAAGATTTTGAAACCTCAAAAATCTGCATTGAAAGTTCAATGGACTTTTGATAAGCAAACAACTCCTGAAATCTCATAATACTGTTTTAGATCATGTTCGCTGCTCACTGAACACCGATCACTGAACACTGACCACTTACTTCATTCCCTTCATCATCTGCATCATCTTTCTTCCGCCGCCGCCCTGCATCATTTTCATCATTTTGCTCATCTGGCTAAACTGCTTTAAAAGCTGGTTTACCTGTTGTACCGAGGTTCCCGATCCTTTTCCGATTCTTTTCTTACGGGATGCATTTATGATTGATGGTTTTGAACGTTCTTCAGGGGTCATGGAGTGAATAATGGCTTCAATAGGTTTGAAAGCATCGTCATCGATCTCCACATCCTTCAGCATTTTTCCCGCCCCGGGGATCATTCCCATAAGGTCTTTCATCGATCCCATCTTCTTGATTTGCTGAAGCTGGTTCAAAAAGTCATCAAATCCAAATTCATTTTTGGCGATCTTCTTCTGAAGTTTTCTCGCTTCCTCTTCATCATACTGCTCCTGCGCCCTTTCAACAAGAGACACCACGTCTCCCATGCCAAGAATACGATCGGCCATACGGGAAGGATAGAAAACATCAATCGCATCCATCTTCTCACCCGTACCAATAAATTTGATTGGCTTGTTAACAACAGATTTAATGGAGATCGCAGCTCCACCACGGGTATCCCCGTCGAGTTTTGTGAGGATCACCCCGTCGAAATTGAGTCGGTCGTTGAAAGCCTTGGCTGTATTCACAGCATCCTGCCCTGTCATGGAATCTACCACGAAAAGTGTTTCCTGCGGCTGGATGGCACTGTGAATATTGGCAATTTCGGTCATCATCGCTTCATCAACAGCAAGACGCCCGGCCGTATCTATAATTACCACATTATGTCCGTTTGCTTTTGCATGTGCAATAGCAGCTTTCGAAATCGCTACCGGATCCTGGTTGCCTTCATCACTAAAAACCTCAACCCCAACCTGGTCTCCTACCACGTGCAGCTGATTGATTGCTGCAGGACGGTAAACATCACAGGCCACCAAAAGTGGTTTTTTTGTCTTCTTTGTTTTTAAGTAATTCGCCAGTTTTCCCGAAAAAGTAGTTTTACCACTTCCCTGAAGCCCCGACATAAGGATCACAGACGGGTTACCTGAAAGATTGATCCCTTCGGCATCTCCTCCCATAAGCGTGGTAAGCTCGTCTTTCACCAGCTTCACCATCATTTGCCCCGGCTTTAAAGCGGTAAGCACGTCCTGCCCCAGTGCCTTTTCCTTTACTTTGCTAGTAAATTCTTTGGCAATTTTATAATTGACATCGGCATCAACCAGGGCCCGCCTCACCTCTTTCAGAGTTTCGGCAACGTTAACTTCGGTAATTTGCCCGTGTCCTTTCAGGACGTGTAAGGCATTATCTAACTTATCGCTTAAACTTTCGAACATAATCTCTCAGATTTAAATACTGCCGGCTTTTACAGGCAGTTGCAAATTTAATGATTTGAGGCTGAAGTGAAAACTTTGAACTTCACATCTGCTACAAAATTGATATTTTTTCGGAAAATTATTTAAAAATAATTTTCCTGAAGAGGTGTCAAAAATGCCATTTTTGACACCTCTTATTTTTTTTACATCTGGTTTCTACTTTCTCTGCCTGACTTCTCGATACAAATTTCCCCCAGCTTCCGCTAGTCAAAATCCACTCGAAGTCACGGCATTTTTCATTTCCCTACTTCTACCTTCATATTTCTAACTTCGTCCTTCGATCTACATTCTCTCCGGCACCTGAATTCCCAGAAGTTCAAATGAAGATTTGATCACATCGCCCACAGCTTTTGACAACTGCACCCTGAACTTCTTCTCAGTTTCATCTTCGGTGCCTAAAATGGTGACATTCTGGTAAAAACTGTTGAATTCCTTTACCAGCTCGTAGGTGTAATTGGCTATAAGCGCCGGACTGTGATTTTCGGCTGCAAGCTGAACGGTTTCAGGGTAAAGCTGAAGCTGTTTTATAAGTTCTTTCTCCTTATCGTTCAGGTTGTAGTCAAAAATAGGATTTGAGTAATCAAATTCTGCTTTTCGAAGAATTGACTGGATTCGGGCGTAGGTGTACTGAATAAACGGACCTGTATTCCCCTGGAAATCTACCGATTCCTCAGGATTGAAAAGAATCCGTTTCCGCGGATCTACCTTCAGGATGTAATATTTTAAAGCACCAAGACCTATGATCTTATACAGCTCCTCCTTTTCAGCTTCAGAATAACCGTCCAGTTTCCCTAGCTCTTCAGAAATATTTTTAGCGGTGGCGGTCATTTCATCAATAAGATCATCGGCGTCTACCACGGTGCCTTCGCGGCTTTTCATTTTTCCGCTGGGAAGATCCACCATTCCGTAGCTCAAGTGGTAAAGATTTTCGGCCCATTCGTAACCCAGCTTTTTCAGGATCAAAAAGAGCACTTTGAAGTGATAATCCTGCTCGTTCCCCACGGTATAAACCATCCCGTTGATGTGGAAATCCTCGACCCGCTGAATGGCGGTGCCAATATCCTGCGTCATGTACACGGCTGTACCGTCACTTCGCAGTACGATCTTTTCATCGAGGCCTTCATCGGTAAGGTCTATCCACACGCTGCCGTCGTCCTTGCGGTAAAAAATGCCTTTTTCAAGACCTTCGGCAACTACGTTTTTCCCGAGCAGGTAGGTGTTGCTTTCGTAGTAATTCTTGTCAAAATCAACTCCCAGTTTTGCGTAAGTTTCCTCAAAACCGTCGTACACCCACTGGTTCATGGTTTTCCAGAGCTCAACAACTTTGGGGTCACCGGCTTCCCATTTACGCAACATTTCCTGTGCATCCTTTAAAATAGGGGCTTCAGCTTTTGCTTCCTCTTCGGTCTTTCCCTGGGCCAGCAGGTATGAAACCTCCTCTTTGTAAGCCTTGTCGAACTTTACGTAGTAGTTCCCCACCAGCTTATCGCCTTTTAAGCCGGAAGTTTCAGGAGTTTCTTCATTTCCGAACCTTTGCCACGCGAGCATGGATTTGCAGATATGAATTCCGCGGTCATTGATGATCTGGGTTTTGTACACCTTTTTTCCTGAAGCCTTCAGGATTTCGGAAACAGAATATCCTAAAAGGTTATTTCTGATGTGCCCTAAATGCAGCGGTTTATTCGTGTTTGGCGAAGAATATTCTACCATAACAGATTTCTCACCCACGGGAGTTCTTCCGAAGTTAGCGTCATCTTTGATCTCTCCGAAGAAATTGAGATAGTAAGCATCGGCCAGAACAATATTCAAAAACCCCTGAACCACATTGAACTTTTCGATCTCTTTGTTGTGCGCCACCAGGTAGTCCCCAATGGCCTCGCCCAATTTTACAGGACTCGTCTTGATTTGCCTTAACATAGGAAAAGTGACAAGGGTAATATCCCCTTCAAAATCCTTTCGGGTGGGTTGAAATTCCACCGTTTCGAGCTCAACGCCAAATATATTATTAACCGCTTCCTTTACCTGTGCGGCGAGTACATCCTGAACATTCATGTTTTTCATTTTTTTTACCTGCAGGCTTCTACAGGAAGTGGCAAAGATAACAGAATTTTGAGGTTGTATAAAGGGTTTGAGCGCAAATGCTTACCTTTAGAAAAAAAGAAAATGCTACTGAATATTTCACAGGATTTTAGCGATAAAAGAGAGGAAATAAACGAGCTGGTAGGCAAACCCTTTAACCTGGAAGAAAGACAGGAGCTACAAAAGACCAGCATTCACGAACTTCCCGTCACCGCCGCCAGCATAGAAATTTACAACCTGCTCGTTCTAAACGAGGGGCAGGCCCAGAAGCACTGCAATATTGAGATGCGCCCAAAAGGTGTTTTGATAAGCTTTAGGGCTGCCGGTGAAACTTATTCGCTCGTGATCCCTTTTTATAAGCTGAAAATTTACAAAGGCCGTGCAGAAGAATATTCATTTTACAAAGACCAGTATTTTATAAAAGTCCATGCCGGTGCCGGGCAGGCTGAAGTACACAGCTTCATTAAAAAACTACGCCACTACAAGGCCGATAAGGCTTTGCCAAGAATTGAAGACCAGGAATGAGGCACCAAAAAAGCCCTTTTTGAAAGGGCTTGAATTTTACTTTTTTCTTACTTCTTCGGAAGGAAAATTTCGGCCAGCATGCAGCGGGCACTGCCGCCCCCACAGGTTTCTATGGTGGTGAGGTCACTGCTTAAGATCTCGCAATGCATCTCAATGGCTGCAATTTGAACCGGAAGCAGACTTTTTCTCGCTGCCTCGCTCATTACCAGGTATTTTTTTCCATTGCTACCCTGTACCTGCAGCATATTACCTGCATAGTGGTGCAACTGGGCTTCAGAAATTTCTATGATCTCCTTGCCGTCAGACTTTAGATGTTTTATGACATTTTTGCGCTCTTTTGCATCGTCTATGCTGTCAAGGCAAATAACCGCAAAATTTTCGGCCAGGCACATCATCACGTTGGTGTGGTAAATGGGCATTCTGCGCCCGTCAACATCCTGGTATGCATTAAAGATCACCGGGGTAAGCTCAAAATCTTCGCAGAATTCTATCAATAATTCTTCACTGGCTCGCGGGGAAAGCGCACAGTAGGCTTTTTCATTGGGCCTGTCTAAAATAAGCACGCCGGTAGATTCAAGAAAAAGCTCTTCCTCCTCGGCGCTGGTATAGTCAATCACATCCTTGATGAGATAACCGGCTGCTTCAATCTTGTCAAATACTTCGGCGCGACGTTCGCGTCTTCGGTTTTCAGCAAAAAGCGGATAGATGGCTGCAGTTGCATCTTCGTGAAAAGTGACCCAGTTGTTTGGAAAAATTGAATCGGGCGTGTCGAGTTTTTCATCGTCATCTACCACGATTACATTCACACCAACATTCCGGAGTTTTTCCACGAAAGCATCGAATTCTTGCTGGGCTTTTTTATTGATCTCTTCCTTGTCCAGGTGCAGACCTTCCTGGAAATAGTTATTCACGGCGGTTTGCTCATTCATCCTGAAAGCCACCGGCCGCACCATTAGTACAGTATCTGTAATTTGTTTCATGTACAATTAATCTCTTATAAGGGGAAGGGTTGAACAGCGCAACAATCCTTCCTGTTTTGCAATTTCGGCGTAAGGCACTTCTTCAACGGTAAGTCCGTTTTCCCTAAGCCAGGTGTTGAGTCGGGTGAAGTTTCTCTCTGAAATCACCACGTCTTCAGAAATAGAAAAGACATTGGAGTTCATATCATACATTTCCTGGCGCGTAACTTCAAAAATATTTTCTTTTCCGAAGAAATTTACCAGCCATTGATATTCATCCTGATTTAAAAATCCGGCGGGATATAATATTGCTTTGCCCCTTCCTACCGGCTGAAAACAGCAATCAAGGTGCAGCGCATTATCCCTTGCCTCGGTATTGGATTTTCTCAGGTTAAAAGACCGCACCTTTTTATTAGGGAACATATTTTTGAGGTGCTCCACCCCCTTGAGATTGGTTCGCGCAGTGATGTACTGGGAATAATCTTCGCCGTAGTAAGCGCCCACAAACAGGTAATCTTCATAGAGCATCACATCGCCACCTTCCACGTGCACATCTTCGGGCAGCTCTATGACCTTTTTGGGATCCATTTGATCGATAACATACTGAATGGCTTCAATCTCTTCTTCCCGGTCGGGCAATATATTGGCCTTTATGAATTTATCATCGATCACAAAAGCTATGTCGCGGGTAAAGATCTGGTTCAGGTCTTTTACCAGGTTGGGCCTGTAAACCTTTACCTCGTATTTCTCAAGTACCTCCCGCACGGCTTCCATTTCCTTCACCATGTCTTCCTCAACGGGGTAGGTCCCGGCCTTGATATGCTCGGCCGACTTCGGGTCGTAGGCATGTTCATACTCAGGTGTTGGACCGGGGCTTTCGGCCGTTCCAAGGATTACAGCTCTAAGACGGGAAGTCTCATTTTTTATATTCAGTTTCATCATAAACCCCCAATTTTGCTGCAAATATAAGAAAAGGAATAATCCTCATAAATACATAAAACCTTTAATTACAGCTCATTTTTTAAATGTTTTTTCCTGCGGAAAATTTAAAGCTCCGCATTAAATAGTCATTTCCTGAAACAAAAAAACTCCACGAAATGTGGAGTTTTTAAGACAATAACTAATTAAGCATACTATCTTTTACTGATATCTTTAAAAGAACGTTTAGTCTCCCCAATATATACCTGTCTTGGACGACCAATTGGTTCTTTTCTAAGTCTCATTTCCCTCCATTGGGCGATCCATCCCGGAAGACGACCAACTGCAAACATTACGGTGAACATTTCGGTTGGGATGCCCATAGCACGATAAATGATACCCGAATAGAAATCTACGTTTGGATAAAGTTTTCTTTCAACAAAGTACGGATCTTCCAAAGCTGCTTTTTCAAGACCTTTGGCGATTTCTAAGATTGGATCTTCTACCCCAAGCTGGCCCAGTACTTCATCGGCTGCTTTTTTGATGATCCTGGCTCTTGGATCAAAGTTCTTATAAACCCTGTGACCAAAGCCCATTAGCCTGAAGGGGTCATCTTTATCTTTGGCTTTTGCGATGAATTTTGAAGTATCTCCACCGTCGGCTTTGATCTCTTCAAGCATTTCGATCACCGCCTGGTTGGCCCCACCGTGAAGTGGCCCCCATAGCGCAGAAACTCCTGCTGAAATTGAAGCAAATAACCCGGCATGGGAAGAACCCACAATTCTCACAGTTGATGTAGAACAGTTTTGCTCGTGATCTGCATGAAGGATAAGCAACTTATCAAGTGCGTTTACCACTACTTTGTTCTGCTTGTAGTTTTTCTTGGGATTATCATCCTGGAACATCATTTTCAGGAAGCTCTCAACATACCCAATGTTGGTATCCTTATTGTAAAGCAACTGGTCTTTCTTCTTGCGAAGGGTCCATGCAGCAAGCACAGGGAATTTTGCAAGGATCTTCACAATGGCCCGGTACATATCTTCTTCAGACTCCACGTTAACCGACTTTGGGTTGAAAGCGGTAAGGGCACTGGTAAGCGAAGCCAGCACTCCCATTGGGTGTGCCGATTGAGGAAAACCTTTAAGCACAGTTTTCATATCCTCATTCACAATGCTTTGATCGAGAATATCGGTATTGAACTTCTGCAACTGACTTTCGGTTGGTAATTCCCCAAAAATTAAAAGATAAGCTACTTCTAGAAAATCGGCTTTTTCAGCCAGTTCTTCTATGGAATATCCCCGGTACCTTAAGATCCCCTCTTCGCCATCAAGAAAAGTAATTGCACTCTCGCAGGCCCCGGTATTCTTGTACCCGGGATCTAAGGTTATTGCTCCACTCTGCCCTCGCAACTGCGTAATATCCAGGGCAACTTCTTTCTCTGTGCCTACAACCATTGGCAGGTCATAGGTCTTTCCATCTATTTTTAAAGTAGCTACTTTTGACATATTTGTTATGGATTTTCTTATGATTTATTTTCAGGATTGCTAATTTACAAAATTCTACCTTAATTTATGGCTGAGCGCGGCTTTTCCTCAATCTATTAAACGCTGAAAACAAGCCTGAAAGAAACTACAAACAGGGGAAAGAGCAGTTATCTCTCTAATTTTGAACTCTCTTAAAAATAGGAAGACCAAAATTTAAAAGGCATGACGAATGTCATGTTATAAAAGAAAAAGCCTTTCCGAGATCCGGAAAGGCTTATAAAAACAGCTTTAGCAGCTATTATTTCTTAACCTTGAAAGCTTTTTCCTGCGGAAAATAAGCTACACTTCCAAGTTCTTCTTCAATACGCAGAAGCTGATTGTATTTTGCCATACGATCACTACGCGAAGCAGAACCGGTTTTGATCTGACCCGTGTTAAGCGCCACAGCCAGGTCGGCTATCGTATTGTCTTCAGTCTCTCCAGAGCGGTGCGACATTACAGAAGTATAACCTGCATTGTGAGCCATGTTCACAGCCGAAATCGTTTCGGTTAAAGTACCAATCTGGTTCACTTTAATAAGAATAGAATTCGCAATTTTGTTTTCAATTCCTTTAGAAAGGCGCTCCACGTTAGTCACGAACAGGTCGTCTCCTACCAGCTGAACTTTGTCACCTACTTTTTCTGTAAGTGCTTTCCAGCCATCCCAGTCATTTTCGTCCATTCCGTCTTCGATGGAAATGATAGGATATTTTGAAGCAAGTTCAGCAAGGTACTCTGCCTGCTCTTCACTTGTTCTTACTTTTCCGCTTTCTCCTTCGAATTTGGTGTAGTCATATTTTCCGTTTTCGTAGAATTCAGCCGAAGCACAGTCCAGTGCGATCATAACTTCTTCTCCCGGCTTATAACCGGCATTTTTGATAGACTGTAAAATAGTGTCTAAAGCATCTTCTGTACCGTCTAAAGTTGGCGCAAAACCACCTTCATCCCCCACAGCAGTGCTAAGACCTCTTTTGTGAAGCACTTTTTTTAGGTTGTGGAAAATTTCGGTGCCCATTTTTAGAGCTTCTGAAAAATTCTTGGCCTTTACCGGCATTACCATAAATTCCTGAAAAGCAATAGGTGCATCACTGTGAGAACCACCGTTAATGATGTTCATCATGGGAACCGGAAGCGTATTTGCGCTAACGCCACCCACGTAACGGTACAATGGCATGTTAAGCTCGTTTGCCGCAGCTTTGGCTACCGCGAGGGAAACCCCCAAAATGGCGTTTGCACCAAGCTTTGATTTATTTTTTGTGCCGTCAAGCTCGATCATGGCCTGATCGATCACATTTTGATCAAAAACAGAATATCCAAGCAGCTCTTCAGCAATAACTTCGTTAACGTTTTTTATAGCCTGAAGCACCCCTTTTCCCATGTAATCGCTGCCACCGTCGCGCAGCTCAACGGCTTCATGTTCTCCGGTAGAAGCTCCAGAAGGAACTGCAGCTCTTCCAACAATACCGTTTTCAGTTTCAACATCAACTTCAACAGTTGGATTTCCGCGGGAATCAAAAATCTGGCGGGCATGTATATTTATTATAACGCTCATATTAATAAATTTTAATTAATTATCTTTTTTTGCCCCTGCAAGATACGAATACTTCAAAAGAATAGTAAAAATCAAAGCCTTTACTTCAAAGGAATTAAGAGAAATTTATTAACGAGAACGATGTAGATAACTCCCTAACAAATCAAATGGCCGCCAGGAATTCTTCGGAATTGAAAACTCCTGAATTTCTTCGGAAATTACCCGAAAAAAACTAAGATAGTTATCCTTACCTGCTTCCGGAAAAAGTTGGGGAATAAAGCTCAAAATTTATTCGGGATCTGCTTTCGAAGGAAATTTTTATCGACTGAAAACTACTTCAGAAATAAAGAGACAAAAAAATTACCCTTCAAAAATGGCATTTTTAAAGGGTAATTTTTATACATAGATCTACTGAAAATTATTCAGCTGTGATTTCTTCGCCTATCAGGTTGTGAATAAACTCATCGAACAGATAATGAGCATCGTTTGGCCCTGGACTGGCCTCGGGGTGGTATTGAACCGAGAAGCAATTCTTATTTTTCATCCTTATTCCCGCCACGGTCTGGTCATTGAGGTGAGTGTGGGTAATAACTACATCGGGATGACTTTCAGTTTCTTCTTTACTTACCGAAAAACCATGATTTTGAGAGGTAATTTCCCCTTTCCCGGTCTCCAGGTTAAGAATTGGATGGTTTATCCCCCTGTGGCCATGGTGCATTTTATAGGTAGAAATGCCGTTTGCCAGGGCGATGATCTGGTGACCAAGGCAAATCCCGAAAAGCGGTTTATCTTCAGCAATAATATCTTTAGCGACCTGAATGGCATTTTTGAGAGGCTGGGGATCACCGGGGCCGTTGGAAAGCAGGTAGCCGTGAGGTTCCCAAGCCTTCATTTCGGCATAAGTGGTATCGTAAGGAAAGACCTTGCAGTATACATCTCGCGAGGCAAGGTGCTTTAAAATGCTCTTTTTGACCCCCACATCGAGTACGGCGACTTTAAAACGAGCAGATTCACTTCCGAAGAAATAAGGTTCTTTGGTCGACACTTTTGAAGCCAGTTCGAGACCATTCATATCGGGCACATTGGCAAGTTCCTGTTTCAGGGCGTCTAAGTCTTCAAACTGAGTGGTCAAGACGGCGTTCATGGCGCCATTTTCCCTAATGTAAGTTACCAGCGCACGGGTATCGATATCGGAAATGGCAAAAAGCTCACTTCGGTCAAGGAATTGCTTGAGGGTTTCATCGGCTGCGGGACGGGATTGGTGATAACTGAAATTTTTGCACACCAAACCTGAGATTTGTGCCTTTTCGGCTTCCTTTTCATCTTCGTTAGCACCGTAATTCCCAATATGGGCATTGGTGGTGACCATAATTTGTCCGAAGTAAGACGGATCGGTAAAAATTTCCTGGTACCCGGTCATTCCCGTATTGAAACAGACCTCGCCAAAGGCTTTTCCGTCTTTATCCCCCACTGCTTTGCCGTGAAAGATGGTACCGTCTTCGAGTAGTAAAATGGCTTTTTTTCTAGTTTGGTATTTCATGATTGCTCGTCTTTATCCTCTACAAAAATATTGTTTTTTGAGAGGATTTGTTGATTTTAAAATTCGGTTTCAAAGTAACTTTTTTGGCACCCTGGGGTTTGGGTATAAAAAAAGGATAAGCTTTAACGGCTTATCCTTTTTAAGAATTTAAGAATCAAGAATCATATTTATTCCTTGTTTCCTTCGTCTTTTTTATCTTCAGCAGAAGCCTCGGGTTTTGCCTGTGCAGCATCAGAAGATTTTTTACTTCTACCAGCTCTACGGGTAGATTTCTTCTTCTCTGGCTTGTTGACGTTGTAGGTTTCGTTGTAATCTACAAGTTCAATAAGTGCCATATCTGCATTATCACCTAACCTGTTTCCAAGTTTAATGATCCTGGTGTATCCTCCCGGACGATCACCTACTTTAGGAGCTACTTCACGGAACAATTCTGAAATTGCATTCTTATCGCGAAGTTTGCTGAATACCAGTCTCCTGTTGTGGGTAGTATCTTCTTTAGACTTGGTTACCAAAGGCTCAACAAATTGCTTCAAAGCTTTTGCTTTTGCCACAGTAGTGTTAATACGTTTGTGCTCGATTAGAGAACAAGCCATATTTGCAAGCATCGCCTTACGATGGGCAGTTTGTCTTCCGAGGTGATTTGTCTTTTTTCCGTGTCTCATGACGTTTTTTGTTTCATCATCTTGCTGCGACCCATTTTGAGGAGCAAATTATGATGGTTATTGTTATTGTTTTGACCGTTGCGCAGTATACGCTACTAGTCTTTATCTAATTTGTATTTTGATAGATCCATCCCAAAGTTCAAACCTTTGTTGTTTACCAACTCTTCAAGTTCGGTAAGCGATTTTTTACCAAAGTTTCTGAACTTCATAAGATCGTTCTTGTTGTAAGATACTAGGTCTCCAAGGGTGTCAACTTCTGCAGCTTTAAGACAGTTCAATGCCCTAACTGAAAGGTCCATATCTACCAACTTGGTTTTTAGTAACTGACGCATATGAAGTGACTCTTCATCGTAAGTTTCAGTCTGTGCAATCTCATCGGCCTCCAAAGTAATGCGCTCATCAGAGAACAGCATAAAGTGGTGGATCAAGGTTTTGGCAGCTTCGGTAAGTGCCTCTTTAGGATGAATAGAACCATCTGTAGAGATTTCAAAAACCAATTTTTCATAATCGGTTTTTTGCTCAACCCTATAGTTTTCGATGCTGTATTTTACATTCTTTACAGGAGTGTAAATAGAATCTGTATAGATGGTACCGATGGGTGCGTTTGGCTTTTTATTCTCTTCAGCAGGAACGTATCCTCTACCCTTTTCTACAGTAACCTCCATGTTAAGGTTAACTTTCTTATCCATATTGCAGATCACCAGCTCCGGGTTAAGGATTTGGAAACCTGAGATGAATTTTTGGAAGTGTCCTGCAGTTAATTGCTCCTGACCGGATACAGAAATGGTAACGGCTTCATTGTCTATTTCATCAATTTGCCTTTTAAACCTGATCTGTTTAAGATTCAAGATTATTTCGGTTACGTCTTCCACTACCCCGGGGATAGTTGAGAATTCGTGCTCTACTCCTTCGATGCGAACCGAAGTAATAGCGAACCCTTCAAGTGAAGATAAGAGAACTCTTCTTAGAGCGTTACCAACAGTCAATCCATAACCTGGTTCCAAAGGGCGAAATTCAAATTTCCCTTCGAAATCGGTTGAATCAATCATTATAACTTTATCGGGCTTCTGAAAATTTAATATTGCCATATTACGACTTCTGTGAATTATTATTTCGAATATAATTCGACGATGAATTGTTCATTTATATTTTCGGGAATTTGTACTCTTCCCGGAACAGAAACATAAGTTCCCTGTTTGGTCTGATTATTAAATGTGATCCATTCGTAAACACTGCTGGAATTAGCTAATGAATCCTGGATGGCAGTTAAGGATTTGGATTTCTCTCTTACTCCTACAACATCTCCTGCTTTTAACTGGTAAGATGGAATGTTTACTAACTCTCCATTTACAGTGATATGCCTGTGAGAAACCAATTGTCTTGCAGCACGTCTTGATGGGGCAATACCCATTCTATAAACCACGTTATCTAAACGAGACTCACATAATTGCAAAAGCACCTCCCCGGTAATTCCCTGGGCGCGGGTAGCTTTTTCAAACATGTTCCTGAATTGACGCTCAAGAATACCATAGGTATACTTTGCTTTTTGCTTCTCCATTAACTGGACAGCATATTCAGATTTTTTACCGCGACGACGGTTGTTACCGTGTTGTCCCGGAGGATAATTCCTTTTTTCGAATGATTTGTCATCTCCGAAAATAGCTTCCCCGAATTTACGGGCGATTTTAGTCTTTGGACCAGTATATCTTGCCATTGAAAATTTGATTATAAAGCAAGCGATCGTGGAATTAAGGTCACTGTCCTTCGCAGATCTCTTTGCTTACTTTTGTTATACTTGTTAATTAAACTCTACGTCTTTTTGGAGGACGACATCCGTTGTGTGGAAGTGGAGTAACATCAATGATCTCGGTTACTTCAATCCCTGCATTGTGAAGGGAACGAATCGCAGATTCTCTACCGTTACCCGGTCCTTTCACAAATACTTTCACTTTACGAAGACCTGCCTCGTGAGCTACTTTTGATGCGTCTTCTGCTGCCAATTGTGCAGCATAAGGAGTGTTTTTCTTAGATCCTCTAAAGCCCATTTTACCGGCAGACGACCAGGAAATCACATCTCCTTTTTTATTAGTCAAAGAAATGATAATGTTGTTAAAAGAAGCAGTAACATGCGCCTCTCCAATAGACTCAACATTTACTTTACGTTTCTTTTGAGTTGCTTTTGCTTTTGCCATCCTACTTATTATTTAGTTGCTTTCTTTTTGTTGGCAACTGTTTTTCTTCTTCCTTTTCTGGTTCTGGAGTTATTCTTGGTTCTTTGTCCTCTTAACGGAAGTCCCGCTCTGTGACGAATTCCTCTATAACTTCCAATATCCATTAAGCGTTTGATGCTCAACTGGATTTCTGAACGCAATTCACCTTCAATTTTAAAAGATCCAACGGCCTCACGAATTCTTCCGATTTCGTCATCATTCCAATCGGAAACTTTTTTACTTTCATCTACGTTGGCCTCTTTGAGAATTTCCTGAGCTCTGCTCTTTCCAATTCCGAAGATATAGGTCAATGCTATAACGCCTCGCTTTTGTTTTGGTATATCAACACCTGCAATTCTAGCCATAACTACCCTTGTCTTTGTTTAAATTTTGGATTCTTTTTGTTAATCACGTATAGTCTGCCTTTTCTTCGCACAATCTTGCACTCGGCACTTCTTTTTTTAATTGATGCTCTAACTTTCATAGTTATTAGTATCTGTAAGTTATTCGAGCCTTAGATAAATCGTACGGGCTCATTTCTAATTTCACTTTGTCACCAGGCAATAATTTGATGTAATGCATTCGCATTTTACCTGAAATATGCGCGGTCACAACATGACCGTTCTCTAACTCCACCCGGAACATTGCATTTGACAATGCTTCAATGATCGTTCCGTCTTGTTCTATCGCCGATTGTTTTGCCATTATGCTACTGCTTTTCTGTTTTTACCGGTTTTCATAAGACCATCATAGTGCCTGTTCAACAAGTATGAATTTACCTGCTGCATGGTATCAATTGCAACTCCTACCATAATTAACAATGATGTTCCTCCAAAGAACAATGCCCATCCGGCCTGAACTCCCAAAAGGGAAACGATAATTGCAGGGAACACTGCGATAAGCGCTAAGAAAACAGAACCCGGCAGGGTGATTTGCGACATGATGCGATCTAAAAATTCTGCAGTTTCTGTTCCAGGTCTTATCCCCGGTATGAAACCACCACTTCTTTTAAGATCGTCTGCCATTTTATTGGTAGGTACCGTAATCGCGGTGTAAAAGTACGTAAAAATTATAATTAACAACGCGAACACAAGATTGTACCAAAAGCCAAAGATATCGCTAAATGCGGCTGTCACTCCCTGGGCGGTTTCAGACTGTGAAAGTCCGGCAACAGCTGCAGGAATGAACATAATTGCCTGAGCGAAGATAATTGGCATAACCCCAGAAGCATTAAGCTTCAATGGAATGTATTGTCTAGAACCAAAAACATTTTTCTCGTATCCTCCGGTAGCAGTTCTTCTTGCATACTGCACGGGGATTTGTCTAACAGCCATCACCAACATTACACTGGCAAGAATAATCACGAACCATATTACAAGTTCAATAAGGATCATAACCATTCCTCCATTGGATTCGAATACTCTGGAAGCGAATTCCTGGATAAAAGCCTGTGGCAATGTAGCGATAATACCCACCATAATAAGAAGGGAGATACCGTTACCAATACCTTTATCTGTGATCTTCTCTCCAAGCCACATTGCAAAAATAGTTCCTGTAGTAAGGATAATTACCGAAGAAGCAACAAAGGTCACTGTACTTCCAAGCAAAAAGGCACCTGAAGGCAAGGTGGCAAAAAGGTTATAAATATAACCTGGTCCCTGAACAAGGGTAATAGCAATGGTTAACCATCTTGTGATCTGGTTGATCCTTCTACGACCACTTTCTCCTTCCTTCTGAAGTTTTTGAAGATAAGGAACAGCAATTCCCATCAATTGCACTACAATAGATGCCGATATATAGGGCATAATACCTAAAGCAAATACAGAAGCATTAGAAAATGCACCACCTGTAAAGGCGTTAAGCAGCCCTAATAGACCACCATCAGTTTGAGTAGCGAGGTTCGCTAATTGAGACGCATCAATTCCAGGAAGCACCACCTGTGCTCCAAAGCGATACACCAGCAACAAACCGAGGGTCACTAAAATTCTGTTTTTTAGCTCCTCGATTTTCCAGATATTCTTTAATGTATTGATGAATTTCATTGTTATCTATTATAAAGTAACAGCTTCACCACCAGCAGCTTCAATAGCCTGCTTTGCTGAGGCAGTAAATTTATGAACAGATATTTTCAACTTAGCTTTTAATTCACCTCTTCCTAATATCTTAACCAACTCGTTTTTTCCAGCCAATCCGTTCTCAATAAGAACATTCATATCCACTGTATCGGTGATTCTTCCTTCGTCAACCAAAGTTTGAAGTGTATCAAGATTGATCCCCAGATAATCTTTACGGTTAATGTTGGTAAAACCGAATTTTGGAACACGTCTTTGAAGTGGCATCTGCCCTCCTTCAAATCCTATTTTCCTAGAGTAACCAGAACGAGATTTGGCACCTTTGTGACCACGGGTAGCAGTACCGCCTTTCCCTGATCCTTCACCACGCCCAACTCGCTTTGCGTTACTTTGAACTGAACCTTTCGCAGGTTTTAAGTTACTTAAATCCATGTGAGTTTCTTATTTGGTCTCCTCTACAGAGACTAAGTGATTTACTTTATTTACCATACCAAGGATGTTTGGCGTATTCTCGTGCTCCACAACCTGACCAAGTTTTCTTAGCCCAAGTGCTTCCAAAGTACGTTTTTGGTTTTGAGTGCGCTTAATAGCACTTTTTACCTGAGTAACTTTTATTTTTCCCATTATTCCTTGTTATTATCCTTTAAAAACTTTTTCAAGAGAAATACCGCGTTGACGGGCAACAGTCTCAGCACTTCTTAATTGAAGCAAAGCATCAAAAGTAGCTTTCACCACGTTGTGCGGGTTTGAAGACCCCTGGTTCTTAGAAAGCACGTCATGAACCCCAACAGATTCAAGTACCGCACGAATAGCACCACCAGCAATAACTCCGGTACCCGGTGCTGCAGGCAATAACATTACCCTGGCTCCACCATATTTACCTTTTTGCTCGTGAGGAAGCGTTCCTTTATTAAGAGGAATACGCACCAGGTTTTTCTTAGCGTCTTCAACCGCTTTAGCGATAGCATCGGCTACTTCTTTAGATTTACCTAAACCCTGGCCTACAACCCCATTCTCGTCACCTACAACCACAATAGCAGAAAAGCCAAAAGCCCTACCACCTTTTGTAACTTTGGTAACACGTTGTACACCAACCAAGCGGTCTTTTAATTCAAGTCCACCCGGTTTTACAAGTTCTACATTTTTATAATCCTGATACATACTTTTAGAATTTTAGTCCTCCTTCGCGAGCACCTTCTGCTAATGATTTTACTCTTCCGTGGTACAAATAACCTCCTCTATCAAAAGAGATGGTCTCAATCCCGGCTTTTAAAGCTTTTTCAGCAATAGCTTTTCCAACTAGAGCTGCCTGCTCAATTTTATTCTCTACAGTTGCTGATGCAACTTCTTTATCTCTTGAAGAAGCTGATACCAAAGTTTTTCCATCCACATCATTCACTATTTGAGCATAAATTTCTTTATTGCTCCTAAATACTGAAAGTCTTGGACGAGCCTGAGTACCGCTAATATCTCTTCTGATCCTTTTCTTGATCTTAGTTCTTCTATCTTGTTTTGAAACTGCCATAATCTTAGTTATTAAGCTGATTTACCTGCTTTTCTACGTAACTGTTCACCTTTGAACTTAATACCTTTACCTTTATAAGGTTCAGGCGCACGGAAAGATCTGATCTTTGCAGCTACCTGGCCAACTAATTGCTTGTCATGTGAAGTCAATTTCACAATAGGGTTCTTACCTTTATCTGAAATTGTTTCCACTTTTACTTCGGGGGCCAAATCTAAGACAATGTTATGAGAGTACCCAACTGCCAGGTCCAATTTTTGACCCTGGTTAGACGCACGGTACCCAACACCTACTAATTCAAGTTCATGAGTGAAACCCTTAGAAACACCTTCGATCATGTTATTGATCAAAGCACGGTAAAGACCGTGTTTTGCTTTGTGATCTTTCTTTTCTGAAGGACGTTCAAATGTGATTACTCCATCTTCAATAGTGATATCAATCTCAGAAAACTCCTGAGTTAGTTCACCTAATTTTCCTTTTACCGTAACAACTCCGTCCTTAATGTCTACTGTAACACCTTGTGGAATTGTGATTGGACTTTTACCTATTCTGGACATTTCTTTTCGTCTTTAAATATTAGTAAACGTAGCACAATACCTCACCACCAACTTTTTCCTGCTGAGCCTGCTTCCCGGTCATTACACCATGAGAAGTAGACACAATAGCAATTCCAAGTCCATTAAGGATACGAGGAAGTTCATTGGCACCGGCATACTTACGTAAACCAGGTTTACTTATGCGTTGAATTTTCTTGATAATAGGCTCTTTAGTTACCTTGTCATACTTAAGTGCAATTTTGATGCTGCCCTGGGCAGTAGAATCATCAAATTTGTAACTAAGGATATACCCCTGATCAAAAAGTATTTTGGTGATCTCCTTTTTAAGATTAGAAGCAGGGATCTCAACCACTCTGTGGTTTGCAGCTACTGCGTTTCTAATTCTTGTTAAATAATCTGCAATAGGATCTGTATTCATCTATTTTAATTTGCGGAAGTGGTTTTCTACACAATACTGCAAGAACCTTCTCCCAATTTATATTCTTACCAACTAGCCTTTTTAACTCCGGGAATTAATCCGTTGTTCGCCATCTCCCTGAAAGTTACTCGAGAAATACCGAACTGTCTCATATACCCTCTGGGTCTTCCTGTTAACTTACAACGGTTGTGTAAACGCACAGGAGAGGAGTTCTTTGGTAATTTCTGTAATGCCTCATAATCGCCCGCCTCTTTAAGAGCCTTGCGTTTTTCGGCATACTTTTCTACCAATTCCTGTCTCTTCACCTCACGGGCTTTCATTGATTCTTTAGCCATAATTAATTCTTTTTAAAAGGGAGTCCCAGTTCAGTTAACAATGATTTAGCTTCCTTATCGGTATTGGCACTGGTTACAAATGTAATATCCATACCATTGATCCTATTCACCTTGTCGATATCGATCTCAGGGAAAATGATCTGCTCGGTAACTCCAAGGTTATAATTTCCCCTTCCGTCGAAACCAGTTGCATTGATACCGTTAAAATCACGTACACGTGGAAGTGCAGAAGTGATCAAACGATCTAAAAATTCATACATTCTTTCCCCGCGCAAAGTAACTTTAGCACCAATTGGCATCCCTTTACGCAATTTAAATGAAGCAACGTCTTTTTTAGAAATGGTCGCAACAGCTTTTTGACCTGTGATAGCTGTTAATTCATCTACCGCATGATCAATAAGTTTCTTGTCTGCAACAGCAGCACCAACGCCACGGCTCACCACTATCTTCTGTAGTTTTGGAACCTCCATTACGTTGGAGTAGCTGAATTCTTCTGTAAGAGAGGAGATAACTCTCTCTTTATACTCTTGTTTAAGTCTTGGTACGTACGCCATAACTAAATTACTTCATTAGATTTTTTGGAAAACCTTACTTTCTTATCATTCTCCGTTCTATATCCAACCCTGGTAGTTTCACCATTTTTGTCTATCAAAGAAAGATTGGAAATATGAATAGGTGCTTCCTTCTTTTTAATTCCACCCTGAGGATTTGATGCACTTGGCTTCTCATGCTTAGAAACCATATTCACACCTTCCACAATGGCTTTATTCTTATCCAGAAATACTTGTTGTACTTTACCTTCCTGACCTTTGTGGTCTCCGGCAGTTACACGAACATTATCTCCGGTTTTTATTTTAAGCTTTTTCATCTTATATATGTATTAAAGCACTTCTGGTGCTAATGATACAATCTTCATGAATTGCTTATCACGAAGTTCACGTGCTACAGGCCCAAAAACACGTGTACCCCTCATTTCCCCTGCAGGGTTGAGAAGAACACATGCGTTATCATCAAAACGGATATAAGATCCGTCTGGTCTGCGCACTTCTTTTTTGGTACGAACAACAACTGCTGTTGAAACTGCACCCTTTTTTACGTTTCCATTAGGTGTAGCTTCTTTAACACTGACAACGACCTTGTCCCCAACAGAAGCGTATCTTCTATTTGTACCGCCCAATACGCGAATAACTAAAACTTCTTTAGCTCCGGTATTGTCTGCAACTCTTAATCTAGACTCTTGTTGTACCATAATTACTTCGCTCTTTCAATTATTTCTACTAATCTCCAGCATTTAGACTTACTTAAAGGACGAGTTTCCATGATCCTTACAGTATCTCCAATGTTGCAGTCGTTTGTTTCGTCGTGCGCCACATATTTTTTCGTTTTTAAAACGAATTTTCCATACATGGGGTGCTTTACTTTTTTAGTTTCAGAAACCACAATAGATTTCATCATCTTATTACTGGTAACAACACCTATACGTTCTTTTCTTAAGTTTCTTTTTTCCATTTTCAGCAGAATAACACTTATTGTTGTTCTCTTTTAGTTAACTCTGTAGCAATACGCGCTATAGATCTTCTTACAGTTCTTAACTGTATTGGGTTCTCTAATGGCGATACTGCGTGAGCCATTTTAAGATCGGAATATGCTTTCCTTGACTTACCAAGTTCTTCCTGTAATTCTGCTACAGACAATTCTCTAACTTCTGATTGTTTCATAACGTGTCTTATTAAGCTTGATAATCTCTAGCTACAATGAACTTAGTTTTTACAGGAAGTTTTTGCGCTGCCAGGCGAAGAGCCTCTTTAGCAACATCAAAAGGCACACCTCCTACTTCAAAAAGTATTCTTCCGGGTTTCACAACTGCAGCCCAATATTCAACGGCTCCTTTACCTTTACCCATACGTACTTCAAGAGGTTTCTTGGTAATAGGCTTGTCTGGAAATATTTTGATCCAAAGCGAACCTTCCCTCTTCATATAACGGGTAGCAGCAATACGCGCAGCTTCTATTTGTCGTGCAGTCACAAAATTTGAGTCTAATGACTTGATTCCAAAAGTTCCGTTTGAAAGTCTATGCCCTCTTTGAGACACACCCTTCATACGGCCCTTCTGCATTTTGCGATATTTTGTTCTTTTAGGCTGTAACATTTTTCTTTACTTTAAAAAATTACTTTCTACGACGCGATTTTGGTGCACCGCTTCGTCCGGTTCCGGTTTTTCCTCCTTGTTTTTTGGCCATGCCAACAAGTGGAGAAAGTTCTCTTTTACCGTATACCTCACCTTTCATGATCCACACTTTTACACCCAATCTACCATAAGTAGTATGAGCTTCAACTAAAGCATAGTCAATATCGGCTCTAAATGTTGACAATGGAATTCTTCCATCCTTGTAGGATTCTGAACGAGCCATTTCTGCCCCGTTCAAACGCCCGGAGATCTCAACTTTGATCCCTTCAGCATTCATCCTCATTGCAGCCGCAATAGCCATTTTAATTGCACGACGATATGAGATACGATTCTCAATTTGTCTGGCAACACTAGAAGCCACTAAGTGAGCATCAAGTTCAGGCCTTTTAATCTCAAAGATGTTAATTTGAACTTCCTTGTCGGTAATCTTCTTAAGCTCTTCTTTAAGCTTGTCTACCTCCTGGCCGCCTTTACCAATAATGATACCAGGACGGGCTGTGGTGATAGTAACGGTTACAAGCTTAAGAGTACGCTCAATAATCACTCTTGATACACTCGCTTTTGAAAGACGAGCATGGATGTATTTTCTAATCTTATCGTCTTCGGCCAATTTATCGCCGTAGTCATTTCCTCCGTACCAGTTGGACTCCCATCCTCTAATGATACCAAGACGATTCCCGATTGGATTTGTTTTCTGTCCCATACTCTTAACTAGCTTTGTGTATTATTGTTTGCTCCAAGAACCAAAGTAACATGGTTGGAACGTTTTCTAATTCTATGTGCGCGACCCTGTGGTGCAGGACGAAGTCTCTTCAACATACTACCTCCGTCAACGCGAATCTCTTTTACAAACAATTCTGCATCTTCAATGCTTGCATCTTCATTCTTAGACTGCCAGTTGGCAATTGCAGATAAAAGCAATTTCTCAAGACTCTTAGACGCATCTTTAGAATTGAATTTCAAAATTTGAAGCGCTCTTTCTACTTTTTCACCACGAACAAGATCTGCTACCAGACGCATTTTCCTTGGCGAAGTAGGGCAGTTATTTAGTTTAGCAAAAGCTATTTGCTTCTTAGCTTCTTTAGTTTGCTCTGCTCTTTCTCTTTTACGAACTCCCATAGCTTCAATTATCTTTTACCTTTATTCTTAGCACCAGCATGACCCCTAAAAGATCTTGTTGGTGAAAATTCACCTAATTTATGACCTACCATGTTCTCGGTAATGTACACAGGAACAAATTGACGCCCGTTGTGCACAGCAATAGTTTGCCCTACAAAATCTGGAGTGATCATAGAAGCCCTAGACCAGGTCTTTATAACCGCCTTCTTGCCAGACTCAGTATTCTGAGCAACTTTTTGCTCCAATTTATAGTGAACGTAAGGTCCTTTTTTTAATGAACGTGCCATATCTTATTATTTCTTTCTACGTTCTACAATATATTTATTACTCGCTTTCGTTTTAGAACGGGTTCTGTAACCTTTTGCAGGTAATCCCTTTCTAGAACGTGGGTGACCTCCTGAAGCACGCCCTTCACCACCACCCATTGGGTGATCTACAGGGTTCATAACAACAGGTCTTGTTCTAGGTCTTCTACCCAACCATCTATGCCTACCAGCTTTACCTGAAATTAACAACTGATGATCACTGTTTGAAACAGCTCCAATAGTTGCAACACAGCTAGCCAATACCCTTCGGATCTCTCCTGAAGGCAATTTAATGGTTGCATATTTCCCTTCTCTTGCCATTAACTGAGCAAAAGCACCGGCACTACGAGCCATTACAGCTCCCTGACCCGGCCTAAGCTCAATACAAGAAATAATTGTACCCAAAGGAACAATAGATAATGGCATAGCATTACCAATTTCAGGCGCTACATCCTGCACACCAGAAACAATGTTCTGACCTACCTGAAGTCCATTTTGAGCAATAATATATCGTTTCTCACCATCCTGATAATTCAATAGGGCGATAAAGGCTGTTCTGTTTGGATCATACTCGATAGAAGCAACAGTTGCAGGAATCCCCTGCTTATCTCTTTTAAAATCGATGATCCTGTAACGCCTTTTGTGACCACCACCAATATAGCGCATGGTCATCTTTCCTTGACTGTTCCTACCACCTGATTTTTTGTTCGGAGCCAATAAACTTTTCTCCGGCTTATCAGTAGTGATCGCGTCAAATCCGTTCACTACTCTAAAACGCTGACCAGGGGTAACTGGTTTTAATTTTCTAACTGACATTCTTTAATCTTAAAGATTACTATACAAATCAATAGTTTCACCTTCCGCCACCTGTACTAATGCTTTCTTATAAGCACTGGTTTTACCAGTGACAACACCCGTCTTTGTGTAACGGGTTTTTCTGTCTGGACGGACATTAATAGTACGAACTTTAGTAACTGAAACACCATAAGCAGACTCAACTGCGTCTTTAATTTCAATCTTATTCGCCTTATTATCAACTACAAAAGCGTACTTATTGTTAAGCTCGCTATCTGATGTAGCTTTCTCTGTAATAATAGGTTTTATTAAGATACTCATAATGCTTATTTACTTAAATTCGACTCAATTCCTTCTAGAGACCCCTCTAAAAACACAAGATTATTTGCGTTTAATATTTTATAAGTGCTTAATTCTGAAGCACTTATAACTTCGGAGGCCTTTAAATTGCGTGACGACAAATATACGTTTTTATTCGAGTCACCCAACACTATCAAAGATTTTTTACCTTCCAACCCTAAAGCCTTTAAAACATCAATAAAGTTTTTAGTCTTTGGAGTATCAAAAGAAAAATCTTCTACTACTATAATGGAGTTATCATTTGCCTTCATAGACAAAGCAGATTTTCTCGCCAGTCTTTTCAAGCCTTTATTCAATTTAAAAGAATAGTTTCTTGGTCTTGGACCAAAAACTCTACCTCCACCTTTAAATACAGGAGATTTTATACTTCCTGCACGAGCAGTACCAGTTCCTTTTTGTTTCTTGATTTTACGGGTAGAACCTGCAATTTCCGCACGCTCTTTTGCCTTATGAGTACCCTGGCGTTGGTTGGCCAAATACTGCTTCACATCAAGATATACAGCATGGTTGTTAGGCTCTACTGCAAAAACAGCATCAGAAAGGTTTGCCTTTCTTCCTGTTTCTTTTCCTTTTATATCTAAAACTGCTACTTCCATTACTTCTCAATGATTACGTAAGAGTTCTTATGTCCAGGAACAGCTCCACTCACAACAAGCAAGTTTTTATCGGCTATAACTTTCAAAACTCTCAGGTTTTCTACTTTTACTTTTTCACCACCCATTCTTCCGGCCATTCTCATTCCTTTGAATACTCTCGCAGGGTATGATGCAGCACCAATAGAACCGGGAGCTCTTAGTCTGTTATGTTGACCGTGAGTAGATTGTCCAACCCCACCAAAACCGTGACGCTTTACAACCCCTTGAAAACCCTTTCCTTTAGAAACACCGGAAACGTCCACAAATTCTCCTTCAACAAATTGTTCTACAGTGATAGTATCACCTAATTTGTGCTCTCCTTCAAATCCCTTGAATTCAACGACTTTGCGCATTGCTGCGGTTCCGGCTTTTTTAGCGTGCCCTTCGGCAGCCTTATTAGCAGTCTTTTTGTCATCGAAACCAAGCTGAAGAGCCTCGTACCCGTCAACCTCTTTGGTTCTGACTTGGGTAATCACACATGGCCCAGCCTCAATAACGGTACATGGAATGTTTTTTCCATTCTCGTCAAAAATGCTGGTCATGCCAATCTTTTTTCCTATTAACCCAGACATAATTAATTATTAGTTATTAATATTTATTTATTTAAAAATATTCAGGATTGAAAAACACTTCCAATCCTGAATGTATTTTTCACCGTTTTTCCCTCGCCTACAGCTCGGGACATGTTGCGTCTAATTGTTGAGACAAAGCAGGCTTTGTCTCCTACCATCAAACTTTGATCTCTACCTCTACTCCACTTGGCAATTCAAGCTTCATCAAGGCGTCAATCGTTTTTGAAGAAGAGCTGTAAATATCCAGCAACCTCTTATAAGAACTCAATTGAAATTGCTCTCTCGACTTTTTATTTACGTGTGGAGATCGCAACACTGTAAAGATCTTTTTGTGAGTTGGCAACGGAATTGGCCCTGTTACCACAGCTCCCGTACTTTTTACGGTTTTCACGATCTTTTCGGCAGATTTGTCTACCAGGTTGTGATCGTAAGATTTTAATTTTATTCTGATTTTTTGACTCATTTTCCTGATAAATTAATCGTTAGCGGATCCCTTAGCTGCTTTAATTACCTCTTCTGAAACATTAGAAGGAGTTTCAGCATAATGAGAGAATTCCATTGTAGAAGTTGCACGACCCGAAGAAAGGGTACGAAGTGTGGTTACATATCCAAACATTTCAGAAAGCGGAACTTCTGCTTTGATAACTTTAGCTCCCGAACGATCTGACATATTATTAACCTGCCCTCTACGCCTGTTCAAATCTCCCACGATATCCCCCATATTCTCTTCAGGAGTCACCACTTCAACTTTCATAATTGGCTCAAGGATCACAGCACCTGCTTTCTTGGCAGCATCTTTATATCCCATTTTCGCAGCCAACTCAAACGAAAGCTGGTCAGAATCCACAGGGTGGAAAGAACCATCTACTAAGTTCACTTTTAGAGTATCCATATTGAATCCTGCTAAAGGACCATTTTTCATAGCCTCTCTAAATCCTTTTTCTACGGAAGGAATGAATTCTTTTGGAATACGTCCACCTTTGATCTCATCAACAAACTGAAGTCCGGGTCCTTTGAAATCTTCATCTGCAGGCCCAAGCTTAAAGACAATATCACCAAACTTACCACGTCCACCAGATTGTTTCTTATAAACCTCTCTGTGATCTGTAGATCTGGTTACAGCTTCTTTATACTCAACCTGAGGCTGTCCCTGGTTAACTTCAACTTTAAATTCTCTTTTTAGACGATCTACAAGAATTTCAAGGTGAAGTTCTCCCATTCCTGAAATAATTGTTTGACCTGAAGCCTCATCAGTCTTCACCTGGAAAGTTGGATCCTCTTCAGCAAGTTTAGCCAAAGCCATACCCATCTTATCAACATCAGCCTTTGTTTTAGGCTCAACAGAAATACCAATTACCGGCTCAGGGAAAGACATAGATTCAAGCACGATTGGGTGCTTCTCATCTGTCATGGTATCCCCTGTCTTAATATCTTTAAAACCAACCGCAGCTCCAATATCCCCAGCCTCGATCCTGTCAATTGGCTGTTGCTTGTTAGCATGCATTTGATAGATACGGGAAATACGTTCTTTCTTACCTGAACGTGTATTCAAAATATACGATCCGGCATCAAGTGTACCTGAATAAACTCTAAAGAATGCCAAACGACCAACAAATGGATCTGTAGCAATCTTAAATGCGAGCGCAGAGAAAGGAGAATCAACGTTAGGCTTACGGCTTTCTTCTTTTTCTGTATCAGGGTTAACACCAACAATAGCCTCAACATCTACAGGAGAAGGAAGGTAACGCATTACCGCGTCAAGCATAGCCTGAACTCCTTTGTTCTTAAATGAAGAACCACACATCATTGGGATGATAGACATATCTATTGTAGCAGCTCTAAGCGCAGCAATGATCTCGTCTTCAGTAATAGAATCTTCATCTTCAAAGAATTTCTCCATAAGAGCCTCATCATATTCAGCAACCGCCTCTACAAGTTGAGCTCTGTATTTATTTACGTCCTCCATCAATTCCTCCGGAATTTCGATGGTTTCGTATGTCATTCCGTAGTCTTCCTCATTCCAGATGATGGCTTTCTTAGCAATAAGATCTACCACACCTTTGAAATCTACTTCCTCTCCAATTGGCACCTGAAGCGGAACAGGATTCCCTCCAAGCATTTCCCTAACCTGGTTACAAACATTAAAGAAGTCTGCACCCTGACGGTCCATCTTGTTAACAAAACCAAGTCTTGGTACGCGATATTTATCGGCTTGTCTCCAAACAGTTTCAGATTGAGGCTCCACACCATCAACCGCACTGAAAAGAGCAACCATCCCATCAAGAACACGAAGTGAACGCTCTACCTCTACAGTAAAGTCAACGTGCCCGGGAGTATCAATAATATTAACAGTGTATTCCTGGTCGCGGTAGTTCCACTTACAGTGCGTGGCAGCTGAAGTAATTGTAATACCACGCTCCTGCTCCTGCTCCATCCAGTCCATAGTAGCAGCACCATCATGTACTTCTCCTATTTTGTGACTGATTCCGGTATAGAAAAGAATACGCTCTGTAGTTGTGGTCTTACCCGCATCAATGTGCGCAGCAATACCAATATTTCTTGTAAATTTTAAATCTCTTTGTGCCATTTTTTAGAATCTAAAGTGAGAGAATGCTTTGTTAGCTTCAGCCATTTTGTGAGTATCCACTCTTTTCTTAACAGCCGCACCTTCTTCTTTAGCTGCAGCAAGAATCTCAGCCGCTAGTCTTTGCGCCATAGATTTCTCGTTACGCTTTCTCGAATAAGAGATCAACCACTTCATAGCAGTTGAAACCTTACGATCTGGTCTAATTTGCATTGGGATTTGAAAAGTTGCACCACCCACTCTACGGCTACGCACCTCTACGTGGGGCATAACATTAGATAGAGCATCTTTCCAAAGTTCAAGTGCAGTTTTTTCTTCGTCCTGTTTTTTCTCCTCTACAATGGCGATGGCATCATAGAAAACTTTAAAGGCAACAGATTTTTTACCATCCCACATCATCATGTTAACAAAACGAGTTACTAACTGATCATTAAACTTTGGATCTGGTAAAAGTGGCCTTTTTTTCGCCTGTCTTTTTCTCATTTCTTCTTTGTAATAAGTTAATTGTTACTTGCCTTTGAAATAAAATTATTTCTTAGGCTTTTTAGCACCATATTTTGAACGCCTCTGGGTTCTTCCTGCAACACCGGCAGTATCCAGAGCACCACGTACAATATGATACCTAACTCCAGGCAAATCTTTAACTCTTCCGCCTCTAACCAATACTATCGAGTGCTCCTGGAGGTTGTGACCCTCACCAGGGATGTACGCATTCACCTCTTTACCATTCGTTAACCTTACCCTTGCCACTTTACGCATTGCAGAGTTTGGTTTTTTAGGTGTAGTGGTGTAAACACGAGTACATACTCCCCGTCTTTGAGGGCACGAATCCAAAGCAGCCGATTTACTCTTCTTGGTAATTGTGGCTCTTCCTTTTCGTACTAATTGTGAAATTGTTGGCATAATTTCTTTTACACTAATTATTTATTTGATATAAGCCCTTTTCTAAAAAGGTCTGCAAAGGTAGAAATAAAACCCAATAATTCAAATCTTAAGCAATTAATTTTCAGAGGCATTATAAGCAACAAAAAAACACGTTTGTTTTTTGCCATTTTTGACACCCCAGAAATACTTTCGGCTTTTATCTGAAAAAATTTATTATCCCAGATTTCTCTCCAGGATAAAAATTTTTTTATCAATTTATTTGACCCTTCAAATGATATTGATCATGCTTTTATATAGAGCACACACCAACCTGAAAATGAATCCACTACATTAAATGCATAAAACGACTTTAAAACGTTAACGAAAGCTTAAATAATGAGTAGTTTTTAAGATTAAACTAAAGTTTTAAAGAAAAAAAGTTGTCAGGATGACAATTTATCTTCAAATTTGGCACTGGCTAATTCAAACAAATCATTAAAATGAAAACAAAATTAAGTGGAATGCTAACGCTATTATTGGCGTTAGTTGTGCAAGTTACCTTTGCACAACAAGACCTCACAGTATCGGGTACTGTGACTGATGCTAATGGGATGCCTCTCCCGGGGGTGAACGTACTTGTTAAAGGTACTACCAAGGGAGTACAGACAGATTTTGACGGGAATTACTCCCTCGAAGTAAGTCAGGGCGAAGTACTGGTATTTTCCTATCTGGGAATGCAAACCGCAGAATATCCTGTTACGAACGTAGACACAATTGATGTGATCTTAAAACCAGATGCCGCTCAACTTGAAGAGGTTGTAGTGACCGCTCTCGGGATTTCGCGTGAAAAAAGATCTTTAGGTTATGCTACCGAAGAAGTTAGCGGTGCCGAAGTAAACACGGCAAAAGAAGGTAACTTCATTAACTCTTTATCTGGTAAAGTATCAGGTTTGGATATCAAAAAGAGTAGTACTCTTGGTGGTTCTTCAAACGTGATCATCCGTGGTTATACTTCATTGACTGGTAACAACCAGCCTTTATTCGTAGTAGACGGAGTGCCAATTAGCAATGAAAACACTAACACCTCTACTCAACAGCGAGGTGGAGGCGGGTACGATTACGGTAACGCAGCCATGGATATCAATCCAGATGACGTTGCGTCTGTAAACGTTCTTAAAGGGGCTGCAGCATCTGCACTATATGGGTCTCGTGCCGCGAATGGGGTAATCATTATAACTACAAAATCAGGACAAAAGAACGATGATATTGGAGTTACCATTTCCAGTGGAGTAACTTTTTCTGAAATGGATGATGATACTTTTGTTGAATATCAGAAAGAGTATGGTGCCGGATACGGAGCTTTTTATGGCCCAAACGAGGATGCTTACTTTAACGAATGGGATGTTGATGGTGACGGAACAGACGATTTGGTAGTTCCATTTACAGAAGATGCTTCTTTTGGTGGAAGATTTGACCCCAGCCTGATGGTTTTCCAATGGGATGCATTTTATCCTGAATCTCCAAACTATCTACAGGCTACCCCATGGACAGCCGCTGAAAATGGACCCGAATCTATCTTTAGAACAGGGGTTTCATACAACCACAGCATCTCTCTTGATGGAGGAACAGACCGAAGTACTTATAGATTGGGTTATACCCTTTATGACCAGGAAGGTATTCTTCCAAACAGTAACATTAAGAGAAACACAGTAGATGTAAAAGCTACTCACGATTTCACCGAAAAACTTACTGCAGGAGTAACTGCAACTTATACCAACACTGATGGTAAAGGACGTTACGGAACAGGTTATAGTGGAACAAACATTTTCCAGTCTATGCGCCAGTGGAACCAGGCAAACGTAGATTTTGAAGCTCAAAAAGATGCTTATTTCTCTACCGGAAGAAACATCACCTGGAATTATGCAAATGCAGAAGGTGGCAACTTTAGTCCTATCTATACTGATAACCCATACTGGCAGCTTTATGAGAATTATCAAACAGATGTTAGAGATAGGGTGTATGGAAATTTCAACCTAAACTACGAATTTACTGACTGGTTTACTGCTACAGGACGGGTGTCTATGGATACTTATAATGACTTAAGAGAAGAGAGGAGAAACGTTGGAAGTAACGGAGTTTCACACTACCGTAGATATGATGCCAGCTATACCGAGCTCAACTACGATTTACTTTTAAACTTTGATTATGACCTTACAGAAGACCTTAACCTTTCAGGTCTATTTGGTGCCACGGCTAGAAGACAGACATTCCGTCAAATGAGAGCCAGCACTACCGGTGGTTTGGTAATTCCTGGTCTTTTCGCTTTATCAAATTCACAGAACCTTTTAGAGCCACCAACAGAAAGCTTTGAAGAACTACATACTAACGGTTATTTCGCCAGCGCATCATTTGGTTATAGAAACTTACTTTTCCTTGATGCAACTGCAAGGGTTGACGAATCTTCCTCACTACCAGAAGAAAACAACTCTTACTTCTATCCGTCTGTTTCTACAAGTGTTGTATTTTCAGAATTCCTGAATAATGACTGGTTGTCATTTGGTAAGCTTCGTGCCAACTATGCAGAAGTAGGTAACTATGCACCACCATTATCTGTTCAGAATGTATATGCCAACCCTACAAACTTTAGGACTCCGCTTTACTCTGTGAGCAGCACTGCCAATAATCCAGACCTTAAAAATGAAACTACCAAGAGCTGGGAAGTTGGTTTGGAAATGGAATTCTTTGACAGACGTTTAGGTTTTGACGTGGCTGCTTATCAGTCCAACTCACAAGATCAATTAATGCCTGTGACCATCACAGCTGCTACTGGTTATACCTCAAGATGGGTTAATGCCGGTGAAATCGAGAACAGAGGTCTTGAAGCCAGCTTACATGTAAGCCCAATTAGGACTGATGATTTTGAATGGAGGATCAACGGTAACTGGTTTACCAATGAAAGTGAAGTTATCTCACTTTACGGAGACAACAAGAACCTCGAGCTGGCATCACTCCAGGGAGGAGTTTCTATTAACGCTACAGTAGGAAAACCTTACGGTACAATTTGGGGAACTAACTACACTTATTTAGAAGATGGAAGTGGTCCTGTTATTAATCCAGACAACGGAAGGTTTGTTGTAGATGGAACTCCACAGCCACTTGGGGATATTAACCCAGACTGGAAAGCGGGGATAAGCAATACTTTCTCATATAAAGATATTGCCTTCAGCTTCCTAATCGATATCCAGGAAGGTGGAAGTGTGTTCTCTCTTGACACATGGTACGGTTATGCTACAGGTGTACCTGTAAACACTGCAGGACTTAATGAATTAGGCAACCCAAAGAGAGATCCTGTATCAGAAGGCGGAGGTATCTTATTGGAAGGAGTTAATCCTGATGGAACTCCGAATACAACCAGAACCTCTATGAGTAACTACGCCAATGCTATAGGTTATGGTTATGCACCTAATGCTTATCATGTTTATGACGCAAGTTATGTTAAATTAAGAGAAGCTACTTTATCTTATTCTTTACCAAACTCTATCGCTGAAAAAATCTCTATGACAGACGTAACCCTGTCTGCAGTAGGAAGAAACTTGTGGATCATTGACAAAAACATTCCTTACTCAGATCCTGAAGCAGGTTTAAGTTCTGGAAATATCCAGGGATATCAGTCTGGAGCAATTCCAACTGCCAGAGAGTACGGGTTTAACGTAAGACTACAATTCTAAAAAAAATATCATGAAGAAACTATTTTTAATCATATTACTGGCTACTGGGGTGGTAGCATGTTCTGACGACCTGTCAGACGTAAATGTCGATACAAAAGCCCCTACAGAAGTTGCGGCCGATGTATTATTCTCAAATGCAACTAAGAATTTGGTTGATCAAATGGTCAGCACAAATGTTAACAGGGGAATTTTTAAACTTGTGGCCCAATATTGGACTGAAACCACATATACCGATGAAGCGAACTATAATCTCGTGGAAAGAGATATAAATGGTGCCCAATGGATAATTCTTTATCGAGATGTTCTTAAAGATCTGGATGAAGCAGCCATGATTATAAATGAAAATCCAGACTCTTCTCTGTCTGAAGCCCAAATTCAAAACCAATTGGCTATGATTGAAGTACTGCAGGTCTTCACATGGCATGTTCTTGTAGACACTTTTGGTGATATTCCTTACACAGAAGCTCTGGATCTTGAAAACAGTACTCCTGTTTATGATGATGACGCTGCAATTTATGCAGATATCGTAACTCGATTAGATGCTGCAATTGCTCAACTTACTGATGGAGCCGGTGGATTTGGTCAGGCCGATTACCTTTATAATGGGGATGCCGGCCAATGGGCAAAATTTGCGAATTCCTTAAAACTTCGTTTAGCTTTAAGATATGCTAATGTTGATGACGCCAAAGCTGCTCAAATGGCAACTGAAGCTATTCAGGCCGGAGTATTTGAATCACTTGCCGATAATGCAGCTATGGATTATGAAGCATCAGCTCCAAACACCAACCCTATCTGGGAAGACCTTGTACAATCTGGTCGTGCCGATTTCGTTGCAGCTAACACAATAGTTGATAAAATGAATGAACTTGATGACCCAAGAAGAGATGATTATTTTGCTCAAAATCTTGGAGAGGGTGTTTATGATGGGGGAACTTACGGTGCCAACGGAAACACTCAAGGTAACAGCACAATTTATAGCGAGCGTTTTGAAGACCCGACTTTAGAAGGTGTACTTTTAGATTATACTGAAGTGGAATTCCTAATCGCCGAAGCTGCCGCAAGAGGTTATATTAGCGAAGATGCAGAAACTCATTATAACGAAGCCATTACTTCATCTATTCTTTATTGGGACGGAACTGAAGCTGAAGCCGATGCCTACATTGCACAACCAGCAGTTGCCTACAGCCAGGAAAACTGGATAGAAAAAATTGGTGTTCAAAAATGGATCGCTTTATACAACCGCGGTTTTGAAGCCTGGTCTACCTGGAGAAAATTAGATGTACCTGAATTACCTAATGCAGCACAGTCTGGTCTTCCGGTACCATTAAGATTCACTTATCCTGTAAGCGAAGCTACTTTAAACAGTGCAAACTGGGAAGCCGCTTCCAGTGCTATAGGTGGAGACGAGCAACAAACTAGAATTTTCTGGGATCAGGATTAACCCAAAAGTACTTACAATCGTTGATTAAGAAAAAGGCTGTCCAATTGGGCAGCCTTTTTTGATTAAGGGTAAATAATCAAATATTACTACGTCACTTGTAGGATTAAACTTCTATTCGGGTTGAATTAAAACCGAAAAAAGTAACTCCTCAAAGTTGTTTTAGTATATCCAGCTTATAGATTCTATAGTATTTCCATAAAAGAACAATACAAAACAAAAAAATATAGAAAAACCTTAAAAACACTTCTCATTATGTTATAAAAATGCTAATTTCCCCTCTTATACTTCACCAACCTATTTTTTAAATGAAAAAAAACTTTAGACAGTTTCTATCTCTGCTTCTCCTGTATCCTGCAGCAAGCTTTTCTCAAACAGCAGTAGAGCCTGTTTATGAACTCTTTGATTCTGCAATCCACATTCAAAATACAGATCTAGCAAATGGCACAGAGTACGTGGAACAGCATATAATACAAAGTAATGATCACAAGTATTTTCAAACCATGGTATACTTAAATGGCAACGTGGTGTATAATGGTCAGCCTTATTACAAGCTAGATCTACAATACAACGTTTACGACGATCTTCTTCTTACTCGAATTCCTACCGCCGGTGGTGCTACACTCATCCAATTGCACAAAGAAAATGTACAGGCTTTTAATATTGATGGGCACAGCTTTATTGCCCTGAAAAGAACTTCAGATGAAAAACCTCAGTTCTATGAAATTCTACTGGAGGGCAACAATACTCTCTTGCTGAAGAAACATCGAAAGAAGATTAAAAAACATTTAGATCAGAATTTCACCTACTTCGAGTTCAAGGAAGACACCCCTGAATATTTTGTTGCGGTAAATGATATTCCCGAAGAAATTGAATCCCAAAGATCTGTTAGTAAGCTGTTCCCTAACAAGGAAGAGCAAATTCAAAATTTTTACAGGTCTAATTCCCCTCTAAAAAGGGCAAATCCTGACAAATTTTTTACTCAGCTGTTTCAAAGCCTCATTCCATCAACTTCAGAATTAAACCACAACTAATTTGAAGAATTTTGTTACCCTGCTAATACTTTTCTCTCTGCAGTACCTCACGGCTCAGGAGAAAGCTCCTAAAGTATCCCTCTCTTTAGAACAAACTACCTTAGAACAGGTTCTTGGCGAAATAGAACAGCAAACAGGCTTACACTTTTTTTATGTTGAAGACTGGGTAAAAGGCACACAGGTAACGGCCAACTACAACGAAATCACCGTATCTGAAGTCTTAGAAAAGCTACTTGAACAGACTCTTCTCAATTACTATTTTTTAGACAATAACAGAGTGGTCATTACAAAAAGTAACATCATATATGATCAGTTACCTCAGGGGTTCTTCCCCGACACCTCAAAAATAGCTGCTGAAAGGCCAAAAGAGACGAAAGAATATAATCCTGTTTTCTACACTCAAAACAAGAGTCCCAAGGCAACAAGTAAGACAATATTTATAGGTAAAGAAACCCAGACTTCAGGCACCGGGTTTTTCAATTTGACTGGGCAGGCAACAAATCAGCAGACTGGAGAACCTATTTCCAATCTATCTATCATTGTTCAGGGAACGACTATAGGAACCGTAACCGATATCAATGGTAATTATAACCTGAGATTGCCCGCAGGAGAGCATCTTTTGGAAACCAGATCTTTGGGAAATGAAGACGTGGTGACCCGGCTGGTCATCTTTAGCGACGGCACGTACAATTTAAACCTTAAGGAAGATTATGAGCTGCTGGGAGAAGTACTGGTAGATTCTAACCAGGCCGAGAATGTAGAAGATGCCATTGGCGGGACAGAAGATATTGACATAAGTGAAATCAAAAATATTCCCCTGGTACTGGGAGAAAGGGATGTTATGAAAGTAGCTGTTACTCTTCCGGGAATTTCCACTACGGGTGAGGGGTCTGCCGGCTTTAATGTGCGAGGCGGCAAAACCGATCAAAACCTCATCCTGATTGATGATGCAGTGCTTTACAATCCTGCACATTTCTTCGGAATCTTTTCTGCCGTAAATCCTTTTACCACTGGAGATATGACCATCTACAAAGGAAACATTCCGGCACGGTTTGGTGGCAGACTTTCTTCTGTGTTCGACATCACCTCGAAAGATGCTAATACCCAGAAATTCGCGGGGGAGGTTTCGGTGGGGCCCGTAACCAGCAATGTAGCTCTCGAAATCCCAGTGATTAAAGAGAAATCGGGACTTCTCCTTGGCGGAAGAAGTACCTATTCAGACTGGATTTTAAAGAACCTGGATGACGAATCTTTGAAAGACAGCGAAGCTTCCTTTTATGATGTCATAGCAAAGTACAATCATAAATTTAGTGACAAAACTAATTTTAAAGCCACTGGCTACTTTAGCCGTGATAACTATAGCATCACTTCTGATTCGCTCTTTAACTATCAGAATTTACTGTTCTCCATGAAGCTCAATCATAAGTTTAATGACAAAAATGACGGCAGCCTTATTCTTACCAACAGCCACTATAACTTTGATATAGATTACGAAAGCGAATACAACAATAACTTTACATCAGGCTATAAAATAAATGAAACTGAAGTTAAGCTCAACATGAGGTACCTTCATAATGCTGCTCATAAATTTGATTATGGAATTTCAACCAAACTCTATAATGTGCACCCTGGTAAAATAGAGCCTGTGGGAAGTGGGTCTATTATTGAACCTTTTGAAATTCCGAAGGAAAAAGGCCTGGAATCGGCTATTTATCTGGCCGATAACTTCACGGTTAATAACAAACTGCTTCTTAGCGGCGGCCTTCGCTATTCTCATTATGCCGCACTTGGTGAAAAGAACCAGAAAGTATATGAAGAAGGCCTGCCAAAATCTGAAGCTACAGTAATAGATACCATTCACTACGGAAAAAATGAAGTAATGGAAACTTACGGCGGACCCGAAGTACGCCTCTCGGCAAGATACCTTCTGCTTCCCGATCTCTCTTTAAAGCTTAGCTACAACAATGCTTACCAGTATATTCATACCCTTTCCAACAACACGACGGTTTCGCCTACAGATACTTACAAGCTCACCGATAAAAACATAAAACCCCAACGTGCCAACCAATATTCTTTAGGGCTTTACAAGAACTTCAACAACAATATGTATGAAGTGAGTGTGGAAGGCTACTACAAAGAATCTGATAATATCCTGGATTACAAAGTAGGAGCGCAGCTTTTTCTGAATGAAAACATTGAAACTGAAGTTTTACAGGGAGAAGGCCGCTCTTTTGGAGCCGAATTTCTTCTGAAAAAAACCGAAGGCCGTTTGAACGGATGGCTGGGCTACACCTACTCTAAATCTGAACTAAAACTCGATGGAGCTTTTAATGAACAGCAGGTAAATAATGGTGAGTATTTTCCGGCCAATTACGATAAACCCCATGATCTAAGCCTGGTAGCTAATTATAAATTGACCCATCGCTTCAGTTTCTCAGCCAATTTTGTATATCAAACCGGGCGCCCCGTCACCTTCCCCACCGGGAAATACTATCAAAATGGAATTGAATACGTGCTTTACAGCGACCGCAACAAATTCCGGATTCCAGATTACTACCGCCTTGACCTCAGTTTTAACGTAGAAGGAAATCACAAGATCAAGAAATTTGCTCACAGTTTCTGGAATATTTCAGTTTACAACGTCCTGGGAAGAAATAATCCGTATTCAGTATTTTTTGTGACTGAAGAAGGAGAAGTCAAAGCTTACAAAAGCTCCATTTTTTCAATTCCTGTACCTACCATCACCTATAATTTCAGATTTTAAAGCGGAGAGAATATGAACTGTATCAACATTAAATCTGTCATTCGCCAACTTCTTTTGCTCGTTTCTGCAATGGTCATAAACAGCTGTGTGGAGCCTTATGAATTTGAAACGGAAACTTTCGAGAACCTTCTCGTGGTAGAAGCTTTGATCACCGATGAAGTCAAAACCCAGGAAGTCAGGCTCACACGCACCTACGAACTCGAAAAGCAAATACCTGCTGCAGAAACAAATGCAGTTGTTACCATAACCGATGATACAGGTACTCAATTCCGGTTCTACGAATCAGATACTCCGGGAATCTATCTTTCCAGTACCCAATTTGCTGCCCGGCCACAACACACTTACCAGCTGCAAATTGAAACCCGTGACGGAAACTCTTATATTTCAGATTCCGCCGCTTTGATCCCGGGAGCTCAAATCGATAATCTTTATGCCGAACGCGGCTTTTACCAGGGAGAAGATGGAGTTGCATTAATGGTAGACAGTGAGTATTCCTCATCAGCCTCCAGGTACGCGTTATACGAGTATGAAGAAACTTATAAAATTGTCTCTCCATATACGGTGCGCAACACCATAAAGTTTGAAGGAAACAACTGGAGCGTTGTTCCAAATACCCGCCAGGAAACCGTATGTTACAACACGGTGCCATCAAATGACATCATTCTCTCAAACACTAGCTCCCTTAGCGACAATGAGCTCAAATCATTTGTGGTGCGCTTTATAGATGCAAAAAACCCTGTACTGGCCCAGCGTTACAGCATTTTGGTGAAACAGTATTCTTTAACCCCCGAGGCTTTTTCTTATTATTCCACACTTAAAAAAATCTCGGGTTCAGGAAGTGTTTTAAGCCCCACCCAGCCGGGTTTTGTAAGTGGTAATATTCGGGCTGCTAATGAAAACGAGAAAGTTATAGGCTTCTTCACCCTCTCCTCTACCTCTTCAAAAAGGGTATATTTCAACTACCATGATTTCTTTGCATTTGATGAACGCCGACCACAATTTCCAGAATCTTGTTTAATATTTAGGCCGGGAGAGAACTTTGACACCCCAATTGGTATGATCAAAGGCGGAACAGTTCGATATTACAGCATGGCCGGAGCACCTGTTCCGGGGGAATTAGGCGAAGGCCCCATGAGAGTTATTTCCACCGAATGTGTAGACTGCACCGTTTATGGCACCAACCAGGCACCCGATTTTTGGACTGAATAAAATGAACATGAAATACCTTTTTTTCACACTTACCTGTTTCTTTCTCCCGCTGCATTTTTCTGCGCAGGCAGTAGATAGTTCAGCCGGAGCTGCACTGCTCGAAAAAGTTCCGCAGGAAAAGATCTTTGTCCATTACAATTCTTCGTTGCTTTTTCCGGGAGAATATCTGTACTACAAGCTCTACACTCTTGAAAAGGATACAGAAGAATTCAGCGAAATAAGCAAAGTTGCTTATGTAGAATTAATAAGCGAAGATGGAAATAGCATTTTTAAGCATAAACTTTTGCTGAAAAATGGCCAGGCACAGGGAGATTTCTTTATTCCCACCACGGTACCTTCCGGAAATTACAAATTATTGAGCTATTCAAACTGGATGAGGAATTACAAGTCGTATTTTGCCGGGGATATTGCGATAATTAACCCTTACCGTGGCGATTCTTCGGCTATTTTGTCAACTTCTGAAGGAAATCTGCCCATTTTTCAAAATTTTGAATCAACTGAAACTCCTGTTACAGACAGCAAGAATCCTGTGAAAATCATACTGAAAAATGCCATTTTTGACAGGAGAGAGAAAGTAGCTCTAAAGCTCGAAGGAGTTGCCGGTGAGTATTCTCTTTCCGTTAGAAAAAGAGACAGCATTTCTATTCCGAAGAAATTTACTGCTGAAGATTTTGACCTTTCCTTTCCTGCCGCACGTCAAAATACAGATTCGGTCTTTCTTCCTGAAGCCCGTGGAAACCTCATCTCTGGCCGAATTGTGGCAAATACGCCGGATGCAGCCCGCAATTTAGCCGGTAAGAAACTGGCTTTCTCCCTTCCGGGTAAAGATTACATTCTCAAGATCGCAACTACAAACAAGCAGGGAAAATTCTATCTCAATTTAGATGAAGCCTACGACACCCCCGAAGCTTTGATGCAGATTTTGGGAGGTGAAGCCGAAAATTACGAGATACGGCTCGACCCCTTACCTCAAATCAATGCTCCTGAACTGGAGTTCGCAAACTTCAGGATAACCCCTGCCATGAAAGAGAATATTCTTGACCGCAGCGTACAGGTTCAGATTGAAAATGCCTATTACAGCGTTAAACCCGACACATTAAAAATTCTAGCTGAAAAAGAACCTTTTTACTCTCAGGAACCAACTGTTTATAATCTCGATGATTACACCCGGTTTCCCACTATAAAAGAAACCATGGTTGAAATTGTCATGTTTGCCCACCTGGCAAAGGGCAAAGACGGATCTGAGTTCGTCATCAACCAGACAGACGGCGCAACAAATTTTTATCTTCCGGCTTTGCTTATAGTAGACGGCGCTATGGTGCAAGATCACGATCTCTTGATCAACTACCCGGCTAAATACGTGAAAAGCATAAAGATCCTGAGGGATAACTTCTTTTTGGGCTCTCATATTTTCTCCGGAATTGTTGATGTTGAAACTATTGAGGGAAATTTTTCTGAATCTTTAAACCAGGATTACATCAAAAGAGTGGCAATGAAACTTCCTGAAGCCGGCAAGAATTACTTTAAGCAATCTTATGCCGCTTCTTCAGGTAACCCGCTGTCAAGGATTCCAGATCTAAGGACTCAACTTCTGTGGAAACCTTCAGTAGAAATAGATGCTTCCGAAGAAGTTATTGAATTCTTCACTTCCGATGTTCCCGGGAACTATGAAATTCACCTGGAAGGTTTTACAAATTCGGGAGAACCTGTTTCTGTAAAAAAGGTTTTTTCAGTTCAGGCTCGGGAATGAAGTAATTTTTAAGAGTCCGCCGCAGCCATTCAATTATCTCTATCTTTGCAGTATGAAAGATACAACCACCATTTTTGGAATTAGGGCCGTTATTGAAGCCATTCAGAATAATGAGACCATAGATAAGATCTTTGTTCAAAAAGGCCTTAGCGGACAGTTATTCCAGGAGTTACAGCAAAAGACCAAATCTGGCGACTACAATATTTCTTACGTGCCGGTAGAAAAATTAAACCGACTGGTAAAAGGAAACCACCAGGGTGTTGTGGCAAAGATCTCTCCCGTGCAATTCGCCGATTTGGCTTCTGAAGTTGAAAAAGCACTTCAGCAGGAGGCTGCTCCCCTCTTCCTCCTACTCGACCAGGTTGATGATGTGCGCAATTTTGGTGCGATTATAAGAACTGCCGAATGTTGCGGTGTGAACGCGATCATAATTCAGAAAAAAGGGGGTGCTCCGGTTACAGCCGATACGGTGAAAACCTCTGCCGGGGCGATCTTTAAGATTCCGCTTATAAAGGTAGACCATATCAAAGATGCCATTTTCTACATGCAGGGCTCGGGTATTAAAGTGGTGGCTGCCACAGAAAAGACAGATAAACTGCTGTATTCTGTAGATTTTAAAGAACCAACCGCCCTGGTAATGGGAAATGAAGGTAAGGGTATTTCTGAATCTGTGCTCAAGCTGGTTGACGACAAAGCCAAACTCCCCATGCAGGGCAGTATTGGCAGTTTAAATGTATCTGTAGCCTGCGGTGCTTTTCTTTATGAGGTGATGCGGCAGAGACTGGATTAGCGAAGTCTATTCTTCCTTTGGCCGGTCTTTTTCTTCCCGTTTGTAGTGGTAAACATAAAGTGGATCGTCTTCCACATCAGGGTTTTCAATGAAGTTTCCGTTTTCATCAAAATGCCGCATAAAAGGGTCTTCCTCTTCCCTGTAAGTTTCCTTTTCCCACTCGTATTTTGGGGCACGGGCAATATTCTGCCTGTAAATGAGCGCAAAGATCAATCCTGAAAGAAGTCCTGCCAGGTGACCTTCCCAGGAAATTTTGGGATCAATGGGTGTAATGTACCACAACAATCCGCCGTAAAGAAAAACCACGATCAGGGAAAGCGCTACCAGTCTGAAATATCTCGAAAAAATTCCTTTAAAGAATAAAAATCCTGCCAATACATAGATCATTCCTGAAGCCCCGATGTGAAAGGCCGGCCTCCCAATGAGCCAGGTAAGGAACCCCGACAGCAGGAGCCCTAAAAAAAGGATTTTCCAGCTTAATTTCCGGTAAAAATAAAAGAGGGAAAGACTAAGCACGAACAGCGGAACTGTATTGTGAAACAAATGTTTTATCCCACTGTGTATAAAAGGTGAAAAAACTATGCCTCTTAGCCCTTCAAGGCTCCGGGGATAGATCCCGAAGCTGGTGAAGTCCCAGCCAAAGCGTATTTCCATCCAAAACACGATCCAGATAGCCAGCACAAACAACAAAGGGTAACCTACCACCCCTGTAGTAAATATAAAAGGATCTGTATTTCCCGATTTTTCCGCCTTCATGGCTTAGCACATTACAAAAAGCTGACCATTAAAAACGAGGCTTGTAAAACCTCCCAAAAATGACATTTTTGACGCCTCATTCTTGCACACCTTCTTCCTTCTGCCAGTTCGTCATTAAGAAAACTTAAAGCTCTTCCGTTTTCTGCAAGAGTAGTCAATTTACTATTTTTACCTCATGAATAAACCATTGGCCGAAAGATTACGTCCGCTTTCATTAGACGATTATTTATCACAGCAACACCTGGTGGGTCCCGAAGCTGCCCTGCGCAAGCAAATTAAAAGGGACATTATACCCAGTATGATCTTTTGGGGGCCTCCCGGCGTGGGCAAAACTACCCTGGCAAATATCATTGCGAACGAATCTGGCCGCCCCTTCTTCACCCTTAGTGCCATTAGCAGCGGTGTTAAAGATGTAAGGGAAGTTATTGAAAAAGCAAAAAAGAGCGACGGACTTTTCACCACCAAAAATCCCATCCTGTTCATTGACGAGATCCACAGGTTTAGCAAGTCTCAACAGGATTCCCTTTTAGGTGCAGTTGAAAAGGGCTGGATCACCTTAATTGGTGCCACCACCGAAAATCCCAGTTTTGAAGTGATTCCCGCCTTGCTGTCGCGAAGCCAGGTTTATGTGCTCAACTCTTTCTCAAAAGACGATCTTATCGCCCTGCTGAAAAGAGCCATTGCTGAAGATGAGCTCATCTCCAAAAAACAAATTGAATTACAGGAAACCGAAGCTCTGTTAAGGCTTAGCGGCGGTGATGCCCGAAAGCTCCTCAACATTTTTGAGCTCGTGGTGACTTCTGAAGAAGAAGACAAGGTAGTGATCACCAACGACATGGTGATGAACAAAGTTCAGCAAAACACGGTGCTTTATGACAAGACCGGGGAGCAGCATTACGACATCATTTCGGCATTTATCAAATCCATCCGCGGCAGCGATCCAAATGCGGCCGTGTACTGGCTGGCAAGAATGATAGAAGGGGGTGAAGATGTGAAATTCATTGCCCGCCGTTTACTCATTTTAGCTTCCGAAGACATTGGCAATGCAAACCCCACGGCTTTGATCCTGGCCAATAATACCTTCCAGGCGGTTTCTACCATTGGCCACCCCGAATCGAGGATCATATTGAGCCAGTGCTGTATTTACCTGGCCACTTCCCCAAAATCAAACGCCTCATATATGGCGATCAATGAAGCCCAGGCGATGGTAAAAAAGACCGGGAACCTTCCTGTGCCGCTGGCCATAAGAAATGCCCCTACCAAACTCATGAAAGACCTTGGTTACGGCGAAGATTATAAATACGCCCATAATTACGAAGGGAATTTTGCCGCAGCCGAATTTCTTCCGAAGGAAGTAAGCAACCACACCTTTTTTCGCCCCGGAAACAATCAGCGGGAGCAGGCACAAAGGGATTTTCTGCAAAAACGCTGGAAAGGCAAATACGGTTATTGAGCTTTCGCCGTATATTTTACGCTAATGAGTTGCTGGGAATTAGGTTCAAGGTATTCAACAACCAGGTTTCCACGGGTGTCAAAAAAGGCATTTCCGGAGATGTTTTTTGAAGAGTACAAATAGTTGTCTCCGCCTCCCGACTTCAGCAAAGTTCCGAATTTACCCGGCTCGCCTTCCCTGAAAAGCTCGTAACCTGTAGGTGTTTTCACCAGCTTATAGGTAATGGCGCCGTTCACGAACTGCAAATTTTTGTTTTTCTGAACTGCTTCAGGAACTGCCGGGGATGCTTTAGCAGCTTTTTCCATTTCTTCGGAAGTAACCACAGGGTCTACAATGACTTCTGAAGGTTTTTCCTGAAGATCTCTGGCCGCAGGCACAGGATCTATCACCACTTCAGCAGGATCATTTTCCGAAGAATTTTCAGCAACAGTAACCCCGCTTTTTATAAGTTCTGTGCCTTCTTTTAGGCCTTCAAAAGAAGTAAAGGCTTCCCTCAAAGCCTCATGATATGATTTTTTGAAATTCTTTTCCCTGCTCGTGCCGGTTTTTGAAGTAAACAACACCTCTCCCTGGCAGTTTTCGAGGGTCACATAGAGTTTTGAACGAAATATCCCCGAGTCATTGTGAACATTGGCTTTGAGCACGTCGCAAAGCCCCACATTTGCCGGAGTCTTCTCCCCGTAAAGGGCCTCAAAACCGTACTTTTCGAGAAGAAAGGCGGTGAGGGCGTTTAACTGGTACTGGTTTGGGTGCTTCAGGAATTCAAATTCCTGTGGTACAAGCACATAGTGATACTTATTGGCATCCTGCCCAAAAATGTTCCCGGTGATGCCGATCAAAAAAACAAAAAAGAAAAAAAAGGTTCTCATTCCCTGCTAAACATTAGCTGGACCCCAAGCTGCACCGAGGCATTTTGCGCCTTTGCAAGATTTGTATAATCCAGCAGATTATCTGCAGCAAGATAAACATTAAAATTGGAAAGTCTGGCAGAAAACAGGAGCCCTATATTTGAAAACGAGTAGGAATCGGCAGTGTAGGTGATCTTCCCCCTGAAATTGTCGTTAAAGGTTTTATCAAAATAAAGCGTGGTGGCATAATTGAGGCCCCTAGGCCGTTTTACGGCAAAAAACTGGGCTCCAAGATGGTTAAAATACCTTCTTCGGCCCATGGGGCGGTAGCAGTTACAGGGTTCGGCATTTTCAGCAAACCCAAAATCTATTGAGGCATTGAACTTTACCGGGCGCCAGGTGGTGTAAGAATTGGTTAGGGTTTCATCTTTCAGGTTTTTGTCCAAGTTGTCTTCCCATTCATCCCAGTACTCGCGCGTACCAGGGAAAAGCAGCTCGATCCCGTCGGTTTGGTAATCTCCGTAGTACCTGTAGTTTTCAACATTTTTGGTTTGGCGCATAAAACCTATATCCAGCAGGCTGGCTGTCACCCTGTATTGATCTGAAGGGTACCAGGTGAAGCCGGCATCGAGGCCCAGCCCAATATTACCTCCCAAAAATGCCTTTTTTAAGAAGCTCGCCATCAGCTGCCTGTCGGTAGCATCAGAATCTGTGAGTTCGTCCCACCCGGCGGTGTTTATCAAGATATCGACCTGCGACATATAATGCCGGTAAAGGTTGGGGCCTTCAGGGGAAAGCTCGGTTCTAAAAATCCCGGTATTATCAACACTGTGGGCATTAAAAATTCCGGAATAAATTTTTCCGCGGAAGCCGTAGTTAAAATCTTCAGAATAATAATTGGTAAAACCCAGGTGGAAAACGTTGAGTACCTCGGCAGTGAAAGCAGCATCCGAAAAATCGAAATTTCGCCCTATGTAATTTTTATTCCCTTCATAAGCCAGCACTGCAGGGTCTTTGGGAAAGTACACAAAGGCATCAAATTCCTGGTAAATCCCGGCCGTATAATACCTTCTTTGCCTGTCGCGCCATCCAATTGAAAAGATCTCAAGCTGCTGGTTCACGGTAAAAAAATCTTTTCGGGTAAGCTTGTGCAGCGAATTTCTAATCCTGTCATTTACTGAACCCTCACCTTCCCTGAAAATATCGTACATATTCACCCCCGAAGAGCCTGCCGACAAATGGATTTGAGACAGAAATGGAAGCCCAATATGCATGTCAAAATTGGTTTCGGCACCGGGGTTTAACAGGAGGCTTTGCGGCAAATCGTCAAAATTGTACAGCAGCTGTTTGTTTTGGGCCATTATACCCGAAGAAAAAGTCAATATGAAGAGGACAAACAATATTCTCATCATTGGAATTCAAAGTAGAAAAACCCTTTTGAGGCCAGCTGCAAAGAACCTGCAACCGCCGAAGGGTCATGCCTGGTGACTTCAACAGACATTTTTATACTCCTTCTTATTCGTGTTATTTGTGCTTCGTTAATGATTTCGGTGTAATCTACCACCGCCGGTTCTTCTAAACTTCCCTGCGGAATAGGAACTACCACGGTATGCTGCACCCCGTTTCCCGGCGAAAGGAACCTGATGATGGCATTTAAAGGACTCTCGAAGGTGTTGGTGAACCTGAAGTTGAAATCGGCCCGCACCAGGTCATTTTGTATATAATCATCATCGAGAAAATCGAGGCGAGTCTCATCTTTTGCCGTTACGCCACTGCCAGACACAGTGGTAAATTCACTGGCAACAAGGTCAAAAAAGATAAGGTCTACGGCTGCTTCGGGAGACAGCACTATCTCGTTTGCCTGGTCAAGATCAACATCTTTAACACAGGAAAAACAGGCCACGAGGAGTGTCAAAAAGGCCATTTTAGAACAACATTTTCTCCAGGACATCTTCATACAGTTCTTAGTCTAACGAAATTTGCTCCCGCTTATTACAAAAAGCGGGTTAATTCCTTCATTTCCATCACCTGGTGGTGATCTGTAGAGAATTCGGTTTTGTAGTAATTGTACAGTATAGCCTGCATTCCGAAGTCTTTGGCACCCAAGATATCGGCTTCAAGATTATCGCCTATCATGATGCTTTCGTCAACCTTAGCACTGGCACTGTTTAGGGCCACCTCAAAGATCTTGCGGTTGGGTTTTTTCACCCCCACATCTTCGGAAGTGGTAATTGTTGTAAAATATTTGAGGATCCCAGAGCTTTCCAGTTTTTTATGCTGAACTTCTTTGAAGCCGTTGGTAATGATGTGCAGTTTATAAAGCGGCTGAAGGTATTCAAGGATTTCAACAGCGCCCGAAAGCAGGTAATTGTTCTGCGGCAAATGCTCTATGTAATCTATGCTCAACTGCTTTATCTGGGCATCGGAAACATTCACTTTCATCCCTTTAAAAGAATCTTTAAGCCTGCCGTAACGCAGGTCTTCCTGGGTCACCCTGTCTTCGCGGTAAAGCTTCCAGTAATTGGCATTTATGGGAGCATAAATGGCCAGAAACTCCTCCAGCCTCACCTTGATCTTATGTTTTTCAAAAATGGAATTAAAGGCAAGACCAGAATTGCGGTCAAAATCCCACAAGGTATGGTCAAGGTCAAAAAATATGTGACGGATATTACTGAATTTCATTAAGTATTTTTAAAATTGAAAAATTCCTTCTTGCATTGGCGTATTCAGAAAAATCTTTATTTGTAAATACGGAAATCAACCTTCCTTCCACCATGGAAATTTGTCGTTTTATTTCGAGAACCTTATACTCAATTTCATTTTCTTTTAATTTTCCGAAGGCTTCAGAATTGATCGCGTAAGGTTGAACCAGCAAAGGCGTGGTAATTTCAAAGTTGAGATCGTAGAACAGAAAGGGCGTACAGGTGCCGGCGCGCAAGCCAAGAGCTTCGGGGTAACCCATAGAAAAATCTTTCTGAAATTCAAGTTCTACCATGTGGTTGTAGGTATCGGGCAGCAACAAATTGTAGTGATTGTTGATGGCACTTTTCACCGGTCTTTTAATAATGTCTTCCAGCCGCTTTTTTTCCTCTTTTAGTACTGCAAATTTCTGATTGGCATAGAAACCCGGCTGCAACCCGACTTCGGCATAATCGGCGACCGACTTAATAAGGCTTTGCAACTCCAGCCTATTGTGGTTGATGTTCCTGTCGTAAGTAGAAAAATCGCTTACCTGGAACATGAATTTCATGGGAACACGGTACTTCTTCAAAAACTGGATCACCTTGGTGTAAATATCGTAGGGATCCTTCTTCATCCTGGTCATTACCTGCAAGCGGTGCAAAACGTATTTCGGCTTAAACCTGATAAGGTCGAGCAGCAACCCAAGAACCACTCTAACAATCCCCTTTTTCTTATAACAATAAGCTTCAGTGACAGCAACGATAGTTTGGGTGGTGAATTTTCTCTTCGGAAATTTTTGATTTGGAAATTTGTTACTAAGAACCTGCCTGAACTTCTGCGCCCAAATATCAATGACCGGCTTCTCAAGAAAACCTTCCTGATATGCCAGGCTTTCACTTGCCTGAAACCTCCCTTCTTTGTCTTTCACATGCGGAAGGTATTCTTCATACCTGCTAAGCAGGTAAAAAGAAGCTGCAAAAATGTCAAAAGGAATCGAGCTGGTCTCCCCAACAGCAAAGAAACAAGGCACCCCATCCCAGTCGTGCACCTTAACTTCGAGATCATTCATTCCCTGCTCCAGCAGAAGGTCTACATTCTGAATAAAGACCTCGTTTGCCAGGCTTTGTTTTCCGTAGGAAAGTTTCATGCCTTCATGGGCCACAAATTCTTCGATCTTCGAGGTAAAACCCACAGGCAAACCTAAGATTTGCGTACACACATGTTTGAACACGTAGGTAATTCTGGGAGTGATCTTTTGGGTGTATACCAGCAGCATAAATACTTCTTACAACATACCTTCATCAGCAAAGCTGAAGTAGGAATTTTCGGTTATTATTAAATGATCCAGAACTTTAATGTCGAGTGATTCCCCGGCTGTTTTAAATTTTTGGGTCAGTTGCTTATCGGCCGCACTTGGGTTGAGATTTCCTGAAGGATGGTTATGCACCAGAATGGTAGCCGTAGCGCCAAGATTTAAAGCCTGCTTATAGGCCAGCCGTACATCAACCAGGGTTCCCGTTATGCCACCTTTGCTCAAAGGCAATTCCTGGATGACTTTATTGGAATTGTTTAGATAGAGCATCCAGAATTCCTCGTGGGGCAATTCTCCTATTTTTGGCTGCATAAGTTCAAATACCGAAGCACTTGAAGATATTGTTTTCTTTTCGAGAGCTTCAGAAGATCTCCTTCTTCTCCCCAACTCCAGTGCGGCTACTATGGTTAAAGCTTTGGCTTCGCCAATGCCTTTTACTTCCATGAGCTGTTTTACGGTAAACCTTCCCAGTTCATTTAAGTTGTCTCCGGCCCTGAACAAAACCTTTTTACAGACTTCAACTGCCGATTCGTTTCTACTCCCCGAACCAATGAGGATGGCCAGCAACTCGGCATCACTTAAAAACTCCCTGCCTTTTTGAAGGAGCTTCTCCCGGGGCCGGTCTCCTTCTGCCCAGTGTTTAATAGTAAAAGCTTTTGCCTTCTCAGAATCCATTGGCTCAGTTTCTCTAAAGATAACAAAATGAAGCTATTCCAAAAATGCCATTTTAGGAGATCCAGTTTTTGATCTCGTCAAAATCCAGACCTCCGTAATTACCACTGCTCATTAACAACAGCACTTTTTGAGCATAAGGTTGTTCCTGTAAATACGCCTTAAACTCGAGCGGATTGGTGTAAACCCTAAGGTCTTTTCGGGCAAAGGCATCAAAGATCTGCTCTTTTGAAATAGGTTCAAGCCTCTTATGCTCTACTGCTTCGGGCGAAAAGAAAACCACGGCTTCATCGGCTGCATCCAGAGAAGATTTGTATTGCTTAAGAAAATCGGCATTTAAGCTGCTATAAGTATGCAGTTCAAGGCATGCGACCACCTGCCTTCCCGGATACTGTTCCTTCACGGCCTTAGTAGTTGCCATCACCTTTGAGGGACTATGGGCAAAATCTTTAAATACTACGGTATTTTTGGTTTCCACAATTTTTTCAAGTCGCTTGGAAGCACCTTTAAAAGAGCCTATAGCTTCGTAAAAATCTTCTTCGTCGATACCCATATGCTGACAAACCCATTTTGCGCCTGCTAAGTTTTGCAGGTTGTGTTCACCGAAAACTGAAACGGGCATGTCCCCTTCAGGAGTTTGCAGAAGCGTCATTTCCTCTTCAACCCTGTAATGGGGAGTTTTGTACGGATGTTTTCTAATAGGATTTGTGGATTCTTCAACTAGCCTTTTCAGGTGTTCATCCTCTTCATTATACACCAGAATGCCACCTTTAACTATGGAGTCTATGAAAATCCTGAATTGCTCCAGATATTCTTCAAAAGTGGGAAAAACATTGATATGATCCCAGGCGATCCCGCTAAGTAAAGCGATGTTAGGTTTATAAAGATGAAACTTTGGACGCCTGTCTACAGGAGAGGATAAATATTCATCCCCCTCAAGCACAATAAAATCATTTTCCTGGGTTAAGTGTACCATATTCTCAAATCCTTCCAATTGAGCACCTACCATAAAATCCACATTCTTGTGATGGTAATTCATCACGTGTAGAATCATTGAGGTTATTGTAGTTTTGCCATGAGAACCGCCAATAACCACTCTAGTCTTTTCTTTAGATTGTTCGAATAAAAATTCGGGATAAGAATATATAGGAAGTTCCAGTTCTTTTGCTCTTGCCAATTCGGGATTATCTTCCCGGGCATGCATCCCAAGGATAACAGCATCGAGGTCTTTAGTGATTTTTTCGGGAAACCACCCAAATTGCTTTGGCAGCAGGCCTTTGTTGTTTAATCGGGTTTTGGAAGGTTCATAAATGACATCATCACTACCTGTGATTTTATATCCTTTTTCGTGAAGAGCAAGGGCAAGGTTATGCATGGCACTTCCCCCAATTGCTATAAAATGTAGCCGCATTATTAATTTTTGAGTAAATATAAAAGAATAGAAAGAAAGACTGCCTGTGAAGTATTGCAAAAAAAACTTCTGAAAATCTGTAACAAAAAGTGAATTCTTATGTCCAACTGTGAGTTAATTTATATGGACGAAAAACACTTTTAACTTATTAGATGTAAAAAAACTCCTAAAAAAATTTTATTAACGAAAAAGTCGTACTTTTAACCTCCCCTACCTCAGCAATATATAGTAGTTTCGGCTACATTCTCTTTAGACTTTTCCCTTAACAGGAGTTTAAGTTTTAAAATGAATGTTTACTTTATATTTGAACTATAAATCCTAAAATGCAATTGATTAAATTTAACACTTAAAGCCTATGCAAATTTTTACTCTGGGTAAAATGAGAATACCACTATTCTTTTTTGCCTTATTACTATTTAGCGGAACCTTGTCTTCTTATGGGCAAGAAGAATGTCCCGAGCTAAGTGATTCAAATCCTGCGGATTTTTGTTACTTAGATGACATTACTGACCTTTCAGAAAGAACCGGCGCAACAAATGATGTAGTTTGGTATCGTGATTCTGCATTGACACAGCGGATTCCTTCTAATGAATTTTTAGAAGATGATACAACTTACTACGCAGGAAATGCTGACGGGAATTGCCTTAGCCCTACCCCTGTGACAGTTACAGTAGGTACAATTCCAGCTCCAGACTCTTCTTACGGATCGGTTTTTTCCCCGTATTTAGCTTCGGAAAACGATGATCGTACAATAGAAGATCTTATCGAGATAATATCTCCTAATGCTGGAGGTGAAATTATAGTTTACCAAACTGAATTCGGAACAGCAACTTATGCTGAATCAGATGAATTAGTTGATGGAAATTCATATTTCGTGGGTCAAACATCGTCGACTAGTTCATGCGACTATTCATTTAGACTAGCAATTAGATATAGCCCAGATGTTGCACCTGCCCCTATAGCAGAAGATCAAGAATTGTGTCAAGGAGCTACTGTAAGCGATTTGCAAGCTACTGGAACCAGCGAAGATACCCAGGCATTTAGATGGTACAGTACTGCTACAAGCAATCCGGCCTTGGCAGATAATGAGTTATTAGTACCAGGCACTTATTACGTTAGTCAAATTGTTAATGATGAAGGAAATCCTTCCCCTCCGGTAGAAAGCCAAGCCCGGACTGCTGTTAATGTAACACTTACTACAGGTGACGCAGGAAGCCCTAATACAGGAGTTGTTTGTGAGACTGATGTTCAGGAAACCTTCCCCAGCATTGACGCTATCAATAATTACCTATTAGGACTGTTAAGTGACGGAGTTTCCGGCAATGGAACTTTTAACCCAACTCCTGCTCAACTTGCACAGCAATATCAGAATGATGAAGATGGACTTGGAGACTTCACCACCACCTATACTTTGGGTGAAGATGAATGTGAAGCCTCAGTTCAATTAACCATTTCGGTAGTTGCAACAGAAGAAGCAAATGCAGGACAGGATGTCACTTTGGAATTCGCTATTGATGATGAAACACAGGATTTGTATTCTTTCCTTACCTCCGAAGCACAAACTTCCGGTACATTTGAAGGTTACCCTGACGGGCTTTTCGACCCATCACAGACAGGTGCTGGAGTTTACACCGTCACATACACTGTAGATGAAACTAACGGTTGTATTACCGGGACGGATTCTGCAATATTCACTATTACAGTAGCCCCTTGTGAGGCTAATGCAGGTGAAGACGTGAATGAAACCTTCTGCCGTACTGAAATTGAAGCTCTTGTTCAGCAAATTATAAATGCTCAAGATCCAGAGTCACAAGATCCAGATCCAACAGCAGGTATGGAAGTACTTGCAGAATGGCTTGGAGATAGAGATCTTGATGGAACATTTGAAGGAGATTTTAGTGGACTAGAGAGGTTCTTATTTCCTGGCATACCACTTACTGAACCAGTTACTGTAATAGGTACTTACATTGTAGGTGAAGGAGAATGTGAAGATACAGCTGCAATATCTATTACCGTTATTGAGGATGCAAATGCAGGAAATGATAACACTATTACGTTAAGCCCTGATGATGCTCCGGTAGATCTATTTACCTTACTTGGGGAAGATGCACAAGAAGGAGGGACATGGAGCTCTGGCAATGGCACTTTTAATCCTGCCACAGATGCAGCTGGCACTTACACTTATACTGTAGGCACAGGCGGTTGTACAGATTCTGCTTCTGTAGTTGTTACCCTAACTACAGACCCAACCGATCCAGGGGTTGGTTTTGGTGTGGTGTGTCTTGCCGATGTTCAAACAATTTTCCCCAGCATTGATGCAATTAAAAATTATTATTTCAGTCTTCTACCTGCGGAAGTAACCTCTGCTAACGGATCATTCAACCCGACTCCCGCTCAAATGGCTGCTAAATATCAGGCAGATGAAGATGGTTTGGGAGAGTTCACATCGGTGTACACGGTAAACGGAAAATCTTACGAACTTACCATTAATGTAGTTACTGAAGCTGAAGCAGGTGATGACGTCACAGTTGCTTTAACTACAGAAGATGACGTCGTGAATCTATTCGAATACCTTGGAGAAAATGCTCAACAAGGTGGAACCTGGAGTAAAGGAAATGGATTCTTTGATCCTTCTACAGACGAGTCTGGTAGTTTTACTTACACTATAGGATATGAAGGATGTATGGATTCTGCAGTAGTTACAGTTGTGGTGACAGATACCCCCGACCCTTCAAATCCAAGCGTTAGTTCTGGTATAGTGTGTCTTGCCGATGTTCAAACAATTTTCCCTAGCATTGATGCAATTAAAAATTATTATTTCAGTCTTCTACCTGCGGAAGTAACCTCTGCTAATGGATCATTCAACCCTACTCCCGCTCAAATGGCTGCTAAATATCAGGCAGATGAAGATGGTTTGGGAGAGTTCACATCGGTGTACACAGTAAACGGAAAATCTTACGAACTTACAATTAATGTAGTCGCTGAAGCTTTTGCCGGTGATGACGCTACTGTTACTTTAACTACAGAAGACGATGAAGTTACCCTATTTGAATATTTAGGGGAAAACGCACAGCAAGGTGGAACCTGGAGTAACGGAGACGGAACTTTTGATCCAGCTACGGACGAACCAGGAACTTTTACTTACACTGTAGGTTATGAAGGCTGTATGGATTCAGCTACTGTTACTGTTACAGTATCAACTGATCCTTGCACAGGTATTGTAGATGCCGGAACAGACAGTTCAGCAGATGTTTGTGAAACGGATGTACAAACTACTTTCCCAAGTATTGACGAAATAAGGAAATTCTATTTCGAACTTTTGGATGCAGGAGTATCTAGAGAGGGAACATTTAGCCCAACTCCAGCTGAGATTTCAGCTATGTACCAGGCTGATGAAGATGGCTTTGGTGATTTCACAACAACCTATACGCTAACCAATGGAGAGTGTACCGACTCAGTAGAACTAACGGTAACAATAGTACCTACTGAACCTGCAAGCACAGGTGACATTAGTGATATTACAACCTGTACTGCAGAAGGAACCCTTAACCTGTTTGATTTCCTTAATAATGACAACACTTTAGGCGGAACTTTCTCTGATGCTTCAGGAGTAATTACTGATGGTATGTTGGACGTATCTGAAGAAGGTGCTTTCACCATCACTTACACCGTTGAAGAAGGTGATACTGAAAGTTGTATAGAAGGAAGTGCTTCTACTACCTTTACTGTTAATGTAACTGCTAACACTGCCAATGCAGGAGCAGACAACTCAGTAGAAGTTTGTAATTCTGAAGTAGAAAATCTCTCCAATGCAGGTGTTAGAAATCTTTATATAAGCCTTCTTGAATCAGGAGTGGCTACAAATGGAAGCTTTAACCCAAGCATTCAGGAAATTATTGACGACTACAACATCAATAGCAAATTTGGAGACTTCACTACTACTTACACAGTAGGAACTGGTCAGTGTACAGATTCTGCCGTACTTACTGTTACTGTTCTTGAAAACCCTAATGCCGGAGAAAATGCTACTGTAAATCTCGAAGAAGATGCAACAGAAACAGTAGACCTTTTCGCCGAACTTGGCGGATCTCCAGAGACAGGCGGGACATGGACTTTTGAAGGTGACGAAGTTGATGCAACTTTCGACCCTGCAACCGATGCCGAAGGTGTTTACACTTACACTGTGACAAGCGACAACGGATGTTCAGATTCAGCTACAGTTACTGTAATTGTTGGAACAGAGGAGCCAGAGTGCAACGAAGAAAACACTCCCGCCGCTCCAACAGTGACCCCATTTGATGGTTGTGCTGCCAGCGCGACTGTGGCCGATCTTGTGATCTCTGGTGAAGACGGTGCCGTATTCTCAGTATATGCTGAAGAAACACTTGATACAGAACTTGATGCTACACAAGGGCTTACTGCTGGAACCTACTATGTAACACAAACAAATACCACTGGTTGTGTATCTGATGCTACAGCTGTCACGGTAACACTTAATGACGTAGACGCACCAGCTTTGTTAACTGAACCCGAACAATTATGTGCCGGCCAGCAGTTGACCGTAGCTAATCTTGAAGGAAGCGTTATTGCTAACGGAGATCTTGTATGGTACACTACCGCTACAGGTTCAGAAACTGTATCTCCATCCACTCCGCTGCAAAATGGCACAACTTTATTCGCCGCTGCCGTTGATGCTACTTCTGGATGTGAAAGTTCTACCAGAACTCGTGTAGATGTTACCTTAGAAAACTGTGAAGTTGTTATTCCTGAAATATTCTCACCAAACGGCGATAGCATCAATGATAAGTTTGTCATTGAGAACATTTCTTCAGAATATCCAAATCACATGATGGAGATCTACAATAGATGGGGTGAAGCTGTCTATAAAGGTCAGGTAGGAAGATCTCAGGGATGGGATGGAACTTCTTCGGAAGGATCATTCGGTAACGGTGTGCTTCCTGTAGGAGTTTACTTCTACATCCTTAACTATAACGACGGACAGACCGCTCCTATTCAAGGTAGAGTATACTTAAGCAGATAATTTTGAAATATTCGAAACAAATGAGAAATTCTTTTATAAAAATTTTTACAGTTGTTTGCATTGCCCTTTTTTCACTAAAGGGTAATGCACAACAAGATCCCATGTATACTCAGTATATGTATAACATGAGCGTAATTAACCCCGCTTATGCAATAGATGACCTGGGAATACTAAACGTTGGTGGTATATATAGAAACCAATGGGCCGGGATGGAAGGAGCTCCTGAAACTGCTAATTTCTTTGCCCATACAGGGTTAAGCGAAAGGCTTGAAGCTGGGATCTCTATAGTTCACGACGAAATTGGTGATATTGTTAAAGAAAATAACCTGTATGCCGATGTGGCTTATGTACTACCGGTATCCGAAACTTCAAAATTATCTTTTGGGGTAAAGGCAGGGGTTACTTTCTTTGATGCAAACCTCACTGCCCTTGAGACAGGCAACAATCAGGTTGATCCTGCTGCTCAAAACCTTAGTGAAGTATTTCCAAATTTTGGAGTTGGTGCTTACTGGTTTGGTGATAAATACTATGTAGGTCTTTCGGCACCAAACCTTTTCACATCAAAACATCTTGAAAACAAAACTGGACTGGCTCGTTTGGGAGAGGAAAATATTCACTACTTCCTTACCGGGGGGTATGTGTTTGACCTAAACCCAAATTTAAAGCTTAAACCAGCCTTCATGGCCCGTGCGGTAGAAGGAGCCCCTCTTTCTGTTGACATTACAGCAAACGTGCTTCTTTACAACCGTTTTGAAGCAGGTGTGGCTTATAGATTTGATGAAACAGTAAGCGGACTTGTGAACTTTAGAGTTACTCCTGAACTAAGAATAGGGTACGCCTACGATTATACCACAGGAAACCTAAGTGACTTTAATGATGGTACTCATGAGATCATGGTACTGTTTGACCTTGATCTTCTTGGCCTTTCAAAAGGTTACAACGTATCCCCAAGATTCTTCTAAAACCTAAGAAACATGAAAAAACTTTATACAACACTTTTAGCTATCCTTATTGGATTCTCGGCCGTGGCCCAGAGTTCGCAGGTAAAGAAAGCTAACCGTTTATTCAACCAGAGAGCCTATATGGACGCTTCTGAAGAGTACCGGTTAGTTCAGGATAAGGATCAGGAAGTCCTTCAGAAATTAGGAGACTCCTATTTCTTTACAAACAGAATGGGCAATGCGGCAGAAACCTACCGCAGCCTTTTTCTGAAATACAATGACGGCAGCGTTGCACCCGAATATTCTTTCAGGTTTGCTCATGCCCTTCGTGCTACAGGACAGGACGAAGAAGCCGACAAATATTTTAGCCAGTACTACAACGAAACTGTAGATTTTGAAGAGTGGACTTCAAAGCTTGATACCGCTGTATCTCACACTTACACTACCAACCAGGTAATGCAGAACGCAGCGTCTTCAGACTTCGGAATTACTTTTATGGGTGACCGCATCGTTTTTGCCTCTACCCGCAATCAATCCCGGCCAATTTACGCATGGAACAAGAAACCTTATCTTGACCTTTACGTAGCCGATATTGATGATGAAGGTAAACTAAGCAACATCGCTTTGTTCAACGACAAGATCAACACCGATACTCACGAAAGTTCAGCGGCTTTTTCTACCGATGGAAAAACTATGTACTTTGACCGTACTAACTCTAGAAGGGTTAAAGTTGACTGGGCCGAAGTACCTGTAGCTACCATTAGAATTTACCGCGCCGAGCTTGTTGATGGAGAATGGACAAACATTGAAGCCTTGCCTTTCACCAGCGACCAGTATTCCGTAGAGCACCCAACCTTAAGTGAAGACGGTTCTACTCTTTACTTCGCCAGTGATATGCCAGGATCTATGGGGTCATTTGACATCTACAGCGTGGCTGTTAACGAAGACGGAACCTTTGGTGAACCCGTAAACCTCGGGCCAAATGTAAACACTGCTCACCGCGAGCAGTTCCCTTACATTGCTAATGACGGAACGCTTTATTTCACTTCCGATGGCCACATGGGTTACGGTAACCTTGATGTATTTAAAAGTGAGCAAACAAATGGAACTTTTGGAGAGGCTCAAAACCTTGGAAACTCTCTAAACAGTGAATTTGATGACTTTGCTTTTGTACTTAAAGAAGGAGAAGAAAAAGGATATCTTGCTTCCAACAGAAGAGGATCTGATAACCTTTACGCTTTCACCAGAGAAGACTACACACCTCCAATCCTTCCTAAAGAAGAAATGGAGATCAATCCTGAAACCGGTAGAAGACAAATCGCAGGAGTTGGAAACATTTACTTCGATTTCGACAAAGCAACCATCAAACCTGAATCTGAACCTACCCTTAACCGTGTAGCTGAGATCATGAAGAACTATCCAATGCTTAAAATCGAAATTGGATCTCACGCCGATGCCCGTGGGTCAGATAAATACAATATGGACCTTTCTCAGCGTCGTGCCGAGTCTACTCTCGAGTATCTAGTGTCTCAGGGAATAAGCCGTGACAGGCTGGTTCCAAAAGGATATGGTGAAGAAGTGCCATTGAATGACTGTACAAGACCTAATATGTGTACTGCTGCTGAATATGCCCGCAACAGAAGAAGTGAATTCACTGAAATTACAGGAAGCACTCCTTACCTGCAAGATCAGCCTGAAGCAGCCGATGATGACCAAAACTAGGCTACAATTTAACTAACCAGCCAAAAAGAAGGCCCCGAGAAATCGGGGCTTTTTTTATGAGTTTAAAAAATAATCCTAAAATCACCTTTTTGGAGGGTAACCTTCCAGAGCTTCATTTACAATTTTATCAAACTGTTGTTGTCTTTTCGAAGGGCTCCAGTTGAAGTCAAATTTACTGTTCACAACCGCCTGCCATACCAGTTCGTCTCTTTGAACATCTATCAGGTCAAAAGTAAGCTGAAGAAAGCTCTCCGGTCCTCCTAAGGGAATCCCACCGCTCACCCCTACTCCCACATTCCCTCCGGTACCGCCTATTCCCACTCCCAAACGGTTGCGGCTGGGTTCCTGGTACTGTTCCGAATAAATATTGAGGTAAAGATTGGGAGTTGTAGAGGCAGATAAACCCCTCTCCTTAATGGCATTTTTGACACTGTTAAGCAGCCGGTTTTCATCGAGCTCACTCAGCCCGGTACGCATTTCAGGATAAATGCCTATAGAATTATAGTTGGAAAAATTAATTTGGTCATCGTAGTCGTAAGCTGCCCTTGGTCCTCCACAGGCGCTTATCATGGCACACAAACAGAATATTTTTAAAAATCTCATACTGGTGTTTTCCTTAAATTTACAGAAAACACCACTGAAAATTAAGAGATTAACAGGAATTAAACAGACTCCTCTTTATTCAGCATTTCCCAAAGCTTATCTTTAAGCTGGGTCAAGCCCTGCTGCGCTACAGATGAAATAAATAAGTATGGAGCATTAAGTTCCCCATCGAGTTGCGCCTTCATTTCAGCTTTTAACTCCTCATCGAGCATATCGCTTTTTGAAATAGCCACCAGCCTGTCTTTATCAAGAAGTTCGGGGTTATAACGCCTTAGTTCATCTACCAGGATCTCATACTGCTTTACAATATCCTTTGCATCGGCAGGTATAAGAAAGAGAAGGGTCGAGTTGCGTTCAATGTGCCTCAAAAACCTGTGACCAATACCTCTCCCTTCAGCCGCACCTTCAATAATCCCGGGAATATCGGCTACTACAAAAGTTTTGAAGTCACGGTATTCCACTATTCCCAAATTAGGTTTTAGGGTAGTGAATTCATAATCGGCTATTTTGGGTTTAGCCGCTGTAATTACTGAAAGTAAAGTAGATTTTCCGGCATTTGGAAATCCTACGAGACCAACATCGGCCAGAATTTTAAGCTCAAGGGTAATATCTTCTTCCTCCCCCGGAATACCCGGCTGTGCGTACCTGGGCGTCTGATTGGTTGACGATTTGAAATGCCAGTTGCCCAGCCCGCCTTTTCCACCTTCAGCAACAATTATTTCCTGCCCGTCTTCGGTGATCTCGTGCAGAATATTTTGAGTTTCGGTATCCCGAATCACGGTACCCAGGGGCACTTCAATGATCTCATCCTGCCCGTCGGCACCGGTGCTGCGCTGTTTGCTGCCATGCTCGCCGTGCCCGGCTTTGATATGCCTTTTAAATTTGAGGTGAAAAAGCGTCCAAAGGTTTTTGTTCCCTTTTATGATCACATGCCCTCCACGGCCTCCATCTCCTCCATCGGGCCCGCCCTTTGCAATGTATTTTTCACGGTGCAAATGAGCCGATCCTTTACCTCCGTTACCCGAGGCTACGTGTATCTTAACGTAATCAACAAAATTCCCTTCAGTCATCCTATATCATCTTTACCCAACGGTAGTTCTTATACCAGCTGGTCAATAGCTTCTTTTAAACGCGCAGTGATCTCTTCAATAGAACCCACCCCGTTTATTCCAAAATACTTATTCTGTTTTAAATAAAACTGCTTTAAAATAGCGGTTTCTTCATAATATACCTTTATTCTCTTGCGAATAACAAGCTCATTGGCATCATCTGGCCGGCCCGATGTTTTGCCACGCTCCAGCAAACGCTCTACAAGAATTTCGTCATCAACCTCAAGGGCGATCATGGCGCTAACCTGGGTGCCCTCTTCCTGAAGGAATTCTTCAAGTGCTTCGGCCTGTGCCACTGTGCGAGGAAATCCGTCAAAAATAAACCCGTTCCCTTCACTTGACTGGCGTACTTCTGCCTTCAGCATATCAATGGTAATGCTATCGGGCACCAGCTGGCCTTTATCCATGTATGCTTTCGCAAGTTTCCCAAGTTCAGTTTCATTCTTGATATTGTACCTAAAGACATCTCCTGTAGAAATGTGTTTCAGGTTGTAATGATTTTTCAGAATAGACGCCTGGGTTCCTTTTCCTGCGCCAGGAGGCCCAAACAAAACAATGTTTGTCATTTTACTGTTTTTAAGTTTATAGACCTGGGTGAGATTTCTGCCCAGCCCGTTATAATCAAGGCCATATCCTACTATAAAATCATTGGGGATCTCCATTCCCACATAATCTATGGGAAGGCTCTTTTTGTAAGATGCCGGCTTGTAAAATAAAGTTGCAATTTTATATTGGTTCACTTCTTCCCTTTTAAGGATCTTATCGATACTTTCCAGGGTGTTCCCAGTGTCAACAATATCTTCAATAACCACTACATTACGACCCTTAAGCGGACTTGTAATACCCATTAGGGATTCCACATTGCCTGTGGTTCCCGTACCTTCATAAGAACTAAGCTTCACAAAGTTCACTTCACAGTCTCCCTTAAATCTCTTAATAACTTCAGACGCAAAAAGAAAAGCGCCGTTTAAAACCCCAAGAAAGACGGGCGTTTTGTCTCCAAAATCGGCATTTATCTGTGCAGCCACTTTTTCTATGCCTGCATTGATTTCGGCTTCAGAAATAAAAGGAGTAAATTTTAGATCGTGTAGTTGTACCAAAACAAAAATATTTTTGGGAAGCAAAGATACATATTCCAATCAACTCATAGCGCCAAACCCTGCGCATTTATAACTGAATCTTGCGGCATTTCAGATTTTTAAAATTATTTTTGCTGAAACACCTCATTGATGATCAACTATTTTTCTTCAGATTTCACCCTAGGGATACTTGGTGGTGGCCAGCTGGGCAAAATGCTCCTCTACGAAACCCGAAAGTTTGACATTCGCACTATTGTGCTCGATCCCAGTGCCGAAGCGCCCTGCAGGATTGCCTGCGACGAATTTACCCGGGGCGATCTCATGGATTTTGACACGGTGGTGAACTTCGGAAGAAAAGCCGATGTGCTCACCTTTGAGATTGAGGCCGTTAATGTTGAAGCTCTTGAAAAATTAGAATCTGAAGGAAAAAAAGTCTATCCTTCCTCCAAAACCCTGAAGAAGATACAGGACAAAGCTGTACAAAAAGATTTCTTCAGGAGCCACGAAATCCCCACGGCAAACTTTCAGAAATACCCTTCAAAAATGGCATTTTTGGAAGCTCTTCAAAAAGGGGAAATTTCCCTGCCTCTTGTGTGGAAAAGCACAACGGGAGGTTACGATGGCAAAGGAGTTGCAGTTGTAAAAGACCTTCAAACCGCCGAAGATTTACCCGAAACTGCCTGTATTGCCGAAGATCTCATCCCTTTTAAGAATGAACTGGCGGTAATCGTGGCCCGCAACCCGTCTGGAGAAGTAAAAACCTACCCTGTGGTTGAAATGGAGTTTCATCCTGAAGCCAACCAGGTAGAATACGTGATTTGTCCGGCGCGCATTGATGCTGCCGTAGCCGAAAAGGCCAGAAAAGTGGCCGAAAATGTATCCCGCGCCTACGAGCATATCGGGCTTTTGGCTGTTGAAATGTTCCAGACGCAGGAAGATGAGATCTTAGTGAACGAAGTTGCTCCCAGGCCACACAACAGCGGGCATTACAGCATAGAAGCCGCCTTTACCAACCAGTTTGAACAGCATTTAAGGGCCATTCTTGACCTTCCTTTAGGTGAGACCGAGAGCAAGGCCGGCGGTGTGATGGTGAATTTGGTGGGCGAAGAAGGCTTTTCAGGGAACGTGGTTTACGAGAACATTTCAAAGATCATGAAACTCAAAGGCGTCACCCCCCATATCTACGGAAAAAAGATCACCCGGCCTTTCAGAAAAATGGGCCACGTGACCATAGTAAACGCCAATCTTTCTGAAGCCAGGAAAATTGCGGAAGCAGTAAAAAAGACGATTAGAGTAATAAGTGAATAAAACCATTCATTCAAACCTGACAGACTTTAAAAACCTGTTAGGTTTAAAAGATTAAATATGAGCAAAATAGGGATCATCATGGGCAGCACCAGCGATATGCCGGTAATGCAGGAAGCAATAGATATTTTAAGGTCTTTTGAAATAGAAGTTGAAGTAGATATAGTTTCTGCTCACCGCACCCCCGAAAAACTTTTCGACTACGGGCAAAACGCCCATACCCGCGGCATTAAAGTGGTTATTGCAGGGGCCGGTGGCGCCGCGCACCTGCCGGGAATGATTGCCTCCCTTTCCCCCCTGCCGGTCATTGGAGTGCCGGTAAAATCGAGCAACTCTATTGATGGCTGGGACTCTGTGCTGTCTATACTTCAAATGCCCGGCGGGGTTCCCGTGGCCACCGTGGCATTGAACGGCGCCAAAAACGCCGGAATACTCGCAGCTCAAATCATTGGCAGTTCCAACCCCCATGTACTTCAAAAGATCGTTGATTACAAAAAAAGCCTCAGGCAAAAAGTGATTGAAGGAGCAAAAAGCATCAGAAAGTAAGAGTATAAAAAATAAAAGCCACGTTTTCACGTGGCTTTCTAGTAGCATTTTGCTGTTTTAATAGTATTTATTAACCATTCTAAATATATTAATCAAAAACCTAAAAGCTACTGTCTTAAATTTTTTGGAAATGTGAAGTAAAGAATTATTTCAGAACTTTCCGAGCTTTTTCTAAAAATTTCGTTAAAAGGCATCCTTTTTAGCCAAAAATAATTCAAGACTATGACAGAAAGAAATCCATTACTGCAAGAATTCAATACTGCCCCATTTATGAAAATAAAGACCGGGCATTACAAACCGGCCATAGAAGAAGCTATTGGGCGGGCACAAAAAGACATCAAAAAAATCACAGCTTCAGCAGCAGCCCCAACTTTTGAAAATACCGTGGAAGCCCTTGAATTTGCAGGAGAACAGCTGGATAGGATCACCAGTATTTTCTTCAACATCAATTCAGCCGAAACCAATGATGAAATCCAGAAACTAGCACAGGAAATATCCCCGGTGCTTACCGATTTCAAAAACGACATTATCCAGGACCCGGTACTTTTTCAGAAGGTGAAAGCTGTGTATAAAAATAGAGACAGCCTTAACCTCAACGTGGAACAAAGCACCCTGCTGGACAAGAAATACAAAATGTTTAAGCGCAATGGGGCCAGCCTTGATCCTGCCAAAAAGCAGGAATTGCGGGAACTCGATAAAAAACTGGCTGCCCTAAGCCTCAACTTTGGAGAAAATGTACTGGCCGAAACGAACAGGTACGAACTTCACATCACCAGGAAAGAAGATCTAGAAGGCCTGCCAAAAGGGGCCCGCACTGCGGCAAAAATGCTGGCAAAAGAAAAGAAGAACAAAGAAGGCTGGATCTTCAACCTTCATTATCCAAGCTACATCCCGTTTATGAAATATGCCAAAAACCGGGAGCTGCGCAAAGAGCTTGCCATTGCTTTTGGCGCCAAAGGTTTTCATGGGGACGAGCTTGACAACAGGGAGAATGTGCTGCAAATTGTCAAGCTGCGACACAAAAAAGCAAACCTTTTGGGCTACCCAACCTATGCGCATTTCAAGCTTGAAGAACGTATGGCCGAAACTCCTGAAAAAGTAAATTCCTTCATGGAAGAACTTTTAGAAAAAGCCAAACCTGCAGCCGAAAAAGAATTCGCAGAACTTGAAAACTTTGCCCGCGAGCTTGACAATATTGACCGACTAGAAAAATGGGATGCTGCCTATTATTCAGAAAAACTGAAACAAAAGCTCTTCGATCTCGATGACGAACAGCTCAAACCTTATTTTGAGCTCAACAACGTGATCAAAGGCGTCTTCATGGTAGCCGAAAAACTTTACGGCCTCAGGTTTCAGCAGGTTTTTGATGTGGAAACCTATCACCCCGAAGTACTTACATACCGCGTGAAAGATGAAGAAGATAAAGAAGTGGCCCTGTTCTATGCCGATTTCCACCCACGGGAGGGAAAACGCGGCGGGGCGTGGATGACTTCTTATAAATCTCAGTACCGCCAAAAGGGCAAAAATGAACGCCCCCATATTTCCATAGTTTGCAACTTCACAAAACCTACAGACGAAGAGCCCTCGCTGCTCACTTTTAACGAGGTCACTACCCTTTTCCACGAATTTGGCCACGCCCTGCACGGCATGCTGGCAGATACTGTTTACCCAAGTATTTCGGGGACTAACGTCTTCTGGGATTTTGTTGAGCTGCCAAGCCAGGTGCTCGAAAACTGGTGCTATGAAAAAGAAGCTCTAAAACTTTTTGCCACGCACTACGAGACAGGCGAAGTAATTCCCGATGAGCTTATCCAAAAGATCAAAGATTCGGCTGCTTTCCACGAAGGCATGGCTACCTTAAGGCAGTTGAGCTTTGGAATGCTTGACATGAGCTGGCACAGCGAAGACCCCTCGGGCATTGATGATGTCAAGGCCCATGAAGAAAAAGCCTTTGAACCCACCCAACTTTATCCCGAAGTGAAAGAGAACTGCATGAGCACTTCCTTTTCACATATTTTCCAGGGTGGCTATGCCGCCGGTTATTATTCCTATAAATGGGCAGAAGTGCTGGACGCCGATGCTTTTGAATTCTTTACTGAAAATGGCATTTTTGACAGGGAAACCGCCAATAAATTCAGGGAAACCATACTTTCACAGGGAGGCACCGAGCATCCGTTGACCCTGTACAAACGCTTCAGAGGAAAAGAAGCTGCCCCCGAAGCCTTGTTGCGAAGAGCAGGATTGCTTCCGAAGAAATAAGACCACACATCTTACAAGATAAGCAGAAGGTTTGGCGAATGCACAAAGCATTAACCAAATCTTTTGCTATTTTTGAGACAGACCGGCCAGTTATGGAAACAAACAGCATTAATCCCGAAAATTGGGTAGACAGGTATGCCGATTACCTGTTCAACTACACCATTGTGCGCGTGAATGACCGGGAAATAGCGAACGACCTTGTTTCTGAAACCTTCCTGGCAGGCCTCAACTCCATGAAAAATTTCAAGGGAGAGGCCTCGGAAAGAACCTGGCTCATTTCGATCTTAAAACGAAAGATCATTGATTATTACCGCCGCAACAATTCTCAAAAAGGCCAGGCCGAAGTAAAAATGCAATTTGGCGACAGTGAAAATGAAGGCGACTGGCTGGAAGAAAGGGTTGCCGACCTCTCTCACATGACTGCCGAAGATGAGATGGAAAACCACGAACTGGGGCTGGCAATTCTCGAGTGCCTTAACCAGTTAAACGAGAAACAGGCAGCCATTTTTAAAATGAAGACCATTGATGGCGTAGATACCGATACCATCTGTAATGAATTTGAAATTAGTCCGTCTAACCTTTGGGTGATCATTCACAGGGCCAGAACCTCTCTGGCCAAATGCCTGGAGAAAAATTGGTTTTAGCATGAAGAGACTACATTTTATGAAACTTAGCTGCGCCGAAGCAGAAAAAGTTTGCACAAAGGCCGAATATCAAGAGGCCGGTTTTATAGAAAAACTAAAACTGAAGCTTCACCTCTACTTCTGCCGAACCTGTAATGATTACTACCACAGCAATAAAAAACTAAGTAATCTTCTGAAAAAAGCCGATCTTAAAACCTGCTCTTCCAAGGAAAAGGAAGTTTTTAAAAATAAGATCAAAAACGGAACTTCAAAAGACGCTTAACACCCAAAGGATTATTAACCAAAAGACAGGAATGGCTTCTACCCAGAAAGCAGTAAAATAGCGGCTTCGGTGTTCTTTACTGGCCATTACAAAAGCGCCGGTAAGAAGGCACATAAGAACAAGGGCATAAAAAGAGGCCTGTGACCCCGAAGCCTTCAAAAAATCTGTCACCATCACGATTGCCAGTAACAGCAAACCCACAATTTTTGTTTGTGTCACCCCTATGCGCTGCGGAAGGGTTCCAAGTTGCTCGAGGTCGTACTTCAGGTCCCTTATCTCGAATGGCAGGATCCAGACCAGCACCAACAAAAACCGCTGAAAAAGCTCCACGAAAAGGTCTTCCAAAATGACATTTTTGACACCTGTCACCGGGAGAATTACCGTCACCCCGGCCCAAACAATTCCTATAATAAAGATCTTGAGCCCCGAGATGCTTCTCAAATTTCTCTTTTTGCTAAAAACCGGCAGGGCGTAAAGCGCAGTTAGGGATCCAAAAATGGCACTTAGCAGCAGGATTTTTACATCAACAAAAAAGGCGGAAACAAGCAACCCTAAAAAACACAAAAAAGAAAAAATCTGGATGTTTTGGAGACCGCGGGTGAGGGTGCGGTGGTGCAGGCCGGCTACTCCGGCGTACTTCACAAAATTATACCCCGTAATCACCGAAAAAAAGATAAAAATTAGCAGGCTAAGCTCAACCTGCCCCCCAAAATGCAAGCTCGTGACAAGGCAAAGCGAAATGACTGCCAAAGCCACGTGAATACTACTGTTAATATAGAAATCAAATATTTTTTTCACTACCTCAAAGGCCACAGCCAAAAGCTTGAAAACTTTACCAATCTTGCTGTTTTAAATCATTAAAAATTAGGTTGAAAATGCTTATTTTCGCCCTTCAAAACACAACTTTTACTTGATGAATACTTTTTCTTTTGCTACACGTCATATAGGCCCCCGGGAACATGATCTAAAGGATATGTTGGAGACTATTGGAGTTGACTCTATAGATCAACTAATTTACGAAACCCTGCCCGATGATATTCGCCTAAAAAAAGATCTTGAGCTTGCCCCGGCCATGAGCGAGCATGAGTATATTGCCCACAGCATCTCCCTGGCTGCCAAAAATAAGGTTTTCAGGACATATATCGGGCTTGGTTACCACCAATCTATTACGCCCCCGGTGATTCAGCGAAATATTTTGGAAAACCCGGGATGGTATACCGCCTACACTCCTTACCAGGCCGAGATTGCCCAGGGAAGGCTGGAAGCCCTTTTGAACTTCCAGACCGTAATAGCCGATCTTACCGGAATGGAACTGGCCAATGCCTCCCTTCTTGATGAAGGTACCGCTGCTGCCGAAGCCATGTCGCTGCTCTATGAAGTGAGGGAACGGGATCAAAAGAAAAGCAACGTAAATAAATTCTTTGTTTCTGAAGTTGTACTTCCGCAAACCATAGACCTTCTTAAAACCCGTGCAATTCCCCTGGGCATTGAACTTGTTATTGGCGATCATGAGGAATTTGATTTTTCCGAAGAATTTTTTGGAGCTTTTTTACAGTATCCGGGAAGGATGGGCCAGGTTTACGACTATTCAGGATTTGTTGCCAAAGCTAAAGAACACAATATAAAAACTGCAGTTGCCGCCGATATTCTGAGCCTGGTGAAACTGCGTGCTCCGGGAGAATTTGGAGTAGACGTGGTTGTGGGAACCACCCAGCGCTTCGGAATTCCGTTGGGCTACGGCGGCCCTCATGCTGCATATTTTGCCACAAAAGAAGAATACAAACGCAGTATTCCCGGCCGCATCATTGGTGTTACCAAAGACACCGACGGAAACTATGCCCTTCGAATGGCACTTCAAACCCGGGAGCAACATATTAAAAGAGACCGGGCCACTTCTAATATTTGTACCGCACAGGTACTTTTGGCTGTAATGGCGGGAATGTACGCTGTTTACCACGGCCCACGCGGACTCAAATTTATCGCGAACAGGGTTCACAGCCTTGCCGCAACTGTTGCTGAAAACGTTGAAAAATTAGGATATTCTCAGCTTAATTCAACATTTTTCGATACTGTACTCATTAAAGCCGAAGCAGCGAGAGTAAAGGAAATTGCAGAGCGAAACGAGGTGAATTTCTACTACCCTTCTTCAGATGTAGTGGCAATTTCCCTGAATGAGGCCACAAACCTTGATGATGTTAATACCATACTCGCAATTTTTGCTGAAGCTGCCGGTAAAGACGCCATTAAAGCTACTGACCTTTCAGAAAAAAGCTACATCCCTGCTTCAGTAGAACGCAAAACCGAGTTCCTTAAAAATGAGGTTTTCAACTCGTATCATTCAGAAACAGAGTTGATGCGGTACATCAAGAAGCTGGAGCGCAAGGATCTTTCCCTTAACCACTCCATGATCTCGCTGGGTTCATGCACCATGAAACTGAATGCCGCTGCCGAAATGCTCCCCATAAGTTACCCGCAGTGGGGCAACCTGCATCCTTTTGTTCCTGTAGACCAGGCCGAAGGTTATCAAATTGTACTGAAGCGGCTGGAAGAACAACTCACCGAAATCACCGGATTTGCCGGTACTTCCCTACAGCCAAACTCGGGCGCCCAGGGAGAATACGCCGGGCTCATGGTAATTCGCAAGTACCACGAATCACGCGGGGAAGCACACAGGAACATTTGTCTTATTCCGTCTTCGGCACACGGCACCAACCCTGCATCGGCAGTGATGGCCGGTATGAAAGTGGTGGTTACAAAATCTACCGAATCTGGCAATATTGACATTGAAGATCTTAAGGAAAAAGCCCTTAAACACAAAGATAAGCTGGCGGCACTCATGGTGACTTATCCTTCTACGCACGGCGTGTTTGAATCGGCCATTGTGGAAGTTATTGATATTATTCACCAGTACGGCGGGCAGGTTTATATGGATGGTGCAAACATGAACGCGCAGGTAGGCCTTACCAGCCCCGGAGTGATTGGTGCCGATGTTTGCCACCTCAATCTACACAAGACCTTTGCCATACCGCATGGTGGTGGTGGCCCTGGAGTTGGCCCCATATGCGTTGCAAAACAGCTGGTGCCGTTCCTTCCAGGAAACCCGGTAGTAAAAACCGGAGGCGATGACGCCATAACCGCAATTTCTTCTGCTCCATGGGGATCGGCCCTGGTTTGCCTTATCTCTTACGGCTACATTAAAATGCTGGGCGCAGAAGGCCTGAAAAAGGTGACCCAATATGCCATTTTGAACGCCAACTATATCAAGTCGCGTATAGAAGAACATTACAAGACACTTTACAGCGGTGAACGCGGAAGGGCTGCCCACGAAATGATCGTAGATTGCCGCCCGTTTAAAGCTAAAGGAATTGAAGTGACCGATATTGCAAAAAGGCTCATCGATTACGGTTTCCACGCTCCCACAGTGTCATTCCCGGTTGCCGGAACCCTCATGATAGAACCTACCGAAAGCGAGAGTAAAGCTGAACTCGACAGGTTTTGCGATGCCCTTATTTCCATCCGCAAAGAAATTGATGAGGCTACCGAAGATGAACCTAACAACGTACTGAAGAATTCCCCTCACACCCTGGCCATGCTAACTGCCAACGAGTGGAATTTCCCATACAGCAGGCAAAAAGCAGCCTTCCCTATGGATTACCTGGCCGAAAATAAATTCTGGCCCTCTATTCGACGGGTAGATGAAGCATTTGGAGATCGAAATCTCATTTGCACCTGCGCTCCAATAGAAGAATATATGGAAGATTAAAAAGGAGAAGACCGGAGGCAAATCACCTCCGGTTTTTTTAGCTAAACCACCATTAACAGCACCTTAACAAAAAGGCAGAAATTTTTATAACTTTTAAGCATATTCAAAGATTTTACCACTTCCTTTAGAGATGTCGCAAAAGTTAATTTTAATGTAAAAAATATAGCGAAACCGCAATAACATTTCTTAATTTTGATACTTGTCAACTTTATAACTGACACAGAATGAGCATAAAAATTACCGGAGTAGGAAGTTACATCCCCAGCAGAGTTGAAAAAAATTCAGATTTTCAAAAACATGAATTTTTGTATGAAGATGGCACCAACTTCTCACAGCCAAATGCAGTTATCATTGAAAAATTCAAAGCCATAACCGGAATTGCCGAAAGGCGCTATGTACACAATGAACTCAATAATTCCGACATCGCGTATCTCGCTGCCAACAGCGCAATAGAAGATGCCGGTATTGATCCCGAAGAACTCGATTATCTTATCGTTGCCCACAACTATGGCGACGTGCTTCACAATGACCAGCAAAGTGATACCGTTCCCAGTATTGCCACAAGAGTAAAACACAAGCTGCGCATCAAGAACCCAAAATGTGTTGCCTACGATATACTTTTTGGCTGCCCGGGCTGGGTTGAAGCCGTGATTCAGGCCAAAGCCTTTATACAAAGCGGGATGGCTAAAAAATGCCTCGTAATAGGTTCTGAAACCCTGTCTCGTGTGGTAGACAGGCATGACCGTGATTCCATGATCTATTCAGACGGGGCCGGGGCTACAGTGATTGAAGCCAGTGAAGAGGAAGGAGGGATTTTAGCCCATGAAAGTGCCACTTACTCTTTTGAAGAAGCTAACTTTATTTTCTTCGGAAAATCAAATAATTCAAAAGCGGCCGATGACCGCCGGTATATCAAGATGCACGGCCGTAAGATCTACGAATTTGCCCTGAGCCATGTACCAGGCGCCATGCAAAGCTGTCTTGAAAAAAGCGGCAAAAAAATAGAAGACATCAAGAAGATCCTCATCCACCAGGCGAACGAAAAGATGGATGAAGCTATCGTAAAGCGGTTTTACAGGCTATACGGGCAACAGATGCCTGAAGGCATCATGCCCATGAGTATTGATAAACTTGGCAACAGCAGCGTTGCTACCGTACCTACCCTGCTCGACCTCATTCTCAAGCAAAAAATGGAAGGCCAGTCTCTGGAAAAAGGAGATGTGATTATCCTGGCCAGCGTTGGCGCCGGAATGAATATTAACGCTATTGTGTACCAGTTCTAATGTACGAGAAGACCTTCCCGAACAAGCGCTACAAACACACTTTAGAATTTTTGAACAAGGCTGCTCCCGCTCCCGCCAGTATCCTGGACCTGGGCGTGAGAAATCCGTTCAGTGAACTCATGGAAGCACAGGGCTATAAGGTTACAAACACCAGAGGGGAAGACCTTGATCTCGACACCAGCAGCGTGAAAAATTCTACAGCCGAAATTGTCACTGCTTTCGAGATTTTTGAGCACCTCGTGGCACCATTTAACGTGCTTCGCGACATACAAGCTAAAAAGCTGGTGACCACAATCCCCTTAAATCTATGGTTCTCTCCTGCCTATCGCAGCAAAACCGATAAATGGGACAGGCACTACCACGAATTTGAAGACTGGCAGTTTGACTGGCTGCTGGAGAAAGCAGGCTGGGAAATCAGGAAACGCCATAAATGGACCAATCCGGTGAAGAAGCTCGGAATACGCCCACTGCTCAGGCAATTCACGCCCCGCTATTACGCCGTATATGCCGAAAGAAAATGATCGCTGAAAATGCCATTTTTGGGACCCCGTTCGGGAGCTGGCTTTAAATGTTCCATTCCTCTTTATACATCTTCCGGCGGAAACTAATGGAAGTCGTATTTTAGCCGAAAGTTATTATAACATTGAGATTCTACATCGTCATCCCAGCACATAATGAGGCAGCATTTATAGGGCAAAGCCTGAAGTCGCTTTGTAAACAAAGCCTGAAGCCAGCAAAACTGGTGGTGGTTGACGATCAATCTTCAGACGAGACGGCACAGGTGGTGAAAGATTACGCTCAAAAGCACCCCTTAATTTCCCTGGTGAGCACCACTTCTTCCGAAGCACATTTGCCCGGCAGCAAAGTGATAAAGGCTTTCAATCACGGCCTGAAGCATTTGGACGAGAACTACGACATTATCTGCAAATTTGACGCCGATCTTATTTTTCCTGAAAACTACCTCGAAACCATTAGCAGGCATTTTGAGGCAGACCCAAAGACAGGAATGGCCGGCGGATTTTGCCATATCAAAAAAGACGGAGCCTGGCGGCTTGAGAATTTGACCGGGAAAGACCACATTCGTGGGGCGCTAAAGGCTTACCGAAAAGCCTGTTTTAACGACATTGGGGGGCTTAAACCTTCTATGGGCTGGGACACTGTAGACGAGTTACTGGCACAATTTCACGGCTGGGAAATCAAAACTGATGCTTCCCTTGCCGTAAAGCACCTGCGGCCAACCGGTTTTACCTATAACAAAGCTGCAAAATGGAAACAGGGAGAGGCTTTTTACAAGCTGCGCTACGGCTGGATCATTACTGCGATCGCTTCGGTCAAACTGGCGCTTAAAAAAGGCAATGCCGCACTTGCACTAGATTACCTGGAAGGCTATAAAAGGGCAAAGGCTTCAAAAATGCCATTTTTGGTAGGTAAAAAAGAAGGAGCCTTCATAAGAAGGCTCCGCTATAAAAAGATGTTGTCGAAAATTTTCTAACTATTTTTCAAAGACCATATATAAGGGCCGGCCGGTAGCACCGCTTGGAAACGGAATGCCAAGCAGGGCCGAAATAGTGGGTGCAATATCTACAATTTCGGTTCTTTCAAGACTGTTCCCGGCTTTAATGCCTTTTCCGAAGAAAATAAGGGGCGCATGTGTGTCATAATTATTACCCGAACCATGAGTTGAGCCGGTGCGTGAATAAGAGATCACCGACGGATCGAGGAGCAGGGCAATATCGCCACTTCTTTTTTGGTTGAAACCGGTATCAACGGCCGATGCGATTTTTTCAGAAAAACTCGACGCCTGCAACTGACTCCTGGTAAAAACCCTGCTGATATTCTCATACTGAAGCAGAAAATGCAGGATCTCTCCCTGAAGATCTTCCGAAGAAATATCCATTTTTAGCACCTCATCATAGTTGAAAAAGATCTGGTTATTAGAAATATTCTCTATAAGGTTATCTTTCTGAAATTTCCCGCTAAGGAAAGCATTCAGTTCTTTTTTGAGCTTGTCCCAGTCAAAATATCCCGACGGCACTTTCACTGTTTCGAGATAAGCCGGAACCTGCACCCCACCGTGATCTGAGGTGAGGAACAGGGTGTAGTTGCCCTCTCCCACTTTTTGGTCCAGGGCCTTCAGCAATTTGGCAAGATCGCGGTCTAACCTAAGGTAAGTGTCCTGCACCTCTTTTGAGTTCACCCCAAAGTTATGGCCCACATAATCTGTTGAGGAAAAACTAACTGTTAGAAAATCGGTGTCGGCATCCTGCCCAAGCTGCTCCCCATCGAGTGCTGCTATGGCAAAATCGGCTGTGAGGCTGTTTCCGTAAGGCGTGGCCTTTAAGATGTCATAGCCCCCGTTTTGCTCTTTTAGAGACCTGAGGTCGTAAGGAAACCCTGTATCGGGTTTTCCTTTAAAACCTCCTTCAAAATCATTAATATCAGTACCACTTTCAATATAGGTGTTAATGTCGGCTAAGGTAGTCCAGGGTTTCAGGTAGCTTTCGGCTTTTCCTGAAGCATTGAATTTTTGCACCCATTGAGGCAGTTGGGTGGTATAGAATGAGCTGGTGATCCAGCTGCCTTCGCCTTTACCGTGAAACCAGTATGCCGCATTGGCCGTATGTCCTGCCGGAAGAACGGCACCACGGTCTTTGATAGCGATACCAATGGTTTTACCCCGCATTTGGGTATGAAGGCGGTTTTCATCGGCCACCGTGGTGGTAATTAGGCGGTGCGGAGACATTTTCCCGGCATCGTCTTTGGTTCCCACAGGCGCTACTGAAGCATCCTCAACACAGTAGACGTATTCCTTCTCAAATTTATTATACCAGTTATTTCCAATGATGCCGTGGGTTTGAGGCGCTGCACCAGTATATACCGAAGCATGGCCCGGCGCAGTATAGGTAGGGATGTAATTGAAATGGTTGTTGCGAAGATTAAAACCTTCAGAAACTAGCCTTTTAAAACCATCGTCTCCAAAATGGTTCCAGAACCTGGTGATATAATCATAACGCATTTGGTCTACCACCACGCCAACCACAAGTCTGGGAGTGGCATGAAGGTCTTTTTCAGGATCAAAAGATCGTTGGGGGACTTCCTGTGCACTTACCGCAGTAAAGCAGAAAGCCAGCAGGAACATCTGAACATAATATTTCATTGTAAAAATTTTAGTGTTGTAAAAATACGAAGTTTAAGGAGTATAAAGATTAAGTTAAGCTTAAATACATTCTTTCAAAAATTAGTATTTTAGCCATAACAAAAGCTTACAATGAGGTACCTGCAGTCTATTGGGGAATATTTTTTAATGTTGAAGGGCGTGTTTGGTAGAATGACCAAACGTTCGGTTTTAAGAGAACTGATATTTAAGGAAATAGACGAAATCATTATGGGGTCCCTGGGGATTGTGGCCTTTCTATCATTCTTTATTGGTGCGGTGGTTGCTTTGCAGACGGCGCTTAACCTCAACAACCCGTTAATCCCGAAGAGCCTTGTCGCTTTTGCCGCAAGGCAATCTATCATTCTTGAGTTTGCCCCTACTTTTATCTCTATCATTATGGCAGGTAAAGTGGGATCTTTTATTACTTCTAGCATAGGCTCAATGAGGGTTACGGAACAGATTGATGCGCTTGAGGTGATGGGGATCAACTCGTTAAATTACCTGATTTTCCCTAAGATCATTGCCATGCTCACCTATCCTTTTCTTATTGCGATTTCGATGTTCTTAGGAATTTTAGGGGCTTACACTGCCGCAGTGATGGGAGGTTTTGTACCTGCCGATCTCTTTTTACAGGGCCTGCAGGAAGAATTTGATCCATACCACCTTTTTTACGCGTTCTTTAAGACTTTCCTGTTTGCTTTTATCCTGGCAACCCTGCCTTCTTACCATGGCTATTACATGAAAGGAGGTTCTCTTGAAGTAGGGCAGGCCAGTACCACCTCATTTGTATGGACAAGTGTTGTTATTATTATTACAAATTACATAGTCACCCAGTTACTACTAAGCTAATGATTGAAGTAAAAGGATTACAGAAGAGTTTTGACGATGAGCACATCCTTAGAGGGATTGATTTTGTATTTGAAACAGGAAAGACCAATTTAATTATAGGCCAATCGGGTTCGGGAAAAAGCGTGTTGATGAAATGCATGCTTGGGCTTTTCACTCCTGATGAGGGAATTATAGAATACGACGGAAAACCATACTCTTCTTTTAGCGATGAACAAAAACGGGGATTAAGGCAGGAAATGGGAATGCTGTTCCAGGGAGGCGCGTTATTTGACTCCATGACCGTTCAGGAAAACGTGATGTTTCCACTCAGGATGTTCACCAAAAAGAAGAAAAGAGATCTAAAAGACCGGGTTGACGAAGTACTTGAAAGGGTAAACCTTGCCGATTCGGGTAAAAAATATCCTTCAGAAATTAGTGGAGGGATGCAAAAGCGGGTAGCAATTGCCCGCGCGATCGTTAACCGTCCAAAATACCTTTTTTGCGATGAGCCAAACTCTGGGCTTGATCCGCGCACTGCTACGGTGATCGATAACCTGATCCACGAACTCACTGTGGAGTACGACATCACTACGGTGGTGATTACTCACGATATGAATTCGGTACTCGAAATTGGTGAAAATATCGCCTTTTTGAAAGATGGCGTGCTGGCCTGGAAAGGCGATAAAAGCAAGGTCTTTAAAACCGATGACAAAACGGTGACCGACTTTGTTTATTCTTCCGATCTATTTAAAAAAGTACGGGACGCCCAGCAGCAAGGACTGTAATTTACACCTTAATCTACAGATCGAACTACCAGCGTGTCCAGTGACAGGCGCACCTGTAACCACTGTTCAAGTTGTTGCATCTGAGTTTTTCGGGCTGAACCCTTTAGTTTAGGAGACCATTTCACATTAAAGGTGGGGATGGTATCTATCTGCGAGAAATTTGTGACAAGGCTGTTGGCATAACTCATCTCCTGGACTCCAGAATAATTGATACGCACTTCTTTGGAAATACTTTCAAAAGGAATTCCCGCACTACGGTATTTAAGCAGTTCCTGCTCCAGCAGCTGTATACGCGCATCTTTATTTTCTACCAGTTGCTGATTTTTCACGTAGAGATCTTCCAGGATTCCTGCCCTTACTTCCGTAGAAAGCCGGGTGGCCATTTCTGAAGTTTGGTCAGAGCCCTGATGCACTTCGAGCACCACATCTTCCAGATTTGGCACCTGGGTGATGGCCTGCACCCACTGGTCAATTTGATCTTGCGGCACGGGCCGGCCTATCAGGTAAATTTCAATGATCTTTGTTTTGTAATCCTGTTCAAATTTCACCACTTCGGCCCCGGGGTAATTCACAACTTCGTGAACAAATTCTTTTGTTTTACTTACAAAAACCTGCTCCCGCAACAAATTCACGAACAGAATGATACTGGGTATCATCACGAGAACTGCCACCAAAGAGGCAAGGCGTGCAGTGTTCCTCCTTCTTTTGCTGTTCACGTACTTCACCAGTGGGAAACGCAGCAATTTTGCCATCAGGAAAGTAGAAAGCGCGATAAAAATAGAGTTGATGGTAAAAAGATAGAGAGCCCCGCCGGCATATTCCCAATTCGCTATTGCCAAACCGTAGCCTACCGTACATAAAGGTGGCATAAGAGCGGTGGCAATGGCAACCCCCATGATCACACTTGCAATTGCTCCTTTCTTTGTTTTTGCTATTATAAGCGCTGAGCCTCCAAAAATGGCAATTAGAACATCGAGTATGGTTGGATAAGTTCGGGCGACGAGCTCGGGAGTTTCTTCTTTGATGGGAGAGATCAAAAAGTACAAATAAGCGGTAAGCACACTTAAGAACACCATCACCCCAAGGTTGACAAGGCTGCGTTTTAAGGTATCAATATCATTTATGGCCACCGAAAAACCAATCCCCACAATGGGGCCCATTAAGGGGGAAATAAGCATGGCACCAATTACCACGGCGGTACTGCTCACGTTAAGGCCAATAGATGCCACAAAAATGGAAAAGATAAGGATCCAGGCGTTGTGCCCTTTAAACGAAATATCACGCTTCACCGTCTCGAGGGTCGTCTCCCTGTCGGTGTCGTCGTGAATATCCAGGAGTTCCTTAAGAAATTCCTTTATTTCCCTAAGGGCAGTCCTGCCCCTGTTTTCCTCTGCTGTAGGTATTGCTGTACCACTTCCTGATTTATCTTCCATTCCCTAACCCAAATTTTCACCGAATTTTTCCTTCACGCTCTCCCGTATCCTTTTTATATCCTGCTCCTTTTCACGGGGCACAATTAGCAGGACCTCATTCTCGTCTACAATGACGTAGTCGTTCATCCCTTCAAGCACCACAACCTTATTTTTATCTGAAGAAATTAAGTTCCCCGTGGCATTTTCAGCAAAAAGTCGGGCGTTTAGAGCTATGTTCCCGTCAGCATCCTTCACGGTCTCTTCATAAAGCGAGCCCCAGGTACCAAGGTCATTCCAGTCAAAAGAGGCTGGGATCACTTCAATAGTTCCCTGTTCCTTCTCTAAAATGGCATAATCAATCGAAATATTTTCAGCTTCCGGATAATTTTGTTTGATAAAATCTTTTTCTTCGGAAGTATTAAAAACAGGTGCACCTTTAGAAAAAAGGTCAAAGGTCTGCTGCAGGTTCTTCTGAAAAGCCCTGAGGATATACGCTGCATTCCACACAAAAATTCCTGCGTTCCACAGGAAATTTCCGCTCTTCAGAAAATCTTTGGCTACAGCGTAAGAAGGTTTTTCAGTAAATAATTCTACCGGCTTCACCCTTCCCGAAGCCAGGGGATCAAATTTAATATACCCGTAGCCTGTATTGGGAAAAGTGGGTTTTATACCCAAAGTAAGGATTTTATCCTGGCCACGCGCCGCTTCAAAAGCCGTAGTGAGGTCATTATGAAAAGCCTGCTCATCTTCTATCCAGTGGTCGCTGGGCGCCATGATCATCACGGCCTTGCTGTTCTTCTTCCAGATTTTTAAAGATGCGAGCAGCACTGCCGGGGCCGTATTCCTCATTACCGGCTCCAGCACAATCTGTTCTTCGTCAAGCTGGGGCAACTGCTGCTTCACCAGGTGGTCATAACGCTCATTGGTAAGCACGTAGATGTTCTTTGAAGGTACCAATTGGCTAAGGCGCCTAAACGTGGTCTGGATCAAAGTCTCCCCCCTGCCCAGTAAATCCCTGAACTGTTTTGGTTTTGCCGCAGTACTCACGGGCCAGAACCTCGATCCTACCCCGCCAGCCATTAAAATTGCAAAATTATTTTCCTTCATATTAATTGGCTGTTTTTAATAATTCCACCTCTGCATTGGGCTGGAACAGGTAAATTCTGCCTGTTTTCACTTCTACACATTCATATCTTTTTATACGCCGTTCCCCCTTTTTGAAAATCTTTCCGTTATAGATCCTAAAAACCCCACCATGCGGGATCTCAAAAATATAATTCCTGTCATTTTCGGGGTCAAACTGTTTTAAAGCTACCGAAAGATGTGCATCTGTATCACTGCTCGCCTTCGGATTTTTAAAATGCCTGGCAATTAACGGCAGTAACTGGGCAGGAAAAATCTCAGGCCTTATAAATGGCAGCATTAACCTTTGGAAACAGCTTTTCCACTCCTCCCCATGAGGTTTTATCTGGCGACCGTAATGTTCAAAAGCCACCAAATGTGCGATCTCATGAACCAGGGTAATTAGAAAACGGTACTGGTTGAGGTTGGCGTTTACCGTGATTTGATGAAGCCCTCCCGGTAAACTCCGGTAATCGCCATGGCGGGTTTTTCTTTCATTCACTATTTTAAGGTGAACATTATTAGCCTTTATTAAGCTGAAAATAGGCTCAACTGCATGGGTGGGAATATATTTTTCAAGAATATGCTTCATGCCTTTTACGGGGTACTGCTGGAAACCTGTAACAACTTACCATTGTAAAATTTATTCCCGGTAAGGGAAAAATCGGAGATGTACCGGGCCATTTCAGCGGGCTGCAGCGGGGCTTTATAACCCGGGAATGCCTCTGCGAGCATTTCGGTTTGTACCGCGCCCAAAGCTAGCACGTTAAACGAGGGGCCGGTTTCTTTGTATTCTTCGGCAAGCAGCTCGGTAAGTGTGATCACCGCGCCCTTGCTCGAACTGTATGCCGAAAGGCCCGGGAATTTCATGCTGCCCTGCACGCCGCCCATACTGCTTACCGTTACCACGTGGCCTTCTTTATTCATTAGATGCAGCAGGGCTTTGGTAAGAGCTGCAACGCCAAAAACATTAACCCTGTACACTTTTTCAAATTCTTCGGAAGTAATTTCTTCAAAAGGCTTGTTTATAATGGCACCTGCATTATTTATAAGGATGTCCAGGCCGCCCCATTCTTCTTTTACAAACGCTGAAACTTTCTGCAGGTCTTCTTCCGCGGTAATATCAAATTCAAAGAAATGCACATTTTCAAGACCCAGCTTTTTAATGGAATCCTGATTTCGGGATAATGCAAGTACTTTATGGCCGGCTTCAGCAAAGATCTTTACAAGTTCAAAACCAATTCCCCGGCTGGTACCTGTGACCACTATCTTTTTCATTGTTCGTTGAGTTTTATTTCTTTTTCTGCACTGTTCGCCATTCCGGCAATGCCGGGAATTATAGCTTCAATAAGGTGCTCCATATGGGAAACATCCATTTTTTCAAATTCATCTTCTACGTGATGGTAATAATCGAAATTTGTAAAATCAAAAGTAGAGATGGTTTGTGCGGGCACGTTAAATTCCTGAAAAAAGGGATAATTGTCACTCCTTTTGAAAAGGCTGTACTGTTTTGCTTCCGGAAGAAACCCCAACAGCTTCGCTCCAGAATATTCATTGAATTTTTGGGCTAAATTGGAATTTTCATAGCCTGTGAGGTAGGCCAGGTAATCTTTATCTTTCATGGGCACACCTACCATTTCAATATTGAACATGGTGTAAAGGTCTACTCCTTCGGTTTTTAATTCCTTTGCCAATTCAGCTGCGCCCACAAGCCCCAATTCTTCCGCAGAAAAAAGGCTGAAAAGCATGCTCCTTTTCGGCGGATTTTCAGCAAAGAATTTTGCGAGTTCCAGAACGGCTGTAGTTCCCGAAGCATTATCGTTGGCTCCATTTGCAATGGTATCGTCTTCAAAGGGCTTGCCGTGGCCCACATGGTCGTAATGCGCACCCACAACTAGGTATTCATTCTTCAATTGAGGATCTGTACCTTCTACAAGGCCCACGAGGTTATATCCTGTCTTGCCTTTCACCTCAAAAGAATCTCTATAGGTCTCAAAAAAGGGTTCTACGCCCTGCTCTTTGAACACCTTTTCTATGTATCGGGCAGCCTTTTCAATACCCTCTGTGCCGGTGGCTCTCCCCTGTAGCTCGTCAGACGACAGGTATTTTAAAGCCGAAGAAATATCCTCTTCTAAAATGGCATTTTTGACGCTCTCTTTTTGGAAAGAAACAGCTGCTGTCTCCTGCGCAGCTTCTTTTGACTGCCCGCAAGCTGCAAAAACCAGAAGGCTTGCGGCTGCGAGGCCGGTAAGGGTGAATTTTCTCATGCGGCTAAAGATAAAAAAATCCCGCGAGAAGCGGGATTTTTCGTTATTAGACTGGAAATCACCTTAGGCCAGCATGGTCACAGGATTTTCAATGTAAGTCTTAAGGGTTTGCAGGAACTGGGCCCCGGTTGCACCATCTACCGTACGGTGATCGCAGGCAAGCGTAAGCTTCATGGTATTCCCTACCACAATTTGCCCATTTCTCACTACCGGCTTCTCAACAATAGCTCCTACTGAAAGTATAGCGGAGTTTGGCTGATTGATAATGCTGGTAAACTCGGTGATTCCAAACATTCCAAGGTTAGAGACCGTAAAGGTGCTGCCTTCCATTTCCTGAGGCTGCAACTTCTTGTTACGGGCTTTCCCTGCAAGTTCTTTCACCTGTCCGCCAATTTGCGTAAGCGACATTTGATCTGCATATTTCAATACAGGAACCACGAGTCCTTCTTCAACGGCTACTGCAACCCCCATGTGGATGTGTTTCGCAATTTTGGTAGTATCTCCCGTCCACTGAGAATTCACCTGTGGGTGTTTTCTAAGGGCCATAGCCGAAGCTTTGATCACCATATCATTGAAGGAAACCTTCACGTCTGGGATCTCATTGATCTGCTTGCGGTTGGCCATAGCGTTGGCCATATCTACCTCGATGGTGAGATAGTAATGGGGGGCGTTGTATTTAGATTCAGAAAGCCTCTTGGCAATGGTCTTGCGCATTTGAGAATTCTTAACCTCTTCAAAGCTCTCTTCGCCTGCCGGAGTGTAAACCTGAACCGGTGAAGGCTGTGCCTGTTGCTGAGGCTGTGCGGCAGCAGCAGGTTTTGCTTCTTCGGTTTTTGCTGAAGGTTTGTAGTTCTCAATGTCTTTTTTGACAATGCGGTTGTTTTCTCCGGAACCTTTTACCTTAGAAAGGTCGATACCAAGATCATCGGCCATCTTTTTTGCCAGGGGCGAAGCAAAGATTCTACCTCCGTCTGAAGCTGTAGCCCCTTGCGAAGTTTCTTCGGAAGCCTGGGGCTTTTCTTCTTTTTTCTCTTCGGTGCTCTTTGAAGCTGATGGTTTCACTGCTCCTCCCGATTTAACTATCGAAGAAACGTCTGTACCTTTAGGGCCAATAATGGCAAGAACAGCATCTACCGGTGCAGTTTCGCCTTCCTGGATCCCCACGTGCAACAACGTACCCGAATAGAAAGATTCAAACTCCATGGTAGCCTTATCGGTTTCGATCTCGGCAAGGATGTCTCCCTCTTCAACCTCATCCCCTTCTTTCTTGATCCAGGAAGCAACAGTTCCTTCTTCCATGGTATCACTAAGGCGTGGCATTCTTACCACTTCTACTCCTTCAGGAATATCGGCTCCTTCGGCCTCTCCTTCCGAAGAAGAAGAATCTGAATCGGTTGAAGCTTCAGGTTTTTCTTCAGTTTCAGTTTTAGGAGCTTCTTTAGAAGCATCGGCTTTACCATCCAAAAGTGAGGAAATATCCTCTCCTTCTTCCCCAACTATTGCCAGCAGGGCATCAACGGGTGCAGTTTCGCCTTCATCAATTCCTATATGCAGCAAGGTGCCTTCGTAGAAAGATTCAAATTCCATGGTTGCCTTATCGGTCTCGATCTCGGCCAGAATATCCCCTTCTTCAATTTTGTCACCTTTTTGTTTTAACCACTTAGCAACAACACCTTCTTCCATGGTGTCACTAAGGCGTGGCATTTTAATTACTTCTGCCATAACTTTTATAATTTATGGGGTAAAAACGGATAATCTTTTTGCTCGTACACTACATCATACAACTGCTGGACATCTGGAAAATCGGATTCTTCAGCAAATTTCTCACATTCAGAAACCAGGTCTTTCACCTTTTTGTCTATAGCCTTAATTTCTTTATCTGTAGCGTATTTGTTCTTTTTGATGATATCCTTCACCTGGGTAATAGGATCAATTTTCTGGTACTCGGCTACCTCCTCTTTGGTACGGTACTGTTGAGCATCACTCATAGAGTGACCGCGGTAACGGTAGGTTTTCAGTTCAAGGAAAGTCGGCCCTTCCCCTTTACGCGCCCTTTTGATGGCTTCATCAAGAGCCTCGGCCACTTTTTCGGGGTTCATGGCATCTACAGGGCCACATGGCATATCGTATCCAAGACCAAGTTTCCAGATCTCTGTACTCTTTGAAGTACGCGCAACCGAAGTACCCATGGCGTAACCGTTATTCTCAACACAAAAAACCACCGGCAGGTTCCATTTTACGGCCATGGTGAAGGTCTCGTGCAGGGAACCCTGTCTTGCAGCACCATCACCAAGGAAGGTTAGGGTAACCGCATCTCTTTTAAAATATTTATCTGCAAAGGCAAGGCCGGCACCCAGAGGAATTTGCCCTCCCACAATACCGTGCCCGCCGTAAAAGCGGTGTTCTTTTGAGAAAATATGCATTGAACCACCCATACCGTGGGAAGTACCTGTTTTTTTACCGTATAACTCGGCCATCACCCTTCTTGGGTCCACCCCCATACCTATTGGCTGAACGTGGTTTCTATAAGCGGTGATCATTTTATCTTTAGAAAGATCCATTACGTGCAGCGCACCTGCAAGTATAGCTTCCTGCCCGTTATACAGGTGCAAAAAACCTCTAACCTTTTGCTGAATGTAAACCTGGGCCAGTTTGTCTTCAAACTTGCGCCAAAACAGCATGTCCTCATACCACTTTAGATAAGTGGCTTTTGTTATTTTCTTCATTTAACTACTTATTTTTAAGGCTAAGCGATGCTTGCGCCAAGCGAAACACAAAAATACTATTTTCAAAAGGAACTAAAAACAGTTTCCTATTGAAAAAAGCGCGAAAACGTTATAGGTATGTACTGTCAAATATTAGAGGTAAAAGATCGGAAACAGAACTGGCTTTTACCACCCTGCCTTTCTCTCCCATAAAGTAGATTTCAATAGGCTCATCCTGCCTCACCTCATACTCGGCAATTGCCTGCCTGCATGAGCCGCAGGGCGGCGTGGGCACTTCAACCTTCTGCTTTTCGGAACGCGCCGTTAAGGCCATTTTTTTGATCTTTATATTCGGATATGTCGCCCCCGCGTAAAAGATGGCGGTTCTCTCGGCGCACAAACCGGCAGGATAAGAAGCATTTTCCTGGTTACTCCCTGTGACCACTTTGCCGTTCTCAAGAAGAATTGCGGCCCCTACCTTGAACTGAGAATATGGCGAGTAAGATTTTTCCCTGGCTGCAATCGCCTCCTGCATTAATTTCTGCACATCTTCGGGCAATTCAGCTTCATTTTCATAGACCCCGAGATCTGCACTTATAGTTATTGTTTTCATTTTGTTCTTTATCTAGAAAAAATCTCCCGTAACTAAAATAGTCCGGGAGCTTGTTATTTCCTCGTTTTGAGGTACAAAGTTATGTAATAATCAAAAAAGTACCGCCGATTTTATTTCTCTCCTAATACTGTTCGTATTCGCTGCCAAAGTTAAAGGTGAGACCAAAACGCAAAGTACCTTCCAGCGGACTCACTACTTCGGAAGTTGAAAAAAGGTAAGAAAGGTCTATATCAACAATATTATGCCTGAAGCCGGCACCGAATGAAATAAATTCGCGTGAACCTTTTTCAGGGCTTTCGTGGAAATACCCGGTTCTAAGGGAAAATACCTCTTCATATACATACTCGGCCCCAACCGCATAAGTTATTTCCTTCAGCTCTTCACTCATGCCATCGGGTGCATCTCCAAAAGATTTAAAAATTCCTTCAATGGCACCTATAGAATTATACTCCTGAATATCTTCGGCATCCCTATCTCCGTCTCCGTCAAAATCCTGCGGAGTGGGCACGAGCAGTTTATTGAACTCCAAATAAGTCCCTATCCGGTTTGAGTTATCAAGGATAAAATCAAAACCACCCCCCAGCTTTAAATTGGTAGGAATGAAGTTTTCCTGCCCCCCCGCATCGTATTTTATCTTAGGCCCAATATTTGAAATGTTCACACCTGCCCTCCAGCGGCCGTCAAACTGTGTGAAATCTATCTGGTCACTCTGGTAAAAAGCCGAAACATCAACCCCAAAAGTATTGGCTGCACTGGCATCGGGATCCAATTCTGCAATTTTAAGGTCAGAGCGAAGAAACCTTCCCGCTACCGCCATAGAAAAATGGTCACTTAATTTAAGGGCGTAAGACAGGTCGAGCGTAAATTCATTAGGGCTAAGAATGCGCGCGACTTCATCGGGATAATCACGGGCTTCTATATTTCCCATACTAAAGTACTTCAGGCTGGCACCAAAAGCACTTCTTTCACTTATGCGGTTGTAATAAGTAACATTCCCCAAAAAGATATCATTCACGAGTTCACTTAAATAGGGCGTGTAATTTACCCCCAGGCCCTGCTCACTTTGAACAAAAACATATTTCGCCGGATTCCACTGCTGGGAATAAGCATCGGCAGAAGTTGCCACTCCCTGGTCACCCAAACCTGCAGCACGTGCATCGGCTGCTATCATTAGAGTAGAAGCCGCCGTGGTGATCACCCGGTCACGCTCTTCCTGAGCAAAAGATTTCCCACCAACGAGCAAAACCACCGCAAAGGTGTAGAGTGATATTTTTTTCATAAGACTATTAATAATTAACAAATATACCTGAAAACCTTTAGAATATATGATACGAACCCAATTTCTCCTTATACCATAATATAACGTATAATTTAACAGAAGCTTGTACAGCAACCCCAAAATACTTATTTACCCGCCGCCACCAGTACACCACCCATATTTTTACAGATAAATTATTGGTAACTAATTCAACTCAAGCTTAAAGAAAAGAAAAAAGTTGTCAAAAAACCACTACTTTTGCCTCTTAATGCATCAGGAAGTTTTATCAGCTGTTTTTAAAGGCAGTAAAATAATTTGTTAAAAGCTGCGTTATCATAAAGATTTTCAGGAAACTACAGGATTCCGTTTCAGTTGAAATAATCTTGGTAGTTTTGCGTTAATTACTATATTGCAGAGCCATAATTGCTATAAAAGATAATGTGAATATGAGAAACAAAGTTGCTGTAAAAGCTCTTTTTGCCATCGCGTTGAGTGCTGGACTTTTTAGCTGTAACAACTCGAGGGATTACAAAGACAATTCCCGCGCTACGGGTTGGGACATCAACTCAAAAGAAGGTGGTTTTAATTACAATGCCGATTACGATGAGCAGGATGCCGGCCCCGGGCTTATCTTCGTTGAAGGAGGTACCTTTACTATGGGAAGGGTACAGGATGATGTAATGCACGATTGGAACAACACCCCTACCCAACAACACGTTCAGTCTTTTTACATGGACGAAACCGAGGTGACCAACCTCATGTACCTTGAATATCTCGATTACCTTAAAAGAGTTTACCCTCCAAGTGAAGAAAGATATAGAAATATCTACCAGGGTGCCCTTCCCGATACTTTGGTCTGGAGAAACAGGTTGGGCTACAACGAGACCATGACCAATAATTATTTGCGCCACCCTGCCTATGCCAACTATCCTGTAGTGGGAGTGAGCTGGATACAGGCAGTTGAATTCAGTAAATGGAGAACCGACAGGGTGAACGAACTTCGCCTTGAAAAAGAAGGTTTCACTGCTGAAGGTGCACGTTTTGCTGCTGAACCAGGCCAGGGTTTTAGCACCGAAACCTATTTAAATGCACCAAACCAGGTCTACGGCGGAAGTGACAGCCTTGTGAGAGGCGGAAATAAAGCCGACCGTTTTATGACCAAAGACAGTACCAATCTATATGTACAGCGCAAACACGGAGTGCTCCTTCCCGAGTACCGACTTCCTACCGAAGCCGAGTGGGAATATGCAGCGCTTGCCCTTGTAGGTATTAGAAACTACAATGTTTACCGCGGAAGAAAAAAATACCCGTGGGACAGCCAGTACACCCGAAGTGGCGATGCCAGAAAACGTGGTGACCAAATGGCCAATTTCAAGCAGGGAGATGGAGATTACGGCGGAATTGCAGGATGGAGCGATGATGGTGCCGATATTACTGCCGAAGTAAAATCTTATGAACCAAATGATTTCGGACTTTACGACATGGCCGGTAACGTGGCCGAATGGGTTGCCGACGTTTACCGACCCATAGTAGATGACGAGTTCAACGACTTCAACTATTACCGCGGTAACGTATATACCAAACACGCTATTACCGAAGATGGAACCGTAAAAGTTTTAGGCGTTGATGAAATAGAATACGACACTTTGAGCAACGGCAGAATAGTAGCCAGGAACCTTCCGGGAGAAATTAAAACTGTTCCCATCACACCCCAGGATACTTACCTGCGCACCAACTTTAACGAAAGTGACCAGAGAAACTTCAGGGATGGCGATAGAAATTCCAGCAGGTACTACGATTCTTTTGGTGATGAAACCGTCCAGGACCCTAACAAGCGTATGTACAACTCTCCGGTTCACACCGCCAGCGTTGACAGCCTTGGGGGGCAAAGCCTACAGTACGACCAGTCTACGGGACGAACTACCCTTGTAGATGACAATGTAAGGGTCTATAAAGGAGGTTCATGGAGAGATCGCGCTTACTGGTTAGATCCTGCACAAAGAAGGTATTTCCCGCAAGACATGGCAACCGATTATATTGGGTTTAGAAACGCAATGTCAAGAGTTGGCTCCAAGTCCCTGAACAAGAACAAGACAGCAAGAGATTAATCTTCGCATAAATATTTCTAAAAAGCCCTAATTTGATTAGGGCTTTTTTTTATAGCTTTAGTTTATGAATATACCACAGCTCCACGAGCTTTTCCTGAAAAGCTCAGGAATTAGTACCGACACCAGGAAAATAAAAGATGACAGTATTTTCTTCGCTTTAAAAGGAGAGAATTTCAACGCCAATGAATTTGCTGCGGAAGCACTTCAAAAAGGTGCAGCATACGCTGTTATTGACGAACATTTAGAAGAAAACAACAGGTTCATTAAAGTTGAAGACAGCCTGAAAGCGCTTCAGGAACTAGCCGCTTTTCATCGAAAATATCTTAAGGTTCCTGTTCTCGCCCTTACCGGAAGCAACGGAAAAACCACCACCAAAGAATTGTTTAACGCGGTACTTTCCAAAAAGTACAGGACTGTGGCAACCCCTGGAAACCTCAATAACCACATTGGAGTCCCTCTCACTTTGCTGTCTATGAACCGTGAAACCGAACTGGGAATAGTTGAAATGGGCGCTAACCACCAAAAAGAAATAAGCTTCCTCTGCAACATTGCCCTGCCCGATTTTGGATACATCACAAATTTCGGCAAAGCCCACCTTGAAGGTTTTGGCGGGGTTGAAGGTGTTATAAAAGGCAAAAAAGAGCTCTACCAGCATTTAAAAAGCAGTGACAAAATGCTCTTTTTGAACCTTGATGATCCTTTGCAAAAAGAAGAGCAGAATTATAAAAAAACCTTCACTTTTGGCAATACAACAGAAGCCGATCTAAAGATTGAACTTACCAGCCGCGATTCTTTTGCGGGAATTAAAGCCGAAAACCAGGAAATAACAGGGAATCTTACCGGTGCCTACAACAGCACCAACATGGCCGCAGCTTATGCCGTAGGAACTTACTTTAAAGTACCCACAGAAGAGATCAAAAAAGCTCTTGAAGATTACCTTCCGCAGAACAACAGGTCGCAAATTATCCTTAAAGACAACCGCAAGATCATTATGGATGCCTACAATGCAAATCCTTCAAGTATGGCTGCAGCTTTAGACAATCTAAGCAGAATGGATATGTCTCCTAAAATAGCAATTTTGGGCGACATGTTTGAGCTGGGGGCTATGGCCGCGGCAGAACATGAGGAATTAACCGAAAATTACCAGAAGTCTCATGTCGATAAGGTTTTTCTGATAGGCTCCAATTTTGCCGCCACCTCGGTAAAATCAAAAAAGGTGAGGAAATTTGCCACTTTTGAAGAATTCAGAGCCTGGTACCAACCTTCAGAATTTAATCGGGGGGTGATCCTTATTAAAGGCTCCCGTGGCATGGCACTGGAACGGGTGCTGGAATTACTGTAAACCCACCCGCCTTAAAAAAACAAGCCCCGATCTCTTTAGACCGGGGCTTTTTGTGTTACAGGATATAATCTGTACTTACAAAATTTGAATTCCTGCTTTCCAGGAGCTCCCTTATTATTGCGTTGTTGTAATCATTCTCTTTTGAGGCCACAAAGGTCCTTATGGAGAAAGATCGCAGGGCATCATGCACACTTAGCGTACCTACTGCCGAATCTTTTCTTCCGGTGAAAGGGAACACATCGGGCCCTCGCTGGCAGGCACTGTTTAAATTTACACGACACACCAGGTTTACCATAGTATCTATAAGCGGAGACAATTGTTTAATACTACGCCCAAATAAACTCACCTGCTGCCCGTAGTTTGAGGCGGCAATTTCATCGAGCAACGAATCTATATCAGAAAAAGGCTTTACAGGAATTACAGGCCCAAACTGCTCTTCCTTATACACCCGCATCTCTGAAGTCACCGGATAAAGAACTGCAGGAAAAATAAAGTTCTCGGAAGTTTCCCCTCCCTTTTTGTTCAATACTGAAGCTCCTTTTTCCTTAGCGTCATCAATAAGCTCCCGGATGTATGACGGTTTATCTGGTTCGGGCAGTGGCGTAAGTTTTACGCCAGGCTCCCAGGGATTCCCAAATTTCAATTCATCTACGCGCCTGGCGAACCTCTCATTGAATTCCTCCCGGATATCTTCATGAACATAAACGATTTTAAGGGCGGTACAGCGTTGTCCGTTAAAAGACAGGGTTCCGGTAAGTACTTCTTCAATAGTGAGGTCGAGATCTGCATCGGGAAGGATGATAGCAGGGTTCTTCGCCTCCAGTCCAAGCACCAGCCTTAGACGATTCTTGTATGGATGCTGATCCTGCAGGGCAATGGCCGATTTACTGTTGCCAATGAGGGCAAGCACATCAATTCTCCCGCTCTTCATAATGGGAGCTGCAACCGTTCTCCCCCTTCCGAATATCACGTTCACCGCACCCTCCGGAAAACTATTCCTGAAAGCTTCAAGTAAAGGCGTGAGTAACAACACCCCGTGTTTGGCAGGTTTAAAGATCACTGTGTTACCCATAATAAGCGCCGGGATGAGCAGGGCAAAAGTTTCGTTTAGCGGATAATTATACGGCCCAAGGCACAACACCACTCCCAGCGGCCCCCTCCTAATATGCGCGTTTACCTTATCCCGTTTCTGAAACTTCGCACTGTCACGGTCAAGCTGCTTGTATTCTTCTATAGTATCGTAAATGTATTCTACGGTACGGTCAAATTCCTTTTCTGAATCGGGCAGGGATTTTCCAATTTCCCACATGAGCAGCTTCACAACCTCCTCCCTCTTGGTCTTCATTTGAGACACGAATTGCTCCATAGCCGCAATCCTGTCAGACACCTTCATGGTGGGCCATATGCCCTGGCCTTTACCATACGCCCTGCAGGCACTTTCAAGCACCTCAAGCGCAGTAGATTCATCCATGTGAGGCACTGTCCCCAGCAGGGTAGGCTCATAGCTATCACCGGTAGAAATAGTGGAATACACTTCATCCATTTCTCCTTCCCAGGGAATTAATTGGCCATTGGAGAGATAACTCTTTTGATGCAACAGGTTTTTAATTGCAAATCTTTCTGAATTTTTCATGTTATAGGGGCTTTGTATTTATATAAACAGATCTTCCCGATGTTCTACTTCAGCGAAAATTAGTTTCCACTGAAGACAAATGCTAAAGTTAATAAAAAATACATAGCTTCTACATTTTACACAAAATGTGAAAAATATAAAATTGAGTGTAGCCTGCTAAAAATGAAAAAACCTCACAGGTTTTGGAACCTGCGAGGTTTGTTTTGAATTTGAAATTTGGAATTTCCCACTATGTGGGTGATACTGGGTTCGAACCAGTGACCCCTACCTTGTCGAGGTAGTGCTCTGAACCAGCTGAGCTAATCACCCTGAAACCAAAAAAGGCCTCCAAAAAGGAAGCCTTTACTTGTGTGGGCAATGAGGGATTCGAACCCCCGACCCCCTCGGTGTAAACGAGGTGCTCTGAACCAACTGAGCTAATTGCCCTAAAATTTTAATGAACTTCGGCATTCTTGAAGTGTCTCTCTCTCTGAATGCGGATGCAAATATAGACTACATTTTCAATTATGCAAAGAATAATTTCAAAAAAATTAAATTATTTCTGCCACCGTGAAAGTACTGCCTCCCACATAGACCACATCTTTAGCAGAAGCCTCTTGTAGCGCGGCTTCGTAAGCTTCAGTAACTGAAGAAAATACCTTCCCAAAAAGGCCATTTTTGGCTGCTGTTTTTTGTAATTCTTCCGCAGCAAGTCCGCGGGGGACATCTGGTCTGGAAAAATAATATTTTGCCGATTTTGGAAAAATGGGCAGCACCGAAGCAAGATCTTTATCGTTTACCACTCCTATCACCAGGTGCAAATTCTCAAATTTTTCTTCCTGCAGCTGTTTCATGGCATAAACCAGCCCCTCTTTATTATGTGCCGTATCACAAATTACCCGTGGTGCTTCCTGCAGCACTTCCCAACGGCCACGAAGTCCGGTGTTAAAAATGACATTTTTGAGACCTTTTTCTGCAGCTTCTTCCCCCAGCTCCCACCCAAGGTCTTTCAGCACATCTAAAGCCATAGAAACTGTACGTATATTCCATTTCTGATACTGCCCCTTTAGATCGGAAGTATATGATCTTCCGCAGAAGTCTTCGGCTAAATAAAGTGGCGCAATTTTGGCTTCAGCCAATTCCTTAAAAACAGGAAAAGTCTCTTCCTGAAACTCCCCTATCACCACAGGAGTTTTTTCTTTGATAATTCCGCCTTTTTCCGCAGCAATCTTAGGCAGCGTGTTGCCAAGAATGTTCACGTGATCAAAACCTATATTGGTGATCACCGAAAGTTCCGGGGAAATGATATTGGTGGAATCGAGCCTTCCGCCAAGCCCCACTTCAATAATCGCAATGTCGACTTTCTCTTCGGAAAAGTAGCTAAAAGCCATTCCCACCGTCATTTCAAAGAACGACAGGCTTTCCTGTTCAAAAAATGTTTTATTGGCAGCAATGAATTGCACTACGGCAGCTTCAGGAATCATCTGGCCGTTGATCTTTATTCGCTCCCTAAAGTCTTTTAAATGCGGGGAAGTGTAAAGCCCTACCTTATACCCGGCCTCCTGAAAGACCGAAGCGAGCATGTGCGAAACAGAACCCTTGCCGTTGGTACCGGCAACGTGTATGCTTTTGAAAGCCCTGTGCGGATTGCCCAGCTGCTTTACCAGTTTATTGATATTGGAAAGGTCTACCCGGTAAGCTTTATTCCCCACCTGCTGATACATGGGCAACTGCTGAAACATCCAGTCAACAGTTTCAGTATAAGTCATCAAAGTTATTCGGTAAGTTTGAAATTGTAGATAATGGTTCCAACCTGCTTCACGGGAGCATCGGGGTCGCTGTTAAAGCGCGTGGCCAGGGCTGCCCTTTTTGCAGGATCGGTAAGACAGGTAGCGTTGTTTGTTGTTCCCTTAACGCCGGGAATGGCGTGGGTTACTGCACCGCTTCGATTTACCTCGATTTGCACCACCACTATACCCGATTCGTTACAATCCTGCACAAATTTTTCTTTGTTCAAAGCCTTACGGCCACCCAACCGGTAATTGCCATCGCCGTCAAGGCCCATTCCGGTTCCGTAGTATGATTTGGCGTTAGGATCGCCATCGGGGCTGCCTTTGTCGCCCGCAGCCTGGTCGTTACCTTCTCCGCCTCTCGCCTGCCCGTCGTTAGCGGGGCCGTTTAGTATACTGCTCAGGGCATCGGTAGTAGATTTTGAAGGTTTGGGATCGGGTTTTTTGACAGGTTCTTCCACCTTTTTCACCGGCGTTTCTACCTTTTGAACCAGCTTTTCTTCCTTCTTCTTCTCAATTACAGGCGCTTCGGTAATCTCCTGGGTAACCACTTCTTCTTCAATATTGGTCTCTACCGGGGTAACCGGGGCACTGGTTTGCTGCGGTGCTGTTTTTACAGGTTCAGTAGGCTGTTCAACGCCCGAACCTACTTCGGAAGTTCCAAAGTTTATGGCTATCCCGCTTTCTGGTGGCGGGTCGAGATACGTGAAACCAAAGAACAGCAATAGCAGGATAAGCAGTACGTGAAGCACCACCGTTATTGCCATCGACTTTCGTTCGTGTTCTGTTTCCAGGTATTTCACTTTGCTCTTCTCTTAAAATTTATGCCACAAACATAGTTCCACAATTATTAAAAATCTTGTGGAACATTTTTTTTATTCAGGTTTTACGGCAAGTACGATCTTGTAACGGTTCCTGTTGGCTATATCCATCACATCCACAGCTTTTTCGATTGGCACCCCTTCTTCGGCCCGCAGGATGATGGTAGGGTCTTCTTCGCCGCTCAGGACCTCTTTCAACCTTGCTTCGAGTGCGCTGTTGCTCACTCTTTCTTTGTTGATATATACCTGAAGGTCTTTTGTAATACTCACCGCCACATTTTGTTTGGTCGTGGTCTTACCTTTTGCCTTTGGCAGGATAAGATCAAGCGCTTCCGGAGTGATGGCCGGTGAGGTGAGCATAAAAAAGATCAACAACAGGAATACGATATCGGTCATTGAACTCATACTGAATTCGGGACTGATCTTATTTCTGCCTCTTAAATTCATACTATACAGGTTCGTTTAGAAGGTCAAGGAAATCTACTGCTGTGGCCTCCATTTGGTGCACCACCTTATCGGTCTTCACCACCAGGTGGTTATACCCAATGTAAGCGATAATCCCCACAATAAGCCCGGCCACGGTAGTGGTCATGGCGGTATAGATCCCTTCAGCCAAAGCACCCATTTCGGCCTGCCCGCTACTGGTAGCCAGCTCATGGAAAGCAATAACCATCCCTATTACGGTACCAAGAAAACCAATCATAGGCGCAGCTCCCGCTATGGTGGCAAGTACGCTCACGTTCTTTTCGAGCTTATACACTTCAAGCCTGCCGGCATTTTCAATAGCTGTATTGATATCTTCCAGCGGGCTCCCAATTCTGTCAAGCCCTTTCGCTGTTAGCCTGGCAACTGGCGAGTTAGCCTGGGCACAACGTATGCGCGCAGACTCAATATTGCCATGCAGCACGCTATCTTTGATCTGGTTCATGAAGTTATTGTCTGTTTCTGAAGCTGCCTTGATCGCAAACAACCTCTCAAAATAAATGTAAATGGCAGCAAATAATAAAATAAAGAGAATAAAGATGATCACCTGACCTCCTATCCCGCCACTTAGAAACAAATCGAATAAAGAAAGTGTCTTTTCCTCTACTATTGGTTCTGCCCCCTCTGCGGCCTGGGCAAGACCATCTTCCTGAAAAAAGTATAGCATTTGTGTATCTGGTTTTTTATGTAACGTGAGAATACAATTTTAATTGTAAAGATAAACAGCCTTTGATTTATTCCAACCTAAAAGCATAAATATAAATCAGGGAGATTTCAGCTACAAGCATTTTACCCTGCAAGACAAAAATTTAGTAGATTTCCCGTCCGATTTTATGCTGAAAAATTTCTCCCAATCTTTTTATTCTGAAGCCTGCCCCCTACCGTATTCACCTTACCAAATTACACCAGCTTTGTCAGCGCAACTTCAAAGGCGGTTTTACTAATATTGGTTTTATTGCTGTTGTGGTTAAATGTATTCTGAATAGCATTTCTAATGGTAATCGAAGTATCGTTGAAGATAGCTTCATCGGTCATTTGCACCCTGCGCTCCATGAAGTAGGCAAAAACCCTTGCCATTCCGCAGTTGGCGATAAAATCGGGAATTACGCTAATCTGCTCATCGGTGTATTCCATGATTGGCCCAAAGAAGATCTCCTTATCGGCAAACGGAACGTTGGCCCCATTCGAAATCACCTCCAAACCTGAACTCACCATTTGATCTACCTGCTCCCGGGTAATTAAACGCGAAGCTGCACAGGGCGCAAAAACCTGCGCTTTCAGCTTCCAGATACGCTCATTGATCTCTTCAAAAGGAATCAGTTTTTCAGATTTTAAGGTATTTCCTTCCTTATTGAGGAACAAGTTTCGGATCTCTTCAAAAGTAAAGCCCTCTTCATTGATCAATCCGCCCGCGCGATCAATAATCCCGACAACTTTTGCGCCCATTTGAGCCAGATAATATGCTGCAGCAGAACCTACATTCCCAAAGCCCTGCACAATGGCTTTTTTGCCCTGCACATTTCCTCCGTAAACGTCGTAGTAATGCCGCACGGCTTCGGCCACTCCATACCCGGTGATCATGTCGGCCACCGTGTATTTCCGGGAAACATCGGGTGAAAATCTGCCATTTTCAAGCACCTTGATCACGCCCTGCCTTAACTGGCCTATACGGTTGATCTTATCGGCTTCGGTAGGTTTAAAATGTCCGTTAAAAACCCCTTCCTGCGGATGCCAAACGCCAGAATCTTCTGTAATGGGAATTACTTCGTGTATCTCATCCACATTCAGGTCACCCCCGGTACCGTAATAGCTTTTCAGCAGCGGAGACACAGCTTTATACCAGCGCTCTAAAACGCCTTTTTTGCGAGGATCATTGGGATCAAAATTTATACCCGACTTTGCTCCGCCAATAGCAGGCCCCGAAACAGTGAATTTCACCTCCATGGTCTTAGCCAGGGAAAGCACCTCATTCATGTCAAGGCCTTTTCTCATACGGGTACCGCCGCCGGCAGCTCCCCCGCGCAGGGAATTGATCACCACCCAGCCTTCGGCTTCAGTTTCAGGATCTTTCCAGTTAAATACAATTTCAGGGGCTTTATTTTGATATAGATTAAGTAATTCTTTCATAATATTTAAAAATTGCTGAACAAATATAAAAAACTATGAATTGCGCAATGTTATAGGCATGGTATATTTTGAATTTCACAAAAAGTCAAGGGTATAAGTGAATGGATTCTGAATTTCCCTGCCAGATTCCATTTTAGGAACCTAATTGCCTTTTTCTGAAGTTTTTGCACAATTTTTCTCCCGATTTCCTTCTGAAAATCCCAAATATCTTCCCAACGCGTGTCTTTGATTTTATCTAAATAATAAAATTATATATTATTTATTATTACCCCCTAATTTTATAGGGGTTTAAAATATCAAACATATTATTTTACACACTTAACCCCTATTTTTTTAGAGTTAAATAGATTTTTAATATAATTTTACGGGTATTAACACAAAATTAGGTCTTTATGAAAAAAATCGAAGCCATCATTAGACAGTCAAAATTTGACGATGTAAAAAAGGCTCTTCATGAAATTGGTGTCAATTTCTTCAGTTATTGGGATGTTACCGGAGTAGGTAACGAGAAACAGGGACATGTCTATAGAGGTGTCGCCTACAGCACCACCGACATTCAACGCAGGAAGATATCTGTAGTTGTTTCTGATGAATTCCTCGAAAAAACTGTCGAGGCTATTCTCGATGCAGCCTATACCGGCGCTGTGGGAGACGGTAAAATCTTTGTCTCTCCGGTAGAGGAAGCCTTTAGAATTAGAACAAAAGAAAGAGGCAGCCTCTCGCTGGCGTAATGCACTACTAACTAAACTAAACCAATTCAACTTAATATTATATAAAATGGAATTACTTACTAATAACGTATGGATGATGGTCTGCACCGCACTGGTGTTTTTTATGCATCTTGGATTTTCTTTACTGGAAGTTGGACTCACCCGTCAAAAAAATGCCATTAACATCCTCTTTAAAAATGTTTTTATCATTTGTACCGGATTATTGCTCTATTGTCTCATAGGTTTTAACCTGATGTATCCGGGTTCATTCATTATGGGAATTATCCCCGACTATTTTGTGGGACTTTTTGGCTTACACGCTCCGGTAGCCGACGGTGCTCTAGACCTCACCTACAATGAAGGTTACACCTACTGGACAGACTTTTTATTCCAGGGAATGTTTGCTGCAACTGCTGCCACTATTGTATCGGGTGCGGTAGCTGAAAGGATCAAACTATCGGCTTTTATGCTATTCTCCATAATTTACCTGGCTTTTGTTTATCCCATTGCCGGTTCTTGGAAATGGGGGGGTGGCTTTCTTGATGAACTTGGGTTCTATGATTTTGCCGGCTCTACCCTGGTACATTCTGTTGGCGGCTGGGCTGCTCTTGTGGCAATTTCTTTGCTAGGTGCCAGAATTGGCAAATTTGGAGAAGACGGCAGCTCTCATGCTATTCCCGGTCACAATGTACCTTTAGCAACGGCCGGGGTTTTCATCCTCTGGCTTGGATGGTTTGGCTTTAACGGAGGTTCGGTACTCTCTGCAGATCCATCTGCAACTTCCCTTACTTTAGTGACCACCTGCCTTGCTGCAGCAGCCGGGGGTATTTCTGCTTTCCTTGTATCGACCATCTGGTACAAAAATTATGATCTCACCATGTTCCTGAACGGGATCCTCGGAGGGCTTGTGGGCATCACGGCAGGAGCAGACCTCATGTCTCCTACAGATGCCGTGCTAATTGGGCTAATTGCCGGAATACTCATAGTTGCAGGCGTTGCACTTATTGACAAAGTAAGACTGGACGATCCCGTAGGTGCAGTAGCCGTTCATCTTATTTGCGGAGTCTGGGGCACTCTGGCCGTTGGGGTCTTTGGATCACTGGCAGGCTTTGACCAGTTTCTCAACCAGCTAATAGGAGTTGCTGTAATTGGTGCTTTTTGCTGTATATCGGCATTTGTGATTCTTTTTGCTATTAAACGTTCCCTGGGTCTACGTATGGAAACGCATGAAGAAACCGAAGGCCTTGATATTCACGAACATGGTATGGATGCATATGCCGAATTCGCAGGCAAAGCAGAGCCTGTAAAACAATAAAAAAAGAAGGAACGCCTGGCAGGGCGCTCCTCCTGAATTCATTTCAAAAAAACTAAAGTTCAACTCATTTCAACTAATCAAACAAAGTTTTAACATGAAACAAATCACTATTACAAAAATGCAGAAATTTTTAATTTTTGCCTCCATCGGGCTGTGGAATCTTTCTGTTTCTGCACAGGAATCTGAAGTACTGGAAGAAGCACTACCCGGCTTTAGTATTACGGGATCTGTAGACACCTATTTCAGAACAAATTTCAATGGCCTCAATAAGTATGTGTATGGGTCCGATGGCGAAACTCCAATTGCTGGCCCCCAGGCTCCCGCAACTGCTTTTGCCAATGATCCGGGTTTTGCATTGGGAATGGCCAATGTCATTCTTGGCTACAGAGGCAAAAAAATAGGCTTCGTGGCCGACCTTGTGTTTGGACCCCGGGGCGAAGAAGCGGTTTTTCTCTCTATGGGCTCCAGTAATATTGTTAATCAGCTGTACGTGTTTTATAATGTAAGCGAGAAGGTCAGGCTCACCCTGGGAGATTTCAATACCTTTTTAGGCTATGAAGTGATTTCACCCGTAGATAATTTCAACTATTCTACTTCCTATATGTTTTCCTATGGCCCTTTTTCGCATACCGGTTTAAAGGCAGATATTGCCTTAAGCGATAACTGGAGTGCCATGTTGGCCATCATGAACCCCACAGATTATACTGAATTTGATCCTTTTGGAGTGTACACCTTTGGAGCTCAACTTGGTTATTCTAACAGTTCCGGAAGTGCATACTTAAACCTCATTTACGGAGAACAGGCTCCAGGCCTTGATCCCACTTTTCAAATAGACCTAACTACCGGCTGGGACTTCTCTGAGTCTTTTTACCTGGGGCTTAATACAACCTACAATAGTACAGATGATGTTGGGTTCTATGGTGTCGCACTATATCCGCAACTACAAACTTCTGAGAATTTTGCTATAGGCCTAAGGGCAGAATATTTTAAAGAACACGCAAATGGCCACGATGAAACCGTAGTGTACAATTCAGACGCTAGTCTCACTGCCTTCACCCTTACCGGCAACTATACTGTAGGAAGCCTAAGCATAAAACCCGAATTGAGACTGGACAGCGTTGACAGGGATGTCTTTCTTAACCAGGACCTGGAACCCACAGATAATCTATCCTCTTTTATTCTCGCCGCAGTTTATGCTTTTTAAAAACCCGGGCAGGATAGGTTGCCCCCGGCACTTCTATCCTGCTTATATTTCAGCTTAAACAGATACTTCCTTATACCCACGCCTTTAGTGATCCTTAAGCCTGTACATTATATAATAAGCTTCATGCATTAAAAATCTTTCCTGAAGAATGATCTTTTGAAGCTCCCGTCACCGAACTTAAAACATTGTTTTCTCCTCTCAGCTTCAGGACCCCCAAAAATGCGAAAATGAGAGCTTCTTTAAAGTTGACCACATCAGCCGGGGGGATCACAACTTCAGTTTTGGTGCGCTTCTGAATTTCCGCAATCAAAAACTGGTTAAAAGCGCCGCCACCGGTAACCAAAACTTTTTCTTCGGAAGAATTTCTGAATTCATTGGCGATCATTTCCGCAGCATGTTCGGTGTATGTCCGCAAAAGATCGGGGATAGAGCCATACTTCTGAAAAAGTGGAAAAATGTGCTTCTGCACCCATTCAATTCCGAGGGACTTTGGAGGACGGAGGCCGTAAAATGGTATTTTTTCAAGCTCTTCTCGCAGCCCGGGAATGACTTTCCCCGATGCCGCAACTTCCCCATCTTTGTCATAAGGCAGGTTTATATGTTGGGAAAGCACATTGAGCACGGTGTTTACAGCGCAGATATCGTAGGCCAGGCGTTTGCCGCCATTTATGGTTGAAATATTGGCAAATCCGCCAATATTAAGGCAGTAATCGTATTTCCCAAACAACAATTCGTCGCCAACAGGCACCAAAGGCGCGCCCTGCCCACCCAGCTGTACGTCTTGCACCCTGAAATCACACACCACCTTACAATTTAAGAGCTTTGCAAGCTCAGGTTGGTTGCCTATTTGCAGCGTAAATCCATTTTCCGGTTCATGTTTTATGGTATGTCCATGGCTGCAAACCGCATGGGGGTCAAAAATGTCATTTTTGACAAGAAATTCTGAAATGACTTTTCCTAACAAGTGCGTGTAGTCACGATCAAGTTTACGCAGCTTATGCTCGTCGAAATTGACAGCTTCAGAAAGAATTTTCTGCCAGTTTTGCGTATAAGGAATGGTTTCCGCAGCAGTTATTTGATAAGACCAGGTTTCAGAAAAGGTGAAGTTAACATAGGCTACATCTATGCCATCGAGGGAAGTTCCCGACATTACACCTACAACGTTATAGTTATTTTTGTTCATCAGGGTAAAAATAGCCAACTCAATTGAAAAAACGCCTGTAAAAAGGTATCTTTGACCTTAAAATTCAACATTTTCTAAAAAATATACTGAATGGATTTCAAACTCACCGAAGAACATATTATGATCCGCGATGCGGCACGAGATTTTGCAAAGAACGAGTTGCTCCCCGGAGTGATTGAGAGGGATGAAAAACAGGAATTCCCAAAAGAACAGATCAAGAAAATGGGGGAACTTGGCTTTTTGGGCATGATGGTGTCTCCTGAATATGGCGGTGGCGGTATGGACACGGTATCTTATGTTTTGGCGATGGAAGAGATCTCGAAGATAGATGCTTCGGCTTCCGTGGTAATGTCTGTCAACAATTCTTTGGTTTGTTGGGGGATTGAGAAATTCGGAAATGAAGAGCAAAAACAGAAATACCTTCCAAAACTGGCCACAGGAGAATCTATTGGTGCTTTTTGCCTCTCTGAACCTGAAGCCGGGAGTGATGCCACTTCTCAAAGAACAACGGCAATTGAGAAAGATGACCACTACCTTTTAAACGGAACCAAAAACTGGATCACCAACGGCAGCACCGCCGATTATTATATTGTGATCGCGCAAACACATCCCGAAAAGAAGCATAAGGGTATAAACGCCTTTATCATCGAAAAGGGCTGGAAAGGCTTTGAAATAGGCCCAAAGGAGCAGAAGCTGGGAATCCGCGGAAGCGACACGCACTCCCTAAACTTTAATGATGTAAAAATTCCAAAAGAAAACCGCATTGGTGAAGACGGGTTCGGATTCAAATTTGCCATGAAAACACTTTCAGGAGGGCGTATTGGAATTGCGGCCCAGGCTTTGGGTATTGCAGCCGGAGCTTACCAACTGGCAAAAGAATATTCTAAAGTGCGTAAGGCTTTTGGAACTGAGATCATGAACCACCAAGCTATTGCCTTTAAACTGGCCGATATGCATACTTCTATTGAGGCTTCACGCCATTTGGTGATGAAAGCGGCCTGTGATAAGGACAATGGAGAAAATTACGACCTGAGTGGTGCCATGGCTAAGTTGTTTGCTTCAAAAACAGCCATGGATGTTACTGTGGAAGCGGTACAGGTACACGGCGGAAACGGATATGTGAAAGAATACCATGTAGAACGCCTGATGCGTGACGCCAAGATCACTCAAATCTACGAAGGCACTTCAGAGATCCAGAAAATTGTGATCTCCAGGAGTATTTTGAGAGATTAGGACTGATTTAAAAACTGAAGATAATGATGAGCCCGTTCTTTTAGAGCGGGCTTTTTTATGGATACTATTTTGGAAGTAATACAATTTATTTGCAAAGCTGATCACAATTATTAATCCGCGCCAGCTAAAGGGATTTAAAATTCAAGATTTAAGGTTCGTTAGCATATTTAAAGGCAGGGAGGCTAAAACTTGGTTTATACCAAGAGAAAAATGTTCTTGATCCGCTATCGGGGCTCCCACGAGATGCACAGTACGCGAAATATTAAGAAAAAAAAGACCCTTACATTTCTGTAAGGGTCTTCTAAAGAAAGGCGGCGACATACTCTCCCACAAGATAGCAGTACCATCTGCGCTAACGGGCTTAACTTCTCTGTTCGGAATGGGAAGAGGTGAGCCCCGTTGCTATAACCACCTTAGATCGTTAGTATGGCAGTGTTCAGTGATCAGTTGGCAGTAGCCTTTTGATTACTTACTGGATGTCATACCTAATGAGTTGACATAATTGGAAAATAAAAATTGAGATTAACATGTCTTTTAAGCAAAGGTCATTTAAAGCTTTAGGTTTTCCTTTCCGGCCCTTGCGAGCCGGAAAGTGCACTAAGCTATACGGATTATTAGTATCACTCGGCTGTGACATTACTGCCTTTACACCTGTGACCTATCAACGTGGTGGTCTCCCACGATCCTTTAAAGAAATCTCATCTTGTGGTGGGTTTCGCGCTTATATGCTTTCAGCGCTTATCCCTTCCCAACGTAGCTACCCAGCAGTGCTCCTGGCGGAACAACTGGTACACCAGAGGTTGGTCCAACTCGGTCCTCTCGTACTAGAGTCAGATCCACTCAAATTTCTAACGCCCACTGTAGATAGAGACCGAACTGTCTCACGACGTTCTGAACCCAGCTCGCGTGCCACTTTAATGGGCGAACAGCCCAACCCTTGGGACCTTCTCCAGCCCCAGGATGTGACGAGCCGACATCGAGGTGCCAAACCCCCCCGTCGATGTGAGCTCTTGGGGGAGATCAGCCTGTTATCCCCGGAGTACCTTTTATCCTTTGAGCGATGGCCCTTCCATGCGGAACCACCGGATCACTATGCTCTACTTTCGTACCTGATCGACCTGTATGTCTCTCAGTCAAGCTCCCTTATGCCATTGCACTCTACGCACGGTTACCAAGCGTGCTGAGGGAACCTTTAGAAGCCTCCGTTACTCTTTTGGAGGCGACCACCCCAGTCAAACTACCCACCAAGCACTGTCCTTCCAATGGAAGTTAGGCTTCAAACAAGTAAAGGGTGGTATTTCAACAATGACTCCACAACCCCTGGCGAGGCTGCTTCAACGTCTCCCACCTATCCTACACATCACTTGTCCAAAGTCAATACTAAGCTATAGTAAAGGTTCACGGGGTCTTTTCGTCCCACAGCGGGTAATCGGCATCTTCACCGATACTACAATTTCACCGAGCTCATGGCTGAGACAGTGTCCAGATCGTTGCACCATTCGTGCAGGTCGGAACTTACCCGACAAGGAATTTCGCTACCTTAGGACCGTTATAGTTACGGCCGCCGTTTACTGGGGCTTCAATTCAATGCTTCGCAAAAGCTAACATCTCCTCTTAACCTTCCAGCACCGGGCAGGTGTCAGACCCTATACGTCATCTTTCGATTTAGCAGAGTCCTGTGTTTTTGATAAACAGTCGCCTGGACCTTTTCACTGCGGCCCACATCTCTGTGGGCGACCTTTCTCCCGAAGTTACAGGTCAATTTTGCCTAGTTCCTTAGCCATGAATCTCTCGAGCACCTTAGAATTCTCATCCCAACTACCTGTGTCGGTTTGCGGTACGGGCTGCTTTGCTCGCTTTTCTTGGAAGTCGATATTCAGGATTATCACCGCCGCCGAAGCTTGGGTGTACTATCGGGGTGTTACCACTCCCTTCAACGCACTATTCCGTCAGTGCGCACCTAATTCTCGCCTCCGTCACTTTTAACGCAAAGCAGGTACCAGAATATTAACTGGTTGTCCATCGACTACCCCTTTCGGGTTCGCCTTAGGCCCCGACTAACCCTCAGCTGATTAGCATAGCTGAGGAAACCTTAGTCTTTCGGTGTGCGGGTTTCTCGCCCGCATTATCGTTACTTATGCCTACATTTTCTTTTGTAACCGCTCCAGCAACCCTCGCAGATCACCTTCTACGCTGTTACAATGCTCCCCTACCACTCACAACTTATGTTGTAAATCCATAGCTTCGGTAGTATGTTTATGCCCGATTATTATCCATGCCGAACCGCTCGACTAGTGAGCTGTTACGCACTCTTTAAATGAATGGCTGCTTCCAAGCCAACATCCTAGCTGTCTAAGCAGTTCAACCGCGTTTTTTCAACTTAACATACATTTGGGGACCTTAGCTGATGGTCTGGGTTCTTTCCCTCTCGGACATGGACCTTAGCACCCATGCCCTCACTGATTAACAACATTTTATAGCATTCGGAGTTTGTCAGGAATTGGTAGGCGGTGAAGCCCCCGCATCCAATCAGTAGCTCTACCTCTATAAAACTAATTAATCGCTGCACCTAAATGCATTTCGGGGAGTACGAGCTATTTCCGAGTTTGATTGGCCTTTCACCCCTACCCTCAGGTCATCCCAAGACTTTTCAACGTCAACGGGTTCGGTCCTCCACTATGTGTTACCACAGCTTCAACCTGCCCAAGGGTAGATCACACGGTTTCGCGTCTAACACTACCAACTAAAGCGCCCTATTCAGACTCGCTTTCGCTACGGCTCCAGGTCTTAAACCCTTAACCTCGCTGGCAACGTTAACTCGTAGGCTCATTATGCAAAAGGCACGCCGTCACCCAAAAGGGCTCCGACCGCTTGTAAGCGTATGGTTTCAGGATCTATTTCACTCCGTTATTCACGGTTCTTTTCACCTTTCCCTCACGGTACTGGTTCACTATCGGTCTCTCAGGAGTATTTAGCCTTAGCGGATGGTCCCGCCAAATTCATACAGGGTTTCTCGTGCCCCGCACTACTCAGGATACCACTATGGTTTATGATCTTTACCTATACCGGGCTATCACCGTCTATGGCCGCTCTTTCCAAAGCGTTCTAGTTCATTACACAACCAATGTCGTGGTCCTACAACCCCATGCAGCCCGTAAGCTACATGGTTTGGGCTAATGCGCGTTCGCTCGCCACTACTAGCGCAATCACTATTGTTTTCTTCTCCTCCGGGTACTTAGATGTTTCAGTTCTCCGGGTTCGCCCTCCTTGCGGAGTAACATACCTTCAGTATGCTGGGTTGCCCCATTCGGATATCTGCGGATCAACCTGTATGTGCCAGTCCCCGCAGCTTTTCGCAGCTTATCACGTCCTTCATCGCCTCTGAGAGCCTAGGCATTCCCCATACGCCCTTATTTAGCTTATGTGCTTTTACCTAATATGCTCTTGCAAGTTATGAGTTATGAGTGCAGAGTTATAAAACTCCCTTCCCAATCCCTCAAAACTTAAAAATATAATTTGCTCTATCTATAATCTTACAACTATAGAAATTTTTATGTTTCTCGTATTCTTATTTTCCAATATGTCAATGAACGTTGTCGCGAGTCGCGACAGACAATAAATTATCTATCACTTCGCATGCAATACTCTTAAGATTTTCATCTCAAGGCATTGCCTTGTGGAGAATATCGGAGTCGAACCGATGACCTCCTGCGTGCAAGGCAGGCGCTCTAGCCAGCTGAGCTAATCCCCCGTTTTTTTCAGTTAGCAGTGATCAATATTCAGTAATCAGTCTTCACTGTACTGCGTACTGCTTAACTGCGTACTGTAAACTGGTTGCCCAACTTCTAAAATTTCCTTCAATAATTCTCAATGAACTTCGTACTCCGTATTTCTACCTTCGTACTTTAGTAGTCTCAGGCAGACTCGAACTGCCGACCTCTACATTATCAGTGTAGCGCTCTAACCAGCTGAGCTATGAGACTGCAATTTTATTGTATAGTGTATACTGTCTATTGTATATTGAAATGACCTTTACAAGATCCCTTTACATTATACATTCTACAAAATACATTATACAGTAAAAAATTAAATTGACAGTGAATTAAGACCAAAAGAAGTCTTTTACTTCATTTGTAAAAAGGCTCCTTATGTCGTAATTGTGTTTTGCCTTATAAGAGGCAAAAGCTCTAGAAAGGAGGTGTTCCAGCCGCACCTTCCGGTACGGCTACCTTGTTACGACTTAGCCCCAGTTACCAGTTTTACCCTAGGCGGCTCCTTGCGGTGACCGACTTCAGGTACCCCCAGCTTCCATGGCTTGACGGGCGGTGTGTACAAGGCCCGGGAACGTATTCACCGCATCATGGCTGATATGCGATTACTAGCGATTCCAGCTTCACGGAGTCGAGTTGCAGACTCCGATCCGAACTGTGATAAGGTTTATAGATTCGCTCCTGGTCACCCAGTGGCTGCTCTCTGTCCTTACCATTGTAGCACGTGTGTGGCCCAGGACGTAAGGGCCGTGATGATTTGACGTCATCCCCACCTTCCTCACGGTTTGCACCGGCAGTCTGGCTAGAGTTCCCGACATTACTCGCTGGCAACTAACCACAGGGGTTGCGCTCGTTATAGGACTTAACCTGACACCTCACGGCACGAGCTGACGACAACCATGCAGCACCTTGTAACTTGCCCGAAGGAAAAGGTGTTTCCACCCCTGTCAAGCTACATTTAAGCCCTGGTAAGGTTCCTCGCGTATCATCGAATTAAACCACATGCTCCACCGCTTGTGCGGGCCCCCGTCAATTCCTTTGAGTTTCATTCTTGCGAACGTACTCCCCAGGTGGGTTACTTATCACTTTCGCTTAGCCACTCAACCCTCAATTAGGTCAAACAGCTAGTAACCATCGTTTACGGCGTAGACTACCAGGGTATCTAATCCTGTTCGCTACCTACGCTTTCGTCCATCAGCGTCAGTAAATTATTAGTGATCTGCCTTCGCAATCGGTATTCTATGTAATATCTATGCATTTCACCGCTACACTACATATTCTAACCACTTCATAATTACTCAAGGTATGCAGTATCAATGGCAGTTCTACAGTTGAGCTGCAGACTTTCACCACTGACTTACAAACCCGCCTACGGACCCTTTAAACCCAATGATTCCGGATAACGCTTGGATCCTCCGTATTACCGCGGCTGCTGGCACGGAGTTAGCCGATCCTTATTCATACGGTACCGTCAAGCCTCTTCACGAAGAGGTGTTTCTTCCCATATAAAAGCAGTTTACAACCCATAGGGCAGTCTTCCTGCACGCGGCATGGCTGGATCAGGCTCTCGCCCATTGTCCAATATTCCTCACTGCTGCCTCCCGTAGGAGTCTGGTCCGTGTCTCAGTACCAGTGTGGGGGATCTCCCTCTCAGGACCCCTATCTATCGTAGCCATGGTAAGCCGTTACCTTACCATCTAGCTAATAGAACGCATACTCATCTTTTACCGCCGAAACTTTAATCATTCAAGTGATGCCACTAAATGATACTACGGGATATTAATCCGGGTTTCCCCGGGCTATGCCCCTGTAAAAGGTAGATTGTATACGCGTTACGCACCCGTGCGCCGGTCGCCACCATCCGAAGACGTGCTGCCCCTCGACTTGCATGTGTTAAGCCTGCCGCTAGCGTTCATCCTGAGCCAGGATCAAACTCTTCATCGTTAAATCTTATATACTTTAACAACTACTAAAGGAATTCCTCTTTTTCAAGACCATTAATGATCTATCAAAGCTCAAAACGTTCTTCTAGTCTTAATTCTTATTTTGCATTTGTTGCTAATTAAAGCAACATACGCGCTGTCAATTCAATATGTCAATGAACTCGGACCCCTCCGCCTTTCGGCACCTCCCCTTAGAAAGGGGAGGATCATTCCGTATAATTGGAAGGATCGTCTTGTGAAATAAAAGGAGTTGAACCTTTTCTATTATTACCCTAACCCGGGATTCCTTTTCAATATTTTTTCTGAACTTTTGCTCTTTCTCAAAGCGGCTGCAAATGTACAAGCTTTTTTAAAACTGGCAAGAAAAAAATTTTATTTTTTTCTGAACCCCTGAAGTTAGCTTTTCGCAAAAGAGGATGCAAACTTACAACCTTTTTACCCCAACTTCAAAATGTTTTTCAGAGAACTTTTTCGACTTTTTTACAACTCAAGGTTGCCTCTAAAAGCGGATGCAAAGATAAAACCAATTTCCTTTACAATCCAAGATAAAATTCAAAAAAAATTCAGAGAACTTATTTGCTTTGATCCTTTGCTACACCTAGGCTAAGCCATTGCTTCCCCTACTCCGTCACTCCCTCTCAAAGCGGCTGCAAATATACAACCGAATTTCAATCCCGCAAGCCTCAACCAAAAATATTTTAAGCTTTTTTTGACATTTTAAACCTCCCGGAAACTAAGGTGCTGAAAATGACATTTTTGAAGTCAGAGTTTAGAAGGTAGAATTTAGAAGTAAAAACTAAGATTGGGTGTCAGAAAAGTATTGCTCCTATTAGTACATCCAAAAAATTCTAAAGTCGCACATCTACTTTCGTACTTCGTTTGCGTTAGCGGGTGAAGCGGCAGCCCCCGATAGCTATCGGGGCTACAGCGGAACACGCGACCCGCCTTTGCTAAAGCCCCATCGGGCCCACCACTAACGAACGAACTACCGAATATACTTAAAATAGCTAAAATAAAAGGCGGGGAACGCCCAGAGGATCTACATAAAGAAATTCCAGACCAGCCCAAATCTTATTCCGAAGTCACGTGACGGATAAAGGGGTGCAGAAAAGTTGTTGTTGGTTTCTAACAGGTAATTCATGTTTTCGAGCTTGAAGAATATTCGTGCCTGCCTGATTTTACCGTTAAAAAAGAAATCGACTGTTGGGAAACCTTCAATTTCCTGGCTGTTTTGCACATAAAATTCGGCCAGGATCGGGTCGTAACCGTTCATTTCATAATTAGTGAAATAATTAAGCGTGAAACCTGTTTGAAGATAAAGCGCGCGCTGAAACCAGTAGTCTTTATAATAAAAAGTATTCCTGGTGACAAAATCGGGCACGTTCAAGACCTGGCCTCCATCAAGTACATTCTGGTAGAGCAGGGTATTATTAAGTGCAAATTTACCAAGACTAAATTCTCTCTCAGCTTTTATTTTCACATAACTTACCTGCTCGCCATGTTGAAATGGCCTAACCAAGCCTGTATCATCAAGTCCAAAATAAGCCATATCATTTATGGTAGAAAACTCGACATTAGCATTCAACAATTGTGGAGCCCACAACTCGAAACCCAGAGACTGTCGACTTTCATTAGAAAATGAAGTTTGCCAGTTATAGTTTATATAATCGCTCTGGTACAGAAGAAAATTGTAATTGGGGGCACGATCATTAATATTAGCTGTGGCCGCAACTAAAAAATCGGGTGAAAGAGCATATGACAATCGGGCACCGAGATCATACCCGTTAAAATCCCCTGTCAAATTGATCATCCCGCCAGCCTTGAACTGGAAATCCCCTAAAGTGCCCAAATAATCCCCCCCAGCCGAAAGAATGTTCCCTTTTAGCCTATTGACAATGAAACCGTCCTCAAGATCGAGCACCGTATTATAGCCGTAGTTGTAGTGGGTATGCCTTCCTCTTGCAATGATCTTTGCAAGATTCCCTGCTGTAAAACCAACATACACTTCATTGGCAACAGAAGTAAGCCGGGTTTCATCCCTTAAACTCTCTTCTTCAAATGAAGGGCCCAAAAGTTCACTGGCAGAGGCCTGCTGATACTGATATTTCTTATAGGTATAATTTAAACGGTGGCCAACACGAAAATCCCGCTGCGCAAGAGAATCGGCTCTTTTGTAAAGGGCATACGAATGGTCTAGGAAAAATCTTTTACCAAATAATGTAGATTGCGCATCTTCGAAGTTGACATCGAGACGGGAACGATCTTCAAATTCGGGATTCTGGGCGATATATTGCTCTAGCGCAGAAGGCGTGAGTCCGCCATTCTCCTCATTGAGCAAATCTTGGGAAACAAAATGCGTTTGTATATTATACCTCCCATTGGGAGAGCTGTAACTGAGCGTGGTTCGAAAATTCCCTGTACTGGTTAGCATATTTTGATATCGACCTAGCGAGCGAAGTCCTTTATATCCTATTGAAAAATTTAGATTAGGAGAAGTGTTTACAGTAAAAAGAGCATCAGCTGCCTGGCCTTGTTCAAATACTGTCTTAAAAAAAAGTTCGGTAAACGGAGTGGGAACGTTATAATAGAAGATGTCTTCCACTTCCATAAAATTATAATGTCTCGCTCTCGCCCCAAACTGAGGAAGTACCTCCCGCTCTTCAATAAAATTATACGTTAGCCGATTATAAGAACGACCGACATTAGAAAATGGCAGTAACCCGAAGTTATCTTTTCTAAGATAGTTAAAACGGTAATCTTTGTACATATGAAGGGTGGTATCTACTGTTGTGGTATCGTTATCTACGGAAATAATCTTGTAAAGATCAATTGGGGCTTTTTCTACAGAAGATTCATTTTTTGAGTCACGTGCAGTTTGATCCTGGCCCTGAATATTATTCACACCACGATTAAGCCTTCTTTCCTGGGCAAGTAAACCGAAGGGGATTAAGAATATAAGAACAAGTAAAATTGTTATTTTCTTCATACAAATCATTAACTGCAACAAAAGTATGATAAATGAAATAACATGATTAGAAAATAAAAAAAAACCTTCACGGATATACTTTCTATAACGTCATTTAGGAATAAGAAATACAATTACAGAATAATTAAAAAAAATTCACCCTTACATAATTACAACCTACACCTTTGGCATAATTTTAGTAGATTAGTCGAAAATCTATAAAAATTAAATTATGAAGTTCTGGCTTGTTTTATGCTTATTCATCACTCCATCTTTACTAATTACTGCACAGAATATTAACTTACCTACGGAATATATTAGAAACACTATTAGTGGAGAAAAAACCTTACCTGCTAATGTACAAGGGAGTCCATATCCCACAGAAGAGTTTCAGCAAGGCACCGTCAACATTCTTGATAAATCATTTACCACATTAGTTAGATACAATGCCTTAGCAGATGCTTTTGAAATAAAAGATCCAACAGGTGAAATAACTAATTTGTTAAGAAGACCCAATATCACAGTGGAATTAAATGGCAGTGATTACGAAATAGAATATTTTATTGATGATGATGGGAATAGACGTCAGGGCTACTTTCAAAAGTTAAATGATGGTGATGCCGTCTTTTTAAAAAGACGAGGGGTAATTAAACAAGATGCGTTGAGAGCTACTAACAGTTATGGACGTGATAAGCCAGCATCCCTGGATCATTATGAAAAGTATTTCTTGAAAAAGGGAGACACTCCAGCTGAAGAAGTAAGATTAAAAAGAAAGGATATCTTAAGACAATTGAATAATGAGGAAGTAGAACAATTTGTGAAGAAACATAAATTTAAGCTAAAGAATGAGTCTGAAGTTATACAAACCTTAGAATTCTATAATTCCTTGAATATTGAATGAAACTAAAATTTTTATTTATTTTTTCGCTCAAACCAGATTTGTAAAAGAAAATTAGAACTCTTTTAAGGTATATTAAGAAGAACCCTGTAAATAAACACTTTACAGAGTTTTTATTTACATATATGATAACATCTAAAATTCCTAATTAAGTTATTGTAATTGTCTAGCAGTATTACCATTTGCCCTTGCTGACTTAAAGTTCCCCGCCTTTAGACCAACCTGAAATTTAGCAGAGCAGTGTCACAAACTCAGCGAAGTGAAGGACTAAAAGAAGAGAAACACTTTTATTTGTTAATGATCCCAAAAACGCTGTAAAGCCGTTATGATGTGATGAGGATATTGTTTCGCGGCAGATATCTGAAAAAGTTATCCTTTAAACTAGCATATCCTCAGCCAAAAAAATTTCTTTTTTGAATTGAAACACTGTAGTGCTAATTGGAGAGGTCGATCCTATTCTTAAGGAATTCTGTTTTCAACTTCCTCAGAAATCTCTTTTTTAATCTTTTAATTTATGTGTCGCGTTTCTTTTTTAAGGTATAGCTACTGGCTTTGGTAAGATCTAGTCTGATGTATTATGTTTTCTATACCAATTATATGCTTCTGATTTTATTCAAAATATACAATACTAAGTTGCAATCCTTCTGTGTACGTTTAATTGTTTGTTTGTTGAAGAACTAATAATAAAATCAGATTACCATCAATTTATTTCAGAAAGAGGGTTGAGCAAAAAAAAGGGCTGCTCAATATAATTGAGCAGCCCTTTTTCATACTATTAACGCGTTTAAACGTTACTCTTCAGAAGAACCGTCGCCTTCTCCTGGATCATTCGACTCAACAGTATCCAGAGTAATTGTTTCTTTAAACTTAACTCCTCCATAAGCAGCAGGATTAATTACATCACCTCCAACTTTTAAAACAGGGAAAATCTGAAGTACTTTCTCACAAGAGTTGAGTACTGCACCTGTAGCACTCACAGTATATTCATATTCATCTCCATCATAAAGTGTGGTAACATGATATTGTTCTGCTATAGATAATTCTCCTGTTTCAAGGTTTACATCAACCTTTACAGGTGCGCTGTCAATAATTTGTTCACCCCAAAATTCAGGACCTTCAAGCCATTGATGCGCTAGACCAGTCATCATCAATTCTCCATTATCATTCAAAAAGGTTTCTACTTCTGTTTGATAACCATAGTGTTCGCTCCAGCTTCCCGGCCCGCTCCAGGTACCAACATACTCATCTAGAGTAGTCGTACACCATCTGAACATTTCTACCTCATACTCTCCAAGGGTGATACTGGCATCAGATCCTTCAATTCCAACAAGATCGAGTGCCAAAACAGAACTGCCTGTTTCAGGAATTGCATCGAAATCTGCAGTGATCGTAATAGTCCCAACAAAAGAATTAGCTGGAATTACCAGATTACTAATCTCATACTGATCTGGGGTAGCCGTAGTGTTCTCCTCATCAATCTCTACTTCAATAGATCTATCCGAAGAAGATCTTGTACTAACAGCCACTTCTACAGTAGTAGATCCTCCCTCTTCTGCTACAGGAATACTTCCTGAAGATGAAGAAAATTCAGCTAAAGTCTGTCCATTATTTACATCATAAATAAGTGGATCTTCCTCACAACCAACAAAGGCAACTGCTAGGAGAACCAATGTTGAAAGTTTAAAAATTTTATTTTTCATTATTATTTATTTTAAATTAATAACCTGGATTTTGTTGTTCTCTCAATTCAGGTGTCGCTGTTAATTCAACGATTGGAATTGGAAAAGTAAACCTGTAGTCTGTGACATCTAAAGAACATGCATTATTAACAGCACAATCTGCCGGAGCTCTTTCTATTCCTCTGTTACCACGCTCACCTAATCTCTTAAGGTCCTTATACCGGTGTCCTTCATAAGCTAACTCAATTCTTCTTTCGTCCAGAATAGCACCAAAAGCTTCAGTCTTACTTGCATAAACTGGTATCTGAGTATCAGCGCCTAATCTTAAGTCTCTTAATTGCTTAATAAGAGCAGCAGCATCTTCTAACCGATCCATAGCAACATATGCCTCTGCAAGAATTAACAACATTTCAGATGCTCTGAAAACTTTCAAATCATTCATCAACGGTTGAGATTCAGAACCAGAATATTTATCAATTACCGGAACCTCTGTCGTTGACTCGGGATGAAGCAAAACATTAAAACGTACATCAGCAGGATTTAATTCATTTAATAAAGACTGACTCATTACATAATAAACTCCCCCGTCTGGTCCAGGACCTGTAAATGCCCAATTAACTCCAACATAACCGGCACCGGCAGGACTTCCTGAAGCTCCCTGTTGGTCATAGTTATCACCAATTGTACGTTCCAGTTCAAAAATAATTTCAGTATTTCCTTCATCCTCCCAAATATTTTCATACTCTAAAGAATCGGCTATTGCGTAGTCTTCTAACAATTCTGAAGCATAGGTAGCAGCGTCAGGATAATTCTCACGGTATGCAGCCATACGAGCACGTAAGGCAGTAACAAAATCCTGACTCACAAAAGTTGCATTTGACTCCTCAACCAGAAGGTCTTCAGCTTTATTTAAATCATCTTTAATAAAAGCAAAAATTTCTCCATTTGTACTTCTAAGAACAGCTTCATCATTAATCGACGGCACATAATCAACTAAAGGCACACCTAGAGCTGAATCATCAGCATAATCAGTTGTGAAATAAGACTGTAACTGGAAGTAGAAAAATGCACGAAGCGCATAAGCCTGACCAAGAATACTATTATATTTCTCTTGTTGACCCTCTGACGGCTCAATACCTTGTGCTCCTTCAATTACCCTGTTAACCGCGTTAATAGCGGCATAATTACTTGTCCAAATCACAGCTGGGCCAGCAGACGAAGGATTTAAAACGAAACCATAATCCGACTGTCCCTGCCCTCCATTTTCCGGTGCATCAATACTCACCTCGTCTGTCCAGATAGTAGTGAAATAGATTTCCGGGTTAAGATCAAATTGTGCGTAAACCCCTGTTAATCCAAGTTCAAGGTCATTAACATTTTCATACGCTTGTTCTGCCGGTAAACGTCCCGGTTGATCAATTTCTATCGCATCATCACAACTTCCAAAGAAGAACAGAAGACCGACAACATAAATTAGATTTAATTTTTTCATTTTTTATTTTTTTTTAAAAAGCTAATTCTACTCCCAATGAAATAATTCTTGGTGTTGGGTAATCCCATTGAGCACTCTGTAAAGCCTCTACATCAAATCCCCTCCATTCAGAAAAAGTAACTAAATTCTCAGCGTTGGCGAATATTCTTAATTGATTAAAACCAGTAGGTTCTAAAAATCTATTTGGAACATTATACCCGACACCTAAAAACCTGATCCTTAAGTGATCTGTACTTCGCAAATACCTATCAGAAGTATAAGTGTTAATATTAGTCGCTGTAAGAGAAGGAATATCAGTCACCCTATTTTCTGGAGTCCATGCTCTAGCCAAGTCTCTGTTATGTCTAAAGGTACCTATACTAGAGGGATCCTGATAACCCGCAAGATCAAAATCAAATCTATCCCCACCTACGGCATAGTTAAACTGAGACTGTATAAAGAAACCTTTGTAATCCATGTTTATACCAAAACTTCCAGTATAATCAGGATAAATGTTTTTATCAGTCCACACTCTATCGGTATCAGTATTAGGAGTTTCTGTAACATCTCCGTCTGCTGTATAAAACAACACATTTCCATTAGCTGGGTTCACACCTGCAAATCTAATAACATAAATTTCTCCAAACTTTCCACCTTCACGTCCAATGTCTTCAATTACTCCAGTTTCACTTGGAAGATCAACGAATTCTTGTTTGTTATAATTCCCTACGAAATTCACATCCAAATTAAATCCTCCAGGACCACCTCTTAGAACATCATATTTAAGGTTCACATCATACCCCTGGTTTGTTAAAGAACCAATGTTTGTATTAATACCGGTTGTAGCATTAATTGCTGAAACTGGCATACTCTGGAACAAATCTTCTGTTTTTTTCCAATAAGCATCAAAAGACCCTCTCAACCTCCTGTTGAAAACTTCAAAATCAACACCAACATTCGTTTGTGTCACAGTTTCCCACTTAAGGGTAGGGTTTCCAATTTGACTAAGGAAAATTGCATTCTCTCCTCCATATCCAACACCAGAAGCAAATAAACTCTTCCCTAAATCTGGACCTGAGAAATATGTATCTCCTGTAATTCTTTGGTTTCCGGCAGTACCATGAGATGCACGTAGTTTAAGAATATCAAAAACAGAGCCATCCATAAAATCTTCATTATTAATGTTCCATCTTGCGGAAACAGAATAGAAAGTCCCCCATTTATTGGCATCCGGGAATCTATAAGAAGCATCACGTCTCACTGTCGCACCTAAACCATAGGTAGTATCATAATCATAGTTTATTTGACCAAAATAGGAGAAAAGCCCTGCATTTCTGCTAGTAGCAAATGCTTCATCAGTATACCAGTCATTTTGAGAGTTATCACTAATAAAACCAGCACCGTCTCCCAAAGCAAAAGTTTTTGAGAATAAACCGTTAGCTGTGTAGCCAAAACTTCTTAGGTGAGCTTTGAAATACTCTGTAAATACTCCTACATCAAGAGTATGCTTATCCCAGGACTCATTAAAGTTAAGAGAGGCTACCTGGTTGTAACTAAACACCCTACGGCTGCTCTGAGTCTGCCGGCCATCATTGTCATTACCTGTTTCAGCAAAAAGAGCGATGTTAAAAGACTCTGAAGGAACCGCCTGAACATAAATTTCATTTTCATAATCTGCACTCATTACAATACTAGCAGACAAATAGTCGGTGATATTATAATTAGCATTAAAACTTCCTAATATTTTTACTTCTTCATCAGCCTGTCTGAAGTACTTTAATTTATCCATTAACATATATGGAGTCGCGGTAAAAGATGCTACAGGTGCCTCAGCCCATTCTTCATATCCTGAAGGCAACACATAAGGCAAGGCTTGAAAAGCTCCCAAAACAAAATTTTGGTTTACTCCACCCGTTCCAATACTACTAGGTTCATTTGAATTAGAATAATTTATAGAAAAACTAGATCCATAATTAAACTTGTCATTATCTGATTTTCCAGTGATGTTATTTCTAAAGTTGAATCTCTTCAAATCTGAACCTTTTAAGATTCCCTGAGTATCATAGAAACCAAGCGATGTAAATTGAGTAGCTCTTTCTCCACCACTAGAAAGATTAAGGGTATTATTCTTAGTAATACCAGTTCTGAAGAAATGGTTAAGCCAATCTGCAGATTCAGCTGAAGCAATTTCTTCTTCACTCATTGAAGCACCTCTTCCTGACCCGTAAAGATTTTCTAATCCAAGCTCCTCTGGTGCATTGTTTAAGTCATAATCATGATCTTGAAGTTTATTCCAACTTATAATGGATGTAGCACTGATTTGTAACGGAGAATCAAAATTCCCTTGTTTAGTTTCAATGATCACCACACCGTTAGCACCACGGTTACCGTAGATAGCAGTTGCACCTGCATCTTTTAGCACAGAGATCGATGCGATATCCTGAGGGTTCAAACTACGAAAGTTACTTTCATCAACAGGGATACCGTCGATAAGAAATAATGGCTGAGTATTACCATTGATAGAGTTAACACCTCTAAGGTTAATCACAGAAGCCGCTCCTGGCTGACCACTGTTTGTAGAAATGTTCAATCCCGCAACTTGTCCAGATAAAGTCTGCACAACACTGGCATTAGGTCGATTCTCAATAGATTCCGAACTAACAGTAATTGATGCAATATTAGACTTCTCCTTTGTCGAGGTGCGATAACCCTGTACAATAACCTCATCAAGCTCGGCAGCATCAGGGCTTAGAGTTACATTAATTGTATTAAGATTAGCAATAGGATATTCTATAGTTTCAAAACCAAGGTAAGAAAAAACAAGAATCTCATTCTCACTAGCCCTAATACTATAATTCCCATCGAAATCAGTCTGTGTCCCTCTATTTGTGTTTTTAACAAGTACGTTAACTCCAGGTAAGGGCAAACCTTCAGAATCGGTAACCATCCCGGCTATCGTTCTGTCTTGCGCAAACGAAATTTGCACCACCAACACCAGTAATAGTGTTAGTATTCCACTTAATCTTCTTTTCATTTTATAAATTATTTGAATTAGCCAACGCCAAAAATGGTAATAAAATCTTAATAAAACAAGGTTGGCTTATAAACTAAGCTGTTAATTATTTAAGAAGTTGATGAAACTCCACATCTATAACCTTATAGTTGATAAAATTAATTTCTCGATTTTGCCGTTATAGCTGAAAAAAAGAGATTTCTTTAATAATAAAACACAAACATCTAAGTTGTTCTATATTGAACAAATTGAACACAGCTTTTCAACATAAGACTTTCCCGCTGTTTTGAAATTTCTACTTTTGCAGCTACCTTAATATTTAAGGAATTTACATTTCTTCTTAATTCAGCTTTCCCATGTTAGCAAAGAGCTTTTCTAAACTTCCACTAGAATGCGGCACAGATGAAGCCGGCAGGGGTTGCCTTGCAGGGCCGGTAACTGCGGCTGCCGTTATCCTACCTAAAAATTTCCGGAATAAGATCATCAATGACTCAAAGCAGCTCAATGCACTTTCCAGAAATAAATTACAGAAAATCATCAGGGAAAAGGCAGTCTGTTATTCGGTGCAACATATTTATATGGAAGAAATAGACGAAATCAACATCCTAAACGCCTCTATCAGGGCAATGCATAAATGTATAGAAAACCTGAACCCAGTACCCGAATTCATTATCGTAGACGGCAACAGGTTCAAGAACTATAAAGAAGTTCCGCACGAGTGTATTATAAAAGGAGACGGCAAATTTCTAAGTATTGCAGCAGCGTCAATTTTAGCCAAGACTTACAGAGACGAATTCATGACCAGGATTCACGAAGAATATCCCATGTACAACTGGAAACAAAATAAAGGCTACCCCACAATTGAACATCGCGAAGCCATCAAAAAATACGGAGTCACAAAATACCACCGCAAAAGCTTTAAGCTCCTGCCCGAGCAACTGGAACTTTCTCTTTAAAATTTACTACATTCAACTTCCCATGAAGAAGATCCTGACATTTTTCACCATCCTGTTATTCTTTTCCTGCGCCAACGAAGCCCCGGTTTCGGGAGAACTTACCGATTTTTTGCCCCAGGATCCGGCGGTAATAGTGCAGATGGAAAACCCCGATCTTTTCTTCAGCAATATTCAAAACAACGATTTTCTCAAGCTCAATTCCAAAAATGAACTTTACCTTAAAATTAAAGAAGGACTCGAGATCCTGAAATATTTCCCTCATCAAAAAGAGGCATTACTCGTCTTTGATCCTAAAGCCGAAAAATCCCTGGATTTTCTATTTATTAGTCGCGATAACCTCAAACCTAAAAACCTTGACTCTATCCCCAACCGGCAGGTAGAAACAATGAACTTTGATGATCTCGAGGTGCAAAAATATGTTTTGGAAGGTAAAATGGCTTTTTCAACATATATAGATAGCATTAGTTTGTTAAGCAGCTCCCTGCCCCTGTTAAAAGAAACCGCCCGGGGCAATTCAGCCTTGAGTAAAGATCTACAGGTGGCTTTCAAAGCGGCCTCTCCCAAAAAAACTTCTGTATTTCTGAATTCCGATAAAGCAGCTCTTTTCCTTAAAAAGCTCTTTTTAACACCCTTTTCAAACTTTACAAAATGGACTGTCGTTGATACCGACATTTCCCAGAACGACATCAGGCTTAACGGCATCACTATTGCTTCCGATTCTCTTCCGCGCCTCATCAATGTCTTCAAGGGAGTAGGGACTTCAAAAAACACCCTGGCCAATATCACTCCCGTGACCAGCTCCGGATTCAATTCCATAAGCTTTCAGGATTTTAAAAAATTGAATGAGAATTTGCTCTTTTTGAGAGGTAAGGAAACAGAAACTACCTTTACTGAAGAAATCTCCCTCCTCAAAGCAGCCAGCGAAGCAGGAAGTATTCATCTTGCTGAAGGTTTAGTATTTGCTATACGCTCTTCGGAAGCTGAAAATGGCCTGCAGACATTAAATTATGAGCCGGAACAAACTGAAGAATTCCGTGGGCTACCCATCTATAAATTCCCTCATTCTAATTCTTTTTCCGAAATATTTCAGCCGCTACTGAATCCAAAAGACCTCCAATTTTTGACATTTTTGGATAGTTACATACTCTTTTCTGAAACTTCCGAAGCATTGAAAGAAGTGATTGCCGCTGTTCAGGATGATCTCGTATTGTCAAATACCGAAGCTTACAAAACCTCTTCAGAAAACCTCAGTTCAGAAGCTTCACTTTTGATAATCCGGAACAACCAGGCAGAAGGAACAAATGAAACAGAGCAACTTGACTACACTAATTACCCCATTACGGCAGTCCAATATATTTACCAGGACAATTTTGCCCACCTGCACAGTGTGGTGGCGAGGAGCGCTGCTCTAAAAACCGACAAACCTACTTCGCAGGCCGCGAGTGTTGCCCTGGCGGCAGCCCTGAACTCTCCGCCTGTCTTCTTCAAAAACCATCGCTCTAACGGAATGGATATTGTAGCGCAGGATGTTCAAAATACGCTGTACCTCATTTCGCCCGAAGGAAAGATTTACTGGAAAAAAGACCTGGGATCTCCCATTTTAGGAGAAGTACAAACGGTAGATATTTTAAAAAATGGCAGATATCAACTTGCCTTTGCGACTCAAAATGAAGTTCATGTCATAGATCGTGATGGAAATCCCGTTAAACCTTTCCCTCTTAAGTTTAAAGATAAGATTACCCAGCCTTTATCTGTCTTTGATTACGACAAGAAGCGCGATTACCGGTTTGTGGTTACGCAGGGGCGCGACGTTTATATGTATGACCGCAAGGGAAAAAGTGTAACAGGATTCAATTTCTCTAAAGCTTCTTCGGAAATTATTCAGCCTCCAAAACACATAAGGATTGGTCGCAAAGATTATATCGTAATTCCTGAAACTTCAGGGAAGCTGAATATTCTCAGCCGCACCGGAAATATTCGTGTTCCCGTGAAAGAAAGCCTGGAATTTTCAGAAAATGACTGGTTTGAGTACAATGGGAATTTTGTTTCTACGAACACTTCAGGCAAGATCATAAAGATCAGCGAAGAGGGAAATGTAAAAAAGGAAGATCTTGGCCTGGCCGAAAACACCCGCATCACAGCCACCGAAAAAACCCTGGTCACGCTTTCAGAAAATGAACTCAGTATAAAAGGCAATGCTGTGACCCTGGACTTCGGGCTCTACGCCCATCCGCAGATCTTCTTCCTCAACAATAAGATCTACGTCTCAGTAACCGATCTTCAAGCTAAAAAGGTGTATCTGTTTGACAGCAACGCCAGTCTAATAGAGGGGTTCCCCATTTACGGAACTTCTTTAACAGACCTCTCCAATGCCGACGCGGATGCCGCTTTGGAATTGGTGGTTCAGGGCGAAGAGAATGAGGTTTTGGTTTATGAGGTTCAGTGATCAGGAGTAGGCAGTAAATGTCAACTAAACTCTTCAGAAAAGAAGAACAGAAAAAATATTCCCCCGGCCTTAGCCCAAAAAGTTTACATAGTTGGTACTCCACCAACCTTGAACTTTAAAATTTGAACCTTAAACCAACACCGCTTCAAAAAGGGCAGAAAAATGCTTCTTTATTTTCTGCTTCACCTCCTCTAGCGGGACTTCCTTCACCCCCAGCTCTACATTTAATGACGTCACGGCCTTTCCTTTAATTCCGCAGGGAATAATATTGTCAAAATAGCCAAGATCGGTATTTACGTTAAAGGCAAAGCCGTGCATGGTAACCCAGCGGCTGGCTCGTACCCCCATAGCGCAGATTTTACGGGCAAAAGGGGTTTCGCTATCCAGCCACACTCCTGTTTCCCCTTTACTGCGGCCTGCTTTGATCCCGTACTCTTTAAGAGTGAGAATTATTGTTTCCTCAAGAAGCCTTAAGTATTTATGGATGTCTGAAAAGAAATTTTCGAGATCAAGTATCGGGTAGCCCACAATTTGCCCCGGACCATGGTAAGTAATATCCCCGCCCCTGTTGATCTTGTAAAAGGTGGCATTTTTTTGCCCCAGTTGTTCTTCGTTGATAAGAAGGTGCGATATATCACCGCTTTTTCCGAGGGTATAAACGTGGGGGTGTTCTACAAAAAGCAGGTGGTTTTTAGTCGGCTTTTCAGTTCCTTCCCTGCGGTTGGCAATCTTCTGGTCGAGGATTCGCTGGAACAGTTTTTCCTGGTACTCCCATATCTCTTTATAATCCCGCTGCCCTAACTCCTCAAATTCAATATTTCTGTTCAAATCTTCTTTCTTTACCTGCCTTTGTTGTTATTCAGGATGATGAGTGCGGCAATCACTCCCGGCACCCAGCCTAAAAGCGTAAGGATAAGCACAATAAGAATAGACCCACAACCTCTGTCTATCACAGCCAGGGGTGGAAAAAGAATTGACAATATTACTCTCCAAAGACTCATAGGCAGCTACAAAGATATTAAAAACTACACCAACTAGATAAGCCGTTTGCCCGGTAAAAAACAATTGATTGGTTGCTGTATAGTCTGTATCTTTGCAAGTCGAATTTTGAACTAAAGAAAATGCATTTATCTGAACAGGAACTCATTCGCCGGGAGAAACTCGATTCCCTGCGAAAACTGAATATCGACCCTTATCCCGCGGCCCTTTATCCCGTTGATCATACTACTTCGGAAATTAAAGCTGAATTTGAAGAGGACAAGAAGGTGATCATTGCCGGAAGACTTATGTCTAGAAGAATACAGGGAAAGGCTTCTTTTGCTGAAATTCAGGACTCCACCGGAAGGATTCAGGTTTATTTTAACCGTGACGAGATTTGCCCGGGAGACGATAAAAGCAAGTATAACGACATTTATAAAAAACTGCTCGATATTGGCGATTTCATTGGGATTGAAGGCAAGCTTTTCAAGACACAGGTAGGAGAAAAGACTGTAATGGTCGAAAATTTTACCCTTTTGAGCAAGTCTTTAAAACCTCTTCCGCTTCCAAAGACCGACAAAGAAGGAAAAACCTATGACGAGTTTAACGATCCCGAACTGCGTTACCGCCAGCGTTACGCCGATTTGGTGGTGAACCCCAAAGTAAAGGAGATCTTTGTAAAAAGGACAAAGTTGTTCAACGCCATGCGCAACTTCTTTAACGACAAAGGTTACTTTGAGGTGGAGACCCCAATTCTTCAATCAATTCCGGGGGGAGCGGCTGCGCGGCCTTTCATCACGCATCACAACGCGCTCGATATTCCGCTTTACCTTCGCATTGCCAACGAGCTTTATTTAAAAAAGCTTATCGTGGGTGGTTTTGACGGGGTGTATGAGTTTTCCAAAAACTTCAGAAATGAAGGAATGGATCGCACGCACAACCCAGAATTTACTGCAATGGAGATCTATGTAGCTTATAAGGACTACAACTGGATGATGGAGTTTACCGAAAATCTCCTGGAACACTGCGCTGTTGCCGTAAACGGAACTACCGAAGCCACTTTTGGAAAACACCAGGTAGATTTTAAAGCCCCTTACGCCCGGGTAACCATGACCGATGCCATTAAAAAATTCACCGGATTTGACATTACAGGCAAGTCTGAAAAAGAACTTTTTGAAGCCGCAAAAGGCATGGGCATTGAGGTTGATGAAACCATGGGCAAAGGAAAGCTCATAGACGAGATCTTTGGCGAGAAATGTGAGGGCAACTTCATACAGCCTACGTTCATTACAGATTATCCAAAAGAAATGAGTCCGCTTTGTAAGGAACACCGCGAAAATCCGGAACTTACCGAGAGATTTGAGCTTATGGTCTGCGGAAAAGAGATTGCAAACGCTTATTCTGAATTGAACGATCCAATAGATCAGCGCAACAGGTTCGAGGAGCAGCTGAAGCTTTCTGAAAAAGGCGACGATGAGGCAATGTTCATTGACAATGACTTTTTACGCGCCCTGGAATACGGAATGCCACCAACTTCGGGCCTTGGTATAGGAATGGACAGGTTGATCATGTTCCTTACCAACAAACAATCTATACAGGAAGTACTTTTCTTCCCCCAAATGAAGCCCGAAAAGAAAGCAGCCACGCCAAAACCCGAAGATTTTATCAAAATCGGGGTGCCGCAGGAGTGGGTTGATACGGTAATGCACGAATTTGGTACGGTTGCCAAACTTCAGGAGAACAAACCCACCCAGGTACATCAAAAACTCAACGGCCTGCGCAAAAAAAATAAACTTCCCGTCTCTGCCCTGCAGCTGGAAGAGGTAGAAAAGTGGTTCTAAAATGCCATTTTTGACAGTCTTTAAAAAGGAACCTTTGGGTTCCTTTTTAGCTTCAGGCTTTTCAATTTTAAATAAAATCTTGGCTCCTGGTTCTTGCGCAACAATGTATTAGTTAATGGCCGGGCAGCCACAGTGATACCGGGTGCGCGGGGCTCCAAAATTATAACCAAGCGTGATTTGATGAAAGCCGCTGTTGCTAAAAACCACCTCATTGAACTGCCGGGAATAAGTGTAACCAACTAAGAATTTTCGGTATTCCACCCCTGCAAAAGGAGTAAAATATCTCGGGTTTTCCAGGTCTCCTTCCATTTTAACGAGCCCCTGCCGGTAAGACAGGCCGGCCCATATTTGTCCCAGTTCAAAATTGCGGTAAGCCTTCAGGTTGACATCCGCAATTTTTTCCGAAGTGTCTTCAACGAGCTGCAACATGGCCGAAGGCTCAATAAACCAATCGTATGCCGGGGAGATGATGTAACCGGCAGTTAAATAATACCGACGTAGATTACTGGCAATCCCCGTACTGTTGAAAAGTTCTTCTTTTACTGGCAAAAGATTCTTTGCAGTGACATGCACATAAAGATCTTTATTGAAATATGACATTCCCACATCCATATTCGCATAGCTCACCGAAATTTTCTCCTGCCCTAAAAGGGGATCGGGCTGCGTAAACCCAGACGGGTCAAGGCGGTGTTGAATTACCCCTGCGCTAATCCCAAAACTCAGTCTATGCAACTGCAAATCTCCCGCAGGCAGCCGTAAATGATAAGCGAAGGCACCATAAACGCCCGATTTAGAAAAATTGCCGTTCTGGTCATTGAAAAGAATGGCACCAACACCTTCTTTATTGCCCATTCGGCCATTGATCGTAAGGCTTTGCATTCCCGGGGCATCATCAACATCAAACCACTGCTGCCTGGCTGTTAACCGCAGCTGATTGGTAAGTGCCGCACCCGCAAGCGAAGGATGCAACAGGAAAAGATTGTCTGTAAGATAATCTGAATAAGTAGGAATGATCTCCTGGGCTGCACTTTCCCGGAAATGAAGTAAAGCCCCAAAGATCACCCCCCAAAAAAGGCATTTTAAACACTTATTTTTTTTCTTTGGCCGCAACAGTTAACGTTTTAATGAAAAATGCCCTTTTACAGGCTCAAAACCCTCAATAAAAATCTGGTACCAGTAGTCTTCTGAAGGCAATTCCTTTCCATTGTGAAGCCCGTTCCATGAAAACGTGGCCCCGCTTCCGGCAGCCAGTAACTTCCCGTACCTGTCAAAAATCCTGATCTCTGAACTGCTGAAATATTCAACGCCTTTTAGTTCAAAACTATCATTGAAACCATCACTGTTGGGGGTGATGAACTGAGGGACGACAAGATGAGGGAATTCTTCAGAAACAGTCTTACATCCCTCGAGATCCCGAACATAAGCCGTATAAATTCCGCCGGGGATATTCTGAAAAATATTCGACTGCTGAAAGTTGACCCCATCGAGAGAAAATTCAAATTCCCCGGGGTTCGCTGTTTTTATGATAACGCTACTGGCTTCCGAAGTAACTTTGGAAATTTCGGCAAGATTAACCGCAGTAACTTCAAATGTGCTCACGGCACTGCACCCGTTGGAATTTGTAAGGCTTACCGAATAATTACCGGGTTGTGTCACAGAAATTGTCATGCCCACGGCACCTGTGCTCCAGGTATAGGTGAAATTTCCGGGGGTGGCAGCGAGTTGAGTCGGGCTGCCGGTACATAACAACAGGGTTTCATGTTTGGGCTGGGGCGCAGGAAAAACCTGTAAAGTCACCGGCGTGCGGGGCCCGGGAATGCAGTTAAAGCCGGTTTTCGCGGCTTCGGCATAATAAGTTCCGGCGGCTGCAGGCACAAAAGTATTTCCCGTTGCCACCTCAACACCCCCCGTGGCACTGTTGTACCAGGTTACCAACTCATCATTCGCCGTACTCACCACCAGCGAGGGAAAAGCTTCTCCGTCGCATATTTTCTTATTCCCGCCACTAACCGGTGCTAAAGGGGTTTTTACAATATTTACGGCAAAAGGCTCAGAAACCGAACTACAGAGATTACTGTTCAGGTTAACCGAACTTTCGGCAACTTTAACCCTGTAGTACCGGGTGGTATGAATCTGCGGAGAAGTATAGACATTGTTTGTTTGGCCGGGAATGTCCTGCCAGTTACTTTCATCAAAGCTTTCCTGCCATTGAAAAGCGTGGGTGTTGTACACGCTATGATCTGGTGTGGCAGTGAGTTGTACACTTACGGGAGCAGCGGGTTCGCACACCTCCAAAGTGCTGCCGGGAGTTGCGGCAGAGGTTACTTTTGTGAGATCCCCGCAGGACCTGAAGATTATATCATCAATGGCGAGATCGTTCCCACAGCCACCAATTCCGTTATTGTACATTTTGAGGATGACCAGATCCTGCCCTGCCTGTGATTGAAAAGTCAGCGCAAACTGCTCCCAGTAGGGCGAGTTCGAAGAATGTATGTCTCCCGTATCTCCCTCGGCTAATAAAAAGGTATCTGTTTTATCCCAAATCTGGAACTTCACATTGATGGGAATCCCGCCGTTGGCACAGCTGGTTCGAGCGGGGCTTAAAATATTCATCAGATAGGCAGAGAATTCATAAGTAGTGGCTTCACATAAGCCCGATATTTCTCTGCGGAAAAACAGCCCCGCATTCTTGTCGTCGGCATTAACAATAAGTGCATTGCCGTTAGACAATGTGGTGTTGGGCAGAGAAGAATGCCAGTCTTGAATTCCCTGACCAATTGTACCTGAAATAGTGTAGTAACCGTCCTGAGGATCTCCCGAAACACGCGGGTAACTTGTGGTTCCCGCTGGTAAAGTACCAGACGAAAAATCTTCATGAAAAATAGCATCGCCTTTACTACCGGGACAAAAACCGAGCTGGGAAAAGGCATTTCCGGCGAATAAAAGAAAAACAAGAAAGCTGAAAACCTTCATCTTCCTTCAAAGGTACAAGGAAAGCGATAGACTTTAAGAAATTATTAGCATTTTATTTCAGTTTAAATCTTACTTCTTAAGATTTTATTTTAAACCTTTTAATGCCTGTCCTGTCAAAGACTAAGCAAAGTGCATCTCTTTTTATTTAACAGCTTCGGGTTAGGCAACTGCAAACTGTTTCTTTAAATTGAGCCATTCTTAACTAAAATTTTACACTTAATGAACAACCGACTATTGTTCCGGCTGGTACTCGTTTTTTTCTCTTTTTCACTAACGAGCTGTGCCGTCTTTCAACCTGAAAAGGACAAAAAGAACGCTACAGCAGCCAAAGCTTCTGAAAAAGAAAAGAACGGGGTCAAGCCTTACGACAAGGTGATCACCAAAAAAGCCAAATCGGATTCCGGATTATTTACAGTACATCAAATTGATGACGATTATTACTACGAGATCCCAGACAGCCTCTTTAACCGGGAAATGCTCATGGTGACTCGAATTGCCCAGACTGCCTCGGGTATTGGCTTTGGGGGTGGAAAACAGAATGAACAGGTGCTTCGCTGGGAAAAGAAGAACAAAAACGTGCTGCTTCGCGTTGTCTCCCATGATGTTTATGCCGCCGATTCGCTTCCGGTGCACGAAGCTGTGGTGAACTCAAACTTTGAACCCATACTTTTCTCGTTTGACATTGAAGCCTTCCGTAAAGATTCTGTGAACAACTCTACGGTAATCAAGGTGACCGACCTTTACACCAAAGATGTGCAGGCCCTTGGTTTTCCTGAAAGACGCAGGAAAGACTATAAAATAAGCCGTCTTGACGACAGCCGGTCTTACATAGACACCATCAGGAGCTATCCTGAAAATATTGAAGTGCGCCACGTAAAGACCTATAACGCCGGGGAACCGCCATCAAACTCCCACACCGGATCTATTTCAGTAAAAATGAGCAACTCCATGATCCTGCTTCCAAAAGTACCCATGGAAAGAAGGTATTTTGACGAGCGGGTAGGCTGGTTCACATCAAGCCAGACAGATTACGGTCTTGATGCTCAAAAAAGTGAAACCGTGCGCTACCTTGACCGCTGGAGACTGGAGGTGAAGGAAGAAGACATGGAGAAATTCAAGCGCGGGGAACTGGTGGAACCTAAAGAACCCATAGTGTATTACGTAGATCGTGCCACTCCAAAACAGTGGATCCCATACATCAAGCAGGGAATTGAAGACTGGCAGGTCGCTTTTGAAGCTGCAGGTTTTAAAAATGCCATTATTGCCAAAGATCCTCCAACAAAAGAAGAAGACCCGGACTGGAGCCCCGAAGATGTTCGTTATTCGGTGGTTCGATATTTAGCTTCCCCCATTCCAAATGCCAACGGGCCGCACGTGAGCGATCCGCGTTCAGGGGAAATTCTGGAGTCAGACATCAACTGGTACCACAACGTGATGACCCTGTTGAGAAACTGGTTCTTTGTGCAAACCGCCGCCATAAACGAAGATGCCCGCAGGGTTGAATTCAAAGATGAGATCATGGGCCGGTTGATAAGGTTTGTATCTTCTCACGAGGTAGGCCACACCCTTGGATTGCCCCACAATATGGGGAGCAGTGTTGCTTACCCGGTGGAATCTCTAAGAGACCCAGAATTCACCCAAAAATATGGAACTGCGCCTTCTATCATGGATTATGCGCGTTTCAACTATATCGCCCAGCCCGAAGATGGTGACGTGGCGCTAATGCCAAACATTGGGCCTTACGATAAATATTCTATCATGTGGGGTTACAAACCGATTCCTGAAAAAGAAGGCAAAGAAGAAAAAGAGGTGCTCGATTCATGGATCCTTGAAAAAGCAGGCGACCCGGTATATCGCTTCGGGGCGCAGCAAAGCGGGGTGATAGATCCTACTTCCCAAACCGAAGACCTGGGAGACGACGCTGTGCTTGCCAGCCAGTACGGGATCAAAAACCTGAAAAGAATAGTTCCCAACCTCATCGAATGGACTGCCGAAAAAGGTAAGGATTACGAAGACCTTGAAACCATGTATGAGCAGGTACTTAGCCAGTACAACCGCTATATGGGCCACGTTGCTGCCAATGTGGGCGGGGTGATCAAAGAAACCAAGACCTACGACCAGGAAGGTGCCGTGTATTTTCACGTCACTCCCGAAAAGCAGGAAAACGCCATGAATTTCCTTCAGGATGAGTTGTTCTCAACGCCTGAATGGTTGATTGATCAGGAGATCTTTAACCGGATTGAATTCGACGGAAACGTGGAAAGGATCAGAAACACCCAGGAGCGCACTTTGAACAACCTGCTTGACTTCGGAAGAATGGCTAGATTGATCGAGAACCGCGAAATGAACGGCAGCGATGCTTACGGACTTCTGGAGATGATGCAGGACCTAAGAACCGGGATCTGGAGTGAATTGAGAAGAGGACAAAACATTGACACCTACCGAAGAAATCTCCAGCGGGCTTACATTGACAGAATGGAATATTTAATGAACGAAGAGCAGGAAGCAATCCCTGCGCGCTACCGTTCATGGGTAACCCGTTCAAACATTGATGTGGCCCAGAGCGATATTCGCCCGGTAGTGAGAGGCGAACTTAAGAAACTTCAGCGTGACCTTCGCAACAGCATTGGTCGCAGCAGAGATACCCTTACCCGTTATCATTTAGAAGACGCTTTGGAAAGGGTGAACCTCATCCTTGACCCAAACAGCTAATTTCGGCTAAATAAATAAGCAAAAGAGCCGGACGTTTGTCCGGCTCTTTTTTTTATACCACCCAAATCCTCACGATCCAGCCTCCAAGCAGCCAGGCATAAGCAATAAAGGCCAGGTATTTCATGATGTTTTCCATAAGCTGACTCTTAGGTGCCATTTCTTTCATGTGCTTTACATCCTTCCTCTTAAAAAAGCCGATGTAAAGCAGAATTCCGGAGATAATGAGGAAAGCCAGGTTCAAAAAGAACGTATAGTCTATCTTGAAGTGTTCGGCCTGCAGGATCTTTACATTGTTTGGATTGGGTAACAAACTCAACAAATCAAAAGAATAATGCAGCAGCAGCGAAGTTCCCACCAGGCTTGTAAACAGCAAAAAGAGGATGAAAAGTGACATTTTCCAGCCGTAATATTTCGCATTGATCCGCAACACCGGAAATACTACAAGATCGCTGAAAATAAAGGCCATTACCCCGGCAAAGCTCACCCCTTTTCCAAAGAGCAGCGCCGCCAGCGGTATATTTCCCATAGAGCCTATAAAGGTTAGGAAAGCCGCCACGGGCCCAACAATGATATGCTCTAAAATGGTAAAAAAGCTGTGGCTTTCCACTTCTGGCCCGCTGTTGATGAAGAGGGTCCTAAAGAAGGAATCTGGCACGAAAGCCGCAACAATTCCGGCGATGGTGAACCCTATGGTCACATCCTTCCACACCATCTTCCACTCCATCGCATACTGCTTCGCCACTTTTGCCCAGGCCGTTTCCGACTTCATTTTCTCCTTCCAGTCTTTGTCTGGTCCTTTTTCGTCATCCTCTTCTCCTTTTAGCCGCTCCCGTGCCTTTTTGATGAGTTTCTTCGGATTGATAAGCCTCACAATAAGCCAGCTGATGAGGATAAGAAGGATTCCTCCCACATATTCCCCAACCACAAACTGCCAGCCCAGGAATATCGCGATGATGATCCCCAGCTCTATCACAAGGTTTGTAGACGCCAGGAGAAAAGCAATTGACGGGATGAAACCTGCGCCCTTTTTGAAGAGGCTTTTGGTAGAAGCAAGGGCTGCAAAACTACAGGAACTGCTGATAAAGCCGAAAAATGTACCCAAGAGAACTCCTTTGGAATCCTTTCCGCCCATGGTCTCCTGCATCTTCTTTTCGGTGACGAAAATTTGTATACCGCTACTAATAAGGTACCCGAGAATGAAGGCCCAAAGGGCCATCCAGAAAAATCCTGTGCTTGTATAAGCTGCTTCTGCCCAGCTCTTCCAAAAATCCTGCATAAGTTTTTCTACACAAATTAATAATTAAAGAAGACTCTTCAAAAATGCCATTTTTGACTAACCTATTTTCGCCCCTCTTAACCTCAGCGCATTTGCAATGACCGAAACCGAACTGAAACTCATTGCCAGGGCAGCGATCATGGGCGAAAGCAAGATTCCGAAGAAGGGATATAAAAGTCCTGCCGCCACGGGCACTCCCAGCGAATTGTAAATGAGGGCAAAGAACAGGTTCTGCTTAATGTTCCTCATCACCTTTTTGCTCAGGTTCTTGGCTTTTACCACCCCGTGCAAATCCCCTTTTACGAGGGTGATTTCGGCACTTTCAATGGCCACATCGGTTCCTGTGCCCATGGCGATGCCAATATCGGCTTTTGCAAGGGCGGGGGCATCATTGATCCCGTCGCCCGCCATGGCTACTTTTTTGCCCCGGGCCTGAAGCCTTGAAACCTCCTCCATCTTGTCCTGCGGCAACATTCCGGCTTTAAAACCCGACAAATGCAGCTCTTTTGCCACTGCCGAAGCCGTAATTTCGTTATCGCCGGTCAACATCACCACTTCCACTCCGGCCTCAATAAGATCTGAAATTGCTTTCCTGCTCGTCTTTTTAATGGGGTCAGTAATGCTAACAAAGCCCGCCACCTGTGAACCTATCGCAATGTAAGAGACTGTTTTTCCCTGTTCCTGCTCCTTTTTCACCTGCTGCTGAAGGCTTTCTGCAACTTCGGCATTTTCCTGCAGCATCAGTTTTTCATTGCCTATGGCGATCTTTTTTTCTTCGGAAATTCCCGTAACTCCTTTTCCGGTTACCGCATTAAAACCGGAAGCTTCAGAAAAAACAATATTCTGTTCTTTCGCGTACCTCACCGTGGCTTCTGCCAGCGGATGCTCACTTTGCGCATTCACTGAAGCCAGATGTTTAATTATAGTTTCTTCTGAAATCTCTCCCGAAGCCACCACTTTTTCTACGGAAGGTTTACCTTCAGTAATGGTCCCGGTTTTATCTATGATGAGCACGTCAATATCATCCATTTGCTCAAGGGACTGGGCGTTCTTGATAAGCACTCCATTTTGTGCGCCTTTTCCCACTCCCACCATGACCGACATGGGTGTGGCCAGGCCAAGCGCACAGGGGCAGGCGATGATGAGCACCGCAATGGCGTTAATGAGGGCGTACACATAGCTGGGCTCGGGCCCAAATGCCGCCCATATAAAAAAAGTGATGACCGAAATAAGCACCACCACCGGCACAAAATATCCCGAAATCTTATCGGCCAGTTTCTGGATGGGTGCCTGTGACCTGCTGGCGTCGTTCACCATTTTAATGATCTGGGCCAGCAGGGTTTCATCGCCCACTTTTTCAGCTTTCATGGTGAAACTCCTGTTGCCGTTTATAGTTCCCGAAGTCACCTTATCGCCCTCGGCTTTTTCCACCGGCACCGGCTCGCCCGTGATCATGGATTCATCGATGTTGGTCTGCCCCTTCTGAATACTTCCGTCTACCGGGATTTTATCTCCGGGCTTTACCCTTAGAATGTCTCCAACCTTGATCTCGTCGGCATGTATCTCCTGCTCTTCGCCATTCACCACCAGCGTGGCCTTATTTGGCGCCAGCTTCAGCAGTTCTTTTATGGCCGAATTTGTGCGGCTGTGGGCTCTTGCCTCCAGCAACTGCCCAAGCAGCACCAGGGTGAGTATCACCGTAGCGGCTTCAAAATAAACGTGAACGGTGCCTTCATGGGTGAGAAATTGCTGCGGAAACCAGCCCGGGAACAGCATTCCAAAAACACTGAACAGCCAGGCCACGCCCGCTCCTATTCCAATAAGCGTGAACATATTCAGGTTCCAGGTCACTATAGACCTGTACGCTCTTTCAAAGAACATCCAGGTGGCATAAAACACCACCGGAATTGACAATACCAGCTGCACCCAGTTCCAGGCTTCAAGGCTCATCCAGTTGTAAATGGGGTTTCCGGGGATCATTTCGCCCATCGCAATTAGAAAAATGGGCAGGGTAAAAGCCACGGCAATTTTGAACTTTTTGAGCAGCTTGTTGTAAGATTTCTTTTCGGCCGAAGCTTCGGGTTCCATGCGCACCAGCTCCATTCCGCAAATAGGGCAGCTTCCGGGTTCATCCTCCACAACCTCGGGGTGCATGGGGCAGGTATACTGTGGCTTATCGGCTTTTAAACTCACTTCCTCCACCAGATCCATTCCGCAGACGGGACAGTCTCCCGGCTGGTTATAGGTCTTATCACCCTCACAGTGCATGGGGCAGTAAAAAGTACCTGTGCCCTTGCCTTTGGGCTTTTCAGGTTTTGGCGGAGCAGTTATATCCTGCCCCGGCAGATAGATGTTGTACCTGCTTCCATCCTTTCTTAGAGCTTCCTGGAAAACACCCACCGGAACTGGCATTTTTGACAAGATCACCGCCTCTGCCTTCTCCAGGTCTACCGAAGCTTCTTGCACGCCTTCCACATTTTTCAGGATTTCTTCCACATGAGTGCGGCAACCATTGCAGGTCATTCCCGTAACCTGGTACTTTTCCTTTTCCCCTGAAGAATGAATATGATACCTGCCCCCATCTTTTTGCAACGCATCTTCAAATACACCTATCTCAATATGCCGCTGCATCTCAATCACCGCTTCAGATTTTTCAAGGTCTACGAAAGCTGATTTCACGCCATCAAGCTTTTGAAGGCTTTCTTCTACATGCGCCCGGCACCCGTTACAGGTCATACCGGTAACTTTGTAGGTATGGGTCATCACAGATCCATCTGTTCCGGAATCTGCTTCAGAAATGCCATTTTTGACAGGTTTCCCTGCGGAAACTTCTTCGGAAGTTCCAGGGGCTAAAATGTGATAATTACCGCCAGCCTGCTGAAGCGCAGTTTCAAAAATATCCCACGGAATATGCCGCTCCATTTCAATAACCGCTTCAGATTTTTCAAGGTCTACAGTAGCATTTTTTACTCCCTCAACCTCCTGAAGTGTTTTCTCAACATGCGCCCGGCAACCGTTACAGGTCATGCCGGTGATTTTATAAGTATGTTTCATTTCTTACACTTTTACATCCCAAAGTTCGGCAGGATTCAAAGCGGAAATGTTATACAATTCTGGAAATTTGTGGTAAGATTCTAAAGCCTGTCCAGAGGAATGCGTTTGTTTTCCTTTACCTGCTTAAAATGGGTGGGCGTTAGGCCCGTTACTTTTTTGAACTGCTTGCTTAAATGGGAGACGCTCGAATAATTCAACAGATGTGCGATCTCGCTAAGGGAAAGCTCATCGTACACCAGCAGTTCTTTTACTTTTTCTATCTTTTGATTGATCACGTACTGCTCAATGGTCACGCCCTGTACTTCAGAAAAAAGTTTACTGAGGGCAGAATAATCCTGGTGGAACTTCTCTGAAAGATGTTCCGAAAATGTCATTTTTGGAAGCTGTGCAGGATTTTGAATAATTTCAACAATCGTGGTTTTTATACTCTCAATGAGCCGCGTCTTTTTGTTATCAATAAGTTCGAAACCTAGTTTTTCCAGGCGTTCATTCAGCAGCTTTTTTTCTTCCGCAGAAAGCTCGCGCTCTACTTCGGCCATGCCCAGCTCAACTGTAACGGGATGAAGCCCGAACTGTTCCAGTTCAGACTTCACCATCATATTACAGCGGTTACAAACCATATTTTTGATGAACAGCTTCACGTCTAGCTGCCGCTAATGGTGTCTTCAACCCTGCCGCACTTCAGCATCTTGTCGCCGTAGTACGGGTTCCTGATTTCTTCTGAAGAAGACAACCAGTAAGCTCCTTTTCCGTCGAAAGCCATAGGGCAGTACTGCTTATATACTTCGCCCGACTTCACTGAACCTTTTAACATTGCTTCCATCGCCATAGAAAGATCTTCAAAAGCGGTTCTCTGCTCATTGACCTCCTGGGAATTGGCAATGGTTTTTGCTGCTTCGAGGGCCTGGGCATTGTTCTCTACCTCATTCAGGGTTTCCACCAGCATTTTTCCACCGTTTTGGGCTTCTTCGGCATTGGTGTTCACCAGGGCGGTCTTAATGTGCAGGTAGTGCTGGTAAGCGCTGCCTACAGCATCATTGCTAAATTCCACCTCTCCCGTTTGTCCGTCATCCAGGTTGCCGCCCATATTATCCATGTCGTGCTCATCGGTATCGGCCATGTGCATTTCATTTTGCATTGGCATTGCGCCGTCTTCTAGCGTATTTTCTTTTTTGTTCTCGCCGCAAGATGCCATGAAAAATGCTCCTGCCAGGGCCAACATTGTTAATTTGGTTTTTTTCATTGTTCAGGTTTTTTAGTTATTGATCTATTTTAGTTGTTCTACAATTTCACCACAGCCAAGCATGGCATCGCCGTAATATGGGTTCCTGATTTCGGCCACATCGCTTAGCCAGTAAGCGCCTTTATCTGAATTTGCCATGGGGCAGTAATCCACATACACCGTTTTGTTCTGCAAACCAAAAGCCGCCAGGGTCTTGATAAAAGCTTCAGAAAGATAAACAAAATTCTCCCTTTGTTTTTCCAGGGTTCTGGTCATGCCTTCTTCGGAATGCTGCAGCAAAAACCTCTTCTTTTCCTGCCAGAATTCGGCGGCTTCCCCGGTTAATCCGGTGGCATTTACCTGCTGAAGGTTTTGTGCAAAACTTCCTGTCAAAGTTAAGCTTTCTTCTTCGTTTCCTTCCACAAGTGCGTCTTTGAGTTGAAGGTAAACATCCAGCAGTGCCCCCAGTTCCTGCTGAAATTCTTCGGAAACCCGGCTTCTGAAGTCATGTTTTCCCTGCTTCAGGTATTGCCTAACATCAACCTGTGCTGCGGCTGAAGTTGCCGTGGCAGGATTCATCATACTGGGTTTCCCTGCCAGCTGGGCGGCGGCATCTACGGTAAAGGTGCCGTTCACCACGATCTCTTCTCCCGCTGCCAGGCCTTCCTGCACCACATAAGCCGATCCCAAAAGCGGGCCCAGCACCACTTCGCGCATCGCAAATAGCGGGTTTGAAGCTGTGCCCTGGTTCACGTACACCACGCTGCGCTTCCCGGTCCACAACACTGCCGACCGCGGAATTGTAAGCCCGTTGGCTGTTGTTTGGCCGTTGCCACTCACCACGCCCGAAACGAACATGCCCGGCTTCAGCCTCTCATCTGTATTGGAGACTTCTACCCTTGCAGTTGCCACCCGGGTCTGGCGGTCAATTATGGGATCTATAAAGTTAATGGTGCCGGTAAAATTTTCTCCCGGAATTGAAGCCACGGTAAAATTCACCGTGTCTCCCACTTCAACCATGCCCATGGTCCTCTCGTAAAGGTCGAACAAAACCCACATTTTTGAGAGGTCGGCGATCTGGTATAGCGGCATTCCGCGTTCCACGTAATCTCCAACTTCCACCAGTTTTTCGGTCACCACGCCATTGACATCGGCGGTAATGCTGAAACGCTCTGTGGCTTTTCCAGATTCAAGGATGCGGCTGATCTGGTTTTCACCAATCCGCCAGTTGCGCAGCTTTTGCCTGGCCGCTTCAAAGAGTTCGGGCTGGGTATTTCTAATGGCGTAAGCTTGCAAAAGCTCTTCCTGCGCCGTGACAAGCTCGGGCGAGTAAACTACTGCAAGTGCCTGCCCGCGACGGACTTGCTCCCCGGTGAAATTCACCAGCAGGCGTTCTATCCTTCCCGGCACGTGGGTGCTCTGGGTGTAGGAGATCCTTTCGTCTACCTCAACCTTCCCGTTAAGCTGCAGTTCTCTTTCTGCGGAAGTATTCCCTACCTGCTGCGTTTGTATGTTGGCCAGCTTCATGGCATATTCTGTCATTTGCACTGCGTCGGGGTTTTCCATTACGTCGGAACTTTCCAGCGGAATAAGGTCCATTCCGCAGATTGGGCATTTGCCCGGCTCGGTTGCCCGAATCTGTGGGTGCATGGAACAGGTCCAGATAGTTTCCTGCCCAACTTCTGAGCTGTGGTCATGAATTTCGGCATCGTCACTGCCGCCAAAAAAGAGCCAGCCAAGCAGGATTCCTGCCACCAGTGCACCGGCTATGATGAGTATATTATTATTTCTGCCTGTCATAATCTAAAGTGTTACCCGATAAATAATCGATTTTTGCCAATGCGGTGAGATAATTGGCCTCTGCGCCAGCCACCGCAAGCTGATATTTTAATAATTCCTGTCTCACCCGCAATACCTCCTCAAAATCTGAAGCTGCATTTCGGTAAGAGGAAAGCAATAAGTTGAGTACCTGTTCTGAACTTTCTACCTGCCGCCTGTAAAGCTGCAGCATGGCCTGCGCCTCGCGCACTTCAAAAAATGCAGATTCCATTTCTGCTGAAAGTTGATTTCTCAATCCTTCTTTTCGCTGCTCGTAACTTTCGGCTAAAAAAGCAGCCTGTTTACGGGCAGCCTTATATTTTCCGCGGAAGATAGGCAGGCTCACAGTGAGCATTGGCATAATGGCATCGCGGCCATTATCTTCAACTGCCATATCCATTCTCTCCCCAACGATCACATAATCCAGTCCCAGCCCCACATTCGGCATTCCTTCCTTTTTCGCCAGTTCTTCGCGTGCCCGGGCCGAGGCTGCCATATTCTCCAGTTCTTCCAGCTGTGGGTTGTTTTCAACAAGAGTGTCAAAAATGGCATTTTCGGAAAGTATTTCTATTTCCTGTTGCAGCACTACAGCTTCAGATTTTTCACGATCTAGCAAAGCGTTGAACTGCGCGAGCAGCACATCCTTTCTGAGTCGGATAACATCCAAACCTGTAATAGATTCATTCCGCATAATGTCTGCCTGTAAAACATCAGACAATGCTCCGCTGCCGGCACTTACCCGCGAAAGCGCCAGATCTTTATAGTTCTGAAGTATGTCCAGATTCTCCTGTTGGTACTGCAGCTGTTGCTCCAGCTCGTAAAGTTCATAGTATTTACTGCTCACCTGCAACAGGATCTCATTGCGGGCCTCCAAAAAGGCCTGAAATTTAGCCTGGGCCATGAGTTCTGCAACATTTTCGCGTGCCTCCAGGGTTCCAAACCAGGGGAACATCTGCATGAGCGAAAAACGGGCTTCCTGCGGCCCCAGCCGTGTCTCCACCATTTGCCCAAAGGCCGAAACGCTGAGGGTGGGATCGGGCAGGCTCTTCACCTGCGGCGCTTCCTGCAGGGCGGCCTCAAATTCGGAATATGCTGCTTTGACCTGCGGATTATTTTCCGCAGCTATTAACAGGTAATCCTCCAGCGTCTGAGCTTCTATGTTTCCGAAGAGAAGAAAAAACAGACCTGTCAAAAAAGGTATTTTTAGAGCGTCTTTCATTCGGCTGTAATTTTGTTTTCGTTTCTGGTCACTACTGTCTCACGCCATATAGCCTGTAATACCGGCACTACAAAGATGGTCATGATCTGTATGACCATTCCTCCTACAATGGGAATTGCCATGGGCACCATAATATCTGCTCCTTTTCCGGTAGAAGTAAGTACCGGGAACAGGGCAATGATTGTCACTGCAGTGGTCATCATTGCAGGCCTTACCCGTTTTTTACCTGCTTCGAGAACGGCTGCCCTTACCTGGGGCACTGTTTGCGGGTCACGTTTCTCAAATACCTGGTGGATGTATGTTCCCATAAGCACGCCGTCATCGGTCGCGATCCCGAAAAGGGCAATAAACCCGACCCATACGGCTACACTCAGATTGATCGTACCCATCTGGAACAAGTCGCGCATATTTAAACCTGAAATGCTGAAATCCATAAACCACGGCTGTCCGTACAGCCAGATCATGATGAATCCGCCGGCAAAAGCCACAAACACCCCTGAAAAATGGATGGTGGAGGCGATCACTGTTTTAAACTGGAAGTAAAGCAGCAGGAAGATGATCACCAGCGAAATGGGAATAACGATGGCCAGCCTTTTTACCGCCCGCACCTGATTCTCGTAATTTCCAGAAAATTCAAAGCTCACCCCCGGCGGGACTTCAAGTTCCCCTGAAGCAATCTTTTCGGCGATAAGATGCTGCGCATCATTCACCACGCTTACTTCAGCAAAATCCTGTTTTTTATCGAACAGCACATAACCCACCAAAAAGGTGTCTTCACTCTTTATCATTTGCGGCCCTTTCACGTAGCGCACCTCTACCAGTTGCCCCAGCGGGATTTGAGCTCCTGTGGGTGTTGGCACCAGGATGCGCTCGATCTCCTCCGGGGAGTTGCGAAGCTCCCGTGGATACCGCACCCGCACCGGATAACGTTCCCTGCCTTCAACGGTGGTGGTGATCTCCATTCCGCCAATGGCAGTTTCGATTGTTTGCTGCACTTTTTCAATGCTAAGGCCATAACGGGCGATATTTTGCCGGTTGATGTCGAGTTCGAGGTAAGGTTTTCCCACAATTCGGTCGGCAAAGACCGCTTCTTCTTTTACCGAAGGCACCTGTTTAAGGATTTCTTCCAGTTCAAACCCGAAATTCTGAATGGTTTCAAGATCAGGCCCGTAGACTTTGATCCCCATGGGAGCGCGCATGCCGGTTTGCAGCATTACCAGCCGGGTTTCGATGGGCTGCAGTTTTGGAGCCGATGTAATTCCGGGTAGCCTGGTCGCGTTTACGATCTCGTTCCAGATATCATCGGGGCTGTTAATGTGTTCCCTCCAGTTCCTGAAGTATTCTCCATCTTCATCGGGAATAAGGTCTTTGGCGGTGATATTGCCCAGCACTGCTTCGCTGTTCGACAAAGCTTCTCCCGTCCGCAGCACAAAATTACCATTGTCGTCTACCCTAAACCTTTGCAAATCACCTTCTTCATTCAGTATATATTCAGGTTTGTAGTTGATCACATTTTCGTACATGGAAATAGGCGCCGGGTCTATTGCAGTTTCGGCCCTTCCCAGTTTCCCTACCGCAACTTCAACTTCAGGAATATTAGTGACGGCCATATCCAGTTTTTGAAGCACTTCTTTACTGCCTTCAATACCCAGGTGTGGCATAGCGGTGGGCATTAACAGGAAACTACCCTCATTTAACGTAGGCATGAATTCTTTGCCCACTCCGGGAAAAGCTTCGGAAGCACCTTCCCAGGCCGCAGTTTCCCTAATTTCCCAGCCAACTTTTTCTGCGCCGTCACCAATAAATCCGAAGATTTTGGGAAAGCCCTGCCAGATCAAAATCCCGATTAGAATGGTGATTACAGGCAGCATTAAAAAGGTCTTCTTATTCTGAAGGCACCATTTTAAGATTGGCTCGTAAAACCTTACCACCGAAAGTAAAACTGCCAGGGTGATCACCAAAAGGACGATCACGAACAGGTAATTTTCAATAATGGAATTTCTAAGCCCCAGCGGCATCCAGTGCGTAGTGAGGAAGAAGATAGTTACTGCCAGGATGATGAACAGCGAAATTTCGCGGGAATACCTTCCCAGTAAACCACGGCTTTTAGGTTCGAGCAACCTCAAAATTCCAATCCCGGCCAAGGCCAGCGGCAGCCACATTGAGAATAAAAGGGCGAGAATGATTCCGCCGGCAACAAGGCTGTAGTTCCATATACGGTTCACCCTTTCTTTTTGCAGTCTGAAAGAAAAGAAATAATAGGAAAGCATTGGCAGCACCAGGATGCCCAGCAGGAAAGCTGCCACCAGTGCAAAAGTTTTGGTGAAAGCCAATGGAATAAAGAGTTTTCCTTCGGCGTGTTCCATAAAGAAAACCGGAAGGAAGCTTACCACTGTAGTAGCCAGGGCGGTGGTAACTGCGGGGCCAACTTCTACGGTTGCAGTTTTGATCACCTGCAGCAATTTGGCACCACGCGCATCGCGGTTCTCCGGAAATTCAAGGTGCCGCAGGGTATTTTCAACAAAGACAATCCCCACATCGACCATCACGCCAATAGCGATCGCAATTCCTGAAAGCGCCACCACATTGGCATCTACCCCAAAGTAACGCATGGCGATAAAGGTCATAAGCACCGCAATGGGCAGCAGACTGGAAATAAGAATTGACGCACGTAAGTTGAGCACCAAAATGATCACGACAATGATACTGATAAGGATCTCGTCAGAAAGGGCATTTTCGAGGGTTCCCAAAGTTTCCTGTATCAACTGGGTGCGATCATAGAAAGGAACTATGGTCAGTTTACTCACCGTTCCATCCTGTAATACCTTTGTAGGCATTCCGGGGGCAATCTCCTCTATTTTATCCTTGACATTGTTGATCACCGCCAAAGGGTTTGAGCCGTAACGCGCCACCACCACTCCGCCGGCGACCTCGGCCCCGGCTTTGTCGAGGATTCCGCGTCTTTCAGCAGGCCCAAGGGTGACCACGCCAATATCAGAGATAAGGATAGGTTTGTTTTCATTGACTGCCACCACGGTATTTTCTATATCTTCCAAAGATTCGATATACCCCAGACCTCGAACCAGGTATTCTACCTTGTTCACCTCAATGGTCTTGGCACCAATATCGCGGTTGGAGTTCTTCACTGCCATCATCACGTCGTCGATGCCCACATTAAAGGCTTTTAAAGCATCGGGATCTACATCTACCTGGTATTCCCTTACAAATCCGCCTACAGAAGCAACTTCAGAAACTCCATCTACTCCGCTTAACCCGAGCTTCACGTAGTAATCCTGCACCGAACGGATCTCATGCAGGTTCCAGCCGCCGGTAACATTGCCTGCAGAATCCCTTCCTTCAAGCGTATACCAGAACACCTGGCCAAGGGCCGTAGCATCGGGACCAAGTGTAGGCTGGGCATCTTCGGGTAAAAGTCCCGGAGACAGGGAATTGATCTTTTCGAGAATGCGGGTGCGCGACCAGTAGAATTCCACATCTTCATCAAAAATGATGTTGATGCTGGAAAACCCGAACATGGACGTACTTCTAATGGATTCCACTCCCGGAATTCCGAGTAAAGCAGTTGTGAGAGGATAGGTGATCTGGTCTTCGATATCCTGAGGCGAACGTCCCGGCCATTCGGTAAAGACAATCTGCTGATTCTCTCCCAGGTCGGGGATGGCATCTACCGGCACAGGGTCACGTGGCAGAAGGTCAAAATCCCAGTCGAAAGGAGAAGTGACCACACCCCAGCCAATCATAAAGATCAGCAACAGCATAGTTACCAACCTGTTATATAAAAAATAATGAATTATTCTATTAAGCATGCTTTGATATTAAATTGATCTAAATGTGAACAAACACAGCAACCCCGGCCTGCAGGGTTCAAAAAATCAATTTAAATATCAAATAAGAAAAGTCTCGTCAAGCAGGTGTATATCGTAGACGAGCAGGGGAGGTTTGTAGTGGAAAAAAGGAGTTTCGGCCTGAGCTTCTCCTTCAAAAAGATTGAGATAAGACCAGCTGAAGGAGGCAAGAAACACCTGTTGTTCCAGGTCAAGATCATCAAAAGAAATTTTTAGCTCCTTCTGTCCTTCAACAATTACCTTCTCTTCATCGCAGCAGTCATCTTCAGAAGAAGCAGGCATATCGCCGTGCATTCCGCAGGACTTTGCTTCAGAAAAAACAGCCTGGTCAACCAGAATTTCTCCACAAAAATGCTTGTCCACCGTAAAAGAAACGGTAGAGAACAGCACTAAAAATGCCATTGTGAAAGAAGTTATATTTTGAAAAAACTGCTTCATAAAGAGGCAAATTTAGTAAAAATTTAATTATGAAAATATTTCCTCAGTCTTTGAGGTTCCTGCTCAACCTATTGTAATAAAAAGCGGGCAACAAGATGAGGATCAACAGCGGGTGCGCCAAAAAACGCCGCACGTAAAAGGCAGCGAGATACTGCCCCGGCTCAACATGGTGCATGAGGTATACAAAAATGGGAAAAAGCACCACCAGAAATGCCGCATAAATAAGTGCTGAAAACTTTATGATCCCCCAACTCCTGAAGGCTACCCACAAAATTAAAAGTGAAACAAGCGTATTCAGAAAAAACCTGAGAAAAACATTGAAGAACATCTGGAAACTGTAATCTATAGTATCACCACTCTGGTAGGCTTTTTCAAAAAAGTACATAAAAGGGTCGTAAAAGAAACGGTACTCGTAGAGCCTTATCATGGCCAGTACCCCTACAAGCCCCAGGATGATTATAATTTTAGTGACTCCTTTCATGCTTAATTTCTTTAGTGTAAATAATGATCCAAAGCACCCAGAGCAGGAAAACCACCCCGTAAATCACCAGCGGAAAAGCTATGGAGTGCAAAAAATGGGCATAGCCCGGATATTCATAAATACCTATAGCCATTAGAGCAATTCTAAGCACATTTGTTACATAAATCATTACGGCGCCCCCAAGGCTAAAGAAAAACGTGCTTTTCCATTTACCCGAAAAGGCGACCATAAAGGAGACAAAAAGAATGATTATACTTGCCGCATTACAGCCTTCTATAATTCGGGCCACAAATTTGCCGTTCACAAAAAGGTGCATGTTTGCCTCGGGATAACCCGGCACCACCTGCGTGATATATCCAAAAGCCGACACCACAGCCTCACTTTGCAAGGCTACAAGGTGTGTAAGAAAATCGGGGTAATAGGCAGGGGAATAAAAGTTATGGAGGTACAGGTTGTACAGCAAAGCCAACAGCAGGTATACGCCTAAAAAGGTAAAAATGAACCGAATTACCGGCGCGTATCTTTGAAGGAGTTGTCGCAAAATTTAGCCAATGGTTTCATCAAAAGTATTTATTTATACCTATTTAAAAAGCTGTTTTTTTAAATACTTTTGCTTAAAAAGTAAACAATGGCATTAGAAAGATTAAAACAGGAGGTTACTGAAATCCTTGCGAATGATAAAGTTCAGGTTGAAGAGCGGCTCTCTAAAGTGTGCGAACATTTAAAAGCTGAAGTAGATTATTACACCTGGGTAGGATTCTATTTCAAGAACGGGGACAAAAATGAATTAAAATTAGGCCCTTTTGCCGGAGAACCTACAGATCATACCATTATTCCCTTCGGAAAAGGCATCTGCGGACAGGTTGCCGTATCTAACAAGAACTTTGTAGTGCCCGATGTTTCTGCACAGGACAATTATATTGCCTGCAGTATTCACGTAAAAGCTGAAATTGTAGTGCCATTATTTAAAAATGGAGAAAACATTGGCCAAATTGATATAGATTCAAACGTTCCCGATCCTTTTACTGAAGAAGATGAACGTTTCCTTGAATTTGTGAATGAAAAAGTAGCGGAGATCATCTAATCCTCTCCCCGGCCCCACCTTAAGCAGAGGAGAGCTTTAAATTATTTCAAAAACAAGGGGTGCCAAAAATGACATTTTTGGACTAGCCCCCAAAAGTTGGACGGTTTATAATTAGATTAAATTTTCTACGTGAGCTCGATATTGTATCGGGCTCATTCCATTTAGGTTTAGTCTTATTCTGTCATAATTGTAGTATTTTATATAATCTTTTATATCCTGCTTTAGTTGATCTACAGTGTTATATTGATTTAGGTAATACAGCTCAGATTTTAGAGTTCCAAAGAAGTTTTCTGCCACGGCATTGTCTAAACAGTTTCCTTTTCTCGACATGCTTTGGGTGATGTTCTTTTTCTGTAGGGTCTTTTGATATTGCTTCATTTGATACTGCCATCCTTGGTCAGAATGAAGAATAAGCCCCTGTTTTTCCTGTTTGCTACACTTATTAATCATATCCATTACCTGTTTAAAATTAGGTCTCTCAGAGATGGTAAAGCTTAGGACTTCTCCATTGAAGAGATCTATAATAGGTGATAAATAAAGCTTTTTGTCTTTGACTTTGAACTCTGTAACATCAGTTGCCCATTTTAGGTTAGGTCTATCGGCTTTAAAATTTTGCTTTAACAAGTTAGCCGCTATTTTCCCTTGGTTTCCTCTGTAGGAAGTATATTTCTTGACCCTTATCAAACTGCTGATCCCTAGCTCCTGCATGAGCTTAAACACAGTCTTGTGATTCACTACATAGCCTTTGTTCTTCAGAGTTAACTGGATTCTCCTGTACCCATAGCGTCCCTTGTGTAGATCATATATAGATCTGATTTCTTTACGAAGAACCTCATACTTATCCTGTTTACTGGCCTTTAAGTGATAGTAAAAGGTACTACGTGCCATCCCGGCATGCTTTAGTAGTTTTTCTAGCGCATGCTCTTGCCTTAATTCCTGGATGATTTGCGTTTTTCTTCTTTCTCTTTTTCTGATTGAACTAAGGCATGAAGCTTTTTTAGATAAGCATTTTCTGCTTTAAGATCAGCTAACTCATCCAAAAGTTGCTCCTCTCGGGTCATAGGTTTTTTAGGCTTTCTAGGCATAGATTTAGGTTTTCCTCGTTTTTCTATTGATAAACCTTCTGGCCCTTTCTCTTCATAAATCTTCAACCATCGCTTAAAGGTTTCCTCGGTTGGAATCTTGAAGAGCACACAAGTTTCTTGGTAAGATAGAGATTTCTCTTTCATCTCCAGAACTACTCTCGCCTTAAATTTTTCTGAATATTTATTTCTAATAGGTCGTAATCCTTTAGCACCGTGAGCCTTATAAAACCTAACCCATTTTTGCACTAATGACTTACGTAGACCATGCTTGTTACCTGTAGACCATGCTTGTTACCTACTGAATAACACGATAATCCCTTCTTGATAACTTCTAAGACTATAGTCCTTTTAAATTTATAGTCATACTTTACTCTTTTATCCATAAAAAATGCCCCCAATAAGTGTCTAACTTTTTGGGGGCACTCTATTTTTGGCACCCCTTGTTGTATGGTTTCCTTTTTTACTTCCGGGTTAATTCATAAGCGCCGCCCCCCTGGAATAAGGTCAGTTTACCGGCTTCAGGGTTGAACTCCAGTTTAAGTGCGGCGCGGGTGAACTGGAATTTATTTTCGTCGTAGGCTTCAAGAGGAAAAGAAGGCTGGCCGGTAGCCTGCCCCATAAGCGTTTCATCTTCAATAAAGATTTTTACTTCCAGCGGAAAGGTTTCACTTCCATAGGTTCCCACATACTCTTCAAGTTTTTCCCGGGAAACTTCAATGCCTGGCTCAAAAGAAGGTAAAGTATAATCCAAACCCCAATAAATACTAAGCGCACCAATAAGAATATCGTTTGGAGACAGGTCGGTGCCATTAGAAATATAAGTCACGGCAAGTTCTTCTTGAGGGTAATATGTACTCATGGAGTTGAACCCGTCTATGCCGCCGGTGTGCCCGTAAAGCTTTTTGTCGTTGAACGGATAGCTGAAAAGCCCCATTCCGAAGCCATTTTTGAGGCTTTTCATCTTTTCAAAAGTTTCGGGTTTTAAAACTTTTCCTTCGAAGAGCGCAGTAAAGAATGTATTGAGGTCTGAAGGCGTAGACACTATGCCGCCCGCTCCCAACGGAATGCTCAAATGGGTTTCTGTAGCGGGTTGCCAGTCCTTCTTTTTCTGATAAGAATAAGCTTCAGCATTACCGGAATCGATTTTTCTTCCGTAGTAGGTGTTTTCGAGATTGAGCGGTTGGGTAATTCGATTTTTCAGGATTTGGGCGTAATTCTTTCCGTCTACATCTTCAAGTATAAAGGAAAGCAACACGTAATTTGTATTGGAATAATCGTTTTTCTCACCGGGCTCAAAAACCGGCTCCTGGGCTTTAAATATTGCGAGAAGCTCCTTTTTTGACTTTGGCTCTTCCATATAATCGAGGTAAGCATCTTCACTGGTAAAATTGAAAAGCCCGCTTTGGTGCCGCAAAAGGTCTTCTATACTGATACTTTCGGCATTAGGAATTTCAGGATAAAACTTTGAGAGCCGGGTATCCAGTGAGAGTTTTCCTTCTTCAACCAGTTGCAGGATCATAGCTGCTGTAAAAGTCTTTGAAATTGATCCAATGCGGTATTTTGTATGGGCGTTGGCTTTAGTTCCTTTTGATATATCGCTGTAGCCAATGGTGTTCGTGTAGACAGGTTCTCCTTGTTTGTGAATTGCAAAGCTGCCCATCCCTTTATTGTACTTTTCGACAAGCTTAAAGAGGCTGTCCATTTTTTGCCTTTCAAAGTCCTGGGCTACTGCATAGAGGGAACAGGTTAAAGCCAGTACTGTAAATATTTTTTTCATGTACATGGTTTTTAAAGTATTGATTGCCAAACCAAATATATATAAAATAGTATTATGTTATACAAGTAAGCTTGGAGTTACATTCCCGTTCTAATGGCTTCTACCGGATCAAGTTTTGAGGCTGAAATTGCAGGAACGATCCCCGAAATAAGCCCAATAACTGCCGATACCGCCGTACCTATAAACATATTCCAGGTAGAAAGGATGAATTCAAAGCTGCCGGTAAATTGCGAAACTACGAGAGATGCGAGCCAGACCAGGAACAGCCCGATAAGCCCACCAATTACTGCCAGGATCACGGCTTCAAACAGGAACTGGAAGAGGATGAATTTGTTTTTGGCCCCCAATGACTTCTGAATCCCGATGAGGTTGGTGCGTTCTTTGACACTCACAAACATGATGTTTGCAATTCCAAAGCCTCCCACCAGAAGTGAAAATCCGCTGATGATGAGTCCGAAGAAATTGAGTTGCCCGGTCATATTATCTATGAGATCGGTAAAGCCTTCGAGTTGGTTCACGAAGAAGTTGTTGATATCGTCTCGCCTCAAGCCTCTAAAATTGCGGAGTTGTTGAGAAATGTAGGCAATGATTTCATTGGTGTCGGCCTCGGGATCGGGTTTTATGACGATTTGCGGAAAGGTCCCGCGGTTACTTCCGCCGTAGATCCTTCTCACCACGTTCACCGGCACAAAAACGTTGGTATCATGGCTGCCCCCAAAAAGGCTTGCCCCCTGTTTTTCGAGCACACCAATCACCGTAAATTTTCTTCCGTAAAGCCTCACCTGTTCGCCAAGGGCATTGCGGCTTCCGAAGAGATTTTCATACACATCATGCCCCAGTACAATTACGGGAGTTCCGCTTACAGATTCGGCCATGTTAAAAAACCGGCCTTCTTCAATTTGCAGGGCTTCAATGTCGTAATATTCGGCAGAGACAGCCGCTATCCCCACATCGGAGGCAGTTTTGTCGCTGTACTTAATGTTCTCGGAAGGAACGTTAAGCACGTAAGACATAGCCGAAACATCGGGTACACTGCGGCTCAAATATTCGTATTCTTCGTAACTCACATCGGGGAACTGTTCCCTTTTCCACTGTGGCACTTCGGTAGGGCCAAAAGAAAAGCGGGTAAGGATCATGGTGCGGTTATCTAACGCGCTAAGACTGCCCTTAATCTCTTTCTCCAGGGAATCTACCGCCGCAAGTACCGCTATGATGGAGAAGATCCCTATGGTGACCCCCAAAAGGGATAACATGGTTCGCAGCTTGTTGTTTTTAAGAGCGTTAATGGCGAAAAAAAAACTCTCTTTAAGAACCCTTAGATATATTAACATGGTACTTTTTCTGTATAATTAGAAACCTGCAACACATAAGACGCCGGCTTTAAAAATTCGTTACAAAATAATTATTTAAATAAGCGCGGCAGCCTCTTTATTTTATATTGAAATAATTACTTTTGCAACCTCAACAAAACCAACACAATGAGCGACCTAAAATCGGCCAAATCTGCACTTATTTCTGTCTTCAGCAAAGAAGGACTTGAACCTGTTGTAAAAAAGCTTAACGAGCTGGGTGTCACCATCTACTCTACAGGAGGAACCGAAAAATTTATTAAAGAACTGGGAGTAAATGTAGTGCCGGTAGAGGATATTACTTCCTATCCTTCCATTCTTGGCGGGCGTGTAAAAACGCTGCACCCAAAAGTTTTTGGAGGTATTCTTAACCGCAGTGAAAACGAACAGGATAAAGCCGAACTGGAGCAGTATGAAATCCCACAGATAGACATTGTGATTGTAGACCTCTACCCGTTTGAAAAAACGGTGGCTTCAAATGCTTCGGAAGAAGAGATCATTGAAAAAATTGATATTGGCGGCATTTCTTTAATAAGGGCAGCTGCCAAGAATTATAAAGATGTGATTTGTGTACCTTCAGTAGACAGTTATTCCGAATTTTTAGGAATTATTTCTGAAGGAAAAGGCCAGACAAGCCTGAATGACCGCAAAAGATTTGCCGCAAAGGCATTTAACGTGTCTTCTCATTACGACACTGCCATCTTCAATTATCTGAATAACGAAGAGCAGACTTATAAAGAGAGCTTCAACGGCGGACTCGAATTAAGATACGGGGAGAATCCCCATCAAAAAGGGCATTTTTACGGAGAATTTTCGGCCATGTTTGACAAGCTGCACGGCAAGGAGTTATCGTACAACAATTTACTGGATGTAGATGCGGCTGTAAATTTGATGAATGAATTTCAAAATGAAGCCCCCACTTTTGCCATTTTAAAGCACAATAATGCCTGCGGACTGGCGCAGCGGGAAACCCTGCTCGATGCTTACAAAGATGCTTTGGCGGGAGACCCTGTTTCGGCTTTTGGAGGAATTCTTATTGCCAACACAGAAATAGACAAGGCTACTGCCGAAGAGATACATGAGCTGTTTTGTGAAGTGGTGATTGCCCCTGGTTATTCCGAAGAAGCTTTGGAAATATTAAAAGGAAAGAAGAACAGGGTACTACTTGTTCAGAAAGAAACCGAACTTCCGCAGAAGCAGGTACGCACCTGCCTGAACGGAATTTTGGTTCAGGATAAGGATTCAAAAACAGATTCCGCAGAAGATTTAACGTACGTTACCAACAATAAACCTTCACAGCAGGAGTTAAATGACCTGTTGTTTGCCTCCAAAATTTGCAAGCACACCAAATCAAATACTATCGTTCTGGTAAAGAATAACCAGTTACTGGCTAGCGGCACCGGGCAAACATCGAGGGTTGATGCGTTGAGACAGAGCATTGAAAAAGCTAATTCTTTTGAATTTGACCTGCAAGGCGCAGTAATGGCCAGCGATGCTTTTTTCCCGTTCCCCGATTGCGTGGAGATTGCAGATAAAGCAGGGATCACTGCCGTTATTCAACCCGGCGGATCAATTAAGGATCAGCTAAGTATAGATTACTGCAACGAGAATAATCTCGCTATGGTAATGACCGGCACGAGGCATTTTAAACATTAATTTTATTACATTTACCGAACCTCAACTAATTGACTTAACATGGGATTTTTCGATTTTCTCACTGAAGAAATTGCTATAGATTTAGGAACTGCGAACACACTTATTATTCATAATGATAAGGTTGTGGTTGACAGTCCTTCTATCGTGGCCCGTCACCGCACTACCGGAAAGATCATAGCCGTAGGAAAAGAAGCTGCGATGATGCAGGGGAAAACGCATGAGAATATTAAAACTATTCGCCCCCTCAAGGACGGGGTAATTGCCGATTTTGATGCCTCTGAAAAGATGCTCACCATGTTCATCAAAGAGATCCCGGCCTTAAAGAAGAAAATGTTCACTCCTGCTCTAAGAATGGTGATTTGTATCCCATCGGGCATTACTGAAGTGGAGATGCGGGCGGTAAAAGAGAGTGCAGAAAGGGTAAACGGGAAAGAGGTGTACCTGATACACGAACCTATGGCCGCAGCTATAGGAATTGGGGTTGACATCATGCAGCCAAAGGGAAATATGATTGTGGACATAGGAGGTGGAACCACTGAAATTGCCGTGATCGCCCTTGGAGGAATTGTGTGCGACAAATCGGTCAAGATAGCCGGAGACGTGTTCACCAATGATATAGTGTATTACATGCGCACGCAGCACAACCTTTATGTAGGTGAGCGTACTGCGGAAAAAATAAAAATTCAGATTGGTGCCGCCACCGAAGATCTTGAGGTACCGCCAGATGAAATGAACGTACAGGGAAGGGATCTTTTAACCGGAAAACCAAAGCAGGTGAACATCTCATATAGAGAGATCGCCAAAGCCCTGGACAAGTCGATTTTGAGAATTGAGGATGCCGTGATGGAGACGCTCTCCCAGACTCCTCCCGAACTCGCAGCCGACATCTACAATACCGGGATCTATCTTGCCGGTGGGGGATCTATGCTGCGCGGGCTGGACAAGAGATTATCGCAAAAGACCGATCTTCCGGTGTATATCGCCGAAGATCCTTTACGGGCAGTTGTTCGCGGAACGGGTATTTGCCTGAAGACCCTTCATCGATACAAGGGGATCCTGATAAAGTAGGAGTAGCTTATGCAGCAAATAATTAATTTTCTTATTCGCAATAAGAACAATATTTTATTCTTATTGCTGCTCACCTTTTCCCTGTTTTTAACCATACAGTCCCACTCCTACCAGAAAAGTAAATTCATTAGTTCTGCCAACTTTTTGAGCGGAGGGATCTATAGCTGGACCAGTAACATCAACAGCTACTTTTACCTGGAAGAGTACAACCTGCGGCTGCTTGAAGAAAATGAGCGCCTGCGCACCCGCCTGGCCACCTTTGAAGATTCTCTGGAAATTAGCACCTACCGCGATACCAGCAGCTTTGATGCCGATTATATCTTCAGGGCTTCAGAAGTGATCAATAACAACTACGCCAAGGTAGACAACTACCTCACCATAAAAAGCGGAAGCCGCAACGGAATTGAAAGGGATATGGGAGTGGTGACCAGCAAAGGGATTGTGGGAATAGTGGAGAATGTTTCCCCAAACTATTCCACAGTGATCTCCATACTTAATTCAAATTCACGCATCAACGCACAGCTAAAACAGTCGAACCATTTTGGGACCCTGGTGTGGAATGGCGATGACCCCAATGTTGTTCAGCTCATAGATGTGCCCTCTGTAGCACCCATAGCCGAAGGGGACACCATAATTACCGGAGGACGGTCGCTAATTTTCCCCAAAGGCCTGCCCATTGGTGCCATTAAGAACTTTTCGCTGGATCAAAGCGAAAGCTATTACAACATTGATATAGAATTGTTTAATGACATGACCAATATTGGTTATGTTTATATCATTGAGAACACCAGCCAGGCTGAAATAAGAGAACTGCAAAATCTTTCTAAAGATGAATAGTGTCATTTTCAACAATGCCCTGCGTTTTATAGTGCTGTTATTGCTCCAGGTGCTGTTGTTGAACAATATCAATTTTCTGGGTTATATAAACCCCTACCTGTACGTACTGTTCATCCTGTTGTACCCGTTCAATGGCAATCAAACCCTTTTCATCTTTTTGAGTTTCCTTTTAGGTTGGGGTGTAGATATTTTTGAAGACAGCGGCGGCATAAATGCTGCAGCCTGTGTGGTTGCTGCCTACATTCGCCCTGCTATTCTTCGCTTCTCCTTTGGGGTGAGCTATGATTATCAAACCATCAAATTCTCCAGCACCCAGCCCGGCTCAAGAATAAGTTATGTACTCATCATTGTGCTCGTGCATCATTTTGTATTGTTTTTATTGGAATTTTTCAATTTTGCACACTTATTGTTGCTACTTAAGAAAACAGTCTTTTCGGCAGCGTTTACCGTAATCCTGGTTTTCCTAACGCTCGCTTTATTCAGTAAAAAATCAAGATGAGAAAAGTTTTACTCTACATAATAGTCATTACTTCCGGAATCATTTTCCTGGCCAGGCTTTTTTACCTGCAGGTAATGGACGACTCTTTTGTAGGGCTTTCAGAGAACAACGCCATCAAAGTCGTCTATGATTATCCGCAGCGCGGATTTATTTTCGACCGCAATGGGGAACTGCTGGTATCCAATCAGCCGTCTTACGATGTGATGGTGATTCCACGTAACCTGAAACCTTTTGATACTACCGAGCTGTGCAATATTTTAAGTATTACCACAGAACAACTTGTTGAAAGGCTTGATAAGGCTAAGATCTATTCTCCCCGCCTGCCTTCGGTGGTGATTCCGCAGCTCACAAAAAGTGAATACGCTTATCTCGCTGAAAAAATGCGGAAGTATGAAGGCTTTTATATTCAGAAGCGGTCATTAAGGGATTATTATACCGAACATGGCGCCAATGTGCTTGGATATATAGCTGAAGTAAACCAGCGCATTGTAAACGAGAACCCTTACTACCTCTCGGGAGACCTTATTGGCCGGCAGGGCGTTGAAGGTTACTACGAAGAACTCTTACGCGGGGTTAAAGGAGTAAAATATATTCAGAAAGACCGTTTTAACCGGGACATAGGCCCTTACAAGGAAGGCATTTACGACACCCTTCCAAAAAAGGGAAAAGACATTACCATTACCATTGACGCCGAATTACAAAAATACGGGGAGCTTCTCATGGAGAACAAAAGAGGCGGTATTGTGGCTATCGAACCTGCTACCGGCGAGATCCTGGCCCTGGTAACAGCTCCAAATTACGACCCGGCCAACCTGGTGGGGCGTAAGAGGTCTGAGAATTTTACAAAGCTCTGGCTAGATTCCATTTCGAAGCCCTTGTTTGACAGAGGCCTGTTAGCCGAGTATCCCCCCGGGTCCCCTTTCAAGACCATTAACGCCTTAATCGCATTACAGGAAGGCGTTGTAACTACCCAGGAAAGTTTCTCATGCCATGGAGGGTATTTCTACGGAAGAGGCCGAAAAATGGGTTGCCATGCCCATGCGAGCCCGCTGAATATGATCCCGGGGATTGCTCAGTCCTGTAACGCGTATTTTGCAAATGTTTACCGAAGGATCGTTGAAAAATACCCTACCCCGCAGGAAGGCGTAGATGTTTGGGCAAACCACCTTAAGAGTTTCGGGCTGGGGGATTATCTGGGTTCCGACCTTTCTACCGGAAGGCCGGGCAAGATCCCTACTTCAGAATACTACAACAGGATTTACGATTATCCCACCTATAAGTGGTTTTCTACCGCAACCCTTTCTAATGCCATAGGCCAGGGGGAAGTTCTTATGACCCCCATTCAACTGGCAAATATGACCGCCGCCATTGCCAATCGCGGATGGTTCTACACCCCTCATGTTCTAAAAGAAATTGAAGGAAATCCCATTAAAGAAAAGGAGTTCACCCAGAAGAAAGTCACCACTATAGATCCGCGACATTTTGAGCCTGTGGTAGAAGGAATGCACCAGGTGTACAAATCGGGGACGGCAGCTTCACTTCAGATTCCCGGCATAGAGATCGCCGGAAAAACAGGAACAGCCGAAAACTTCACCAGGATAGACGGAAAAAGGGTACAGCTTACAGACCATTCTATCTTTGTTGCCTTTGCCCCTGTAGATAACCCCAAGATAGCTTTGGCCGTGTTCGTGGAAAACGGATATTGGGGAGGGCGTTATGCAGGGCGTATCGCCGGCTTAATGATCGAAAAATATATCAAGGGTGAGATTACCCGTAAAGACATGGAAGAATGGATACTTACCCACAGCCTTGAAGAAGAATATGAAAAACCTTTAAGCGGGGAACCATTTAGAATTAACCAGTAATTATGCCCAAAACTATTTCCCAGTTTGACTGGCTTTCTATACTTGTTTATTTTTTATTGGTAACCATAGGCTGGGTTAACATCTACTCGGCATCTCTCGATGATACGGCCAGCTCTTTTTTTGACCTTAGCCAGATCTACGGAAAACAGATGCTGTGGATACTTCTTAGCGTCCTGCTAATCGTAATTCTCCTTTCTTTAGAAGCCAAGTTCTACGAGCGTTTTTCGAGTGTGATTTACATGATCTCTCTGCTGTCTATTAGCGGACTCTTTCTCTTCGGAACAACGATTAATGGCGCAACTTCCTGGTATACCTTCGGAAGTTTCTCCATACAGCCTGCCGAGTTTGCCAAAGTAGGTACGGCCCTGGCGCTGTCAAAATTCATCAGTGATATTCAAACCAATATTACCAGCCTTACCCATCAATTTAAAGCCTTTATCATTATTGCCCTGCCGGCTTTTATCATTCTGCTGCAGCCCGATGCCGGAAGCGCCATGGTATACGCTGCATTTTTCTTTCCGCTGTACAGGGAAGGGCTTTCTGGAGGGTATTTAATTGTAGTGGTTCTTGGGGTGGTTGTTTTTGTTACCACGCTCTTATTTGGCCCCGTATGGGTCTCGGCTGGAGCAGCAGTGCTCGTGCTTTTGCTGTTCTTTTTAAAGAAAAAGAGAATTGCAGGAGCATTAACTTCCATAAGCCTTTTGGCTGTAGCTGTTGCCCTGTCTTTTTCTGTAGATTATATCTTTGAAAATATTTTTGAACAACGCCACCGAGACCGCTTCAACATCGTTCTTGGCAAAGAGGTTGACAACCGCGGAATAGGCTATAACACCAACCAAAGTGAAATTGCCATTGGCAGTGGTAGCTGGTTTGGAAAAGGATGGACCGAAGGCACACAAACCAAAGGAAATTTTGTGCCTGAACAGCATACCGACTACATTTTTAGTACTGTTGGCGAAGAATGGGGATTTGTAGGAAGCTCTGTGGTAATCCTGTTATTCATCTTTTTGATCCTGCGCATTATCCACCTGGCCGAAAGGCAGAAATCCCAGTTCAACCGGGTGTATGGCTACAGTGTGGCCGGGATCCTTTTTATGCACTTCTTTGTCAATATAGGAATGGTGATTGGCGTTTTTCCCACTGTGGGGATCCCGCTGCCATTCTTTAGCTACGGGGGATCGGGATTATGGGGTTTCACCATCCTGCTCTTCATCTTCCTCAAACTGGATTCTGACCGGATGTCTTTTTGGTAATTTAACTGATAGTTGGGAGTCGCAAGGCGATAGTTTAAACGCACAGCCCTGATAAGGACCTGACCTGCACCTCTCAAAAAAGGCATTTTACTACTGAATTATTCTGAAGAGTTCAAGTCCGGGAAAATTGTTTTTTGGCTGAATCAGGATCAGGCTCTTTTTTCACAACTGAGCTCCCGAAACTGCTGTAAACCACCTGAAGTGACCTCTTTAAGGCATTTTACCGGCTTCTTATACCGGGAGCGTCTTTTTTTATTGCACGGGTGAGCCCTGAAAAAGAAGCCATAAAAAAAGGGCCTTTAAAAAGCCCTTTTTGAATAACCTGTATGCCTGCGTTTATTTCTTAATATCGGCAAGACCAGATTTCTTGATGTTGTTCATCTTCATATCTTCAAGTACATGCACCGCTTCTTCCATATAGATATCACTCTTCAGGCTCTCGTGCCATCTTTCCCTTTTTTCGGCCAGTACGGTATCTACTTCAAACATCTGCTTTTCATAAGGCAGGGATTCAAAGCTAAGATCTGACTCATATTCAGAAATTTTATCAAATTTTTTAGCCTGCTCTTCGTTCAGCTCCATTTCCCTGCTGTATTCAGCATAGTTAAGCGAGAATGTTGTGCTGTTACGCTGATCCCTGATCCACTCGGCATTCTCCCTTATCAAGTCAATATGTTCATTTTCGGCCATTCTCTTCTGACTGTTTGAAAGGGTTTCCTCAAAATCGATATACCCGTTCCACTCTTCAAAAGACGCTGCCTCGATCTGATCCCATGGCAACGGATTCTTTTGATCTTTCTCACCTATGTCAATAAAAGAATACCTATCGGGCACCACAACGTCACTTTTCACACCTTCAAGCTGGGTAGAACCACCATTCACCCTGTAGAACTTTTGAGTGGTGATCTTTAGAGCTCCAAGGTCACCAAGGTCATTATTTTTGATCCATCGGTTAAGGTCAAGTACGTTTTGTACGGTTCCCTTTCCGTAGGTTTGTTTACTTCCAATGATTACCGCTCTCTTATAATCCTGCATTGCAGCTGCAAGAATTTCGGAAGCCGAGGCAGAAAGTTCATTCACAAGGATCACTAAAGGACCGTCCCATAAAATTGAGGAATCTGTATCTTCAAGAACCTGTTGCCCTTCAAGTTTAGATTTCACCTGTACAATGGGGCCTTCTTTGATAAACAATCCGGCTATATCCACTACTGTCTTAAGAGATCCGCCACCGTTGTTTCTCAGGTCAAGCACCAGCCCATCCATGCCTTCTTTCTTAAGTCTTACAATTTCCTGTTTAACGTCGGAAGCTGCATTTCTTTCAGAATAATCTTCCATATCAAAATAGAACTTGGGCAGGTTGATCACTCCATACAAGCGCCCATCCTTTTCTACTTTCGCAGCCTTGGCATAGGTCTCTTCGATCTCTACCACATCTCTAATAATGTCTACTTCCTGGATAGTACCATCAACCTTTTTAAGGGTTAGGGTTACTTTTGATCCTTTTGGCCCTTTAATAAGGTTTACGGCATCGTCAAGCCGCATTCCCACCACGCTCACAGGCTCTTTCTCATCTTCCTGCTTCACTTTAATGATCTCGTCACCCACTTCTACGTCTTCTCCTCTCCAGGCCGGTCCGCCAGAGATCACTTCAACAATCTTTACATTATCGTTCTTCTTTTGCAAACGGGCTCCAATACCTTCCAGCTTACCGCTCATGGCCATATCAAAACGATCTTTGTCTTGCGGGGCAAAGTAAAAAGTGTGCGGGTCAAATTCTTCCACAATGGCGTTAACGTATACTGAAAACCAATCTTTTCTTTCAAGGTCATCACTGAAGTCAAAGTACTCATCGAGCGAGTTTTTGGTCAATTCACGCGCCTCTTTTTCAAGCTCGCCATCAGATTTGGCTACGTAGTCGGCATTGTTCTCAAGTTCTCTTTCCTGCTCTTTTTTCTTGTCGTAGAAGTTGGAAATAGCCGAAAACTTAAGCTGTTTTCTCCACCTCTCCTTCATCTCTTTCTTTGAGCTAACGTAATCGCGCTTGCTGTAATCGGTATCCAATACTTCCTGTTGGTCAAAATCAAAAGGTTGTTCGAGAACTTCCTTGTAGATTTCTTCAGCTTCAGCCATTCGCTCTAAAAGTCGGGTATGGGTAAGATCAAAAAAGCTGATCTCGCTGTTCTTTATCTGGTCGTCAATAAGGTTTTCATATTGTTTGAATTCCTCTATATCACTTGCATAAAAGTACCTTTTTAGAGGGTCCAGGGCCTCTAGGTAATCTTTATAAACTTCCGAAGAAAAGGAATCGTCTACCTCTTTGGCATCATAATGCCCGTTTTTTAGAACATAAGAAATTAGTTCAATCAGGGTCTTATCTTTATTGGGGTCATTGAATGTCTTGGTAGTAAAGCTGCAAGAAGCCGCGGCAAACAGCAAGACCAGCACGAGTAGCTTATAGTTCCTTTTCATTATGGTTTTTATTTTCATCATTAGTATACCTGTACTACAGTAAAAACTATGCCAACTTCCACAGTTTTCTTCTTTTTTGTTAATTTACGAATATAAGCCTTTCCTCAAGAAATTAATTTAATTTAGCAGCCATAAATTTTTCATAATGTCTCAGGAAAAACCGCTCATTTTAGTAACCAATGACGACGGAATTACGGCTCCCGGAATTAGAGCCCTTATAGAGGTCATGAAGCAATTGGGAGACGTGATTGTGGTTGCACCCGATAGCCCTCAAAGTGGCATGGGCCACGCCATCACCATTAGCGACACTCTTTTTTGTGATCAAATTACGGTCAAGGAAACCTACAAGCATAAAGAATACAGCTGCTCGGGCACACCGGCCGATTGCGTGAAGATCGCCACCCAGGAGATCCTTCACCGCAAACCCGATCTTTGTGTGAGCGGTATTAACCACGGCTCAAATTCTTCTATCAATGTGATCTATTCGGGTACCATGAGTGCCGCGGTAGAAGCCGGCATTGAAGGCATACCGGCCATTGGGTTCTCTTTACTCGATTACTCGCTTAATGCCGATTTTGAACCCTGTAAGAAGTTTGTAAAACGCATTACCAGGCAGGTGCTTAAACACGGGCTTCCAAAAGGAGTGGTTTTAAATGTGAACCTTCCAAAGCTAAGCGAATCAGAAATTAAAGGGATTAAAGTGTGCAGGCAGGCAAAGGCGCGCTGGGAAGAAGAATTCGATAAGAGAACAAATCCGCAGGGGCGCGATTATTATTGGCTAACGGGAAAATTTGTGAACGAAGACGAAGGCGAAGACAGCGATGAATATGCCCTTTCCCAGGGGTATGTTTCGGTGGTACCGGTTCAGTTTGACCTTACGGCACATCAATTTCTGAGCGATCTAAATTCCTGGGAACTGAATGATTAGGAAAGAGATCTTACTGGGTTTTGTAACAGGTATTGCAGCCAATCTGGTTGGAATGCTCATTTACATCCTCATTTTTTCTGATCTGCCCATTTGGGAAACCCTTCAGGAATCTATGCGCGGCGGCTTTATTGGCACACTCATTACAGCGGGCGCCATTTTGAATTTCCTGCCTTTCTTTTATTTTATAAAAAGGGAAGCCACGTACAGGGCAAGAGGTGTTTTGATGGCTTCAATTCTCGCCGCACTTGTTATTGCAGTAATAAAGCTTAGTTGATATGAAATATTACATTATTGCAGGAGAAGCTTCGGGAGACCTACATGCGGCAAATCTCATGAAAGGCCTCAAAAAGACCGATCCCCAGGCCGAGTTCAGGTTTTGGGGCGGAGATCTCATGCAACAGGAAGGCGGTACACCGGTGAAGCACTACCGCGACCTCGCATTTATGGGGTTTGCTGAAGTGCTCATGAACCTGCGCACCATTCTTCGCAATATTTCATTTTGTAAGGACGACATTAAAAAATGGGAGCCTCATGTTATCATTTTTGTGGACTATCCCGGGTTTAACCTGCGCATCGCGAAATGGGCCCGCAAGGAAGGCTACAAAACCCACTTCTACATTTCTCCTCAAATCTGGGCATGGAAAGAAAACAGGATCAAAGACATTCAGCGTGATATTGACGAGATGTACGTGATCCTGCCTTTCGAGAAAGATTTTTACGAAAAGAAGCACAACTTTAAAGTCAATTTTGTGGGCCACCCGCTCATAGATGCGATAGCCGGAAGACCTCCCGTGCAGGCTGAAAAGATCAAAGCTGAGCACAAACTCGATGCCCGCCCAATAATCGCCCTCCTTCCCGGAAGCAGGAAACAGGAAATCTCCAAAATGCTGGAGGTCATGCTTAGTGTAACCAATGACTTTAAAGAGTACCAGTTTGTTATCGCAGGCGCGCCCAGCCAGGAAGAGAGTTTTTACCGGCCCTATATCAAGAAGAAAAACGTGCACCTTGTGATGAACCGCACCTACGATGTGCTGGAAATATCTACGGCTGCGCTGGTAACCTCGGGCACTGCCACTCTTGAAACCGCTTTGCTCAAAGTGCCCGAAGTAGTTTGCTACAAAGGCAATTTTATCTCCTACCAGATCGCCAAACGCATCATCAAACTCGATTATATCTCACTGGTGAACCTCATTATGGATCGCGAGGTGGTAAAAGAACTTATTCAAAACGAGTTCAACCGCGAAAATCTAAAAACAGAACTCACCAAAATTCTCGATAAAGAGAACCGGAAAAAGATCTTTTCCGATTACCACGAACTGGAACAAAAGCTTGGCGGTAAAGGCGCCAGTGAAAAAACTGCCGAATTAATTTACCAAAAGATTTCTGCCCAATGAAGCTTTTGAGGTTCACCCTGCTGGCCCTTATCCTTACCCTCACTTCTTGCGGGGCACGCAAATCTGCACTGGGGAATAAAGCCACAATTGAAGAGCAAAAGATTGATTATGCCCAGATTCCCGATTTTTATGACACTTCTGAAGAAGTGATGGAAGAGGCCGAAGAAGAGACTTTTAGCATCATCGATTACGCCCTGCAGTTTCTTGGCACAAAATACAAATACGGCGGCACCACGCCTCAGGGTATGGATTGCTCGGGTCTTGTCTATACCTGTTTCCTCGAAAATAACATTGAACTGCCGCGTTCTTCACGTGATATGGCGCTCCTGGGTGATGAGCTCGAACTCCGCCATGTAAAGCTGGGCGACCTCCTGTTTTTTAAGACCGACAGGCGCAAAAAAGCCATCAACCACGTGGGCCTGGTAGTAGAACTTGACCAGGACAATATTTTCTTCATTCACTCCAGCTCCTCGCGCGGCGTCATTATTTCGGCACTCAATGAAAATTACTGGAAAGAGCATTTTGTGATGGCTCGCCGCATCCTTTAAATTATTATCTTAGGCTAACCACCTCACACATAATAATTTGAACACCGCCATTATCAGACTTAGCATTTTGCTGCTGCTGGGAATATGCAGCGGTTTTTTCCTGTAACTACCTCTCAAAATGGCATTTCTGGCACTGCTGCCGGGAATCTTATTATTTCTCCTGGCCTATTTTAGAGCCCGAAAACTGCTTTTCCCCGATCTTTTCTTCGGAAGCAGCACCGCCCTCCTCTTTTTCCTCTTCGGAATCTTTTCAGCAAGCCTGCACCTCCCACAAAACCAGCCACAGCACTACATTCACAAGATTTCTTCGGAAAAAGCCCACTTTCTGAAGCTAAGTATTCTCGAAACCTTAAAACCCGACGCCTTCAGCGATAAATATATTGCTGAAGTGAACGCAGTCAACGGAAAATCTGCGCATGGAAAGCTGCTTGTACTACTTCCGAAAGACAGCCTAAAAAAGCCATTTTTGGAAGGTGAGCAGCTGCTCATTTCTGCCGATTTAACGCCCGTTCCCCCACCTCTCAACCTGCACCAGTTCAATTATGCCGACTTTATGAACAGAAAAGGGGTCTGGCGACAGGCAAACCTTCGCCAGGGTACTTTTAAAAAATTACAGAAAAAAGAATCCGGGCTAAAAACAAGTGCGGCAAATTGGCGCCGTAAAATAAGTGCTGCCCTTAAAAAACATCATTTTGAACAGGACGAACTTTCTTTGGTACAGGCGCTGCTGCTGGGTCAAAAACAGGATATTTCAGCGCAAACCTACAATAATTTTGCAGCTGCAGGTGCCATTCACATCCTCGCGGTATCGGGCCTGCACGTGGGGATCATTATGTTGATGTTACACTGGCTTTTCAAACCTCTTACCGGTCTCAAAAATGGCAAATTTTTAAAGACTTTCCTGGTCATTTTATGCCTCTGGGGCTTTGCGGTACTGGCGGGGCTTTCGCCTTCGGTGGTGCGGGCGGTGACCATGTTCAGCTTTCTTGCCGTGGGCCTGGAAATTAAAAGGCGTACCGGCACGCTAAATTCCATTTTCCTTTCGCTGCTCCTGCTCCTGCTGGTTAAACCGGGATGGATCTTTGAAGTGGGGTTTCAACTGAGCTACCTCGCGGTGCTTTCTATTGTGCTTTTTCAGCCCTTGCTCAACAGGCTTTACACGCCTGCCAACCGCATTCTAAAATACTTTTGGGATTTGTTAAGCGTTACTCTGGCGGCCCAACTTGGGGTGCTGCCGCTAAGCCTGTACTATTTCCACCAGTTTCCGGGGCTCTTCTTTCTCACAAACCTGCTCATCCTTCCCTTTCTGGGCGTCATCCTTATAATGGGCGTACTGGTGATCTTTCTAGCTCTTGTAGATATGTTGCCCTCATTTATTGCTGAAACCTACGGAATCATCATCAAAATCCTAATTAAAACGGTAGACTGGATTGCCGGGCACGAACAATTCCTCTTCAAAGACATTGGCTTCAGTTTAGCTGAAGTCTTAAGCTGGTACCTCTTTCTCTTCACCGCATTCCTGCTATGGAAAAGCTTCGGCTATAAAAGGCTTCTAGCCGTTCTTATTTCAGCAATCATCCTGCAATCGGTTTATATTTCTTCGGAAGTGAGACAGGAGAACCGGCTTATCGTATTTCACAAATCCCGAAGCAGCCTGGTAGCAACACAACATAATGACCAGCTGATGCTGTACCATAACCTGAAATCTCCTGCAAAAGACCTGAAATTGCTACAAAATTTCATGGTAGGAGAAGACCTTCAGCAGATAAGGGAAGCGCCGCTTAAAAACATATATCTTCAAAAAGGGCATTTTTTGATGCTCATTGACAGCAGCGGTTTTCTTCCGAAGCAAACGCCTTTTAACACCCACCTGCTGCTTACAGGTGCTCCCGGGATTAACCTGGAACGTCTTTTAATGAATCTCAAACCTGCAGCCATCATCGCCGACGGCAGCAATTATCCTTCAGTCATTAAAAAGTGGAAAAAAACTGCCAAAGCAAAGCACATTCCTTTCTTTTACACCGGTGAAGACGGGGCTTATATCCTTGAATAAAAAAGCCTCACAATTCTAAACTGCGAGGCGAAATTCTATATTCAAATACAGTGTTGGCCGGGAAGAGAAACAAGTACCCTTCGCTTACCTAACGGCAGGTAGGCTGCAAGAACCAGGAATATATATTCAGAAACAGCCCTTCCATACCTTAAAAACAGGCTGGATTATTCCTGAATTCGATTCAAAAAAAATTAATTTGAAACGCTGAATTCATTTTCAAAAGCCGCGGAATAGTCCTGGAAAGCTTCGGGGCTGGTAATTTTCTTGTAATCTTCACCTACAAACATCTTTAAGAACAACTCCAGCTGGTGCGGAGTGCGGTAGCCGGGAATTGGCCCTATGAGGTTGGCCTCTTCGTCAAAAAATACCAGACTGGGGTAGCCGGTGATCTTCATTGCGCTGGCAAATTCATGCTGACTGTTACGGCCTTTGCGATTGGGGTCGTAATTGGGGTTTTTAAAAGACATGCCCAGGTAATGGATTTCCTCGGTACCTTCAGCATTAAATTTTACGGGATAATAATGCCGGTTGATGTAATTAATGACGTCTTTATTGGAAAAAGTATTCTTATCGAGCATCTTGCACGGGCCACACCAGGTGGTATAGGCATCCATAAAGATCTTTTTTGGCGCTTTCTTTTGAGCTTCAAGGGCTTCGTTCATGCTCATCCACTTGATCTCCTGCCCCAGCATGGCAGAGGCCGTAAAAAGGAAGACACTAAGGCTAAGAATAATTTTCTTCATACTTTTTCTTTGTCTGTTAGCAATAGTCGTTCCGAATTTTCATAAAAACTACGCCCTCAGGAATGAGGGCGTAAAAATAGCATTTTAGGGAGGAATTTATTTCACCCCGTGCATCAATTTCTTTAGAAGTGGGTTTAGCAGCGCCACTAAAACTCCGGCACCAATAGGCACTACTGTAAAAATCAGGAAGAAGGTAGAAAGGCTGTATTGTTGGGTGATCTCGTCTACCATTCCTCCAAAAGAACCGGCCAGTTTGTTCCCAATCGCAATTGCCAGGTACCACATCCCGAACATAAAGGCAATCATCCTTGCCGGCACAAGCTTACTCACATAAGAGAGCCCGAGCGGGGAAAGACAGAGTTCGCCCAGCGTATGGAAAAGGTATGCGAGGATAAGCCATATCATGCTCACTTTAGCTCCTTCGGCTATCCCGCTTGAACCAAATGCCAGCAGGCCGAATCCTATTCCCAGAAGTATCAAACCGAAACTGTACTTCCAGGCAGCAGAAGGATTGTACTTGCTCTCCCACCATTTTGAGAAGAAAGAAGCAAAGACAATAATAAAGAAAGAGTTGAGTATACTGAACCAGGAAACAGTGATTTCTGTAGCATCTCCCTGGAATTCCCTTACAAGCATCCAAATTACGATTGCCCAGATTGTTCCGAAGCAAATAACCAGAACGATGTTAGAACCCAGTACTCTTTTATAAGTCTGTTTCCACAACAAATACAAAACCCAGGTGATAATCATGAGCGGCACCACCGTAAGCAGGGTGTTGAAAACATTGAAGACCGTGGCACCCGCACCTACCAGTACCCTGTCTACAGAATCACGCGCAAAGATAATTAGGGAGGTGGCGCCCTGTTCAAAAGACATCCAGAAGAACACCGTGAAAAAAGCGAAAATAATTACCGCTATTAACCTGTCGCGCACCACTTTAGCATACCTGGAGATACGCGAGATGACCAGTACAAGAAATAGTACCAGGCCAATTAAGGCTAAGGCCAGTGGCCCCGAAAAAGGCTCCCCCTGAAAATCGAAAGGCATTACTGCAGGCAGAAGGTTTAGGTTGGCTATCCTGGACACCGGATCGTTGATCAAATACAACAAACCAATAACTGAAGTAGCCACCACAAGGATCTTATCAAACAATGTAAATGGATTGTGAGAATGATCTTTAACCCCCGAAGCTTCCTCTTTTGCTTTTTCTTCAGCTAATTTGGCTTTATCGGGCACTCCACCTATGTTTCCAAAAAGAGGTTTTGCCAGCCAGAACTGAAGGGTTCCCAGGAACATGAAAATTCCCGCGAGGCCAAAGCCCCAGCTCCATCCTACCCTTTCGGCCAGGTAGCCGCACAACATCATTCCGAAGAAAGCCCCGGCATTTACGCCCATGTAGAAAATGGTGTAAGCCCCATCTTTCTTGTCGGGTTTGCCGTCGTACATTTCAGAAATAATCGAGGTAATATTGGGCTTAAAGAAACCTGTTCCTATAACCAGCAAAGCAAGGCCAAAATAGAGGGAAAATTCTGTTTCGAGAGCCATAGAGGCGTGGCCCAGGGTCATAATTGCAGCACCAATCACCACTGCCCAGCGGTAGCCGGTGATCTTATCGGCAATGATACCACCCGCTATAGGGGTAAGGTAAAGTAAACCTGCATAGGTCCCAAAAAGGGCACCTGCGTTCTCTGCGCTCCAGCCCCAACCGGGATTATCTACCCCCACAATTGCCATGGTGAGGAAGTTGATGAGGAGCACCCGCATCCCGTAGAACGAGAAGCGCTCCCACATTTCAGTAAAGAAAAGAACAAAAAGGCCGGCGGGATGGCCTAAAACTTTTGACTTAAAGAAATCGTTCTCTGCCGCAGGAACTGTTGCTGCCATTATTTTCTTCTTTTAGTTTCTTCTCTATCTACAACATCTTCATCTCCAAGTTCAAAATTCTCCTGTTGTGGTAACTCCCTCTCTTCATCTTCAACCCCGTGAGTAAGGCGTTTAAGAGGCTTAAGCATTAAAAGTACAAGAATAGCAAAAGCCACAGTGAAGATGGTAATACCCATAAAGATGGTTCCGTCTCCAGCTTCAGAAGAGAATTCTCCCACAATTCCCGCAACCTTATTTCCAAGACCTGTTGCCGCAAAGTAAACCCCCATCATTAAAGACGCATATTTTACAGGAGCAAGTTTGGTGATGAATGACAGTGCAACGGGGGAAGAACTAAGTTCCCCAATGGTATGGAAGAGATAAGCAAGTACCAGCCAGTACATCGCCGAAGCTCCATTATTCTGAAATTCCATTGAGGCAAAGACCATGAAAACAAATCCGAGTCCCATGATGATAACCCCTATAGCCATCTTAAAAATTGAAGAAGCTTCTTTGCTTTTGAGTTTTCTTTTTGCCCAGAAATTGGCAACTACAACCCCAAAAATGATAATAAACAGGGCGTTCAGAGACTGAAACCAGGAAGCAGGAACTTCGTTGCCTATCAATGGCAGGCTAAAGGGTAAAAACCTGTCGGTTTTTTCAAGGGCATAGATATTCATGAGTCCACCTGCCTGCTCAAAAGCCCCCCAGAACACAATTACCAGGATAAAAGAAAGCAGCATGACTACATACCTGTCTTTCATCACCTGGGTAGTAAGATCTTTATAAACCATGAGCATCATGGCAGTAACCAAAGTAAGGAATATGAAAAGGAAGCCGTAAGCTACATCTACAGCAAGAAGATAATAAATAGACCCTATAAGCAATGCTGCAGTGATGGTTAACTGTAGCGGAGATTTAAAAAGATCTTTGAACATCCCGCCAAAGGAAGCACCCGAATCCCTTTCGGCTTTTGAGAGCAGGTTACCTACTTCTACAAGGTATTTTTGACCCCACAGGTAAACGAGGAGCCCTAATGCCATGGCTATTCCGGCAAGCCCAAAGCCCCAGTGCCATCCAATATTTTCTCCCACATAACCTACAATTAAACTTGAAAGAAATGCCCCAAGATTGATCCCAATATAGAAAATGGTAAATCCTTTATCACGGCGTATGTCTCCTTCTTTGTAGAGGCCTCCCACCATGGTAGAGATATTGGGTTTTAGCATTCCCACCCCGGCAATGATCAAACCGAGCCCGGTGTAAAAAGCCCACATTTCTTCAACTGCCAAAATTCCGTGACCTGCCACTAAAATTATTCCACCCCACAAAACCGTCTTTTTTTGACCCAGCAGCTTATCAGCTATAATACCCCCGGGAATAGAAGCCACGTAGACCAGCATGGTATACCAGCCGTAAAGAGCTAAGGCCTCTGCGTTGGTCCAGCCCAATCCGGCATTTCCGCCCTGGGTGGCACTAACAAGGTAAAGTACCAAAATGGCGCGCATTCCGTAGTAGGAAAAGCGCTCCCACATTTCAGTGAAAAATAATATATAAAGACCTACCGGGTGACCAAATAATTCTCGTCTTTGCGGTGCTGTTGTTGCCTGTGCCATTATAGGGATGATTTGATATTAGGATTAACTTTTAAATTTTCTTCAATAAAATTTGTCATGAGCGTGTACAAATGTAAACGTGTATTGCCCCCATAGATCCCGTGATTTTTGTCTGGGTAAATTGCCCAGTCAAATTGCTTATTGGCCTGTACAAGGGCTTCAATCATTCTCATGCTATTCTGAACATGCACATTGTCATCTCCGGTACCGTGAATAAGCAGGTAGTCTCCTTTTAGTTTCTCCACATGGTTGATGGGTGAATTCTCATCATAACCCGAAGTGTTCTCCTGCGGGGTGGTCATGTACCGCTCTGTATATATGCTGTCATAAAACCTCCAGCTGGTCACCGGCGCAACGGCAATCGCCATTTTATAAACATCATTGCCTTTAAGAATGGCATTAGATGACATAAAGCCTCCATAGCTCCAGCCCCAGATCCCCATATTTTCTTCGTCTATGTAATCTCTCGCTCCCAGAATTCTTGCGGCTTCAATAATATCTTCAACCTCGTACTTACCTAGTTCTTTTTGAGTGACCTTTTTAAAGGCTGCTCCTTTAAATCCGGTACCGCGAGGATCAATCCCCACCACTATATACCCTTTCCCGGCAAGCATTTGATACCAGTAATCATTGGTACTGTTAAAGCGGTTCCCAACTTCCTGAGACCCGGGACCCGAATACTGGGCTACAAAAAGCGGATATTTTTTCTCAGGGTCAAAACTGGCAGGTTTGATCATCCACATGTTGAGATCAACACCATTTACCGCAAGGGTCGAGAACTCCTTGGGGACGATCTGGTACTGGGCCATTTCCTCCAGCAGTTCTTCATTGTTAAGGATCTCCCTAACCAGTTTTCCGTTCTTTGCAAGGTGTAGAGTGAATTCGTAAGGCGTGGTGGCGCTGTTGTAGGTATTGATAAAGTAAGTGTAATCGGCACTAAAGTCGGCACTGTTTTGCCCTACCTTATCTGTAAGTTGTTTTTTACTTCTGCCATTGGTCTTTACCGAAAACACATCGCGATTAATGCTTCCGTTCTCGGTGCTCTGATAAAAAATAGTTTTTGTTTTGGGGTCAAGGCCGTAGTAATTGGTCACTTCCCAGTTCCCGCGGGTCACCTGGTTTTTCAGTTTACCGTTCTTGTCGTAGAGGTAAATGTGGTTCCAGCCGTCTTTTTCACTTGTCCAGATAAAGCTGTTATCTTCCAAAAATGTCAAATTATCGGTCACATCTACGTAGGCTTCGTCGGTTTCGGTAAGCACTACTTCAGCTTTATTTGCTTCAGCATTAACAAAGATGAGGTCAAGCACATTCTGGTGGCGGTTCAAAACCTGTGCGCTCAGAATATTAGCATCATTGGTCCACTTTATACGCGGAATATAAAAATCTTCGTAATCGCCCAGGTTGACATCTGAAGTTGTATTTTTCTGAAGATCGTAAATATGCAGACTTACTTCTGAGTTCTTTTCACCCGCTTTCGGGTACTTAAAAACAGTTTGGGTTTGATAAAGATCCTGCCCGTAAACATCCATAGAAAACTCGGGCACTTCAGTTTCATCAAACTTCAAAAAGGCTATTTTCTCACCAGATTTGTTCCATTGGAAAGCGCGCACAAACGAAAATTCCTCTTCATAAACCCAATCGGCCACCCCATTGATGATCCTGTTCATTTCGCCATCTTTGGTCACCTGAGTGACTTCGCCCGAAGAAAGTTCTTTTACAAAAATGTCATTTTTGAAAACATAGGCCACTTTTTCGCCTTGTGGAGACAGGGTGGGCTCTTTAATTTTTTCTTCGGAAATCTTTTTCAGCTCTTTGGTCTGCAGGTCATAAACATAAAAGATCCCGCGGGTAGAATGCCTGTAGATAGATTCTATCTCTGTGCCCAGCACCAGCTTTGATTCATTTTCACTAAATTCATATTGTGAAAAATATTGGATGTCCTCAAGATCTTTACTGTTAAGAATAGTTCTTGTCTTTTCACCGGTCTTGTAAGAGTAAGCATCTATGGCTGATGTGCCTGCACTACGATCAAAATTAAGCACCACATACTCGTCCCCGTTGTTAAGGGACTGCAGGGATTCCATTCGTTCCTGCCGGAATGTTCCTCCCCAAATGTCTTCAAGTGTAATTGCTTTTTTCTGCGCAGTGAGTACCGTTGTAGCCGAAAGAAAAAGGGCTAAAAACCCGTAGGTCAACTTCATTTTTTGCGTTTAAAAAATTTGCTTGCCAAGTTTAGTAAAAATTCGGCTAAAAAACAGGCTTTAGGCTGTTAAATCATAAGGAGATGTTAATATTCAAACCTTACTTATCATCCGTGATCACCCAATTTATTTACACTTTGCTTCAGAATTTTTACATGCTGCTGCGTTTCCTGCAGTAATTGTATCTTTGTAGCCTCAAATTTCACATAATGATCACACTTATTTCGGGCTTTTCCAAACTGTCAAAAGAGGAAAAAATTGAATGGCTTAGCCAGACATACCTGGCCAATAACAAGGATGCCAGAGAGATTTTAACCCAGTACTGGAACCCGGACTCCAGCCTGCAACAACTCCACGAGGAGTTTACAGAAAACACCCTTTCAAATTACTACCTGCCTTTTGGGCTCGCCCCCAATTTTCTTATCAATGACAGGCTTTATGCCATCCCCATGGCCATAGAAGAAAGCTCGGTGATTGCCGCTGCGAGCAAGGCAGCTAAATTCTGGAGCAAGCGCGGCGGATTTAAAGCCGAAGTTCTGGGAACCCAAAAGATTGGCCAGGTGCATTTCATGTACACCGGGGATGCGAAAAAACTGGAAGATTTCTTCAGTAAAATAAAGCCGAAATTGTTTGCAGCGGTCGCCCCACTCACCAAAAACATGGAGAAGCGCGGCGGCGGAGTAATGAATATGGAATTGCGCAACAAAACCCGCCTGCTGGCCGGTTACTACCAGCTGCACTGCACTTTTGAGACCAAAGACTCTATGGGTGCAAATTTCATCAATTCGTGCCTTGAGCGTTTTGCTGAAACTTTTAAAGCAGAAGCTGAAACGCACGAAGCTTTTGATGCTGCCGAAAAGCAGGTTGAGATCGTGATGAGCATACTTTCCAACTATGTTCCCGATTGTATTGTGAGGGCCGAGGTTTCCTGCCCCCTAACCGAACTTGCCGACCACGGGATGAGCGGGGAAGATTTCGCCTCAAAATTTGTGCGGGCACTTAAAATTGCCGAAGCCGAACCTTACCGTGCGGTGACCCACAACAAGGGAATCATGAACGGGATTGACGCAGTAGTACTGGCAACAGGAAACGACTTTAGGGCAGTAGAAGCCGGCATCCACGCCTATGCTTCAAAAGAGGGAAAATACAGCAGTCTTTCCCACGCCCAGGTGCAGGACGGGCAGTTCAGGTTCTGGCTGGAAATTCCGCTGGCCCTGGGCACGGTGGGCGGCCTCACGGCACTGCACCCGCTTTCTAAGATCGCTCTTGAGATCTTACAAAAACCATCAGCCGAAGAACTTATGAAAATAGTGGCAGTAACCGGGCTGGCACAGAACTTTGCCGCAGTAAAATCCCTAATCACCACCGGCATTCAGCAGGGGCACATGAAAATGCACCTTATGAACATTCTCAACCAGCTACAGGCCACGGCACAAGAAAAAGAAGTGCTCACAGCCTATTTTAAGGACCACAATGTTTCACACAGTGCGGTAGAGCAGCAAATTGAAAAACTGAGAAGCTAATGGAGACCTTCCACAGCCACGGAAAATTATTGATAAGCGGGGAATATGTTGTGCTCAACGGGGCCACAGCCTTTGCCCTGCCCACAAAATTCGGGCAGGGCCTGGAAGTGACAAAAATAGGAGCGCCTGTAATCAACTGGAAAAGCCTTGATCACAAACAAAACACCTGGTTTGAGGACAGCTTTGAAATTTCAGACCTGATTGCTTCGGAAGTGCCAGAGAAACACAACAAAAATGAGGTGTCAAAAATGCTATTTCAGACACTTTTTTTTGCCCGGAAAATGGCTCCGCAGGTATTTGCTGAAGGCGGCTTTGAAATAAGCACAAAATTGGACTTTCCAAGGGATTGGGGCCTCGGAACTTCTTCCACCCTTATCGCGAACCTTGCCAAATGGCTCAAAATTGATGCTTACCAGCTCCTGCAGCACACTTTTGGGGGCAGCGGGTACGACATAGCCGTGGCGATCCACCAAACGCCTGTGACTTTCGAGAAACAGCCTTCCGAAAATAGCATTTTAAAGACTTCTTTTGATCCTCCCTTTAAAGAGCAGCTCTTTTTTGTGCACCTTAATCAAAAACAGAACAGCCGCGAAGCCATAGCCCATTACAGGCAGCAGGATAAAACAACTTTAGGCACCGCCATTAAAAAAATTTCGGCACTTAGCCATAGCCTTATCAACGCCACAGATCTCCTGGAATTTAAAATGCTCCTGGAAGTGCACGAAAACGTCATTTCACAGCTGGTGGGGCTTCAAAAAGTGAAAAGCCGGCTGTTTCCCGATTACCCGGGGGCCGTGAAAAGCCTTGGGGGATGGGGCGGGGATTTTGTTCTGGCCACGGGAACAGCAAAAGATATGGAATACTTCAGGAGTAAAGGCTACAGCAGCATTCTTCCTTATTCTGAAATGATCTTATAACAAGCCTTACTATCTCCCTGGAAGAAGTTTTCTTCCGAAGAAATTAATCGGCAGCATCAAACAAAAAAAGCCTTTCTAAAACAGAAAGGCTTTTTCTTTATTGTAAACTACAGTTTCTTAATAGAATCTCGCGCGGTTATCTTCAATTTCGGCAGATTCTTTAAGAGCCTGGTAAATTTCGGAATTCACAGAGATACGGCGCGCAGAGGCTTCTCTTGCCGCATAAGGACGGTAAGATTCCATTTGAGGGGCATCGTTCTTTTGGAGCACTTTCACTACAAACACACCTTTTTCACCCGCTAAAGGACTGCTGGTTTCACCGCTTTCAAGTCCAAAAGCAGCACCCACAATTTTTGGCTCACTGCCAACACCCGGAAGCGTTGGACTGTTTCGGTTAACCGCATTTGCGGTATTCACCTGTACGCCCTGATTTTGCGCGATAGCCTGAAGATCACTTCCGCTGATGTCAGATTTAATGATCTCAGCTTTCTTTTGCTTCTGAAGGATTGGAATCACGGTTGCAGACGCAGCTTCAGCCGATTTAAGGCCGCCTTTGTTTGCCGCAGTCACCTGTGCCACCACATAACCTGAAGGAACTTCAAACCTTCTTATATCCCCAACTTCAACTTCCTCTTCAAAGGCCCACTGCACAATTCTTCGCTGTGCACCAATCCCGGGAATATTCTCTTCAAGTTGCTTAATTTCTTTTACCGGCCTAACTTCTTTTCCGCTTTCTTTTGCAAGGTCGCTGAAGTTGCCATCTTTTGCCGCAAGCTCAAATTTTGTCACTTCAGCAAAAAGCTCGTTGGAAGTTTTTTCTGAAGGCTGGATCGCTCTTGAAACAGTAGCAAGCTTTACCGCCTTTTCCTTATCGGTCAACTCCTGAATATGGATCACGTGGTACCCAAACTGAGTTTCTACTACTCCAACTGAACCTTCGTTGTTATTGAAAACGTAGTCATTGAAAGCAGGAACCATCGCTCCCGGCCCAAACCAGCCAAGTTGCCCCGCATCTTCTTTATTGGAAGTATCGGCAGAGAATTCTGAAGCCAGTTCCGCAAATTTATCGTTGTTGTTTTTGACCACGTTAGCAAGGCTATCGGCCAATTGCTGTGCCTGTTCTTTGCTCCTGGTCACCTGCCCTCCTACCGGAGAACCCTGCCATGCTACAAGAATATGCCTTGCCTTTGCAGAATCGGCCATTTGAGCAGTTTCTACCACTCTGGCAAGCCTGTAAGAACCATTGTATTTAAACGGCCCGTAAACTTCTCCTTCGTTTAGGTTGAAAAGAGAATCTGCATGCTCTGCAGGTAACTGATCTTTAAATACAAACCTGTCCTGAAATTTCTCATCAGATCTTTCATTTACTAATTCCTCCCAGTTTCTTGTAGTTGCAAAACCTTCAACCGTATCACTGGTATTGGTAGCTGAATTGAATTCTACCTTGTCGTTTAAAAGACCAAGCAGTTCAGATTTTACTTCGGCCTCATCTTCAACAGAAGCAGTTTCTTCGTAAAGCACATACTGGATGTCGCGGGTAGGTTCAGTCTTGAACTGCCCCGGATGCGCTTTCACGTAATCCCTGATCTCGTCTTTAGAGATCTCTACCTGTGAATCTTCAACAGTAGTGTAGGGTACGTAAACAAATTCCATATCTACGTTATCACTGGCAAACCTGTAAGCCTGCTCACCTTCAAGAAGCGTGGCTCCTACCCCGGCCCTTACCAGGTTAAGGTAGATCTGCTCCCTGGCAGTTTCAGCAAGACTGGTTTCAAAATCCAACCATTGCTGGTATGCCTGAGGTGAAGTAGATTTAAGCGTAGCTACATATTCTCTCAATTTAGCTTCATCAAAAACACCGGCTTCATTGGTAAAATTAGGGTTGTTTGCAAGTTCCCTTCTCATCATCTCCTTAACCTGGGCTTCTTCCACCCGAATACCAAGCTCTTCAAACTGCTCCTGCATAAGGGTTCTACGCACATTCATTTCCCAAACCTGATTTACAGCCTGAGAGGTAGTTGCATTTTGCCCCATGTTACGCTGAAAGGATTCTACCTGACGGGCAAACTGCTCCCTTTCAATATCCTCACCATTAATCGTAGCTATAGTATTCTGGGATTTTTGAGAACTCATTCCTCCGTTGCGAATAACATCGGCTAACACGAATGAGAAAAGTGCCAAAGCAATGATCACGATAAGGAAGACCGAACGTTGCCTTATTGAATTTAATACTGCCATTATCTTATTATTAATTCTAAAATATAGGGGGCGAAAATAACGTTTTTAGCTTTACTAAAAAACTATAAATCTTCAAAATGTGAGGAAAAACTTAAAATTAATCGTTTGAATTCACAATCACCTCTACAAGCTCAATCCTGGTATTGGACACTTCCCTGATATGAAAAGTAAAATTGTCAATTTCAACCACCCCGTCTTTAGGAGGAATTTCTTCGGTGTGATCTAAAATATAGCCGCCCAGGGTTTCATAGTTCTCGCCAATGGGGATATCGAGCTTGTAATTTTCATTGAGATAATCTACTTCCAGGCGGGCCGCAAAAAGGTATTTATCTTCCTCAAGCTTTTCTTCTATAAGGATCACGGGATCATGTTCATCTTCTATCTCCCCAAACAGCTCTTCCACGATATCCTCTACTGTCATCATCCCGCTGGTACCGCCATATTCATCAATTACTACAGCAATACTTTTCCTTTTTTTGATAAGGATATTCAAAACGTCTTTTACCAGCATGGTTTCGGGCACAAAGACCACGGGCAGCAATATAGATTTAATGGTAGGCGGCTTTTTAAAGAGCTCAAAAGAGTGGATGTAGCCAATGATATCGTCTATATTTTCCTTGTACACCAGGATCTTTGACAAGCCGGTTGCCGTGAAGGTCTCCACCAGTTCCCGCGGATCGGTAGTGATGTCTACCGCCACAATCTCGGTACGCGGAATCATCACTTCCCTCGACTTTACTTCGGAAAACTCGAGAGCATTCTGAAAGATCTGAATTTCGGAATCTACCTCCTGGTCGTGTTCTATTTTGTCCATTTGTTCAGAAATATAGTTCCCGAGCTCTACTTTGGTAAAAGCCAGTTGCACTTCATCCCCCTGGGTCTTAAAGAACCTTTTTAAAACAAGATCTGAAACCCAAATCACGAAAGAAGAAATAAAACTGAACAGCAGGTAGAACAAATAAGCAGGTACCGCAAAGAACTTCAGGAAAAAATTGGCATAGATCTGAAAGAAAACCTTGGGTAAAAATTCCGCAGTAAGCAGAATTATAAGTGTGGAAATAATGGTTTGAGTAAGGAGGCTGAGATCTGTAAGCAGATAAACTACAATTTCATTGCTGAAATTTTCGGGTGCCAGCCAGCTCATCAAGAGATCGCCCATAAAAAAACCATAAATGACCAGGGCAATATTATTACCCACCAGCATGGTGGCGATAAATTTTGAAGGTTTACGGGTAAGGCGGGTGAGAATCTTAGCCAGGAAATCATTCTGCTTCTTTTCGATCTCCACATGTATCTTGTTTGCAGACACATAAGCGATCTCCATGCCCGAAAAGAACGCCGAAAGCAGCAGGGAGCATAAAATAATAATGATCTCGTAGGCCATAGTACCTATTCCCTTTTACCGTACTTATGCCTGAAGTGCCTTCTAAAGAAGAACATAAAAATTGCCACCACCACAAAAAACAGGAAGAGGTAGGCTTGGTTGCGCTGGTCGTTCCATATTACAATTGCCTCGTAGAGAAAGAACACGGCAGCTGCCAGGTAGGCAAATTCAAAAAATTTCGAAAATTTCATCATTGTTTATCTTCTTCTAAAATTTGCACCCCAACATTAGATCTTGAACGGAAATTAGTGAATTCCTGGTTGCTATCAAAACCCTGACCTTCATTGATGGCTCCATTTTTAAACCGGATGGTGTTGGGATGATCTGTAAAGACCCAGTTCCTTGCCTGGTCCCAGTAGAGCTGATCGGCAGTGAGTTTTGTGCTGTCACTGGTAACCACCACCACATCGCCCTGCAGGTCTATGAGCCCGGTCTCATTGTAAACTATCCCGTAATTGGCAGTGACGGTATTCTTTTGTCGCTGGTCATCAAAAAATTCGACTATAACCCCGTCGGGAAATTCCCTGTAGGGGAACTCCTTGTTTGAAAAATCCCTCATGGTTTCACTTCTTAAGGTAGCCACCACTTTTCCGGAATCTACATATTTCATATTAATCCCCACGCCAATAGATTGAGGGGCGTCTTCGGGGATCTCCATTTGCCTAACGCCTTTCAAATTGCCTTCACAAGAAAAAAGCATTGTCACAACCAGGGTTGTGACAATGCCTCTAAAAAATATCCTGTATGTAAATTTCATATTACAAATTAGGTACTCTTACGCTTTCCCCTATCCAGCATCCAATGTTGATGGTCTTACCCTGCATATCGTTCTGGAAGATATCACTACGCTGTGGGGCCCTTCCTCTATAAGCAGAAGCTGTTTCGTTGGCAGTGCTGCTAATTGACGGGTCAACCCTTGCAGCTCTCTCGGCATATTCTGCAGCTTTCCAGTATACAGCTCTTTTTTCAAAAGCGGTGTTTCCACAGTTGTTTGCACTTTGAGCAATCATGTTAGAGATTTGAAGGTAAGCTCTACCAAAAGATGGTTTTGAGCTGATAGCCTTACGGTACATGTTCCTGGCCTGACCAAACTGACCTTTCTCTTTGTACTGGTTTGCAATCTTGTAATATATACTCGCCCTGGCGCTTGGATCTTTCTGAAGCTCGGCTGCCTGGTTGTAGTATTCAAGAGCTTTAGACTGGTTTCCATTTGCTTCGGCTAGCTGACCAAGGGAGTAAGCCGAACTTGCAGATGGCTCCAATTTGTGTAAAGCTTCAGACACTTTTACAAAAAGCGGATCTTCAGTACAATCTTTTGCAGACAACCTGCTGTTCACCCGCTTCAACCATTCAGTATCTCCTTTTTTGGCTTCAAAGTCTTTGCTGTAAAGCGGGATAAGGTTATCACAATCTGCACGCTGACCTAACTTAGCATTTATACTTCCTTTTACGGCATTATAAGCCACAAGGTTTTTCTCATATGCATTTAGCCTTGATTTATCTTTTGAAGAAAGCTCTTCTCCGGCTTCCTGTTTTTCGATAAGCTGGGCTAAAGACTCGGCAGTTTCGTTTTCCTGTTCTTCAAGTTTTGCAATTACAACATCGTACTTGTCAAAAACTTCCTGAAGATCTTTCTTACCGGCATCCTGTAACTCCACCAGCAGGTAGAAGTAGGTATAAAGAGATTTTGCGTTAAGGCTGTTTGGATCCTGCTTAAAAGCTTTATCAAAGGCCTCGAACTGCTCTTCGGTTGAACCCAGCTTCACGTCAAACATCAACTGTGCAATATCTGCATTAACATCTCCGGCGTCGGTCTTTGCAGGGAAATGCTGTAAACGTTCTTTATATAATTTAATAAGCTCCTGTGCTACAGCTTCCTTTTCAGCTTCGGGTGCATTATCAAGGCGATCTTTTAATATTCTTTCTCCGTACTGATAGGTTGCAATGTGATAAGAAGGACATTCCTCTCTTAAGGTTTGAATTCTGGTCCAGGCTGCATCATAGTTTTTTGCCTTTGCATCGCTGTAAGCCAGGGCTGCTGTCGTGGCACACTCCTGATTGGCCTGTGCCTGCAAGGCTCCTGTCCCCAGAACAACCCCCGAAAGAAATAATATTACCTTGGTTTTCATAGTATAAGTTTTATTCCTGATTAATAGTTTGTGATTATTCGAATCTTCTTTTGATAAACCACCTGTCACTTAACGAGAGGCTTATCATGGCATTAAAAAAGTTTTCCTGGATCAATCCGTTGCTTGTTGTACCGCGCTGTCCATACTCAAATCCCAGATTAATGTTGGTCAACATCCTTCCTGCTGGTAGTCCTAACCCAAAAGCTATGCCAAACTCATCAATCGATTCTCCATTGAGGTGCAGCCCGGTCTCTTCCATGCGCAGCCCTCCGCGGTAAACAATTCGGCTAAAGTAGCTGGTAAGGGAGTTGTAGTTTGGAATGAAATAGCCTCCCAGCCTGTAGCCTGAAGCCTGCTCAAATGAAGCCCCCTCTATGGCAAAGGCACGGTTGCTGTAATCTCCCGCACCGGTGGTAGTAAATTCCCCTCCTAAAAACCATTTTTGAGGCCTGCCCACCCCTGCTCCTATACTAAGGCTTGAGGGGAGTTCAAAATCTGTATTGGGCGAAGAAATATCCTGCCTGTCAACCGTAACTTCCCGGCCTTCAACTCCCAGCAAAATGGTTGCAAGTTCACTTTGATTATCGGTTTTAAGCGTGGTTTCAGGCGTATAGTGCGCCCCAAACTTTAACTGCAGGTTTTCATTGAGCATTCTCTCGTAATCAAGCCCGATTTTATAAGTAAAACCACTAAGATCGCTTCGGTTTATCTCCCGGGAACTATACTGCACTCCTTCGCGCACCAATATGCTTTTATTCTGAATATTTCCGAAGTTATAACTGGCATCTACCCCAATACTGAGGTTAGGGTTGATCGCGTAACCCGCAGCAAGAAAAACGCGGTTAAGGCCGCCTTTACCCGTGTACCTGTAACCTATCCCGGCTTCCTGGTCTATATCATCAATATTATAACCTACAGATGAGTAGGGCACCAATCCAAAAGCAAAACCCAATTTGCCGGTGGGAATCCCCACAGCCAGGTAGTCAAGGGAGCTGGATTTAGCAGTTTCAGAAGCATCATCATTCTTCATTTCAACCGAACTGCCGCTTAAACCAACCGTGTAGGCTGTCAATCTAAGCCTGCCCAGGGAGGCCGGGTTTTGCAGGTTAACATGTATACTATCTGAAAAAATGCCAAGACCACCCATTGATCTGTTTTCTACGGTACCTTTGAAGGTATTTAATCCCAGCCCGTAAAAAGAATAAGGTGAGGAAGTTCGCTCCTGAGCGGTCGTAATCACTGAAAATAAAATGAATACGATTATTAACAATCGTTTTGTCATTGATCGATATTAAATTCGAGAATAAAATTTAAACCCTCCAACAAGAAATTGGAGTTCGCAAATATGCCATTTTTTAAGTTTCCAGACAAGAAAGTTGCATCTCCACCGGTAATTATGCATATTAAATTGGCATATTTTTCTTTATACTTGCCAATTATGCCCTCAATTTCCATAAGCGTGCCGTTCACCACGCCCGAACTTATTGAGGATGTGGTGGAATCGCCAATCAATTCATGCCCTTCTCCTGCTTCTACTAACGGAAGATTTGACGTAAAATTATTTAGTGCCAAAAAACGCATTTTTAAGCCCGGAGATATTGCACCGCCCAGGTATTCTTCTCTGGCGGTTTTAAAGTCGTAGGTAATGCAGGTACCGGCATCTATCACGAGCACGTTTTCACCTGCATACTGCTTAACGGCAGCAGCAATTAAAGCCTTGCGGTCGTTCCCCAAAGTAGCAGGCGTTCCATAGCTGTTCTTAAAAGGCAAAAATGTTTCTGCGGAAAGCTCCAGGACTCTGACCGATTTTTCAGCTCCTTCAGGAAGCTCCCATTTTACTGAAGACACGTTAGAAACCACCAAATTCCGGATTTGCGGATGAAGTTTGAGGAACTCAGAAATTTTTTTATTCAGGTCGCTTTTCCCGGCCGAAGTTTTCTTAATAATTTCATCCTGCTGAAAAACAGCAAGTTTAGCAATGGTATTTCCTATATCAACAACAAGATTCATGGCAGTTCTTTGAAAAAGCTAAAGTACAAAAGCATTTTTTTTCATTTTCCCTTGGGAGATATTAAATTTGAATATATATTTGCACCCGCTTACTACAAGGTAAGCCGCTTTAAACACTGGTGCCTTAGCTCAGTTGGTAGAGCAAAGGACTGAAAATCCTTGTGTCCCTGGTTCGATTCCTGGAGGCACCACCATCAAAGCAGAAGCCCTCAAATGAAAATTTGGGGGCTTTTTTAGTGTATACACCTTTCGAAAATGCATTTTTGGGGGATCATGATCAAAAGTTGGGGATTACCTAAACCTTCAGGAAAACCAGCAAAGAAAAATGCCATTTTTGACACCTCGGCACCTACTTCTTCAGCATAAAAAAACCGCCCCGGAATTTCTTCCGAAGCGGTTATTCTCATTCTAATTGATTTCGACTAGAACTTATAGGTAAAGCTCGCCGCAAAATTTCTTGGCGTTTGCGGGTTGATCGTAGACCAGCCGCTGTAATATTCTTCATCGCTAAGGTTGTTCAGCTTCAGGTTGACCGAAAACTTCTCTGCGTTGTAGAAAACCGCTGCATTAAGAACGGTATAAGAAGACAGGGTAAAAGTCCCGAGGTTTCGGTTGAAGATCATGTTCTCATCTGCATAGTTTCCTCCAAAACCAAGGCCAAAGCCATCAAGTTTCCCTGCAAAGCTATAGCTCGCCCACAGGTTTGCCAAATTCTTGGGACCCGCAGTTTCCGGACGTAAACCGGTTTCTTCCAATTCACTTTCATTATAGCTGTACCCGGCAATAATATTTAATCTGTCAACGGGAGTGGCTGTAATACTGGCCTCAAAACCACGGCTGAACTGCTTCCCGTCCTGCACGTAGAAGAACGGCCTGTCAACAGCTTCTGTCACTATGTTAGAAACTTCAATATCATAGTAGCTAAGGCTTGCCGAAACGCGGTCTTTAACAAGGTTTAATTTGGTTCCCACCTCCAGCTGCTTGGCCCTCTCAGGATCAAAACTCACGGTAGTGGTAGCCCCCTCTGCAGGATTTCCCTGCTCTCGCGGATCTACATTGCTGAAACCATCCATATAGTTCGCAAAAACCGAAACCCTCTCAAGAACTGGCTGATAAACAAGTCCGAATTTTGGCGAAAGGGCGGTCTGGCTGTTATTTTCGCCCTCAAACTGGTCAATCCTCAGGCTGGCCATTGCAGAAATTTTTGGGGTAATGTTCAACACATTGGAAATATATGCGCTGTACACTTCTTCAGTAATTGTAGAATTGTTTAGTGCCACTCCTGAAAGCAGGTCATTCACAGAGGCTTCAGAAAGCAACCCGCTGTCATTATTCCTTACATAGTTGGCGGGGTCAAACCTTCCAAACACACTCTCATTCACATTTTGAAGGCTTGCATCTCCTATGTAAACATTTCCGTTGGCAATATAACCAGAACTGTTGTCGATAGTTTTCCTGTTGAAGTAATCAAGCCCTACCACAACGCGGTTTCTCAAATCGCCTAGATTGAAATCGCCTATAAAGTTTTGCTGAATATCGCTTGTTAACGTAGTAGAGTTTTGGTTATTCATGTAGCGGGTAAAAACAAAACCTTCATCCAGGTTGGTCACCGAACCTTCTACCTCGGTACGGCCCATATAGAAACGGGTGGTTTCATACAAATAGGAGTAGTAACCCTGAGCTTTGGAAGAGCTTCTGGAAAAAACGGTCTGAGACGTCCAGTCGTCAGATATTTTGTATTCCATTTGCCCCTGCAGGCTGTAATTCGGGTTTTTTAGGCTAAGGTCGTTGCTGGTGTAAGAACGATTGGGATCATAGCCCAGCTCATCCATACTTGTAGCACTCACCGGCGCGCCCCTGTCAAGGAACAACATCACAGGATTGGTGGTTTCAGAAGTATAGAATTCGGTATTTACCAGGAACGACAAACGATCATTCACTTTATAGCTCAAGGCAGGGGCCACAAAGAAAGATTCGCTGAAGCCCAGATCCTGATAGCTGTTTTGTTTTTCGTATGCCGTGTTTACGCGCAAAGCCACATCTCCATCTTCGTCAAGCGGCATGTTCACATCGGCGGTCACCCGGTTCATTCCGAAGCTACCCATAGTGTACGAAACACTTCCGCCAAAGTAATCGTATGGTTTTTTTGTCACTATATTAATTAATCCACCATAAGAGATAAGGCTGCTTCCGTAAAGGGTTCCCGAAGGGCCTTTAATCACCTCTATCCTCTCAATATTGGCTGGATCGGGGCTCGCATTGGTCAAACCAGGCAGGCCGTTCACCAAAGTAGGCTGTACGGCAAAACCCCTTATTGAGTAATATCCGGCACCATCGCCTCCCCTACCTGTAGACTCCCAAAGCTTTGTGATCCCGGGGGCATTCTTCAGGGCATCATCAAACGAAGTGACCACCTGCTGCTCAAGCAATTCTCCCGTGATGGTATTGTACACCTGCGGGTTCTCAATATCCTTTAAAGGAAGTTTCGCCACATATTCGCTTTTTGCCCGGGCAAAGCTGTTGATGTTGGCGTTTCCGGTAACCACTACTTCATCAAGATCCTCTTCGTTATTTCTCAATATAACAACCGGGATCGAGGTGGTTTGTCCGGCCTGAACCGAAAATGCCAGATCTTTGTTCCCATACCCCACATAAGAAATACGCAGTGTATAACTTCCCTGCGGAACTCCTTTAATAACAAATTCGCCGTTCCTGTTGGTTTCTGAACCCAGGCTTGTGCCTACAATATTCACATTAGCGTTGGCAATGGGGTTGCCGTTGCCGGTAATAACATTTCCTTCAATGTTTCCTGTTGCCTGGCCAAAGCCGAAGGTGGCCATGAGCATAAACAGAAAAATGATGTAGTATTTCTGATACATTTAGTAAAAATTTTATTTGGACTAATTATAAATAGAGCGCAAATCTAGGAACCAGAATTTAGATATAAAAGCTTATTTAAAACAATTACAAATAAAAGATACCAGCTATAGTCTAACTTAAAGATTATCAGTAAAATAAAATCTATTTAAAAATGATATTTTTGAGAGACCCAGACTCGTGTTTCTCACTAACAGCTATTCAGCTTGTCACCAGCACATACAGTGTTTCTCACCGATTTATAAAATCCTTGTGCATTTCACCGAGATATTAACACCATTAGCCATAAATTTATGTCAATTTGGTAATCAATAATATTTTTTGTTATATTTAAGAACTAGTTAACGAGTTAAGGACAGAAGCAACTCCCTACAGGCTTTTGTCTGATTATCTTTCCCCCTTTTTTAATCCGAAGAATTTATCTGACTTACCTGTAAGTCTACAACTTCAGGTTTAGCATTAACGAGATTACACGGGTATATTTATTATTCAGAATAAACTTTACAGCCCATACCTATTTAAATCCACAAAAAAAAGAGGACCGAAGTCCTCTTTTAAACCGTATAAGATGCCGGGGGTATTATTTTTTGAAGACATCTTTAATCTTGTCTGTAAAGCCTTCTTCCATTTGCTCTTTTTGAGCAAAACCTGAAGGGGAGGCAGCGCCCAGGTGTGGTTTCTTTCCGTAAGGGCGTGCTTTTTCAAACTTAAACTGTCCTTTCCCGTCAAGGGATTCCCCCTCACTCCATCTACCTTTTGCTTCACTTTCACCATCAATTTTGGTTGAAATAAAGGTATAATTGAAGTCGTGGTTCTCTTCGTCCTGCGGAAAACTGTTTGGTATTGGGTGCGCCCCTTTAAGTCCGCCGGTTTCTTCTAGTACGGCGAGCCACTGGTTTTGGTGCATGGTGTCTCTGGCCAGGAGAAAAGACAGCATGTCTCTCATTCCTTTATCTGAAGTTGACTTCCACAACCTTGCTGCAAGGGTTCTTCCGGTTGATTCGGCCATGACGTTGGCGTACATGTCGGCCGCCATATTCCCCGATCCTACTATCCACGAACCGTTGAATGGCACACCACAACTATCGGTAGCCATTGCTCCCAGACCTGAAGAAAGTATGTGCCTTGGGTTAGCGCCTCCCATGACCTGTTCCATAAATGGACTGTCTCCGGCTACTTTATCCTTCAGCTCATTTGGCGCCCCTTCTAGGTTGAGGGCAACAGCAGTAGCAAGCATTTCAATATGCGCCATCTCTTCTGTACCGGTGTCCAGCAACATATCCTTATACTTTGCAGGGCCTCTCATATTCCAGGCCTGAAAAAGGTATTGCAGGCATACGCGCATTTCCCCTTCTACTCCGCCAATAGCCTGTTGAAGCATTTTTGCGAATTGCGGATCGGGTTTGTCTACTTTTACTTCATACTGAAGCTTTCCATCATGATAAAACATAAATAATTGATTTTTGGTTAATAAATATGTGGTTAATAAATACGAGTAAAACAGCTTGTTCACTCTTAGCCCAAGGTATACCTAACAAAACCTAATCTGCGTTAACTGGTCGATAATATTTTGTTAGAGACTCTGAAAATCAGGGATGAAGAAGCAATTCTGATATTTTTTTAAATTTCGGTTAGCAAACTACCCTCAACCTCTACTCCTGCTGCTTTTTTCCGGCACCCGATCAATTTTCCGCCTGTATTCTTTCTGAATTTGCCTTAAAAAATGATATTTTAAAGAAGTGTTTTTCAGTAAATATTTTCACAAAGCTTTAATGCGAATTGCATTTGATTTTATCGTAATTTTATAAGGCTGTTCTGTTTGCTGAAGCAGAAGATCTTTAAGATTCCCTCCCACCCTTTCTCCGGATATCTTGAAAGCAGCTCACTACAGCTGTGCCTTGATGTGAAATTTCAAATACAAAAAGATATGTTATCCTACCAACTCATAGCCAGGCCCAGATGGGGAGGGGCGAAAAAAGATAGGCCGGGAAAATTCATTTTTTGGGGAGTTGCCCTGCTGGCAATTCCGCTTTGGATGCTCTCCTACCCCGCAACTACGGTAAAACATAATGCCACTCCAATACTCGTTTATGCAAGCCAGCTTTTTTCGCTCACCGGCTTTGCCCTTTTTGCCCTCAGCTTGATGCTCACCTGCCGCTTTAATTTTCTCGAAACCTGGTTTGGCGGACTCGACAAGGTCTATAAAATGCACCGCCGCATGGGCAAAGTTGCTTTTTTCCTAATTCTGGCCCATCCAGTGCTGCTGGCACTAAGATGGATTCCGCAGGATGTTTCCAAAGCGCTCTGGTACCTCTTCCCGCTTCACCGGCGCCTTGAAATAGACCTGGGGAGCTGGGCCCTGTGGGGAATGACCCTACTCATAATCTTCACCCTCTTAATAAAGATCCCATACCACAGGTGGAAGCTCTCGCATAAATTCATGGGCTTTTTCTTCATTTTAGGCGTAGCGCACATCTTTTTTCAGGGATTGTTTTTTTCTGAAAATGTGCTCTTAGGGCTTTACCTCAGCCTGCTTTCGGCCGGCGGGATAGCCGCCTGGCTGTATAAATCGGTTTTATTTGACCTGGTAAAAAGAAAGTCGCTGTATTCGGTAAGCGAACTCAAATATCTTAATGACAGCATTATTGAAATTGAACTTGAGCCAAAAAAAGAACACCAAAGCCTCTACCGCCCCGGCCAGTTCTATTTCTTCTCATTTCTTTCTGAAGATCTTACGGCAGAAAGCCATCCTTTCACCCTGTGTGATCGCCACAGTGACGGAAAATTAAAGATTATGGTAAAATCTTTGGGCGATTACACCCACCGGCTCTATGCCCTTTTAAAACCCAATACCCCCGCTTTACTTGAAGGCCCCTACGGAAGGTTTTGCCTTGATACTGCCCGAAAACAGCAGCTGTGGCTGGCCGGTGGCGTGGGCATTGCACCTTTTTTGAGCTGGGCCAATTACCTGCTCAAGCAACCCGATGAAAATTTACACGTAAATTTATACTACTGTGTGAAAAATTTTGCAGCAGCCAACCAGCTTTCTACTTTTGAAGCCCTTGAGAAAAAAATGCCGCATTTTCATCTTAAAGTGATCTCCCGGGAAACCGGGGATTATTTTCATGCCAAAGATCATCCCGAAATTATGCACAGCGATATTTTCATCTGCGGCCCCAAACGAATGCGGAAAACTATTTGTAAAGAATTAAAAAGCCTTAAAGTACCTGCTGCAAGCATACATACTGAAGAATTCGATTTTGACTAACTGCCTGAATAAACTTTGATAAAAAAAGCAAGGCAATATATTCTGAAGTCGCCGAACACCAGGATCTCATAAAAACTTTAGGTTCAGGTTTTTTCAATTCAGAAATAACCATTCAAAAATGCCTTTTTTAACACCTTTCTTAGTAGAATTTTTCAGAAGATTTTCCCTGCATATCTACAAATTACTTACTTTCACTTCTGCTAATTCAGATATATGGCTTTAAAAATATTCAGGTCACTACTTTTGTCGGCCTTCCTGGTTTTATTCATTTCCTGTTCAGAAGAGGAAAGTTCCGCAGAAAAAGAAAACCTACCCGAGCCCCCCGCAGAATCCCTTGTAGACACCTATAATTATATCGTGCTAAAGAATGACGGCACCTTATATACCATTGGCAACAAAACCGGAAAGGTAACCCAGACCGGTCGTATTCCCGGCATTGAGTTTAATACCATCTTTAATTCGGTTACTTCGGCCGGTTCAAAGATCTTCATTTATGAACATCGTTTTGACCCGCCTGCAGGCACTCTATACAGCTATGACAGCCAATCGGGCAAAACAGTTTCTGCCGTGCTCGATTTTCCCGAAGAATTTGGCGAGAATACCGCATTGATGTCTCTAGATTGGGATGAGGAAAACGAGAACCTGCTGGGCATAACCCAGGAAGACCTGGAATCTACTACCAGTTTTAAACCCATAAAAGTGGTAAAAATAAACCCTGAAAGTTTTGCGGTGGCCACTGCTTCCGAAGTTGATTTACATGCCCTGGGCTATTCAAACGTGATGTCTACCAGCCTGATAGGTCAAAAGATATATGCCGTAAGCCTTAAAGGCAGCAACTGGCAGCCTCACCTCCTGGAAATCGACCCTGTAAATAACAAGGTAGAAGTCCTTGAGGTGCAAGGCCGTGACTTAGGGATCACCAACCTGGGGAACAACGGCAGTGCCAACAGCCTCTTTGGATTTTCGCCGGTACCAAATTCTGATATTATGGCAGAAGTGAGGCCGGTAACATTCAATATCCAGGATGGTACAACAACCGAAATATCTAAAGTTCAGCGGATCTCCGCCCTCAGTTTTTCGCATAAGACCTTTTACAACAAAGAGGCAAAAGAGTTTGCAGCGCTGGTGGCTTCAGACAAAAAATTATATCTTTTTTCCTACAAACCTTCAACCGGTGCATATCAGATGCTGGAAGTACAAAAACCCGAAAACCTTTTTTCTCTGGTGAGTATTGTAGGGGTGAAAAAAATCTAAGAACCTCCCAAATTTTACTCCTGGCTCCCGGCCCTTACAGCCTGCCTGCCGTGAGGCAGGCGAAGCGAGCCTGGCTCTATCCCCGGCTGCGCCATAATATTCGCAACCCGCTATTAAACAGCAGTTAAAATTTTGCTCTATTCAGGAAATTTTAAAATTTCTGTTTATATTGTCACAAATTTTGTGGCAAGGTTTTTTCGGAAATTATTTTTTGAAGCATCCCTGTCCTTTTTTACCCTATTAAAACAGCACTCCCTGCAGCTGTTAGACCTACAACTCTCTGTCACTTCTGCCGGTTCAAGGCCGATGATCTCCCTACAGCACAAGAGTTTTTGTATGTCTTGGATTTATAAATAAAATTATGATTTGGTTTAAGATTAAAAGGCTGGAAAAGCTCCTGGCCCAGGGTGAGCTTTCAGATATAACTGCGTTCAAATACCTGCTGTCCCATCTTTTACTTTGGGCCCTTTTGAACAACATCCCGGTAAATACTCCCAGTGTTCCGCTGTGGTCGCTGTATGCTAAACTGCTCATTGCCCTTGCTGCCATTTCATGGGGAATAAGCAAGACTTTTAAGATCAACCAGAATGGCGACGGCAGAGATTACCTAAAACGTCTGATTTCACTATCCCTAGTAGCGAGCCTTAAAACCCTTGTCATTTTCTTCATTATTGCCGCAATCATTGCTACAGCCATGCTTTTTGCTGCAAAAATAGGATTTATCCTCCCCGATTTCTGGAACGATATTTTGAACCTCCTCGTACATCTCCTGTTACTTGGAGCCTACTATAAGATCTTACTCACCTCCTTCAGCCGCATTAATGCCAGCCCGGTGAGCAAACAAAACCCCTCTAATCTATAATAAAATTAAAAAAAACATCAGCCAAACCAGCACCAAAGCCTACTAATAGTTATGAAAACTACAGAACGAATTATTGTTTTTACCATCATCAGCATTTCCGCAGTAACTATGTTTTTTTCAGATTGGGAAGAATACGATCTAAGCCCCTGCGGCAAACCCCCGGTGGGAATGAGGCTGGAAGTGGCACCCAGCACATCGCCCCCCAAAGATACCCTGCAACATCATTCTGAAGTCACCTACGAAGACAGTGAACTTGAGCTGCTTGAAAAATTTAGCCACAGGCGGGGCCGGGCTATTTTTTAGCCTATTTCTTCGGAAGAATACCATGTCTTCAGGCTCTTCGGTTTATGTAAATTAGGAGAGCTTTTTCAGTAATATACTTTTTTTAAGCTGAAGCCAGCTTTAGGCTTACCTCTCAAAAATGTCATTTTTGAGCAGTCTTTTTTTATTCTCTTTTTACTTCCGAAGAAATTACCACCTAAAAAATAACTTTTCTTTACCACCAATCTATTTATAGGGTAATTCCAAAACCCCTTATCTTGCCCTACAAAAACACACCCCACTATGGCTTCAGGAATTTTTGCTCTTTTAGATGATATCGCCACCTTAATGGACGATGTCGCCATGATGTCTAAAGTTGCCGGAAAGAAAACCGCCGGAATCCTGGGCGACGATCTCGCGGTAAATGCCGAAAAGGCTTCCGGCTTCATGTCTTCCCGTGAGCTGCCCGTACTTTGGGCCATCACAAAAGGTTCTTTTTTGAACAAATTGATTATCCTGCCACTCGCTTTCTTGCTGAGCGCTTTTCTGCCCGCTGCAGTGACCGTGATCCTGATTATTGGCGGATTGTACCTGGCATACGAAGGTGCAGAGAAGATCTATGAATATTTTTTTCCTCATGAACATGAAACCGAAGCTCCTAAACTCGAAAAACTTTCTGAAGAAGAGGTTTTGAGCATGGAAAAAGAGAAAATAAAATCGGCCATCGTAACCGATTTTATACTTTCTGTAGAAATTGTGATCATTGCCCTTGGCAGTGTGGCCGCTGAGAACCTTGTGACCCAAGTCCTCGTGGTCACGGTTATCGCTTTAGTCGCCACAGTGGGCGTTTATGGCATTGTGGCCCTCATTGTAAGAATGGATGAATTTGGGGCGAAACTTATCGACCTAAACGATCGTGAAGACAGTATTTCAGACAAGGTTGGGGCGTTTCTGGTGAGTGCCCTCCCTAAAGTCATCAAAAGCCTGTCGGTAATCGGCACAATTGCGCTGCTACTGGTTTCAGGAGGAATTTTTGTTCACAATATTCATTTTCTGCACGAACTTTTCCCAAACCTGCCGGGAATTGTGGTGGAATTACTAACCGGCCTGGCTGTTGGCATCCTCATGTTGCTCCTTATAAAAGCAGCCACCGGCATCTGGAAAAAAATCGCCCGCTAAATGCTTCAGAAAAAACTCTTCTAAAATGGCATTTTTGAAGCACAAGGAACGAATTATTGATTTTCAGCTTAAGTATTAGAGAGTAGCTGGCATCAAGCCTGTATTGGATTATGGAGCTGCCCGGTTTAAATTCAACCTTGGGAATAAAAAAAAGGCCGCCAAAACCGGCAGCCTTTCATTATCAGCAATTATTTACTACTCTAGAGTGATAGGAGTGACAATGATTCCGTCATCATCAAACAGAGGCAAATCAAGCCCGTTCATGTTGTCGAATTCATAGACTTCTTCAACTCCCGTATCGTCATGCAGCATTACCCAAACGGTATCTCCTGCAGCAACATTGGCGTCTTCTTCAAAAGTAACCACAACATCGGTGTTGTCTCCGGCTTCAAGGTAAACAGGTTCAGAAATGATCTCGGGAACCTGGGGCCCGTCTCCGGCTTCATTTGAAGCGTGAACTACAACCCATCCGTCCATATCAACATTAATGGCTTCAACAGTAATGGTATTATCGGCGATTGGCTGGTCGTTTACCGTAAGCATACCGCTCATTGCAGCCTCAGTGACATCATTGATGGTAATGGAAGTAACAACAATGTCCCCATCTTTTGTAAGAGGACTGTCAAGTTCATTCTCCCCGTCAAATTCATAAACACCCTCTTCCCCGGTGTCTTCATGGAGCATTACCCATAGAACATCTCCGGCTTCAACTGTGGCGTCTTCTTTCAATGGCACACCTACATTAGCATAGGCACCGGCTTCAAGATAAACAGCCTGAGAAATGATTTCAGGAACCTGAGGCCCGTCTCCGTTGGCATTAGATTCGTGGATCACCACCCAACCGTCTTCTTCAAGGCTAATAGATTCAACATAAACCACTCCGTTCACAAGATCCTGATCGGCAGCAGTAAGCAATACATCATCACCTTCTACAGTCGCAGTAAATGGCAGGGTTACGATATCTCCCTGTAAATCGGTCACAGGGGCATCAACGCCGTCAACGGTATCAAATTCATACACGCCGCTCTGGCCGTTATCTACGTGAAGCATTACCCAAAGGGTTTCTCCGTTTTGTACCTGTTCCCCGTCTTTTAACTCAATAGTCACATTAGTGGTAGGCCCATCATCAATTTGTTTGGGAACAGAGATAATTTCAGGCACTACAGGTGCTCCGTCATCATCACGGTGAATTACCACCCAACCGTCTTCACTAATATTTACCGAATTGATGGTTAAGGTACCATCCTGCACAGTTACCTGCTCATCTACAACAATAGCTCCGGTTGGTGGAAGTTCTGGGTCTACCCCACCATCGTCATCATCACTACACGCCACTAATCCGAGACTTAGAATTATTGGCAACATTAGAAGATAAAATTTCTTTAATTTCATAATAGCTCTTTTTTTAGGTTTTTTTCAAAGTACCCAGATGAAATTGCAATCGCCGTTAATGCTATGCTAAATACCCTAATAAAAAACCTAATTAATATTTTTTTAATAGTCTTATTAACAGGCTTCTGCTCTTTGCTGGCACTGCTTACACACCAAAACACCCTTTAGTAGAAAAGTTATCTATCGTAAACCCAAAACCCCCGGTATTTTAAAAAACATACAGTTTTTTAGCAAAAATTATTAGGATTAGTTTCTTTAATTAAAAATATTGAATATATTCACCAACTGTTAGCCGTACATGAGCAATCAACAGTCCACATATAATCTATTTCTTTCCGCAACAGGGACTGTTGCCATGATGACTATTTCTACGATGATTATGATTACCCCTTGGGGGTAGTGAGCTAATATAATTTCCGTCCGCATACCATCTTGTTTTTTAAACAAGACATCAAACCATTTATAGTTTTTAAAATCTAACCATATGAATATCCTGAAATTCGGGGGCTCTTCTGTCGCCTCTTCGAAGAATATAAAGCTCGCTGCAAAAATTGTTCAAGATCACGTAAATACCGATAATACCATTGCTGTATTTTCAGCTTTTGGCGGCGTCACCAATGAGCTCCTGCAAATGGCCGAACTCGCCGCAAATGAAGACGCTTCTTATAAAGACCTGCTTGAAAAAAATGAAAAAAGACATCTTAATGTAGTCAAGGAATTGATACAGGTAAAGGATCAAAGCAGGATCCTGGCCCGGGTAAAGAATGAATTCAACCGCCTGGAAACACTGTATGAAGGGGTGTACCTGCTAAACGAATTGTCTGACCGCACCCGGCATGTGATCTCGGGGTTTGGAGAAATCCTCTCCTCGCTCATTATTGCTGAATATTTTAAAAGCCTGGGAGAAGACGTGCTGTTTGTAGACAGCCGTGAGCTCATTGTTTGCCGTAATACCCAGGAGAAAATTCAGGTACACTACGACAAGACGTACAAAAACATCCAGGATTTTTTTAAGCAGAACAAGGCAAAACTCTTTGTTGCACCCGGATTTGTAGCCCGCAATGAACAGGGCGTTCCCAGCACACTGGGCCGGGGCGGATCTGACTTTACGGCAGCGATCTTTGCCGGCGCGCTCAACTTGCAACTGCTTAAAGTTTACACCGATGTAGACGGAATGTACACTGCAAACCCAAGTATAGTACCACAGGCATATGCATTAAAAAACATCTCATATGAAGAGGCCATGGAGCTTTCGCATTTTGGCGCAAAGGTTTTGTACCCGCCCACCCTTCAGCCCCTTCTCAAAAATGAGATCAAGATCAATATCAAAAACACTTTTAACCCCAACGAACCCGGAACCCTTATTTCTAAAGGAAGTAAAGAAAACTTTAGATGGGTTACCGGCATCACCCATATTGATGCCGTAAAACTGATCAATATTGAAGGCAGCGGCATGGTAGGCGTAGCCGGGTTTTCAAAACGCTGTTTTGAGGCGCTATTTCACGTGAACATCAGTGTGGTTTTAATCACCCAGGCTTCTTCTGAACACAGCATTTGCCTTGCCCTAAAAGAGGATGAAGCCCAGGCTGCAAAAGATGCGCTCAATGAAGCATTTGAGGTAGAGATACAGTCGGGGAAAATTAAAAGTATGGAAATTGAAGATGATATCGCCATTGTTGCGCTGGTAGGCGACCGCATGAAGAGCCATCACGGGCTAAGCGGAAAGATGTTCAGTGCGCTGGGCAATAACAATATTAACATCAGGGCGATCGCGCAGGGCTCTTCAGAACGCAACATTTCGGCCGTGATTGCCAGAAAAGATGTGAACAAGGCATTGAATGTGCTTCACGAACAATTCTTTGAAGTGCCTTCCAAAGAGCTCAACCTCTTCATTACCGGGGTGGGCAACGTGGGCAGCAAACTGCTCAACCAGTTAAAAAATCAGGAAACCTACCTCCTGGACAAGCTTCGGCTTAAAGTGAGGGTACTTGGCCTCTCCAACTCCCGGAAAATGGTGTTCGACGAGAACGGACTCGATCTTACCCACTGGAAGGAACTTCTTGAAAACGGGGAAAAGGGTGACAAAAATGCCTTTTTTGAGCAGGTAAAATCCCTCAACCTTCGCAACAGCATTTTTGTTGACAATACAGCCAGCCCCGAGATCTCCTCTTTATACGAGAAGTACCTCTCCCACTCCATTTCGGTAGTGACCTGTAACAAGATCGCCTGTTCGCAGGAATTCAAAAGCTATTCAAGACTGCAGGATCTATCACGCGAATACGGGGCTTCCTTTTTATACGAAACCAACGTGGGTGCCGGCCTGCCCATTATAGACACGCTTAAGAACCTCGTGGCTTCGGGGGATAGAATTACTAAAATTCAGGCGGTGCTTTCGGGTAGCCTCAATTTTGTTTTCAATAACTATGATGCCACAGAACCATTTTACAAGGTGGTGGAAAAAGCCATGAAAGAAGGCTATACCGAACCCGATCCCACTATTGACCTGAGTGGCGTTGATGTGGCCCGGAAAATACTCATCCTTTCCCGCGAAAGCGGACTCCAGATGGAACTTGAAGATATAGAAAACAAGAGTTTTCTTTCTCAAGAGAGCCTTGAAGCCGGTTCTAATGAAGAATTCTTTGAGATACTGAAGAAAGACGAATCTAAATTCAAAGAGATCTATGACCATGCTGCCCAGAACAATGCCCAGTTAAAATATGTGGCCCAGCTTGAAAACGGCGAGGCCAGTGTGGGGCTGCAACAAGTGGGGCCAGAGCATCCGTTCTATAATCTGAGCGGCAGTGACAACATCGTACTTTTCTTTACCGATCGCTACAGCCAGCAGCCATTGATCGTGAAAGGCGCAGGTGCCGGTGCCGATGTTACCGCCTCCGGGATCTTTGCCGACATAATAAGGATCGGAAAAAAATAGGCCATGGAAGAAATCAAAGTATTTGCTCCGGCAACTGTTGCAAATTTATCCTGCGGATTTGACGTTTTGGGCTGCTGCCTGGAATCTATAGGCGATGAAATGCTGCTTCGGAAGAATTCCAGCGGCGAGATCAGAATTACCATGATCACCGGGCAGGACCTTCCTTTGGAAGCAGATAAAAATGTAGCAGGAGTGGCCGTTCGTGCGCTGCTGAAGAAGCTGGGTTCACAACAGGGTTTTGATATAGGGATCTATAAAAAAATCAAAGCCGGAAGCGGCATTGGCAGCAGTGCAGCCAGCTCGGCAGGAGCCGTTTTTGCCGCCAACAAACTCCTTAAAGAACCTTTTTCACCCGAAGAACTCATCCCTTTTGCTATGGAAGGGGAACGCCTTGCCAGCGGAAATGCCCATGCCGATAATGTGGCACCGGCACTTTTGGGCGGCTTTAACCTCATAAGAAGTTACGAGCCGCTGGAAGTAATTCCCCTGCCCTCTCCGCAAGATTTGCGCATGGTGATCCTGCACCCGTTAATAGAGGTAAAGACCATGGATTCGCGCTCTATTATCAGGCAGAATATCAGCCTTCAAAAAGCGGTAAAACAATGGGACAATCTGGGGGCATTTGTAAGTGCCCTGTATTCAAATGACTACGAACTTTTGGGCAGAAGCCTCAAAGATGAAATTGTAGAACCGGTGCGTTCCATTCTCATTCCCTTTTTTGACGACCTTAAGGCTATCGCCCTTGAAAGCGGTGCTTTGGGATTTGGGATTTCGGGCTCTGGCCCTTCGGTATTTGCTTTGTGCAAAGGCGAGGCTGCAGCAAAAAAAACCGGCGCAGCTATTCAGAAATACTATCAGGAAAAGGAAATCGACTTTGATCTTCACCTCTCAAAAATAGGGAATGAAGGCGTAAAAATTATATCATGAAGTACTTCAGTTTAAACGATAAAAACCATAAAGTAAATTTCGAAACCGCAGTGCTTAATAGTCTAGGGCCAAAAAAAGGGCTTTACTTTCCGCAGGAAATAAAAAAGCTGCCGCAGCAGTTTTTTGAACAAATCTCTTCCCTTACACCTACCCAAATTGCGCAAAAAGCGATTGGTCCCTATGTGGAAGATGAAATCCCCCCAGCCGAACTCTCAAAAATTATAGAAAACACGCTTGATTTTGACTTTCCGGTAAAAGCTGTGGAAGACCGGGTGGGTGTACTCGAACTGTTTCACGGCCCTACCCTGGCTTTTAAAGATGTGGGTGCCAGATTTATGGCGGGCAGCCTGGGCTATTTCATAAAGAAAGGCAATCTTCCAGGCCTTACCGTGCTGGTAGCAACATCGGGCGATACCGGCGGCGCCGTGGCCCGTGGGTTCCTGAAGGTTAAAGGCATTGAAGTGGTCATTCTCTACCCAAAGGGGAAAGTAAGTGAGATCCAGGAGAAACAGCTCACCACGCTGGGGGAAAATATCACGGCCCTCGAGGTTGACGGGCCTTTTGACACCTGCCAGAACATGGTAAAAACGGCATTTCTGGATCCAGAAATTCGGCAGCACAAAAAACTCACTTCGGCCAATTCGATCAATGTGGCGCGCTGGCTGCCTCAAATGTTCTACTATTTCCTGGCCTACCGGCAGCTTAAGCACAAAGATCAGAAACTGGCTTTTTCGGTGCCCAGTGGAAACTTCGGAAATATTTGCGCCGGGCTCCTCGCCAAAGAAATGGGGCTGCCTATTGACCATTTTGTAGCTGCCAACAATGAGAACAACGTGGTCACCCGGTTTTTGCAAACGCAAAAATATGAACCTACCGCCAGTGTGCAGACCATCTCTAACGCTATGGATGTGGGCGATCCTAGCAATTTTATAAGGATCCTGGAGCTCTTCAGCAATAATTTTGAAGACCTTAAAAAGAATTTATCCTCTTACAGTGTTAGCGATTCCCAGACCAAACAGGCTGTAAAAGAGGTTTTTGAAAATACGGGATACTTGCTCGATCCACATGGTGCTGTAGGCTATTTAGGGCTTAAAGAATTTCTGAAAACCCATAAAGATCACTACGGAATTTTCCTCGAAACGGCCCACCCCGTAAAGTTTCTGGAAACTATTGAAGCTGTGATCGAAAAAAAGATCCCGCTCCCGCCCGAAATTGAAAACCTGAAACACCAGGAAAAAAAAGCTGTGCAAATTTCGGATTACGAAGACCTGAAGAATTTTCTTCTGAAATAATATGCTGTATAAAAAAACACAGGTGCCAAAAATGGCATTTTTGGCACCTGTGTTTTTCATTTAACCGAATATAAACTTCGGCTTAATCTTTTTTGTCGCGCGTGAGAAACAGCAGGACACCAGCCAATGCAGCTGCGGTAACTGCCGATTTTAGCACAAATTTCTTGCGGTTGTACTTCCATTCAGATTTTAAGCCGTGCTCGGCGAAAAGGTTTGGGATATGGCCTTTTTTGAGGTCATCAACTATGCCTTCAATTTCCCCAAGCCTGTCGGCCATTACCAGCGGTAGCCAGCGCCCATAGCTCGATTCGCTGTACTTAAAAGCAAACCGCCGCAAAGCGCCGCTCAGGCCCTGTGGGGGTTGTGCGGTTCCAAAAACCGCCGGAATATTAGGCCGTTCCACCGAATGCAACACCTCGATGTTCACAGGCTGCTGCTCGGGCCGCTCCCAGGTGTAACCTTCAATTTCTTCATCTGTTCTATGTTTCATGGGGTAAGTGGGATCGTTTTTTGGATCCCGGTCTATTCCCCATCCTTTTATATGGCTGTGGTCGCCCCCTCCAACGTTCTCAAAGTCTTCGGGCTTGGTTTGATCTCCGATCATAGATTCTGTTTTTAAATTTGAAATACTGCTTATGCTGTTGGCGGGATAAGCACGGTTTTTATACAATTGTCGAGCTTATTGCTGAAAATGTGGTAACCCTCGGCCACCTCTTCCAGCGGGATTCGGTGCGTGATCATTTCTTTCGGCTTTATTGCGCCCGATTTTACGTGCTCTATCATTTTTGGCAGCAGCCTTTTTACCGAAGCCTGGCTCGCCCTGATGGTAATGCCCTTGTTCACCACATTCCCTATGGGCACCAGCGCATCTATAGGCCCATACACACCGACTATAGAAACAATTCCGCCTTTTTTGACCGAATTAATTGCCCAGTGCAATGCGGTTGTTGAACCTCCCTGCATGAGGAGTTTTCGCCCCAGCATGGTGTTCATAGTATCTCCTGCGGCTTCGGCACCCACGGCATCTATACAAACATCGGCTCCCAGGGAATCTGTGATTTTTTTAATGAACACCACAGGGTCTTCAAGTGCCGTGAAGTTATACACCTCGCATTGTGCGAATTCCTTTACAAATTCAAGCCGGTAATCGAGCTTATCTATCACGATCACCCTGCCTGCTCCAAATAGCCAGGCCGATTTTGCTGCCATGATCCCAATGGGGCCTGCACCAAAAACCACCACCGTATCACCTTCCTGAATTCCTCCCATTTCGGCAGCCTGATATCCTGTGGGTACCACATCGGTAAGCAGCACGGCATCATCGGGGTGCATCCAGTCTGGAATTACCGTGGGGCCAACATTGGCATAAGGAACCCGCACATATTCTGCCTGCCCGCCGTGGTAACCCCCGGTGGTGTGCGAATACCCGAAAATCCCCCCGGCAGCGGTAGACTGCGGATTGGCTTCATGGCACATCCCATACATCTCCTGCCTGCAAAAAGCACATTTCCCACAGGCAATGTTAAAGGGCACCATCACCTGGTCACCCACCTTCACTTTAGTGACCGATGCGCCTACATCTACCACTTCTCCTATAAATTCATGGCCAAAAGTAGTTCCCACACGGGTATCGGGCACCAGGCCGTGATACAGGTGAAGGTCTGAGCCACAAATACAGCTTCTGGTAACTTTTACAATAGCATCTTCGGGATGCTCAATTTCGGGGAAAGGGCGGTCTCGGTCTGCACGAATCCTGAAAGGACCGCGGTAATTCATTGCTAGCATACTGGTAAGTTTTTCTTTTTAAAAGCATCGAAAAATCAGAAGTGAAATCACATCAGCCTGATTTTGTGTGTTTTAAAATTAAAGAAAGAGAACTTTCAGCAAAACTTTTTAACGATACTTTATAGGCTCACCAGCCTTTTTTGGGATGCTGCTAACAAACCTCTTAATATTGGGCACAAAAAAAGGCCGTTTAGAACAGCCTTTTTAAAAGAATATTTTGTGGAGGTTTAACCCTGTATCATCTGTTGGATTCTCTGCTGAAGTTGCATATCGGTTTGAACCTGCATGGCAATTTGCTCATATCTCTCCATGGTAAGCCCCTGTTTTTTGATATGTTCCTCAAGTTGTTGCTGAAGTCCCTCCTGCATAGATTCAAATTCGGCAATGATCTTTTTGTGAGTTTCCTTTTCTTCGGAAGTAGCTTCTACCTCAGCTTCAGGATTTACCGAAGCCTGGTGGATCTCGTTGAAACGGGCGAAATCCATGCCTTCGTCCTGCACCAGCTGCATCATTTTTTGTTGTGCTTCCATCGCCACCTGTTGTACGCCCTGCAGCGCCTGTACAAATTTGGTCAATTCGGCATCGCTCACTTCAGCCGATTGTTCCTGCTGTGCCGGCGCCTGTTGCTCCTGTGCAAAAGCCGCCGTGCTGCCCATTATCAAAAAGAACATTAATGCTCCTGCCAGTTTGTTTACTTTAATCATAATAAAAGTTTTATTTGCCGGGGGTTTGTTCAAGTACCATGCCAGCATAGTTTCGAAACCGTAAACTTAAGAAGAAAGACAGGAAGGTTTCCTCTAAATTTTATAACTTCTGGGCTAAAAAGCAGAAAAATGAACATTCTACAGGTTAGTGCCCCAAAATCGGGTAGCTTTTGGCTAAATACCATTTTAAAGAAAAGCCTTGAAAAGACAGGTGAAGAAATCTCCTATTTTATAAAATCCCGGCCCGAATATGCCAGGTTAAAGCAGGAAAAGCTGAGTTTTGAAGACCAGGCAGGAACCGATATGCTCGACATTGAAGATAAAGGCGTGTTCTTTAGGGTAAGTTCCCTGCTCAAAGAGCCTGTACCCAACCTGCAGGCCTATTCCCAAAAAGCCAGCCTGGCCTGGACGCATTCTACCTGGTGCCAGAAAACTGCCACCGTTTTTGCCCTTTTTGACAGGAAAGTCTGCATGGTAAGAGATCCGCGGGATACTGCGCTTTCGGCCGCTAAATTTGCCTTTACGCCTTACATGCAGAAGCATTACCCTTCGCCTTATGAGTCGGTGGAAGATTTTTTTTCTGCGGAATATGAACGCCTCCTGGAGCAATGGGTCTGGTTCTACGGAAATTACCTGCTGCATTCAAAAGAGCTCGATCTGCATTTTGTTTTTTACGAAAACCTGCTGAAATCCTTTCCGAAGGAATACGATTCTTTGCTGAAGTATCTCGGCCTTCAGCTTGAAGAGAATGAAAAGAAGGCAGTTGCTTCAGAAGTGAGCTTTTCCAGCATGAAAGAAGATAATCCGCGACATCTTCATAAAGGCAAAAGCCGAAAGTGGGTAAAGCAGTTAAGCATAGACAGGCTTGAAAAAGCTGCAATAAAAGCCGGGCCGCTAATGCGCATTTTTGGGTACCCGCTTAGCCCGGGAGAAGGAGATAAACTGCCCGCCACGCCGCTGGATATTCCCAAAAAAGAGCTGGAAGAGATCCTTCAGCAAATTGACTGGAAAAAGCTTTACTAAAGCTTAAACCTCTAAACTTTTCTTAATTGTGCCCCTGCACAAATATAGAAGCAGAAGTTTCTAAAGGCAATTTTGTACCTTAAAGTTTTAAAGCTTTTATCATGGAAACTAACGATCGCAAGGAGAATAAAAAATCTACGCCCGTAGAGAATAAGAAAACTGACAAAAAGTACCATGTCAATCAGTCAACCGAAGAGAAATCTGGCGGCAGCCTGGGAATGATCGCCATTATTGTGATCATTGCTATTGTGGTGCTGGGCCTGCTGTTTTTCTCTGATGTCTTTGCCTAGGGTTCAAAAAAGCCATTTTTGACACCTTATTTCCTGAAGGTTTAAGTGCTCTTTTCCCCACACTTCCTATCTTAGGGCTCAAAAACGAGATCATGTCAAAAACATATTATGACCCGGCCGACCTGAAGAAGTTCGGCAGTATATCGGAGTGGGATGAGGAATTGGGAAGTAAGTTCTTCGAATATTACAACAGTGTGTTCGAGGAAGGAGCCCTAACCGCCCGTGAAAAATCGCTTATCGCTCTTGCCGTATCACATGTGGTACAATGTCCATACTGCATTGATGCATATACCAAAGACGGCCTACAACGCGGAATAGAAAAAGAAGAAATGATGGAAGCCATCCACGTTGGCGCAGCCATAAAAGGCGGTGCCACCCTGGTGCACGGCGTACAGATGATGAACAAGTACAACAAGCTGTCTATGTGAGTCGCTCACCCCGCTGTAAAGCGGGATCTCAGCTCGTAAAACCGTTGCACGCAACGGCTCCAAAGCACGCAACGGCTCCGAGCTGAGATACCAAGGGTCTCCACAGGACCAACATCCAAAGTAAAGCCGTTGCGCGCAACGGCCCAGCAGTCACTATAACCACCACTAACAGATGCCCACAAAATCTCTAAAATCCCGAAAAAGCAACCTCTCCAACCCCCAGGAACAACTAAAATACCTTAGCAACGGGATCTTTGGAGAAGGGGAACTTCCTTTTTTCAGAGATAAAGTGGGCGAGAAAGGCGCATATCCGCTTAAGCCCAAAAAGCTGGAGATCCTGCAACTCAACCTTGGGTATATGTGCAACCAGGTGTGTTCGCACTGCCACGTAGATGCAGGCCCCGATCGCAAGGAGATCATGACCCGCGAGACCATGCAGCTCTGCCTAAACGTGATTAGGGAATCGGGCGCACATACCTTAGACCTTACCGGCGGCGCACCCGAGATGAACCCAGACTTCAGGTGGTTTGTAGAGGAAGCTTCAAAAGCAGGAATAAAGGATTTTATAGTTCGCTCGAACCTCACAATAATCGTGGCCAATAAAAAGTATCATGATCTACCGGAGTTCTTTAAGAAGCACAATGTGCATGTGGTCTCGTCGCTTCCGTTCTACAAAAAAGAAAAAACCGACCGGCAGCGTGGCAGCGGAGTTTTCGATAAATCCATTCAGGCTTTAAAAATGTTGAATGCCGTGGGGTACGGGAGAGAAGGCAGCGGACTAAAACTCGACCTGGTCTACAATCCAGCAGGGGCATTTTTGCCGGCCAGCCAGGAAGCGCTGGAGCGGGATTTTAAAAGGGCCTTAAAAGCCGATTTTGACATAGACTTCAATCAGCTTTTTTGCATTACCAACCTTCCAATAAGCCGGTTTTTGGAGTACCTTATAGCTTCAGAAAACTATGAAGATTACATGACTGCGCTGGTTGAAGCTTATAATCCCGCTGCCGTAGAAAATGTGATGTGCAAAAACACCCTTTCTGTAAGCTGGGACGGCTGGCTGTACGACTGTGATTTTAACCAGATGCTGGGGTTAAAGGTCAACTCCAAAGTGCAGCATTTAAAAGATTTTGACCCTGAAATGCTTCAGGAAAGAGAGATTTGCATTTCCCAACACTGTTATGGCTGCACGGCAGGGGCAGGAAGCAGTTGCCAGGGCAGCGTAACCTGATATTATGACAAAAAATAAAACCGATGAATTGCTCCTCATTTTTACACGAAACCCGGAAAAAGGCAAGGTCAAAAAGCGTTTGGCGCAAAGCATAGGAGACCAGGCAGCCTTAAAGGTGTACAAGTACCTCCTTAAGCATACGGTAGAGGTTACAAAGCATCTTGGGGCAGAAAAATGGGTGTATTATTCTGAAGCACTTCCGGAGGATGATATATGGGAAAAGGATCTTTTCAGAAAAAAACTTCAGCAGGGGGAAGACCTGGGGCAGCGTATGGAGCAGGCTTTTTCCGAAGCATTTAAAGCCGGATTTAAAAAAGTGGTCATCATTGGAAGCGATCTTTTTGAGCTTACAAAAGAAGACCTGAAAATGGCATTTTTGGCACTTCATGAACACCAGTATGTTGTGGGCCCGGCACAAGATGGGGGCTATTTCCTGCTGGGTATGACCGCACCCACGCCGCGCCTCTTCAGAAATAAAAACTGGAGCACGAGCAGTGTACTCGAACAAACCCTGGGCGACCTGGAACAGGAAAAGCTAAAGCTGTTGCCGGTGCGCAACGATATTGATACTTTTGAAGATATGCGCGGCCACCCGCAGCTTATGGAACTGATTAATTAAAAACCATGTTATGAAGAAGATGAAGATTTTAAGTTTTTTAATTGCAGCGGCATTGACCCTGGCGTGTAACGACAAAAAGAAAACCGAACAGGGAGCAAACCTTATGACGCAGGTGGAAGAAGTGCCTGTGCAGACCCAAAAGTATGATTCGGTTAAGGCCGATACCATTGAGGTGGGAAATATCACCCGATCTAAAGCCGAATGGAAACAGCTGCTTTCTTCCGAAGAATACCACATTTTACGGGAGGCAGGCACAGAACCGGCATTTCGCAACGCTTATTACAACAACAAGAAAGAAGGAATTTACTACTGTGGCGGCTGCAGTTTACCGCTGTACAGCTCTAACACCAAATTTGATTCGGGCACAGGCTGGCCCAGCTTCTATGCGCCCATAGACCCAAAGCTCGTGAAACGAAAGGTGGACCGGCGCTACGGAATGGAGCGGGTAGAAGTGGTGTGCGCCCAGTGCGGCTCTCACCTGGGGCACATCTTTCCTTACGAGGGAGTGCCAACAGAAGAACGGCATTGCCTGAATTCACTGGCGCTCGATTTTAAACAAATGGATATTTAATAACACATCAATGCTCAAAGATTTAGAACACACTACAGAATTTCTTGAGGCCAGGGGCTTCGATAAACCCGAAATAGGGATCATACTGGGCACAGGATTGGGTAAGTTAATTGATGAACTGGAAATAATTTCAGAAGTCAGTTACAACCACATTCCCGGCTTCCCAACAGCAACCGTGGAATTCCACAAAGGGAAGCTCATTTTTGGAAAGCTCGACGATAAAAAAGTGGTGGTGATGCAGGGGCGTTTCCACATTTACGAAGGTTACTCCCTTTGGGACGTGACATTTCCGGTAAGGGTGATGAAACGGCTTGGCATAAAGAAGCTGCTCATCTCGAACGCCGCCGGCTCTGTTAACCCCGATTTTAAAAAGGGGGACATCATGCTTATCGACGACCATATCAACCTTCAGGGCGGTTCCCCGCTGGCATTTAGAGGCGTGGAGCAACTGGGCACCCGCTTTACAGATATGAGTGCGCCTTACGACCAGCAAAGCGGCCGGATTATGCAGGAAATTGCCAAAGAAAACGGCTTTCCACTGCACAAAGGCGTTTACGCTGCAGTGGTAGGGCCTCAGCTCGAAACCCGGGCCGAATATCGTTACCTGCGCACCATTGGGGCCGATGCTGTTGGCATGAGTACAGTGCCCGAGGTGATCGTGGCAAATCATTTGAAGATCCCAATTGCTGCAGTTTCAGTATTGACAGATGAAGGGAATCCGGACGATCTTAAACCTGTAAATATTCAGGATATTATAGAAACTGCGGGAAAAGCCGAGCCGCAAATGATCACGCTCTTTAGAGAACTCATCAAGCGGATAGAACTAAAACCTGCGGAATAATGTCTACTCCCGAACATGTGGTGATCATTGGAAACGGCATTGCCGGGATCACTGCTGCACGGCACATAAGAAGAATTTCCGATAAAAAGATCACGGTCATCTCTGCGGAAAGTGATTTCTTTTTTTCGCGTACCGCCCTCATGTATGTGTACATGGGCCACATGAAATGGGAGCACCTGAAGCCTTACGAAGACTGGTTTTGGGAGGAAAATCGAATTGAGCTGAAGCAGGCGTATGTCGAGAAAATAGAAGCCTCTTCAAAAATGCTATTTTTGAGAGGTGGTGAAAGAATATATTACGACAAACTTATTCTTGCCACCGGTTCTGTGCCTCGTTTCCTCGGGATTGAAGGGGAAGATTTAAAAGGCGTTCAGGGACTGGTTTCAAAGCAGGATCTTGAATTGCTGGAAGAAAATACCCGGACCTGCAAGAGTGCAGTGATTGTTGGCGGCGGACTCATAGGCGTGGAACTGGCCGAGATGCTGCACACCCGCAACATACCGGTGACCATGCTCATTCGGGAAAAAGCTTTTTGGCAAAATGTGTTGCCTTTGCAGAATGCGCAATTCATCTCCCGGCACATTGAAAGCCACGGGATCATTTTGAAACACGAAACTGAATTAAAGGAAATAAAAGGCACCAACGGCAGAGTGACTTCTGTAAAAACCTCTGCGGGAGAGCAAATTGATTGTGACCTGCTGGGCATCTCTGTGGGTGTGAAGCCAAATATTACATTTTTGGAAGGTTCAGAAATTGAAATTGACCACGGAATCCTTGTTGATCCTTACCTGCAGACCAATATAACAGATGTTTATGCCATTGGTGACTGTGCGCAGCACAAGGAGCCCAAAAATGGCAGAAAAGACATCGAAGCTGTATGGTACACCGCCCGTATGATGGGCGAGACCGTGGCGCAGACCATCTGCGGAAAGCCATTTCCTTATAATCCCGGCCACTGGTTCAACAGCGCGAAATTTTTTGAGATCGAATTTCAAACCTATGGTTATGTGAGTGCCAATCCCGGGGAACATGAGCAACATCTGCATTGGGAACATCCGGATGGAACAAAGGCTGTAACCATTGCATATCATCCTGAGAATTTCAGGTTTTTTGGGATCAACACCTTTGGAATCCGTATGAGACATGAAGTTCTCGACCGCTGGCTAACAGACGAACGCGATCTGGAGTTTATCCTCTCACACCTTCGCGAAGCTAATTTCGATCCTGAATTTTACGATCGCTACGAGAAGGAGATTTTTAGTAGTTTTAAACATCAGGTCAGGGAACGACTAGAACATTAGACCTCAGAGGTTTTAAAAACCTCTGAGGTCTGCAAAAAAAGAAAAAAAGAACAGGATTAGATTTAAATTCAGACATTGAATCATAAAAAAAAAGACCTCACAGGTCTCCAAGACCTGTGAGGTCTGATCTTTAAATTATGTCCACACCCCAACACAACATGTCTCTTTCCGGAGAACCGCCCGCAACACTCTCCACTACTCAAAAAGTAGCCACGGGTATTGGCTGGACGGGAGTATTCATCTTTACCCTGGCCATTTTTAATCTGCAATTGCCTCAAATGTTCCTTTGGTTGGGTCTTGGATTGATAAGCCTTGGCGTTATAATTTTCGCAAATGACCAGTACTATGGAAAACCTGCAGGTGTAAAAAACGACGGGATCTGGTTCAAATCCATGACCGCTCGGGGAGTGCTCGCCTGGGGCACCGCAATTCTGCTCACCCTTTTCTACGTTGTACTCTACTGGTTTCCTCAATACCTGGGCTACAATCCCGATGGTGCCAACTCCGGACTCGTTGGTTTATTCGATCCGCTCAGCAGGTTTATAAGCGGCCAACCTGCAAGTCAGTGGTTTGTTTACGGAACATTCTACACCCTCGCGATCCTTATCTTTGGATATAAATTCCTGCTCAAGTACCGGCACAACAAGTACGAGGTATTGCGCACCTTTTCGGTTATGTTTTTTCAGTTAGGGTTCGCGTTCCTTATTCCCGAGATCCTCATGCGGCTCAATCAGCCGTACTTTAATCCGGTGAATATATGGCCGCTCAACTACGATCTTTTTGCGGGCTATAAATTATCAGAATTCTTTTCCGCAGGAAATATTGGGCTGCTTATGCTCTTCTTCGGAATTGCATCCATATTTGTGATCACCCCCATCCTCACCTATTTCTATGGAAAAAGATGGTACTGCTCCTGGGTTTGTGGCTGTGGCGGACTCGCAGAAACTGCGGGCGACCCGTACAGGCATTTATCCGACAAAAGCAGGGCAACATGGAAATTTGAAAGATATATCATACATACGGTTTTGGTTTTAGTGGTGGTCATGACCATCGCGGTGATATATTCATTTCTGAATGAAAACCCCGACCAGTTCTGGCTAAACAAGAATGTTTTTCTACTGGGATCTGCAGCTTTTCTGGTCCTGCTTTTTGGTCTTATCTGGATATTCAAAAGACACAGGCTGGCAAAAGATGCCAAAAAAGGTGCAATTATCTCCCTCAGCATTGTTCTGGCGATTATCGCTGCATTCTACTTCAGCGGAATGACCTACGGTTACCTGCTAAGGCAATGGTATGGCTTCCTGATCGGCGCGGCTTTTTCAGGGGTGATAGGGGTCGGTTTTTATCCAATTTTTGGGAACCGGGTGTGGTGTCGTTTTGGCTGCCCAATGGCCGCCGTGCTGGGAATGCAGCAGCGCCTGTTCTCCAAATTCAGGATCACCACCAACGGCGGGCAGTGCATCTCCTGCGGCAACTGCTCCACCTACTGTGAAATGGGAATCGATGTGCGGGCTTATGCTCAAAAAGGGGAAAATATTGTGCGTTCCAGCTGCGTGGGCTGTGGGATTTGCAGCGCTGTGTGCCCGCGGGGCGTCCTTAAACTCGAAAATGGTGCTTTGGAAGGCAGGATCAACAGCGAAGCTGTACTTCTAGGGAATGATGTCGATCTTCTCGATCTTATCCGGCAACAGAAAAAAGCTACCCGGGATCCTCACAGTTCTCCTTTCAATTCCTGACCTTTGGCGGAGTAAAAATTTCTGCTGAAATGCCTCAAATAAAAGTCATTATTCCTGCATATAACGAAGCCGGTTCGATTAATTTGGTAGTGAAAAATGTGCCTGAAATTGTGGACGAGGTCATCGTGGTGAGTAATAATTCTACAGATGCCACAGAAGAGAATGCTGCAAAAGCTGGTGCCACAGTGCTTCGGGAGCCGAAAAAAGGCTACGGCCACGCCTGTTTAAAAGGAATGGAATATGTCGCACAGCTCCCAAAAAAGCCTGAAATTATCGTATTTTTAGATGGTGACTACAGCGACTTTCCGCAGGAACTGGAAAAGATCGTGGAGCCAATTATCCAAAGAAATGTTGATTTGGTGATTGGCGCAAGAGTGAAACGCTGGCGGGAAAAAGGAGCGATGACCTTTCCGCAGATCTTTGGAAACTGGCTGGCAACAAGCCTTATGAAGTTGTTCTTCAACGCCCGGTTTACAGATCTTGGTCCGTTTAGGGCAATTAAGTACGAGAAGTTACTGGCTTTGGAAATGGAAGACAAAACCTACGGCTGGACGGTAGAAATGCAACTAAAGGCACTGAAAAAGGACTTCAGCTATGAAGAAGTACCGGTGCATTACCGCAACCGGATAGGGGTTTCAAAAGTTTCGGGAACTGTAAAAGGCGCTTTTATGGCCGGAGTCAAGATCCTTACATGGATCTTTAAATACAGCTTCAAATAATGGGAACGGCAATTTTAATAATTTTCGGGTTGTTAATGTTTGTAGTTTTTCTCTACAGCCTCTCCCTGCTGCACCTGCTCATCAACTTCCGAAGAAGTAGAAAACACAAAGACACCTCTCAAAAATGGCATTTTTCACACCCCGCTCAATTCCCTTTTGTCACTATACAACTGCCCCTCTACAACGAAAAACCTGTAGTGGAACGCCTGCTTCGGAATATTGCTGAAATAGATTATCCCCACCACAAACTCGAAGTTCAGGTACTCGATGATTCTACCGATGATTCCGCCGAATTAACAGCCCAAATTATTACTGAACTCCGGGCTGAAGGTTTCCCCATTCAACACCTCACCCGAAAAAACCGCATGGGCTTTAAGGCCGGTGCGCTAAAAGCCGGACTGGACGCTGCAAAAGGAGAATTTATTGCCATTTTTGATTCCGATTTTCTTCCGAAGCCAGACTGGCTCAAAAAAACTGTTCCTTATTTTAAAAACGAACGTCTGGGGGTGGTACAAACGCGTTGGGGGCACCTTAATGCCGATTATTCGCTGCTCACAAAATTGCAGGCTTTCCTGCTCGATTACCACTTTATCCTGGAGCAAACAGGGCGAAACTTTGGGAAACATTTTATCAACTTCAACGGCACCGCCGGAATCTGGCGAAAAACCTGCATCCTTGATGCCGGAAACTGGCAAGGCGACACGCTTACCGAAGACCTCGACCTTAGCTACCGGGCCCAGCTCAAAGGCTGGAAATTTAAATACTTAAAAGAAGTAGTAACTCCCGCCGAATTACCTATAACCATTGAGGCAGCACGTTCACAGCAATTCCGGTGGAATAAAGGGGCAGCAGAGAATTTTCAGAAGAATTACAGGAAAGTATTAAAGGAAAAAAACACCACTTTTGGCACCCGCATCCACAGTTTCTTTCACCTTTTAAACAGCAGCTTTTTTTTCGTGGTACTGTTGATGGGAATTATTAGTATCCCTGTGCTCTTCTTACTCAATGATCCCTCCTACTCCGGAATTTTGACCGGGATGACCGTCTTCATTTTAAGTCCGGTTATTTTTTTTATTACTTATTACGCAGCTTATCGGGAACTCCATAAAGATCAACAGCTCTCATTTTTCAGGTTTACAGGCCTGTTTTTTACGTTTTTTTCCATCGCTATGGGGCTTTCCCTGCACAATAGTATCGCCATTCTGGAAGGGCATTTTGGGAAGAAAAGCGAGTTCATAAGAACCCCAAAATTCAATCTTAAAGAAAACCTTCACACAAAAATTAAAGTTCCGGTGAAGATCACTTTTCAATTGATCCTGGAAATTATGTTGATGCTGTTGTTTGGCTTCGGGATCTTTTCAGCTTTCAGGATTGGTAGTTACAGCCTGCTCCCCTTCCATTTAATGATGTTTTTCGGGTTTTCTTATGTGGTGCTGACTTCTTTAAATATTGAGGTTGGGAGACCTCCCATTAAAACTCCAAGAAAAAACTGGGAAGAGAAATTCCAGAAGATGGCGAAAAATGCTGATGATGAACTTCTTTTGGATGATGCATTCGAGGATGAAAATTTTAATTAAAGAACATTAAATAAATTCAAACCTCACAGGTTTTGAAAACCTGTGAGGTTTAGTTGTGAAGCATGAAAAAGTTCCTCAGCCTCCACAAGATCCCTCTCCTCATTTTCCTCAGTTGCTGTGCCTTTTATCTGGCTTTCTCTTACGACCTGGAAAGGACGGACTTTTTCAAACTTTTGTCCCTCTGGGGCGGACTCTTTGTTCTTAGCTACAAATTCTTTCAATTGCAGCGGTACAATCTGAAAATTTTACTGGCAGCCGCAATTATTTTTCGCCTGCTATTCCTGTTTGCTATACCAAATTTATCCCAGGATTTCTATCGCTTCATCTGGGACGGCAGGTTATTGCTGGAAGGAATAAATCCCTATTTGATGACTCCTGCTGAATATTTTTCTTCAGGAGATTTACCATTTTCAGGAGCGCAGGAACTTTATGAAGGCATGAGCAGCCTTAGCGCCAGGAACCCGACTAACTATCCGCCGCTCAACCAACTTTTCTTTGCCCTGGCTGCTCTTTTTGGCGGAAATAGCATCCTCACGTCTGTTGTCTGGCTTCGGATATTTATAATCGCTGCCGATATCGGGATCTTTTACTTCGGAAGAAAACTGCTGAGAAACCTCAAGTTTCCTGAAAGCAATATTTTTCTCTATCTGCTAAATCCGCTCGTCATCATCGAACTCACCGGAAATCTTCATTTTGAAGGAGTAATGCTGTTCTTTCTACTGGCAGCCCTCTATATACTACAGTGTCAAAAATGGCTTTTTAGCGCCCTCTTCTTTTCCTGTTCTATTGCGGTGAAACTGATCCCGCTTATTTTTCTTCCGCTCCTCTTCAGAAGGCTTGGCTGGAAAAGAGCTTTGGTATATTATGCAGCCACAGGTATAATCTTACTTCTCTTCTTCCTGCCATTTCTTTCGGGTGCATTTGCAGAAAATTTCTTCAGCAGCATAAATCTCTGGTTTCAGAAGTTTGAGTTTAATGCGAGTATTTATTACCTCATCAGGTGGATTGGTTATGAGGTTGAAGGCTATAACATCATTGGATATGCGGGACCTGCACTGGCGGGTGTGGTGTTTGTCTCAATCCTCTTTATGGCCATTTTAAAACAAAATCAGGAAATGAGGGGCTTGCTCACCAGCATGATGTTTGGTATGGTGATCTATTTATTGCTGGCCACTACAGTACATCCCTGGTACCTGGCCACTCCGCTCCTACTTTCTGTTTTTACCCGCTATAAATTTGTGCAGGTGTGGAGCCTAATGGTGGCGCTGAGTTACTTTGCTTATTCGCAGCCGGATTATGAGGAGAACCTGTGGATTATTGCCTTGGAATATGTCGTAATATTTGGAGTGATGGTCTATGAGGTTATCAAATTCCAGGCAACAAATTCCAAATTTCAATAAAGAAGTTTTCTCGCAGAGGGCGCAAAGGCTTTCCGCAGAGGCCGCAGAAAATTAGTGGTCAGTGATCAGTGATCAGAAAAAAAATTACTGGAAGTTATTAGAATTACAAATATTCCCCGCTGATCTCGCAGATTCCCGCAAATGAAGACGTGAAAATTTCACAGAAAAGACACAAAGATTAAAAAAGAAGAGCACGAAGAAATCTTACTTTCTCAAATATTCCGCCTCCTTTTAGGACCGGGGCAAAGCGGAGAGTTTTATTTTATTTCTGTGAATCCGTGGCTATGCTTCACCCTGATACCACAAAAAAATCAGCGAAGATCTGCGCAATCTGCGGGAAACAAAAACTCCGGAAACATTGCTGCTTCCGGAGTTGAATAATTATTTTAAGACTTGTGGTTACCAGCCTAAAAGGTAAGCAAACACAAGAGGCGCCACGATGGTAGCATCACTCTCGATAATGAATTTAGGCGTGTCTTTATCGAGTTTTCCCCAGGTGATCTTTTCATTTGGTACAGCACCGGAATAACTTCCGTAGCTGGTTGTGGAATCTGATATCTGGCAGAAATAGCTCCAGAATGGGATGTCATGCATTTCCATATCCTGGTAAAGCATTGGCACCACACATATTGGGAAATCTCCGGCTATACCTCCTCCAATCTGGAAGAAACCAACTCCCTTATCGGTGTTCTTCGTGTACCAGTCGGCAATGAAGCCCATATATTCAATTCCCGATTTCATGGTAGAGGCTTTTAGTTCGCCTTTCATGACATAAGAAGCGAAAATGTTCCCCATCGTACTGTCTTCCCAGCCGGGAACCACCATTGGCAGGTTCTTTTCTGCTGCGGCATACATCCAGGAATCCTTCAGGTCGATCTCGTAATACTCCTCCATTACTCCGCTGAGCAACAGCTTATACATATATTCATGCGGAAAATACCGTTCTCCTGCAGCTTCAGCATCTTTCCAGATCTTTACGATATGCTTCTGGATTCTTCGAAAGGCTTCTTCTTCAGGAATACAGGTATCTGTCACGCGGTTAAGACCACGCTCCAACAGGTCCCATTCATCCTGCGCTGTGAGATCCCGATAATGAGGCACACGCTCGTAATGGGTATGCGCCACAAGGTTCATCACATCCTCTTCCAGGTTGGCCCCTGTACAGGAAATGAACTGCACCTTATCCTGACGGATCATTTCAGCAAAACTTTTACCAATCTCGGCAGTACTCATCGCACCGGCGAGGGTAACAAGCATTTTGTTCCCCTTGTCAAGTTGGGCCTGATATCCTTTTGCGGCATCTACAAGAGCCGCTGAGTTAAAATGTTTAAAATGTCTTTCTATAAATTCCGTAACCGGTCCTTTACTCATCGTCTTCGTCTTCGTTATGATTTAAATATTTAAATTTGTAGCTCAACATCTTGTAGTAAAGTTTGGCCGCAAGAAAATCGGATGATTTTTCGTTTTCATTCGGGTTAAGCTCTACAATGTCGAATCCTACCACGTTCTTCTTTTTGAACATCAGCTTAAGGAATTCGAGGGTTTCATACCAGAACATTCCGCCGGGTTCGGGAGTACCTGTAGATGGCAGGATAGAAGGATCAAACGCATCAAGGTCTATAGTGATAAACACGTTTGGGGTCATTTGCCCAATGGCATCTTCCATCCAGTCTTCGTAAAGATCGTGAGCCCAGTACACCTGGTTCTCATCCATATGATCCATTTCAGAAATATCCATAGAGCGTATACCTACCTGGATAAGGTTGGTTTTCTTACTGGCTTCGTGAACGGCACAGGCGTGGTTACAGGTGGTGCCTTCATACTCGGGACGCAAATCGGCATGTGCATCGATCTGCACCACGGTAAGGTCTTCAAAGCTTTCGTTAAAAGCACGAATGGTTCCAATAGAAATGGAATGCTCGCCTCCAAAAATAGTAACGAATTTTTCCTGCTTAATGTAGTTCTTTACAGTTTTATGAACCGCTTCCACCATTTTCTCGGGGGAGGAATTTTCGGTCACCGGCGGTGCAAGGTACACGCCTTTTTTATAGACTTCAGTACGGGTCTCGATATCAAAGAGCTCCATATTTTCTGAAGCTTCCAGAAAAGCATCGGGGCCTTTATCGGCTCCCTTACCCCAGGTACTTGTTCCGTCATAAGGAACCGGGATCAAAACTACTTTTGCGTCATCTAAGCGTGCATACTTGTCCGGAATGCCGGCGTAATTCTTTTTACTCATTTTATTAGCGATTGTTGTGTTCTAATTGCTTCAATTATATATAGTTAAAAATATAAAAATTTCAGACTATTTCTCGTATCCGAGAATTTTAAGAAAATCCTGGGGCTCCTGCTGCTCGCTAAATAGCCTGGTCTCCAGGTTTCCGTCTTTGTCTCTGTTAATAAGGATTTGCTTTGGCTGCGGAATCAAACAGTGCTGCAGTCCGCCAAAACCGCCAATGGTATCCTGATAGGCTCCTGTGTTAAAAAAGCCGATATACAAGGGTTTTTCTTTCTTGTACTTTGGAAGGTAAATGGCGTTGGTGTTTTGCTCTGAGTTGTAATAATCATCACTATCACAGGTGAGGCCGCCAAGCAATACCCGCTCATATTCGTCATTCCAGCGGTTCACGGCCAGCATGACAAACTTTTTACTTATGGCCCAGGTATCGGGCAGGGTGGTAATGAAAGAGGAGTTGATCATATTCCATTTTTCCCTGTCGTTCTGCTGCTTCTGGTAAAGGATCTCGTAGATAGCACCACCACTCTCCCCAACTGTAAAGGAGCCAAACTCTGTAAATATGTGAGGCGGCTCTACCTCGGCATCATCACAGGCGATCTTGATCTGGTTCACAATTTCTTCGACCATGTACTGGTAGTCATAATCAAAATGAAGGGAATTCTTCACCGGGAAACCACCTCCAATGTTAAGGCTGTCAAGGGTTGGGCAAACCCGCTTCAGGTTGATGTACACCCTGAGACACTTCAGCAATTCATTCCAGTAATAAGCGGTATCGCGAATCCCGGTATTGATGAAGAAGTGCAGCATCTTAAGTTCTACCTGGTCATTATCCTTGATTTGCTTGTTAAAAAAAGGAACTATGTTCTTATACCCTATACCCAAACGGGAGGTGTAAAATTCAAATTTCGGTTCTTCTTCCGAAGCAATCCTGATCCCAATTTTAAATTTCCCGTCTATAGCTTCAGAAAGCAGGTCGATCTCCTCGTAATTATCAATTATGGGAACACAGTTTTTATGTCCGCCATTAATGAGGTTGGCTATATTTGTAATATAACCGTTGCGCTTAAAACCGTTACAAATCACATAGGTATCATTAGTGATCTTCCCCTTTTTCTTAAGGCTTTCTACAATATTGATATCTACCGCCGCCGATGTTTCAATGTGAATATCGTTCTTTAAAGCTTCATTGAGCACGTGCTCAAAATGAGAACTTTTGGTGCAGTAGCAATAATTGTAAGAACCCGGGTAGTCGTGCTTTTTTAGGGCATCAAAAAACCATTTTTTGGCCTTATTTATATTTTCTGAAATTTTGGGGAGATAAGTGAACTTCAATGGGGCGCCGTATTCTTTAACAATCTCCATCAGGTCTATTCCGTGGAAATGCAGTTCACTACCTTCTACTGTAAATTCTTCCTGGGGGAAATAATAAGTCTGGTCGATTAAATCGCTGTACTTCGTATTCAATTTTTACGTAATAAGGTTTGAGGTTAAAAAGTAGAAATTATAAGCCAATGCTGAAAAAATAAGGTGATAAAAGTTTGTTAAGGCTACAAGTGCCGGGGAAGAAACAGTATAAAAACCAATGGGATAGGGCCCGTGGCGATTCTTTCATCATTTTAGCTTAGCTAAAGCAAATGTATTAAAAAGCCGGAAAGTTGCAGGATTTTTTTTAATCTCCTTTTACAACTTTCCGGCCGGTATTTTTAACCTATGCTCCTGCTAACATTAAAGGTTCGAGAGGTTGATCACCTCCTGCCTGCTCAATACTCTCCAGTGACCGCGAGCGAGGTCTTTTTTGGTGAGCCCCCCATAAACCACCCTGTCAAGCTTTACAATTTCATAGCCAAGGCTTTTAAAGATACGCTGTACAATATGAGGTTTGGTGCTTTTAATTTCAAGGCCTACCTCCCGCTTAGGCTGATTTTCCACATAGCTCACATCGGTCACCTTTACCGTGCCATCTTCGAGCGTTACTCCTTCTTTTATCTTCTGAAGGTCATCATAAGCCAGATCTTTGTCCAGCTCAAGGTGATAGATCTGCCTGATGCCATTTTTAGGACTGGCAAGGTTCTTTGCCAAAGTACCGTCATTGGTGAACAACAACAAACCTGTTGCCTGGGTATCGAGTTTCCCAACCGGAGAGAGTTTCGATTTTGATGCATTGGCTATAAGATCCATCACCGTCCTGTTCTTTTTCTCAAGACTGCCGGTTACATAAAAACCTTTTGGCTTATTTAGAAGAACATACTCAGGTTTTTCGGGATTGATTCGGCGGCCGTCAAATTTCACTTCATCTGAAATTTGTACTCTGTGCCCCATTTCGGTCACTACCTTTCCGTTCACAGTAACATTTCCGGCAGCAATGTAAATATCGGCATCCCGCCTGGAGCAGACACCGGAATTTGCAATATACTTGTTTAGTCTTATGCCTTCACTTTTCCCGGCCCCTCCCTGCTTTTTCTTAAGCGGCGCATTGCCCCGGGACATGTTTTTAGGATCCTTTTCATTCCGGTTCACCGGCGCATTTCCACGGGAATGGGATTTCGTTCGTTCGCCGCCTCCCTGTCTTCCGCCATAAGTTTTACCGGAAGAGCGGTCTCCCCTGCTTCCGGATGACCTGTCATTTCTACTCATATAAAATAATTTTGTACAAAGATAGTGTTTGTTTCATAAAAGATTTGAGGATGGGAGGATTTGAAAATGTGGCGATCTGAAAATTTTCACAATCTCTGTGATCTGCGGAAAGTTCAGGAATGACCTTTCGCCTCCACTCAAGGTGACAACGACAAAGAATGTTTCGAAAATGCCATTTTTGAGAGGTAATTTAATTAAATCATCTCCCGGGAAGGATTTATTCCGAATTATAGGAAAATTTCCTATTTTTGCTGAAATTCAGCAGTATGGATTATGAGAGAATAAAGGAGAAGCTGAGTATCCTGGCCGATGCCGCCAAATACGACGTTTCCTGTTCTTCCAGCGGAAGCAAACGCAAAAACACGACCAAGGGCCTGGGAGATTCCTCGGGCATGGGCATTTGCCATTCCTACACCGAAGACGGCCGCTGCGTTTCCCTGCTTAAAATCCTGCTCACCAATCACTGCATTTTTGACTGCGCCTACTGCGTTACCCGAAAGAGCAACGACATAAAACGCGCAGCCTTTAAAGTGCAGGAAGTCGTTGACCTCACCATTCATTTTTACCGTCGAAATTATATTGAAGGCCTGTTCCTGAGCTCAGGGATCTTTAAGGATGCCGATTACACCATGGAGCGGCTCATCCAGGTGGCAAAAAAACTGCGGCTCGAAGAGAATTTCAACGGGTATATTCACCTGAAGTCCATTCCCGGGGCCAGTGACGAACTCATGCGCGAAGCCGGGCTCTATGCCGACCGGCTGAGCGTCAACATCGAGATCCCCACCAAAAGCGGACTCAAGCTCCTGGCACCCGATAAAAAGCATGAAGATTTCATCAAACCCATGGAAAAAGTGAAAAATGAGATCATTCAGTATAAACAGGAGAGCCTTTTCATTAAAAGCACCCCAAAATATGCGCCGGCAGGCCAAAGTACGCAGATGATCGTGGGCGCATCGGGAGAAAGTGACCGGGATATTATGTATTCAGCTAACTTTTTTTACAAAAAATACAATATGAAGCGGGTGTATTATTCAGGATATGTTCCTGTGGCTGAAGATCCGCGCCTGCCGGCATTGAACAGTAAGGTGCCGCTGTTGCGGGAAAACCGCCTGTACCAGACCGACTGGCTGCTGAGGTTCTACGGCTTCGATATTCGTGAGCTGCTGAATGAACAAAACCTCAACCTCGACCTTGAAGTAGATCCAAAGCTCAGCTGGGCGCTGCGCAACCGGCATTTGTTTCCGGTGAACATTAACAGGGTAGAAAAGCAGTTGCTGTTGCGCATTCCGGGGATTGGGTTAAAATCGGTGAACAAAATCGTGCAGGCCAGGAAATTCCGGAAGCTCAATTGGGAGCACCTCAGTAAAATTGGTATCGCCATGAACCGGGCCAAATATTTCATTACCTGCGATTCCCGCGAATTTGAAGTGAAAGAACCTTCAAGCGAGTACCTCAAAAATGTCATTTTAAAGACCTCTTCCGGGAAATTCAGGAAAGAAACCGGGACCCAATTAAGCCTTTTTTAGATGGAACAGCAGGCAGTACTTTCTTACGACGGAACTTTGGAAGGTTTTTTAACCTGTGTGTTCACAGCTTATGAAGAAAAGCTGAAAGTTGTGGCCATAAATGCTTCGGAAAACACTACACAACAATTATTCACAGCTTCTTATGAGGTGATCACCCATTCAGGAAAAGCAAAAAGAGTGTGGTTATCCCTGAAGAAGAAAACTTCGGCAGCGGGGCTTAGGGATCTAAAATGGGCTTTTTTGAGTGAAATTTCCCAAATGGAGATGCAGCTGTACCGCATGATACGCTACATCCTGGCCGAAAATGTGCCGGTAGACCGGGATTTTTCACACCCTGCAGTGCTCAAAGTGGCGCAGGCCGCAAAAAAAGTCGGACGGGAGAAGCATCGCATGGAAGCTTTTGTAAGGTTCAGACGCACCAGGGATGAGGTGTATTTTGCTGCCATAGAACCAGATTTTAATGTGCTGCCGCTTATAAAAAGCCATTTTAAGAACCGTTATGCCGATCAAAAGTGGATCATCTACGATCTAAAACGGAACTTTGGGATTGCCTGGGATCTTGCTGCAGTAAATTACATCAGTCTTGATCTCGATCCTGAAGTTGGTATTTCAGGCGCACCCGAAGCATATTTTCATTCTTCAGAAATAGCATTTCAGCAGTTGTGGAATCAGTATTTCACCAGTACAAATATCAAAAGCAGGGCGAACAGCAAGTTACATTTACAGCAGCTTCCGAAGCGCTACTGGAAATACCTCACAGAAAAGAACCTCTAAAAATGTCATTTTTGAGAGGTAAGTTATTCCAGATCAAAATAATCCCGATGAATTGCCATTGGCTTTAGCCAGTGGTTTGAAGAAGAGGTAAAATCAGGGCTTTAGCCCAAATTTCTGACTGGTTTACAAAAGGAGCTGATGGAATTGGAGAACTCAATTGGGCTAAAGCCCTATCAATCTTTGGTTCTATTAATCCCCCGTCTAAAGGCGGAGGCAATTGATAATTCTTTCTTGCAGATCTTCAAATCTCGGAACGGGTTGAATAAAACCCCCGTTATGCTGAGTTTATTTCAGAATCTCCTGTCTGACAACCGGGAACACCTTCAGAAAAAAATCTTCAGGGAATGCCATTTTTGAGAGGTAAGTTATTCCAGATCAAAATAATCCCGATGAATTGCCACTGGCTTTAGCCCAAATTTCTGATTGGTTTACAAAAGAATCTGATGGAATTGGAGAACTCAATTGGGCTAAAGCCCCGGCTTGTTTGATTAATTCCTCCGCCTAAAGGCGGAGGCAATTGCGATTTCTTTTTCGCGAGCCTCTTAGCATCGGGACAGGTTGACGGATACTAAGAGTTCGGGTGGACACAAAACCCATAATATGCTGATTTCATTTCAGCACCTCCTTCCCCACAACTGGGAACACCTTCAGAAATAAGCTTCAGAAATGACATTTTTGAAAGCCTTTGTAATTCAGACATTTTTGACCTGATTAAAATCATGTTATAGGCTCCATGTTCCCTTTACCTTTGCATTAAAGAAAAGAGGTATGAGCACAGCTTTGATTAGAAAATACAACGTTCCCGGCCCCAGGTATACCAGTTATCCCACGGTGCCCTACTGGAACGAAGCTGCATTTACGGTAGCGCAGTATAAAGAGCGCCTGAAAAAGTCATTTTTGGAAAGCAACAGCGAAGAGGGGATTAGTATTTACATCCACCTGCCTTTTTGCGAGAGCCTGTGTACTTTTTGCGGCTGTAACAAGCGCATTACCAAACGCCATGAAGTGGAGTCGCCCTACATCGCTGCGGTGCTCTGGGAGTGGGATATGTATGTGAACCTGCTGGGGGAAAAGCCGGTGATAAAGGAGATTCACCTGGGGGGAGGAACACCCACTTTCTTTTCCCCTGAAAACCTTAGAATTCTTCTTGACGGACTTTTCGAAAAAGCTGTGCGGGCAGAAGAAGTGGATTTTAGCTTTGAAGGCCACCCCAACAACACCAAACAGGAGCACCTGCAGCTACTTTACGACCTGGGCTTTGACCGTGTGAGCTACGGGGTGCAGGATTATAATTTTGAGGTGCAACGGGCCATTCACAGGTTTCAGCCTTTTGTGAATGTGAAAAATGCCACGCAAGCTGCCAGGGAAATGGGTTATACCTCGGTGGGGCACGATCTTATTTTTGGTCTGCCATTCCAAACTGTAGAGCACGTAAAGGAAACCATTGAAAAGACCAGGGAATTAATGCCCGACCGGATCGCTTTTTACAGCTATGCGCACGTGCCGTGGATAAAAGGGAACGGGCAGCGCGGCTTTAAGGAAGAAGACCTGCCAAAGCCCGCTGTAAAACGCGAGATGTATGAAGTGGGAAAACAGCTGCTGGCCGAAGCCGGTTATGTAGAAGTGGGCATGGATCATTTTGCCCTAAAGAGCGATTCGCTCTACAAGGCCATGGAAAGCAGAAAGCTGCACCGCAACTTTATGGGCTACACCTCATCAAAGACCAAAGTAATGATTGGCCTGGGAGTTTCGGCCATTAGTGACAGCTGGAGCGGGTTCGCGCAGAATGTCAAGACCATTGAAGAATATTACGAGATCCTCGAAAAAGGCGATCTACCCCTTTACCGCGGACATATACTCACTGCGGAAGATGAGAAGATACGCCAGCACATTCTCAATTTAATGTGCAACCTGGAAACCTCGTGGAAAGACAATGCAATGAAATTCCCGGAACTTCCTGAAGTGCTCATAAGCCTGAAAGAAATGGAAGCTGACGGCCTCCTGGAATTCGGGGATGAAAAGCTCATCGTAAAAGAATCGGGGCGGCCTTTTGTAAGGAACATCTGCATGGCTTTTGATTTGCTGCTTCAAAGAAATAAACCTGAAACGAGGTTGTTTTCCATGACGGTTTAGACAAATTTTAGATTTAAAATCCAGTTACTTTCAGGTCAACTTCGAGTTTATTGAGAAAAAACCTGATGCGCTTTATCGAGGATATTTGCTGTTGATCGAAAAAATATAAAGAAGCAACCAAACATTATGTTAAGGCTCTGGTGAGGAATATTGTAATTCTTACATTTAAAACCCTATAAAATTTAAATGAAGTTCAAAGTCAACAAAGCCGTCCTTCTGTCAATTATTGTTTTTGGAGTGATTGCAGCGCTTTATTTCAATTATTTGTTTTCGCTCATTTAGAGAGTATTACCCTCTGCTTCGGAAGAAGAGAAGCTGTGAAAGAGCTGAGAACACCAGGCTAAATTATTCCAAAAACCTCCTGTCCTTTACTCAAACTTTTCTTAAGAAAGGAAATCAATGGGAAGGAATTTTCTTCCGAAGAAATTTTCTAATCCAGGATTTCGTAATGAATGGGTTTAAAGCTGCCGTTGTTGCTGTCTTCGGCAGAGCAGGCGGTGAGGCCAACAATGAGGTCCATTTCGGCTTCAAAAAGCACATAATCCCCAGCCCTGCTTAATGGCGCTTCCACGCTCAACTTTCCTTTTTCGTCAAACTGAACATTCATAAAAATGTTGAAAGCTGTGGGCACATCATCGGGCTCAATATCAAAAGGAGCAAGATTGGTATAAAGGTTCTCAAAGCAACTGGGGTGGTACTCGGGGTTGTTGTACATGATCTGGAAGGTTTCGGGGCTGCACGGGGCGAGTAAAAAATCATTGCGGCCATTGGTGTCTTCCAGGATCTTCATCATTTTATGGCTTCGGTTGCTCCATAACCAGTTTCCTTTGGTGAGTAGTATACTTTCTTCAAAATCCATGGTTTTCCCTGAAGAAATCTTTTCCCCTGGGTCTTCCGCATTAAACAGCACCATATCGCTCACCTGCTCTCCCCGCGGATCTATGACCTTTAATTTTTGCCCTTTTTGAAGCTTGAAGGCTGCGCCTGTTTGTTTTTCAATAACCTGTACCATGTTCCTTTTTTATGTTTTTGCTCAATGTTGAAGATAAGGGGTCCTGCCGTGCTTCGAGATGCTCACTTACCGAGTTTACATCGTCTTTATCAAATCCCTGGTGGAGTTTTACTATAGCCTGCACCTTTACCGGCTCACACCAAAACCCGGTGATGAGCGGAAGGTGATCATCAATCATCTCTCGGGGCAGATCTTTATAGAAAATAGGGCATTTCTGCTCTTTTTCAAACCTGCCAATGAGCTTTTGAAGACTTTCTTCGAGCTCCTGCTGCGACTGCAATTTCAATTTCACATTCACGTGTACGGCCGAATAATCCCAGGTGCTAATGTTGATGTCTTTGTACCAGGACGAAGAAACGTAGCCGTGGGCACCGTGAAAGATGAGCAGGGCATCAAGGCCGTCTTTCAGGAATTTATATTGCTCATTGGCTTCGGCAATGTGCCCGTATAACCTGAATTTTTCGGGAGTACCTTCAATTAAAACCGGGATATGCGTAGCCAGCAGGTCTTCCCCCTGCAGCACAAAGCTGGCGAAGGGATGCTGGTCTATAAAATCGAAAACGTACTGCGGATCTTTTTTGAGATATTTCTTTTGCCGAAACATATTTATTTTTTTCCGTGAAGAAAAGGACATTTCCAGTCTTCTCTAACTTTTCGGCCGCTATACTGCCTGGCTTCGCTGCGTTCGCCAAAATCTTCGAGCATTGGGTTGATCTCCCCCTGCAGCTCAATATCCCTTTCTCTAATTTTGTCTCTTACGGTGTGGTAAGTATTCATTTGCCGCAACTTCTCAAACTGCCAGTGCAGGTTAAAAGCGATGGCAGGGTAAGGCGCCTGCCTTGCTTTTCTAGAGCTGTTTGGGTGTAAGCCTACAATATAAAAAGCCTTTCCGCCCAGGCTAAAGCTGAAGTTTTTGTGTTCGGGATCGGGGCTTACCGCCTCATCCCACTGGGTATCGTCAACTTCGTGCAAATGCTGTAGCTGTGCCCATAGCGTTTGCTCAAACTCTTCTTCGGAATAATGCTGCCTGCCTTTAAAACCGACTAAAAAAGTGAGAAAATCATTAGATTCAAAATCGTAAGCAGCGATATATTCTTTAAGGTCGGCAAGTATAGCTTTCGCGGTTTCCCGGCTTCCGAAGTTATCGTACTCGTGAAAGTCAACCTTGTCCATGCTAAACACCGTCTGGGCCATGAGGCACGGGTGATTGTTGCCAATTATAAAATCTTCAAACTGGGATTTTGCAGATGAAACTTCAGAAATTTGCTGTTCTTTTACCTGGGACATAAAAAATGTATTTCAGTAAAAATACTATCTGAAAATGTCGTTTTCAGCAGGTTTAAGAATCCCTTAGTGGAGTTTTAAGTAAGATTAACAGCTTTTCACCTAATGAGTTAGTTTTTATTGCGATAGCGGTAAATAAGGAAAAGCATAAAGCTGTTGAGCATAAAAGCTACCCCGTTTGTTGCAATGATGGGAATGTCTTTTTCGATAAACCCGTAGATCACCCAAAGGGCCAGGCCGGTAATGAGCACAAAGAACATTCCGGGAGAAACATCGTCTACCTCTTTGGTCTTCCAGGCTTTCCAAATTTGCGGGGTCACTGCCGCTGTGGTAAAAACGCCCGCGGTGAGGCCCAGTATTTCTGTCCAGCCTATCATTACCGCTCTACATCTTTTAGCAACCAGTCTTCGAGCACCTCATCTTCACTATCGCTGTGCAGCACCGAAATATCTCCTGTGGCCTCAAAGATCACGGCCCTTACCTGTGAGAGGTTCAGCACATTTGCCTCGCGCAGCTTTGACCTTAGATCTCCTTCGGTGACCTTTGCCCTGTGCAGGTTTTTTGTTAGAATATTCTTCCCATCCATAAGCATAAGGGGAGAATTATCTACCACTTTACCTACTCCTTTATATCTTCGGAAAAAAGCAACACTCATTTGCAGGCCATAGATGAGTGCCAGCCCGAGAATTCCGCTTGCCAGGCTCACATTTTTGGAAAGCACTGTAGATGCGATCATAGAACCTATGGCCACCGTCATGGCGAAATCAAAGCTCGACATTTTTGAAAAACTTCGTTTTCCGGCGAGGCGGGTAAAAAGGATGATCGCGATGTAAATTCCTACCGCATTTACCAAAATAGCAATAACAGCTCTCCAGCCTATGTTAAACCATTCTTCCATAATATCATAAATTGGTTAAGAGAACAGGGTAAAAATATCAGGTTTATCAGGCGCCCACCACTTCGCCGCCGTTCACGTGGATTACCTGCCCCGTGATGTAACTCGCGTCTTTACTGGCCAGAAAAACATAAGCCGGGCCCACTTCGCTGGGTTGTCCTGCTCTTCCAAGCGGAACTTTTTTACCAAATTCGGCCACATGTTCTGCATCAAAACTGGCTGGGATTAAAGGCGTCCAGATTGGTCCGGGCGCAACACCATTAACTCTAATGTTCTTCTCTGCCAGCATTTTTGACAGGGACCTGGTATAGGAGGTGATGGCTCCTTTGGTACTCGAGTAATCCAAAAGATGTTCACTCCCCCTGTATGCGGTCACCGAGGTTGTGTTGATAATACTATCCCCATCTTTCAGGTGTTTTAGAGCTTCATTGACCACGAAAAAATAAGGATAAATGTTAGTTTCAAAGGTCTTTCTCACCTGCGCCGGAGTGACTTCTTCCGGCTCTTCCTTCGGAAATTGCATGGCTGCATTGTTCACCAGGATGTTGAGCCCACCGAATTTATCTACAGTTTTCTGTACCACTTCTTCGCAAAATTTTTCATCCTTAAGATCACCTTTTAAGGCCAGGCCTTCAGAGCCTGCTTTTTCGATCATGTTGATGGTTTCATTGGCATCCTTATCTTCAGAAAGATATACTATGGCCACCCTGGCGCCTTCTTTTGCAAAATGCACTGCCACGCTTTGGCCAATTCCGCTGTCGCCACCGGTGATAAGCGCAACTTTTCCCTTCAGTTTATCACTGCCTTTATAGTCTTTGCGGATCACTTCGGGTTCCGGATGCATTTTTTGCTGCTTTCCTGGTTGTTTTTCCTGCTTTTGCTTCGGAAGGTCTTTCGGTTTGCTCATGGTTTCAACATTTTGAAACTTAAAGTTATAGAACCCTGGTTAAGGCTGCCGAAGGTTTAAGAAAGATTTAGCGCAGCTTTAAACAAAGAATAACGTCTTTTAAATTGATATCTTTGAGGCTGAAAAATGACATTTTTGGAACCTCTTTCTTTTGATATTGTAATTATTGGCGGTGGCGCCGCCGGATTCTTCACTGCGATAAATGCTGCGGAAATGGCTCCGGAAGCTAAAATCTGCATCCTGGAAAGAGGAAAGGATGTGCTGACCAAGGTGCGTATCTCGGGGGGCGGAAGGTGTAACGTCACCCACGCCGAATTTCTTCCAAAAGAGCTCGCAAAAAACTATCCTCGCGGCGAAAAAGAGCTGCGCGGGCCGTTTCATTCCTTTATGACCGGCGATACCATCGAGTGGTTCGAGAAAAGAGGCGTGCCGCTAAAAATTGAAGAAGACGGCAGAATGTTTCCGGAAAGCAATTCTTCAGAAACCATAATTGATCTTTTTCTACAGGAGTCAAAAAGGCTAAAAATTGAGGTGCTTACCAAACGGGTGGTTCAAAGCCTGAAGCAGAAAAATGACCTTTGGGAAATAGGAACTTCCGCAGAAAATTTCATTGCCAAAAAAGTATTGGTAGCCACCGGAAGTAACCCGAAGATATGGAACCTGCTGCAGGAGCTGGGCCATGAGATCGTTCCCGGGGTGCCATCGCTTTTCACCTTTAATATAACCGACAGCCGGATAAAAGAGCTGCCCGGGGTAGCTACAAATGCTGTGGTGAAACTGAAACGAACAAAGCTGGAAACTTCCGGCCCTTTGCTCATCACCCACTGGGGCATGAGTGGTCCGGCGATTCTGAAACTTTCCGCCTGGGGCGCAAGAGAACTGAGTGACAAAAAGAATTTTGAGATCGAAGTGAACTGGCTTCCCGAAATTTATTCGGAAGAAGTGGAAGAGGAACTGCAGCGGTTAAAAAAGCTAGCTGCAAAACAATCCCCGCATAAAACTGCCCGTTTTGAGCTGCCAAAAAGGCTGTGGCAAAGCCTGGTAAGTGCTTCGGGAATTGATTCCGAGCTGCGTTGGGCCGATCTTAACAAGCAGCAGCTCCAAGCACTGAAGCAGCAGCTTATTTCCGCCACTTTTCAGGTACATGGCAAAAGTACTTTTAAGGAGGAATTTGTAACTGCCGGAGGTGTAGAGCTAAAGGAGGTGAACTTTAAAACCTTTGAAAGCCGCATTTGCAAAAATCTTTTTTTGGCAGGTGAAGTTTTGAATATCGACGCCATCACCGGCGGCTTTAATTTTCAGAATGCCTGGACCGGCGGATATCTTGCAGCTATGGCAATGACTACCGATTCTGCTGTTTAAAAACCATTTTATTGAACCAGCTAGTGGGTAGGAGCTTTCGGGCGATGAGTACTGCTCCGGCACCTTTTCCGGCAGGATATCTTAATTTTTGGCTGCCATCTGTAGCGGCTTTAAAAACTGTTTTTGCAACTACTTCGGGACCGGGAGCTTTTTCATTTCTTTTTTTCATACCGCTTAAAATATTTTTCTCCATTTTGTCATAGCCTTTCACGGCATCGTTTTCAAAGGTCTTAAGCGAACGCCCATGAAAATCTGTTTTTATGGCTGCGGGTTCTATCATTTTCACTTTTATGTTAAACTGCTTTAGTTCATATTGCAAAGCTTCAGTAAAACCTTCAAGCGCCCACTTACTGGAGCAGTATAAACTGTAAAGCGGAATAGTAAACCTGCCCACCACAGAGGAGGTGTTGATGATCATACCTTCCCCTTTCTGTTTGAAATAGGGGATAAATTGGCGGGTAAGATCCATCACACCAAAGACATTTACTTTAAACTGGTTGAGCACGTCTTCTTCGGTAGATTTCTCGAACGCACCCACGGCACCATAACCGGCATTGTTGAATAGCACGTCTATACCCGGAAAATCCTTTTCCACTTCAGAAATGATCTTTTGCAAATGTTCTTTTTTTGTGACATCGAGGGTATAAAGCTTCAGGTTTGGAAGTTCTTTGAGTTCAGTTTCTTCTTCGGGAGAACGCATGGTCGCGGCAACATTCCAGCCTTTTTTGGCAAAAAGTTTTGCTGTGGCCCGGCCAATCCCGCTGGAGGCACCGGTAATGAGGATGGTTTTTTTCATTTTTTCTTTTTTTTGGATTAACCCCACATGCAGTGGAAGAATAAAAAATAGAAGCCCTGCAAGGGCATGATATGCCAGCATCCCGTAAAACGGGATGTATAAAATTAAAGCGACCACCCTAACCAAAGCCCTGTAGGGGCGTGATTAACCGGCATAATTTTTAATCCCAAACATATCTCTCGTCAAATTCAACCTGGTATTTTTTCATAAAATCCCGATATTCATCCTGAAATGATTTTTTTTGATGATGTTCGTGTTGTTTTGAAATGTAAATGGTGACTTTATCTACCTCAGAAGGGTTCACTGAGAAGGCTCCGTATCCATCTTGCCAGTAAAAATTTTCATACCCCTCACCTTTGGTTTTTATCCATTTGGATGAATGCGATTTTAATTCTTCAAGTAGCTTTACAAGTGCTAATTTTTTTGACAACATACAAAGTATGTGGATATGATCAAAATAGCCTCCGATTTTTATTACCTGGCAGTCGAGTTTATTACAAATGCCGCCCAGATAACTGTACAGTTCTGCTTCTACAGGTGGGTATATCAATGGCTGCCGATGTTTGGTACTAAAGACCAGGTGAATATAATTTTTCACAAGTGACTGTCCCATGATGCACCATATTACGCCCCTATCAGGGCTCCTAATATTCTTCACTTTTTATACGAGGGGCTGCGCCCATCGTTAGCATATTGTGCCCCCTTCGGGGCTTCATACTCTCTTTTATTGGCTTATATGCTTTTGTACAACAATGATTTAAAATAAGAAATTTTGAACACACAGGAGTTGTAAAAGTTATTCCCTCTTTTAAATAGCATATTAAGCTATAAATAAGGAGATAACTTTGTTTGTTATTTTTCTTTTTTTTGAAGTGATTTAAATTCACGGATTCCTAAAGCCTTTATTAGGAAAATCTATCTTTGTGTTATGACCGAAAAAGATTTTATTCCGAAGACCTACCCGGCAGCGATAGAGCAGGGGGAGGTAACCTGGCAAAGCCCCAGTAATATTGCCCTGGTGAAGTATTGGGGAAAGCTGGAAAACCAAATTCCGGCGAATCCCTCCATAAGTTTTACACTCGATTCATGCCGTACAACGACTAAACTGAAGTTTCAGAAGAAACAAAAATCTGCTGCCGATTTCGATTTCAGGCTGCTGTTTGAAGGCGAGGAAAAAGATGCTTTCCGGCCAAAGATCCTGAAGTTCATGCAAAGAGTGGAGCCATATTTGCCATTTTTGAAAGACTATGAATTTACTATAGAAACTTCTAATTCATTTCCGCACAGCAGCGGGATTGCATCTTCGGCCAGCGGCATGAGCGCGCTTGCACTTTGTCTTATGAGCCTCGAAAGACGACTGAATCCCGAAATGGATGAAGAATATTTCACCCGAAAAAGCTCATTTTTGGCAAGGCTGGGATCGGGTAGCGCCTGCCGCAGCATTGAGGGGGAGCTGGTTGTGTGGGGCATGCACAACAATATTTATCGTAGCAGTGATCTATACGGGGTTCCTTTTCGCGATGAGGTGCATGACAACTTCAGGAATTATCGCGACACCATTTTGCTTGTAGATAAAGGTGAAAAACAGGTGAGCAGTACACTGGGGCATGATCTTATGAATGATCATCCTTATGCCGAAACCCGCTTCAGGCAGGCGCACGACAACCTAGATAAGCTCAAAAAGATCTTCCGCAGCGGCGATCTTTCAGCATTTATAAAAGTGGTGGAAAGTGAAGCCTTAACCCTGCACGCGATGATGATGACGAGTCAGCCGTATTTTCTCCTTATGAAGCCTAACACCCTGGCAATTATCAACAAAGTTTTCAGGTTTAGGGAAGAAACCGGGCTGCATCTTTGCTTTACTCTTGATGCGGGTGCTAATGTTCATTTGCTTTTTCCGGAGAAAGAGGCGCAGGAAACGCTTGAATTTATTGAAGCAGAATTAAAACAATTCTGCCAGAACGGCCAGTATATCAATGACAGAGTAGGCAGCGGCGCGAAGAAATTGGCCTGATAGTTGAATCTAATTTGCTGAAAAACAAAGTAATTGCCTACGGATTAATTAATTATATTTGCAACCTTTATACGGTACAAGTCTTTTTTTAACATGGTTTTATCATAAACTGATCACAATCATGTGGCTAAAAGAAAGTTGTATGCCGGATGTTATTTAGTTTTGCTAACTTTGAGTAGTTTGTAGAGGGATGTATAGCAGATGTACGACTCCTGCCCCAAAAGATGAACAGTATGAAAGGACCTTTATTTTATTCTAAAATCTTACTCTTCGGAGAATATGGGATCATTAAGGATTCCAAGGGTTTATCTATTCCATATAACTTCTACAATGGGGCTTTAAAGGTTGATGAAGATCCTTCGGAAGCAGCACAGATTTCTAACGCGAGCCTGAAGCGGTTTGCAGCTTACCTGGAGAACCTCCAGCAGGAACAACCAGAACTGGTTCAGTTTGATCTTGCCGAATTAAAGGCCGATATTGACCGGGGAATGTACTTTGATTCCAGCATTCCGCAGGGATATGGAGTGGGGAGCAGTGGTGCTCTGGTAGCGGCGATCTATGATGAATACGCGGTTGAAAAGATCACGGTGCTTGAAAATCTTACAAGAGAAAAACTCTTAAAACTGAAAAAGATCTTTGGGGAAATGGAATCATTTTTCCACGGGAAGTCTTCAGGTCTTGATCCATTGAATTCTTATTTGAGTATTCCTATCCTCATCAACTCTAAAGACAATATTGAACCTGCCGGGATACCGTCACAAACGCAAAACGGAAAAGGTGCGGTGTTCCTTCTCGATAGCGGATCTGTTGGTGAGACTGCTCCCATGGTGAACATTTTCATGGAGAACATGAAGCAGGAACCTTTCAGGAAAATGCTGAAAGATCAATTCGTAAAACATACCGATGCCTGTGTTGATGATTTTCTAAAAGGTGACGTAAAATCCCTTTTTGGAAACATGAAGAAACTTTCACATGTGGTACTGGATAATTTTAAGCCCATGATCCCGGCCCAATTCCACAAACTCTGGAAGAATGGAATTGAGACCAATGACTATTACCTCAAGCTTTGCGGCTCGGGTGGCGGTGGTTACATCCTCGGGTTTACCGAAGACATTGAAAAGGCAAGAAAAGCATTAAAAGATTACCGCCTGGAAGTAGTCTACAACTTCTAAAGCGATACATGGCTTCTATATACAAAAAGCGGCTTCTGCTCAAGATTCTCAGCTTTATATCGGTTATTAGGGGCTATAACATCCTGGTGCTGGTTATTGCCCAATACCTTACTTCCATTTTTATTCTTGCGCACGATTTGCCGGTGAGGCAGGTGCTTTTTGATCCTAACCTGTTCTTTATGGTGCTGGCAACTGCCTCGGTGGCGGCTTCGGGTTATATCATCAACAATTTTTACGACAGCGAAAAAGATCTCATTAATCGGCCGCAAAAGACGATGCTGGACAGGTTTGTGAGTCAGCGGACAAAGCTTTCGGTATACTTTCTGCTCAATATGTTCGGGATTTTCTTTGCCAGTTATATCTCGTTTAGGGCAGTGGTATTTTTCTCTCTCTACATTTTTGCCATCTGGTTTTACTCGCACCGGCTCAAAAAAATTCTTTTTATTAATAACCTGGTCGCATCTGTAATAACCATAACCCCGTTTTTTGCTGTTTTTCTTTACTATAAGAATTTCGATACCGTTATTCTCGTCCATGCAGCCTTTTTATACCTCATTATTTTAATGCGCGAGATGGTGAAGGATCTGGAAAATATGAAAGGAGACTTGGTGCAGGGGTATAGAACCATACCTATAGTTTATGGGGAAAACCTGAGTAAAGGCCTGCTCACGGTTTTAACCTTTCTCTCTATGATCCCGGTGTATTTCCTCATTTTTACATTTGAGATAGGGAAAATGTATTACTTTTTCTATGGAGCTGTGGCCTTGCTGCTTCTCTTTCTTTTGATCCTCTATTTTAGTCGGGCAAAGTGGCAGTATTTGCTGTTGCATAACCTGCTGAAATTTATCATTGTCGCGGGGGTCTTTAGTATCCTCTTAATAGATGTGGAGGCGCTGTTGAGCAGAGTGTTTTAGGATTATATAAGGAATATTGGATATTGAACATTAAAAGTAGTTAAGAAAAATAAACTTCATTCTCTTTTCACTGTCCTCAGCTCTGGCGGAACCGAGAACTAATTCCCCGGGTTTCCCGAAGACTAGAAACTCATCAATAAACATTAATCTTTAATCCTTTCTAAAGCTGCCCCACTGCGTCTAGCAGGCCTTCTCTAAGCCCTTTCCAGGCGAAGTTCCAGAAAGATTTGTTCTTAGTGCGTTCTACCTGCACATCGTAGCTACCGCCCTCTTCGGGTTCCTGCTCGTTATCTACAAAAAGGTTGGCAATGGCACTCAAAAAACCCTTTTTCTCCTCCTTTTTCTTTGTAAGCAGCTCCACTTTTAGGTCGTCATATTCCATTCGGAAATCGCCCTGCATCACGTCATCATTTCCAAAGAAGTTAAAATAGACACTATTTATAGTACCGCGGGCGCGGGCATTGAGCGAAGGGACGAGAAAAGGATCAAGGGCCTCTCCCTGAATAGTACCAAAATTCCCCGAAATTTGAAATTTATCCTGCGCGCTGAAGACCGGAAAAGTCCAGTCTATACTCACCGGTGTACCCTGCATAAAATCGGCACTGGCAGTAATTCTGGGTTGCGAAGACAGCTCCTTCAGGTTATGAAGCTTGTCTACCTCGCCTTTAACCGCGGCAAAACGCACTATGGCAGGCTGCTCCCCGGCTTTCACCTGCTCTTCGTACACAATTTCGCTATTGTTAACCACTACCTTCTCAAAATTGATAAAAATTGGGGCATTGCGCAGCATTTTGCTGTAAAGCGGCTTCACATTGGGATAATCGGCCACCAGTTTGTTCCTGTAAATATTGAGATTGGCACCGGCTAGCGTCATTTTAGAGTTGCGCAAGTACAAAGAATCCTTTCGCATCTCAAAGTGGAGACTGTCGAGTTTGATTTCATTTACATCGAGCCTCACGTAATCTTTTTCGTACGGAATTCTCTGTACAAATTCTTCCCTGTTGAAAAATGAACGGATTTTAAAATCGGAAATCTCCACCTGCCCGTTTTTTGCTGAAAGCCTGCCCACATCTATGTAATGTTCGGGGTTCATTTTCAGGAAAAGACTGTCCACTTCGAGCTGGTAAGATTTTAGAGTGGAAAGCTGCATGCCCGAGTGTATATTTTCAACTGCGGCCGAAGTAACATGGGCGTAAACCGTGGCTTCAGTCGTATCTGCAGATTGCCGACTAAATTTGCCATTTTTGACCCGCAAATTCTTTATTTGCAGCTTTTGTTGCCCCGATGTTTCTTTTGCTGAAGAATCTTTCGGAAAAACCGTGATTTGCGGTCCTATTAGTTCAAACTCGTTTATTACAATGTTGTTATTAAAGAGGTATTCCGAATAAGAAAGTCCGGATAGTTTTACTTCCTCAATATTTCCTGAAAATCTTTCTCGGTCCAGTTTTAAATCTTCCACACTAAACCTGTTAAAAAGGATATTTACTGAAAGATCTTTATAAGCCGTAGCCTGCAGTTGCTCATCAAGCTGCTGTTCAATTTTGTTCTTCACATAGAGGTTTGCCAGGAAGAAAAGCAGAACCAGTCCCGCCACCCCTGCAATTATCCAACCCGCTTTTTTCTTATTACTCACGCTCATTTTTTTCTGAAGATAGTATTTTTCCTTCAAATGCCATTAACACTATCTAAGCAAGAAACTTACAAAAGTATTTATACTGAAAATACGTGAAAATTTGTTAATAGTTTCTGTAAGATAATACGTACTTATTCTTAATCTTTCATAACTTTTCATCAGCAATGTTACTCCATTGTTAATTCTTTATTAATCAACATTTTATTAGAATTTATTTAACACCTGAAGTTTTAATTTAGGCTCTGTAAAAATGAATAACTAACCTAAAATAATCTGCCTCATGACATCATTTCAACCCTCTCAAATTATTGAAGAATTCAAGAGCTTTATACACGATAGCTGTACAAACTGCGAAGGCGAAATGGAAAAGTACAGTTCTCTGCACAAGGGGATCATTAAAATGTATTTTGGGGCACGTCGTGTAGAGATAGATTACAGGCAACAGCTAATAAAAGCCGAAATTCCCATGGCTCCACATCAATACACCACCGTTAACTTTGAGTGCCAAGATTTAGACAGGTTCCTTTCTTCCTGCATCAAAAAAGATAAAAGAAGCCTGAACTTTTACCAAAGTTCATTAAACTATTACAACCATACTCCTGGCGCCCTCTCACAGGTGGCATAACTGAAATGTTGAATATGGTTTATAATTTTGCCCCGGACGACCTCCGGGGCTTTTATGTTCTGCATCCAGGAATTCTGTAAAGCAAAGATCTTCAGAATTAACGGATCAAAGTTTCGTCAAATTTAGAGAATTACGAAAATATTCACCAACAAAAAAGCCGACTCGTTAAAGTCGGCTTTTAGCTGTGCGGGCGAAAGGACTCGAACCTTCACACCGTGAGGCACTAGATCCTAAGTTCCCAAATTAATTAACCAAAAAAACATGAAACCATTGATTTTCAAGGATTTATGGGTTTTTTTATTTTACATAATATCAAATGAATTCATTCAAAATGAATAAATGTTGTACCTATGTTGTACCAAAAAATCCTATCTTAGAGTCAGTCTAAAACCTTGAGTATGAACTCTAGTGCATCTATAATTCTCAGAAAAAAGCCAAACAAAAAAGGTCTTTATCCTCTGGCAATCCGCATTACCAAATTTCGTAAGTCTACCTATTTATTTGTTGGACATTGTATTGAACAAAAGTATTGGGATGACACAAAATGCTTGGTAAAAAAGTCCCATCCCTATGCTGGCCGATTAAATACCTTACTGTTGACAAAATTGGCCGAGACAAACAAAATTTTACTTGAGCTCCAGGCCGAACGTAAAGATTATTCGGCTTCCCAGATTAAAAAAGAAATTTCATTTAAAAATAGGAATAATAACTTTTTTGATACAGCTGATGCACATCTAAAAGAGATTAGAACAAGTAATAACTATGGCCGACTTTCAGTTGACAAAGCTATTATCGGGCATATTTCCAAATTCAATAAATCAAAACACCTATCATTTCTGGATCTAGATGAAAATTACCTCAAAAAGTATATCGCCTATTTAAGGAATAAACCGACCATTTCTGAGCGCACAATTGCAAATCACCTCGTTCTCATAAGACTTCTCTTCAACAGGGCAATTCGAAGTGGTTTGGTAGACGGAAAATTTTATCCCTTCGGAAAGGACAAAATAAAAATAAAATTTCCTGAAGCTAATAAAGTAGGATTAACGAGAGAAGAAATAAAGAAAATTGAAAATCTTAGAGATCTAACAAGTGAGCAGCATCACGCGCGAAATATTTGGCTTTTTAGTTTTTATCTCGCCGGAATAAGAATCGCCGATGTTTTAAAATTGCGATGGAGTGATATCTATGACAACAGAATTCATTATACCATGAACAAAAATTCTAAGTTAGTGTCTTTACAATTACCTGAAAAGGTAACTAATATTTTGAGGGAATACATCGAAAATAAACGCGAAGAAAATGACTACATCTTTCCTGAACTTAAAATGATTGATCCAAGCAACAAAAAGAAAATATTTGACAAATCTAAACGAGCCAACCGAGTCATCAACGCCTTTTTGGCTGAGATTGCTGAAAAAGCCGGTATAACAAAAAAACTGAGCATGCACATTGCACGTCATAGCTTTGGTAACATTGCAGGAGATAGGATTCCAGTTCAGATGCTCCAGCAACTATATAGGCATTCCTCGGTTACTACAACCATGATGTACCAATCCTACTTCATCAACAAAGAGACAGACAAAGCATTAAATAGTGTCATTGATTTCTAATATCTCAGCAAACTTCATTGAATACTTTTTGGTGTTTTCGGGATTCCTTTAAATTAAGTATAAAAATCACCTAGAAAACTCCCAATGTCTACCTAGAAGTTGCTAATGAAGAAATTATCCTTTTTCCTTTGTCATTACAAAGGAATAGGTGATGGAATCATATACCTACATACGAGTAGGCACTCAGTACTACAAACTGGTTAAAGCTCCGAGCATTTCCGGTCATGGAAATGAATCTCTGGTGCCCTGGAATATTGAAACCATTCGCCAGGATCACGGGAAAACTTATTTGGCTGGCATTCCAAAATTTGATGGCTTTACGTGTATTCCCGATCACCAGAACTTTAAATATTCCCACCACAACTTTTATAACACCTATGCCCCACTCAGCCATGAAGTGACGGAAGGAGATTGCAACCTTTCTTTGGATTTTGTGAGACATATATTCGGAGACCATTATGACCTGGGTTTGGATTATCTGCAACTTTTATTTGTAAAGCCAACTCAGACTCTTCCAATTCTTTGCCTGGTCTCCAGGGAACGATCTACCGGGAAAAGTACTTTCTTAAAATGGCTGAAGCTGATCTTCGAGAACAACCTTACCTATCTTACCAACGACAGCTTTACCAGCCAATTTAATTCAGACTGGGCTAATAAGCTCCTGATCTGTATTGATGAAGTTCTGTTCAACAAAGAAGAACTTACGGAAAGGATAAAATACCTAAGCACCACCAATATTAATAAACTCGAAGCTAAAGGAAAGGATAAACGGGAGGTGGAATTCTTCGGGAAATTCATCCTTTGCAGCAACAATGAGGAGAACTTTATCAAGATCGACCACCATGAAACCCGCTTCTGGGTGCTCCAGGTGCCATCTGTAAAAAAAGAAAAGACCCAGTTCCTTGAGGCATTGGCTTCTGAAGTACAGGCTTTCCTCTACTTTCTAAAGAACCGAAAACTCTCTACCAGGCACCAAACCCGGATGTGGTTTTCTGCTGAACAAATAGAAACACCTGCTCTCAAGAAACTCATGCAGAACAACCTGAACCGGGTGGAAAGAGAACTGGCCGGTATTTTAATCATGGTAATGGAGAATCACGACCTGGACCAACTGGATCTTTGTCCGATGGATGCTCTCAATGCTATCAGTAAGACCAGGCTTCGAACAGATCTTACCCAGATCAGAAAGATCCTGAAGAAGGACTGGAAACTGGAGAACCAGCCGAATTCAAATCACTACAGAAAGTTTGTGATCTGGAGTGATGGCAGCACTACTTTCACCGATGCTAAAGGCCGTTATTTCACTATAAATAAAAATTTCCTGATGGAGAATTTTGAGGATCGAAAGTTCAGCTGATTTTCGGTTTCTGAATCAAAAACGATGAAACGATGACAAAACGATGACAAGGTGAACCCAGCATTCATAAGGGTTCCCACGCGCTGTCATCGTTTCATCAAAATGAAGGCTGCTTTTGAAAGAAAAACTTTGAAATACTTCTAATTTTTGATGAATTGATGACAGAATAAGATAAGACCAGTAATAGCAAGGGTTCCGGCTGTCATCATTTTGTCATCAAAAGGTCATCAAAAATAAAAATGATGACAGTAAAAGGATAAAAAAAGACGGTAGCTAAAAAACAACAAATGGGTGTAAATAAAATGCTGATGAAAACAAAAAGAATGAACTGTGAAAGAGCCCGTAGCATTTGCATCGTTAGCACGCTGGCAAAGCTAGGGCATTTTCCCAGTCGAAAATCGGAAAAAGAAGCCTGGTTTCTGAGTCCCCTGCGGTCAGAAACTCAGGCCTCTTTAAAAGTTTCCTCCAGACTTAACAGGTGGTATGACTTCGGAATTGGAAAAGGAGGTAACGTGGTTGACCTGGTATGCCTGATACTTAAATGTCCGGTAACTGAAGCTTTGGCATATTTATCAGATGGTTTACCGCTTATTAGTTCGTGTCAGCCAGAACCAACTATTCCGAAACAAAACCGGAGATCAAAAAACAAAGTACTGGAGGTTCGCCCCATTTTAAATCCTTCTTTGGAAAACTACCTACAGTCCCGATGCATACCAATCGAGGTGGCCAGAACCTTCTGTAGGGAAATCCGGTATGAGTGCAACAGAAAACAATATTATGCTTTGGGACTTCAAAATAACCTTGGTGGATGGGAACTTCGGAATTCGTATTGTAAAACCTCTACAGCTCCCAAAAGTTATTCCCAGATCGAAGGTGGATGGAGTGAGCTTATTGTATTGGAAGGAATGTTCGACCTTTTATCCCTGGCCACTATTTCTCCAGAGGAAGCACAAACTTCCGACCTGGTGATTTTGAATTCTCTCTCTTTCTTACCCCAAGTTCTACCGCTTTTTAAGGAGTACCGTTCAGTCACTTTGTACCTGGACCACGATACTTTAGGAAGAGAAGCAACTGAAAATCTAATGTCGAACTTTTCCAATTGCAGAGATGGAAGTGATTTTTACAAAGGCTACAAAGACCTTAATAAGAAGCTGATCCAGATGAACAACTGACAGCTCTTATCCTGAAATAAAAACTGTTTAACTGCTGAAAAAGCAATAATTGAGATGGAAGTAATTTAATTTTTTGAGGAGCAATTCAAGATGTGTCATTGTCATGACATCTTGCTTTTACTCCCGATGGTCGCAAAACTTTTATGAAACGGGAATTCATCCAGATCCGATGCTCGATCTACGAGAAAAAGCTACTCAAAAAAAGAGCGGCCCGGGCAGGAATTTCCCTTTCACAGTACATCAGATCAACTGCCTTTGGAAAAGGAGTGACCGAAAGATTGACACCCGAACAACTGGACTACTACAAAATGCTGGTCCAATACAAGAACAACTTTGTTCGCATTGGAAATATGTTCAATAAGAGAGATCCCAAACTGGCTCATGAGGTTATGGCTCTTGCAGAAGAAATAAGAACACACCTCCAAAATTTTCAGAAATGATTGGCAAAGGAAAATCCATTTCCCATACCCTGGCTTCCATGAATTACGGCTGGAACAAGGAGAAACGAGCTGAAGTGATCTTTAAAGAACATCTGGCTGGAGATACTCCTGGTGAGATCACGGAGGAGTTTAGAATTATTCAATCCCAGAACGAACGCTGTAAGAATAACACCCTGAGCTTTGTACTAAGTCCGGCAATAAAAGATGGACAGGATCTAAGCGGCACAAAGCTGAATGAAATCACTTCAAGATTTATTAAAGAGATGAAGCTTCAAAATCATCAATCGATAGGTTTTGTTCACCGGGATAAACATCACCTGCACATTCATCTATACACCAACCGAATCGCTTTAAACGGAGAGCTCTACAAAGACAGCTTTATCGGAAAACGGAGCCAAGTGGCTGCAGACAAAGTAGCCCAGCAGATGAACTTGACAAGAGCAAGAGAGGTTCAAAAGGAAAAGCTGGAGGAATTAAAGCACTTACGCAAGGAGGTTCAACATATTCATCAACAGGTTCTCCAGGCAAAACCGAAGTCCCTAGATGAATACCTAAAGAAGATGAAGAATCACCAGGTAAGGGTTCTGCCAAGTATCAATAAGGCAAATCAACTGCAGGGTTTCAGGTTTGAATACAAAGGAATCAATTTAAAAGGAAGTCAGATCCATCGTTCAATGAATGGCAACAACATCATTTTGGCCATTTCCCAAAACAACAGGTACACCAGATTACGGGAGGCACCAAAGACTATGAAGTTACTTGACAGCCCTATTCAGCTCAGCACCGGTATAATAAACAAAATAACTAAAGATCTTATGAAGCAAGCAATTAAAAGGGCCTTAGATACAGGAATGGGTGCAGGATTTTAAAAACATTAAAGATGAAGAAGCTAGATGAAATCATGGAACTCATGACTGATGAAATGGATGAGTTCAGGAAAAACCTAATGCATTTGCAGAAGTTATCGAATGAGCTCCACAATAGAAGCATTCCTATTTCTACTGAAGTACTAAAAAACCAATTGAATTTTTTCTTTCAGAAGCAAGAGAAAAGAGATGTCCTGACTGCAGAAGCACTCAAAGTAATTGATCAGAAATTGAAGAAGGCTTACCTACTCCCCAAGAGCCTGGGAATTCTATTTGGAAGTTTTCTAATCCTGCTAGTGACTTTGATCGGGTATCTCACCTTGCTAGTCGTAGAATCGAAAAAGGAAATAAATAATAGCTATCGAAATACAGAAGAAGAGAGCCTTATTTATCGTAAATACCTTTTGGAAAAACCAGAGATAAAAGCAGATTATGAAGAATGGTTCCAAAACCAGAACTCACCATAATGCGCCCTATGCTGTTTTTACTTAACGCTTAACTTCCCGTACGCTATAAAAACAGCACAGGATCCGGCGCAGGTAAGTTATGGTAGATTGGGGGCAAATCTTTGATTATCAAGAAGCCAATAAAACAGAAGGCGTAGAACTTCTTCCTTTTTCTCTTTTACCCTTGTTTTTGAAACAATGTTTAATCGTTAAATCCTTCCCTGTTTATCCAGTGGAAAATTAAGCTTCATATGCAGGTACTTCTTTCGGGTAATATTTCTTCCGAAGCCAGAAAGCAACCCTCACCAATAAGATCAAAGCCGGCACTTCCACCAGCGGACCAATAACTCCCGCGAAAGCCTGTCCTGAATTAAGTCCGAAAACTGCAATAGCCACGGCAATGGCAAGTTCGAAGTTATTTCCAGCAGCAGTAAAAGCTACCGCCGCATTCTTGTCGTAATCGGCCCCGGTCATTTTCGTTACAAAGAAGCCGATAATGAACATCACGGCAAAATAGATGAGTAGCGGAATGGCTATAATTACGACATCCATCGGGATTTCTACAATCATCTCACCTTTTAGCGAAAACATTACCACAATAGTGAATAACAAGGCAATAAGAGTGAGAGGTGATATCGCCGGAATGAAAGTCTCTGAATACCATTTTTCACCTTTAGCCTTTACTCCAATCCAGCGGGTGATAATCCCCATAAGGAATGGCAAACCAAGGTAAATGGCGACACTTTCAGCAATAGTGCCGATGGAAATATCTACAATAGCACCTTCAAATCCGAAGTATGGAGGAAGAACAGTTATAAATATCCAGGCGTAGAAACTATAGGCGAAAACCTGAAATATACTGTTCAAAGCCACCAGGCCTGCCCCGTATTCGCTGCTGCCTTCCGCCAAGTCATTCCATACCAGTACCATGGCTATACAACGTGCCAGGCCTATAAGGATAAGACCTACCATATATTCAGGATGATCCTGAAGAAAAATTAGTGCCAGGGCAAACATGAGCACAGGACCAATGATCCAGTTAAGCACAAGCGAAACCGAAAGGATCTTCACGTTTCTAAAAACCTTTGGTAGCAGCGCGTAATTTACTTTAGCCAGCGGCGGATACATCATTAGGATCAAACCAATGGCGATCGGAATGTTGGTGGAGCCACTACTCATCTCGTTCAGCCTTACGGGAAAGGAGGGGAAAAAGAATCCTATACCAACACCAACGGCCATTGCAATGAAGATCCACAAAGTGAGGTAATTGTCCAGGAAACCTAATTTTTTCTGCTTAAGTGTGCTCATAACTAATATCCGTTTCTTAGATTATCTGCGTAAGCATTGGGCAGGCGGCTGTCTTCAACGGCCTTTGCAGCTTTTTCAATATCATATTCAAATCTTATGAAATGTGGCTTTATGCTGTCCTTATCCAAAGCTGAAGCATTTTCATCTATTTCCAGCAATACATAACAGCCGCGATTGTCGCTGTCCTTAGGTTTTCCAACAGAGCCCAGATTGATCGCGTGTCTAAAATGGGCTTTTTCTTCATCTCCGGAATTCAGGATGCGGTGGTATGGCTTGTGGGTGTGACCAAAACACATGATGTCGGCATCTGCATCCTGCATAATGCGCAGCAGACTTTTCTCTGCCCGGTCTTCAAACAAATATTCATTGATCTTACGCGGACTTCCATGAACAAGTAGCAGATTAAGCTTTTCGTCATTCAGCTGAAATTCTACCCGGATGTGTGCCGGAAGAGTTCGGAGATAAGCCCGGTTTTTATCTGATATTAATTCATTTGTAAGGGAAATGGAAACAGCTCCGTTGGCTTTTTCCACATCTGTTTTATAGGCGCAGCCGCATTCATCGCTGTTCCTGCCAATTCCGAAGTCATAATTCCCCGCGATGGTAGGTATATTCCTTTTTCTTATTTCCTCGGTCACTTCGTTTGGCCAGATGTTATATCCAACAAGATCACCGAGACAATAAATGGAATCGATATCCCGCTTTTCTACGTCGGCAAAAAATGCTTCCAGAGCCGGAAGATTGGCGTGAATGTCACTGAATAAGGCAATTTTCATAAATAATTTGTTTTAGGTTAGCAGCAATCCTTTGAAGAAGGATCCTTGAATTGGTTAAAAATTTTGTCAAATTGTTTTTGAATTTCTGCCCAACGCCTGGCATTGATACAGTAACTGACACTGGTTCCTTCTATGGTTCCCTGGATGATCCCGATATCTTTAAGTTCCCGAAGGTGCTGACTAATGGTTGCCTGGGCAAGTCCCAGTTCTTTTACCAGGTCCCCATTAATACAGCTGTCAGATTTCAGCAGGAATTCAATGATGGCAACACGGGCAGGGTGAGCCAATGCTTTTGCAGCAAGTGCAAGGTCATTTTGAGCCTCAGTAAAGAGGTCGCTTTTTGTTACTCCCATTTAAATAGTGGTTACAGGTTTTATATTATCAAGAGATTTGAGCAGTGCTGGAAGTAATTTCTCCTCCGGAATGAACGGAATGCCATAGGTCCTTTTAGAAAGGTCTTTCTGAATGGTCTGAATTACATCCTTTTCCGCCAAAGCCCTGCTTTTTAAAAGTGGATCTTGGAGGCCTTTCTCCATGGAAAGGCTTTGATTTACTACCCACGCATAAGTGTCTATTCCGGCACGTTTTAGATCATCTTGTAGGACAGAAGCTTCCCGCATAGGAGTAGTTTCCGGCAGGGTAACAAGGATCAGCTTTGAAAGTTCAGGATCCTGTAGTGACATATAGGGAGTTCTGATCTTTGCCGGATCCATTCCGGTAGTTCTTAATACTTCCCTGTGATAACTTCCTGCTGTGTCCAGCAAAAGCAAAGTATGCCCCGTAGGTGCAGTATCGATCACCACAAATTTTCGTTTGGCTTGTTGTATGGCTTTTGAAAAAGCATGAAAAACAGCTACCTCTTCGGTACAGGGGGATTTAAGGTCTTCCAGCAATAATTTCTTTCCATGCTCATCCAGGTTTTCACCTTTTTGAGATAGTATTTTCTCCGTATACCGCTGTGTTTCAAGTTTTGGGTCTATTCGATCAATGCTCAAGTTCTCCGGAAGTTCCTCAAGTTGATCCATAAAATCCTGAACGTGAGCAGCAGGATCTGTCGTGGTGAGATGTACCTCAAAGCCCCGTTTGGCGATCATCACGGCCAGAGTTGAGGCGGTAAGCGTTTTTCCAACTCCGCCCTTCCCCATCGTCATAATAAGTCCGTGGGTTTTATCTGCAGTAAGTTCATCCACCAGTTTGTCCATACCGGGCAAAAGTCGATCTGTTTCTTTCGCAACTTTTACTTCGGAAATAACAAGTTTCTTTTGAAGTTCAGGATCTAAAAGCGAACGTAGTTTCTCCACACCAAGAATGTTGTAAGGCAGAAGGGGATAAGTTTTGATGGACAATTTCTGAAGGTTTTTAGGAATTGATTCCAGCTCTTTTTCTGCCAGTTCTTGCATTTTCAGCGCAAAGTCGTCCTGAATGTCCACCGCCTTAAAAACTCCGTTGACAAGCAATTCCTGATTTTTCATTGCAAGTTCTGCCAGTTCGTCGCTTGTACGGGATGCTTCCTTAAGAGAAGATTTGTCGGCACGGGCAACGAGGTAAAAGGTTGCCAGTTCAGGATCCCGCAAACGCTTTACAACAGTATTATAGCGCTCCTGACTGCTTTTTAAGGCAGAGGTTGGTCCAAGACAGGAGGCACCGTCGGGATTTTCCTCTGTAAAAGAGGCCCAGGCGGCAGGCAGTTCCAATAAACGTAAGGTATGGCCGGTGGGAGCCGTGTCAAAAACCACTACATCAAATTCACCTCCTTCAGATTCCCCGGAGATAAACCTGGAAAATTCGTCAAAAGCGGCAATCTCTGTAGTGCAGGCACCAGACAATTCCTCGTTCATTTTTTGGATGTCTGCTTCGTTCAGGATCTGCTTTAAAGGCTCGGTGACACGGGAGCGGTATTCTTCAGCAGAAACTTCGGGATCAATGTTGATCGCCGAGAGGTTCGCAACTCCGTCAACAGGATTGATCTTGTCGTACACCTCGCTCTGCAGGACATCCTGCAGGTTGGAAGCAGGATCTGTACTTACAAGTAGCACTTTTTTACCTTCATCGGCAAGTTTGATAGCTGTCGCACAGGACAGGGAGGTTTTACCCACCCCGCCCTTCCCGGTGAAAAAAAGGTATTTTGTTTGATGATCTTTCATAGCCAGGGATTTAATGGTTTATTTTCTGCTTAACAGCAGCTTGTCCCACCACAGCAGGAATTATCTTGTGGTTGTGCCACAGGAGCAGGCTCGGTTTTCAAAAGCTTCTCCCACTCGGTTTTATTTGGATAACGTCCACTCATGACGATCTTTCCATCTATGAGGATATAAGGGAGGGAATTGAGCCCGTCCATTTTGAGTTTTTCAATGGCCTCAGGATATTGCTGAAAAGCTTCTCCGTCGTTCGACACATTATGTCTGGCCACCTCTACGTTCAATGATTTCAGCCATTTCACATTGGCCGCTGTCTGTACAAGGCTGTCATCCACATCGGGTCCGCACACTCCTGTGCTGCAACATAAAGCCGGATCAAGAATGGTGATTTTCATATCTAATGTTTTAAAGTTTAATATTGCAATATTACGATTTAATATCTGAAACGTCAATTAATAAGAACAAAAAAATCATAAATCCAGGTGAGTCGTTCTCAACTGACAGTGGTCAAAAAGATGAACTTTTTTCATCCTTTTAGATAATTTTAACCAATAAATACTGGTTTTTGGAATCCTTTTTGAACCACATTCTGCCAAAAAATTGCTACTTTTACGGCGTGAAATTTTTCGTAACCACATTCTTATCATTTCTGCTTTTGCTCCAATCCTCTGGTCCGGTAGCAGATCTGTGTTGCGAATTGTTGAAGCTTCCAAATCTCATTGAACATTATAAAGAATGTACAGCAGGTGCTGAATTATCTTTTGAAGATTTTTTAGACGCCCAGTATGGAGATCGGTCTGAATTGCCGGAACATGACGACAAGCATGACGGGAAACTACCATTACAAGGTCATCACCATTCATGCTCTCATGGAATTACTGTTCTTAATTCAGAGATCTTCGAATTTACTACGATCGAATTCATAGAGGCTCCAAGAGCCAGCATCTTTTATCAAGCTCCGTTTTCTTCTGCGAGCTTAGGCGGAATTTTCCAACCGCCCCAGGTTTAACCTAATTTTTGTGATAGGATAGCTATATCCAAATGCCATCTTTTTGTTTGGCATCTCATCAATTACGTTAAACCAAATTTTTTTATTTATGATTAATAAGATCATAGGATTCTCTATAAATAACAAATTTATAGTGGGCCTGCTTACGCTGGCTCTTATAGGAACCGGAATCTGGTCGATGATGACCGTAAACCTGGGGTCGGTTCCTGATATTACAAATAACCAGGTACAGGTTATTACTCAATCTCCAAGTTTAGGTACTGAAGATATTGAACAATTTGTGACCTACCCCGTCGAATTGGCTATGGGTAATCTTCCCGGAGTAACAGAATTGAGATCTGTTTCCCGTTTTGGACTTTCGGTTGTCACTATTGTCTTTGAGGACGATATGGGTACCTATCTGCCCAGGCAGCTTGTACAGGAAAAACTGGCTGAACTGAAGGAAACTATTCCGGACAAATTCGGGAGTCCTTCGATGGGGCCTATTTCTACAGGACTGGGACAGATCTATGAATATACAATACAACCGCAGTCGGGTTTTGAAGATGATTACACTCCTGTTGAACTAAGGAGCATTCAGGACTGGATCATAAAAAGGCAGCTCACCTTACTTGAAGGTGTGGTAGAAGTCAACTCTTTCGGGGGAGCAATCAAACAATACGAAGTAGCTATTGATCCTGAAAAACTCAATGCTCTTGATATTAGTATATCACAGATTTATGAAGCCCTGGCCAGGAATAATGTGAATACCGGTGGAGCTTACATCGAAAAAAATAAGATGTCAAATTTTATTCGGGGTGAAGGATTAATTGAATCCCTGGATGACATTAGAAAAATTGTAGTCGCCAACAGAAACGGAACTCCTATAACCATTGCAGACGTAGCGGAAAAGGTTCATGCGGGTAGCCAGGTGCGTTATGGTGCCTTTACCCAGGATGGAGAGGAAGCCGTTGGAGGTATCATCATGATGCTGAAGGGATCCAATCCTAATGCCGTAGTACAGGATGTTAAGGACAGAATGGAAGAAGTGGAGAAATCCTTGCCCGAAGGTTTGGAAATTAATCCAATCATCGACCGAAGTATGCTTATTGGCAGGACAACCGACACTGTAACCAAAAACCTGCTGGAAGGAGCATTAATTGTGATCTTTGCTTTGGTGTTTCTTTTGGGAAGTTTACGAGGCGGCCTTATTACAGCAACCACCATTCCCCTCTCTCTACTTTTCGCTTTTATTCTAATGAAACAGTTTGGAGTATGGGCAAATCTTATGAGTTTGGGCGCAATTGACTTCGGGATAATAATTGACGGAGCGGTCATTATTATTGAAGGTGCGGTATATGAGATCCACAAAAGGATCAAAGCCGGAAAGCTTAAGTTCAACCGGGCTGTCATGGACGAGGTAGCATATGATGCCGGTAGTACCATGATGGGATCAGCATTTTTTGGCCAGATCATTATTTTGATCGTTTTCGCCCCTATTTTATTCCTCACCGGTGTTGAAGGAAAGATGTTTAAGCCAATGGCCTACACCTTTGGATTTGCCATGATAGGTGCCATCATCTTGTGTCTTACTTATGTACCGATGATGACAGCGCTTTTCATGAAGCCAATTCAAAACAAGAAAAACTGGTTTGGTCGGTTTGAAAAAGGATTAGAAAGAATAAGTGACAAGATTATAGGTGGAATTCAGCGGGTATATCTTCCGGTTTTGAAAGCTTCCCTCCGCCTAAGATCGGCGGTCATTATTGGTGCAGTAGTTTTACTTGGAGCGGCAGGATATGTATTTTCCACAATGGGTGGGGAGTTCATTCCGCAGCTCGATGAAGGAGATATTGCTATGCAGGCCCTTATCCGACCCGGAAGTTCTTTGACTGAATCTATAGAGGTTTCAAAGAAAATAGAAAGCCTATTGCTTGAGAACTTTCCGGAAGTAGAGACGGTGACAGCCCGTATTGGAGTAGCCGATATACCAACAGATCCCATGCCCATGGATATTGCCGATATGTATATAATACTTGAAAAAGATAGAGATGAGTGGGTCTCGGCTGACACAAAAGAGGAGCTTGTTAATCAAATACGTGAGTTACTCAATAAACATTTGACGGGAGTGAATCTCGTTTTCACACAACCGGTAGAGCTGAGGTTTAACGAACTTTTAGAAGGAGTCCGGGAAGATATAGCCGTTAAACTCTATGGCGATGATCTGGATGTACTTTCTACTAAGGTTGAAGAAATGGCAGCTATTATAGAAACCGTACCAGGTGCAGCGGATGTAAATCCAGAAAGAACCTCGGGGCTTCCACAAATGACAGTTCGCTTTAACCGCGATAAGATTGCTCAATATGGTTTGGAAATCCAGAAGATTAACGAGTACATAAGTACAGCCTTTGCGGGTGGAGTTGCCGGAGTTGTTTTTGAAGGGGAAAAAAGGTTCGATCTTGTTGTTCGTTTTAATGAGCAAAATCGTGAAAACATTGACGACCTAAAAAATTTATACATTGATTTACCCGATGGTACACAGATCCCGATCAAAGAAGTAGCTGATATTAGCTATGTGCCGGGACCAATGCAGATCTCAAGAGATGATACTTACAGGAGAACCTATGTAGGAGTTAATACACAGGGGCGTGATGTTGAATCTGTTGTAAATGACATTCAGGCAAAACTGGATGCCGAGCTGGATTTGCCGCCGGGATACTACATCGAATACGGTGGGGAATTTGAGAATCTTCAAAGTGCCAAAAGCCGACTCTCTATCGTTGTTCCCATTGCTCTCTTCCTGATCTTCGTGCTGTTGTATTTTGCCCTTGGCTCCTTTTCGCAGTCAATAATGATCTATATCGCAATTCCTTTGGCAGCCATTGGAGGTATCTTTGCTCTCTGGTTTCGGGATATGCCGTTCAGTATTTCGGCAGGTGTAGGTTTCATAGTACTCTTTGGGGTTGCGGTACTCAATGGTCTGGTCCTCGTGAATCGTTTCAATTCATTAAAAGAGGAAGGAGTAACAAGTATAAAAGACCGAATATTGATAGGTACCAAAGAACGAATCAGGCCCATCATGCTTACAGCGGTGACAGATATATTAGGATTTATGCCTATGGCATTTTCTTCTTCGGCCGGGGCAGAGGTGCAACGTCCTTTAGCAACGGTTGTTATTGGAGGAATGCTTACCGCTACCCTGCTCACCCTGGTGGTATTACCTGTACTTTATACATTAGTAGAAAACATGAAAAATAGAAGAAACAATAGTAACGGTTTTGCTCCGGCGCCCGCCATATTAGTGGCAGTGCTTTCCATTGGAGGTATACTTGGTCTTAGTTCTCCTGCACAGGCACAGGAAAAAAACCTGCAGGGGAATGTACCGGTGCAGGCTGAGAGCGTTCAGCTACAGGATTCTCTTCAAACTTTGACTTTAGAAGAGGCCAAAAAACGTGCTGTGGAAGCTTTCCCCAGTATTAAGGCGGCAGCCCTAGAGATAGAAGGTGAGGAAGCCTTGAAAAAAACCGCATGGCAGCTTGGGAATACCGCAATATTTACAGGAGCAGAAGAACTTAGTGATGGTTCAAATAATCCGGATCTCGGTGTGTATACCCAAATCGGGGTGCAGCAACAGGATATCGATATTTTTGGTATCATTCCCCGTCTGAGGCTGCAGAAAGCAAGAGTGGCTTTAGCAGAAGAGGCTCTCGATCTTTCCATTCTCGAAGTAGAACTGGAGGTGAGTCAGGCTTGGGCATCGTTATATGCTGCAAAAAATGCATATCAAACCTTACAAAGTCTGGATTCCTCATTTACAGATATTGAAAGAGCTGCTCAAATAAGACTGGAAACAGAAACAATATCCCGGCTGGAATATCTGGCTACGGTGAATCAGGGTAATGAGGTGGAAATACAAAAAGAACAAGCTTACCGTGATTATCTAGCTGCCCTGCAGCGATTCAATCTCTGGTTTGCCAGTGATGATCTCTTTACGGTATCTGATGTGCCTGTCGAGGAAATCATTGAGCCCCTTTCGCAGTTCCTACAACCTCTTGGAGACCATCCCCTTCTCGATGTTTATGAGCAACAAATAGAGGTGGCTGACGCAACTGTCAAGGAAAGGCGGTCACAGTTTTTTCCAAAATTCCAGGCGGAATACGGACGTCAAAAGATCGACGGGCAGACTGGTTTTTACCAGTATCAGGTGGGCATAAGTATTCCTTTGTTGTTTGGACCCGAGTTGGGGAGGACCCAAGCCGCCAGGATAGACCGTGAGATAGCCGAGGCAAATCTACAGCAAACCCAGTTGGAGCTAAAATCTGCTTACAGTGAAGCGCGCGAAGAATACCTAAAGTGGCTTAATTCCTGGCAGTATTATCAGGAGGCGGCGCTTCCCTTAGCCATAGAACAACGGGAAGGGGCACTTCTTGCATACAGGGAGGGAGCGATTGATTATGTCACTTTCCTTCAAACCCTTCGGGATGCCGTAAGGATAGAGGTTGATGCCTGGGAGGCATTGGGCAATTATCTCGAAAGCCGCTCCCAACTTGAATATTATATAAACACTTCTGAATAACCCGGTACTAATAGATTAAAGAATAAAGAAATGAAAAAACACGTTATAAAATTATTCACCCTGTTAATTGCAACCACCCTGTTTATTGCATGTAATGGAGGAGGTGAAGAAGAGAAAACTACAGTTGGGGATGAGCAAACCGAAGATCATGCTGAAGAAGAAGGTGGTCATGCTGAAGAAGAAGGAGATCATGCAGAAGAAGGAGGCATGGGACAAGTACATCTCTCGGAACTTAAGTTCAATAGTTTAGGTATAGAAATAGATACCTTACCTACAAAACCCCTTTCAGATGCAATTGCTGCGACAGGACAACTTGAAGTACCGCCGCAATATGAAGCAACAGTAACTGCCGTAATAGGAGCAAATATAACTTCTATTGAAGTAATTGAAGGGGATGATGTGAGAAAGGGTCAGGTCCTGGCCTATCTTTCCCATCCCAACCTTACAAGATTACAAACTGATTATATGACTGCCTATAATCGTATGCAGTTCCTGGAGAAAGAATTTGAACGTCAGCAAACCCTCAATGAAAAAGGAGTTGGATCTGGTAGACAGTTGCAACAGGCACGGGCAGATTATCGGGTTGTACAGGCAGAGGTCAAAGGTCTGGAATCGCAGCTAAGAAGATTAAACCTCAAAATTTCAGGGATCAGGGAAGGTAACATAGTTGAGAATATACCTGTAGTAAGTCCCATTCAAGGAAGTATAGAAGACGTGGGAATACAGGTAGGACAATTTGTCGATCCACAGACCGAGCTTTTTGAGGTAATTAACACAGAACATGTGCATGCCGATCTAATGGTCTTTGCTAAAGATGTCTATAAAGTAAAAGAGGGACAAAAAGTCCTGTTGAAAATGGAATCTATGCCGGGTAAAACTTACACTGCTAAGATATATTCTGTCGGTAAAAAATTTGAGCAGGACCCTAAGGCAGTTCATGTTCATGCAGAGATACAAGAGGATACAAAAAATCTTGTGCCGGGAATGTATATTAACGGCAGAATTATCACAGGAGCGGGAACAGAAGTGACGGCTTTGCCCGAAGGTGCAGTAGTTGAGGAAGAAGGAAAGTCCTACATCTTTATTGCTGAAAAAGAGCAGGAAAATGGAGAAACTGAATGGTCCTTTAAACCCGTGGAAGTAAAAACAGGAGAAAAAAATGAAGGCTGGGTTGAAATAAAGTTGTTGGAGCCTTTACCTGAAGGAGCTCGGGTAGCATGGAACAACGCCTATTATTTAATAGCTGAAATGAAGAAGAGTCAGACTTCCCACGGACACTAGGAACCAGGTAAAAAAATGGATGGACTCTCTGGACAATTTTTTCTGAATTAGTTAACGCGGAGGGTTCATCCTTAATAAACTAAAACAAAAGAGATGAAAGAAATCAAAGCATTTATAAAACCAAAAAGAGTACAGGTAGTGGTAGAATCCTTGCGGGATGCAGGTTTTGAAAGCATAACCTTGTCAAAGGGCGAAGGCACCGGTGCCTATAAGAGCAAAAACGCAGCTCCTTCCCTGGACTTTCATTTTACCGATAGCCCGGTGGTGAAGCTTGAACTTGTATGTCAGGATGAAGAATCCGGGCAGGTAGTTCGGCTTATTAGCGAAAAAGCCCGTACGCCTGAGCCTGCCGATGGACTGATTTACGTTTCTGACGTGGTGGATGCCTATCGTATAAAAACAGGCGAGTCTATAAGGCAATTATCCTAGAGCAGCGTTGAGCCACATTTAATATCTTAGTGTCTTCTGAACGAAATTAGGTTTTAAATTATGTTCAAAAGACCTTCAAAGCGATCGGTGTTCAATTTTAACATTAGAAAAAATGATACAGGTATATAATTCGAAAAAAGATAATCTCATTGCCGCAAAGATCAGCGACAAGGTTTCAAAAGAAGATGTTGAAAAGGTACACCTCCTCATTCATCAAATTCTAAGCAAACATGAAAAAGTAGATTTTTACCTGGAACTGCAGGATTTTCACGGATATGAGTGGGAAGGACTGTTGGCAGATTTAAAAGTTGATTCCGCCCATCTTTCTGATTATGGCGATATGGCTATCGTAGGTGATAAAAAATGGGAAAAGTGGGCTGCAAAGGCTACAGATCTTTTCACAGCCTCTGAAGTGAAATATTTTGATTTCAACGAAAAGGAATCGGCTAAAAAATGGATCGGATTATAAATGGGGCATCATCATAACCACAATCACGGAGGTGCGAAAAAGAACCTGAAGCTCGCCTTTTTTATCAATCTCGGTTTTACAATACTGGAGATCATAGGAGGTTTTCTTACCAACAGTATTGCCATAATTTCTGATGCCCTTCATGATCTGGGAGATAGTTTATCATTGGGGCTGGCCTGGTTTATTGAAACCAAGGCTCAAAAAAAGGGAGCTACGGATGATTTTAGCTTCGGGTATGCCCGCTTCAGACTTTTGGGTGCTTTAATTAATTCTGTAGTTCTTATAGCAGGTTCTATTTATATTATTTACGAAGCAATCTCCCGCCTCCAAAATCCGGAGGCTGTTGATTCAAAGTATATGATTGGCTTTGCTATACTCGGAGTTTTGGCAAACGGCTATGCTGCCTGGAGAGTAAGTGGAGGCAAAACCTTAAACGAGAAAGTAGTAAGCTGGCACCTCCTTGAAGATGTACTGGGTTGGGTGGCAGTGCTAATCGTGGCCATCATACTCCAGTTTAAAGACTGGTATATTTTGGATCCTATTCTCTCGCTGGGCATAACGCTTTATATCTTGTGGGGCGTCGGCGGAAGGCTGAAAGATACCCTCTACTTAATGCTACAGGGAGTACCTGAAGGAGTTGATCTACAAGAAGTTAGGGAGAAGTTACAGCAGGTTGCGAATGTAAGCTCAGTGCATCATACCCACGTCTGGTCTTTAGATGGAGAACACCACGTATTAACAGCACACCTGGTACTGGAAAAAATCAGCGAGTATGATCAAATAGATGAAATAAGGCAAAAGGCAATAGGTGCTGTAGAAGAGTGGGATTTTAGCCATCATACCTTGCAGCTGGAGCTCGATAAGGAAGAATGTTCATTGTTTAAAAAAGAATAAAAGTGAAATGCCCTATGCAAGGGAAACCAGGTTATAAAGACTCAGAGCATTACGGAGTGGTTTAACTTTTTAGGAATGACTTATGAATAAAACAACTTTTCGGGTAAATCAAATGGATTGTCCTTCTGAGGAGAATCTAATTCGAATGAAACTTGATAATATAGAAGCTGTAAAATTTCTTGATTTTGATATTCCGAACCGGCAGGTCATGATATTACATGAGGGCGAGCTGGAAAAAATAAGAGAGTCTTTCGAATCCCTAAATCTGGGGTCTTCCATTTTAAAGAAAGAAAAAGCTGCTGAAGAGGAAGAAGAACTGATGCTGGCAGAGAATACAGGGCAAAAAAAGATGCTCTGGACTGTGCTGGGAATCAATTTTGCGTTTTTTGTAATTGAAATTACTACAGGCTTACTTTCAGACTCGATGGGTCTCGTAGCCGATTCTCTGGATATGCTGGCGGATGCCCTGGTATACGGGTTAAGCCTTTTTGCTATCGGAAGTACCGTGAAGAGGAAGAAAAGAACTGCCAGTCTCAGTGGCTATTTCCAATTAACGCTGGCTATCGTCGGGATCGCTGAGGTAATCCGCAGGTTCATAGGGATGGAGGAACTACCGGAATTCCGAACCATGATCATCGTCTCCATACTGGCCTTACTGGCGAATTCGTTCTCTCTTTACCTCCTGCAAAGATCAAAAAGCAAGGAAGCCCATATGCAGGCCAGCATGATCTTTACCTCGAATGATATTATCATCAATGCAGGTGTAATTGTGGCCGGTGTCCTTGTTTATTTTACAGAATCTAAACTACCCGATCTTATTATTGGTGCTATTGTATTTATGATAGTGACTCGTGGTGCCATAAGGATTTTGAAACTGGGGAGGTAAAATGTTATTTCTAACTCCTAATTGCTGTAATAGATTTCATTGGGAATGGAAAAAATGTTTGTTCAGTGAAAGTTGAAGTATCTTTTCTTTTCCGTTTAAAACGAATTTCTCAAGTATAAAACAATAGAAAAAGCTGGAGTGACTGAGCACGCACCACTCTATCCGTCATGGATATCTCCTTTTTTTAAGAAAGTCATAAGGTTTATTCCCAGCCTCTTTTGTGATGAAATGGTTATCTTTAAGTACCGATGACATTTATACACTATTCTTCAATTAATGAAAAAAATAGAATTAGATATACCCGTACTGCTTCCCGATGTTCCGGATGAAAAGGATCATTGCGTTTCCAGAATAATGGATATGCTGGAAGGAAGAGAAGGAATTGACAAGGTACATGTTAAGGATAACACCACGGCTGGAGAAAGTAAACTCTGCATCCATTTTCAGCCTGAAATCATTACTCTCGAGCGGGTGCAGGAAATAGCCCGTAATTCCGGGGCGAAACTAACCGATCAGTTCAGCCACGTCGTATATGAAGTGGAAGGGGTGCGCCACCAGCGCCATGCACGTACCTTGACAGCCCACATAAGTGACACAAAAGGGGTGATCGATGCGCAGGTTTCCGGTTCCGGTACTATTCGTGTGGAATTCGATCGGACTCAAACAAATGAAGAAGCCATAAAAGAAGCTATTCGAAAGAATGACCTGGAAATCCTGGAAAGGGTGGAAAAACAGGGAAAATCTGACCGACCTTCCAGTAAAGAGCAGAGTGAACACAAACACGAAGAAGAAGGCCATGAGCATACCCATGGGGGAATCTTTGGAGCCAATACAGAATTGATCTTTGCTATCATATGTGGATCTCTCCTGGGAATCGGCTTTGGTCTAAGTTTTATTGAAGGCATATCTTATTGGATACCGCTGGCCCTGTACATTGGTGCCTATTTTTTTGGGGGCTATTACACCGCAAAAGAAGCCATAGAAGCTGTTGCAAAGGGAAATTTTGAAATTGACTTTTTGATGCTCGTAGCCGCCATAGGAGCGGCTGCTTTAGGAGAATGGGCCGAAGGTGCTTTATTGCTCTTCTTGTTTAGCATAGGTCATGCGCTGGAGCATTATGCGATGAACAAAGCCCGGAAATCGATTGCCGCCCTGGCTGACCTTGCCCCAAAGACAGCGCTGGTACGCCGCGGTGACCGACAGGAAGAGGTGCCGGTGGAAGCCCTTAAGCGAGGGGATGTGATTATTATTAAACCCAACAGCAAAATTTCTGCTGATGGCGTTGTAGTGAAAGGAACCAGCAGTGTAAATCAGGCGCCTATTACGGGTGAAAGTGTGCCGGTAGACAAAAGGCCGGTAGAGGATCCCTCATTAAATTACAAAGATGAAAATAAAATCCCTGCCGAGCACCGGGTGTTTTCGGGCACCATTAACGGTAGCAGCGTATTAGAAGTAAAAGTAATTAAGGAAGCGAAGGATTCTACTTTATCGCGTCTGGTAAAACTGGTAAAAGAAGCCGAAACGCAGAAGTCCCCTACCCAGCAATTCACAGATAAATTTGAAAAGTACTTTGTGCCTTCTGTCCTTACCCTGGTTGTGCTCTTGCTTTTTGCCTTTCTGGTAATAGATGAAACTTTTGGCGATAGCTTTTACAGGGCAATGGCAGTCTTGGTGGCGGCAAGCCCATGTGCCTTGGCTATTTCCACCCCCAGTGCGGTGTTAAGTGGAGTGGCAAGGGCTGCCCGCGGCGGAGTGCTGATAAAAGGAGGTCGTCCTCTGGAAGATTTGGGGGAGCTAACTGCCCTGGCCTTTGATAAAACCGGTACTTTAACTGAGGGCAAACCTAAATTAACCGTAGTTGCACCGCATGGTGGTGTCTCAGAAGAAGAACTTCTTATAGTAGCCATTGCGGTAGAAAAACTGAGTGACCATCCTTTGGCTGCAGCTGTTGTAAAAGGAGGAAAAGAAAGGTTATCAGGCATATCCATTGAAGAAGCAAAAAATTTGCAATCCGTGACCGGAAGAGGGGTTAAAGCAGAATTTCGGGGAGAGGAAGTATTTATTGGGAATAAAGGCCTTTTTGAAGAAGAACTTAATATCCAACTTCCTCCCGATTTATCAGCTAAACTGAAAGAGGTTGAATCGGGTGGTAATACGGCTATGATTCTGCGAAAAGGCAGCAGCTTTCTGGGAATTATCGGTTTAATGGATACACCAAAAGACGAAGCTAAAAGTGTTATTAAGAGATTAAAAAAAATTGGTATCCGTCGAATGATCATGTTGACTGGCGACAACCAGCAGGTGGCAGACAGTGTGGCAGCTGAAATAGAAATTACCGATGCTTGGGGCGGTTTGCTTCCAGAAGATAAAGTGGATGCTATCAAGAAGCTCAGGCAGCAGGAAAACAAAGTGGCCATGGTGGGAGACGGCGTAAACGATGCCCCGGCAATGGCAAAAAGCACAGTTGGAATTGCTATGGGTGCAGCCGGATCAGACGTCGCCCTCGAGACAGCAGATATTGCTTTAATGGCTGACAACTTGAATGATCTTCCTTTCGCGATTGGTTTGAGCCGAAGAAGTAAAAGTATAATAAAACAGAATCTTTGGGTAAGCCTTGGCGTCACAGCCTTGCTTATACCCGCCACTATCTTCAGTTTTGCCGGTATTGGGATTGCCGTACTCATTCATGAGGGTTCTACGCTTGTGGTTGTCGGAAATGCATTGAGACTATTGGCATATAAGAAATAACAGCAATTACCCTAGAGGTTTTAGAAGCTCTTTATCGTAATTATGACGTTTAATTAAATATAAATTTAATCCGCTTCGATGAACTCATCCTGAAAGCGGAAAAGAACAACAAATTTCACTGGCATGTCTGTAAACCCAAAAAACAAAAGAAAAACACGGCTAAAAAAGGACACCAGGCCTTCAAAAAGTAATATCACGAAAAAGGATAAAGTAAACGGTATTATTATGCTTCTCGGAATACTCATATTGTCTTTCCTGCTTTACTGGTTCGTTTTAAAGGAAGTCCTTTAGCTCTGCAAACAATGAAACTAACCGCACAATATGGACTGGATCTTTGAAAATTTTAAGACTGATCTGAACGCATTAGATCCACTTGTCAAAGAAAAAGCTCTTTATATAGCTAACCAGCTTATGAGGCAGGGGAAGTATAGCGAAAAAGAGGCCATAACTGAAGCTATAAAAAGAGCGGAAGAATGGTTTTACGACATGGAAGGATAAACCATTTTCCTTGTGATATTAAAGCTTATTTTAATGACAATTTACAGCTCCTTACTGATTCCTAAAGAATTATAAATAACAGAAGTTTAAGAAGAAAGCTAGGCCAATATCTTTATTTTAGGATGAGATCGGTTCTATGTCGAACCGAAAATGGAAGTAATGGGGCGACCTTTTAGTTGTAATACTATTCGCAGCTTTGCCTGCCGCTGGAAATTTTGCCGGAGGCATATTGGCGGAATCCATGAATGTTTCGGAAAGGAATTTACGCTTATCGCTCCACTTTGCCGCAGGTTTCATTTTAGCTAAGGTGGGAAGGGAGTACCTAAGAAATTGCGCTATTTACTTGCAGTCGGGTTCGTCATTCCTATTCTCCTCGGTGCAACCATCGGTTATTGGGCGGTCCGGGATAGTGCTGAAACTGTAAAGTTTAGCCTTCTCGCTTTTACCGCAGATTTTAATTAGAGTATCTGTAAAAGAAATGCTAACAGAGGCACATATCAAGCCGGATCCCACTTTTGCATCTGTTGCTTTGCCTGCCGATTTGGTCTTTTTGCGTTGCTTACAGTGTATCTGGAAGGCTGAATTTTTTTAATGAAACTGAATTTAAATTTTAAAAATTATTATGAGTACCTGGTTATGGGCATTAGTATTGCTTGCCGCCGTATGGCTGGCACATTGGGGCGCAGAACATTTAGCAACACCTTTGAAAAAGCTAAGAAAACAGTGGGGCTTTTCGGTAGCTGCCGGTGGTGCCCTTATTGGTTTAGCAGCAGCAAGTCCTGAAATCGGCATAAATATTACAAGTGCGATGACCGGGGTTGGTGATATCGGTCTGGGTACCATGTTCGGCTCCAATGTGATCGCCATTCCGCTAATGGTAATTACGGCCTACATTGCGACCAGACACCTGAAAAAAGATAAGGAAGGTAAAAATCACCAGAAGCATAAAAAGGAGCACCTCCTGAAAGTGGATCCTACTGCTGTAACAGTGCAGGCCCTACCCTATCTTGTTATCGTTGCAGTAGTTGCGATTCTCACTGTTCCTGCTGCATGGAGAGGACTACAGCCTATAGATGGCTGGATCATGTTAGGAATGTATGTTGCTTTTCTCACTCAGGCTCTCCTTAGAGGTAAAAAAGAAAGTGAAAAAGTAGAATGGAAAAAGAAAGAAATATGGCTTGCGGTTGCAGGAGTGGTAGCTTTAGCTATAGGCGCTTTTTTTACAGTACGTGCCACAGAAAATCTAGTTGCTGCCTTTGGAATTTCTAAAGTAGTGGGTGGCCTGTTTATAACAGCTCCTCTGGCAGCCCTGCCGGAAATATTTGCTACCTGGAGCGTTGCCAAAAGCGGACAAATAAGTTCTGCCGTGACAAGCGTTATAGGAGATCATGCTGTAACTCTTACAGTAGCATTTTTCCCGCTGGCGTTAGTCGGTTTGCAGGTAAAGAATTTTCCCCTCTTCGTAACCGTCCTCTGCTTTGTTGGCTTAGTTGCCATTCTTTATGCAGCTTTTATTCATTGGGGAAGTAGTGGAGACGAACATGGTTTTAAGCTTTGGCAGGTTTTTACCCTTGGTGCCGTGCTTATCGTGTATGTTGGAGTTATCTTATTTGGAGTTCTGCAGATCTTTAGTGGTAAAACCGGTGCAGGAGCCAACCACTTCAAAATCTTCAATCAGGATGGGAATGATTACCTGGAAGATCAAGAATTTTTTATGGCAGTAGACAAAATAGGCTATTTTAAAGACTGGAATCAGGACAGGGATCAATACATCAATGAAAACGAATGGAAAGCCGGCATCAGCGAATACCTGGGTGGTTACGAAGTTCGGCAGGTGGAAGAGTTTGGTGAGTGGGATCTGAATGGGGATAGCAAAATTTCCGTGGAAGAGTTTAGAGAAGGATTATTTGAACTGACCGATAGGGATCAAAACAGGCAGATCAGTGAAACCGAATTCGTGGATCTCTACCTGGAAGGAAGCGGGTCGCAACGCAAAAAATGACCGTACCTGCTGTACCCGGAGAATTAACAACTGCCATAAAGTTTTTAATTTCTGAATTAAATAAGTGTAAAAATGATGAACCGTAAACTGTTTTCTAAAAGTATTCTGACTATTCTCATCTTTGGACTAGCCTGTGGTCAGGATGGCGAAGGAGCAAAATTATACAAGGCATTCAATAAAGACCAGAATAACAATCTAAATGACGAGGAATTTCTCAATGCAATCGCCGAAATGGACTATTTTGGAAAATGGGACCAGAATCGTAACGGTACTTTAAGCGAAGAGGAGTGGTACAATGGTGTAAATGATTTTCTGGGTGGTTACCAAATTTCCGCAGTGGAAGAATTTGGAGAGTGGGATCTGGATGGTAATAATAAAGTGTCAATGGAAGAGTTTAATGAAGGATTATTTGAAGTCGCAGATAAGGATATCAATAGCCAAATTACCAAAAAAGAATTTATAAGGTTGTACAAGGAAGGAGGCGGGAAGAAGGGTAAAACGAATTAAGAATGAGAAATGTCCTATTGCAAGAAATTTTCTAGGACTCCTACATTGAATAGAACTTTTGAGACGTTCTAAGTGACAAAGGTAGAGCTTTGACTAACATATAGCTTCTTCAATTCTTTTGAAGTCTTGAAGGTTTTCTAAAAAAACAAAGAGATCAGTTAGTTTAGAAGTTATTCCAATTCACACCATACTCTGGAAAGCCTATAATATTTGAATACAACTGGATTCCATTGCCACTATATAAATTCAGAAGTAGAAGTTGAATTCTATGTTGTACCTATGTTGTACCCCAAATAAAAAAGCCGACTCGTTAAAGTCGGCTTTCTCAGTCTGTGCGGGCGGAGAGACTCGAACTCTCACACCGTAAGGCACTAGATCCTAAGTCTAGCGTGTCTACCAATTCCACCACGCCCGCATTGGTAATTTCAATATGATTGCTTGTTGTAAGCGGATGCAAATATAAGCATAAGTTTGAATCTGCAAATGGAAAAACATTTTTTTTTCATCCGAGCATGAAAAAAAATTCAGACATAAGATTTCAGTTATCAATATTTAGGCCTGGGCTAAGTCTCAAGACTAAAACCTCAGGTCTAATGACTCACATCTAATTTTATTACCTTTACTTTCATACCAAAATTATACACATGCAAGACATCAAGAAATATGTGGATGAGAATAAACAGCGGTTCATTGACGAACTCGTGGAGCTGTTGAAGATCCCGTCCATTAGTGCCGATTCCAAATACAAAAAAGAACTGCTAAAAACCGCCGAAGCGGTTAAACAAAGCCTCTTAGACGCCGGGTGTGATGTGGCCGAGATCCACGAGACTCCGGGGCACCCGGTTGTGTATGGCGAAAAGATCATCGATAAGAACCTGCCCACCGTACTCGTCTACGGCCATTATGATGTGCAACCCCCAGATCCGGTTGACCTTTGGGAGAGTCCGCCATTTGAGCCGGTGATCAAAGAAACCGAAATTCACCCCGAAGGTGCCATTTTTGCCAGGGGTGCCTGCGACGACAAGGGGCAGATGTACATGCACGTAAAGGCCGTGGAATACATGACGAAGAACAATCAGCTTCCGTGTAATGTAAAATTCATGATTGAAGGAGAAGAGGAAGTTGGAAGTGAACACCTGGGCTGGTTTATTGAGAAAAATAAGGAAAAACTGCAGAATGATGTGATCCTCATCAGCGATACCGGGATGATCGCCAAAGACACCCCTTCCATCACTACCGGTCTTCGCGGACTGAGCTATATGGAAGTGGAAGTTACCGGACCAAACCGCGACCTGCACAGCGGACTCTATGGCGGAGCAGTTGCCAACCCCATAAATGTGCTTTCAAAGATGATCGCTAATTTACAGGATGAGAACAACCGCATCACCGTACCCGGCTTCTATGACGATGTTAAGGAATACAGCGAAGCTGAAAGAAAAAAAATGGCCGAAGCTCCTTTTGACCTCGAAGCTTACAAAAAGAAACTCGATATTGATGATGTGCATGGGGAAGAAGGCTACACCACGCTCGAACGCGCTTCAATTCGCCCCACCTTAGACGTAAACGGGATTTGGGGAGGCTACACCGGCGAAGGCGCCAAGACCGTGCTTCCTTCCAAGGCTTACGCTAAAATTTCGATGCGCCTTGTAAGTGACCAGGACTGGAAGAAGATAAGTGAGCTGTTCACCAAATACTTTGAAAGCCTTGCCCCCAAAAGTGTAAAAGTAAAGGTGACCACTCATCACGGCGGTCAGGCCTACGTCACGCCTATAGATACACTGGAATATCAGGCTGCAAACGATGCTTATGCCGAAGTCTTTGGGAAAGACCCTATCCCGCAGCACAGCGGGGGAAGCATTCCCATAGTTGCCCTTTTTGAGAAGGAACTGAAGAGTAAGACCATCCTGATGGGCTTTGGCCTGGATACCGATGCCATCCACTCCCCCAATGAGCACTTCGGGATCTGGAATTACCTGAAGGGAATTGAAACCATTCCGTATTTCTACAAGCACTTCGCCAAGCTGAAGCAGGCAGAGAAGTAGCAGTATACACTACATAAAACAACTTAATATGCCAAACCTAACAGGTCTTTGAGACCTCGATAGGTTTAAATTACAAAAGGCCTCACTGCTTTTGAAAAACAGTGAGGCCTTTTCTCATGCTGTGAAGTCGCAGAAATTCCGCGGTTTGTATATTATTTATGTCTTCTTAACGAACTTTGTAAGGATCACGATCTGCTGCCCTTCTACCTTCCCTTCTATCTGCTCCGGATTGTCGTGTACCAGCGAAACCCTTCTTACGGCCGTTCCCCTTTTGGCTACCAGGCTCGAGCCCCTTACCGGCAGATCTTTAATTAAAACCACGGTATCTCCCGCTTCGATCTTGGCCCCGTTGGAATCTTTGTGCACCACAGTACCCTGAATTTCACCCGTTGCCTGCCCCGATTTTGCCCAGGCCAGCTGCTCTTCTTCCATGTACATCATATCAAGCAGGTCTTGCGGCCAGCCTTCAGCTTTGAGGCGGTTCAACATGCGCCAGGCCATGACCTGAACAGCAGGGACCGCACTCCACATACTGTCGTTCAAACACCTCCAGTGGTTAGGGTCGGTTTTCCCGGGGTCTTCTATCTGGTCTTTGCAGGTAGCACAAATAAGAATATGATGTTCATTGCCTTCAGGAGAATCTGGGATTTCATACACCTGTAGATCATTGGTAGAAGTACAAAGCTCACACTGGGAGGAACTTCTTTGAAAAAGGTCTTGCTCTAAGCTCATTTTAAGAAATATTTAAGACAAAGATACTGTTTTCAGGTTTTAGAAAATTTCAGCTTTAGCAGTAGCAGAAAAAATGTTCTCTTCGGAAGCTTTCTGAAAAATTTTGAACTCGTATTCCCTCGCTTTCCGAAGTAGTTTCCGAAGCTAATATTCAGGCTTTCCCACGCCTGAAGTTTGGCAGGTTCATCTGGATTACCGCGATTAAGATCAGTATAATTCCCGCCCATTGATACATATCTACCCTCTCGCTAAGGAGGAAATAAGCCATAAGTACTGCTGCCGGAAGTTCGATTGAGGAAACGATAGCTCCAAGCCCCACTCCTGTTTTTGGCATTCCCCGGGTGTAAAGGATGGGAGGAAGTATGGTTCCAAAAAGGGCAAGAATAAGCCCCCATTTCTGGATTATTTGCAGGTTAAACTGCTCAATTAAAAACGGGAATGAAATGATCCCGACAATAAGTGTACCGCCCAGCATCATCCACAAACTTCTTCTTAAAGGATGCAGCTGTAGTGCCACGGTATTGGAAGTGTAAATAGTCACGGTGTAAGACATGGCGGCAAGCAGCCCCCATCCCATCCCTCTCCAGTCCAGCTGGAAAGAGTCGGCCAAAAGATTTGTCGCCAGCACGGTGCCCGCCAGGATGGCAATTACCGCAAACACCTTTTTAGCGCCCGGGGCTTTCTTTTCGAGTAAAGCCTCAAGCACCACGCCCATCCATACGCTTTGCATTAACAGCACAATCCCAATGGAGACCGGGATATATTTTGCTGCCAGGTAGTAGAAAGTACTGGTAAGGCCCAGGGAAGTTCCTGCAGCCACAAGTTTTATAATGCTTTTTGATTTCTTCTGAATGGGGGCAGCTGCTTTTTCCTTCCTTATAAAAATGTTGATAAGCACTAAGCCCGCAAGGCCAAGGGCCATTTGGGAGAACGTGATCTCATGAGAGGTGTAGCCTTCGGCATAGGCCATTTTTACAAAGGTAGTGAGCATTCCATAGCTAATCGCCCCAAGTGCAACGAAAAGGCTGCCTTTAAGTATAGAGTTGTTCATAAGTAGAGATTGCAGGAAGCCTGCAGATGATTTTAAGAATTGGATTTATCTGGAAAAAATCCTGTGTTTAGAAAGAATTTTTGCGGGTGCAAAAGTAGCTTATTTTAACGAAGCGGGAAAAGTTTTTTTGGAATGTTATTTGGCTGTAGGATTTATAGTTTTGTAAAGAGTCGCATTCGTATTTAAATAATAGGCCTCACAGGTTTTGGAAACCTGTGAGGCCTTTAAAATATTACTTCAAACTCCTCTCAATATACGCCTCCACCCTTTCCTCCATGATGGGCAGGGTTACCGTGCCCTGTTCGAGAATGATCTCATGGAATTTCCTGATGTCAAAATCGGGCCCCAGAGCGGCTTCGGCTTTTTTTCGGAGTTCGCGGATCTTCATTTCCCCAATCTTATAAGAAACAGCCTGCCCCGGCCATGAGATGTACCGGTCAACTTCAGTATTAATATTGTGCAGCGAAAGTGCGGTATTGGCGCGCAAAAACTCCACAGCCTGTTCGCGGGTCCAGCCCATGGCGTGAATTCCGGTATCAACTACGAGTCGGCCGGCGCGCCACTGTTCATAAGTCAGTTTCCCGAACTGTTCATAGGGGGTTCTGTAAATGCCCATTTCTTCGGCTAAAGTTTCGGCATAAAGCCCCCAGCCCTCTCCAAAAGCCGATAAATAAAAGTGCTTTCTAAACTTCGGGATGCTGTCACCCAACTCGCCATTCAAAGAAATTTGCAGGTGGTGCCCCGGCACGGCCTCATGCGCGGTAAGTGCCGGCAGCACGTAAAGAGGCCGGTTCGGCAAGTTATACGTGTTCACCCAGTAATATCCCGGCTGGGTTTCATGAGAAGCACCAACATACCTGCCGGTGGTGTATTTTGGCGCAATGGCATCGGGTACAGGCGCCACGCCATAAGGTTTTCGCGGCAGGGTCCTGAAAAATTTTGGAAGTTCGGCATCGATGCGCTTGGCAATATCACGTGCCTCCTTCAGCAGCTCCTCGCCTGTCTGGGCATAAAACTGCTCATGGGTGCGCAAAAATTGTATAAAATCTTCAAAACTGCCTTCAAAACCCACTTCAGCAATGATCTTTTTCATTTCGGCATTGATGCGCGCCACCTCCTCAAGGCCTTTCTGGTGGATCTCTTCTGCGGAAAGGTTCAGCGTTGTATAGTAATTGAGGCGGTTTTGGTAATATTCGCGGCCTCCCGGAATTTCTGAAACTCCGATCTTTTTTCTCGCCGCCGGAAGATATTCGGTCTCAAAAAAGGCTTTTATGCGCCTGAACTGCGGGATCACCTTTGTGGCCACAACTTTCCTGGCCGCCGCCAGAACCGAATCTTTCTGCTGCTCACTCAAAGTCTGTGGAAGCTTCAAAAATGGCGAATAATAGTAACTTTCTTTCGGGTCATCCACAATCTGGTCATTGTAAGTAGCTTCGTAGCCCTCAAAAATAACAGCGGGCTGTAAAAGCCCTTTTTGTATCCCTTTCCGAAGCAAAACCAGGTGTTGATCTACATAAGCCGGGAGGGCGTTTAACTTTTGGAGATAGGTTTTCACCTGCCCGTAATCGCTGAGATCGCGCACATGGTAAGGCAGACTCACATGAAAACCGGCATCTGAAAGCAACGGGTTCAAATAAGCCTCATACTCGTAAAAATCTACCGTTTCCTGCAAATCGTAGCGCAACAGTTCGGCTGAAATCTTTTCTGTTTCCGAAAGGGTCGCTTTATCAACTTTTTTCAGCTCTTTTAGCTGTTCCCGGGCAAAACCGGCTTCATTTTTATAGTATTCTTCAGTGTAAAGTCCTAACGGAAATTCCTTCCGGTCATAAGCCTCGTGCTGCTGCACCTTTTCTATCACCCGCTTAAGTGCTTCGGAAGAATTCTGACTTATTGCCGCGGAAAAACTGAAGAAACAGATAAAGCTGAGGGGCCAAAAAAGGTATTTCATGGTCAAATTTTTGTGGAGTGATAAATATAGCTTTTTCCGGAAGTAACTGCTGCCGGATTAATTGCCTTTGATACGCTCCCAGAGGTCACTCAAAATCTCCCGGGCATCTTCAGGACGTTTGGAAACCTCTTCTGCCCTTATGCTACCGCCTTCAGAAATGAGCTTATAGCTAAAAGCAAAATCTGATTCTTCATTCTGCGGATTCAATTTTCCGAAGCGAAGGTCATTGAAATACAAATCGCCATCTTTTTCTGAAATCGTGTACCAGCCTTTGGAAATATCGATTAAACGCTGCACGTTTTTGTCATTTTTGAGACCTCCAAGGTAGTAGTGGTTCTTGGGAACGGCTTCAAACCTTATTATCTGGTCGTCAAAAAAGGAGTAGTAGCCAATGAGAAAATCATTTTCTGCCTCGGCATTCGCCGCCCATAAAATGGTGTTCAATGGAGTGGGGCGGGTGTCAATTCGGCTGTAGAAATGGCCCTGCTGCTCAAGGCAATCTACAAATTGCTGGTGCGCCACAAACTTTAAACCCAAAGTAAGCATGAGGTAAGTGCTGCTCACCATAAGGCCAAGGCGGTTGAATTTTGCCCTTTTTGGATCCTCTTTTTTCCTGCGCATGGCTAGGATGAGAAAAAGCAGAAAAGGCAGGGTGTACAAAGGGTCTATGACAAAGATGCTTTTAAAAGCCAGCCGCGCCTCCAGCGGCCAGAACAGCCGGGTGCCCCAGGTGGTGAAAGCATCGAGAATGGGGTGGGTCAACAAGCCCCAGAACATGAGCCACGACCAGTTTTTCCAGCCCACGCCCGACTTTCGTTCGATTTTTGAGATGAGATATCCAAATACTGGCGCTGCCAGAACCGAAAACACTATGGAATGGGAAAATCCGCGATGGATTTCAATGGCGGTAATGGTATCGGTGAAATTTCCCGCAATGGCATCGAGGTCGGGGATGGTACCGGCAATGGCGCCGTAAAGCATGGCTTTATTGCCCGCTTTCCTGCCAAGAACGGCCTCGCCCACCGCGGCACCAAGAACGATTTGAGTTAATGAATCCACTTATGAAATGTATAATGTATATTGAATAATGCATATTGGTTTGGATCCTGCGAACTTCGTTTTCTGAAGCCTAATTTTCCTTTGGGGGTTAGGGGCTAATCCACAATTTCATTTTTTCAAATTCCAAATTCCAATTCCAGTCCCGGCACGGATTGCAAATCTGCGCCAACTTCTAATTTCGCACCTCTAAAATCTACCTTCAATCGACAATTTCCATTTTCTTCAGCAGGAAAGAGGCATTCATATTCTGGCAGATTCCTTTTTTGAAGAGATAGTCAAAATTGAGCTCGTCATTGATGATCTCGGCATCAAAATAGTAATTTTTCACCTGCGGGAGTTCTTCAGAAACTTCGCAGAGGCTGAGATCGTGTGTGGCAATGATTCCGGTGGACTGTGAGCCAACCAGCTTTTCAATGAATTTTCTCGATCCAATGGCTTTGTCGGTGCTGTTGGTTCCTTTCAGGATCTCGTCTAAAATGATAAAATATTTATCGGTTTTAATTTCATCTACCACAAACTTGAGGCGCTTTAATTCTGAAAAGAAATAGGATTCGTCATCTGTGAGCGAATCGGTAGTCCGCATACTGGTAATCAATTTTATGGGGGTGTAATGGCAGGAGGTGGCGCAAACCGGAAGCCCAACATTCCCCATGAGTATTTGCAGGCTCACAGTTCTCAAAAAGGTGCTTTTCCCGGCCATATTAGCCCCGGTGATGATAAAGAACTGCTCTTTCTCAATGGCAAAATCATTGGCCACTCGTTTTTCGGGGTCCAGAAGCGGATGCGCCAGGCTGGTGGCCTTAGCAATGTGGGAATCGTGGTGTAATTCGGGAAAAACGTAATTTGGATGGTTGAAGGCAAAATTTCCGAGGGAATTGTAAGCGTCAAGAAATTCAATGACTTCAAACCATTTTGGAACTACCTGCCCGTGGTCTTTGATCCATTGCTCCAGTTTGTAGGAGTAACGAAGGTCCCACAACAAAAACCCATTTCCAAACACGCCAAAGATCATATTGTTGCGTTGATCGAGCGAATCTATAGCCTTTGAAAACTGCTTTAGAATGGCCGAAGCCTTGTTTTTTTCAGAAATTATCTGCTCCCTTTGCACCTTTAGCAACTGTGAAGAAAAAGTAGTGTTTTCAATAAGCCCGAGCAACTGGTAATACTGGTGAAAAGTGTCCTGCACCTTACTCACGCTGGAGGAAAGCAGGTTAATGCGTTTTAGGAAGAACCCGGTGATGAGCAATCCTGCAAAGAACCAGAGCGCAAGTTCAATCCCGCCAATGAGGTCAAGAAAAAATGCAGCAATCACAACCCCCGAAATGCCCGAAAAAACCCATGGCAGCCATTTCATAAAGCCGGGAACAAAATGTTTGTAACCATTGAGCCAGCCGGTGATGGTGGCGGTACGGGTTTCGGTCTTTACCAGGGTTGCAAGTGCCGAAAAATTTTGCCTCCAGTCGGCTTTTTCGGCACTTTCCTTTACTGCTTCCTGCTTCAGGTGAATGTTGTCAATATTATTTGAAAGCAGCAGCCGTGCAAGTTTTTCCTTTCCTTCAGCAAGGGAAGTGCGATTGAGGTACTGGAAAAAGGAGGCTTTTCCGAAGAGATCAACATCCTGGCTGTAAGGGTGCTGCGGATCTGAAAATTCGGAGCCGGTGGGCAAATGCTGAAAATCCCGTTTTAAAACCTGTAATTCGGTCTCATTGATCTTAATAAGTTCCCGGAATTTATCCCGCTCGTACCGCAAATCTGAATGCCGGGTAACCAGCAACACAAAAATGATTATTCCTGCAAGAACAGTAGCGACAACAGCGGTGGTGTTGCCCCAAAAAGCATAAACGGCAAAGACGATGGCGAGAAAAACCAGTAGCCGCAGCAGGCTGGAAAAGCCCAGTTTACGGGCGGCGGCATTAAGCTGGCTGCGGTATTTCTCAATTTGTGCGTGATAAAAAGCTGCGGGTTCCTGCATCATTAATTTTGTGGGTTTTGTAGTTCCTGCTGAAGTTTCTTCGGAAGGTTTTGCGTGACCAAAGTGTAGGAATGGTCTATTAATGCTGTGACCAGCCCCGGCGGAAGCATTTTCACCTGAAGGCTGTTCCAGTGTTTTTTATTCATGTGGTAAGCACCCTCAATTTGGGGGAATTGCTCCCTAAGCGCAATGGCTCTTTCAGGATCACATTTTAGACTAAGACTGAGGGGTTCGCCTTCAAGGTTCACCAGCGCGAACATTTTGCCCATCACCTTAAATACAAGTGCATCGGGACCAAAAGGCAGTGCTTCGGTCACGCCGGGTTTTGCAAGGCAATACGTTCTAAGGCTATCAACGTCCATAGCTCAAAGATAAGAAATCGGTACAGTTGAGGCGCTTATTTAAATTTTGTCGTGTTGGTTTTGCCAATCGTGCCCAGGTGGGTATACTTAAAACCCTGCTCATATTTTAAACCGTAGCCCAGGAGCCGATCAAAAGCGGCGTGTGAAAAAATTATGAGCCCCGCCAGTTGCAAACCCGGAACCTCAAGAAAGAAGCCGGCAAAATAGCTGAAAATTGCTGTTGCCCTATGGTGAAACAGGTTGTACATGAAAGCCCCGGTTATGTTCCCGAAGGCATAACCAATCATACTAAGATCGGGTGCCAGAAAGAGGGTTAAAAACCACCACCAGGAATAATCAAGCAAGGTAAAGCCGAAGAGGCCCAGCAACAGCATGGCCAGTTCCTCCAGTTGCAGGCTGAACTTCATATTTTTTCAGGTTTATACAGCACAGGTTTTGAGGGGGCAGCGTCGTTCTCAAATGATGCCGGCTGCAGGTTAAGAAAATAGAAACCGTCTTCAATTCGTGAAGGCACGTAAACCAGCTCGGTAATTGTGGCCCCAAAGCGCGTGTGCTTTGGGTAGTTCCAAAATGCCTTGTGAGCGAGTAACTTCCCGCCATCCTCTTCCCTGTCGATTGATGGCAGGTCGATCAAAAGATGTTCTACCCCACATTCCCTGAGGTAAACTGCGGCTTCTTCTTCCAGGTAAGGCCAATTGGTATGGGAATAGTGTTTGCTCCGTTTCGCGATGCTGTTGGGCAGCGTGCGAATGATGATTGCCTGCGCCTCTCCCTCTCTAAAATGGCATTTTAGCTGGTCTTTTGTGAGCACCTCATCTCCACCCGATCTTACAGGCTCAACAGAAATTAATTTTGCTGAAAAGAAAAATGTCTTCAGGCTCTCGTTAAGCCCGTGATATTCGGGCGTGATATGCCCCACACATTCGGTATGGGTGGTGTGCCCATGCGGGTTGAAATAAATATTATTGAAATTCACCGAACCGCCCCTGCCCACTTTACCTATCCAGTTTCCATCCTGCACGGGCTCGATTTTGGGGGCATTTAAATACCATGCCACCGGATTTTTATCATCTCCACGAAGGCTCAGGGAAATATCCAGGGGTTTGGAGAAGTCAATTTTGTAGTTGGTTTGCTTGTATGTAACTAAGGCTTGCATTCTTTAATCTATAGTAGGTCAAAGATAAGAGGATAATTTCTGTTTTGCGGCTGTCAAAAAACCTTAAGCTTCTACCCAAAACAACTCCGCAGCAATACCATCGCTTAAGAATTTGCCCTTTTTGGAAACCTGCAGTCTATTGTCGCTCCAGTCTAGCAGCTTATCTTCAATTAATCTGGCGGCTTCCCGAAGCAGATAATCTTTATATTTTTTTCCGAAGCTACGTTCCACCTCATCTACAGAAATTCCCCAGCTGGTACGCAGCCGGGTCATCACCAGCTCATTGTACCTGTCGGCCACAGACAGCTCTTCCACCTCTGCCGGGATTTCCCCCTTTTGAAGGGCTTTGATGTAAAGCGTATTGTTGCTTATGTTCCATTTTCGTTGAAAACCATCAAAAGAGTGCGCCGAAGGCCCTATTCCCAGATAAGGTTTCCCAAACCAGTAGGCAGTGTTGTTCCGGGAAAAGAAACCGGGTTTCTCAAAGTTTGAAAATTCATAATTGTCAAACCCGGCTGCCGATAATCTATTGATCATAATCTCGTATTGCTCCTTTGCCAGTTCTTCTTCCACCGGGGCTACCTTCCCTTTCTCGATGAGGCTTTTTAAAGCGGTCTTTGGTTCAACAGTGAGGGCATAACTCGAAATATGCGGCACATTAAGATCTAGCGCAATTTGCAGGTTTTCCTGCCAGCGATCGTTGCTCATGCCGGGAATTCCGTAGATGAGGTCAATTGAAATATTATCAAAATAGTGTTTGGACAGCCGTATAGATTCCAAAGCTTCATTGGCATTATGTGCCCGGTTCATCAGCTTAAGGTCTTCTTTAAAGAAAGACTGTACTCCAATACTCAGCCTGTTTACAGAAGAAGCAGCGAGCATCTTCAGTTTTTCTTCTGAAAGATCATCGGGATTTGCTTCGAGGGTAATTTCAGCATTCCCTACTACAGTGAAATTGCTGTGAATCACCTGAAATATCTGCTGTAACTCTTCAGCAGACAGTAAAGACGGAGTTCCCCCTCCAAAGTATATGGTCTCCACATCTCCAGAAATTTCCTGCTTCCGCAGCAATAATTCTTTGCAGATTGCCCCCACCATCTCGGGCTTCTTCTTAACCGAAGTCGAAAAATGAAAGTCACAGTAGTGACAGGCTTGTTTGCAGAACGGAATATGTACGTAAATTCCAGCCATTTTTTGAATTTGAAGATTAACCAATTTGAAAATTTGAAGATCATTTTCAAATCTTCAAATCCTCACATTTTCAAATCATTTAATTTTCCCCGGATTTTGCTTCACAAAGGCGGCCCAACCCGAATAACTTTTCCCAACTTCCACTTTTCCGGAATTGTAGAAATGGCAAACGGCAGCTGCGAGACCATCGGTGGCATCGAGGTTCTTGGGAAGGGATTTGAGGGAAAGCAGGTTCTGGAGCATTCCCGCTACCTGTTCTTTACTGGCATTTCCGTTCCCGGTGATGGCCATTTTTATTTTTTTCGGGGAATATTCGGTTACGGGCACTTCCCTGCTCAAACCTGCAGCCATGGCCACTCCCTGTGCCCTGCCCAGCTTGAGCATAGATTGTACGTTTTTTCCGAAGAAAGGCGCTTCAATAGCGATCTCATCGGGCTTCCAGGTGTCAATAAGCTCTACCGTGCGCTCAAAAATGAGCTTGAGCTTTATATAAGGATCATCGTATTTTTGAAGTTCCAGTTCATTGAGCTGCAGGAAAGACATTTTTCGGTTCACCACCTTAATAAGTCCGAACCCCATTATAGTAGTACCGGGATCAATGCCTAAAATGATTTTTTCAGTATTCAAAAGCTTCGTAATATTGCAGGTTCAAACCAGCCGGTGACCTAATGCCGGAAAGTTGCGGTTCTTAAATAATTTCATGCGAATAACCTCGCACAAAGCTAATCAATTCTTCTCACTAGTTCTCAAAGTTCTGGTGGTATTGGCCGCAGTATCATTTATTTGGTACAAAGTGACCAACGACGAGGCAATGGACTTTGACAGATTTGTGCAAATCCTTACCGAATACCGCATTTTCTCATTTTTCAACATCCTGGTTCTCATCATACTCACCGTGTTAAACTGGTACTTTGAGATCTTAAAATGGCAGAATTTGAGTGCCCATGTGCGAGAAAACTCCTTTAAGGCAGCCATGCGCGAAAGCCTGGCCTCATTTACGGCGGCTATTTTTACTCCCAGCCGCATTGGAGAATACGGTGCCAAATGCCTTTACTACACCCGGGCAGCCTGGAGAAAAATAGTTTTCCTGAACTTTTTGGGAAATACAGCCCAGTTGTTCGCGACCTATTTCTTCGGAATTGCGGGCCTGCTCTTTCTCATTACATCTTTAGACCTGGCCCTGCCCGTCTTTAACATCATTATGGTCTCGGCACTGCTGTTAGCGCCCTTCATGCTCTACGTGCTCATGAAAAAATTCCGCATTCGCATAAAAGGGTATTCCATACAACGCCTCGAAGAATCCTTTCACAATGTCTCTGAAAAAATCAGGTGGAAAACCCTCATTTTTGCCAGTATCAGGTTCCTTATTTTCACCCATCAGTTTTACTTTTTGCTGCTGCAATTCAAGGTAGATGTGTCTTACCCGCTACTCATTTCGGCAGTTTTTAGCACCTACATTTTAGCGTCTATCATTCCCACAATGATCATTTTTGACGCTTTCATAAAAGGCGGTTTTGCCGTATGGATCTTCGGGCTGCTGCAGGTACCCCAAATCATTGTGCTCACCATTGTGCTCACGGTATGGATCCTGAATTTCGGCCTTCCGGGGCTGGCCGGCAGCTATTACGTGCTTAGGTATAGAAAATCCAAACACGCCATTGCATGATCGCCGCAGCTGTGGTCATCACGCTGCTCTATGTGCTGGCAATGCTCTTCCTGCTCTACGGTTTTTCGCAGGTTAAAAATTTCTGCGGAAGTCATTCTGCTCCAAAAAGCGGTTTTTCAATAGTCATTCCCTATCGGGATGAAGCCGGGAATCTTCCGCTTTTATTCAAATCGCTTCTGCAGCTGAAATATCCGCCTGAAATGTTCGAGATCATTGCCGTAGACGATGCCTCCCAAGATTCTTCGGAAGGCTTGTGGAAAGATTTTCAGCAGGAAAATCCGCAGTTAAACCTGAAGCTGCTCCAGAACATCCGGATATCGGGCAGCCCCAAAAAAGACGCCCTTGCCCTGGCCATTGGCAGCTCAAAAGAGGATTACATCCTAACCACCGATGCCGATTGTGAGTTGCCGCCCGGTTTGCTCTCAAATTACAACAGCCTTATCGCAGAGACGGGCGCAGTAGCAGTGGCCGCCCCGGTGGCCTTAAAAACTGAAGGGCCAAAAATGTCATTTTTGAGAGGTTTTCAGGAAATGGATTTCTTCAGCTTACAGGCAGCAACAATGGGAGGTTTTGGGGTTGATATTCCGTTTATGTGCAACGGCGCCAATTTCTGCTATTCAAAAAAGGCTTTTTTGGAGGTCAATGGTTTTGAAGAAAACCTTGAAGTAGCCAGCGGTGACGATATATTTCTACTCGAAAAATTTCAGAAAAAAGGATTGAGAACGGCATTTTTGAAATCTGCCGGAGCCATTGTGCGCAGCGCACCGGCATCTTCATGGCAGGAGCTCTTTTTTCAACGCGTGAGGTGGGCCGCAAAGACTTCGGCATACCAGAGTTTTTTTCCAAAAAGCCTGGGGTTGCTGGTATTTTCAATGAATTTACTCCTCGTGCTGTTAAGCCTGCTGGTGTTAATGACAGTGATGCCCCCGGGGCTGCTTTTAATGGTCTTCCTGCTCAAATTCAATGTAGATTTTTACCTCATTTACAGCAGTGCCAGGTTCTTTGAGCGCGAAAAGGGCATGAAAATGTATTTTTTGAGCAGTATAGTTTATCCTTTTTTTAGCAGTAGCGTAGCTGTTTTTTCCTTTTTTTCGGGATATCATTGGAAGGGCCGGCATTTCAGAAAATAAAGCTCCCCTTATTTTTTTACTATCTTTAATTCAGTGATCCCGAAAAACATGCAGAAAACAAGGATTGTTTTTATTGTTCTATTCTTTTGCCTCAGTTTACCGCTGGCCGCACAAAATGTTTTTATCATCAACAAAGACACGCTGCAGCTCAAGCGGGAGGTGAAAGGCCCGCTAAGCCTTTTTTGGACCCGGCAAGACCTCGAGTACCGCTATTTTGTGCAAAAGGGAAAACGCATGCTTGAACTTGTAAATCCCGATGGCAACGGAAAGTTTAGGGAACAGCTTTCAGAATTAACAACCGATGCCAAAATTCACACCCGCGATGTAAAATTTGTGCTGTACAGCCTGAGGCATTTTACCAACACTTATAATGCCCTGGTGCAGGAAGATTACGTAAAGAACGAATCGACCAGGAATATTTTGCAGCGCATAAGCATATTTACGGGTTTGTCTAATAATATTTACACCGATAATCCGGAGAATATTCTGGCGCCAGTGCTGGGTTTTGAATACGAATTTTACGATCCCAACCTGGCACCGCGGCATTCGGCATTTTTGCAACTACGGCATAATTTTGAGCAGGACGAGTACCGCTACAATGCTACGCACCTTTCGGTTAACTACCGCTTCAAGGCCTTGTACTTCAAAAAATTCGATTTACATATAGATGCCCGGCTGGCAACGCTCTATTATTCTTCAGAAACAGTTTCGGTTAAGAATGATGCAGGCAAAGTGGTTTCAGTAAAAGATGAAAGCGGGTTTACCTTCACGGCGCCCCTGAGTTTTGGAATTGGCAGCGACATCAAGATCACCCCAAACAGTTTTCTCACAGTGGGCTATAATGATATTTTTTCCCTAGTGCTGGACAGTAACGGAAATTTTCCCATCGATTTTACCCTGGGATATAAGTATAGTTTATAGTTTGTAGTTCAGAGTTTGGAATTTGGAATTTTGACTTGGAAGTTGCACTTCTAACTTCCCCCTTCTAAAATCTAACATCTAAAATCTAACTTCCCAATTATTCGGCCTTGATCACTACCGGCATGCGAAAGGTTGTTTTTACAGGGATTCCGCGTTTGGTGGCGGGGTAGATCTTTGGCAGGGAATCTACACTTTGGGAAAGCCAGGTACGAATTTGCGGCAGCTGGCGCAGCACCAGCGAATCTATTTCCATAGAATCTATGGCCGGTTTGCCATTTTCAGAGATTTTGAGGTAGAGGTAAAGTGTATCATCTAAAGCTTCGGTTACCACGGGTTGTTTGGCTTCGAGCCTGGAATAGAAATACTGTGCTACTTTGTTTCCAAAACAGGCTTTTGCGAGTTCAACTTCAGTTATACTTCTGCATTCTGAAAAAGCCGGGTATTCATCTACTTCATGCCAGTTAAAGTCGCGGGTCTCTTCTATGAGGATTTCTTCCGAAGTTATTTTACGGGTCTTAAACTCTTCACAGGAGAAAAGCAAAAAAGAAATCCAGAATAAGACTAAAATTTTCTTCATATAACTGAAACTCCTCAAAAATAGTGAATTTAAGCAGTTTCCCGAAAACTTTCTAATGGCTTTGCCGTGCAGCCGGTTAGCAGGATGCGGTTTTCAAAATAATGAGCACAAAACAGCCGAAGATCGAGCTTCGGCTTTAATGGAAGAGTTACCATAACGACTCATAAAACCTTCAACATTACCGGTTAGTTGTCAGAAACATTTTCGGCTTCAGGAGTAGCTTCGGGAACCATAAAGCTGATTGGCAGGGAATAAAGCACCCCTACTTCTTCCCCTCTTTGCTTACCCGGTGTCATTTTTGGGAGAAGATTTACAACCCGCCTTGCTTCTTCCTCAAGTGCAGGGTGTGGTGCCCTTGCTCCCAAGACTTCAACATTTCCATCTTTGGCGATTCTGAACTGAACATAGATTCTGTTCAGGCCTGTTAAACCCAGTTCTTTTCCAAGAGAGGTATTGAAATTCTTATTGATAAATTCTGTGATTTTATTAGACATACATTCTTTTCTCTCCTCATTTGTCGAAAACTGCTCACACCCAGGGTAAGCAGGAACCTCTTCTATAACGGCAAAAGGTACGTCACCAGTGCCGGAAGTAGCATTTTTGAGCTTTTGAATCTGGATCTTTTCCGTACTATTTTCCGAATTTTGAAGATCCTGAGAACTTATAGAATTTAAAATAGAGGTGATTTTTTCATGATCTTCAGGAGTGATCTTCGTACTGTCATTCACAATGGCTTTGATCTCCTTAAGCTTTTCACGGGCAGTAGCTTCCTGCTCTGCCGGTGAATTAATAGCGTCATCTGAACAAGCCACATAGGTCAACATGGCGGCCATGAGCGGCAGAATGATCAGAAACTTGAACTTTGAGACTGAATTGGATTTGGTTTTTTGCAACATAACTATTCGTTTTTTGATGATTGAGTGATTAAAAAATTGATTGATAAAGGAAATATCCCGTGTATTAAAAGCTGAATTGAGCAGCTGCTGGAAATACTCCTGTTTTTTGACATTTTTGACTACCCCGGCATCGGCCATGAACTCGTGCAGGGCCGAGATCCTGGACTGGTAGATGTAAACCAGCGGGTTAAACCAGAAGACGATCCTTAACAGCTCAAAGAACAGCAGGTCAAAGGTATGTTTTTGCCTCACATGCACTTTTTCGTGAGACAGAATTTGCTCCCGTTCCTTTTTGGGAAGGCTGGCACCAAGAAAGACTGTTTTATAAAAGGTACAGGCAATTGTTGAATCGGGTACTTCAACGATCTTTATTTCTGAAGTGTTTATCAGCGGTTTAAATGAGAACAATTGCCGGATGAGTCGAAGCTTATTAAAGAAAAAACCAAGGCTGAAGAGGAAGCCGCCGGTGTAAATGACCAGCCATGGGTTGAGCAGCGGGCTTGCTTTGGCGGGCATGGCGTTAGCTGGGTTAGCCAAAATGGCTTCGGGTGCCGCGCCAATCAGCACTTCGGGTAGCAAGACAAAATTTTCAGCCGAAATGGCATTTTGCAGCTCCGGGATCCTTAGCAAAGGGAGCAACAAAGCGAGCACTGTGTTAACAGCAAATAAGCGCGATTATAAACAAAGAAAGTTTCCTTTTTTAACCAAAACTCATACACCAGCAGGAAGATGAGCTGAAATACCATGGTTTGTAAAATATAGTGCAGCATTACTTTTCGTTTTTATTGATTTCCTTCAGGATGGCTTCAAGCTCGGCAGTATTCATCTTGTTCTTCTTCATAAAAAAAGACACCATACTTTTAAAGGAGCCGTTAAAATACCCGTCTATAAGTTTATTCATGCTCTGGTTGGTATAGGTTTCCTTTTCCACCACCGGAAAATAGATATAGCCTTTCCCCTGCTTGCGGTGAGCTACAAATTCTTTGCTCTCCAATATTCGCACAATGGTAGAAACCGTGTTATAAGCAGGCCTGGGCGCGGGCATCTCTTCAATTATGGCAGCCACATTGGCTTCTTTCAAATTCCATAAGATCTGCATAATCTCTTCTTCGGCCTTGGTAAGTTGTTTCATAATTCGCTGAATATTTGAGCTAATATAAACTAAAGTTTTAGTTTAAACTAATTTTTTAGTTATTATTTCTCAATGCTCTTTCTCTATCTTAGTTGAAAAATCGATTTTATGGATCTTATTCTGCTGGCCCTTGCAGCCATTCTAATGCTCGTAGGAATACTTGGAAGTTTTTTACCCATGCTCCCCGGAATACCTGTAAGCTGGGTAGGACTGCTTTTATTGCACCTCACCCAGGCAGTGCCTGTGAATTACCCTTACCTGGGCATCACACTTTTGGTGACCCTAATAATTTTTGCACTGCAATACGCCATTCCGGCATTGGGCACAAAATATTTGGGCGGCAGTAAAAAAGGTATGGTGGGCGCGACCATAGGATTATTTGCCGGCATCTTTATCCCCATTCCCTTTGCAATATTAATTGCCCCGTTTATAGGAGCTTATCTTGGGGAGATCGTGAACAAAGCCGATTCGCGTACGGCCCTTAAAGCGGCTTCGGGTTCTTTTATAGGGCTGCTGGCCTCTACCTTTATGGAATTTGTGGTCACCGCCATTTTTCTCCTGCTCTTTATATATAAGGTATGGGAATATAGAATAGCACTCTTTTAATATTGAATTCTCCCTGTAATCTAATTCCTACTATGCATTTACGGCTGCACTTTCTCAGCCTACCTCAGTCTTAATTTTTTTTATTTCAGCCTGTCTGAAGCACCTGAAACCCTAAGTTTTCCTTAAATGTTTCAGCTTTAAGATTAATTTAAAGGAATACCAGCTCGAAACCTTTAATTTTAATTGTAAATACCTGATGTTCAGTTAATGAGAACATAGTTAGAATTTACATTTCTCATTTAAGTAGTGAAGTCGGTAGAGCTTATTGGCTTCGGGCAGTGTGAAATTTACCTGCTGTAGAAGCATATGGCTATTGAAAAATGCCATTTTTAAAAGGTTTTCTACGGAAGAAGAATTCTTCCGAAGTAATTATAAATTAATCAAAAAAGCAGAATTATGAAACGATTTATTCTAGCATTTACATTTCTATTCACGCTGAGTAGTTCTTTTTTAGCATGTAAAAACAATGAACGGGATACTCAGGAACCGGAAATTATCGAAGAAACCAACACCGACACCGATCTTACTGAAGAAGGGGTTATGGATGATGGGTTTGGAACTTACGACGCCAACCAGGACAACCAGCTGGATGAGAACGAATTTGGAGAAAGCAACAGTGCTGCCTTTTCAGAATGGGATGAAGATGACGACGCTGCGCTGAATAATGACGAATTTTACGGTTCCACCTACAGTATGGTCGATCTCAACAATGATGATATGATAGATGAAAATGAGTGGAACGAGGGCCGGAACCAGCTTTATGGAGATTTTGCCAGCGATGATGACTGGGACCTGTTTGACCAGGACGAAGATGGTTTTCTCGACCAGGACGAGTGGAACGAAGGATTTGCAGATTCTGACTGGTTCGGTGAGTTTGACGAAAATAACGACGACCTGGTAGACAACAATGAATGGAACTCAGGTTTATTCGATGACTGGGATGCCAACGACGATGGTTTCCTCGATGGAAATGAATACAACAACACTCGTACCCGCTAAGGCTCAAAGCTGAAAAATAAGATCTAAAAAGGCCCTTTTAAAAGTTTGAAGCAGTGAGAATTGTTTATCAGATCAGGTGCTGACTTGGGCACAAATTCTGAATCCCGTTTAATTCTACGCCCAAACCTTTTAAAGAGGCCTTCGCATATTATACAATTAAACCTAGTATTTTTACCATTTTTTTAATATCAATTCTGTTTTTATGCTAAATTATTGCTAATATCTTTACAGGAGGAGCAGGAGTTTCCTACTTTGGTCGTCTCAAATGAAAATAAATAAGTTATGAGAACGACAAATTTATTTGCCGCACTGGCACTTGGAAGTGTACTACTGGTCTCGTGTCGCGAAACTGTCACCGAAAGGGAGGTGATACGCGAAAAAGAAGTTGAAGTAGAACAGGAAGAACCCCGCGAAGACAAAGAAGGTATCATAGAACGCACCGGTAAAGAGATTGACCGGGAAGTAAACGAAGAAATCAATGAGGAAATAGACAAGATTGGCGATGACAACTAAAGTTTGTTCCCTCTGGGCGAGGTTCCAAAAATGACAAAACTGACGCCTGTTTTCCTTATTAGAATAACAACAAAACTTAATCAACCATAAAAACAGAAAAATGAAACGTATTGCTTTAATATTTGCTTTGCTGTTCACTTTTAGTTCCGGGTTTGTTTCCTGTCGAGACACTGAGAGGGAAGCCGATGGTTTGGAAGAAGTAGGTGACGAAATTGAAGAAGCCGGCGATGAGCTGGAAGATGAGCTCGAATAATTTAAACACTAAAACTCAATAATATGAAAAAGTATTTTTTATTACTGTTCTTTTCTTTTGCACTTTCCACCTCTTTGATTTCGTGCAGGGAAACACAAAATGCTGCCGAAGCCACAGGCGATGCTGTAGAGGAAGGAGTAAATGAAGCTCAGGAAAACACCGGCCTAGGAGGGCAGGATGATCTTTAAAAACAACAGCTAACCAACCAAAACCACCCGGATCAAAGATCCTGAAAAGAGGTTGTCTTAACAGCTACTCAGCGTCAGCTAGATAAATTTCACGCTGATAAAGAATAGCTTTTGAGACAGCCTCTTTTTTAATGTTTTAAAGTCTTGAACTCACTTTTGAGGTCTTCCATAGATTGCTGCAGCTGCTTTAACAAAGTACTTTCTGAAGGTGCATCAAGATTAAAAGTCAGTTTGGAGTTCACCTGCCACAATTCCTGTATATCATTCACCCTTATCTCTATGGGCAGGTACTCTTCATTAAGGGATATGAGCAGCAGCTTGGAAGGATCGGGCAACTTCTGAAGTTTCTTCACCAGAACCGAATCATAGAGCACCACAACATAAACCCGGTTGTTACTCGCTTCCTCAATGGTGGGAACGGCTTTTCCCAGAACCCATTCGCCAGGCCTGAAATTGGGCAGCATACTGTCTCCTTCAATCTGGAAACCCCGGTGAGTAGCATTCCGGTACTCGGGCAGGGGAATGTCAAATGCAGGTAACTGCTGGTACCAGTCCACATCCTGCACATTATGCGGATAACCCGCGGCTGCCTTCACATTTACCAACACGATATTTTCTTCTTCTGCACTGTTAAGGCTCACCACTTTTGGGCTTATATCTCCTTTGGTCACCTGCAGGTATTTCTGGTTGCTTTCCCCAAACAACCACAAAGGATTGATCCCGAACTGCCGCAGAAGTTCAGACACTACTTTCCCGGAAAGTTTCGTGCGGCCCCTTTCAATATCGGCCGTTGAATTTTTGATGCCCAGCAGGTTGGCAAATTCGGTTTGGGTAAAGTTATTTTCGTCCCTTACCTCTTTGAACCGCTTAATTTCTTGTGATACATCTGTTCCCATACCAACAAATGTAGCTATTTTAGGAAAATATCCAACTTATTTATAGGACATTTTCCTAAAGTTTTCCGTTTTTTAGCTGTAACTAAAGAAGTAACATTCCTTTAGGAAAAAAAAGGGGGAATAAACCCTATTTTTCAGTAATGGAAACACATTACCTGATCCTCGCAGGCCTCGGTTTCGCTACCATCATTATGGCGTGGCTGCCGTCATTTTCTGAAAAGCTGAAGATAAGCTCCCCCATTTTGTTATTGCTTATAGGCTTTGGCCTTTATGCAGTGGGATTGCCCCTGGGCTGGCCAGATCCGTTATGGGATGACCAAAGCCTCATGTATTTTTCTGAAGCCCTAGTGATTATCTCGCTCATGGGCGCCGGTTTAAAAATTGGTGCCAACTACAGCCTGAAGGCATGGCGAAAGCCCCTGCTGCTGGTGCTAATCACCATGCCCATTTGCATGGTTTCGGCATTCCTGCTGGGGCAGTATTTCCTGCTGCTCAGTTTACCGTCCAGCCTTTTACTGGCTGCCGTTCTCGCTCCAACCGACCCGGTTCTGGCCGCCGAAGTGCAGCTGGATGACCCTCTTGAAGAAGAAGAATACGCCAACGATATCAGGTTTACACTTACAGCCGAAGCCGGCCTAAATGACGGGATCGCCTACCCTTTCTCTTATCTCGCTGTGCTCGTGGCACAGGCTGGTAGTTGGGCCGCCTTCAACTTTACAGACTGGCTTTGGGATAAAATGCTCCTGAAAGTAGTGATTGGCGTTATTTGCGGCCTGTTTATTGGCTGGCTTATAGGCCACCTTATGGACAGGATACATAAATACGCCGGGGTTAAGACTTTTGTAGGTTTCCTGGCACTCTCCCTCACGTTTATGACCTACGGCCTTACAGAGCTGCTTCACGGTTACGGTTTCCTGGCCGTGTTCTTTGCCGGTTTCAGCCTAAGGTATTACGAGAAAGTAGATCAGGATTACAAAAAAAAACTCCACGATTTTGTACAGGAAATGGAACACCTTTTCATGGTAATCTACATCCTGCTTTTTGGAGGGTCAATAATGAACGGCATGCTTAGCCTTACCGACTGGAAAGGGGTGGTCTTCGCCTTCCTCTTCGTGCTCATCATCAGGCCGGTGGCGGGTCTTATCGGGTTATGGGGCGTAAAAAAGGACCTCAAAAGCAAACTCGCCATCAGTTTCTTCGGAATTAGGGGAATTGGCTCCATTTTCTACCTGTCATGGGCCTTTGTAACTTTCGATTATTTTAGCCATAAGAATGAATTATACGCCATTACCGCTTACATTATTCTTATCTCGATTGTAATTCACGGCTTCACCGCACCTTCGGTCATTGGTCATTTTAAAAAGCGCGGAAGGTTTGAAAAGAAAGGCTCCACACTTAAGGATTAACAAATGTTTATGGCAAAATATTAAAATGCTGCTGTATGAATTTATTATTTTAAAAGGAAAATTCAGAAAAAAAAAAAAGAAAAATGAGTAAAGGCTACCATTCTTCCAGAACAGTAGAAAAACCAACCGACATCTCCTCTTCAGGATGGAAATCTATAGGGTTTGCAGTAAAAGATCAAATTGGGGAAGACAATGTGTCGATAGTTTCTGCGGGGGTTGCCTTTTATGCATTTTTAGCGGTTTTTCCGGCTATAGGCGCCCTGGTTTCCATTTATGGCCTGGCCATGGACCCGCAGAGTTTACAGGACCAGTTGCAAAAAATAGCGCAGGTAATGCCGCAACAGGCTTTTGAGATTATAGAAACCCAGTTGCAGGATCTGGTCTCTACCCCCCAAAGTGCTTTAAGCTGGAGCCTTATCATTGGAATCCTGCTGAGTCTCTGGAGTGCCAATAAAGGCATGAAATCCCTTTTTACGGGCATAGACATTGCCTACGGCACCAACAACGAACGCGGCTTCATCAAACAAAACGCACTTACCCTGCTCTTCACTTTTGGTGCCATTCTCCTGGTAATTATTAGCCTGGGCGTCATTGTGATCTGGCCCGTGATCATTGATGAAATCCCTTTACCTTCAACTGTAACCGCTTTGATCACCTGGCTGCGCTGGCTCATATTAGCGGCCCTGGTGGTATACTTTATAGGATTGATCTATCGCTACGCCCCTGCAAAACCCACTTCCGATTTTAAATGGGTGCTGCCGGGTGCGCTCGTGGCGACCCTGCTCTGGCTGATCGCCTCCTGGGGTTTTTCTTTTTACGTGAAGAACTTCGGAAGTTACGGCGAAGTTTACGGTTCAATTTCAGCTGTAGTGGTTATGCTGCTCTGGCTCTTCCTTACCAGCATTATAGTTCTGCTTGGTGCCGAAATCAATTCTGAAACCGAAAAATATTCTAATTCCAAAGCCTGAATTTTAGTCTAAAGCTTCAGAAAAAATACCTCTTAAAAATGTCATTTTTGAAGAGCATTAAAAACATGACCGGCATCATATTTTCCAACCCGCTCATTTTCAACCTTTGTACCCGGTACGAAACGAGCAATTTTTATGGAAGCACTTTCTTGTTATCACTGCGGTGATGCGATTAAGTCATGCGTTAGCTTTGATGAGAAGTCTTTTTGCTGCAATGGCTGCAAGACCGTCTACGAGATATTTTCGGAGAACGGCCTTACTTCATACTACGATATGGAGGCGGCTCCCGGTGCAGCGCCGGCAAAACTCGAAGGGAAATACGACTTTTTGAGCAACGGGAAGATCGTTGACAAGCTCCTGGAGTTCAACGACGGAAACCTGCAGGTGATTTCGCTGTACATCCCGCATATTCACTGTAGTTCCTGCATCTGGATCCTCGAAAACCTCAATAAACTGAAGCCTTCCATCACGGCCTCACAGGTAGATTTTCCTAAAAAGAGCCTGCGCGTTACCTATAATTCAGAAAAACTGAATCTAAAAGACCTGGTGCTCTTCCTTAGCAGCATTGGCTATGAACCTTACATAAGCCTTGACGACAGTGAAACCGGGAAGAAAAAGATCAACCGCAGCATTATTTATAAGCTGGGCGTTGCCGGTTTTGCTTTTGGAAATGTCATGTTCCTTTCCTTCCCCGAATATTTTGAAGTAAACGAATACTGGCTGGAGCAGTATAAAGGCCTTTTTAGGTGGCTCATGTTTGCTTTTTCGCTCCCGGTGGTGTTTTATGCGGCGCAAGATTATTTTATTTCGGCCTACAAAGGCCTGCGGGCAAAGATCCTCAATATAGACGTGCCCCTTGCCCTGGGCGTGCTGGTGCTTTTTGTGCGCAGCAGCCTCGAAATCATTTTTGACTGGGGCCCAGGGTTTTTTGACAGCCTCACCGGACTCGTATTCTTCCTCACCCTCGGAAAATTCTTTCAGCAAAAGACCTACAACTTCCTTTCTTTTGAGAGGGATTACAAATCGTATTTTCCCATTGGCATCACCCGCATCAATCCTGACGGCAAAGAAGAAAGCATCCACGTTCACGACATCGAAAAGGGCGATCGCATTTTAATCAGGAACGAAGAGCTCATCCCGGTAGACGGAATTCTCATCAACGGGAAAGGCCGTATAGACTACAGTTTTGTAACGGGAGAGTCGGAAGCTGTAGAGAAAGCATCGGGAGACAAATTGTTTGCGGGCGGGCGGCAGGTTTCGGGGATGATTGAGATGGAAGCACTTAAATCGGTTTCTCAAAGCTACCTTACAAAGTTGTGGAGCAACGACGTTTTCCAGGTCAAAAAGGAAGATTCGTTTACCTCGTTCATCAACCACATCAGCAAATATTTCACCATAGTTTTGCTCTTAATTGCGTTCACGGCCGCCGCTTACTGGATGTTCTTAGATGTGGCCACAGCCATCAATGTCTTTACCGCAGTGCTCATTATTGCCTGCCCCTGCGCCCTGGCCATGTCTACACCTTTCACCCTGGGCAACCTGCTGCGCATATTTGGAAATAAGAAATTTTACCTGAAAAATGCCGGGGTGATTGAGCAGCTGGCCAAAGCCGACACCCTGATCTTTGACAAAACCGGCACCATTACCTCAAACAAGAAAAGCAGCATTAGTTATGAAGGCATCACTTTAACTGCGGAAGAAGAATCCCTTCTGAAGAATACCCTGCGCGCTTCAAACCACCCGTTAAGTCGAAGCCTCTACGATATGCTGGCCGAATATGACATTGCCCCGCCTGAAGAATGCCGGGAAGTTGTAGGTAAAGGAATAGAAGCTGTGCACCGGCAAAAAGCCATGAAGGTGGGTTCGGCAGAGTTTGTGGGCAGCACGGCACACGGCACTTCCCTCAACACCTCGGTACACATTAGTGCCAATAACGAGTATAAGGGCCGGTATATCTTTTTTAATGAATACCGCGAAGGCGTAAAAGAGCTTTTTGACGATCTCGCCCCAAATTACCATCTTTCCATACTTTCGGGTGACAATGAGGGCGAAAAATCGAGGCTGGAAGCCCTGCTGCCTAAAAACACCCAAATGCTCTTTAACCAGAAGCCCGAAAACAAACTGGATTATATCGCCTCCCTTCAAAAAGAAGGAAAAAAGACCATTATGGTAGGTGACGGGCTCAATGATGCGGGGGCACTGGCCAAAAGTGAAGTGGGAATTGCCATTTCTGAAAACGTGAACGTCTTCTCTCCCGCCTGCGATGCCATTTTAGACGCCAGCAGGTTTGGAAGTTTGCCAAACTTCATCAGGGCGTCAAAAAAGGCCATGACCGTTATTAAAGTTAGTATGGTACTGTCTTTTCTGTACAACGTTGTGGGGCTGTATTTTGCAGTGACCGGGCAGTTATCGCCCATTATCGCTGCGATCCTTATGCCCTTCAGCTCTATAAGCATCATTGCTTTTACAACCCTGTGCACCAACATTATCGGACGCAAAATTTAGCTTTTTGAAGACCGAATTCTACTAAAAAAACTGCTGCAGCCGATTTTCTCAGAAAAAGTTGGGAATTAGGGAGAAAAACGTCTACATTAGAAATGTGATTATTTGTTTTTCCTGCCACAGGCCGGAATGGCGACAAGAGAGCAACCCCCTACTTGCTTCTTGTTGTTTTAAAGCAGTCTTCAAAATCCCTTTTTTGACACCCCCGCAATTAATACACCAGGCTAACTCCCTTTTTTTAGCTTCGGAAATTTGCCGCTTTTTAAGGAATGTAATTCTACTGAACAGGAAAGGATCCAGGAAAAAGAGGGGCCAAAAATGCCATTTTTGACTGGCTTAAAGGCTTCAGGTCTAATGATCATTCCCAGCCTGCTGAAGGTAAAGCAGAAAGAGAACCCGAAAAACATTTTTCAGTATTTGAGCTTTTCAGAAATAGTGATAAGAAGGTTGGCAACCATCCAAAAATTATCGAATCATTATTTGTACATCTATTTGTACTTTATCAATTACAATATTATACAAATAACAACTGTTTCTGACTTTAAAAAAATATTAAAACCTACCTGGACCAGGTGGTAAGACATTTTCCCGAAAACCTTTTGACGGAATTGGAAAACCCGAACCTCTCAAGCATAAGTACACCGGATTTTGGTCTCGTCGAATTAGTAGCGAACATTGACTGATCTACCAATACAATGAAGGGGAAATATTAACTGCGAAATGCAGGTTATATTATGACTGAATAAAATGCTGCTGCCACCCCTGAACAAAACTAATTGGGGAATGGGAGATGAGGATTAAAAAGGGGCTGCCTGAGAAGAGCGCACCAACATCCTGACTTTACTTCAGAATTTTTGCAAAACCCGAAATGAAATTCAGGTTTACGGTACAGTTCTTTTCTCAGGCAGCCCCGGCTATCTGATCTTACTTTACTTAATTTGAAACTTCAGTTTTAATGGCTTCTACGGTTTCGGTATTGTCTACCCCAAGGCCTTCCTGCTGGTGAACCAGCACTCCTTCTTCGTCAAAAACGCTGATAATATTGGAGTGTGAGAAATCTATGGGCGAGATCTTTTTATAGCTTACGGCCAGTACGGTTGCAAACTCACGGGTGTCTTCGGGCGTACCGCGAAGGAACAGCCAGTGGTTGTCTTCCATTTCATTCTCCCTGGCAAAAGCGTTGAGCCTTTGCGGCGTATCGGTTTCAGGATCAATACTCACCATGATGAACTTTGTCTTGTCGAGATACTCTTCGGGCACCTGTTTTTCGATATTGCGCATATCGGCGATGAGTCGTGGGCAGGCGGCCTTGCAGGAAGTGTAGATCATTACCATGACCAGCACATTTCCGCGGAGATCTTCCAGCTGAATATCCTCGTGGTTTTGAGTGGTCCAGGTGGATGGAAGGTTGTAGATAGACAATTCGGGCAGCTCTCCTTTTACCTCTGTGGTGTTTGCTGCAACTTCTTCAACCTTTTCTTCCTCTTTTTTGACATTGTTACATGCAGTAAAAAGAACTATGGAAAGCAATATAAAAGCTACTTTTTTCATGCTTATAAATTTGATTTTTCAATATCCCTGACGCATCTAAAGCCAAGGTTTTTCACCGAATACCTTGCTTTTACGCTTCCGCGGAAGGCATAGCGCATAAAAGCTGCGTAGTTCATAAGGTCTGTGGCGCCAACTGCGGCGGCCCCGCAAAAGAGGTTGTTGTCACCTGTGCTGTCCTGCCGGGATTCACCCCCAATCATCACCGAATTAAAGTCGGAAGTCCATTCCCAAACCAGGCCGTGAAGATCGAACACTCCCCAATAATTCTTGAAGGTATTGCCCACGGTATTTTTAAAGGTATTGGGCGTTTCATACCAGCTTAAGATATACTGGTTATAGGATTTCTCGGAACGGGCATCGGGGCTGGTCTCGTTTGCCATGGCCACATACTCCCATTCATCAATGCTAGGCAGCCTTTTGTCCTGGCATTCACAGTAGTTCTTCGCAGCGAACCAGGAGACATTTGTCACCGGCGAGTTGGGCAGGTTATCGCTACCCAGGCTCAAGTCATTTTTCCAGCTGCGCAGGTAATTTTCATCGGCGAACAGTTGTTTTACCTGAGACTTCCTCCAACGCGGGTTTTGTTCTACAAACTCCAGGAATTCGGCATTGGTCACGGGATAGACATCCATCAAAAAATTGCCTACAGGAACTTCGGTTTTTGTTCCGTAGAGAGGAATGAATTCCCCCCCGCGGACTTCGACCATGGCACCAGACTGGCTATAGGCCTGGCCCTGGATCATTATCGCGATGCATACTGCCAATCTGGTTAAGGTCTTCATTTCTTTAAATTTTTTGTTAACTGCTAATTACTTCGCTTTCTTCACCATTTCGGCAGTCACTTCAGTTTTGTTGTTGCCCCAGTTATTATAAACATAAGTGAGAACATTTGCAACATCCTCATCTGAAATGTTTTGCTTTGGCATTGCGCTGTTGTAAACATTCCCGTTCACCTCAATTTCACCGCTAAGACCAAACTTCACCACTTCTATGGCACGATGCACATCGGCATTTAAATAATCGGAATTTGCAAGTGGAGGAAAAGCATTGGGGATCCCGTTACCGGTAGCCTGGTGGCAGGCAAGACAGTTTTGGGTGTAGATTTGTTTTCCCCTTTCCATTTTTTGGGCTAAAGAAGTACTGGCCACAGGTGCGTCTTCAGTTACTTCTTCGGTAGCTTCTTCGGTAGCAGTTACTCCGGGATTGTATACTTTCTCTTCAATTTTACCTCCAAAAACTTTTTCATTTTCTTCGCCTTCAACTTTAAGTATCCCCAGGGCTCCTTTGTTAAATGCTCTGAAGATGGAGTGATCTACCAATACAAGGTTCCCGGGCACCTCAACTTTAAATTCTACGATGGCGGCACCACCGGCGGGGATCAAAGTGGTTTGCACGTTCTCGTTGATCATGGCACCACCTTCAAGATATACTTTGTCAAAGATCTCTCCAATCACGTGGAAGGAAGAAACCAGGTTAGGGCCACCGTTACCTACAAAGAGACGTACGGTTTCACCAACTTTTGCAGTTAAGGCGTTGTCTCCTGTAAGGCCACCAACTTTACCATTAAACACTACATAATCTGCATCTTCATCAACTGCTTTCTGCATACTGAAAGCCTGCAGGCCTCTTTCGCCGTTCTCACCTTCAGTATAGAAATCCCCCTGCATTACATAATATTCTTTATCAACCGGCTCAAGACCACCTTCTGGCTCAACAAGAATAAGACCGTACATACCATTAGCGATGTGCATCCCAACAGGAGCTGTGGCACAGTGGTATACATACAGACCAGGGTTCATGGTTTTAAAAGTAAATACAGCTTCGTGGCCGGGAGCTACAAAAGAAGATTCGGCACCACCACCAGGTCCTGTTACCGCGTGCAGGTCAATATTGTGTGGCAATTTACTGTCTGGGTGGTTTTTTAAGTGGAATTCAACTTCATCTCCAACACGGGTACGAATAAAACTTCCGGGAACTGTACCATCAAAGGTCCAGTACACATAACTTACCCCGTCGCTCATCTCCATTTCTTTTTCTACTACTTCCATATTAACGATGAGTTTGGTAGCAGCTCTTTTTCCAACAGGTCTTGGTACCATTGGAGGAGAAGTCATTTCGGCTTCGCTCTCTCCATATACTTTCATTAGTTCGGGGTTTTCTTTGGCAGCAACTGCTTTATCGCAAGAGGTAAATATCCCTGCTACAAGGGCTGCAAGAAAGAAAACGCAGGCAAGTCTCTTTTTTGAATGTTTGAAATTTTTCATGATCAGATGTGTTTAATATTAATTTCAGATACAAATGTCCGAATTAAGTTCTCTCTTATATATGAGCCTAATCATATATGACTGAATTTTTTACAAATGTTTTTCTAACGAAACCTGACCGAAATCATATTTAAAAAATAACAATGCCTGTAGTTTTGCCTGATATATAAATAGGTATGAGCGTCATCTATTTACTCCTTACAATAAGCATTATTGTAGCGGTATTGTTTTTCGTTGTTTTTATTGTTGCCGTGCGTAACGGCCAGTTTGACGATGACTATACCCCGTCGGTGCGTATTCTTTTTGAGGATGAGCTTGTAAAAGAGAAATCAACAAAATCGAGTAAAATTAATCAAGACAATTAAAAGAATGGAATTGCAACAGTTCTACTACGACAACAAAATCGTAAAAAAGTTCCTTTACGCCACCCTTTTTTGGGGAGTCATAGGAATGACAGTCGGGCTTCTTTTGGCCTTTTTATTCCTTTTCCCTAATTTGACCGACGGAGTTTCCTGGTTAAGTTTTGGGCGCCTTCGCCCGCTGCACACTAATGCAGTGATCTTTGCTTTTGTGGGGAATGCTATTTTTGCAGGAGTATACTACTCTACCCAGCGGCTGCTCAAAGCCCGTATGTACAGTGACATTTTGAGCAACATCAACTTCTGGGGCTGGCAGTTAATTATTGTTGGAGCGGCCATTACACTTCCCCTGGGCTTCACCAGTTCTAAAGAATACGCCGAACTGGAATGGCCTTTTGATATTGCTATTGCTGTGGTATGGGTTGTTTTTGGGTGGAACCTCATCGCTACTATTTTTAAGAGAAGACAACGCCATTTGTATGTAGCCATTTGGTTCTACATCGCAACCTTTGTAACCGTTGCAGTACTACATATCTTTAACAGCCTTGCAATTCCGGTTGGTTTATTTAAGAGTTATTCAGTTTATGCAGGAGTTCAGGATGCATTGGTACAGTGGTGGTACGGACATAATGCCGTAGCATTCTTCCTGACCACACCCTTCCTGGGGCTCATGTACTACTTTGTGCCCAAGGCTGCCAACCGCCCTGTGTACTCATACAAGTTATCTATTATTCACTTCTGGTCCTTAATATTTATATACATCTGGGCCGGACCTCACCACTTGCTTTATTCATCACTACCCGATTGGGCTCAGAACCTTGGAGTTGCCTTTTCGGTAATGCTGCTGATGCCATCATGGGGTGGTATGATCAACGGGCTCCTTACCCTGCGTGGCGCATGGGATAAAGTTAAGACAGATCCTGTTCTAAAATTCATGGTGGTTGCCATCACCGGCTACGGGATGGCCACTTTTGAAGGCCCAATGCTCTCTCTTAAGAACGTAAATGCCATTGCCCACTTTAGCGACTGGGTAATTGCACACGTACACGTAGGCGCACTTGCCTGGAACGGGTTCTTAACCTTTGGGATGGTATACTGGCTAGTGCCAAGAATGTTTAAAACCCGGTTGTATTCGGTTAAGCTTGCCAACGCCCACTTCTGGACAGGTACTTTAGGTATTATCCTATACGCCCTGCCCATGTATGTTGCAGGTTTTGTACAGGCTTCAATGTGGAAACAATTTAACCCCGATGGTACCCTTGTCTACGGAAACTTCCTGGAAACTGTAACCGAGATCATGCCAATGTACTGGTTTAGGGCCATTGGAGGTAGTATGTATATCTTCGGAATGTTCATCCTGCTGTACAACGTATACAAAACCATTAAAACCGGAACCGAAGTTACAGACGAACTTGCCGAAGCAGCTCCCCTACAAAAAATAAGCAATAGAAGACTTGTGGGAGAAGGTTTCCACACCTGGCTGGAGCGCAAGCCGGTGCAGCTTACAGTTTTAGCTACTATCGCAATTCTTATAGGAGGTATTATCCAGATAGTGCCAACCCTGCTGGTAAAATCTAATATTCCAACCATCACCAGCGTTAAACCTTATACGCCACTGGAACTTGAAGGAAGGGATATCTACATTAGAGAAGGCTGTGTTTCCTGCCACTCACAAATGATCCGCCCTTTTAGAAGTGAAGTAGAACGCTACGGCGAATTCTCGAAAGCCGGGGAATATGTTTATGACCATCCATTCTTGTGGGGAAGTAAACGTACAGGCCCCGACCTTATGAGGGTGGGAGGAAAATATTCAGATAACTGGCACTTCAACCACATGTATGACCCGCAAAGTACCTCCTCTGGTTCTATCATGCCCGGCTACAAGTGGCTGATCACCAGCAAACATGACCGTTCTGAAACTGAAGATAAAATGAAGGCCATGGTACAACTGGGAGTTCCATATACCGAAGCCGAGATAGCCAACGCCCAGGCCCACATGGAAGAACAGGCTACCAAAATTCAGCAAAACCTTTACAGTGATCCCGACTTTGTGACCACTTATGAAGCCGATAAAAAATATGCTGAAGAGAACGGACTGGAATTTATTGAAATGAAAGATCGCGAGATCGTTGCCCTTATCGCTTACATCCAGCGATTGGGAACAGATATTAAAGTGGTCAATTCAACAACTTCAACAAACTAACTGTCATGCTAAAATTTATTAAAGGACACATGGAGAGCATTGCAGGGATAGAGATTTATCCAATCATTTCCCTGCTCATCTTCTTCATCTTTTTTGTAGCGCTTTTCTGGTGGGTCTTCACCGCAAAGAAAGACTACATCCACACCGTAGAACAAATACCATTAGAAACAGATAACGACCAGAACTTATGAGACAAGCTATCCCGGCCTGGATAAGAATCCCTGTTTTCTTTCTCCTCATCGCAGGAGTGCTAGAATACTTTATAGACTCAGGTGACAATTTTGCCTTTATTGAATACCCGGTACTCTCTGCGGTGCTACTGGTGATCCTGTTATTCCTTATTGCTGCGGAAGGCATTCTCAACGCAGTAGAAAATATCATGTTCCAGTCTCTTTCGCCTGAAGCCAAAGAACGGTACATGAGGGCGCAAGAGGAGCGAATGAAGAAGTACGACCTTAAAAGGATCAGCCGTAAACTAGCTGGTACCCGCCCAATTTCCGAAGAAGGCGAACTAGAACTTGACCACAATTATGACGGAATAAAAGAGCTGGACAACAAGCTCCCGCCATGGTGGCTTTACTCCTTCTATATTTCCATCATTTTTGCCGCCGGTTACCTTGCCTACTACCACCTTTGGAATGGAGAAGATCAGGTAGCAGAATTTGAAAAGGAAATGCTGGCAGCAAAGATTGCAGTTGAAGAATACAAAAAGAATGCTCCCGACCTGGTTGATGCAGAAAACGTAGAGCTACTCACCGAAGCTGCCGAACTGAAGAAAGGTGAGGCTATTTACCAAACCAACTGCTTGGCCTGTCACGCTGCCGATGGCGGTGGGGGAATTGGCCCTAACCTTACCGACGAGCACTGGATTCTTGGCGGGGGTATCAAAAATGTCTTCCACACGGTAAGTGAAGGCGGGCGTGCAGGCAAAGGGATGATCGCCTGGAAATCTTCCCTCAAACCGGCAGAGATCCAACAGGTAGCAAGTTATATTCTCAGCCTGCAGGGAACTTCTCCGGCCAACCCAAAAGACCCCGAAGGGGAAATCTGGACAGAATAAGATAAATACAGGAAAGGCAGCAGGAAGTGGAAAGAGCAGAGAACAACTTTAGAGACAGGATAGGCACCATGAATGCCGAAGGTAAACGCGCCTGGGTGTATCCAAAAAAACCTGAAGGCCGGTTTTATAAGTACCGCACGCACTTAACCTGGTTCCTGCTTCTTTTTCTAATCGCATCTCCATTTATTCATATAAATGGAAACCAGTTCATGATGCTCAATGTACTGGAAAGAGAATTTTTCATTTTCGGGCAACCCTTCTGGCCGCAGGATTTCTACCTGGGGGTTACCGCAATGATCATTGGCGTTTTGTTCATCACGCTTTTCACCTCTGCCTTTGGCCGCATATTTTGCGGCTGGATTTGCCCGCAGACCATCTTTATGGAAATGGTCTTCCGGAAGATCGAATACTGGATAGAAGGTGACCGCGGGGCACAAATGAGGCTGGACAAACAGGAATGGAATAGCGATAAAATAAGAAAGAAAGGCTTTAAATGGTTCCTGTTCTTCCTTATTTCATTCGGGATTGCCAATGTTTTTCTTGCGTATCTCGTGGGCAGCGAAAGACTGCTGAGATATGTTACTGAAGGCCCGCTAGAAAACCTAAGCACATTTATAGGGCTTCTAATTTTTACCGGCGTCTTCTATTTCATCTTTTCGTGGTTCAGGGAACAGGTTTGTACCATTGCCTGCCCCTACGGAAGGTTGCAAAGTGTGCTGCTCGACAAGAAATCTGTAGTGGTGGCTTATGACCATAAAAGAGGGGAAAGATCAAAAGGACGTTCAAAATTCAGAAAAAATGAAGATCGCGCCCAGCTGGGAAAAGGAGATTGTATTGACTGTTCCCAGTGCGTGAATGTTTGCCCTACCGGAATCGACATAAGGAATGGAACACAGCTGGAATGCATCAACTGCACCGCCTGTATAGATGCCTGCGACGCCATGATGGACAAGGTAGACCTCCCACGGGGGCTAATAGGTTTTTATTCTGAAGAGAATATTGAAAAAGAAGAAAAATTCAGGTTCAACCCCAGGATGAAAGGATATGCTGCCATCCTGTTTGTACTTGTTGGAATTCTTTCGGGAATGTTGTTTTTAAGGACCGATGTTGAAGCCACAGTTTTAAGGCTTCCGGGGCAGCTTTATGAGACTCACGAGAATAACATGATTAGCAATGTTTACACCTTTAAACTCATAAATAAAACTACCGGTAGTTTTGAAGATGTACATTTTAAGCTGCTTTCCCACAACGGAAGTATTGAATCTGTCACCCACGAGAAAATCACAGTTCCCGAAAAAGGCCTTGCAGAAGGCACTTTATTTATCGAGATCCCGAAAGCGCTTTTAAAAGATGAAAAAAACAGTGTGGAAATAGGCGTGTACAGTGGCGAGAAGCTCATAGAGACCACCAGCACAAATTTTATGGGGCCCAGGAGCTTCAGGTAATAAAATAACGGCTGCTGAAGAAAAAACCTTCAGCAACAGTGGTATTCAAAGCGATACTGAAGCCTTCCGCAGAAAAAGAACTGAAAAATACTTCCCAAAAATGCCATTTTTGAGGAGTAATAAAAGAGTAAAGCAAAGGAATTACGAATAGGCAGACTGTTCAACAAATAGAGAAATAAGAAACCTCAGAAAGACCAAGTTCTTCTGAAAATTAAAAGACAAGATCATGAAAATATCCTGGGGCACATCACTGGTACTGGCTATATTTAGTTTTATAGCCTTCATCATGTTTTTTGTGATCACCATGATCACCGATAAAGCTTACAGCCATGATTTGGTTGTGGAAGAATATTACAAAAACGAACTCACATTTCAGGAGCAGCTGGACAAGACTAAAAATGCCGGCCTGCTTTCAGAAAATATCAACCTGGAACAAACTCCCGAAGGTTTGCTGATCACTTTTCCGGCAGAACTTGAGTTTACTTCCATTAAAGGAAATGTGTTCCTGTACCGGCCGTCAAACAAGCAGCTGGACTCTGAAATTCCTCTTTCATTGTCCTCACATCAATTGCTCGTACCTGATAGTCGCTTTATAGACGGCCGCTGGAACATTATTATTGACTGGGAATACAAGGGCGAAAAATTCTATTTTAAAGAGGATATCCTGTATTAATGCTCTACTCTGCCTTCATATTAGGCCTACTTGGCAGTTTTCACTGCATTGGGATGTGCGGCCCAATTGCATTTATGCTTCCGTTGTCGCGTGACAATAAAGTGTTGAAACTGCTTCAGATATTCCTGTACCATTTTGGGCGGCTTTTCTCATATGCGCTAATAGGCCTGGTGTTTGGGCTACTGGGCAAGAGTTTTGACCTTTTTGGGATCCAGCAACAACTGTCTATTGGGATTGGGGTTCTTATGATCCTGGCCATACTCCTACCATCCAAAAGCTTCAGCAAAATAAATTTTTCCCGGCCATTGTACCGGTTTGTGGGGCAGATAAAATCATCTTTGGGGGCCGCCCTCAAAAAAAGAACGCCCGATACTTTCTTTACTATTGGCTTTTTAAACGGCCTGCTGCCCTGTGGCCTGGTGTATATGGCCGTATTTGCCGCGCTGGCTTCGGGCGAAATGCTCACAGGAAGCCTTTATATGGTAATCTTTGGCCTTGGCACCATTCCTCTTATGACCACCGCAGTCTACTTTAGCCGATTTCTGGGAGGAGCCTTGAGAAAGCAGGTGCAAAGGTTCATTCCGGTTGTTGTAGTTGTGATTGGCCTTCTCTTTATTATAAGAGGAATGGGCCTTGATATTCCATATCTATCTCCTGCGCCACAAACGGCTGTGGTGAATGCTTCGGCAAGCTGCCACTAATAGTTGTTAAAGCTTTGTTATCATTTCTTCTTTAGTGGCATTAACCATTTTAATAATTCGGACATATTTCTCCGGGTTTTCACTCCCTCCTACTAAATTCTGGTTAAAATTTCTTAATCTCTTGCCACCGCTGGGCATCTTTTGGAACTTTGAGGGCAAATTTAATCGGTGAAATTATGAGCAAAATCAGCTTTTCAAAATGCCATTTAAAAAACAATCATCATAACTAGCTAATTTAAAGCTGATTACACGAATGTGAATGCGGACTTAAAATTTAAAACCATTCCCTGTGAGAATCTTGCCGAAAGCTGACCCGCGTCATACTCTACCGCTCATATCTGTGCCATCTTTGTATCATAATTAAAAACAAAAATCATGAACACAAAAAAGAACCTTTGGTTAGTAATTGGAAGCTTTCTGGTAATGGTCTTTTCTGCCAATACTATGGCAGGGCAAACCTTTAATGTAAATAGCGGAGCCTCCAGTTTAAAAGTGGAAGGAACCTCAAACATACATGATTGGGAGTTAAGCGCAAAAGAACTCCAGGGAAGTATAAAGGTTCAAATGGAAGACGGACAATTGGTGCAACTTGATCAATTACAGTTTGCAGTAGTTGCCGAAAGCTTGAAGAGTGGAAAGGGCGGAATGGACAAAAACACCTATAAGGCTCTTGATACCGATAAGCACAGAAGAATCACCTACGAATTATCAAGCGTTAAAAACCTTGATTGCACTTCAAAAACCTCATGTAAGGTAACTACTAATGGTGTACTTACCATTGCAGGCACCAAGAAGAACGTAGAATTGATCTTTGATGCCAAAGTTGCCGGTGACAAAATCACTCTAAGCGGCGACAAAAAAATAAAAATGACCGATTTTAAAGTGGATCCCCCAACAGCCATGTTTGGAACTATCACCACAGGAGATGAAGTCAACATTAAATTCCAGACTGTTTTTACTAAATAATTCTAATTCAACGACAAATTTTAAAATTCAACTATCAACTTTTTTAATGTATCAAAAATGAAAAATCTAATTAAATATTCCGGTATTGCCCTCTTGATGGCCATGGGCTTTCAGGCACAGGCACAAGATGTAGATGTTCTGGTTGTGGAAGACAACGACAGCAAAACCCTTTGGGATAGAAGCCTTCCTAACTACAGATATCCAGATCAACGCGGTGTAAATACTTTTGAACCTAACAAAGATATTAACCTTGAAGAATTTGAAGGAGTACAGGTAAGACTTGGAGGTGCATTTGCACTACAGTTCCAGGGTCTTGAGCAGGAAAACGAAAGCACTCTCCCTGTATATGAGCTTGGAAAAGATTTTAACCTTGCTACTGCAAACATGACCTTTGACATTCTTCTTGCAAAAGGAGTTAGAGTACACCTTAACACCTATCTTTCTTCTCAACACCACCCAGAAGCTTACGTAAAAGGCGGGTACCTGCAGGTAGACAACCTTGACTTCATCAGCGAAGGTCTTGCTTCAGGACTTATGGAGCACTTGAGAATTAAGTTTGGTCACATGGAGAACAACTACGGTGACGCCCACTTCAGAAGATCTGACAACGCGATGGCTCTTTACAACCCATTTGTTGGAAACTACCTTATGGACAGCTTTACTACTGAAGTAGGTGGTGAGATCTACTATTTCAACGACGGATGGTTAGGTATGGTTGGATTCACCAACGGTAAATTGAACCAGTCAACCAGCAGTGAAGGCCACACCAGCCCATCTCTTTTAGCCAAAATAGGTTATGACAAGCAAATTTCTGAAGACTTCAGATTTAGATTGACAGGATCTCTATTCCACAGCAACCAAAGCAAAAACATCTACCTTTACAGCGGTGACCGTGCAGGTTCAAGATACTACAACGTAATGAGCGGTAGCCTTCCTGACGGAACTGCAGTTGGAGACGGCTTTAGATCTGGTAGAATTAACCCCGACCTTAAAAATGAAATGACTGCTTTCATGATCAACCCTTTCATCAAAGCAGGTGGTCTTGAATTCTTCGGAATCTATGAAAGAGCCAAAGGAAAATATGCTTCTGAAACTGACGAAAGAACCTGGAACCAGTACGCCGGTGAACTTCTTTACAGATTTGGAGCAGATGAAAACTTCTACTTAGGTGCACGTTACAACACTGTAAACGGTGAACTTAAATCTGGTGATGATGTAAAAGTTAACCGCTTCAACATTGGAGGTGGATGGTTTATGACCAAAAACATCTTAACTAAAGTTGAGTATGTTAACCAGAACTACAATGACTATCCACAAGCGGATATCCACCATGAAGGACAATTCAACGGCTTTAACGTCGAAGCAGTAATCAGCTTCTAAGAAATTAAGATTCGTTTGAACTAGCCAGAAAATGGGGGAATTAAATTCCCCCATTTTTTTTAACTTTAAAAAAATGAAAAAAATTGCGTTTGTTTTATTGGTGCTTTTCTGTAGTGCGGTAACATGCGCACAGGATTTTCAGAAAAGAAAGATCACAGTGCTCCCCAGCAGTGAGCTTACTATTATTGGCGATTCTAACATTGCCGCTTTTAAATGTGAATTCGATAATTCATATTTAGAAGATTCTCAGAACATCACCTACACCCAGCAGGGCAGTAAAATTGTATTTACAGGAGCCGTTCTCACTCTTAACAACAAGGGCTTTGACTGCGGCAGCAAAGGTATTAACCGCGATTTTCACGACCTCCTGCAAACCGACAAACACCCAAAAATACTTCTCGAGCTCACTGAAGTAAGCATGTCTTCCCCTACAAAAGCAGTCGCAAAAGTGGGCATTACCATAGCAGGCAAAGAAAGGTTCTACGAGCTGCCTGTTGGCATAAAGAACGCCGTGATAGCCGAATTTAAAGGAAAACTGCACCTCAACATCAAAGATTACGGCCTAGAGGCTCCAAAAAAGCTGTTTGGGATGATCGTTGTAAAAGACGAGATCGATATTGAATTTAACCTCCAGGTAAAAAAATAAAGAATATGAAATTAGTCAGTGCTGCCCAGGCCGTGTCTTATGTAAAATCGGGTAACAGAATATTTTTCCAGGGAGCGGCCATGACGCCCAATATCCTGATAGATGCCCTTGTTGATCGCTACAAAGAGCTTAAGAATGTAGAGATTTTTCATATTCATACCGAAGGCCCTGCCAAGTACACCCAGCCACCCTACAGGGAAGCTTTTTCCCTTAACAGCTGTTTTGCCGCCGGCAATGTGCGCGATGCGGTAAATTCGGAATACGGGGCTTACATTCCTATTTTTTTAAGCGAGATCCACATTTTATTCAGGAAGAATATCCTTCCGCTTGATGTGGCTTTTATTCAGGTTTCCCCTCCCGATAAACACGGGTTTTGTTCGCTGGGCCTTTCCGTAGATATTACCCTGCCTGCCATACAAACCGCTAAAACGGTGATTGCACAAATAAATCCGCAGGTACCAAGAACCCACGGTGACGGGATTATTCACGTAAGCCAGATCACAGCCGCAGTAGAGGCAAATTTACCTTTACACTCACACCTGCCTGTAGAAGCTTCAGAAATTGAAAAGCAAATAGGAAAAAATGTAGCCGAACTCATTGAAGACGGCGCAACCCTGCAAATGGGAATTGGTGCCATTCCAAATGTGGTGCTCAGCAACCTCATGAACCACAAACGCCTTGGGATTCACACCGAAATGTTTTCTGACGGGGTTTTACCGCTTATTGAAAAAGGCATCATCACCGGGGAAGAAAAAGAGGTGAAAACCGGCAAGATCGTGACCTGCTTTGCGCTAGGCTCCCCAAAGCTGTACGATTTCATTGACGATAACCCAATGATACATTTTAAAGAAGCGGCTTACACCAATGACACTGCGATCATTAGAAGGAACCCTAAGGTAACTGCCATAAACAGCGCCATAGAAATTGACCTTACCGGCCAGGTTTGCGCCGATACCATTGGAACTTACCAGTACTCGGGCGTGGGCGGACAAATGGATTTTATTCGTGGGGCTTCCCTCTCTAAAGACGGAAAAGCCATAATTGCCATGCCTTCAACCACCGCAAAAGGCATTTCCAAGATCGTTCCCAGCCTACGCGAAGGCGCAGGTGTTACCACTACCCGGGCACACGTGCATTACATCGCTACAGAATACGGCGTGGTAAATCTCTACGGAAAAAACCTGAAACAAAGAGCTAAAGCCCTCATCTCTATCGCTCACCCAAACCATAGGGCAGCCCTGGAAGAGGAAGCTCATAAAAGGCTCTCCGGAATAAGGTAGGCCTGAAAATACTTTCCAAAAATGCCATTTTTGAGTACCTTTAGATAGCTTTAAAAAAGAAAATATGAAAAGTAAATTTAGCGAGATCATCCAGGATGATAAACCAGTGCTTGTAGATTTTTTTGCCGACTGGTGTGGCCCCTGCAAAACCCTTGCGCCCATACTTAAAGAAGCCAAAGCCGATTTGGGGGACAAGGTGAAAATAGTAAAGATAGATGTAGACAGAAATCAGGCGCTGGCCGAAAAATTTCAGGTACGGGGCGTGCCCACCCTTATTCTCTTTAAAAATGGCGAACAACTATGGCGGCAATCGGGCGTGGTGCCCAAGGCCAACCTGGTTGAGCTCATAAATTCCCACCAGTAGTTTTATGATAGACGAGAACCTGTTGCTTAACCATGGCGCCAAACGCGTGGCTTTTTCTAAAGGAGATCAGTTATTCCGCGAAGGGGAATCGGCTCTTAATTTCTACCAGGTAGCTTCAGGAGAGATCAAGATGAACAACTACAACGAAGATGGCAAGGAGTTCATTCAGGGAATCTTTTCTATAGGGCAGAGTTTTGGAGAACCGCCGCTGCTGGCAAACGTGAAATATCCGGCAAACGCCGAAGCAATTTCGGATGCCGAAGTTTTTCAGCTTTCAAAAGAGCAATTTTTAGAACTGCTTTCGTCAAATCCAAAAGTTCATCTCAAGATCACCGAAACCCTGGCAAAAAGGCTTTACTACAAAGCCATCATGGTTTCAGAAATATCGAGTCAGGAACCCGAGCACAGGATTCTTCGTATCATAGATTATCTAAAGCATGTAGATAAAGTTGAAGGAAAGTACACTTACCGTCTAAACCTTACCCGCCAACAGCTTGCCGATCTTACCGGCCTGCGGGTAGAGACCGTGATACGCGCCACAAAATCTCTTGAAAAGAAAGGGGAACTGCAAATAAAGAAGAGAAAAGTCTACCGGTAGAACTTCATTACCAGCCTCTTATGATCTTTATCAGGGACACAAATGTCCTGTTTTATGATCCCAGTCATATTCTCCCCCTCCCTATACTTTTAATTTTACGGCATAATTAAAAACTACTATGCTATGAAACTTTACAACACACTTTACAAAGATTTTGAAGACCTTTATGTAGGATATTCGGCGGTGGCCATTATTCTTTCTACCTGTTTGGGTGCTGCGGCGGCTATGGTGATTTTAATGAACGGGCATGACTTTATTCAAATGTTCCAGTTATTCCTGGTGGTTGCAGTGTGTATGACCTATATGGTGACGGTTTTAGCGCAGTTAAAGCCTAAATTTGTATTTAATACTTTAATTTTAAGCCTGCTGCTTAGCGCACTCCTGCTCGTGATCAATGTTTTTATGCGCTATTAGAAAGAGGATTTTCTTATGAAAAATGATATACAAAACCGGGAGGATGTCTTTCTCCTGGTTTCTGCTTTTTACACCAAAGTGCGGGCCAACACAAAAATTGGCCACTTTTTTAATGAGACTATAGATGACTGGCCGGCACATCTTGAGAAGCTTACCGATTTTTGGGAAACCAACCTGTTTATGGTGAGCAAATTTCGCGGTAACCCAATGCGGGCCCACAAAGAGGTAGACCGCGAATTTGATCATTCTATTGAACAGGCCCATTTTGGCGAATGGCTCAACATGTGGTACGAGACCCTTGATGAGCTTTTTGAAGGCGACAGGGCCAATATCGCCAAAAACAGGGCGAGAAATATGGCCCACAACCTCTTTATGAACATGTACCTGAGTCGGCAGCAGTGATTCTGCTTCAGGTGTCTTCGGAAGAATTTATACTGAAGAAAATTACTTTAGTGTACAGCTTCCTTCTGAAGCATTTCCGAAGCAATACACATTGGCTCTTTCATTCAGTAAAAAAAGCCGAGACGTTAAATTCCTGTTATTCAACCGCTGTACCTTCAGCACAAGCCTTATCTTTTAAAGAAAAAAATCTGAAAGATGGAAATAAAGGATAAGGTAGCCATAGTAACCGGCGCCAGCAGCGGAATAGGAAGAGCAATAGCAAAAGCCCTTTCGGGGGCTGGCTGTAAAGTGGCACTTGCCAGCCGAAGTATTCAAAAATTAAACGACCTGCAGGACGAGCTGGACAATAAAAGTCTTGTGGTGCGCATGGACGTTACAGATTCCGAAAGTGTAGAAGGCGCTTTTAAAGACATCTGGGATGAATTTGGGGAAGTGCACATTCTGGTAAATTGTGCCGGCGTAATGCCGCTCACCTACCTCAAGAACCAGCACCTCGAAGAATGGCTTGAGACCATTGAGGTGAACGTGAAAGGAACTTTGCGCTGTATCAATGCCGTGCTGCCGGCCATGAAAAACCAGATGAACGGCCACATTATAAATATAGCTTCTGTAGACGGCATTGAGGTGTTTAAAGGCGGGGCGGTCTACGGCGCTTCAAAGGCCGCGGTCATTGCCCTCTCCCGCGCCATGAGAATGGAACTTTCGCCCGAGTTCAATATCCGTGTTACTTCAATAGAACCCGGTACCGTGGCCACAAACCTGCGCGATGATATCACCGATAAAGAACTGCTCGATGAAAAAGATTATTCTGGCGATGAGCCAAAACTGGAACCTCAGAATATTGCCGATGCCGTTTTGTATGCCGTTACCCAGCCTAACAGCGTAAATGTTAACGAATTAATGATCAAGCCCACAGGCAAGGCTTAAGGGTTAAAAAAGTGTTATTTGGAAAGCCTTTAACGCAAGTTGACCCAATTCTTCACGATCTTGAAAAGGAACCTTAAAAAACCAACAAAAAATGGATTTGAAGAGAAATGCAAAAGACGCAGGTGAAAAAGTAGTAAAACTGTGGGCTGCCAAAAAAGGCCTTCAGTGGACGGGCAGTCTCCTAAAATGGGGTGCCATTGCAGGAGCCGGGTACTACGCCTATACACTTGTGAGAGACAATAAAGATCAAATAAAAGCTAAATTGTCTTAGAAGACCTTAGTTTTTAAAAATATACCACCGGGATAGCCCCCTACAGCAATTCCGAAGGGTATAACCTGAAAAAAGGCTGTCTTAAAAGCTCTTCTCCGTCAAAACCTGAAACTTTTCAGGGGTTTTGGTGCAAAATTAGTCTGAAATCAGATTTTTTGCACCTCAAGCATGACGTGTAAAGTTTTTAAGGCAGCCTTTATATTTTTAAAAACCTGAAAATAACCTTCGGAAGGGGTTCTTTAGAAATGAACTTCAGCTGAAGCAGAGTTTTTTGTTGCTTCGGAAAAATTACTTCCCAAAAATGCCATTATTGGAACCCCACGGCAGCAACTCATAAATCACCTCAGCTTTTTTCACCCAGCAGCAGGGTATTGCTTCCGTAGACATATTCCTTCTTCTGAAAATGTATGCCTAAAGTGCCATTTTTTAGCAGGTAGTCAATCTGCTCCTGATGCGCCTCATTTATCCCGGCATTGAAAAGGATTTTTGCGCCCGGCAGCAACAATCCTCCAACATTTTTCCAGAAGGTTTCTGAAAAGAACTGCGACGGCACCTTCAAATCCAGAAAAAGATCTACAATTATAAAACCGAATTGCTCTTGCGCTGTGGCGACAAAAGCTTCGGCATCTTCACACAACAGCTCAAGGGGCTGGTGTGCTTCAATATTAAATTCGGTTTTGGCGATTTCAACGATAGCGGGATCAAGTTCTACAGCAGTAATTTTTCCGTAGTACTTAAATTTATTCCGAAGTAAAGAAATGGCACTCCCACCACCCAGCCCCAGTAACAGCACAGGGGCTGCACGGTCTGCGCGCACTTCTGAAATCCCGCGGTCGAGCACCTCCTGAAGGGCACCGTATGAATAATTGGCGTTGCTACTGTCGAGTACCTTGCGCCCGTTGATCCAGGTAACTTCCAGCTTCCCATTGTAACTGGAGTTGTACTTTTTGGTGAGCGGCCACAGGTAGCTGAAGGTCTTTTTCATAGCCCTGTAAAAGTACGATTTTAGAAGTTAGAAGGGAAATGGGAAGGGGAATTAATTGAATTGGGCTAAAGCCCTATTTTAAATCCCCCGCCTGAAGGCGGAGGCAATTCATGAATCCTTTTGTCCTGCCTTAAGGAATGGGTAAGATATTTGATGCCTGGAATTTGGGGTTTATAGGTTGCGTAAAAATATAGGATTCCAATTATAACAGGAAGCTTGAAATTGCCTGGATAAATGGACGAACAATAAATTCTTCAAAGTTTAGAGTTGGGCTAAAGCCCTATTCTAATCCCTTTTTTCACCACTGGCTAAAGCCAGTGGCAATCAATAAGTGAGGAAAAAGATGTTCTGGGGTTTTAAGAAGCAGGCTCTCCACCCTGGCTTATGAGAGCAGTCTTGACTCTTGGATCTTTTTACCTGGCAACCCCAAACCCGCAACATGCAAAAATTTATTCCGTCACAGTCTTGACTCTTGCCTCTTGTTTCCTGGCTCTGTTCTTAGGTTTCTTCTTTTTCATCTTGTTCAGCCATATCAGCGTACCGGTAATGGGCAAAGTGGTCGCGATTAGGCAGGCCAGGAAATAGATGATCTTGGAGAAAGTCCCGAAGATCTCCCCTGTATGAATGGGCTTGATCAAAGATGCTATCTGTACATTAAGCGGTTTTTCATTAAAGATCTCCTTGTTTAAAACTGTACCATCGCGATCTATCACCAGTTGATCTGAAGTCACAGGAGACCAGCTGTTATCGTTGGTCTTTCTTATTTTGTACACCTGCTCCCTTTCGGAAGGAAACGAAATTGTGGTGGTGCCTTCATAGTTGAGCTCTTCCGAAGAAATGTTGTAGATAGAGGCTATTGAGGCTTCATCGGCTTCGGTGATATTCTCATTGGAGGTAAAAGAAGGGCCTCCTCCCCTGTTAAACACTTTTGTTCCCAACACAGCACTCCCTGCTTCGCGGTACCACTCAAAACTCCAGAAGAGTCCGGTGAGGGTCATGATGATCAAAAAGATGCAGGCGTAAAACCCGAGCGTGTTGTGAAGGTCGTGGTTAATGCGTTTCCAGTTGGCCGAGGTTTTGATCTTAAAGCCGCTCTTCATGTTTTTCCACTTCAGCTTTTTTGGGAACCAAAGCACAACACCACTCAGGGAAAGAATAAAGAAGATAATGGTGGCTATTCCCACAATGGGACGGCCTATAGCCGAATCTAAAAGCAGCCATCTGTGCATCCTGAAATTCCACATAAAAAAATCGTCCAGGGAAGATTTTTTAGTCTGCATGTAATCGCCGGTGTAGGGATCTACATAAAAGGTAGTGCCGCGGCGATCTTCGGGAGATGTCTTTACACGGAATTCGTAAGGTTTCCCGGCTTCAGCAGGGATGCTTACCGAAGAGACTTCCCCTTCCTGCTGTAATACTTCAGTGAGGGCTTCAATTTGCATAGGCTGCGTACCCGAAACCTTGAAATCTTCAGCAAAAACATTTTTAATTTCCTTCTCAAAAGTGAGTACAGTTCCGCTGAAACAAACCAGGAAAAGGATGATCCCACTGGCAAGGCCAAGCCATAGATGAACGTCATTGAGGAACTTTCTAATGCCGTATTTTTTCTTTTTATTCTTCATTGAAAGAAATTTAAAGTTCCGGCATACAACAAAAAGCTGTAGCCGGAACTGTGGAGTAAGATATGATAAGCTAATTCAAAATTAAAACACTCCGATGAAATGGTTTCCGGGTTCGTTAAGCAGTTGCGCCCCTTTGGTCACTTCACCTGTTACACTGTTAAGAACATAGATATTCCCGTCTTTCCCAACCGGGGAAACCGTAACATAGACTTTATCCCCATCTACCACGAAGCCCTGGTACTGGAAGAAGTACATATCTGGCTCATAAGGCAGGTCTACTTTTTGTGCAGTTTTGGCATTAAGATCTACCCTTGCCAGGAAGCTTTGCTGGGTGCGGTCACTAAAACTTGTATATGCTGCATCATCGTGGGTGTACATTACATAAGCAATACCATTTTTCACATATCTCCAGCTCTGGATGTATGAACCTGTAACGTTAAGGGCTTCATCAAGGCTAAAGTCATAGCTGTTGTCATATTCATTACTGGCATTGATCTTTAGAATATGAGAACCCCCCGGATCTCTTTGGGTAGCCTGGTAAATACTGCCATCTTCGGCCAAAAAGCTGTTAAAGCTGCGGTAACCGCTGGTGTCGCCAAATCCAACCGTAGAATTGATCACTTTTGGATTTTCAAGAGATGGATAATCTACCACCACCGATTTTGACCCCAGCCTTTCATAAGCATTGGCATCGCGTTCTCCTGTAGCAGGATCTGTTTTTCCCATCCAGGTTCCTATAATCAGTTTATCTCCTGCAGCGTTGAGAACTGGTGTATCTAGCCTGAAAATATGGTGCCCTGCTGCCTCCTCTTCTTCGGTAAGCGGGATTTCAAATGAAATGTTGTTCGAAATCTCAGAATTTTCCATGTCAAGAGTAACAATAGTGGCAGTACCTCTTGTGTACTCGTAAATATCCCCATCATTTACCATAGGGCTGGTCACACTAACGGCCACCCCGGTTTTGTCCCCGTCAAAAAGTTTTACCCATCTTGGAGAAGTTCCTGCGTACTGTGATATATTCACAAGACCTCCTGTTGGTTCAAAATTATCACCTCCATTGACGATATACTTTGAGAATTCCCCTCCATTGTCACCCCCGTAAGCAATGTTGAACATGGTTGAACCATCTACCGAAGATTGTAATCTCGCCGTTCTTTGAGATCTCACCTGGAAACCCTTGTCAAAAACGTTAACGGCGTAGTTGGGGTCTTCGGCATTTTCCTGGGAGATAGAATAAAGTACGGTGCCCCCGTTACCGTTACCCGGGGTTTCATCCATTACTGCTCCTGCAATGGTAAGCCATCTGCTTTCTTCAGGATTAGGCTCTGGGGTTGGAGAAACGGCATCTTCATCGCTGCTACATGCCGTAGACAGGTTGAGTAGTCCAACTACAGCGGCATAACCAAAGAGTCTTGAAAATTTATTTTTCATGTTTAATAATTTATAAGTTATTGATTGAATAATTGAGTTTTAAATAAAAAGCCCTACCCGGCTTTTGCACCGCAAAATTGTCAAAAGCCTGTTTGTTGAAAATGTTGTTGGCATCAAAGCTCACAATGAGGTTTCGGTTTGGAAAAACATAGCTAAGGCCAACATCCTGGATATGTTGTTCGGGGACCATCGAATTTTCAAGTCCGCTTCTTTTATTCACCACCCACACGTTGTAAAAGGAATCAACAAAAGCATAATTGTAATAGATGTTCAGTAAAGATGCTTCTTGAAACACATTTTTGAAAGAATACCGGGCAGAAGCATTGGCGGTAAAGAAGGGTTCACTGGGTATTTGTGCGTTGTAGTTAAACAAAACATTGCCGTTTGAGTCATACTTTGTACTCACCCGGGTGTTGAACTTGGACAAGTTGACCAGCAGGTTGAGGTTATCCTTAAAAACATAATTCAGTTCTGCATCAAAGCCTTTAGACTCCGTTCCTTTCATGTTTACAAAAGGAGCAGTTTGTTGTGCATCATTCAATGTCATTTGGGGCTCCCTTACAATCATACCACGGGTGTCTCTTAAAAATCCGGAAGCGTAAAGAGAGACGCTGTGATCAGCAATTTTGTAGGGGCCGAGCTTGAATCCGAGGTTATAATTATTGCTTTGTTCGGGTTCAAGTCCTGAGTTTTCAGCAACATTATCTCCCACATCCCCAAATATCTCGTTATCGGTAGGAAGGCGGATGGCTTTTTCTGCGGAACCTAAGATGGCAATGCCCGAATTTACCAGGTAAGAAAGTGCCATCCCGTATCCCGTGTAGTCAAAATTACTGCTGAAGTATTCTTCTACCCGTACCTCTTCCCCGTTAATGGTTGCAACCCCCGGGTCCATTTTATTCGTCTTCTGCTGGTAATACTTTACGAAGACATTGGCCTTCAAATTATCATTGAACCATCTAGATTCATAAGAAAATGAGGAAATATTCTTCTCCAGTTCACGGGTTTCAACGAAATTCTTTCTTATCCCGTTCCACAATTCATCATTCTGTTCCCTGGAGATATTGTAAAGTACATGGTGCAAACCAATTTTGTGGTTCTTGTTGAAGGAATAGCTAAGACCGGCCCTAAAAGAGTAAATATCCCTGTAAATATTTGCAATGGTAGGTGCACCCTGCTGCGCTCCCTGCTGCGACGGAATAGGATCTCCCTTTCGGTCGCGGCTAAGTTCACCCGACCAGTTGTAGACCCAGGTTACAGTATCGTTTATGGTTCTTTTGCGCTCGTTGTATAATCCGTGAAAATTAAGGTCAAGCCCTTTAACAAAGAGGTCAGATTTTTCATAAGTTAGGTTTACAATCCCGGCTTCGGCTTCCATAAACCTTCCTTTGTATGGGATGGTCATGTATGCGCCATGCTGAATTTCGTTGTAAGAATCTGAAGCTGTGTACCCTACGGAAAAATGATCTGCAAATTTGACATTTTTGAAACCCGCTTCGAGTATTCCGCCACGGGAAGAGTATTCATCATTGAACCTCTTCACCCTTACATATTCATATCTCCCATTGGGCTGAATGTTGTACACATTTCTTCCCCAAACCTCATAATCATTGTCTGAATGGTTGTAAAAACCAGAAGCTTTCACGAAAAACCCTGAGTTCTCTGCCTGGTACACTGCATTGAAGTTGCTCTGGAGGGTATTGAAAGAACCATAAGAAACCGAAGCATTGATCTGGGTTCTAAAATCATCTCTTAAAATGACATTTATGGCACCTCCCAGGGCATCAAAGGCCAGTTCGGCAGGAACCACCCCTTTATAGACATCAATACGTTCTATCATGCTGGGGCTAATACTGCTAAGGTCAAAGGAAGAACCGTAAGACGAAAGCGGGATTCCGTCAATGAAGATCTGGATAGAATTTCCCGACATCCCGTTGAGGTTATAATCTACCGAAGACCCCAAACCGCCACCCTGCCTTATTTTCACCCCCACGCTCCTGTTCAGGAGTTCGTTGGTCTGGATATTTCGTACCGCTGCTTCTTCTGTTTCTATGACATTTACCGCAAAACCTTTCTTTTCAATTTCAGATTTTACAGATTCTACGTTAAGAAGCACTTCCCCGAGTTCGTAATCATCAGTATTTTTGATCTGGAAATTCTGCACCAGGTCTTCCCCCTTAATGACCAGCTCCCTATATTCAACGTGACCGGCCTTCCGCAGTTCGATTATATAAGATCCTGAAGGCACCCCGGAAATCTCATAATAACCTGAATAATTTGATGTGGCCCTGAATTCTTCCGAAGCATTTGAGAGGACAACCTCAACACTGGCCGAAGAATACCCGTTGTGGTCTTTAACATAACCCGAAACAGTATATGCAGCCCCCACTTCCCGGGTTAACTTCTCCGCGGAATTCTTAGCTGCCTGGCCTATTACTGTCGTGGAAAACAAACAGCAGCAAATGAGCAAAAAATATGTAGATGCAGATTTCAAAAACTGACCTTATTTAGATTTAATAAAAATAATTACCTTTGGCAAAAGTAAAGGGAGAGGCTTGCCGTTGGGTAACGCAAAAGGAATTTTTACTTACGTGAAAAGAATAATATACCCAACCCCACCCTTTAGTGATGTTATTTAAAAGGAAGTCAGGCGATTTTGAACATGAAATTCAGGTTAGAAAGTTCTTTTTTTGAAGATAATGCTGTAGTTAGAACTTTCAGCAAAGATTTTTGTGCCGATGCCTTTAGCGAGGAAACCTTTATTATTGACAAGGAAGTTGTAAAGGGAAGCCTGCAGGAGCTGCACCTGGATCACTTTTGTATTATCACGCAGGAACTTAAATCCCCGGCGGGCTATTCAATAAATTTTTCGGGAAATTCAGCTTTATTCAAGCTGCATTTTGAACTGGAGGGCGACTACAATTATATCCCTACAGATCCTTTGGCCCCGGTAATTTCTATACCCTCAGGGCATTTCAATATTTTTTATCTGCCAAAACCCGAGGGTTGTTTAAAGTTTGCATCTTCTTCAAGAAAAACCCTGGAAGTGCTTTTTACTGAAGAATTGCTTCGGAAGATCATGGGGCCAGATTATAAAGGCCTATCGTCATTAAAGAAGGGAATAAAGAAGAACCGCCCATTCCTGTTATGGGAAGAAAGCAGGTATATTCCCACAGAATTACAGCAGCACATCAAGGAAATTATGAGTTGCCGTTATTGCGGCCACATCAAAAAGATCTACCTGGAAGCCCGAATTACTGCTCTCTTGCTGAATTTCCTGGTAGACAACGACCCCAAAAATGCCATTTTGGAGAAGCACCCCATCCCCAAAAAGGAGTATGCAGGCATTGTAAGAGTGGAGGAGCACATTAGGAAGAACTTCAGCAAAAACCTCACCATTACCGAGCTCGCACCCATTGCCGGCCTCAACACTTCCAAACTTAAGCAGTGTTTCAAAAAAGTGCATTCTACCACTATCTTTAAATACATCACCGGGTTGCGCATGGAAAAGGCCAAAGATCTTATTACGCACGAAAAATTATCGGTTTCTGAAGCTTCTTATGAAGTTGGGTATAAGAATCCGCAGCACTTTACGGTGGCTTTTAAAAAATACTACGGCTTTTTGCCCAGCTCCCTCAATTAAACCTGCAGTTTTTGCTTTGAGCAACTAAAAGCCGGCATCTACAGGCTATTTACTGTTCCTGTTGATGAAGATCCAGTACAGGGCCGCCACCAGAATTGTCAAAATCCCTCCTGCTATGTAGATTTTATATTCCATTAGAACGCTGGATTGCCGGGGAAGATGGAAAGTCGGAAAAACAGGGGCATAAAACCATGACATTTGTCAGATTCGCTTTTCCGAAGAAATTACCTGTCAAAAATGCCATTTTTGAATCCCCTTTAAACCAGCATTATTATTGATTTTACTTCCGGTTTAACGACATTTACTTCAGCTTTACATGTAAAGCTTCCGCAGAAAAATTCCCTGATTTTTTTTGAATTGCATGATTCTCAATATAAAAGCTTCTTATTCTCAATTTATCATTTTAAACATATTATTTTCATAAGTCAATATTTAATGTATTAAAACTGAATTTTTGTTATGCTATAATTACAGAAATGGCTATTTTGCTGAATATTCAGTAATTTTTCCAAGGAGATTTATATGAGAATGAAGCAACAGGGACTCTACTCCCCCGAATTTGAACACGACAATTGTGGCGCAGGTTTTATTTGTAACCTTGAAGGCAAAAGGACCAATGATATAATCCACAAAGCCCTAGACATCCTGGTGCGGCTGGAACATCGCGGTGCCGTTAGCGCAGATGGAAGAACGGGAGACGGCGCGGGAATTTTAATTGAAATTCCGCATGCTTACTTCAAAAAAGTGTGTGATTTTGAAATTCCGGAGCCAAAGGAATATGCCGTGGGAATGGTTTTTTTACCACCGGCTGCAAACCAGCGAAAAATCGTGCAGGAAATCTTTGAAAAAGAGATTAACCGGCAGCATTTACAAATTCTGGGCTGGCGGGAAGTTCCGGTAGACAAATCCTGCCTTGGAAGTGTTGCTGCGCTTAGCGAGCCCAATGTGCAGCAAATATTTATCGGGAAGGCCGGGGATATTTCAGAAAGAGAGTTCAACGCCCGCCTTTTCACCGCCCGAAAGATAGCCGAGCACAAAGTAGAAGAATCTTCGCTTTCAGATTCTTTCCATTTCTATGTGCCCAGCCTTTCTACCACCACGATTATTTACAAAGGGCTGCTTATGCCCGAAGACATCAATATTTATTATACCGATTTAAATGACCCCGAGCTGGTGACAAAACTGGCTCTCGTGCACCAGCGTTTTTCCACCAACACCTTTCCCAGCTGGGAACTTGCACAACCTTTCAGGTACATGTGCCACAACGGGGAGATCAATACCCTGCGCGGAAACCTAAGCCGGATGAAAGACCGGGAAGAGCTCTTTAAAAGTGACCTTTTAGGCGAGTATGTAAAGGAGATCCTTCCTGTTACTGCGGAAGGAAAATCTGATTCTGCCTCTATGGATACTGTGCTGGAGTTGCTGTTACACACCGGCCGCTCTCTGCCCGAAGCCATTATGATGATGGTGCCTGAAGCCTGGGAGAAGAACCCGGTAATGAGCGCCGATAAAAAGGCATTTTACGAGTACAATTCGTGCATCATGGAACCCTGGGACGGCCCTGCTTCCATTCCATTTACCGATGGAAATTATATTGGGGCCCTGCTGGACAGGAATGGGTTGCGGCCCTCACGTTACACCGTGACCAAAGATGGTTATGTGGTGATGGCTTCAGAAACCGGGGTGATAGAAATAGCCCCTGAAAATGTGGAAAGGCACGGCCGGCTTGAGCCGGGAAGAATGTTCCTGGTAGATATGAATGAAGGCAGGATCATTGAAGATGAAGAAGTAAAAAGCAAGATCGTAGCCGAAAGGCCGTATAAAAAGTGGCTGGAAGAAAATTTACTGCCCTTATCAAATGTTCCCTACACCGGAAATAAAACTCCTGTAGAAAAAACCGATTTTAAGACCAGGCAAAAGCTTTTTGGATACACTCTTGAAGATATTAACAGCATCATTGCCCCCATGGCAAATACCTCAAAAGAGGCCATTGGCTCTATGGGCTCAGACACACCGCTGGCGGTACTTTCAGACAAGCCCCAGCTGCTGTTCAATTACTTTAAACAGCTATTTGCCCAGGTGACCAATCCGCCGCTGGACGGGATCAGGGAAGAGATCGTGACAGACATCAGCCTTTCTCTGGGTGAGGACAGGAACTTATTCGAGATAATCCCCCAGCATGCTAAAAAACTCCGCATCCAGAATCCGGTGATCTCCAATGAAGACCTCGACAAGATCAAATACATTGACACCCCCGGATTTAAGGCCGCGTCTATCCCCATGCTTTATGAAGCCGACAAGGGCCTCAACGGCATGGAAGAGCGACTTGATGAAATGATCACAGAGATCACAGCAGCAGTTGATAATGGCTGCAATATCATTATACTATCTGACAGAAATACAGATGCTGCCTTAGCTCCCATCCCGTCGTTACTGGCCTGTTCTTATGTGCATCACAGCGTGAAAAGGCACAACAAAAGATCGTCTTTTGAGATCGTCATCGAATCGGCCGAACCCCGGGAACCCCATCATTTTGCCCTGTTGTTTGGCTATGGTGCCAGCGCGATCAACCCGTTTATGGTCAACGAGATTATTTATGACCTGGTAGAAAAGGATGAACTGGAAGTAAAAGACCCCGAACTTGCCGTTCAGAATTTTAATACCGCCGTGGGCAAGGGCATTGTTAAGATCATGAACAAGATTGGCATCTCTACCCTGCATTCTTATCGTGGCGCCCAGATCTTCGAGATATTGGGGCTCAATAAAAAGTTTGTCAACAAATACTTCTGCAACACCCCTACCCGCATTGAGGGAATAGGTTTGTACGAAGTGGAAAAAGAAATTCAGAAGCGATATAGAAAGGCTTTTAATCTGAAGGCTGTTCCTTCAGCTATGGACCTGGAAATAGGCGGCGATTACCGGTGGCGAAGAAATGGGGAAAGACACATGTTCAACCCGGCCACTGTTGCAAAACTTCAACAGGCAGTAAAGCAGAATAATCCGAAAAGCTACAAGGAATATTCAAAAATGGTGAATGAGCAAACCAAAAACCTCATGACCATCCGCGGAATGTTCAGGTTCAAAGACCTTAACCCTGTACCCATTGAAGAAGTAGAACCCTGGACAGAGATCGTAAAAAGGTTTAAAACCGGCGCAATGTCTTTTGGTTCTATAAGCAAAGAAGCCCATGAGAATTTATCTATTGCCATGAACCGGATGAAAGGAAAAAGCAATTCGGGCGAGGGAGGCGAAGATGAAAACAGGTTTCACAAGAGCCCCGATGGAGACTGGAGAAATTCGGCTATAAAGCAGGTAGCTTCAGGAAGGTTTGGAGTTTCCATCAATTACCTCACCAACGCGCAGGAAATCCAGATCAAGATGGCGCAGGGCGCAAAACCCGGTGAAGGCGGACACTTACCGGGCCCAAAGGTAAATCCGGAGATCGCAAAAACCCGGAATTCCACGCCTTACGTGGGCCTTATTTCGCCTCCGCCTCACCACGATATTTATTCTATTGAAGATTTGGCCCAGCTCATCTTCGACCTCAAAAATGCAAACCGGGAAGCCCGCATCAATGTGAAGCTCGTCTCAAAAGTGGGCGTAGGCACCATTGCTGCCGGGGTAGCAAAGGCCAAAGCCGATGTAGTGCTAATTTCTGGATATGACGGCGGCACAGGGGCGGCGCCACTCACCTCGCTGAGACATGCCGGCCTGCCCTGGGAACTGGGTATTGCCGAGGTGCAGCAAACCCTGCTGCTCAACGACCTGCGAAGCCGGATAGTGGTGGAGTGTGACGGCCAGCTTAAAACCGGCAGAGATGTAGCCATAGCCTGTCTATTGGGCGCCGAAGAATTCGGGTTTTCAACAGCCCCGCTCGTAGCCTCGGGTTGCATCATGATGCGCGCCTGCCACCTTAATACCTGCCCCGTTGGGATCGCAACCCAGGACCCGGAACTCAGAAAGAACTTTAAAGGCACCCCCGAACACGTGATCAACTTCATGTATTTTGTGGCACAGGAGCTACGCCAAATCATGGCCGATCTTGGTTTTAGGACCATAAACGAGATGGTAGGCCAAAGCCAGAAGCTAGACATGAACAAGGCCATAGAGCACTATAAAGCCCAGGGAATTGACCTTTCAAACATCCTGTACAAACCTGCTGTTGATGAAAGCATGTGTTTATACAACTGCAAGAAACAGGACCACCGCCTTGACGATGTGCTCGACTTCGAGATCTTAAGACAGGCGCATCCGGCTATTTACCGGAAAGAAAAAATGAGGCTCGATTTTCCCATCACGAACATCAACAGAACCACGGGAGCCATTATCAGCAATGAGATCTCCAAAATTCACGGTGCAAAAGGATTACCCAAAAACACCCTCAGCCTTAATTTTACAGGAGCTGCGGGGCAGAGTTTTGGGGCATTTGCCACCAAAGGCCTCACCCTTAACGTAGAAGGCAACACAAACGATTACTTCGGAAAAGGCCTTAGTGGTGCCACGCTTTCAGTAAAAAAACCTTCCAGGGCCAGCTTTAAATCTAATGAAAATGTCATTATTGGAAATGTTGCACTTTATGGCGCCACAAACGGCGAGGCTTACATCAACGGAATTGGCGGGGAACGCTTCTGCGTTCGCAATTCGGGTGCCAGGGCCGTGATTGAAGGAATTGGCGATCATGGCTGCGAATATATGACCGGCGGCGTGGCGGTTATACTGGGCAACATAGGAAGGAACTTTGCTGCCGGGATGAGCGGCGGGGTAGCCTATATCTACGATCCGGAAAACAAGGTTGACAGCCACAACTTCAATATGGAAATGATCGACCTTGAAAAACCTTCAGAAAATGACCTGCAGGAATTAAAGACGCTTGTTCAAAATCACTACAATTATACTGAAAGTGAGGTCGCAAAAGAAATACTAAATACCTGGGAAACTGCTGCTGCAGGCTTTATAAAAGTTATGCCGGTAGAGTATAAAAAAGCACTAAAGCTTTTGGAAGAGGAAAAAATGAGAAACGCCCAGATGGAATTAAAAACAGCCTGAAATGAGTAAGTTAAAAGGATTTTTAGAATACAACCGAAAAGAAGAAAAAACCATTGCCGTTCAAGACCGTGTGAAGAACTACAAAGAGTTCACACAGGAAATGACCAACGATGAGCTTCGGGAACAGGGAGCGCGTTGTATGGACTGCGGAATTCCGTTTTGTCACAGCGGCTGCCCCGTGGGCAACCTTATCCCCGACTTCAACAGCTCAGTATACCGCAACGACTGGAAACGGGCTTCAGAAATTTTACATTCCACCAACAATTTCCCTGAATTTACCGGCAGGCTTTGCCCGGCGCCTTGTGAATCGGCTTGTGTTTTGGGGATTATCAAACCCCCCGTAGCCATAGAGCTCATGGAAAAATATATTCCCGAACGCGCTTTTAAAGAAGGATGGATACAGCCTGCACCTCCCCAGGAACGCACAGGAAAGACGGTAGCCGTGATAGGCTCTGGCCCCGCAGGCCTGGCAGCTGCGCAACAACTCAACAGGGCAGGACATCTCGTAACCGTTTTTGAAAGGGATAAAAAAGTTGGCGGGCTATTACGGTACGGAATCCCCGATTTTAAGATGGAAAAATGGGTAATAGACCGCAGGCTGAAGATCCTGGAAGAAGAGGGCATTATTTTCAAGACAGAAACCAACATTGGGGTGAACTATGACATAGAAAACCTCAACGAATTTGATGCTGTTGTGCTTTGCGGCGGCGCTACCCAACGCAGAAATTTACCCATTGCAGGAGCCGAAGCCACCGGTGTGGTACAGGCCATGGATTTCCTTAAGCACAACAACAAGGTAGTAGACGGGCAGGCAGAACCCACCGAAGCCCTTAATGCCCGCGATAAACATGTGATCGTGATTGGAGGGGGAGACACAGGTTCAGATTGTGTTGGAACTTCAAACAGGCACGGAGCAAAATCTGTGACAAATTTTGAGATCATGCCCATGCCTCCAAACAGCCGTACCGATGCCAGCCCCTGGCCCTACTGGCCTTTTACTTTAAAGACTACTTCCTCTCACGAAGAAGGAGTGGAAAGGAACTGGTGCATTTCAACCAGGGAATTTATAAAAGACAGCAATGGAAACCTCAAAGCTTTAAAAACTGTAGAAGTGGAATGGGTAGACACAGAGAATGGAAGGCCTCAACTAAGGGAAATCCCCGGAAGCGAAAAAGAATGGCCCTGTGACCTTGCCCTGCTCGCCCTGGGCTTTACCGGACCCGAAAAAACACTGGGTGAAAAGCTCGGTTTGGAGGTAGACGAAAGAACCAACATAAAAGGAGACAACAACTACCAGACCAACAGGCCAAATATTTTCACAGCCGGGGATATGCGCAGGGGGCAATCGCTCATTGTATGGGCAATTTCTGAAGGCCGGGAGGCCGCCAGAAGTGTAGACCAATACCTCATGGGAGCAAGTGAGCTTCCCACCAAAGGCCCCGGAGATTTGCCCGCAGCATAAAATTTATTCCTATAAACCTAAAAAAGCAGCTCAAAAAGCTGCTTTTTTAGGTTTATAGTCAGTATTGTCCGATTAAAATTCAGACTAGAACTAAGCTCATGAAATCACAAATATTCAGCCCGATTAAAGCTATAAAAGGATGTTTTCAGGTTCTGAATATATAGGAACTCTATTTTTGAAATAAAGTAAAATTACCTTTATCCATCAGTTGGTTGGATAAAGTCCTGGCTCTGGGTTCCTGGTTGTTGCGGAGAAGCGATCCTATCTTTCCCCAGAGAACAATAATTTTAAATAACTAAGCGAAAGCTTTATTGTGGAAATTAAAAACCTCCTCAAGATCAAGGTCTTTTACTGAATCTACAATAATATCGGGTTTAAAAGCATAGTCGTTGAGGCTTTCCCTGGAAGAAATCCCTGATAGGGTGAGGATAGTAGTATACCCCAGTTGTATCCCGCCAAGAATATCTGTATCCATGGTATCGCCAATGATGACCGTCTCTTTAGCTTCAAGCCCCAGGTATTTCCTGGCCGAACGCATCATCACAGGGCTGGGTTTACCTACCGAAAATGCCTTTTTCCCGGTGGCTTCTTCAATCATGGCCACTACGGCACGAATTCCCAGGTTGGTCCAGCCTGTCTTTTTAGGGGAAGGGTCAAGGTTGGTGGCTATAAGCCGTGAGCCTGAAAGAATCATATCTACCGCGGCATTGACCATTTCAAGCGTAAAATTGCGGCCCTCACCCACCACCACAAAATCGGGGCGTTGATTTACAAGATTATAGCCTTCTCGAGCAAGACTGGTGATCAAGCCTCCTTCTCCCAACACATATGCACTGCCGTTGGGTTTCATGAATGAAAGGAAGGAAGCCGTTGCCATGGCACTGGTATATACATTTTGTTCACTAATGTATATGCCCATTTTTGAAAGTTTGTTCACAGCATCCAACGGTGTGCGCTGGCTGTTATTGGTCATAAACAGGAACGGGATCTCCCTTTCCTGAAGGTTTTCGATGAAAACATCGGCGCCCGGGATCAGGATGTCATTTCCGTAGATCACGCCGTCCATATCTATTAAAAATCCCTTTTTCATAGTGCTTCAGAATTGTTGGTTGATAAAATTACCACAGCTTCAAAGGTGATGCTGTTAGCCGTCCTGAAGTTACGCAATCTTTTCACGTTTGTGCTTAAAGCACCAATATCTTATCGTTAAATTCTTTTCCTTTAAAAACTCTTGCGTAAAACTCCAAATCTCCTCGTTTGGTTTTAAAAGAAGCAGTTAACCTCTCTTCAAGTTCGTCCAGGGGGAATTGGTAAATCCTGATATCGGCATAAGAGGTAGTGCTGTGTTTACACTCGTTCACCCCAATTTCAATATCGTCAAACTGGGGGTTATAAGCAGCGTATTTTGCAAACAAATTGTGTTTGATGAGCTCCAGTAAACCTCCGGGCAGCTTTTTACTTGCCCTGCAGTCGGCAATCATTCTTTCCAGGGAGGTTTTCCAGAGCAGCCTCATCTCATTTTGGGTTACGAAAGTTGTGGTCATATCTTCAATATTTTATTCGGAAACATTTTTTTATTTCTGAAGTTTTCTTCAGAATAACCCTTCAAAAATGGCATTTTCTATTTGCCTTTTTGGCGGGCATGAATGTTCAGTTTATATCTTCAAAGCCCTTTTCAGCTTTCAAAAGTTACTTTTGAATAGCAGTTCCCTTACTTCTCTTAACAGCAACAAAAAATTTAAAACCGAGATTAAATTTATATAAAAATGAGACACACCCCCTAATATTTATTTAAAAAAATGATGTTTTTACAGCATAAGGAATTTATACCCCCTAATTTTAGGGGGTTTTTATTTAAAAATGTCATTTTTTACTGAATTGATCTTATAGAAATCAACCTAAAACCATATCAGATTAAAAAATATACATTCCGTTCGAAAATTATAAGTCAATTCCAGCCTTTTTTAAGGGAAAGCTATCTTCGGAAAAGAGAAAATATTGCTGATCTCCCATCAGCTGAAAAAATTTTCAGAAAGAAACTATTCGATCAGAGAAATTATAAAAGAGTATTTGTAATTGTCATTTTCAAGCCGGTAAGGTTCATGAGGATAGGCTCCCCAGCTGTTATCCCCGCCCAGACCGCGTTGTTTGTAATCTATATGAAGGAACACTTTATCCTGCACCTCAAGATCTACAGGATGTCTTCCTGTTTTTCTTTCCCCTGAATCGAGATCTTCTGTGGAGATATTAAGCGCACTAAACCCCAGAGGCTGGCTTCCGATTATTCTAATTCCGCTGCCGGAATTATCCTTAAGGGAAACCCAGCGAACATCGGTCTTGTACCCGGCTTCCTGCGGCCTTATGTATTCCCATGTGAATTGGTTTGCCACCTTATCCTTATAAATACCTAAAAAAGCCGATGTATTTCTATCGGAATAATTTTCCCAGGGACCACGGCCATAATATTCCAGATGCTCATAATTTCCCTCCAGGATCATGCGCATTCCAAACCTTGGAATTTCCGGAAGCTCTTTTTCAGAATTAAGAGTTGCGGTAACCTGGATATTTCCGTTATTTTTAATAAAGTAACTCACTAAAAATGGAACATCCACCCCTGCCAGGTGATAGGTAACAGTTATTGGCTGACCTGCTTTTGTCTTTTTACCCACTTCGACCTTAGTAACTTCCGGATTATAAGTTGCTTCTTTCCATACTTTAAGTCTTTCGGGCATCCTGTTCCCATAGTCATTATCTGTAGGTGCCCTCCAGAAAAATGGTTCGGGAAATTGAGAAACTGGTTCTTTATTCAAAGCTTTCAGTTTATAAGTTTCAAAATTCCCGGTTCCTGTATTAAACACCCCTTCAACCATAGCTGTTGAAAATGCCAGTTTATTACCATCTCTGTTGATTTGTAGTTGGCCTGAAATAATATCTTCCGATTCAAAAAAGTCATTTTTACTCAACCGGAATTGTTCACGTGCAACTTCATGCCCCGCAGGAACCAACGCCCTTGCATTTTTTGAATAAGCATAAACGTTTAAGAAATATTCTTTCTCCTCAAGCTCTGGCAGTTCGATTTTCACCTCCCTGGAATCATTGGGAGCTACTTCTATATTAAACATACCGGTTTTCACCACTTCCCCGTCCCCTAAAAGCTCCCATTGAAAATCAAACTCATTAAGGTTAGTGAAATTAAAATCATTCTTTACCCGAATTGCATTTTCCTGCTTCTCAAATTTGATGTTTTGATGCACCTTTTTCACCTCGTGAAGGGCGGGATGCGGTGTACGGTCTGCACTTACCAGTCCGTTAGCATTAAAATTCCCATCATGGTAAAGGTGTCCGCCGCCAAGATCACCTCCATAGGCCCAAAATTTTCGGCCATCTTCGGTTTCAGCCTGCAGTCCCTGGTCTACCCAGTCCCAGATAAATCCGCCCTGCATGTGATCGCTGTTCTCAATAATGTCCCAGTATTCCTGGAAGTTTCCGCTGCTATTACCCATGGCATGAGAATACTCGCACATGATAAAAGGTCTGGTTTTACTTTCATCTGCAGCATAGCTTCTCATATAATCCAGACCCGGGTACATTGGTGCCACAATATCTGAATTGCGCTCCTGCCCCGCCTGTTCAAATTGTACCGGCCTTGTGGTGTCTCTTTCTTTGATCCAGTCATACCCATCAAAGAAAACCGGGCCGTTCCCGCTTTCATTGCCTAATGACCATATAATTACTGAAGGGTGATTTTTGTTAAACTCTACCATTCGCTTCATGCGGTCTAAGTGTGCAGGCGTCCACTCTTCCAGAAAGGCGGGATGAACTGTTTTGTCAAAGCCTCCCTGGTGTTCGGCTCCCATACCGTGGGTTTCTATATTTGCTTCGTCTACCACGTACATTCCATATTCATCTGCAAGGTCATAAATGCCAGTGTCATGAGGATAATGGCTCATTCTTATTGCATTGATATTGTTTTTCTGCATCAGCTCGATATCCTTTTCATTTATTTCATGATCGGGAACATGTCCTTTTACAGGATGGTGTTCATGCAGGTTCACACCTTTTAGGGTTAGCGGCTCTCCATTGATCATCAATTGGGCATTTTTTATCTCGATTTCCCTAAACCCCGTTCTTCCAGCTAGCGCAACCACTTCTTCCCCCTTTTTATCTAAAAGTGCGATAGTATAAGTATACAGGTGAGGGTACTCTGCGCTCCATTTCTCTACGGAAGGAATTATTTTTTTAAACTCAACTACCTTTTGGTTCTTTGAAACCTGTTTTGTCTCAGAATAAATTTCTCTTCCCCCGGCATCCAATAAAGTGAATTTTACCTGGGGCTTTACTATCCCTCCCTTATCAAATTTTTGAAGTTCAACATCTACAACAAGGTTTCCATCCTTATAATTATTGGCAAGACCACTTTTTACGAAATAATCCCATAACGTGGTTTTAGGCAATGCCTGTAAGTGCACGTCACGTTCAATCCCACTTAAACGCCAAAAATCCTGATCTTCCAGGTAACTGCCATCATGCCATCTAAATACCTGAACAGCCAGAAGGTCCTCTCCTTTTCTCAAAGCTGAAGTGATATCAAATTCGGCCGGGGTCTTGGCAGCTTTGGTCATTCCTACTTGGTTTCCATTCACAAAAATCCGGGCATAGCCTGAAATGGAACCAAAATGAAGAATCACCTCTTTATCGGTCCAGGTCTCAGGCACTGTAAAGGTTTTGCGATAAGAACCCACAGGATTGTAGATCTCTTCATCTCCATCTTTAGCATTTAAATTCAGGACTTCTCCAGTGGATGTAGTTTTATCTGAAGGAAATCCTATGTGCGGCGGATTCTTCGGAAAAGGATATACTACATTGGTATAGATAGGAATATCATAACCTTCAAGCTCCCAATTGGAAGGAACTTTTATTTTATCCCATTTACTGTCATCCAGATTTTCTTTATGAAAATCAAAGGACGTTCACTGGGATGCTTTACAAGCTGAAACTTCCATTTCCCGTTTAAACTCTGGTAAAGACTGGAAGATTCTTTTTCTTGCCCTAATGCTTTAGATGCCGACTTAAACAGGATGAAGTCACTGCGGCCTTCCAGTTTATTTCTGTCAATTGCCAGAGGATTCTCCCATTCATTACTTTGCTGGGCAAAAATCTCATTATTTACTAATGATGTTAGGAGGATGAAGAGTAGGTGCTGGATTTTCATTAGATTAAAAATTACATATAGAACAAAGAAGACTCCCGGTCTTTTTGTTATTCCGCATTTGAATTGTAGGAATAATCTGTAATCTAAAATATTAAAATATTACCTCTTAACATTATTGTAAGGAAAGAAAAAAAAGGAACTGGTATTTTATAAGAAGATAATGAAGGATTCTTCTTGTATCGGCTTGAAAAATTATTTTCCTAAAACTCAAAAGCCCAGAAAATGTTCTTGATCTCTATTCAGATTAACCACAATTTTTGCCTAATCCCCAACTTTGGATTATGATCCCTTTTGATCATGATCCATGATCCATCCCTATTCGCCATACTGCTAAAAACAAAAAAAACCGAACTGTTTTCACAATTCGGTTTCACATTTACTTTGTTGGCCTACTAGGGCTCGAACCTAGACTCTTCTGGACCAAAACCAGACGTGTTGCCAGTTACACCATAGGCCATTGCTGTAATGCGGATGCAAATTTAAAACAAACTTTTACTTCTACAAACATTTTTTAAAAATTATTTTCACTGCTTTAATTCCAACCTCTCAAAAATGCCATTTTTGAAACCTCTCCTGCAAAACCGCCTGGGAGGTACTTAAAAGATCCCTAAGGGGTTAAAGCTAACCCCACATCAAAATATCTTCTTTTAAAATTCGTTCTTCCCACAATAGTTTAATTATTCTTAAATTCGCCACTGTTCTCAAACTCACTAAAATGACAGATTTTAACTTTACCCGGTGGAATAAAATTCTGGGCTGGGTGGTTTTCCTTATAGCTCTTACAACTTTTTGGTTAACTGTTGAGCCCACGCTTAGTTTTTGGGACGCGGGAGAATACATTGCCACTTCTTCAAATCTCGAGGTGGGCCACCCTCCCGGTGCGCCGCTCTACCAGATGATGGGTGCTTTTTTCTCCATTTTTGCCAGTGAACCCTCACAGGTAGCCTACATGGTGAATTTAATGTCGGTTTTCGCCAGCGCCTTCACCATCCTGTTCATGTTCTGGTCTATTGTGCTTCTAGTACTCAAAATAAGCGGACCTGTCTCTGAGATCTCTGCGGCCAAAAAAGCTGCTGTTCTTGGAAGTGCCGCTGTAGGTTCTCTTGCCTTTACTTTTACCGACAGCTTCTGGTTCAATGCCGGCGAAGCCGAAGTTTACGCCATGGCAACCTTTCTCATGTCTATCCTGTTCTACCTGGGGCTGCTTTGGGAACGCGATATGTTCGCTCCTCGCGGCAACCGCTGGGTCATCCTTATTAGTTTTATCATAGGGCTTTCTTTTGGGGTGCATTTTATGGGGCTGCTCACCCTGCCCGCCATAGGTTTTCTTTACTATTTCAAGAATTTCTCAAAAGTCACCGTTAAGAATTTTATCATTGCCAACCTGGTTGTGGTTGCGGTGCTTATGTTCATCTTTAAGCTGCTGCTGCCTTATTCTCTTGACCTGTTCTCGTCCACAGAGATCTTCTTTGTCAATACACTGGGGCTTCCGTTCAATTCGGGAACGATTTTTACCGCCCTTGTGCTTATCGCTGCTTTTTACTTCGGAATAAAATACACCCGGCGCAAACATTACTTTCAGCTAAATACATTGCTGCTTTGCATCCTATTCATCTTTATTGGTTTCTCCTCCTGGCTGATGCTACCTATTAGAGCGAACGCCAATACGGTGATCAACGAAAACAACCCTAACAATGCCCGCGAACTGCTGGCGTACTACAACCGGGAACAGTACCCCGAAACGCATTTATTCTACGGCCCACAATTCACAGAGATCTACAGCGGACTGGATGAGAACAACCCTTATATTGACGATAAGCCGAAGTATGAAAAAGACGAAGCTGCCGGAAAATATGTCATTGTAAACGACTACAAAAATGCGAAGCAGAATACCGATGATGCTCACAAAGCCCTGCTGCCGCGTATGTGGAGCACAGAACATGCTTCCAATTACATGGAGTTCACAGGGCCTTTAGAATTCACCATCAAACCCCAATACCAACAGGAAGAACAGCTTATTGCCGCGGTAAACGAATTTCAACGTAATTATAATCAGGGGAATGTAGATTACGAGCAGTACAACAGCTTTTTGCGCCGCTTCAGGGAATATCTTGATGTAGAAAAACCCTCTTTTGGCTCCAACCTCAATTACCTTTTTGAGTACCAGATGGGCTATATGTACTGGCGATATTTTATGTGGAATTTTGTTGGCCGGCAAAATGATGTTCAGGGAAAATATACCGACCAGAACGGAAACTGGATAAGCGGGATCGACTTTATTGACGAGGCCAGGTTGGGCAACCAGGATCAGCTTCCGTCAGATGCACTGAACAACCCTGCAAGAAATACTTATTACTTCCTCCCGCTTATCCTCGGGGTGCTGGGGCTGGTTTTTCAGTATACAAAAGACAAAAAGAACTTTTGGGTGCTGCTGGTTTTCTTCCTCTTTACGGGTATTGCCCTTAAAATCTACCTCAACGAAAGGCCTTTTGAGCCACGCGAAAGGGATTATGCCCTGGTAGGTTCTTTCTACGTGTTTGCCATGTGGATAGGCTTTGGCGTTTATGCCCTTTTTGACATCCTCAAAGATTACCTCAAGCCCAAAATTGCCGTTCCTGTTGTTGTTGCGGCTTCCCTGCTGGCGGTACCGACTGTACTGGCAAGCGAGAACTGGGATGACCACAACAGGTCCGAAAGATACACAGCCCTGGCCATGGCCAAAATGTACCTGGACAGCCTCGACGAGAACGCCATTCTCTTCACGATTGGAGACAACGACACATTTGCCCTGTGGTATGCCCAACAGGTGGAAGGCTACCGTACCGATGTGCGTATTGTGAACACCAGCCTGTTTATGACCGACTGGTATATTGACCAGATGAAACGCAAGGCGTGGGAAAGTGAACCCATCCCCGGGCAGCTTGTACACGAGCAGTATACCTATGGCACACGGGATGCCATATGGTTCCAGCCAATTACACAGGACACTATGAACATAAAAACCTGGATGAACTGGATTGCCAGCGATGACCCCCGCACCAATGCCGATCTTATGAGCGGGCAAAGCGTGAGCACCTTCCCTACAAAGCACATTAGGATTCCCGTGAACAGGGAAAATGTACTCGAATACGGAATTGTAAAACCACAGAATGCCGATGAAATTGTAGACGAGATCATTATTGAGCTTAATGAAGATATCCTTTACAAGAACCGTTTGTTAATGCTCGATATCATTGCCAATAACGACTGGAAACGCCCTATTTATTTTACCGGCGGAAGTTTTGGAGATGACGACTACCTGTGGATGAAAGATTACCTCCAGCTTGATGGCGTGACTTACAAACTAGTACCAATAAGGACACCGGTGAACCCGAGAAATCCGTTTGATATGGGCCGAATTGATGCCGATAAGATGTACGATATCGTGATGAACTGGTACTGGGGGAATTCGGGCGATCCAGATTTGTATTACGATCCCGAGACCCGCAAAAATGCCATCACTTACCGCAGCAATCTTGCCCGTCTTGCCGAAACCCTTATCAATGAAGGAAAAATGCAACGCGCCGAAGATATTATTGACCTGGCGATGGAAAAAATGCCCGTAGAGCACTTTGAGTACTACACGCTGCTTGAACCTTTCATTCAGGGTTACTATGAGGTAGGACAAAAGGAAAAAGCTCTTGCCCTATGGCAGCAGGTTGCCAAAAAGTACCAGGAGAACCTCACCTACTACAGCTCTCTTGAACTGGACAGGCAGTTTGCCCGTGGCAGCGAAATAGTGACCGACATTGAAAGGTACAGAAGCCTCGTAGATTTGCTTATCATGAACGATACTGAAGAAGTAGCACGCAAAGAAGCCGATAAATTCAACCAGTATCTCATGTTGTTCGAGCACTTCTACGCCCGGCCTGAAGAAACACCTACAGAGATCCCGACTGAAGAGACCCAGCTGCTGCCTGAAGAGATCCGGGATTCCCTGTAACGCCATGACAAGAGCAGAATGAGGGAGCGCATACCGCGGGTGATAAAATATTTATTTCCGAAAAGGATCTGGGATGTTCCAACCGGGGGCAAAAACCTTTACCTCAGCTTTGACGATGGCCCCATCCCTGAAATCACGCCCTGGGTGCTGGAGCAACTGGAAAGCTACAATGCCCGGGCAACATTTTTCTGTATTGGCGACAATGTGGCAAAACACCCCGAAATCTTTGATCAGGTAGTAAAGGCGGGCCATACTGTGGGCAACCACACGCACAACCATTTGAACGGCTGGAGTACTTCTATCGAGGCCTATGTTTCCAATGTGAAGCAGGCGCAACAGGTTATAGATCGGGAACTTCCGCAGAAAAAAGGCTCCAAAAATGCCCTTTTTCGCCCCCCGTATGGCAAGATTAGAAATATGCAGGCCAAAAAGCTTCAGCAGGAAGGTTTTAAAGTAGTAATGTGGAGTATTGTGAGCATGGATTATGACCGGCGGCTTTCTTCGGAAAAAGTCCTTCAGAATGTACTTAAAAACGCAGGCCCCGGAAGCATTATCGTCTTCCACGACAGCCTGAAAGCCGAAAAAAACCTGAAAGCGGTATTACCGCAGGTGCTGGAACATTTTCAGAAACGAGGCTACTCCTTTAAAGCACTGAAATAAAGAATAATAGGCTGATATTTTTCAGGATCAGGTTCGTTTTTAGACTATATTTATCTAAAAATGAGCAGCATGAAAAAAGTTACACTTGTTCCACTTTTCCACCGCAACGAATGGCAGATAGGCATAAAATTTCCTTTTGACACCGAAATTAAATCGCGGTTACAAAAACTGGAGATCGTAAAATGGACGCGCACCCACAGCTGCTTTTACAGCCTTTACACCCAGGAAAATAAACAGTTGCTTTACAACAAATTGCGGGAAGGCAAACTATTTGTTGATTACACTGAACTTCAGAATTTTAAGCTGCCGGCAAAGCAAATCAGTACTCCGCAGCCTGTCCTGGAATATAACACGGCCCAGAAGAAGGTCATGCACGAATATGTGAATTATCTGAGAGGCCGGCGGCTTAGTGAAAGCAGCGTGCGCACGTACTACAGTTTTGTGCTGAAGTTCGTCCATTTTATTGGAATCAGGCAGGTTTCAGATTTGAGAAAAAGGGATATCGAATTGTTTATTGAGCAGCATATCGCAGCCGAAAATTATGCCCTTAGCACCCACCGCCAGTGCATAAGTGCGCTAAAGCATTTTTTGCAGCTGTACAACAGTGAACACATAGATGTCAACGAAATTAAACGACCTTCAAAAAGCAGGTATTTGCCCGTGGTATTGTCAAGCCAGGAGATTATGAGGCTGCTGCAGGCCACCCGAAACCTGAAGCACCGCGCCATATTAGCCATGATCTACTCGGGCGGGCTGCGTATAGGCGAGGTGCTCAACCTGGAACTCGCCCATATTGACATTCACAGGAGACAGATTTTTATTAAAAATTCCAAAGGCCGGAAAGACAGGATGGTGGTGCTGGCAGAGAGCATTTTGCCTTTACTGAAAAACTACCTTAACACCTATAGCCCGCGGGTATTTTTTGCGGAAGGCCTTTACGGCGGACCTTACAGCCAGCAAAGTGTACGCGCCTTTTTGGCCGACTCCTGCTGCCGCGCCAAAATCAAAAAGAGAGTTACCCCGCACACCCTGAGGCATTCCTATGCCACACATATGTTGGAGAACGGCGTAGACATACGCTACATCCAGGAGCTGTTGGGACATTCAAAACCCGAAACCACTATGATCTACACCCACGTCTCCCGAAAGGACATGCTGAAAATTGAGAGTCCCTTAGACGTGATGGTCAAGCAAATCTACAAATCTGACATAGAAGAAGACCACCTGTTGCTGCCACCACAGCATATTGCTGATAAACAACTATATTAGTGGGAGGTATAACATGTTATGCGCAATTATTTTTCACATGGTTATCAATGAAAATATACAATATCTATCCGCAAAAGGTTTTTTGATTTAGTTCAATAATAACGGCAGCTAACATCGCTTACGAGCAAATAGCGGGCAGTCCGCTGAAAAGTGCTATTTTAGATACCAATTAAAAACCAACTAAGCCGACAGGGGCTCATCCCTACTCCCGCTACTTGTCCATAACCGCAAACCGTCGGCAATTATATTTAAACAGAGATTCGAATTGCGAAATAAATTTTTTGAATTATCATCAAAACAGAAAAGAAGATTTTATATAAAGCTGATTTCAATTGTTTTATCTCTTCTAATACCAATATTTTTTATTTCGTTTTATTTTAAAATTTATTTCCTCGCACCAATTACTTTCTGGATTGTACTTTCAGTTATAGCTTCATTTTTCGATATGCCATCGATGATAAAAAATGGAAAATTACAATACGAATCTTCACTTTTAATTTCCGAGAAAGAAAAAGATCATCAGATAACAATTCATGGAGGCACCTTGTTTGATTATTACTTTGTCTTAAACAAAGACGATAATGGAAAAAACAGGAGGAATTTTATCCTATCAGAATACTTAAACGGAATCCTGAACTTAGTAGCATCGAACAATGAAAAACCCAATTTAGAAATAACCGGCACTACATATATACTGAACCCGAGAACGGCAAATAAAATTGGATTTGAAGTCCAAAAAACGAAGCCGGCACAACTTATCATCCTGATCTTAAATTATCCAAACTTAGTTTTCACCAGGTCTTTTGCAAATAAAAAATTATCCTTTCCCAATCTCAAGAACATCAAAACATATAAATCAAATATTCAAAAACTGGAAGAGAATAAACAGAGGATTTCTAAAATTAGAAATGCATTACAAAGCAGAATTGCCAAAAATGTTTAGACAATTATTTCAGGTCATATTTAAATACTTCAAATTCCGGCTAAACAGGACATCCACCCACAAATTTCAGGGACCTCTTCAAAAGACTGTTCGGCACTAACCCACAAGCACAATTCTCCTTCATCCCTTTTGTAATAAGTCCAATTCGGTCTATCTTGCCGGTCCATTTGAAAGTAAAGACCATGAAAGAGAAAAACCTGCTAAGTTACATAGAAGAGGTACTGCAAAATATGCCCAATGACTGGCTTAAGCTCACCACGCACCGGCTCGATATCTACAATGAAGAGCTGGCCAAAACTCAATTTTTAGATCAGTTTGAAACTTTATATCAAAAGAACAACGCCAGGCAGGAAGCACTGGCCGCCCTGCCCACCGCTTTCGATTATATAAGGCTGGGGCATCCGCTTTCCAGCGTTCTGGAATGGGCCATTGCCCGGCTAAACGACCTTAAGCCTCAAAACGTGATCAGTTTTTCGTCACGCACTGTCCCGGTATTAGCTGTTCTCAGGAAAAACCTTTTTGCTGAAAAAAACACCCGAATTCTTTATACTGAAGCCTTACCCGGTTTTTTTGATGCTGAAATCATTAAACGGGTTTACGGCTATAACTTCGAATTGGAGCAGGTTGCGAACCTGAAAGAAATCACTGAATTTGACGGCAGCACAATCCTCATTTCCCAAAAAACCGATTTTGGAAGTGTTGACCTTCCGGCTACAGTCGACTTTTTTATACAGATCCATCCACAGCTTGGCAGTATCTTACTCGTAAATGGAGATCAAAATGACGATTACGTACCTGAAATCCAGCACGTGCGAAGAAGGGAAACCATCGCCATGACCCCGGCCGATGCTTTTACTGCCTTACAGCAGCTCACCGGAAGAGTTTCCGGCCCTTCACAAAAAAAATCCGAAGCAGCCAAAGCCAGTGTGCTCAAATCAATTCGAGAGATCACCGCCACCAATTCGCCTGCGCTTTTAGCCTCCTCGGGACTTTCTATGCAGTACGCCATCATGATGGGCCTCGTTGACAATGCCATACAAAACCACCCCGGAAAAAATATTAAGTTCATTGTGCCCCCAAACTGCTATGGAGGCACCAACGACCAGGCAAGACGGGTTGCCGCCTGCCTTGACCAGGTTGAGGTAGTCGACCTGCTGGTAGACGGAAAAAACAATATGGTAGACAGTATTGATAAGGTCCTGAACGAGATCGCGCAGCAGGATGCCGTTCCTTATATTATTGCTGAAATTCCTACCAATCCGCGGGTGGAGGTTCCAAACCTAGAGAATTTAAAAGAAGCTTTGGGCAAAGCGCGCCAAACCGCCACCGGGCAGCCTGCTATTGATCCGGTTTTTATTTTGGACCAGACTTTTTGCCCCAATGTCCGGTTTTCGGCTAAAGATGGGATCCTCTCTAACACCCGGGTCATATCTTATGTTAGCGGATCAAAATTCCCTAGCGGAGGAAAGTGTACTGCAGGTTACTGCGTAGCCAATGAAAAAGCTGAAAAATTGCTGGAAGACATAGCCCTTCACCTGAAGCTTTGCGACAATGAAGCTACCAATCTACAGGTAGAAATACTGGCTGAACAACTCCCTTCCATGAACCAAAGGATAAAAGACGCCTACAAAAACACCCGTGAGTTTGTGAATTTTATCCAGCAGGCTTTACCTGCGGCCAGAATAAATTTCGTTTCAGAAGAGCTTGCAGACCAGGGGTTCACGCCATCTGTATTTTCACTCGATCTTCCTACAAAAGGCGAGACTGCCGAAGAAAGGGAAACTTACAAACGCGCTTTAAACCAGAAACTCATCGGGATGATGATCACCAAAATCCCGAACGAAAGCAAATACTGTGTGAGCTACGGCCAGTTAAAAGGCTGCTACTGGACCATTCCCGCAACTTCTACCCAGGGAACCACCAAAGAAGCCGACAAAGATTACATTGCCAGGGTATCTGTATCCCCCCATTTAGATCTTGAACGCCACAAACAGGTGTTCTCAGAATTTGTGGAGCAAATCTAAGTTATTGCAAAGTTTTTGCTGAAAACTAATTGCTGAACCGATTTTTTGCTGCGGAAGATCGCCTTCAGCAACTCAAGAACAGCGGTTTTTTTTCCGAAGTAAAGCTGAAACTAAAAAAGGTTCCGAAAATGTCATTTTTGGAACCTTTTTTACACATATTCATTAATAAGGCCTATTAGTGTTTCGGCATCCTGTTCGCCGCTTTGCCTCCACTTCATCTCCCCTGTCTTATAGATCATAAGGGTAGGCAGACCTTTAACACGCAGGGCTTCAGCAAGTTCAGAATTCTTATCTACATCAATTTTAATGATCCTGGCCTTGTCTCCCAGGGCCGAGGCCACTTCTTTCAAAACCGGTTGCATAGCTTTGGAAGCTTCGTGCCATTGGGTGTAGAACTCAAGCAGGACCGGCACCTGCAGATCGATTAATTCTCCAAATTTCGACATATTTTGAAATTTATAGCAAGCCACAGGAACATGGGTTTCTGCAGCCTTTCTCAAATATAGTCAAAAGTTTGTTCTATGCGGGTTTTGGCCCTTTCCGAAGTTCAATTACCGAAACTTCGGGCCATATCCCTACCCTGCCCGGGTAAGCCAGGAATCCGAAGCCACGGTTCACATTGAGAAAGCGGCCGGCTTCGTTGTAAATTCCAGCCCAGTGCTCATACCTGTACTGCGCCGGACTCCATTTGAACCAGCCGGGAATTTCTATTCCAAACTGCATCCCGTGGGTGTGCCCGCTTAACGTAAGCTGGAATTTCTTCTCATCCTTTTTAACTTTTTGTTCCCAGTGAGACGGGTCGTGCGACAGGAGGATCTTGAACTCCCCGGCAGAAAGTCCGCTTGCAGCCTTGCCAAGATCGCCCACCTGTTTAAAACCGGCGCCCCAGTTCTCCACGCCCACTATGGCGATAGTATCGCTGCCGCGGGTAATTTTTTTGTGTTCATCGAGCAAAAGGTTCCAGCCCATTTCCCGGTGCACAGCTTTAAGAGCCTCTAAATTTGCCTTTTTTGCCGCTGCAGATTCCCAGTGCACATAGTCGCCGTAATCGTGATTTCCCAACACCGAATAAACCCCGTCGGGTGCCGAAATCCCCGAAAAAACTTCCTTCCAGGGGTCCATCTCAGAGGCCGTGTTGTTCACCAGGTCTCCGGTAAACATCACGGCATCGCTTTTTTGCTCGTTAATAAGTGCTATCCCGTAGCTTATTTTTTCAGGATTGTCAAAACTTCCGGAGTGCACATCGCTAATCTGGGTTATCCTGTAGCCGTCGAAGGCATCGGGCAGGTCGTCAAAATGCAGCACATACTTAAGCACCTTATAGTTGTAGCGCCCGCGATACATTCCGTAGAGCAGCGAAGCAAACGGAATGGCGGCTATCCCCAGGGCCACCTGGCTCACGAATTTGCGGCGTGAAGGCAGGGAATATTCGGTTTTGGTGTGCGCCAGTTTCTGAAATCCGCTAACCACCAGCCGAACGAGATCTTCGCCAAAAAGCAGAAAGAAAAGGATGAGCTTGGGGGCGAAAAAGGCCAGAAAGAAACCTATGGCATAACTCCGTGCCCCGGTAAGACCCTGTTTTTCGGGCACATTGAACTGGTACAACAAATACCCCAAAACCCCAAGCGAAAGGGCGAGGTAGATAAAGTAGATCCAGGATTGGCGGGTAACGGTTTTAAAAGCCTGGTAGGCGTATATATCGAGAATGAGGTAAATGATTACAAAAATGATCCAGCGCATGTAAAAATTTTTAAGCTGCAAAGATACTGCTAAAGCCCTGCCAAAAATTGCGGCCTGCCAAATCTTTCATTTATAGCACAATTGAACTTTTGCATAAGCAGGTACTTCGGTAGTTATAAAATGTTAAGATCTAGTTCAAAATTTCTTCGGAAGAGGATCCCATCAGGCTGCCTTCAGGAAAAATTCTATGTTTGGGCTTTGTAAAAGGGTATAAAACAGACCAGTAAATTTTCAGCAGAAAACCTGAGCATTCTCATACAGGCCCAGCCTTACAGGCAGCCGGTTTCTGGATCAGTTTTCATACATTTACGGCAAATTTTTCTTTAACTGTGCTTTAGCTGACTTGGAAACACAACATTTCATAAAAAACACCTCCCGTGGTGCAGCCAGAGCAGCTACAGTTTCCCCTGATAATGATTGCCCTAACCTGTCAAAAATGGCAAATTGCCGATCTGTTTACGACACCCCCACCGGGGAATATCTTTTTCGGCCTTTGCTACAAGATTTTCATGCCCTGAAAGCAGTATGGCAAAACAGGGCCACCAATAGCAAACATTCCTACTAAACACTACATTTAAAAAATGGAACAAAAAAAATCCTATCGCACCGCATTTATTTTTCTTACCGTCCTCTTCTTTTTGTGGGGCTTTATTACCGTGCTGGTTGACTCGCTTATCCCCAGGTTACGAGAAGTCTTTACGCTTTCGTACTTCCAGGCAGGGATGGTTCAATTTGCCTTTTTTGGTGCCTATTTCTTATTGTCAATCCCGGCGGGCTGGCTGCTCTCCAAAATAGGATATAAAAAAGGGATTGTACTGGGATTATTCACCATGGCCACGGGCTGCCTCCTGTTTTGGCCTGCGGCATCTTACCGGGTGTTTGGTGTGTTTATGCTGGGTTATTTTATCCTGGCGGGCGGGATCACCATCCTGCAGGTGGCGGCCAATCCATATGTCACTATACTGGGGCCGGCAAAAACCGCTTCGAGCCGGCTTAACCTTTCCCAGGCATTTAATTCCCTGGGAACTGCCATCGCGCCGGCCCTGGGTGCTTTGTTCATCCTTAGCGACAAAGTGATGACCAAAGAAGAGATTGCCTACATGACCGAAGCCGAACAGATCAAATATTATGCTTCGGAAGCTGCAGCCGTACAAACGCCTTTCCTCGGAATTGCCATTTTTATCATATTGATTGCGCTGGTTTTCCTTTTTGTGAACCTTCCGAAGGTAACAGATACCGAAGCTTCGAATGATTACGGCGTGGTGCTCAAAGACCGGAACCTGGTAATGGGTGCCTTCGGACTTTTCTTTTACGTGGGTGCCGAAGTTGCCATTGGTTCTTACATGGTAAACTATTTCTTAAGCCTAAACCTGCCCGATGTGATTAGGGAAACCCCTTTTATGCGAACCCTCGCCGAGTTGATCCTGTCTTCGGGCGTGACCACTTCTACAGATATGGCTGTAGTGGGTGTATTTGTGACGTTTTACTGGACCGGGGCCATGATTGGCCGCTTTATTGGGTCTTACCTCACCAAGATCCTCAACCCGGCAGTGGTACTTAGCACTTTTGCGGCCTGTGCTATTGGGCTGGTATTGATCTCTAACCTTACAACAGGCCTTGTGGCCATGTGGACGCTTATCGCAGTAGGGCTGTTCAATTCTATCATGTTCCCCACAATTTTCAGTTTGGCACTTGACGGGCTTGGCGACAACAAACCACAGGGATCGGGGGTACTTTGCACCATGATCGTAGGTGGAGCCATAATTCCTCCCGCCTTTGGATACCTCACAGATTCCTTCGGATTTAATCTCGCACTTATCCTTGTGATGTTGTGCTACGCTTATATCTTTTTCTACGGTTTCAAAAACAAGAACAGAGAAGTAGCGGTTTAGCGTTCAGCTATAACTACCATAAAAATTTAAGCCCTCACAGATTTTTTTGAAAACTGAGAGGGCTTTATTATTATTCCTGAACATTAGATGGTATTTATAAAATTTAATTCCTGATCCATTATCATTGTTAACTGTTAACTGATCATCATACTCACTACCCAATACTAATTTGAGTTTCGTAAATTTATCCTCTTAAAATTTTATCCATGCCCGAACAAAAACGCCTGTTCCTTCTCGATGCTTACGCCCTTATTTTTAGGGGATATTACGCTTTTATCAACAATCCCATAGTCAACTCAAAAGGCCTTGACACCTCGGCGATTATGGGGTTCATGAATTCCCTTTTTGATGTAATTAGGCGGGAACAACCCGATCATTTAGCCGTTTGTTTTGACAAGGAAGGCAGTGCCGCCCGCACCGAATTGTTTGAAGCCTACAAGGCGCACCGCGATGCCACGCCCGAACCCATTTTAAAAGCCATTCCTTACATCCAGGAGATATTGACCGCCATGCATATCCCGGTGGTAGTGCTGCCCGGCTGTGAGGCCGATGATATTATTGGCACCCTGGCAAAACAGGCAGAAAAAGAAGGCTATAAAGTCTTCATGGTAACGCCCGATAAGGATTTTGCGCAACTTGTTTCTGAAAATATCTTTATGTACCGCCCTGCCCGCATGGGTAACGGGATTGAAATTTGGGGCATCCCCGAAGTTCAGAAGAAATTTGCCGTGGAACGGCCCGAGCAGGTAATAGACTTTCTTGGAATGATGGGCGATGCCGTAGACAATATTCCGGGACTTCCCGGGGTGGGCGAAAAGACTGCCAAAAAATTCCTGAAGGAGTTTGGCAGCATGGAAAACCTGCTGGCAAATACCGACAAGCTCAAAGGCAAAATGCGCGAAAAAGTAGAGGCCCATGCCGAACAGGGCATGATCTCCAAAAAACTCGCCGCCATTATGACCGATTGTGATGTGCGGTTTCATGCTGAAGATTACGAACTCTCCATGCCCGATGCCGAAAAGGTACAGGAGATCTTCGAGGAGCTTGAATTCAGGCGTCTAAAAGAGCAATTTCTGAAGCTATTTTCTGGCGAGGAAACAGCGCGGCCCACACAGGTAACGAGCACAGCTACCGCAAAAGCCCAGGAACGCCAGGCAGGAGCCGGGCAATTTTCCCTTTTTGGAGCTGAAGCATCCGAAAGTGTGGAAAAATTTTCGGGCAGAAAGACCATAAAAGATGTGCCCCATGTTTATCAAAGCGTAAATTCAGGTATGGCCACAGAGCTTTTCCTTCAGAATTTAATGAAGCAAAAATGTGTGTGTTTTGAATTCACCACCACCGGTCTCAACCCTTTTTCCGCAGAAATAATCGGCGTGGCATTTTCATGGGAAGCCGGGAAAGGTTTTTATGTGCCGGTTCCCGAAGATAAAACCGAAGCCATGCAGGTGATGGAGAAACTTCGCCCTTTCTTTGAAGCTGAAGACATTGAAAAAGTGGGGCAAAACCTAAAACACGATATTAAGGTACTGGCCAAGTACAACATCAGGTTTAAAGGGCCGCTTTTTGACACCATGATCGCGCATTACCTTATCAACCCCGATATGCGCCACAGCCTGGATGTACTTTCAGAAACCTACCTTAATTATTCTCCTGTTTTTGCGGAAGAATTGCTGGGAAAAGGAAAGAACCAAAAATCCATGCGCGAAATTCCGCTGGAGCAGCAAACTGAATTCAGTGTAGAAGATGCCGATGTGATCCTCCAGCTGAAACAGCATTTTACCCCCGAATTAAAGGAAGCAAATACCGAAAAGCTCTTCAATGACATCGAAATCCCGCTGGTACGCGTACTGGCCGATATGGAACTGGAAGGGATAAAACTGGACAAAGATTTTCTTGCCAGCCTTTCCGAAGCATTAGATAAAGATATAAAGCAGCTCGAAAATGACATTTTTGAGACCTCGGGCGAAGAGTTTAATATTGGATCCCCAAAACAGCTTGGCATCATTTTATTTGAAAAGCTGAAACTGGTGGAGAAACCAAAGAAAACAAAGTCGGGGCAGTATTCTACGGGAGAAGAGATCCTCTCGGCCCTGGCTCCGCAGCATAAGATAGTACGGCAGGTACTGGATTACCGCGGACTCGTAAAACTGAAGAACACTTATATTGATGCCCTGCCACTACAGGTAGACGCCACTACCGGCCGGGTACATACCGATTATATGCAGACGGTTGCCGCCACCGGAAGGCTGAGTTCCAACAACCCGAACCTGCAGAATATCCCCATTAGGACCGAAAGGGGAAGACAGGTGCGAAAAGCCTTTGTTCCCAGAGACCCTGATCACGTGCTGCTGGCCGCCGATTATTCACAGATAGAACTGAGAATTATTGCCGCTTTGAGCAAGGAAGACAACATGATCTCTGCTTTTCAACAAAACCAGGACATTCACGCTTCTACTGCTGCAAAAGTCTTTAATGTTCCTATAGAAGAAGTAACCAGGGAGCAGCGCAGCAACGCTAAAACGGTAAACTTCGGAATTGTTTACGGGGTTTCGGCTTTTGGGCTTAGCAATCAAACCGAACTTTCCAGAGGAGAAGCAAAAGAACTTATAGACACCTATTACAAAACCTATCCAAAACTTCGGAATTTCATAAGCGAACAGGTAGAATTTGCCCGGGAACACGGTTATGTGCAAACCGTATTGGGCAGAAGAAGGTATTTGCGTGACATTAATTCCCGCAACCAGATGGTGCGCAGTGCCGCAGAAAGAAATGCCGTGAACGCCCCAATACAGGGTAGTGCCGCCGATATCATCAAGCTGGCCATGATTAATATTCACCAGAAACTACAGGAAGGCAACTACCGCACAAAAATGCTGTTGCAGGTGCATGATGAACTTGTTTTTGACGTGTACCGCCCCGAATTGCAGGACATTCAGAAAATGGTGAAGCACGAGATGGAAAACGCCTTTAAGATGGAAGTTCCTTTAGAAGTAGAGCTTGGCCTTGGAGAAAACTGGCTGGAAGCACACTAGGGGAAGGATTAAGGGCTAAGATCTAAGGACTATTAAATTCATTAATCCTTAGACCTTAAAAAAAGAATCCCCAAAAATGACATTTTTGGGGATTCTTTTTTTAAGGGTGAAAATTACTTTTACTGTCTTTGATACACCATATCAATTTGTTTAATATCTGACGCTACGGTGTTCCCCGGGTCATCAGCCACATAAACAGCCGAATCGGTCTCGGCTTCAGTTAGTGTAACTTTCAAATATTCCTTTCCATTTTCACTATAGCGGGAAACGGTTTTAGACTGTGTGTATGCTATGCCGTTCACTGTGAAAGTAACTGTAAGTTCATTCCCATTAATCTGGTATGTAGCAGCATAACGACCTGTTGTTGAACAGGTAAATTTTCCTGAAGCGTCAAAATACAACCTGGCCTGTTCGGTTAATACATCTCCGTTGGTTTCAAAAACAAAAAACATATTGTCAAAACAGTCGGTTTCTTCAAGAAGGTTATAGGTATAATTACCATCTCCGTCAAAATCTACGGTTTTTCCTTCGCCAATTGAGGTCATGGAATACATGTTCCAGGTTCCGGCAAGGTCGTTCATGCTAAGATCCTGTGTAGGCACGGTAGAAGTTGTGGCATTAAGGGAAAGCGCATCGTCACTTACACTCTCTGCAGTACAGGACATTAACATACCTAAACCTACTCCGCCCATCATCACTCTTTGTAAATACTTTTTCATTTCGTCTTCTTTTTTCTTTTTCATTGAAACAGGTGGCAAAGATAATTTCAGTTAATCTTTTTTAATAATTTTTTAACACAAAATATTCCGTTAGTCGGTGATTTTGTGTTCTTTATCGATTAAGCCTTTTGAATACGGGGGCTGTACTATCGAGAATTCCTTCAGAAAAAAAGAATAGAAAAGAAAAATAAAAGAAGAAGATTCAGGCTCTCTTATAATAGGATAAAATGCCTGTTTGGAGGCAAAACCAAATCTTACTGAAAATCAGTTTATTCAAACCCAATAAATTAATGAAAGTGCCATTTGCAATATAAATTTATAGTTGTACATTTGCACCCCTGTTTTATGCAGGGAATGGAATGTTTAATTATTAAGTAAATTTAATTAGTGTGGACACATTAAGCTACAAAACGGTTTCTGCCAACAAAGCCACTGTAAACAAGGAGTGGGTTGTTGTAGACGCTGAAGGACAGGCCCTTGGCCGCCTTTCTTCTGTAGTAGCAAAGCTGCTAAGAGGAAAGTACAAAGCTAATTTTACCCCACACGTTGATTGCGGTGATAACGTAGTTGTTATCAATGCCGAGAAGATCAACTTAACAGGAAAGAAATGGGACTCAAAAGAGTACATTCGCCACACCGGCTATCCTGGGGGTCAAAGAAGCCTTACTGCTTCGGAATTATTCACTAAAGGTCCAGAGAGACTTGTGGAAAATGCAGTAAAAGGAATGCTACCAAAAAACAAACTTGGAGCAGATCTTTTCCGAAACCTAAGAGTTTTTGCAGGAGCTGAACACGACGTTCAGGCGCAAAAGCCAAAAACTATTAACTTAAACGATCTTAAGTAATGGAAGTTATTCACAAAATTGGCCGTAGAAAAACGGCTGTTGCACGTGTGTACGTTTCTACAGGAAGCGGGAACATCACTGTAAACAAAAAAGACGTTAAGGATTACTTCTCTACAAGCACGCTACAGTACAAAGTAAGACAGCCTCTAAACATGACCGGGAACGGTGAGAGCTTTGACATCAAAGTAAATGTTTACGGTGGCGGAATTACAGGACAGGCAGAAGCTATTCGCCTTGCCCTTTCAAGAGCTATGGTAGAAGTAGACGCCGAGAACAGAAGCACTCTTAAGCCGGAAGGACTACTTACAAGAGACCCGAGAATGGTTGAGCGTAAGAAATTCGGTCAGAAGAAAGCCCGTAAGAAATTCCAGTTCTCTAAACGTTAATATTATTTGGTGTTTTAAAGCGCCAAAAAGTTCATTTAAATCATTAGATTTTTGTTGTTACTCCGGAGTCACACTAAGCTTGACGAAGTGCCGGTGGTTAGTTTAGCATCTAAACGGTCAGGGCCTGATATGATATCGCCACCTGGTTGTTGCTAATTCAACAGAACGTAAACTATTACAAAAATGGCAAACAAAGTAGAAGTAAAAGAATTACTTGATGCAGGTGTACATTTTGGACACCTCACAAGAAGATGGAACCCAAACATGGCGCCTTACATATACATGGAGCGCAACGGGATTCACATCATCAACCTATACAAGAGTGCTGCTAAAATGCAGGAAGCCGGTGAGGCCCTTAGCAAAATTGCAGCCAGCGGTAGAAAGATACTCTTCGTAGCTACCAAAAAACAAGCAAAAGAAATTGTTGCTGAACAAGCCGAAAAAGCTAACATGCCTTACATCACCGAAAGATGGCCAGGGGGTATGTTGACCAACTTCGTTACTATTCGTAAAGCTGTTAAGAAAATGGCTTCTATTGACAGAATGAAGAAAGACGGTACCTTCAACACCCTTTCTAAAAAAGAACGCTTACAAGTAGATCGTTTAAGAGCTAAGTTAGATAAAAACTTAGGTTCTATTGCCGATATGAGCCGCCTTCCAGGTGCCCTATTCGTGGTAGACATCACTCGTGAACACATCGCGGTTAAAGAAGCTCAAAAATTAAACATTCCAATTTTTGCAATGGTAGACACCAATTCAGATCCAAGAGATGTGGATTATGTGATCCCTGCAAACGATGATGCTTCTAAATCAATTAGTAAAGTAGTTTCTTACGTGGCCGATTCTATCGTAGAAGGTCTTTCTGACAGAAAAGCTTCAGGAAAAGATTCTAAAGATGAAGACCAGGGAGAAGACAAGCCAAAAAAAGCTCCTAAAGCAAGAAAGCCGAGATTAGAGACCGAAGCTGTTTCATCAGATCCACAAGATCAAAAAGACATGAAAGAAGCTCAGGAAGATGTAAGACTAAAGTCTAAAAAAGAGACTTTGGCCGATGCAGACTCTAACGACGAAGAAGAATAGAAGTTTATAACATTGATCTGTGAGTCGTTTGGTTGCATTCCCTTTGAATTTGACTAAACGACTTATTTTTTTAATAAAAAACATTTAAGACTATGGCTAATATAACCGCCGCAGAAGTAAATAAATTGAGAAAAGCTACCGGTGCCGGTATGATGGATTGTAAAAAAGCACTGGTTGAAGCCGAAGGAGATTACGATAAAGCTATTGAAGTACTTCGTAAAAAAGGCCAAAAAGTTGCTGCGAACCGTGCCGACAGAGAATCTTCTGAAGGAGCCGTGATCGCTACAGTAAACGAAGGCAGCACCAGAGGTGTGATCGTTTCCCTTAACTGTGAAACAGATTTCGTGGCTAAGAACGAATCATTCATTCAACTTGCACAAGATTTCGCCGATCTTGCTTTGAACGTAAATTCTAAAGAAGAATTACTTGCAAAGGATTACAAAGGCATTACAGTTCAGGAAAAACTTACTGAGCAAACCGGAGTTATAGGTGAGAAAATCGAAATTGGGGACTTTAGAACCCTTGAAGCTCCTTTCGTAGGTTCTTACATCCACGCCGGAAACAAGATTGCTGTTCTTACAGGACTTTCTGAACAAACTGCAGGAGCCGAAGAAATCGCCAAGAACGTTTCTATGCAGGCAGCTGCAATGAACCCTGTGGCCCTTAACGAAGAAGGAGTTGACCAGTCTATCATCGAGAAAGAAATCGAGATTGCCAAAGATCAGCTTAGACAGGAAGGCAAACCGGAAGGCATGCTTGACAATATCGCCAAAGGTAAAATCAAGCGTTTCTTCAAAGACAACACACTTGTAAACCAGGATTACATCAAAGACAGCAAAATGTCTGTTGCTGAATACGTAAAATCTGAAGATGCCAACCTTAAGGTGGTAGCTTTTGAAAGAGTTGCTTTAGGATAAGCACTAACTTTTTATATCAAAACCCGCTTCTGAAAAGGAGCGGGTTTTTTGTTATACCCTTCAGCGGTTGAACTGAAGCAGACCTGCAAGGTTTTAAAAACTTATAGGTTTTTTTGTGTTAAACCCAATAGCTCTCCAAAAAAAACCTGCATCTTTAAATGCTGAAAAAATCTTTCAAAGTTCAAAACAGCGGAAGAATTATTTTCATTCATCTTGGCTCTTGACTCTTGCCTCTTGACTCTTCATTTCCCATACCTCTTTAAAATGGCATTTTCAACCTCATTTTTATCAGCTCAACCACAATAATGATTCATCCCTTAAGCATTTCCACATTTTGTAAAGCTTTTAATGTTTTTTGGAATTAAGCAGCCTGTAACACAAAGATAATTTCCTTAGTTTTGCACAACCCATCAAATCACGCAGATGCATTACAAAAGAATTTTACTAAAACTTTCGGGCGAGGCTCTAATGGGCTCTCGTCAATACGGGATCGATCCCGAACGTTTAGCCGAATATGCCAGGGAAATAAAAGCCGTGACAGACAAGGGGGTGGAAGTAGCCATAGTCATTGGCGGCGGCAATATCTTTAGGGGTGTTGCAGGTGCCAGCCGCGGGATGGACCGCGTGACCGGAGACCACATGGGAATGCTGGCCACGGTAATTAACGGCCTCGCACTGCAATCGGCCCTTGAAGATACCGGCATCCAAACCCGGCTTCAATCGGCCATAAAGATCAATGAAGTAGCCGAACCTTTCATTAGAAGAAAAGCCATGAGGCACCTCGAAAAAGGCCGGGTGGTCATTTTTGGAGGAGGTACAGGGAACCCATATTTCACCACAGATTCCGCAGCAGTCTTACGCGCTATTGAAATTCACGCCGATGTTATTCTAAAAGGCACTCGGGTTGATGGTATCTATACTGCAGATCCCGAAATTGACAAAAAAGCCAAGAAATTTGACTTTATCAGCTTTGACGATGTGCTTACCAAAGGATTGAAGGTGATGGACACTACTGCTTTTACCCTTAGCCAGGAAAACAAATTGCCAATAATTGTCTTTGACATGAACAAACCCGGCAATCTTGAAAAAGTGGTAACCGGAGAAAAGATAGGCACCAAAGTAAATTTTTAGACGAACCAGACTTATATAGTTTTTAAAAATTAATTTTTAGAAATGGACGACGAGTTAGATTTTATCATTGATAGCACAAAAGAAGCAATGGATAAGGCCATTGTTCACCTAGAGAAGCAACTTCTCAACATCAGGGCCGGGAAAGCCACTCCGGCAATGCTTGGCAGCGTAAGAGTAGATTACTACGGAAGCCAGACGCCGCTCAACCAGGTGGCCAACGTGAATACGCCCGATGCGCGCACGCTTACCATTCAGCCATTTGAAAAAAGCATGATCACAGCCATTGAAAAAGGCATAATGCAGGCCAACCTCGGCTTTAACCCAATGAACAACGGAGACAGCGTGATCATCAATGTTCCGCCCTTAACCGAAGAACGTCGTCGTGAACTGGCAAAACAGGCAAAAGCCGAAGCTGAAGATGCAAAAGTAGGGGTTCGCAACGATCGTAAGAACGCAAACCAGGACATCAAGAAGCTCGATATTTCTGAAGACCTTCAAAAATCGGGAGAAACAGAAATCCAGAAACTTACCGATGCCTATATTGAAAAGATAGACAAGATCCTTGTTATCAAAGAAAAAGAGATCATGACCGTCTAACCCAAAGACGATCAATACCTTTCAAAAAGCGGCTTTTTAAGCCGCTTTTTTTGTCCTTTTTCGGCACGGCTGCACTGCCAAAAGTTTACATGCTTTCTTACCTTTGCAAAACAATTTACTCCCATGTCTAAAATCCTCGGCTTTGAGTTCTGGAATACTGTTGCGCGCACTATTCTTCGGAACAGGATCCTCATCCTGACCCTGATTGCCGCATGCACTGTTTTCCTGGCGCTACAGTGGAAAAACATGAAGTTTTCCTATACTGAAGCCAACCTGCTGCCAGATGATGATCCCATTAACCTGCAATACCAGGAATTCCTGAAGAAATTTGGGGAAGAAGGCAATGTTATTGTCATGGCCGTTAATGATACAGCCCTCTTCACGCCCGAAAACTTCACCGCCTGGAACAAACTGGCCGACAGCCTTAACAACTTCCCTGAAGTTGAATTCACTGTGGCAGTAGGCAACTTACAAAAGCTGGAAAAATTTGAAGATCCCGGCCGCTTTGAAATGGTTCCGTTCATTTCAGAAGATGAGCCCGGCGAAGGTCAGGTAAAAGAGTACCGGGAAAAATTATTTCAGGATTTGCCATTTTACGAAGGTCTGGTTTACAGCAGGCATTCCAACACGGTACAAACCGCAATTTACCTGGACAAGGATATCGTCAACACCGGCAAACGGAAAAAATTTGTGGTAGAAGACCTCATTCCGTTAGTTGAAAATTTTGAAGAGCAATACGGGCTCAATGTTTACGTATCGGGGATGCCCTATATACGCACGCTCAATTCGCAGAATATTATTGACGAAATAGGCCTGTTCATTGGTGCCGCTTTGCTGGTGACCTCGCTTATTTTCTTCTTTTTCTTCCGAAGTGTTCGCGCTACAGTAATTTCAATGATCACCGTAATTATTGGGGTAATGTGGGCTTTTGGGGTACTTGGGCTGTTGCATTACGAGATCACCGTGCTCACCGCCATCATTCCGCCTTTAATAATCGTGATAGGCATCCCCAACTGCATATTCCTTATCAACAAATACCAGCAGGAAATCAAGAAACACGGTAACCAGGCAAAATCTTTGCAACGCGTGATCACTAAAGTGGGGAATGCCACCTTAATGACCAACCTTACCACAGCTTCGGGCTTTGCCACTTTTATACTTACCGAAAGTACCCTGCTCAAGGAATTCGGGATTGTAGCTTCCATAAATATCATTGCGATCTTTATTTTGAGCCTGCTCATTATTCCAATTATTTACAGCTATATGAATGTGCCGCGGGAAAAACACCTCAAGCACCTCAATAAAAAGTGGATTGGCGGCTTCGTAGACTGGATGGAAAGAATGGTAAAGCACCACCGCATTGCCATCTTTATTATTTCGCTGGTCTTGCTGGTAACAAGCATCATTGGCATTTACACCATAAAAGTTTCGGGTAGCCTGCTGGAGGATATGCCTCAGGAAGCAGCATTCTTTAAAGATATCAAGTTCTTTGAAGAGGAATTTGACGGCGTGATGCCCCTGGAAATTCTCATCGACACCAAACGGGAACAGGGTGTGATGAAGCTGCCTACCCTGAAGAAAATGGAAGAACTTCAGGAGCTTATTGCTGAAGAAGAACAGCTTTCACCGCCCGTCTCGATCGTGAACCTGGTAAAATATGCCAAACAGGCTTACTACAATGGCAATCCAAAATATTACCAGTTGCCCACTTCCCAGGAGAGGACCTTTATCCTGCCCTATGCAAAAGGCCTGGACGCCGGTGGCAGCAACCTGCTAACTTCTTTTGTAGACAGCACCGGCCAGTATGCGCGCATGACCACATTTATGAAAGATATTGGCACCCAGGAAATGGAAGAAATTGAAGAAGACCTGTGGCCAAAGATCAACCAGATCTTTCCTGAAGACCGGTTTTCGGTAGAAATGACCGGGAAGGCATTAATTTTTCAGAAAGGAACAAATTACCTGGTCAAGAACCTGGTCATTTCCCTGAGCCTTGCCATCTTTCTTATTGCCTTGATCATGGCCTGGATGTTCCGTTCGTTCAAGATGATCCTGGTATCGCTTATTCCCAATTTACTGCCATTACTGGTAACAGCGGGAATGATGGGCTTCCTTGGTGTTCCAATAAAACCTTCTACCATACTTGTTTTTAGCATTGCCTTCGGAATTTCGGTAGATGACACCATACACTTTCTCGCCAAGTACCGGCAGGAGCTCAAGGCCAATAACTGGAAGGTCAAAAGATCGGTCTATGCAGCACTTAGGGAAACCGGGGTGAGCATGTTTTACACATCAATTGTGCTTTTCTTTGGCTTTTCGGTGTTTATGATAAGCAGTTTTGGCGGCACCGTGGCCCTGGGCGGGCTGGTTTCGGCCACCCTCTTATTTGCCATGCTCTCTAACCTCATGCTGCTTCCGGCTTTACTTCTTTCACTTCAGAAAGAAATCGCCAACAAAGATGTACTGCGGGAACCAGCCATAGATATTATTCCGGAGGAAGAAGATTCCGAAGAGAATCAGGAAGACGGGGGCTCAAAAATGTGATTTTTGAGAGATCTTTTTGCCAGAAGCCTTTATTTTATTACTTGTAAGGCAAGTGCGGAAAAATTATCTTTGCTCTTCAAATAGAAAAAGATGATCACAGGAAAAGTTGCAGAACTTTTAGAAAGCACTCAGTATCTACAGGAAGTTGAAGTAAAAGGTTGGGTACGCTCCTTTAGGAGCAACCGGTTTATTGCCCTTAACGACGGCTCTACCATTAACAACATGCAATGCGTGGTAGATTACGAGCAGCTAAGCGAAAATACTTTGAAACGCATCACTGTTGGTGCGGCCATAAAAATAACCGGAACCCTGGTGGAGAGTCAGGGGAGCGGGCAAAAAGTGGAAGTACAGGCAAATGCAGTTGAAATTCTTGGAGATGCCGATCCCGAAGAAGTAAAATACACCATTTTGTCACCAAAAAGGCATTCTTTAGAGAAGCTTAGGGAGCAGGCGCACCTTAGGGTGAGAACCAACACTTTTGGCGCGGTAATGAGGCTAAGGTCTAAGCTTGCTTTTGCCATTCACAGCTATTTTCAGCAAAATAATTTCCACTATGTGAACACCCCTATCATTACGGGCAGTGACGCCGAAGGTGCAGGGGAAATGTTCAAAGTGACATCTTTTGACCTTGATAATATCCCGCGGAAAGAAGACGGATCTATAGATTACAAAGAAGATTTCTTCGGAAAGGAAACCAACCTTACCGTATCGGGGCAGCTTGAGGGGGAAACTTACGCCTTAGGCCTGGGGCAGATCTACACTTTTGGCCCCACTTTTAGAGCCGAAAATTCAAACACTTCCCGCCATCTTGCTGAATTCTGGATGGTAGAGCCCGAAATGGCATTTTGCGACCTTGCCGGCAACATGGACATAGCCGAAGATTTTATAAAGTATGTGCTGAAGTATGTGCTGGACAATTGCAAGGATGATTTGGCATTTTTGGAAGAGCGCCAGGCAAATGAAGATAAGGCAAAGCCCGAAGCCGAACGCAGCGCAATGAGCCTTACCGACAAGCTGAAGTTTGTTGTTGAAAACAACTTTAAGAGAGTGAGCTATACCGAAGCCATAGACATTTTAAAAAGTTCAAAACCCAACAAAAAGAAGAAATTCAGCTATATCATAGAAGAATGGGGAGCCGACCTGCAAAGTGAGCATGAACGCTACCTGGTAGAAAAGCATTTTAAATGCCCGGTGATCTTATTTGATTACCCTGCCAACATAAAAGCCTTTTACATGCGTTTAAATGAAGACGGAAAAACAGTTCGTGCCATGGACATCCTCTTCCCCGGAATTGGAGAGATTGTGGGAGGTTCACAACGGGAAGAACGCCTCGATGTTTTGAAGCAGAAGATGCAGGCTTTGGATATTGATGAAAAAGAACTCTGGTGGTACCTGGACACCCGTAAATTTGGTACCTGCGTACACAGCGGGTTTGGTTTAGGTTTTGAAAGGCTGGTACAGTTTGCCACAGGTATGGGGAACATTAGAGACGTGATCCCTTACCCAAGAACACCACTAAACGCCGAGTTCTAAAAACCTTTACATCCTAAAGTACTCATAAAACAATCTGCGTTCGTTTACGTTTGTAGATTGTTTTTTTTATTTTTATAAAAAGCCAGTAAGTATATGCTAAAACAGCAGTTAAATTTCAAATTATCTCAAAAGCTTTCCCCTCAGCAAATTCAGTTGATGAAGCTTATCCAGCTGCCTACACAGGCTTTTGAGCAACGGCTTAAGCAAGAAATGGAGGAAAATCCTGCCCTTGAAGGCGGCAAGGAGGAGAGCGACGAGTACGAAGAAGATTTCAAGACAGACGATTACCAGGAAGACGATCCCGGAAATGAAAGCATAGACACCGATATTGATGTAGATGAATATTTAAGCGACGACGAGATTCCCAGCTATCGTTTACAGGCCAACAATTACAGCGCCGATGACGAAGACAGGCAGGTACCTTATGCCTCGGGCACTTCTTTTACCCAGTATTTAAAGACGCAGTTGAGCACTTTAAGGCTCAATGAATCTGAAGAAGAGATTGCCGAATTTTTGGTGGGAAGCGTGGATGAAAGCGGATATATACGAAGGTCGGTTCAGGATATAGTAGACGACCTGGCTTTTACGCAAAACATTTATACCGATGAAGAAACTGTTGAAAAAGTATTAAAATACGTTCATGAACTGGATCCTGCCGGGGTGGGGGCAAGAAGCCTTCAGGAGTGTTTGCTCATTCAGTTAAACCGGAAGGAACAAACCCGGCCGGTAAGCCTCGCAAAAGACATTATAGAAAAGTCTTTTGACCAGTTCAGTAAAAAACATTACCAGAAACTACTTTCAAAGCACGATATTTCTGAAGAAGAACTTCGCAACGCCATAGATGTCATTGAACATCTCAACCCTAAACCCGGTGGTGCCTATGCAGGCAATACCAGGGCTGTGGAGCACGTGATCCCCGATTTTACGATCAAGATCTCTGAAGGTGAACTGGAATTGAGCCTTAACGGCCGAAATGCACCCGAAATGCACGTCTCAAAAGACTACAGTGAAATGCTGAAAGGCTATAAGGAGTCGAGAGAAAAGAGCAAGGCGCAGAAGGATGCGGTGATGTTCATCAAACAAAAGCTCGATGCTGCAAAATGGTTCATAGAAGCTATTAAGCAGCGGCAAACAACGCTGTTTGTTACAATGAGCGCTATCATGAACTATCAGAAAGAGTATTTTCTCACCGGTGATGAAAGGAACCTCAGGCCAATGATCTTAAAAGATATTGCCGACGAGATCGACATGGATGTGTCAACCGTTTCCCGTGTGGCCAACAGCAAGTATGTTGACACTCCCTATGGGACTAAACTCATTAAAGAGTTCTTTTCTGAATCTATGAAAAATGACCAGGGGGAAGACGTGTCTACCCGTGAGATCAAGAAGATCCTGGAGATGACCATTGAGGATGAAAACAAGAGAAAACCATTAACCGACGAGAAACTGGCGAAGATCCTGAAGGAGAAAGGATATCCTATTGCACGACGTACAGTAGCCAAATACCGGGAGCAGCTGGATATTCCCGTTGCCCGTCTTCGAAAAGAAATTTAATGAAGCTTCTTCTAAGGTCGGCTTCCTTCCTCTTCCATCCGGTTTGGATGCCATTTGCTGGCACTTTGATCTATTTCCTGGTAACCCCAAGGTTTTTCCCCTTAGAAGTGATTAAAGCCAAGCTTTTGGCCGTGGCAATCATCACTATATTCATCCCCATTGTATATGTCTATATGCTGAGAACTTTGGGGAAGGTGAAAGATCATTATCTAAATGAGCTAAGGGAAAGAAAATGGCCCCTGCTCCTCTATGCCGGGCTGGATTTTGTAGTTCTAAAGTACGTCATAAATACTTTTGATTACCCGGCCCTCTACTACTTTTTTGCAGGAGTAATGGCTTCATCAGTTATGGCACTGTTCTTATTGTTTGCAAAGATCAAAGCGAGCCTGCACATGATAGGCTTAGGCGGCCTCATCGGGTTTTTGGTCCTGCTTAGTATACACTTCCACCTGAACCTGGTTTACAGCATAAGTTTTCTTGTAGCCATCACCGGACTTACTGCTACTTCCCGGCTGTTTTATGGGGCACATTCCTATTCCGAATTATTTACAGGCCTGATACTGGGAATTCTCCCACAGGCTATCGCGGCCATTGTGTGGTTATAACAAGTAGAAAGTAAGCCCCACCTGGAAAGTGCGAAGATCGAGATCTTCATTATTCACCGCGGCATCTTTAAAGAAAGAGTTGAGGCTGTAATAAAAAGAAAAATTAAAGGTGTTATAACCAAAAGTAAAGGTTGCGCCTAACCGTAGTTTTTCAAATTCAGGAATGTTCGTCTCCCTAAAGCTGTTGCCATCCTGCACAAACTTAGACTGAAAATGGTAAACATAGGCGGGACGGATCCCGGTATAGATGCGCCAGAATTTATAACTTTCGGGAGTTGAAGTGCGCCATCTAAACTGGATAGGGAGATCTATAGACTGCGTGGTAAAGCGATTTGCATCGAAGTCCACCCTGTCTCTGTTGAGTACTGTAAAACGCGTTCCTTCCCCCTCTGTGGCTTCCCCTATGAACAGGTTTTGGCCATAGGTATCAAGAGACCAGCCCAGGCCAACCCCCAGGGCCACATTCCGGCGTGAATTGAGAGGAAAGTCCCTTATAAAACCGGTGTGAAAGCCCCCGGAAAATTGTGAGCTCTTTATTTCAGAAGGACCACCGCTAACAATGTTATAGGTAAAGCTCACATAAACCTGATCTTCGCGATACAAGCTATCTACAACAGCCGGGATATCATTCTTCTCCTGCGCTTTCAGAAAAAAAGGCAAGAATAACAAAAGGAGAAAATGCCATTTTTGGATGTGGTGCATTAAAATATTTTAATCAAAGATAATGCGAAGCTAAACAGCATTCAAAAAAAATCCCCTTTCATGAACCTGAAAGGGGATCTTCAAAAAATAATGAATTGATTTTAATTTAAATTCTGTGACGCGTCACCTGTACGGGTGGTGTAGTTGATCTTAAGAGCTTCAGCTTTTCTAAGTTCCATCTTAATATCAGATACCAGCCCCATGTTGGTTTCGTGGTCTACTTTAAGAGCTGTGGTAAGGAAAGGAACAAGTTCTTCCCTTTTTGTTTCTCTTTCAGCATAAATGAACTGCTGGATATCAGTAACCTCTGCGAAATTGTCATTTAATTGTATCCTTGCTTCTGTACCAAAGTTTTGTTGAAACCTCTCACTGGGTTTACCAGCATAGATGTACATTACAAGATCTTTTTTGTCAAGTTTTTCCACCTGGTCGGCATAAGGCAAAGTGTTTTGCACCTTCAGGGTGGTCTCCCTCATTGTTGTAGCAACCATGAAGAAGAAAAGCAGCATAAATACGATATCTGGCAGGGCCGAAGTATTGATCGCGGGTAGTTCACTACTTTTTTTCTTATTGAATTTTGCCATAGTTTTTAATTTTCGCGATTAATTTTTAGGATCGGCTTCAGAGAGTTTTTGAGGCCACATATCTTTCACTTCCTCAATTTGCTCTTTTAACCTGTCCTTATTTCCTGTAAAAGTCACGCTGTTGTAATCTGCTTCCATTTGAGCAAAGGACCTGCCGTACAACCTTTGGGCGGTACGATCACGCAACTCATTATATGCACCTACAAGTTCGTTTTGAACTGCAATATAAGTTCCATACTCTGTTTGCCTGTCATTTACCAGCATAATTACCGCTTTGATCGGGTTATCTGAAGAAGTTGGATCTCCGGCACCCTGGCAATAATCACATGCCTCGGGGCCTACTCCGCCACCGTTGTCCAAAAAGGCAATGGCAGCGTCTCTAAGATCTTTAAGCTCCATGAGCTCATCTTCTACTAACAGATCGTTATTACGGTTTACAATTACCTTGAAAATATTCTTTTCTTTGATAATTGGTGGTTCAACGTTTTCATCCTGCATTGGAGGTAACTTTCTGCTGATACCGCTATCGGTCTCAATAGTTGTGGTCACCAGGAAGAAAATCAAAAGCAAGAACGCGATGTCGGCCAATGAACCGGCATTTACTTCAGGTGTAGATCGTCTGGCCATAGCTTTTTATTACTTTATAAGTTTTCTTACTCCCGAAAGTACCATTAGCAATACTGCAGCTGCGGCAAGTATATAGAAGGTCACAAGACCTGCACCCACCCAGTGGTCTGTATTTGCTGAAAGCATTGTTCCGTCTCTTAGTTGTTTCTCTGTACCATCGGTAAGCACATAGGCAATTGCCACTACGAGTATAAAAGATCCTACTGCAATAAGGGTTCTTTTAATATCGCCAGAGAACAATCCTTTTATTACAAAGAACACAACCAGCAGCACAATAATAGCAAACACAAGATATGCCACATATAAGAATGGAGATACCACGCTTGCCTGTACATCGGCTGAATTTTCTATAGCATCATCACCGGCCATGAGAACTCTCCCCCAAAGGATGAGCCCAACCACTCCAATGACGAGCGCTAGATATTTTAATATTTTATGTAAGGTCATAATTAAATCTTGGTATTATTATACTCTTCTTTTATTCTTGTACTCTACAAGGATATCCATCAAAGTGATAGAAGCATCTTCCATATCGTTTACAATACGGTCAATTTTAGCGATGATATAGTTGTAGAAGATTTGAAGGATAATAGCTACGATCAAACCAAATACTGTAGTAAGAAGTGCGATCTTAATACCACCTGCAACAAGTGAAGGCTGCATATCTCCCGCTGCTTCAATTCTATCGAAGGCTTCGATCATACCAATTACCGTACCCATGAACCCAAGCATAGGAGCAAGAGCGATAAACAGAGATACCCAGGAAACGTTCTTTTCAAGAAGCCCCATTTGAACACCACCGTAAGCCACAACAGCTTTCTCAGCAGCTTCAGTACCTTCTTCAGCACGGTCAAGACCCTGGTAATAAATAGAAGCAACAGGACCTTTTGTGTTACGACAAACATCCTTGGCAGCTTCAATACCTCCAGTATTTAGTGCATCCTCAACATCTTGTGCCAATTTTTTTGTATTGGTAGTAGCAAGGTTAAGGTATATAATTCTTTCAATTGCAATTGCCAGACCAAGGATCAAACAAAGAAGTACGATTCCCATAAAACCTGGACCACCTTCGATGAAGCGCCTTTTCAGCTCCTGGTGAAATCCTACATCTTGAGTTTCTTCAGCAACCGCCTGATCTTCATCCTGAACAAAGTTCACCATGGTAGCCGGCAGGGCATTCACGTTATTTGTCGCATTCACATCTACGGCTCCGAACACCATAATTGTAGCGATCACCAAAATTGAAAATAATCTTTTCATTACTTTTTGTCTTAATTTAATTAGTTAACGGGTTAAAGATATAAATATTTATTCAAATAAAAATAACTAGCAGAGAGGAAGGGATTCGAACCCTCGATACCCTTGTGGGGTATACACACTTTCCAGGCGTGCGCCTTCGACCACTCGGCCACCTCTCTATTATCAAAACTCTCCAGCGCTTTTTTAACTTTTTCTGAACAGTTCGCCAAATAACGAAAAAAAAGAGAAGCCGGTCAAGTAACAGCAGCAAAATTTACGACATTTCCCCTCGTAAAGATGTTTCAAAAATTGTTCGAAAAACTTTTGGACTAAGTTCCTTTGCCAGTAAATACATCATTTTTGTCACAGCTGCCTCTGTTGTAATGTCTTTACCCGAAACCACACCAATCTTTTTGAGCTGGGTACTGGTTTCATACTGCCCCATAGCCACACTGCCCCCAATACACTGGGTAACATTGACAATGACCACTCCGCGGGAAATAGCATCTTTTAACAGCTGCACAAACCAATCTTGCGTGGGGGCATTGCCGCTGCCATAGGTTTCCAGGATCACTCCTTTTAATCCTTCTTTGGCCAAGATATACTCCAGCAAGCTCCTGTTTATTCCCGGAAAAATCTTTATTAAAGCGATCTCATCCTTTAGCCCCTTGTGAAGTTTCATCTTTCGCCGGTTGTGCGGCTGCCATAAGTAAGCATCATTAACGGCAAGGTGCACCCCCGAATTTACCAGTGGCGGATAATTAGGCGAGGCAAAAGCCTGAAAGTGTTCGGCATTTATCTTAGACGTACGGTTGCCCCGGTAAAGCTTGTATTCAAAATAAAGCCCCACCTCGGTAATTACAGGTTTGCCGTTTTTTTGAAGTCCCGCAATTTGTATACTGGTAATAAGGTTTTCTTTAGCGTCTGTCCTCAGGTCTCCAATAGGCAACTGAGAGCCGGTAAAAATTACGGGCTTAGACAGGTTCTCAAACATAAAACTGAGGGCCGAAGCACTGTAAGACATGGTGTCACTGCCATGTAACACCACAAAGCCGTCGTATATATCATAGTTCTCCTCGATGATCTCTGCCAAATGCAACCAGGAAGCAGGGTTCATGTTGGAAGAGTCTATGGGCCGCTCAAAACTCACCGTATCAATATTGTGCTCCAGGAGTTTTAATTCGGGGATATTTTGAAGCAGCTCACTAAAGTTGAAAGCTTTGAGCGCTCCTGTCTCAAAATCTTTCACCATACCAATGGTTCCCCCGGTGTAAATAAGGAGAATATTAGCGCTGGTTTTCATGCTGATTCTTCTGATTTATTACCGGATTGGCATACATGAGGAGGTAACTGTTCACCTCAAGGGCATTTTTAAAGTTGACCCGCCGGGTAAGACGCCTTTCAAATTGCCGCTTTTGCTTTGAAGTATATTTTTCCTGAAACATGCTGCTACCGTTCAGCAGGTCAAAAGCTATGTAGTTGGCAGGCCAGAGCTTGTAGTTCTGGTGCACGCGAGAATCTATACTGGCGGTTATCTTCTGAAGCTGCTCGTTCATTGAACCTGCTGTTGCTTCAATTTCGCCAAGGGCCGCTGCACTAATAGGCTCCCCGGCCGAAATATGTATTCTTCCCTTATTCCCAAGCGCGCCTTTAAGTATAGATTTAAAATCTTCGTTAGCCGATTTTATATAGATCTGCTCCATCCTTTTGGCGAGAATTTCGGGCAGCTTAAGCACATCTGTAGGATCAAATTCATAAGAGATCGACACAGGCACTATCTTCAGTTTAGTAAAATATTCGGCTACAGAGTCATCTCCTTTAGCCATGGCCAGCATCTTCAACACTCCCTGCTGGGTATTGTCATTTCCGTCTTTGGTTCGCCCTTCCCGCTGCGCCATCCAAACTGAGCGTTTATCTTCAAGCAGCAGCTTTCTTATATATTCTGAAAGTTTTTGAGAACTCTTCAGCATTTCCCTCGGACTAATTCCTCTTTTTACAAGAAAATTTCGATTGAGGCGTGAAAGGGCAAGCAAAAACGGTTTTTTTACGAGGTTATCACCAATGGCTGAAGCAGTCATTCGCAGATCACTCTCATACAACACACAGTTTAAGAGAGAAGTATCGAGAACGATATCGCGGTGGTTGGAAATATAAAGATAAGATTCGTCTTTTTTTAGTAGGTCGAAACCTGAATAACTTAAACCTTCAGAACTTTTACTCAGCACTTTTTGAACGGTGTGGTAAATAATTTCAGTTTGAAAATCCCGTATGGAGTTGCACTTTACAACCTTCTCCTCTATCTTTTCAAAAGCAACATTCGGAAAAGTGTAGTTTAAAAGCCCCTTTATCATGGGGTGCCTTATATACTCTTTAAGAGCATCCTGCACTTCATCATCCTCATAAAACCGAATATCGTCGTAATTTGTCACTGTTTCATCATTAGAGTTAGCAAAAAAACAAAATTATAAGCACAAGTCTCTGCTATATCCCAAAAATCTCCCGGGAGTTGCGGGTAGTAACCTCGGCAACCTCTTTGGGGGTGGTGTTATAAACCTCTGCCGCTTTATTAAGCACTTCTACAATGTAAAGGCTCTCATTTCTTTTGCCCCTGTACGGCACTGGAGCCAGGTAAGGCGCATCGGTCTCAAGCACAATTTCACTAAGCGGAATTTTACTTAAAAACCGGTCAATTTTGCCATTTTTGAAGGTTAATACCCCGCCAATCCCCAGCTTCATGTTGTAAGAAAGAGCTTTTTGGGCCTGCTCATAGGTGCCGGTAAAGCAATGAAAGATACCAAAAAGTCCGTCGCCTTTCTCCTGTTCCAGGACTTCAAAAACTTCATCAAAAGCCTCACGGCAGTGGATCACAATTGGCAATTTATGCTTTTTTGCAAGCTGGATTTGATACCTGAAGGCTTCCTGCTGAATTTTTAGTGTAGATTTATCCCAATATAAATCAACCCCGGTCTCGCCAACGGCATAAAATTTTCTCTCCTCAAGCTGCTTCTCAACTATGGCCAGTTCTTCCATATAATTCTCCTTCACATGAGTGGGATGCAAACCGGCCATAAGAAAAATATGTTCCGGAAATGCCTTTTCCAGGGCGTACATATCCTGGATATATGCCGAATCTATTGCCGGAATAAAGAATCTTGTAATATTGGCAGCTATGGCTCTTTCAATCATTTCCTTACGGTCGTCATCAAAAGATTCGCTGTAGAGGTGCGTATGCGTATCGGTAATTGTCATGAGGGCAAAATTAATTTATTTTATACAGCTATCTTTGTCAAAAAAGAAAAGAATGGCATCCCTTAAGAAGTTACTGAAAGAAAAAGGATATAAAAAAATTCCACTAACCTATACAGCCACTCAGCATTTAGAATTAAAAGCGAAAATAAACCAGATAGAAGGAAATTTCATTCTCGACACCGGGGCATCCAGCACCTGCGTGGGGCTTGAAGCCGTTTCCCATTTTGAACTCCTGGCCGAAGACAGCGACATCAAAGCAGCCGGTGCGGGGGCTACGAATATGATGACCCAAATCGCCCAAAAAAACATTATTGAAATTAAAGGCTGGAAAAAGAAGAAGGTAGATCTGGTGCTTTTCGACCTGCGCCATGTGAATGATGCCCTGGTTAAACACAAAGCCGAAAAGGTACAGGGAATTATTGGTGCCGACATCCTTAAAAAAGGAAAAGCGATTATTGACTACAAATCAATGAACCTCTATCTAAAATAAGTAAAAATTGGGGGATTCCCCCCATATGGGAGCGGCAGTGTTTTTTCTAACTTACAGTTACCAAAAAAATCTACCGCTATGAATTTCTTAAACCTAAAGCACCTGCCGGTGTTTCCGGCTTTGATGGCAGTATTCATAATTTTTGTGCTGTTGCTCAACATCTACACCCTGTTGGCCTATTAGCACAAAAAAGAAAGGCAATGATTTTTGAAATCATTGCCTTTCTTTTTTACTATTTTAAAGACCCTAGAGCTCCAGAGCTCTTTTCACGTCGTTATCCATCAGCAGTTCTTCAGGGTTTTCAAGGGCTTCTTTTACTGCCACAAGGAAACCTACAGATTCTTTACCATCAATGATCCTGTGATCGTAGGAAAGGGCAACATACATGATAGGACGAATCTCCACATGCCCGTCAATAGCAACAGGGCGGTCTACAATATTGTGCATTCCGAGGATTCCGCTTTGCGGAGGATTGATGATTGGCGTAGAAAGCATAGATCCAAACACCCCGCCATTGGTAATGGTAAAGGTACCTCCGGTCATTTCATCAACAGTGATTTGACCGTCGCGCACCTTGATGGCAAGACGCTTGATCTCGGCCTCTACAGCCCTAAAGCTCATATTTTCGGCATTTCTCAAAACCGGCACCATCAAACCTTTTGGCCCAGATACGGCAATACTTATGTCTTTGTAGTCATACTTTACCTGGTAATCTCCATCGATCATTGAATTCACACCGGGATAAAGATCAAGGGCTCTCACTACCGCAAGAGTAAAGAAAGACATAAAGCCGAGGCTTACCCCGTGCCTGTCTTTAAATTCATCTTTGTACTGCTTGCGAAGCGAGAAGATCGCCGACATGTCTACTTCGTTAAAAGTAGTAAGCATAGCGGTTTCATTCTTAACATCTACCAAACGCTCGGCCAAACGGCGGCGCAACATAGACATTTTCTTGCGCTCTTCCCCGCGCTTACCATTACCCGGAGTACCCATGGAGGGTTTTGCATTTGCAGCATCTTCTTTGGTGATCCTGCCATCACGGCCTGTACCTTTAACCGACTTTGCATCCATTCCTTTCTCATCCAGGATTTTCCTGGCTGCGGGTGAAGGGCTGCCTGTAGCATAAGTATCCTGCTGTTGAGCCGGAGTACTTGGTTTTGAAGACGATTCGGTTTTGGCCTCCGCCTTTTTATTGTCTTTTTCTGAAGATTCAAGCTCTTCTTCTTTAGCTGAAGTTGCCTGCTTCTCTTCTTTTACCACTTCTTTAGAATCACTCTCTCCAACTCCGGGTTTTGGAGCATCGGTATCAATAAGGCAAACCACCTGCCCTACAGCTACGGCATCGCCTTCTTCTGCCTTAAGGGTGATGATCCCGCTGGCTTCTGCCGGAAGTTCAAGGGTCGCTTTGTCGCTGTCTACTTCGGCAATTGCCTGATCTTTTTCTACATAATCTCCGTCTGAAACCAGCCACTGTGCGATTTCTACTTCGGTAATTGATTCTCCCGGAGAAGGGACTTTCATTTCTAAAGCCATGATTTCTTCTTTTTTATTTTTATACGCCAACTACTGCTGACAAATTTTCCAATTATTTAAACAGTGACCTCTGAGGTCTTATCAAAAACAGATTCTATAACTTTTTCGTGACGCTTCTTGAACCTCACAGAACTTCCTGCCGCAGGCGAACCATAGAACTTCCTGCTGCACACCCTAAAGCTCTTTGCTTCATCCAAATGTAGTAACAAATGGCTATAAGCGCCCATATTTCTTGGCTCTTCCTGTGCCCACACCACGTCTTCGGCATTTTCATACTTCGCAAGCACTGCTCTTATCTGCTCATACGGCAAGGGGAACAACTGCTCAATGCGCACCAGCGCCACGTCATCACGCCCTAATTCTTCCCTGCGCTCAAGCAGGTCATAGTAGAATTTCCCGGTACAGAACACAAGGGATATAATCTTACTACTATTGGCAGAGGCATCGTCAAGCAGAGGCTGGAAAGTGCCATTTGCGAACTCTTCTTTTGTAGAGACAACTTTTGGATGCCTCAACAAACTCTTAGGAGTAAAGATAATCAAAGGTTTCCTGTAGTTCACCTTCATTTGCCTTCTCAACAGGTGAAACATGTTTGCAGGCGTGGTAACATCGGCAACAAACATATTGTCTTTGGCGCATAGCTGCAGGTATCGCTCCATTCTTCCCGAAGAGTGTTCTGCCCCCTGCCCTTCGTAACCATGAGGCAGGAACATCACCAATCCGTTCTGAAGCTTCCATTTATCTTCGGCTGCCGAAATATACTGGTCAATCATTATTTGGGCTCCATTGCTAAAGTCTCCAAACTGCGCTTCCCAAATAGTAAGACAGTTGGGGCTTGCCATGGCATAGCCATAATCAAACCCAACCACACCATACTCAGACAAAAGAGAGTTATAGATCTTAAGGTCACAAGACGAACCTTTCTTGGTATCGCAAATGGTGCCTTTAATCTGGTTAAGCAAGATGATCTCTTCTTCGCTGTCTTCTACCTTAACCACAGCGTGACGGTGAGAAAAAGTTCCTCTTTCCACATCCTGTCCGCTCATTCTTACATAGTAACCTTCTTTGATAAGAGTACCGTAAGCCAGTAATTCGGCCATACTCCAGTCAAGGCTGTTGTTTTCAAAGAACATGGTGCGGCGAAGCTCTACCAGTTTCTTTATTTTTCTAAGGAATTTTTTATCTGAAGGAAGTTCCGATACTGCCTGGGCTACTTCAGTAAGTACCTCCATATCTATGGTAGTATCTACATCTTCCATCATTCGGGACTCATCTACATGCTCAAAACCTTCCCATTCATCCTGCATAAATGGAGTGATCCTGGTTTTTTCTTCCTTACGGGAATCTTCCAGGTTCTCTTCGAGCTTAGCTTTGTATTCTTCTTCCAGCTTTTGCACATGAGAGTCATCAATAACCCCCTGCTCCTGCAACTTCTTGGCATAAATATCCCGCGGGTTACTGTGGCTGGCAATAGCCTTGTAAAGTTTGGGCTGGGTAAATCTTGGCTCATCCCCTTCGTTATGCCCGTATTTTCTATAGCCAAGCAGGTCTATAAACACATCTTTTCCAAACTTCATCCTGAAGTCGAGCGCAAATAACACGGCGTGCACCACAGCTTCAACATCATCGGCATTTACGTGCAGCACGGGAGATTTGGTGACCTTGGCCACATCTGTACAATATGTAGACGAACGCCCGTCAAGATAGTTGGTAGTAAACCCAATCTGGTTATTTACCACAATGTGAATGGTACCTCCGGTAGTGTAGCCTTCCAGCTGTGACATTTGCACAATCTCATAAACTATACCCTGCCCGGCAATTGCCGCATCCCCGTGAACAATGATAGGAAGCACGGCATCGGCTTTATTCTGGTAGTGACGGTCTTGCTTACCGCGGGTAATTCCCTGTACTACCGCCCCAACAGTTTCCAGGTGGGATGGGTTGGGCGCAATATTTATATTGATCTCTTTCCCGCTGTCGGTTTTGCGGCAGGAAGTCCATCCAAGGTGGTATTTCACATCCCCGTCAAAAACATCCTCCTCATAATCTTTTCCGTCAAATTCGGTAAAGATGTCTTTTGCACTTTTTCCGAAGATATTTGTGAGGGTACTAAGACGACCCCTGTGGGCCATTCCCATCACAAAATCTTTCACACCCAAGTCGGCCGCCCTTTCAATGATAGCATCAAGCGCCGGAATTAAACTTTCGCCTCCTTCCAGCGAAAACCTTTTCTGCCCGACGTATTTGGTATGTAAAAAGTTCTCAAATGAAACTGCTTCGTTGAGCTTCTTGAGAATATGTTTCTTTTGATCTGCAGTAAATGCAGGCTGGTTCTCATTAATATTCAGCCTGTCCTGTATCCACTTAACCTGTTCGGGGTTTCTAATGAACATGTATTCCACCCCAATAGAATCGCAGTACACCTTGCGCAAATGCTGTACAATTTGCCTGAGGGTAGAAGGGCCTAGGCCTAGTATATCTCCCGCATTGAACACGGTATCAAGGTCACTCTCCTCGAGATCAAAATTCTGAATATCCAGCGTGGGGCTGTATTTTCTTCTTTCCCGTACCGGATTGGTCCTTGTAAAAAGATGGCCGCGACTGCGATAACCTTCAATTAGTTTTACCACCCTGAATTCTTTGAGAACCTGATCTGACATTTCTACCGGCTCCCCGCTCTCGGGGTGTTCAATATAGGTTTGCCCATTTCCTGAAGTTTCCAGACCAAAATCAAATCCCTGAAAAAAAGCTCTCCAGCTTGGTTCTACACTGTCGGGATATTGTAGGTATTGATCATAGAGCTCAGCGAAATACGCTGTATGTGCGGCATTTAAAAATGAAAATTTATCCATAAGATGAAACTACCTGTTTCTTTTTTGTAAAACGTTACAAAAGTACAATTTTTAAAAAAGAAGCACAGGAGCATTTAATATATTTACCTTATACCTTAAAAACTTTTAACATTATGAACTTCTTTCTCCTTAACAAAAAGAAGCTTTTGCTTTTAATGTTGGCTCTTTATCCCACTCATTCATATTTGGTTGCACAGGTGAGGGAGGTGCCAAAAAGGGCATTTTGGGAAGATGTTCATTTTGGGGGAAGTTTGGGATTAAATGTTAATAATGGCTACTTCAGCGGATACGTGGCCCCAAAAGCCATCTACGATTTCAACGCTTTTGCTTCTGGCGGAGTTGGCCTCCTTGGCTCCTATAATAATACTTCCCGCCACTCTTCTTACACCATTGGCGGCAGCCTTATTGGTTTACTGCGGCCCGTAAACCCTTTACAGCTTTCCGCAGAATTTGAAGAACATTATGTTTCGCGGGATTTCAAACTTGACGGGGCAAATAAGACCGATTCCTACTGGTACCCGGGGCTTTTTCTGGGTTTGGGTTATGTCACAGGCCCTGTGAGCATAGGTTTGCGGTATGATGTGCTGCATGACGACGAGAAAAGTATTTATGCAAATGCCTTAATGCCGTTTGTCACTATATATTTTTGATATTTTTAAACCTGCCGGTTCATCAAACCTTTTCCAAAATTGTAGAGCGGTTTTTTTCTTTCCTCCGAAATTTGCAATTCCTCGAGCACCTCAAATGCCTTTGTGGTGTATTTCTGAATTTCTTTACGGGTAAGTTCAGCCGCACCACTACTCTCAAAAAGGCCTTTTACGGTCTCCACTTTTGCTGAAGGATCTGGCGGATTAATAGAATACAGATGTTCCAGCTGTGTCGCTTCTTTTGAAGCTGCCTGCTGTAAGGAGGTGAGGTACAAAAAGGTCTTTTTGTTCTCAATAATGTCTCCCCCCACCTGTTTTCCGAAGGAATCGGGGTCGCCAAAAGCGTCTAGATAATCGTCCTGCAACTGGAATGCGATTCCCAGCAACCTCCCGAATTCATAGATCCTGTCGCAGTTTTCTGCGGAAGCTTCAGCAACAATAGCACCCATCTTCAGGGAAGCCCCCACCAGCACAGCGGTCTTGTATTCTATCATTTTAAGGTACTCCTCAATGCTCACTTTTTCCCGCAGCTCAAAATCCATATCATACTGCTGCCCTTCACAAACCTTTATTGCAGTGCTCGAAAACAACTCGGCAAGCCGCCTGAAGGTTTCCCCGGGATAATTTTCGAACAACTGGTAAGCCTTGATGAGCATGGCATCACCCGAGAGTATCCCGGTATTGATATCCCAGCGCTCGTGCACGGTTTGTTCGCCACGCCTTAAGGGCGCATCATCCATAATATCGTCGTGTACCAGCGAAAAATTGTGAAAAACCTCAATGGCAAGTGCAGCATCAAGGGCTTTTTTGTAGTCACTGCCAAAAATCTCTGCCGCCATCAAAACCAGCACCGGCCTTACCCTTTTTCCTCTCAGGCCCAAAATGTAAACCATAGGATCATAGAGGTTTGCAGGTTCCTGTTTTGTGATATTTTGGGAAAGGTAATCTTCAAATTCCTGTTGATAGCGGTCTACTGAGAGCATAAATAGATTTTGTGCTAAAATACCAAAACAGGAATAAATATATAAACCGCGCTAAAATTTACTTTTTTGGGCATTTAGAAAACTAAGGAAACTTTAACTGTTTTTTAAGTTTCCGTTTTTATCTTTGCAGCTTCATAAGCGCAAAACCTTGAAAGATAAGATCGTAGAAAAGGCAGCCGATATGTTTATCAGCCTGGGCGTGAAAAGCGTTACCATGGATGAGATCGCTGCGGAACTCGGGATTTCAAAAAAGACCATTTATGCCCACTTTCCCACAAAAATTAAGTTGATAGACGCCACGGCCGACTTTGTATTTCAAAATATTGCTGAAGGGATTGAGCAGATTAAAGCTGAAGACAAAGATCCCATAGCCGAATTATACGCCATTAAAGAATTTGCCTGTACCCATTTAAAGCACGAAAAAACTTCCCCTCAGCACCAATTGCAGAAATACTACCCGAAGGTTTTCTTAAAAGTGAGGGAAAAGCAAGGGGAAATGCTCAAGGCTATTACAAGAGACAACCTTAAAAAGGGGATTGAAAAAGGCATTTATCGCAGTGAGCTTCCCGTGGAGTTCATTAGCCGTATTTATTTTGTAGGGATTCTGGGAACCAAAGATCACGAATTTTTCCCCGAACCTCAATTCTCCCCTCATCAACTCACAAATATGCATTTAGAATACCACCTGAGGGCCATTGTAAGCCAAAAAGGTCTCCAAAAACTGGAAAATTATTTAACCGCAAGCAGCACAACATGAAAAAATTGATATTCTTATTCAGCAGTCTGCTTTACCTCAACAGCCCGGCCCAGGAAACCCAGACGCAGCCCCTGGCCCTGTCGCTTGAAGAAGCTATCGCCATAGGCCTGGAGAACAACTATTCTTCCCTTAGGTCTGAAAAAGAAGTTGAAATAGCACTGGCCCAAAAATGGGAGATCATTTCACAGGGGCTGCCGCAGATTTCGGCCAACGCCGATTATCAGAACTTTTTGAAGCAGCCGGTGACGCTCATTCCGGGGGAGATTGGCGGAGGCGAACCCGGATCTTTTGTTCCGGTGCGTTTTGGCACCCAACAAAACCTGAGTGCCACGGCCACCTGGTCTCAACTCATTTTTGACGGTTCTTATATTGTGGGTGTACAGTCGGCCCGCACCCTGCTCCAAATCTCCAAAAATGCCAAAATCAAGACCGATTTAGAGGTGAGAAAAGCTATTATCAACGCCTACGGCAATGTGCTTATGGCCAGAGAAAGTGTAGAAATCCTTGAGGACAACCTGGAGAATGTGACAAAAAACCTCAACGATACCCAAAAGATCTTTGAGAACGGCCTTACCGAAGAGGAAGACGTAGAGCAGCTAAAAATCACCCGCCTCAGCCTGGAGAACAACCTGAACCGCAACAAGAGAATGCTCAACATCTCTTACCAGTTGCTCAATATGGCTATGGGCCTTCCGGTAGAACGGAAAATTATCCCAACAGATGACCTCAACACACTGGCACTTCAGTTTTATGATCTACAATTGCTGGAAGAAAGCATTCCGGTAGAAGAAAATATAGATGTGCGCATCGCTCAAAATTCCGCAGAAGCCGCCAAGATCTATGTGAGGCTTGAAAAGGCCAAGGCTTTGCCAAGCTTAACCGGCTTCGTAAACTACGGCACCACCGGCAACAGCGATTCTTTCACCTTCTTTAATGATGACCAGGTGTATTACCAACAGTCGGTTTTGGGGATAAGCCTTAACGTACCTGTGTTTAGCAGCGGGATGAGAAACTCGCGCACCAAGCAAAAACAACTGGAATACGAGCAGGCCATGCTGGAACTCGAGGAAACCCGCAACCAGATCTCTTTGGAAATTGATGCCGCAAAAGCCGACTACCGCTACAGCCTCGAAAATTTTGAAACCCGGCAGGAAAGCCTCGCCCTGGCCGAAAGAATTGAGAACAAGAACCAGATCAAATTCTTTGAAGGCCTTGCCAGCAGCTTTGAGTTTAGCGAGGCACAGCGGCAACTCTACACCGCGCAACAAGAGCTGCTACAGGCCATGCTTGAGGTGATCAACGCCAAAGTAGAACTGGAAAACGTACTTAGCACCAAAACTTATTCTGAAGAAGAATAATCAACAACGAATTGTCAAAAAAATGAAAAAGATAAACCTCATCCCCGTAATTCTCCTCCTCCTTGTTTCCTGCGGAAAAAGTGATTCTGTTGAAGGAATTATTGAAAATGGCGACCTGAGTGAGATAAGGGCCAAAAAAGCCGATTTAAGTGCCCGGCAAAGTGAGCTCTCCTCGCAAATCGCAAAATTGGATGCAGCCATCGAAAAACTGGCCGAAAATAAGGCTTATGCCCTGGTAAGCACTAAAAAGATCTCCGATTCTCTCTTCAAACACTATGTTGAACTGCCCGGGGACGTGGAAACCCGCCAGAATATCATTATTTATCCTGAATATTCGGGAATTCTTCAGAATATTAGGGTAGAGGAAGGCGACAGGGTTCAAAAAGGGCAAATTCTGGCAAGAATTGACGAAGGCGGCTTGTCGAGTCAGCTGGCACAAATGGAAGCCCAGGCAGCCCTCGCCAAAACCACTTTTGAAAGGCAGCAAAGATTGTGGGAACAAAATATAGGCAGCGAGATACAGTACCTGGAAGCAAAAACCAATTATGAGGCCCTGCAAAATTCGGTGAACCAGATGCGTTCGCAACTGGCAAAAACAGTGGTTAGGGCCCCTTTTAGCGGCGTGATAGATGAGATTTTTACAGAACAGGGAGAAGTAGTGAGCCCCGGGCAGAGCAGGCTTTTCAGGCTCATAAATTTGTCTGACATGTACATTACCGCCGCAGTACCCGAATCTTACCTGGGAAGCATTGAAAAAGGAACCGAAGTGATGGTAGACATTGCGGCTACCGGCACTTCCTTTACCAGCACCGTGCGCCAGGTAGGGAATTTTGTAAATCCCGACAACCGCACCTTCGAGATCCAGGTCGCAGTACCGCCCAGCCAGGAACAGGTAAAACCCAACCTCATCGCCACCGTTAGGATCAATGATTACACTTCCGAAAATGCCATTATTGTTCCTGAAAACCTGATCCAGAAAAATTCTGCCGGCGAGAATGTGGCTTTTGTGGTTGAAAAAGAAACCGACTCTACAGGCGTAGCTCAAAAGAGGGTCCTTAAAACAGGAATGGCGTATGACAATTCGGTGGAAGTACTTTCTGGCCTGCAGGCGGGAGACTTACTCATCACCAGTGGCGCCCGTGGCATTCAGGAAGGTGAAGAGGTAGAGATTGCTAATCCCAATGCATTGAACTAAGATGAAATTAGACAAAGAATTTAAACTTTCTTCCTGGGCCATTGATAACCGCATGACGGTGTATGTCATCGTCGCCATCATTTTTATTGGCGGCCTCATGTCATACTACAGCATGCCGCGGGAATCTTTTCCTGAAGTTGTGGAGACCAAGATCTACGTGAGCTCGGTAAACCCCGGTAATTCAGCCGAAGATGTTGAAAAATTCATCACAGAGCCGCTCGAAGAAGAATTCAACAATATTGCCGGGGTGCAGGATATTTCTTCAACTACCCTCCAGGATTACTCGCTGGTGATCGTTGAATTTGACGAAGATATTTCGGTAGATGCCGCAAAACAAAAGGTAAAAGACAAAGTTGACCAGCAAAAGGCAGCAACCACCTGGCCCACGCTCGACAATGGTGCCAAAGTAGAGCCTAACGTGTTCGACCTCAATATTTCCGAAGAAATGCCTATCCTCAACGTCAACCTTACGGGCGACTACCCGGTGCAAAAATTAAAGGAATACGCTGAATACCTGCAGGACAGGATTGAGCTTCTTCCGCAGATAAAAGAAGCTTCTGTGAGGGGTGCCGAAGAAAAAGAGGTGGAGATCGCTGTAGATATCTACAAGATGACGGCTTCAAAAGTGAGCTTCCAGGACATTATTAATGCCGTGAGCTCAGAGAACCAGACCATCTCGGGCGGCAATGTGGTAACCGGCGGTATTCAGAAGAATATCAGGATACTGGGCGAAGTAACCGATCCCGATGAACTCAGGAACGTCATTGTAAAAAGGGAAGACGGGAATGTCTTTTTAAGGGATATAGCCGAAATCAATTTCCAGGAACAGGAACCTACCACTTTCGCACGTGAGTACGGGCAGCCTGTGGTGATGCTCGATATCAAGAAGCGCGGCGGAAAAAATATGATCGAGGCCATTGAGAATATTAAGGCCATAGTTAAAGAAGAGCAGGAAACAAGCCTCCCCGACGATCTTCACATCTCTTACTCAAACGACCAGTCTACCACTACCAGGAATATGGTAGACGACCTGGTGAACAACATCGTTTTTGGGGTCATCCTGGTGGTACTGGTGCTCATGTTTTTCCTGGGCTTCCGCAATGCCCTTTTTGTGGGCTTTGCCATCCCGCTTTCTATGTTCCTCTCCTTTATCATATTATCGAGCATAGGCTTTACCCTTAACACCATGGTGCTGTTTGCCCTGGTAATGGGGCTGGGAATGCTGGTAGATAACGGGATTGTGGTGGTAGAAAACGTGTACAGCCTCATGGACCAGGGAGTGCCCAGGATCAAAGCGGCAAAACAGGGGGTGGGCGAGATTGCCTGGCCCATTATTGCTTCTACCGCGACGACACTTGCAGCCTTTTTCCCACTGGCATTGTGGCCGGGAACCATAGGAAAGTTCATGGTCTACTTCCCCATTACCTTATCTATTGTGCTGGGCTCTTCCCTCTTTGTTGCCCTTATCATCAACTCGATGCTGACTTCAGAATTCATGAAGACTGAAGAAAAGGAACTCACAAGGAAAAAACTTATCCGCATAAGCGCTATTTTGACGGGGGTGGGAATAATACTCCTCATTGCCGGGTTTGTACTTGACATGGGTGCTCTTAGGGCAGCCGGAAATCTCTCTGTACTCGCAGCCATTTTAATGTGGGCCTACAAATATTTTTTGAGCAGCTGGGTAGATTTCTTCCAGTACAGGGCTTTGAAAAAGCTGGAGAAAAAGTATGAAGCTACCCTGCGTTTTTCTCTCCGCGGAAAGAATTCTTACCTGGTTTTCTTCGGAACACTGGCCATGCTCATTCTGTCTTTTATCCTGGTGAGCATTGTACAGCCGAAGGTGCTCTTTTTCCCCGAAAATGAGCCCAACCAGATCATCACTTATATAGAACTGCCCGAAGGGACCGATATTGAAAAGACCAATAAGATCACCAAACAAATTGAGCAGCGGGTTTTTGACGTGATAGAGAAGTACGAGGACGAAGACGGTTACAATTTCATGGTAGAGTCGGCTATCTCACAAGTGGGTCGCGGTGCCGGAAATCCGCAAACCGATGGTGGCCAGCAAAATGACATGCCGCACAAGGGAAAGGTTACGCTCACCATGCGCGAGTTCAAAGACAGGCGCGGCGTGAGGAGCAGCCATGTACTTTCGGAGGTGCGTGATGCCGTGCAGGGTTTCCCCGGCGCTTCTGTAATCGTTGAAAAAGACGCTGCAGGGCCACCGGTAGGTTATCCTATCAATATCGAATTGAAAGGAGAAGATTATGAGCAAATGCTCATAACCGCCGAAGACCTGAGAAAGCATATCGAAGAAATGAACATCCCGGGTATTGAAGAGCTGCAAATAGACGTGAACAAATCAAAACCTGAGCTCAATGTGCAGGTAGATCGCGTGAAGGCAGGGCAACTTGGCGTCTCTACAGGTGCGGTGGGACAAACCTTAAGAAGGGCGATTTACGGGGAAGAAATTTCCACTTTTAAGGAGGGTGATGAAGATTACCCTATAAATGTGAGGTTCAATGAAGATTTGCGGTACAATGAAAATGCGCTCTTTAACCAGCCTGTCACTTTCAAAAACCAAAGCACCGGGAATATTGTACAGGTGCCTATTTCTTCGGTCACCAAAACCCAACTTACCTCTTCCTTTAGTGCAATTAAGAGGAAGGACCTAAAACGTGTGATCACGCTTTACTCAAATGTCCTGGAAGGCTACAACGGAAATGCCATTGTAGAGCAGCTTCAAAAAGAACTCGCTTCTTATGAACTACCCGAAAACATTTCCCTGGAATTTACAGGAGAACAGGAAAAGCAACAGGAAAATATGTCATTCCTGCTCAAAGCCCTTTTAATAGGCCTGGGCGGAATTCTCCTCATCCTGGTTGCCCAGTTCAACTCCATTCCAAAACCATTGATTATTCTCATAGCCGTATTCCTGTCTTTGGCAGGAGTGTTCTTTGGGCTGGTTGTTTTCCAAATGGATTTTATCATCATTATGACCATGATGGGTATCATCTCCCTCGCGGGAATTGTGGTGAACAATGCCATTGTACTGGTAGATTACACCCAGATTCTTATTGACCGCAAAAAAAACAGTCTTGGAATAGACGACAAGGACCTACTGACAAAAGGCCAGTATTTTGAGATGATTGTGGAGGGAGGCAAGTCAAGATTGCGGCCTGTGCTTTTAACTGCCATTACGACAGTTTTGGGCCTTATCCCCCTCGCAATAGGACTAAACATAGATTTCTTCTCCCTTTTTACAGATTATGCCCCCCAGGTCTATATTGGAGGGGACAACGTAATCTTTTGGGGGCCACTGGCCTGGACGGTTATCTTTGGCCTTATTTTCGCTACCTTCCTAACCCTGGTGGTGGTTCCGGCCATGCTTTACCTTGTGAACAGAGGTCGTGTAAAAGTGCGAAACAGGAGGGAAAAATCGTCTTCCTAAAATGCCATTTTTGAGCCTTAATATGGGAAACCTCCAGATAAAACTGGAGGTTTTTTTATATATAGGCAGTCTGGCAAAGTGTTTGGACACTTAAGGGCAGAACAATTTAATTATTAATTAAAATTCAACGAATGAACACTCAGTTAACCATTGATGAACGTAACGCAGTTTTGGTCTCAATGGCAAATCTTGTGGAAAAGGAAAAAGACAATATTTTAAAAGCAAATAAGATCGACCTCGACAGTTATTCGGGGGATGATCTGGCCATGGAAGACCGGTTAAAAGTTGATGATGCCAAAATTGAAGGCATGATAAGCTCTTTAAAGCACCTGGCTTCCCAGGAAGACCCGGTAGGAGTGGAAAGATTCAGCTTTAAGCATGAAAACGGCATGCAGGTTTACAACAGAACCGCATCTTTTGGAACCGTAATGATCATTTATGAATCAAGGCCCGATGTAACTGTCGAGGCTGCAGGGATTGCCTTTAAATCGGGCAACAAGATCCTTCTTAAAGGAGGAAAAGAATCCCTTAATTCAAACCTGGAAATTGTAAAACTTTGGCACCAGGCCCTTGAAGAGAACAATATTTCTCCAAACTGGGTAGAATACCTTCAGTTTGACAGAAAACAGACTCAGGAGTTTCTCGCCAACCCAAATCAGCAGGTAGACCTTGTGGTACCACGTGGGGGAGAACGCCTTATTAAATTCGTTAAAGAAAATTCTTCGGCACAGGTGATAGTGAGCGGACGCGGAAACAACTTCGTTTACATCCACGAAAATGCCGATACCAATATTGCCCTTGATGTGATCTTAAACGGTAAAACAGGAAAAATTTCGGCCTGTAACGCCGTAGATAAAGTATTGATCGATTCAAGGCTTCCGAATAAAAAAGAGTTCATAAATGAGCTTTTAGACACCCTGAAGGAGCACAATGTAGAGATTATTGCCGACAGGTCTCTTGAAGATCTTGACGGAACAAGACCTCTTAAGAGCGAAGATGAGTGGTATGAGGAATTTCTCGACTATAAAGCATTGATAGGGGAAGTAGATTCGGTAACTGAAGCTATTGCCAAGATCAACAAATATTCTGGCGGGCATTCGGCTTCCATTATTTCAAAAGACGACAAGGCTGCGCAAAAATTCATGGAAAATGTAGATAACGCAGCAGTTTACCACAATGCTTCGACCAGATTTACTGATGGCGGACAATTAGGACTTGGTGGAGAGCTTGCCATTAGTACAGATAAACTACACCAGCGTGGGCCCATTGGCCTTCAGCATTTAGTAACCAATAAATGGTATATTCACGGAAATGGACAAACTCGATAAAATTTTAGAACAGAATAATATACAAATGGAAACTCCAAAGAAGAAAAAGAGGATACTTTTAAAATTAGGTTCTAATACGCTAACCAGAGAAACCGACCATATTTCGAGAGGAAAAATTGAGGATATAGGCCGGCAGATTGCCGCCTTAAAAGACGATTACGAGTTCGTGATCATCAGTTCGGGGGCTGTAGCTGTAGCCAAGCAATTTGTGAACCTTGAACGCAGCGGCGAGAATATAGATGTAAAGCAGGCTTTGGCCTCCATTGGGCAGCCGCACCTCATGCGAATTTTCCAGGAAAGCTTCAGGGAACTTGGATTGCTAATAGGCCAGTGTTTGCTGTCGCCCAACGACTTTAGCAATGAAGATTCCCGTCAAAACATCATTAACACCGTAAATGTGCTGGTGAAGAACGACTACATTCCAATTATAAACGAGAATGACACCTCTTCTACCGATGCCATCAAGTTTGGTGATAACGATAATCTTGCTGCACAAACAGCAGCCTTGCTCGATGTAGACCTTTTTATCATTGCGACAAACACGCATGGGGTTTACAAAAAAGGTACAATTGAGGCAAAAACCCCGGAGACCATCCGCAAGGTGAGCGATTTGGAAGAGCTTAAGAAAGAAGTGATGAGCGAAACCAAATCCACCCACGGTACCGGCGGAATGGAATCAAAAGTTTCGGCTGCCGAAATCACCCAGAAAGCCAAAATTGAAACCTGGATCGTGAATGGTCTTGACGAGAATTTTATCCTTAATGCGATTAACGATAAAGTACATTTTACAAGAATCCATCACTAAGACTAGAAATAAATTTGAAGAAAAGCTGCGCAGCGATGTGCAGCTTTTTTTATGCTGAAATTTTAGCTGAAGAAATCAGTTCACACGTGGTAAAAATGAAATACCCAAGCACCAAATTCCAATTTACGCCTGTTTGGCAGGGAGGAAATTGAAATTCCCAGGTAAAAAACATCTGTGCATCTGTGGCAGGGATTTACAAAAACTTCAGAAAAAACATTCGTGGATTTGTGGCAAAAACTAACACACGTGATAAAAATGAAATATCCAAGCACCAAATTCCAATCTGCGCCTGTTTGGCAGGGACGAAATAGAAGTTCCCAGGTAAAAAACATCTGTGCATCTGTGGCAGGGATTTACAAAACCTTCAGAAAAAAATTCATGGATTTGTGGCAAAAACTAACACACGTGGTAAAAATGAAATATCCAAGCACCAAATTCCAATTTACCCCTGTTTGGCAGGGAGGAAATTGAAGTTCCCAGGTAACTGTGGCAGGGATTTACAAATCCTTCAGAAAAAACATTCGTGAGTCGTGGTAACTCCATTTTTAATATTCCCTTCCAAAAATGCCATTTTTGACCCTTCTTCAAATTTAGTTTTAAATTTTATCGATTACTTATTCCATTCTTCTTTCAATCCCGTGAGTTCTTCTTATTTTTGCCCCTCTAAAAGATCAAAACCACTATGTACAGAAGTCATACCTGCGGGGAATTAAGAATTGAAGACCAAGGAAAGCAAGTAACCCTCTCGGGATGGGTGCAAAAGACAAGGGATAAAGGCTTTATGATATGGGTTGATCTACGGGACAGGTATGGTCTTACCCAGCTTATTTTTGACGAGCAGCGAACTCCCAAAGAAATCATGGAGAAAGCCACACAGCTGGGTAGGGAGTTTGTGATTCAGGTTAAGGGGGAAGTGATAGAAAGGGAATCGAAAAACCCAAACATGCCAACAGGGGATGTGGAGATCCTGGTTTCAGAATTAACTATCCTCAATTCGGCTCAACTTCCGCCGTTTACCATAGAAGATGAAACTGACGGGGGCGAAGACCTCAGGATGAAATACCGCTACCTTGATATAAGACGTAACCCGGTAAAGAACAAGCTCATCTTCCGAAGTAAAGTGGCTATGGAAGTACGCAAACTTCTATCAGAAAAAGAATTTATTGAAGTTGAAACGCCGGTTTTAATAAAATCGACGCCCGAAGGTGCGAGAGATTTTGTGGTTCCCAGCCGCATGAACGAAGGGCAGTTTTACGCCCTGCCCCAGTCGCCACAAACCTTTAAGCAACTGCTTATGGTAGGCGGAATGGATAAATATTTCCAGATCGTAAAATGTTTTAGAGACGAAGATTTGCGTGCAGACAGGCAGCCGGAATTCACACAAATTGACTGTGAAATGGCTTTTGTGGAGCAGGAAGATATTTTAAACACTTTTGAAGATTTTACACGCAGGCTCATCAAAGCAGTGAAAGGCGTTGAGATTACTGAATTCCCACGCATGACTTACGAGCAGGCCATGAAGAAATACGGAAATGACAAACCCGACATTCGCTTTGGAATGGAATTCGGTGAGCTGAACGATCTTGCAAAGCACAAAGGCTTTAATGTTTTTGACCAGCAGGAACTGGTAGTGGGAATCGCGGTTCCGGGTGCGGCTTCGTACACAAGGAAAGAGATCGATAAACTGATTGAATGGGTAAAAAGGCCCCAGATTGGTGCCAACGGACTGGTTTGGGCAAAATACAATGAAGATGGCACTTTAAAATCTTCGGTTGACAAATTTTATTCGGAAGAAGACCTTAAAACCTGGGCAGAGAGAACAGGAGCAAAAGCCGGTGACCTTGTCCTGGTAATGGCCGGTGATGCCGATAAGACCCGTACCCGGTTAAGTACACTGCGCATGCACCTGGGTAATGAACTGGGCTTAAGGAAAGCCGACGAGTTTGCGCCCTTATGGGTGGTTGATTTTCCCCTTTTAGAATGGGATGAAGAAACAGGGCGATACCACGCCATGCACCACCCGTTCACTTCCCCAAAACCTGAAGACATCAAATTACTTGACACCGAACCTGGCAAAGTACGGGCAAATGCCTACGACTTGGTTCTTAATGGAAATGAGATTGGGGGAGGTTCAATAAGAATTCACAATAAGAATACCCAGGCCATGATGTTCAACCACCTTGGATTTACTCCCGAAGAAGCGAAGGCACAGTTCGGTTTTCTCATGGACGCTTTTCAGTATGGGGCACCCCCGCATGGAGGAATAGCTTTTGGTTTTGATAGGTTAGTTGCTATCTTAGGTGGCCAGGAAACCATACGCGATTATATCGCTTTCCCAAAGAATAATTCGGGCCGGGATGTAATGATCGATGCTCCGGCAAGAATAAGCGAAGACCAGCTGAAAGAGCTAAACTTAGAAGTTATAAGTTAACACTTAAATAAAATGTCCTGCAGTGCAGGACATTTTTGTCATTATTGATATGAATGCTAAGAGCAGGAACCCTTTATTTACAAGGTTTTTGATTTGGAGAACCAAACACCTTTCTTTGCAGCAGTTCGTAATGATACTGGCGGCACTCATAGGCTTTACCGCCGGGCTGGCAGCGGTATTGATAAAGAACCTCACCCACTTTATTCAGCGTTTGCTTGAAGGGGAGTTGATTGTTAACTATCACCACGCATTCTATTTCATCTTTCCAATTGTAGGGCTTGCACTTACCCTGCTTATAGTGAGATATGGAATAAGACAGCCCATTGGGCACGGCATCCCTTCTACTTTATACGCTATCTCCAAGAAAAAAGGGCTTATGAAGCCCATGCAAATGTATGCCTCGCTTCTTACAGCCCCTATCACAGTAGGTTTTGGAGGGTCTGTGGGGTTGGAAGGGCCCACGGTGGCCACCGGTGCCTCCCTGGGGTCAAATATTTCGAGAGCATTTAACATGAACCAGGCCACCCGCACCCTGCTTATTGGTTGCGCGGCAGCCGGAGCCATGTCAAGCATCTTTAAAGCTCCTATTGCGGCTATCATTTTTGCGATTGAAGTGTTCAGCCTTGACCTTACCCTGGCCTCGCTCCTGCCCTTATTGCTGGCTTCGGTTTCTGCAATCCTCACTTCGTATTTCTTCTTTGGATCAGATATTATTCTGCCTTTCAGCCTCAAGGACAGTTTCGAGATGAGCGATGTGCCTTACTATATCCTTCTGGGAGTACTGGCAAGCCTCTGCTCCATCTATTTCACAAAAGTTTACTTCTGGATTAATACACAATTTAAACGTTTAGAATCTCCCTTTCACCGGCTACTTGTTGGAGGAGGAGCACTGGGTGTGCTTCTGTTTCTTATTCCGCCACTGTATGGGGAAGGTTATAACGTGATCAACAATTTGCTGCAGGAAGATTATCTCGAAGCTTTGGGGAGCAGCCTTTTTAATGAATATCTTGATAATTTCTGGGTGATTATTGCCCTTCTGGCCGGCCTGGTGATCTTTAAAATTGTAGCGACCTCGCTCACTTTTAATGCCGGAGGGATTGGCGGCATATTTGCACCTGTTCTTTTCATGGGAAGCACCATGGGGCATTGTTTCGCCTTGTTCATGAACCACATCAACGTGTTAAAAAATCCACTTTCGGTAAGTAATTTTACCCTGGTGGGAATGGCAGGGCTTATGGCAGGAGTGCTGCAGGCGCCCCTTACTGCTATCTTCCTTATTGCTGAACTCACTCACGGGTATGAACTTTTTGTACCCCTCATGATCACTGCAGCCATATCTTTTATGATCACAACCCGGTTCCTGCCACATTCAGTATATACAAGTGAACTGGCTAAACGCGGGGAATTGATCACCCATAATAAAGACCACGCCGTGCTCACCCTTATGAATATTAAGCAGGTCATAGAAAGAAACTTTATTCCTTTAAAAACAGGCATGACCCTGGGTGAGATTGTAAAGGAAGGGGTGGTAAAGTCTTCGCGGAATATTTTTCCTGTAGTTGACAGCGACAATAATTTTATGGGAATTCTTTTGCTTGATGACATAAGGCCCATCATGTTTGACAAAAAGCTCTATGACATCGTGAAGATTGAAGAGCTCATGCAGGCTGCACCCGATATTATTGATGAAGAAAAAGACAGCCCAAAAACAATCATGAAAAAATTCCAGGAAAGTGATGCCTGGAACCTTCCGGTAGTGCGAAAGAATAAGTATCTTGGGTTTGTATCTAAATCTAAACTCCTTACAGCATACAGGAGGAAATTAATAGAAGTAACCGTATGAAAATCTTATCAATTCTCACGCAGATAGTAGCCGTTTTAATTGGAATCTCCTTTTTAGTGGGGTTCTACATCATGCAGGATGACCAGGCATTGGGAGACAGGATTATCGGGCTCTCTGTTCTTGCCACTGTTTTCTTTCTTTTGCCCATGTTCCTGGTGCTTCGCTGGCGCGGAAAAAAATTGAAAGATTACACCCTTTCCGAAGAAAATTTGAAAAAAATGAACGATCGGAAAAAGAAGTAACTTCCACGTTTTAAAATTTTTAGAAATAAATAACAATTTGATTAACTCCTGTTTCAATAATTCACCTATGTTTGTACTTTATTAATTATTATTTTTTTACAATGGAAGGTACAGTTAAATTTTTCAATGAATCAAAAGGTTACGGATTCATTACTAACGACGAGACAGGAAGAGACATCTTCGTACACGTTACAGGTCTTAATGGGGAAACCATTAACGAAGGTGACAAAGTCGAGTACGTTGAAGAAGAAGGAAGAAAAGGATTGACCGCAACCAGAGTGCGCGTGATCAACTAATTATATATAGTATATTAGTTTTATTCAACCAAAAAGTCCTGCACGCTGTGCAGGACTTTTTTATTTTTATACCTGGTGAACTTCTTTAATGCCCTCGAGCATCTGGGAAGTCATTTTCTCAAGGTCAAATTCATGATCCCAGCCCCAGTCTTCACGGGCGGCAGAATCATCTATGCTTGAAGGCCAGGAATCGGCTATGGCCTGTCTAAAATCGGGAGCATAAGAGATCTCAAATTCCGGAACATGTTGTTTTATCGAAGCAGCCAGTGTATGGGGAGTAAAGTTGAGGGCAGAAAGATTATAGGAAGACCTTATCTTAATATTTTCTGCCGGCGCTTCCATAAGGGAAATAGTAGCTCTAATGGCATCATCCATATACATCATTGGCAGCTCGGTATCTTCTTTCAGGAAAGAAGTGTATTTTCCTGTTTTTAAAGCCTCATGATATATCTCAACAGCATAGTCTGTAGTACCTCCACCGGGAAGGGTTTTATAACTTATCAGGCCCGGGTAGCGAATGCTTCTCACATCAACCCCATATTTTCTGTGGTAATACTCACACCAGCGTTCTCCCGCCTGTTTGCTGATTCCATAGACGGTAGAAGGTTCCATAACGGTGGTTTGTGGCGTCTCCTGCTTGGGTGTGCTAGGTCCAAACACAGCTATACTTGAAGGCCAGAAAACCTTTGCTATTTTTCCCTCTTTTGCCAGGTTAAGCACGTGGAACAGGGAATCCATATTGAGAGCCCAGCCTTTCATGGGAAATTTTTCGGCGGTAGCACTAAGCATGGCTGCCATTAAATAAACTTCATCAATCTCATATTGAATGACCAGGTCTTCAATCTGGTGGTAATTGGTAGCATCGGCGATCTCAAAAGGCCCCGACGCCATTAACTCCGCGCTTCCTTCCCTGATATCACAGGCAATTACGCTGTCTTTCCCCTGCTTTTCCCGCAAGGCCATGGTAAGTTCGGTTCCTATTTGCCCGCAAGCACCAATTATCAATATCTTTGAAGCCATAAATGTTCCTTTTTTAAGTAGCAGCAAAGATATTCAATTCAGGAAAGATGAGAAATTCCCCGGTCTTAAAAACCTGGGGCGTTTGCCGAATAATGGCTTAAAAACTGCGTGAAAAGCATACCTTTAGAAAATGAGAAAAATTTTTATCATCCTCAGTCTGGTCTTCTTCTTTTCCTGCGGGGAAAAACAGGAAGCACAGGTTCCTACAATTACTTCTGAAAAATCATTTTTAGATCCGCTAGAGGTGAATACCACCCGGGTAGTAAATCTATCTCCACAAGCCCGGGAGCTTGCGGGAGAGTGGCTGGCTTATGCCACTGCACAAAATGAAATACAGGCATTGAAAAACAGCACAGGCCAGGAAATAGTAACTTCTGCCAATAATCTTGTACAGATCATGGACAACTTACGCTCTACCATTCCTGATTCTTTGCAGAGTACGGCTGTAGAAGCACGCACAAATGTACTTTACACCAAAGCCCAGGTACTTCACCAACTCTCAAACAAAAAACAAAAAAACCCCGACGAGATCTTTGATCTTGCTGAAGACATGGTCACCGAGTTTGAAAATTTTAAGCTGCAGCTTAACGAACTTTTCCTGAAGACCCCCGAAAATTTTGAAACAGAGCTCGACCGTGAGTTTGAAGAGTCCCTGGAACCCGACAGCACCGGAACCATTCCACTCTTTAGGGACAGCGGAATTTAATCCCACCCCACCCTTATAATTTTTAACTTAGTATTTACGGCTCTTTTTATGTTCCCTCAACATTCTGGAAAGACCGTAAAGCCCCCCTATTAATCCACCCAATGCCATTCCCACGCCTCCAAAAGTGACAGCTGTGGTACCCGGAAATGGGGCCGAGATTTGCCCCAGGTCTACAATTGCCCAGGTACCGTTTGCAATAAGGTATCCTGCAATGGCCAGAACAACGCCAAATATTAGAGCCCCAATAAGAGCAGCATGCAAAATAACAGGCCGGTAAACTACTACCTGTGGCCCTTCATTGGTATATCCGGCTTTTAAATCTTCTTCTCTCCTGTTTGTCTCTTTCATTGTTCAAGATTTAGATTAGTGCTGTCGGTAACTACTACCTGTCTCTCTCGCAATGGGAATGGGGACAGATAACTGTCTATTTGCATTTGCAGGTCTCGGGTTAATATTTGATCATCTCCTATTATCCAGCCAAAATTCAGAATAGTCTCCTGCGGATTTGTGGGAAATGGTTTTACCATCTCCAGGTAACTCTTCACTGCTCCCGGCATATTATCTTCTTCTACCAGCAGGATGGGGCCGTGTTTTCCCATATGCCCCAACACAGCCGCAGGGATGGTTCCCAGCACATTTTCTGCATTTGAAAAAATATAATTATGGCCTGCCTGGGCAATTCCCCAGCCAAAATCACGAGCTACCCAATCCCAGCCCCAGCCAAAATTCCTTCCGTAGTCTTTGTAACCGGCATTCACCGTACTGGAAGCAAATACAGTGGGTCCTGCAATACGCCGAACCAGTCCGTAACGGCCTAATTCCTTCACCACTTTGTCTGAAACAACATTAGAATTGCCGGTCACGTACATATAAGCCCCATGGTCTCCAAACCTTCTTTTGAGGATCTCTTTGGTGGCTGCCGGAATACTGTCTTTATATACCCAGGCAAAGCCCTTACCCATGTGGGCGTTCCACCCCATAGCTCCCATACCGTGCTTAATACCATCCTCATGATCAATAGCCGAGATCAAAACCTCATCGGGGTGGTCTGATTTTAGGGCTGCCTGCCACCGGTCAAGCAATTCGGCCAGAAGAATAGGATCTTCCTCATTGAAAGTCCGCACTTTATAGTTAAGTTCTTTTCTAATCCGTTCAACCTCAGCTGTCGGCACGTTTACTGCATAAACCTGGTTTCGGCCATCGGGCATTACCCCGTCGGGCTTGAGACGCTTCAATTCTTCAAAAGTGGCATCAGATATTTGCCCGTTGCCGTCAAGATACAGCATTGGGGCATTAACGGGCATATGGGTCACCCTGTGCATGGCAGTAAAGGCAATTTCTTCATCCTGTGGCACCAAAATAACAGCGCCCACGGCATTATCTTCCCTTGTGGCTGCATACACGGTCTGGGATAAAATAATAGCCTGGGTTTCGGGATCACTACCGGGCAGCCTTACCGTATATGCCGTTACACTGGCCTCTTCCTGTAATGGAAAAGCCGAATCTACCGGCGGACCTTCAGATTTTCCGCAGGAAAAAATGAAAATCGAAATAAAGGCGATCAAAATTGGATTTCTAGCGATTACCATGTTTAATATTGTTTCTTATCATTAGAGAATTTAAGGGCCAGGCCACCAGGAATCCTATAAAAGAAGCTATCCACATCGTACCAAACCACAAGATGTCATCTTCTTTGGGCATCATGGGAATATGCACCATCATCATCCACCAGCTCATGCTCATCATTCCCAAACTCACGGCAGTCATGCTCAAAAATGCCACTTTTAACCCCTTCCATAGCAGCATGCCATCTTTAAGTTCCATCATAGCATTTTTCATGGGATACTGCACGAGAAATATCACAAGCAACAAGGCTCCCAGGTACATCCCGAACATCATTATGGGCATTCCTGCTCCTGCCCAAAAGAGGGTGTCATTTATTCCTTCAGAAAAGAATATGGGAAAGCCAAAATAAGCAAAGAGGTATGCCACGGCAATCATGGCGGGAGCACCGTACCCAAAGCCCATCATTGTTGCCGCGGCAGCCTGAATTCCCGGCGGCCTTAACCAGCGGGTCATCATTCCTTCAAAGTAAAAAGGGCGGCGATAGGCATTAAAATAAAGTACAACCCCTAAAATGGGTAAAAATGCTGCACCCTGGGTCCAGGCTATTTTAATTGGCGACATCACCCCCGGCAAGGTATAAGCGGAATGGATTAGGATGAAAATTGCACCCGCAATTCCCAAAGCCATAAATATTATAACTATGGCTTCCATAGGGCCAAGTGCCACCGCACCCATGTCGGCATAGGGAGCTTTTTCTACCGAGAAATCGAGCCTTCCAAAAGCTTTATAGCTCATTTGCTTTGTCACCACCCAAAAATGCCGAAAAGGTCCTTCGGAAGGAGTAGTGAACCAGTCGGCACGCTGTGACCAGATGTAAGAATCGGTTATTGCAGGCAGGCCGCCATTATCACCTGCATACAATAGTGCAGCGGCATTCGATTTTGCCAGCGGTAAGGCTGCAAGGCCTTTCAAAGCCTCAGATGGTGTGGTTACCACATAGTGGAAGTACCCGTTGCGCCGGCCGTGGTTTCTCCCCCAGCCAACCTCCGTCTCTTCATCACGGTATTTTGCGAGTTCTACAGCCAGTTCTGCCGGACTTGAAGCCGTAATCTGAACTACATTTTCCAGCCCCTGCAGGTGTTCAAAATTCCCTGGGCCCACGGCAAAGATCTTTTTCCCCTCCAGCCGCTCAGCATTGCGCTCCACTTCATCAGTAAATAAAAGCGGAGAGTTGTGGTATTTCGCATAGAAAATAGCCGGAAGTGCCCACTGCAGTGCCTCCTGCTCTTCGGCTGATATAACTACTACGTGTTTCGCCTGCGGATTGGCTGTAATACTCTGTTTTACAAATTGCTTCCAGTTTTGCTGCGTAGGAACAAATGCTGCCGATTTTGCCTCTTCAAACTGAATACTCTCTTGTAATTGTGAAAAGATTTCGGCCGTATTCCCTCTTATATGAGTAGTATTTTTAAGGTGCATGGTAAGCCTGCTCTTCTCTGGATTGTGATGAGGTTCAACAAGTCCGGCCACTTCCACCCCCTCCTTTATGGTCAGAAGGATTCCAAAGCTTAGTACAAGAAGTATAAAAAGAGCAAAAACAGGATAGGTCCAACGTATCATTTATCAATATTTTTAATGCAGAACATGAATAAGTATCCAGGCTAAACCTCCCAGGCCTACAGCCCCGTGAACCACAGCCAGCCATTTGGGAACCACCTTATGTCTTAGATCACGGGAAAAAAGATAAAGCCCTACCACAGCAGCAGTAGCAAAGATCACCAGGCTGTCCCAGTGTTTGTGATGCTGTTGCGTGGTGAGCGCAAAGATGAGCAGTATTATTATTCCTAAAACTGCCGCAGTACCATGTGCTATGGCTATACCCTTGGGAGGGATTTTTTGCTGAAGTACGTAACTAAGCAGGTATGCACCTAAAAAAACAGCAATCCCAATTAAGATAACAGCGGTAATGACCATCTCAAATTACTTTTTAGGGTTCATACTTCTCTTGTCCAGTGGTGAAAAAGCAGGACCTTCAATCACTTCTCCCGTCGCCTTAAACCTGCTTCCGTGACAGGGACAATCCCAACTTTTCTCGGCATCATTCCAGTCTACTATACAATCCATGTGAGTACAAACGGCCGACTGGCAATGCACCTGCCCAGTATCATCTTTAAATACCGCCCACTTTTCATTATCTACTTCCACCACCTTTCCCTGCCCGGCAGCAATTTCATCAAATGAACCGGCTTCGGCCTTTCCCGGCAGGTCCTTAATATATTGTTTGGCGACATTAAGGTTTTCATTGATAAAATTCTTTGCCGATTTGACTGGGGTAAACCTTGAAGCTTTGTAAAGATCGCTCCACTCGTTTTTTCTGCCATTCAGCAAATCGTCGAGTATCATGGCCGAAAGCACTCCATAGGTAAGCCCATCTGTAGAAAAACCTGTGGCGATGTAAATATTGTCATCTGAACTTTCACCTATATATGGCAGCCCATCGGCAGGCTTATAATGCTGTGCACTCCACTCATAGGATATTTCGGAAACATCAAAATATTTTCTCGCCTGCTGTTCCAGTTTCCTGAAGAAACGGCTGTAATCATCCTCCTGGCCCACCTTGTGATGGCCGCCCAAAACCAGCACAAAATTATCTCCTCCCTTGCTGTAGGTACGCATTGAAGTATGGAAATCGGCTTCGGTATCCCAATAGATTCCGTCAGGAAAGTCACCCGAATTAAGCTTTGCCGCAATGGCATATTCGCGGTAAGGATAAAGTGCGGTTTGCAGGCCATAGATGCCTTTGGGCGTATGGGTGGCTAAAATGACCTTTTTGGCAGTCACTGTCCCGGTGATGGTAGAGAGCACCAGCTCTTCCTCTTTTTGAATGTGATAAACTTCTGAATTCTCATAGATCTGGCAGTTCCCATCATCAATTTTTTCTGCCAGCCCCCTCACAAAAGCCGCGGGATTGAACTGGGCCTGGCCTTCTACCTTTATGGCCTTGCTCACCTTTACCGGAACCGGCAGCTCCTGCAGCTCTTCAACCTTAAGCCTGTAATTGGCAGCTGCAGCTATTTCCTTCTCTATGGTCTCATCTTTCTGATCTGTTTCACTGAACAGGTACCAGGGCACCCGTTTAAAACTGCAATCTATCTGGTATTTATTTACCAGCTCCTCAACAAGGTCTACCGCTTCCCCACGCGACCGCGCAACATTGGCTGCCGTCTCCTCATCCCATTTGCTTTGTATGTGATGCAGCCGCTTATCTACCATTGCATAAAGGTTCCCGGTAGAATCTCCGGTGGTCCCGCCGCTAATGGTTCCGGCTTCGAGCAGTACTACTTTCTTACCCGACTTTGCCAGGAGGTAGGCCGTTGTAACTCCCGTAATCCCCCCACCAATTATGGCTATTTCAGTATTAATATGTTCATTTAAACTGGGAAAATTATTTTTTGGATCGGTTGATTTCCAGATAGATCGTGTCATAGAAAAGGTCTTTTTAATAAAGTTAATAAGCCCTTTTCCTGCTGCCAATTGTTTTAAGTTAGTATTTTGTTAATCCTGAAGTTCCATTTTTTGTAACGTTCTCTTCAGAAGCTCGTCTATAAATTAAACAAGTTCAATGAAATTCCTCTTTACTCTTACTCTGTTGTTCCAGGCAGCATTGGTTCAGGCCCAGGAAATTAAGGCGCGAGTGCTCGATGCATCTACAAAACAATCTATCCCTTACGCCAATATCATTTTTGCTGAAAACCACGGCCTGGTCACCAATGAAGAAGGCTTCTTCAGTTATAATGCTGAAGAAGGCAGGCTTCCGGAAATTATCAAAATCTCTTCCCTTGGCTATGAAATAACAGAAATTGCGCCCGCTGATATTTCCGAAGGAATTGTTTACCTGAAGCCGGCTTCTATAGAACTCGGCGAGGTATTTCTTTCCAGCAAAAACCTTTCAGCAAAAGAGATCATTGAAAAAGTAAAAGAAAAGGTTAGTACCAATTACAACTTTGACAACAGCAAAAAGAGGGTCTTCTTAAGACAATCGGGCACCAGCCACGTGCGCCGCTTTGACCTGGAGGTCGATAAAAGTACCATTGCCGGGATAGACCAGCACCTTATGGATGAGATCTCTGAAAAAATCCCCAAAACCTCCGACTCCTACAAGGAAGTCCTGGCCGATATGTACGGCAATTACGACAACCAGAAGGTCAATATCATCAAAGCAGCAAATCTCTACAACCCGCAAAGCATGAAAAACCTTGAGGAAGTGACCCAGCATTTTAATACTATCTTCATGAACACCATAAAAGAGCGGTCTTACCTCAAGATTAAATCGGGCATCATCGGGTTTAAGGTAGATGAAGATGAATTGCAAGAAGGCTTGATGATCACTACCGAAAATAAAGAAAAGACGCCCCAGGAAAAAGAAAAAGACAGCATTAAGAGCAGGAAATATTTACAGGAGAGCTCTGGCAAGCACGTAAAAAGGCTTTTGAACGGCATGTTCTGGAAAGAAGACATCACTTTTAACCTTTTTGACAAGTCAAATAAATACAAGTATGAGCTCAACGGCTATGCCTACATTGACAACAGCACAGTGTACGTGATTGACTTTGAACCCAAGAGAGGAGCAGATTTTAAAGGCAGGCTCTATGTGAACACTCTCGATTATGGAGTGCACCGTTTGGAATACGAGAATGTGAAGCCTTTGAAGAAATTCCGTCTCTTCGGAATAAGTACTGCCGATGATGTTTACCGCGGAAAAATGATCTTTGTGAAAGACGAAGCCGGAAAATACAACCTTAGTTACCTTGAGCGCGAAACCGGGGAAACCGTGGGCATAAAAAGGCCGCTCACCATTATTGAAAAGAACAAGCACGTTAAAGGCCGCCGCAAACAAAATGAACTCGACCTTGACCTCAATCTAAGGCTGAGCGAGGTAGAAAAGCTGCAGCTGGTAGTCTACAAAACCGAAGCCATGGGTGCCGGCAGCCTCGATAATATTCCAGCCATCCAAGATTTTGAATACAAAACCTTTAAAACCTACAACGCTGATTTCTGGAGCGGCCACAATATCATTGAACCCAACGAGGCCATTAAAAATTTCGTTGCGCTTGATGCCGAAAAGAAAAATTTATAAAAACTTAATTTTATCCAATCTCTATCAGCTATCCTACCAGCTACAAACTACAGACTACAGACTAAAAATTTAAAAATCTATGCGTAAAATGCCATTTTTGACACTCCTGTTTTTCTTCGGAAGCTTTGCTTTTGGGCAAACTCCCCAAACTCAGGTGAACCAGTTACTGGAGCACTGGCACGCCGCGGCTGCCCAGGCCAATTATGAAGACTACTTCAGCTTAATGGCTGATGAATCTGTTTTTATAGGGACAGATCCTACAGAGAACTGGAACAAACAGGAATTCATGCAATGGTCAAAGCCATATTTTGACCGCGGGAAGGCCTGGAGCTTCTCAACCCTGGAACGCAATATCTTTTTTGCTGAAGATGGAGAAATTGCTTGGTTCGATGAACTCCTGGACACCCAAATGGGCATTTGCCGTGGGAGTGGGGTCGCTGATAATGAGTCGGGCAAATGGAAGGTCAAACATTACGTCCTATCCATAGCTATTCCAAATGAGAATGTAGATACCGTTACCTCTCTAAAAGCCGATTTTGACAGGAAATTAATGTCTCATTTAAGAGCTCAATAAGTAGCTGTGGCAGAAGCTAAATATTCATTCCTTTTCACTAATTTTCGCCACAATTAAAATTTACCAAAATTATGAACAGAATAAGTAAAGGTTTTCTCCTTTCTTTTATGGCTACAGCAGCTTTCACCAGCTGTAAGAACGACAAAGAAGTTGAAGCCGAAGAACCACGCGGGATCAATCTTGCCTACATGGACACTACCGTGACTCCGCAGGAAAATTTCTTCAGGTACGTGAACGGCCGTTGGCTGGATACTAACGAGATCCCTGAAGACAAAACCGTATGGGGAAGTTTTAACGAACTTCGCGAAAAGACCGATGCCGATGCCCTTGCCCTTTTAGAAGGTGCAGCAAACAGCGACAGCCTTGACGGCAACAGCGACCAGGCTAAGGCAGTTTACCTCTACAAAACTATCATGGATACCGTGGCCCGTAACGAGCAGGGCATTCAGCCTATTCAGCCTTACCTCGACAAGATTGCGGCTATCAGGACCAAAGAAGACGTGCAGAATTATCTTGAAGAAATGCAAATGTATGGCGGCGGCGGATTCTTCAGCTTTGGCGTGGGTGCCGATGCAAAGAATTCCAACATGAACGCGGCTTACCTGTCACCGGGAGGTCTTGGCCTGCCAGACAGGGATTATTACATTGCTGAAGATGCAGATTCTAAAGAAAAGCGTGAGAAATATGTAGCTCATGTTACCAAAATGCTTCAGTACTTAAGTGATTCTGAAGAAGAGGCTGCAAAAAAGGCAGAAACTATCCTCGAGTTTGAAACTGCGCTTGCGCAACCTATGCTGGACAAAGTAGAGCGTCGTGACGCCCGAAATACTTATAACCCAATGACCGTTGCCGAACTTCAGAATAAAGTTCCGGCAGTAAACTGGAACAGCTATTTTGAAGCCATTGGTGTTACCGGCGTAGACACTATTATTGTGAGCCAGCCCCGTTACATGGAAGCCGTTCAAAAGACATTGGCTTCTCAAAATGTGGAGGATTGGAAAGAATATCTTAGATGGTCCCTTTTCAACGATGCAGCAGGAATGCTGACTACCGAAATTGAAGATGCCAACTGGGAATTCTATGAAAAAACACTTCGCGGTGCACAAAAGCAACTTCCGCGCAACGAACGTGCCCTTGCCACAATCAACCAGACTGTGGGAGAAGCTCTTGGAAAACTATATGTAGAAGAGCATTTCCCGGCTGAAGCAAAGCAAAAAGCTGAAGAAATGATTGAAAACGTGGTAAAAGCCTTCGAGAACAGGATTGACAATCTTAGCTGGATGAGCGACAGCACCAAGGTAAAGGCCAAGCAAAAACTGGGCACTACCCAGATCAAGGTAGGTTATCCCGATGAGTGGAAAGACTACAGCAGCATAGAGATCAAAGAACCTGCAAATGGAGGGTCATACTTCCAGAATATGCTCAACATCGCCAAATGGAGCGTTGAAGAAGATATCGCCGAACTTGGAAAACCTGTAGACAAGAGCGAATGGTTTATGGCGCCACAAATTGTGAACGCTTATTACAACCCGCTTTACAACGAGATCGTGTTCCCTGCGGCCATTCTACAACCACCTTTCTACGATTATAAAGCCGATGCTGCTGTGAATTACGGCGGAATTGGAGCAGTGATTGGCCACGAGATCTCTCACGGCTTTGACGACAGTGGTTCGCGTTTTGACGCCGATGGCAACCTGAACAACTGGTGGAGCGAGAAAGACCTTGAGCAGTTTGAAACCCTTGGCGGAAGACTGGCCGATCAGTACAGCGCCATTGAAGTACTGGATTCAGTTTATATCAACGGAAAATTCACTTTAGGTGAGAATATTGGTGACCTTGGAGGAGTGAACGCAGCTTATGACGGACTCCAGATCCACCTGAAAGAGCATGGAAATCCCGGAAAAATAGACGGATTCACCCCCGAGCAGCGATTTTTTATGAGCTGGGCTACCGTTTGGAGAACCAAGATGAGGGAAGAAGCTCTTAGGAACAGGATCAAGACAGATCCACACTCCCCCGGAGAATACAGGGCTTACGTGCCACTTCAGAATATTGATGCTTTCTATGAAGCCTTCAATATCCAGGAAGGAGATTCAATGTACGTAGCTCCCGAAAACCGGGTGAAGATCTGGTAATACCTTTAAAAAATGACATTTTAAGCCCCTCTTTCCGGAGGGGCTTTCTTTTTTCCGCAGAAAAAAGAATATTAATCCCGCAGGGATTAAAAATAATTCCGCCAGGAATTATTCAAAAAAAGCTACAGACGTTGCATGCAACGTCTCAGCAGCCACACCATCTCCCAGCCAAACTCTCAAAAAACGGCATTCACCCTCTTTCTTTGCAGAAACTTTCATTTTAAACAATTCATATTTAAATTTCCTCCCAACCAATCCATTTTTAATTTAATTTCAGCTTTTATTTTTCAGCAATGTTGCAGCGATTATTTAAGGCTTATATTGGCTCTTTTAGTGACCTGAGGCGGGAAGTATGGCTCCTGGCATTCATCACCTTCATCAACAGGGCAGGCACCATGGTGATCCCATTCCTGTCGCTGTATTTGACCAAAAACAGGGGCTTTGCACTTGAAGAAGTAGGCTGGATCCTCACGTTCTTCGGCCTGGGATCTGTGGCCGGATCCTGGCTGGGCGGGAAACTGGTCGACCAAATTGGCCATTATAAGACCATGGCTTTTAGCCTGCTAATTTCAGGAGTCTTATTTATCTTTTTGCAGTTCCCCACATCTTTTTGGGGGATTTGTGCCGGTATCTTTATCGTAATGCTGGTAGCCGATACCTTTAGGCCTGCAGTTTTTGTGGCTATCAACGCCTACAGCAAACCCCAAAACCGAACCCGATCTATCACCCTCATAAGGCTCGCCATTAACCTCGGATTTTCCGCAGGGCCCGCCGTTGGCGGTCTCATCATTGCTGGTGCCGGCTACAGCGGACTCTTTTGGGTAGACGGCATTACCTGCATCACGGCGGGATTTTTACTGCTAAAACTGCTCCACCCAAAAAAAGCCGTGGAAAACCCCAAAGAGATCCTCAGCATTCCAAAATCTATGATGAAAGACAAGCCATACCTTGTTTTTATAGGTGCAATGATCCTGTTCGGTTTTGTGTTCCTGCAATATTTTTCAACCATCCCGCTTTATTATGCCGATGTACATTTCTTGACCGAATTTGAAATAGGAATTTTGCTGGGCATTAACGGCTTCCTCATCTTCCTGTTTGAAATGCCGCTCATTAAATATTTGGAAGGGAAAATCCGTTCCCCGCTTTTCCACGTCATCACGGGAACTATCCTGGTTGCCATAAGCTTCCTGCTTATCAACCTCACAGGATGGGTGGGCATTTTACTTGTGGGAATGATCTTCTTGACCATTGGGGAGATGATCGCATTTCCGTTTTCAAACAGCTTCGCCCTTAAAAGAGCCGAAGGTGGAAAACAGGGCTCCTACATGGCATTATACAGTATAGCATTCTCTATAGGACATATTTTTGGCCATAATTCCGGCATGCAGATGATCAATAATTTTGGGTACACCCTTACCTGGAATTTAATGATCCTGCTTTCGCTCATTGCCTGTAGACTCCTCATTTACGTCGTTTTCCTGGTGAAAAAAGAAAGTGATGCCCCTGTTCTCGAAGCTTAATCCTGAATTTTCTGCGGAAAAGATTTTTACGACCATTTTAAGCAATTATTTTTGCTGAAGTTATTTATAAATAATTGATATTTAATTTTTTATATCTTGATACTTCTTCGGAAGAAAATTTACTCCCCCCGAAATTAGCCACATAATCACTCATCCCATGCACCAATGGCCGATCTTTTTAAGAACAAATACCGGATAAAATCTGCCCGATTGGAAAACTGGGATTACAGATGGAATGCAGCTTATTTTATCACCATTTGCACTGCCAACAGGAAACACTACTTCGGGGATATCAAAAACAAAAAAATGGAACTCTCCCCCACAGGGGCGATTGCAGATATTTTATGGCATGACCTCCCCCAGCATGCACCAACCTTGCAATTAGGAAATTTCATCGTGATGCCCAATCACATCCACGGAATCCTAATCCTCAACAATCCTTACCTCCCAAAAGAAGAAAAAGAGGAAGATAATATAAAAGAAAAGGGAGAAGAAAGAAGAGAAAATGAAGATAAAATTCAAGAAGTACAGACGTTGCATGCAACGTCTCCACAGCAACCATCCCCACAGCAACCATCTCCACAGCAACCATCCCCTCAGCAACCATCCCCAATCCCCAAAAATCTCCAAATGGCAAACATTTCCCCCAAACCAAATTCAATCTCCACCATCATTAGATCATATAAATCGGCTACCACAAAACATGCCCACCGACTGGGATTTGAATTTGAATGGCAAACCCGCTTCTACGACATTATCATTAGGGATGATAGGGCCTTCAGGAATATTTCAAACTACATTAAAAACAATCCGATGAACTGGAAAGAAGATAAATTTCATTTATAAGAAAGAAAACATCATTCTTCTGCTTCAACTTCAGCAAAAACATCTTCATTCAAAGAAAAATCCAGCGTCTCAGCTTCCGGAACATATTTCATGAATTGATCAATACCTTTTTGGAGCATCAATTCCGTTGAGAATTTTCGGCTGGTGGCCAGCACAAATCCGCCGCGGGTAAGCCTGAAAAAATACTTTCCCGATCCCGTTCTGGCCTTCCTAAAGGTGAACGCATCCAGTTCGGCCTGGATGGCCTCTATGATCTTTTCGCAATCAGATTTTTCCCTGCAGGCAATGCTGGTGAAGATAGTTTTTCCCTTGCGGGAGGCAAAAGTGAATTTATAATTTCCATTGTCTCTTTTACTTATCACAAATGCACTCATAGGCTGTCCTCAAATTTTTCAAAACCTCAAATCTAAAAAAACCGAAGTATGAAGCCACCCCATAATCTCAAAAAGTTATCAAGATTAAAATACCAGTTCATAAACCCAAAAACTGGCACCATATTTCAAATGAGCAACAAAACTGAGGGTACATGTTTGCAGTACATGCCAGGCTTTTAATATTTAAATTAAAAGCCTTTTTGATCAATCAAACCTTCAGCAGCAAAAATTCGTGAAAACTAACTACAGGGTGTCAAAAATGACATTTTTAAGAGCTCTTTTTACAGGTAAGTCCGGTGAAATAAATTTATTATCTTCCTAACTTGTTTGAATATAACTTTTAAGCTCACCAATGGCAACGAACAGCAAATTAAATGCAGAAGAAACTGCGCACCTTCTGCAGAAACTTAAATCAAGGTTTGAGGAGCATACTTCCCGCCACCAGAAGATAAAATGGGAGAAGGTGGAGAAAAAACTCAGTGCTAACCCAAAAAAACTATGGTCGCTAAAGCAAATGGAAGACACTGGTGGGGAGCCAGATGTGGTAAGTCTTAATGAACAATCGAGTGAATATGTTTTTATGGATTGTTCAAAGGAAAGCCCTGAAGGCCGCAGAAGCCTCTGTTATGACCGCGAGGCACTAAATTCCAGAAAGGCAAACAAACCCAAGCACAACGTAGTGGATCTTGCTTCCGAGATGGGAATTGAACTTCTAACTGAAGAAGACTACCACCACCTGCAACAGTTTGGCGAATTTGACACCAAAACCTCCAGCTGGTTAAAAACCCCTCAGGGAATAAGAGATTTAGGAGGAGCTATTTTTGGCGATTTCAGGTTTGGCAGAGTGTTCATATATCACAACGGCGCCCAATCTTACTATGCCGCACGGGGCTTTAGAGGCATGTTGAAGGTGTAGCACCCCAATTTTTAAAATTTAAAGGTTTGCCAAACTCTATGGCCCGGGTTTATAATTATTGCCGAAGCTTTTAAATTCCGGCGCCAAATTCCACTCCCAGCTCGCGCATTACTTTGGAAGCCGAGATCACTTTCCCTACAGAAGGCAGGTAATGATCAAACTGCGGAAGCTCCAATCCCATCTCCCGGGCTTTTTGCTGGTAATAGCGCTCTTTTGGCGGGTTAAGCGGAAACACGGCATTGTACACCTCTCCAAAAATGGCATTTTCAAGCAGTTTTTTAATCACCAGCAGGCAATCTTCCAGATGAATAAGGTTCACCGGCCCCATCGGGTTCGCAATGGCCTTTCGGCCGGCAAGATATTTGACCGGGTGCCGCCCCGCGCCCATAAGTCCGCCAAAGCGAATCACCGTGGTGTCAAAAATGGCATTTTCACGCAGGATTTTTTCTGCGGAAATAATCTCCTTCCCCGAAGCTGAAGTGGCGTTTGGCAGAGTGTCTTCTGTATACATCGGAAAGCTTTCAGTCTCTTCATAAACCGAAATTGAGGACACAAAAATCAGCTTTTTGACACCTGAAGCTTCAATTGCTTCAGCCAGTTTTTTTATGGCTTCAGAATAATGTATTTCCGGGTTTTTTCGAAGTCCCGGCGGAAAATCGATAATGAGAATATCTGTTTCTGAAAGAAATTCTTCAATCTTCCCCTCAATTCCTTCCGAAGTAACTTTTATTTGAAAGGCATCTATACCTTCAGTCTTCAAAAATGGCATTTTATGGGCCGAAGTGGTGGAGCCTTTCACTGAAAAGCCTTCAGCAAGTAGCATTTTTGCAAGCGGCAGTCCCAGCCAGCCCGTTCCGAGTATTGTAATATTTTCCAAATTATGAAAAGTTAGATTTTAGAAGTACGAAGTTGGAACAGAGGTGAGACGTGAGACGTGAGACTTGAGACTTGAGACTTGAGAAAAAAAATATTTTACGATCGATGACATTATTATCTATAATTTGTTTTAATCTATTTTGGATTTTGGTGCTTGAAATTTGGTGCTTTACTTTAAAATAAACGTTTTCTTCACCACAACAGCATCATTTAGCACAAAAGGTCGGGGGATCATCTCTTTTTCTCGCGCTGGCACCTGCAACTGCGGATGCTCGTGCAGATTATATGAGGCCTCTAAAAGGGTAATTTCGGGCTGCACTCCCTCTTCAACGGTCATTTGCAGGCGCAGGGTATCTTTACTCACGGCATAATAAGACAACAACCTGTCCCACCACCTGTTTTTGTGCACGTGAAGCTCACTTTCGCCGGGCTGAAGATATCCCGCTTCGAGGTTATTAGCTCTAAAAGATTTAAAATTCACCGTTTTATCGGCAAAAAGAGCCATACGATTGATCTCCCTATTGGGGGCAATTTTCACGTGGTAAACATCTTCGCCTTCAGCTTCAACCTCAGCTTTTTCCACAGAAATATACGGCTCCGGAAGCATGATTTGTGGCGCCGGCGCAGTTTTGCTGAAGCTGCTGCCATTCTTACTGCCAAACCAATACTTTTGCTGCGCAGGCACGGCATCTTCAAAATAAGCTTCGGTATAAGAATCGAGCGCATAATCGTAAGTGTTCCAGGTGGCAATATTTTGATCTTTATCGGCCACATAGACCAGGCTGTTGGGCCGGGGATGAGCTTCGGTGAATTCAGATTTAAAATGAGCAACGACAAAGAGCATTATAAAAATGACAAAACTGAGAAACCCTAAAAGCTGGTTATTTCTAAAAGTTGCAAACACGGGCCAAAGCAGCACGAACAACAACACGACAAGAACAGCCGCAAAAAAGAGCATTTTGAGGCCCAGGGCCACCGGAAATGAAAGGATGAAAGGCATTAGAATAAAGATCGCCGGAAGGCTGAGAAGGGCCAGCAAAGGCAACTTCCACTTTAGATCGACGATTAAAAGGAATAACTGCAGAATTCCAAAAATTAATGGAATTACAAAGTATGCTGCCCCTTTTAAGTACACTGCGGCCAGGGCACTTATGAGCCACCATAAAACAAGCGGTGCCATGAGAAGCTGGTGGCAATTTTGCGGTTTTCTAAACCTGTGATAGACGTAAAAACAAATGGCCAGGGCCAGGAAGATCACTGCAGCCAGGTACCAGTAGCCGTTGTAGGTAAAACCGTGTTCCATTTCCCTGTACTGCGGGTAAAACCAAAGGGCAAATTCCCAGAATAAATAACTCGCCAGGCCGGCCAGGAAAAGCGATAGCAGCAATGGCAAAAAGCCTTTTAGCATTGGTTTCACTTTCAGCTTTTTCTTCAGCATTCCAAAGATAATTAGGGCAAGCAGCATGAGGAGTGATACCAGCAGCAGCGGGAAAATCCATGAGTACGGATAATTGATAAGGCTTAAGCCCGGAACATCAAAAAACAGTACATCTTCAGAAGAATCAAGGCTACTGAGTGGGGCTTTAGCCGAATACCTGAGCAGGGGCATCAAGTAACTGCCCTGGTGTGCGAGCGTTCGGGCATCCAGGTTCTTGGGGATGTCGGTAGCTGTGTGATAGTCAAAATGATCGTCTATGAAAGCAAAATTGAGCCCGTTAATATTTCCCTGCTCTCGCAGCACAGTGAGATCGGTGTCATTTGGCAGCATTTTATAAACGCTGTAGGCCAGCGAATTGGTAACCGGATAAGGCACTCTGGCTTCAGAAAAGAGATCAATAAGCGCTTTATTCCCCCCGTTGGTTTCCAGCAGCATAAAGGAATTTCCTCCACTGCCGCGAGATTCGAAGTTGAGCGCCAGGCCAACATCTGCAGACCACGGATGTTCTTTTACAAACAATTCGGCACCGTTAAGGCCCAGCTCTTCGGCATCTGTAAAAAGCAGGATGATATCATTTTGAGGAATTTCTTCTGAAGCCCTGTAAGCCCTAACAGCTTCGAGAATAGTGGCCACGCCGCTGGCTGCATCGCTGGCCCCGGGTGAAGAATGCATGGCACTGTCATAATGCGACATGAGCAGCAAAGCCGCGCCCTCTCCAGTCCCTTTAATGCGTGCAAGGATGTTTTGGGAGCGCACGAGAGTGCCGCCTTTATTGAGTGAAAAACCTTCCTGCATTTCTACCAGAAGGCCCAGGGCCTCCAGTTGATCTACAATGTAATTTCGGGCACGTGAATGCGCAGCACTGCCCACGTAATGAGGCTCCTGCGCCAGGGCCTGCACATGCTCAAAGGCCCGGGCAGTCGAAAATTCATTGGCCGGTACTTCTTTGTCAAGGTCTACATAAGGACGGGTGCCAATGATACTCCAAATAACACCCGAGAACAGAATAAGGATAGCAATAAGCACCTGAATATTTTTTGCCATCTTCAAATATATCCAAAAGCAGTTCAACAACTAAACTGCCTCCCTAAAAATCTTAAATTATTGCCAACTCTCTTCGGAATATTGTAAGAATTTTATATTTTAAGAGCTAACAATCAAACATTTACGCTATGGGAATCAAGAGTTTTCAGGGAAGAAGGGCCGAGCCGGAAAAAGCTGCAAGTACACCTATTTGCGTGAAAGATTATATGTCTACCGACCTCATTACCTTCAGGAAAAACCAGACCGTGATAGAAGTTATGGAGCAGCTTATGCAACACAAAATTTCGGGCGGTTGCGTGGTTGATGAAGATAATAACCTGCAGGGAGTGATCTCTGAAGGGGATTGCATAAAACATATTTCAGACAGTAGATACTACAACCTGCCCATGGACGACAATCTTGTGGAAAAGCGGATGACCTGCGACGCCATTACAATTGATGCCGATATGAATGTGCTTGATGCAGCAAAAAAATTCATTGAACACCGGTTTCGCCGGTTTCCCATAGTGAGCAACGGCAAACTTGTGGGTCAGCTAAGCCAGAGTGATGTTCTGCGGGCCGCTCTTGCCCTTAAAGGTCAAAACTGGGGCTATTAAATTCGTTTTACAAGGGCGAAAAAATCTCCTTCCAGCGGCAGGTATCCCTGATCATACACAAAATAGTAGATATTCCCGGTCTTGGTGGTGTAAATGCTTGTGAAATAATCAAAGTTGAAGCCTTTGGCAAGAAGTTTTGATTTGGATAGCTTGATCTTGCCATCGGGGTTTAATTCCTCTAGAATACGGTAATTTTTGCGCAACTGGTTATTTACGTTGCGCACCATATTTTTGCTGTCTTTGTTGAGGTTATTATTGTAAGAATTGCGGCAGTAATCGCTGCAGAACTTTTTATCGGTTCTCCCCACAATTTTTTCCCCGCATTCAAGACAGCTTTTTTCCATATTATTAAAAATAGCAATTTTTTAATAAAATTTTAGGGCGAGGATTTTTGGAAATAAATACACAGATAATTTCTATTGTAGTGAACTTTTCATTCAGACCTCCTTTCTCCTGTTGATTGTTTATTGATAATTGTTCATTGAAATAAATGGCCACAAATTCCTTTAGGTTAGCAATTGAAAAATAATATGTAATTTTTTCTTTGTGTTCTTACTCAGAACCCTCACTCATGTGTGACTTTTCACGAAGAACACAAAGCTAAAGTCAAGCTCACAGAGAAATTTCAGTTTTTGTTTACTGCTCATCGATTAGTGAAAAAACAGCAACACTTATAAACCTGCCGTTCTTAAATTCTGAATCCCTCAAAATCCCTTCCTGCTGAAAATGGCATTTTTTGAGGGTATTTTGGCTACTGATGTTTTCAGTTTCCACAAAAGCTTCAACGCGATGAAGCCTTAAATCCTGAAAAGCGTAATCGAGCACCGGCGCCATCGCTTCCTGTATAAATCCCTTTCCCCAAAACTCCGGAAGCAGCCAGAATCCCAGTTCGGCTTTTTTGTGTATCGGGCTTATGTTGTGATACCCAATGGCCCCACAGAAAATGTCATCTTCATCAGAAATTATTGCCCACCAAATCCCGCTGCGGGTCCTTTCCAGTTCCGCATACCACGCCAGCTGTTCTCGGATGGCATCGAGACTGCTGTAATTGACTCTGTAGTATTTAATCACCTCGGGATGTGAAAGCCCCGAATAAATATTTCCCAGATCTTCTTCTGTGATTTGCCGTAACTTCAGCCGTTCTGTTTTTAAATTCGGAAAATCCATAGTTCAATTAGCAAAATCAGTTACTAGTTTATTATTTTTCATTCCTGATTTCTCAGTACTTAATACTACTTAAGTTTATCCAGTTCAAGATTCAGGTCGTACTGCAGGTCTTCGTGCAGCTTCTCCATATTCTTTTTCGCCAGGTCCAGCTGCCGTTCATAAAGACTTTTCAGGATCTTATTACGACGGATAGCAGGTTTGAAATCATTCATCTTCTGAAGAAAATAGATCAGCAATTCTACTTCGGTTTCCTTTTCCCCCGAATATCGACTGTATTTTTTGACATTTTTGAGGATCTTACGAATACCTTTCTTGGTGTAATAAGCATTGCTGCGATTAATTGCGGCAAATTCTGAATCCATTTCAGTTTTTACCTTCAGTTTATATTCTTCTTCATCCTGAGCTTCAAAAAGCAGATAGGTGAGCAGCTCCTTGTTCTCTTTCTTGAATCGTGACAGCCGCAGCACAATTTGCAACAGCTCTTCCCGGTCCTGGTGCTTTAATTCGTCTCTTATTTCTTTAGCCGAAGCTGGTTTCATTGCTTTCTCAATTTTAATTATTCGTGTGGGGCCAGGCCCTGTTCGTTTTTTACAGGCAATAGAAAAAGGAAAAGCAGGAGGAAAAACGCTGGCATACAGAAAAGGTTACACACCCAGACTTTCTTCAGAAGGAATCTTTTGGAAAATCTGAGGTTGTAGTACAGCTCATATTCTTTTTTCCTGAAGGTTTCAAAACCCTGATACCCAATCAACATTCCGAAGCTAAGAAAATAAACCTGTCGCTTAGCACTCCAAAGCACATCCCCGAGATCACAGAAAAAATGAGGTTGAAAAAATAAAATCCCGGTAATATTTCCAAAAGGCTCTTTGATTCATCCTGATTTTATCTATAAGGCCTGGCAACACTGCACTTTTGTAATAATACAAAAATTTATTCTGCAAAAATTATTCGTTTACAAACACTTACAAACGAATGTAAACGAAAACAAATCAGTATCAACCGAATAACATGTAAGACCGGCAGTAGGTTTGTCTCGTTGAAATGAACAAATGATTTTCAGCTAAAACAAATTATAGCATCATGAACACACTAAGAAACAAAGTACAGCTTATTGGACACGTTGGGAACGCACCAGAGATTTTAAACATGGAATCGGGTAAGAAGCTTGCCAAATTTTCTATCGCCACCAATGAAACCTATAAGAACAACAAAGGCGAGAAAGTGACCGACACCCAATGGCACAACGTGGTTGCCTGGGGCAAAACCGCCGAGCTTATTGAGAATTACGTACCAAAAGGAAAGGAAATAGGCGTGGAAGGTAAGCTTACCAGCCGCAGCTATGAAGATAAGGAAGGCAATAAAAGGTATATTACTGAAGTGGTTTGCAATGAAGTACTGCTTTTCGGAAAATAAGGATTTAACAACGATAATTCACAGTATTATGAACACCCTTAAAAATAACGTACAGCTGTCGGGCAACGTGGGAAAAGCACCCGAGATCATCACCTTAAGCACCGGTAAAAAGCTGGCAAAATTCTCACTTGCCACCCGGGAAACTTACACCAACCAGAAAGGTGAAAAAGTGACCGATACCCAATGGCACAATATTGTCGCCTGGGGTAAAATGGCCGAAATGGTGGCACAGCAAGTTCCCAAAGGCAGGCAAATTGAAATTGAAGGAAAACTCAACAGCCGAAGCTATGAAGACAGGAACGGCAACAAAAAGTACATCACCGAAGTTGTATGCAGGGAATTGTTCCTGCCGCAAATTACCAGTCAAAAATGACATTTTTGAATACCGGGGGCTGCTGAAAAAACACGGGATTAGGCTGAAATAATTCTCTCAACATAATTCTCTCCTGATGGTGTATTCACTGGAAGAGAAGAAAGTATATTTCAGGAATAATTTCGCAGCTCCGGTATTTTTAAAAATAGATTTCCTGTGCCAGGCGAAAAGTGTTGGCGTGGGCTTCAACTATATTTTTAATGTGAGGAGAGTAACCGCCACCCATGCTCACCTCTACGGGAATATTCAGATCATAGCAGGTTTGCAGCACATATCTGTCCCGTTCTTTACAACCGGCCTGGGTGCAGCCAAGTTTGCCCAGTTTGTCGGTGGCAAGAATATCAACTCCGCTCAGGTAGAAGATGAAATCAGGTTCTTGTTGTTCAATTAAGCGAGGCAGTGTTTCTTTCAGGATCTTTAGATATTCTTCATCGCCGGTATTGTTCTCCAGCTCAATATCGAGATCAGATTTTTCCTTTTTGAAGGGGTAATTATTTTTACCATGCATGGAAAAGGTGAAAACCGAAGCATCGTTTTGGAAGATTTCTGCCGTTCCGTTCCCCTGGTGTACATCAAGATCAACGATGAGGATCTTTTGTGCAAGCTTTTTCTTTTGCAGCCACTTTGCCGCCACCGCCTGGTCGTTGAACATACAAAAGCCTTCTCCCTGATTTGTATAAGCATGGTGTGTGCCACCGGCAATGTTCATAGCAATGCCATTTTTCAGAGCGTATTCAGCAGCCATCATGGTGCCCGAGCTAATCAAAAATTCCCGCTCTACCAGCTTTTTAGAAAGCGGCAGACCTATTTTCCTGGCTTCGCGGTAGCTTAAAGTCTCATTCTTCAGCGAGTCTACGTAATCTTTATCGTGAACTGCAAGTATATCTGCCTCATTGGGAAATACAGGTTCAAAAAAATTTTCTTCAGTACAAGTGCCTTCGTGAAGAAGTTGCTGCGGCACCAGCTCATACTTTTCCATTGGGAACCGGTGACCTTTGGGCAAAGGCAAAACATAAATGGGATGGAAAGCGATTTTGAGCAAGAGAGAAAATTTAAAACCTAACAGGTTTTAAAACCTGTTAGGTTTGTTGTCGTCCATTAAGAAATCACAGTACCCTCTTTCACTCCGTCTTCATCGGGATTGACGAAGACGAGTTTCCCTTCTTTGTTCTGGGTCATTAAGATCATACCTTCACTCTCCACGCCACGCAGTTTACGCGGTGCAAGGTTAACCAGTACGGTGACTTTCTTCCCTACAATATCTTCAGGTTTAAAACTTTCGGCAATACCCGAAACTATGGTGCGCACATCAAGGCCGGTATCTACTTTCAACACTAAAAGCTTGTTTGCTTTTGGCATTTTTTCAGCCTCCACTATGGTTCCCACCCGCAGGTCCATTTTTGAAAAATCTTCAAAAGTGGCAGTTTCCTTCTGGGGTTCGGCTTTTTTGTTATCGGCTATATTTGCGGCTTTTGTGGCTTCAAGTTTTTCCAATTGCTTCTGAATTTGTTCGTCTTCTATTTTTGAAAAAAGGAGTTCGGCTTTTCCAATAGCATGACCGGGTTCCAGAAGTTCCTTCCCCGAGCTGATATTGTCCCACTCACTTTCCTCCTGCCCTTCTCCAAATACCACTCCGCTGGTGTTAATTACAGCCTCCGAAGTTGAGCGGCCATAATCTAACATGCTTTTCAGCTTTTGTGAGCTGAATGGAAGAAAAGGTTCGCTAAGGCTTGCCAAAGCCGAAGCTATTTGCAAGGCTACATACATGATGGTTTTTACCCTCTCCTCATCGGTCTTGATAAGCTTCCATGGCTCTTCATCGGCCAGGTATTTGTTTCCGAGGCGGGCTACGTTCATGAGCTCGCCCTGGGCTTCCCTAAACCTGTAGCGCTCAATAGAACTGGCAATCACGGCTGGATAAGCCTTTAATTCGGCTAATGTTTGTTCATCAACTTCAGAGAATGCTCCGGGTTTTGGCACTATTCCGTCGTAATATTTGTTGGTAAGCACTACCACCCGGTTAATAAAGTTCCCAAAAATGGCAACCAGCTCGTTGTTATTTCTTGCCTGAAAATCTTTCCAGGTAAAATCGTTGTCTTTGGTCTCCGGTGCGTTTGCTGTTAAAGCATACCTCAACACGTCCTGCTGACCCGGAAATTCTTCGAGATATTCATGCAGCCACACGGCCCAGTTCTTTGACGTGGAAAGCTTGTTGCCCTCCAGGTTCAAAAATTCGTTTGCAGGCACATTTTCAGGAAGTATATAGCTGCCTTCGGCCTTGAGCATTGCCGGGAAAATTACGCAATGGAAAACAATATTGTCTTTCCCGATAAAGTGCACCAGCTTGGTATCTTCATCTCTCCAGAACGGCTCCCAGTCCCTTCCGGTTTTCTCTGCCCATTCTTTGGTAGACGAAATGTAGCCGATAGGCGCATCAAACCACACATACAGCACCTTGCCCTCGCCGCCTTCCACGGGCACGGGGATTCCCCAGTCAAGATCGCGGGTTACCGCACGTGGCCTTAGCCCGTCGTCTATCCAGGATTTTACCTGCCCGTAAACATTGGGTTTCCAGTCTTTCTTATGCCCTTCCAGGATCCACTCCTTAAGCCAGCTTTCGTATTGATCTAACGGCAAAAACCAGTGCCGGGTTTCCTTTAACACGGGAGTAGAGCCGGTAATGGCCGACTTTGGATTAATAAGATCGGTGGCATTATGGCTGGTCCCGCATTTTTCACACTGGTCGCCATAGCTCTCTTCAAAACCACATTTTGGGCAGGTACCCACCACAAACCTGTCAGCAAGGAATTGCTCGGCTTCAGGATCGTAAAGTTGCTGTGTGGTTTCTTCAGTAAACTTTCCGGCGTCGTACAGCTTTTTAAAAAATTCTGAAGCTGTTTTATGATGTACTATAGCTGAAGTTCTCGAGTAATTATCGAAAGAAATTCCGAAGTCTTCAAAGCTCCTTTTAATGATCTTGTGGTATTTATCTACCACATCCTGTGGAGTAACACCTTCCTTTTTGGCCTTTATGGTAATGGGCACCCCGTGTTCATCGCTCCCGCACACAAAAGCCACCTCGCGCCCCTGCATGCGCATAAAGCGGGCGTAGATATCGGCAGGCACATAAACGCCTGCTAAATGTCCAATATGTATAGGGCCGTTGGTGTACGGCAGGGCAGCCGTAATTGTATATCTTTTTGGTAGTTCCATTCTCAAAATTAAAGGCTGTAAAGTTAAGCAAGTGCAGGGGATTACACGTTAAATTTTAGTAAAAGGCAGTGCCGGTGCGACAAATCTTCTGCATTTTAGTAAAAAAGTAGAAATGAAGAAACTTCTTATACTGGCACTTATAATTTCAATTGCAGGGTGTAAAAGCCGAAAACTCCAGGCTAATTCTGCGGAAAAGTTTCAGCTTGAAAATTTAGCTGAAGTAATAAGCCAAAACAGGCTGGAAGCCATTTATCCTGAAGCACAAATTTCTGAAGGGGTTGATCTTTTTGACGAAGGTACCGTAGAGCGTGCCTACAGCATTTTATACCCCGAAACTAAAGATGAGCTGCTTATCATCTGGGAAGACAGGACCCAAAACCGGCCGCACCAGATTTATGTGGAAAAAAACGGCCGCTGGCAAACCCGCAACGGAATTAAAGTTGGCACCCGCTATGAAGACCTGGTGGAGGTTAACAAGGGCCCCATAGATTTCTACGGATTTGGCTGGGATTACAGCGGTGCAGTAGACTGGAAAGGCGGAAAAATGGAAGATTCTAACGTGAGAGTATTTTTAACCCCCGTAGAAGCACCTCCCAAAGGTTTTTATGGAGACCACATCATAGAAGCCAACCCCCAGGACATCATCAACCTTGACCTTAAGGTAAGGGCCATGGTCTTTCAAAATGACAGCAGGTCTTAGTAACGAATTCACCCTCTAAAGGAGTTTCAAAAATGGCATTTTTGACACTCCTTTAGAAGTAGTATTTAAGGATATGGCACAACACAATGAACTGGGAAAAAGAGGCGAAGAACTCGCCGTAACCCATCTTCTAGCTTCGGGCTATAAAATTGTGGCCAGAAACTTCATTTACCAAAAAGCCGAAGTTGATATCATTGCCCGAAAAGGCAATATTCTGGCGGTTGTGGAAGTAAAGACCCGCAGTACGCCAAATTTTGGGGATCCGCAGGATTTTGTGAAGAAAAAACAGATCAATCAACTGGTCAAAGCCATAGATTACTTTGTAAACGAACACCATCTCGATGTAGAAGTGAGATTCGACATAGTCGCTATTATAAAAAACAAATCCGGCACCAGGTTGGAGCACATCAAAGACGCCTTTTTGCACTTTTAAAGATCGGCTTGCTCCACCAGCTCCTGAAAAGTGGAATTTTCCCCTTCCTTTGATTTCCCGATGACCGACAGGCTGGCGTCAATCTCAAGAATTACTGCGGAAACATCATCCATACTGCCAAAGCCTTTTTTGCGGGCTGCCCCAATAATTTTACTTTTATCGAGCCTTTCCTTGTGCAAATTCTTCTGAATAAATTCCCCGTTGTAATACAAAAGCGTAGGGGTAGAATTAAAAATGCGCTTAAAAGTACCTGATTTGTTCTCTAAATATGCAAAAATGAACTGTAGCAGCGCCAGCAGGGCAAAGGCAGTTACAGCTTCAGAGATTGAAAGATCTTTGGCAGTAAGTGTGCGGCCAAAGACCGCCCCAATGGTTACCGCTATCACAAAATCGAAAGCACTCATACTGGCCAGGGTCCTCTTGCCGGAGATTTTCAGAATAAGAACAATTGCCAGATAGGCTGTAACCCCTACCAGCACGATCCTTACCAGTGGCTGGATGCCGTTCCATAGAAATGTAGTGTCGTCCATACTTCTTGGTGTTAGAATATTTTCTAATCTTCAGCTACATTGACCTGGTAGACTTCATAAATATTGTCATCCTGGTATTGCAGGTTCTCCTTGAGATACTCAATGATCCTTTTTTTGAGCACTGCTTCAGAAATAGTGGTATCCCTGGGAAGAACGCTAATGGTATAACTCACTGTAGGATTTCCATTGATCTTGGTGTTGGTGAAGCTCACATCTTTATTGATCACTTCAATGAAGTCGAGCTTGTTGAGTTTTTTGTCGAGCTCTTCGGTGAGTTCGGTATTCATGCTGGCCTTCCGAAGAAATGGTGGCTGGCTGTATTGCCAGAACATCATTCCCCCAATAGCCAGGGCTACAATGCCCGATGTGATGTAGGTAAGCATTTTATTTCCTTTTAAGAACCGCACTCCGCTGGGGGTGATTTTTCCGAAGAAATAAAACACCAGGGTAGCCGAAAGATGTATGCCCAGCAGCTGTAAAATAATCCTGAACACGCTGCTCGAAACCACTTCCCAATCTAACAAATAGATGCCCGCACCAATTAGCCCAACCGGCGGCGCCAGGGAAGCTGCTACCAGGATTCCCACTGCCGCGCCCGACACCAGGCTGTCCCTTTCTGACTGGATGATGTTGATTGCCCCCGCAAACCCAGAGATAAGCGGAAGAAAAATTGCCACTTTTGACACATGGCTAATTTCTACCATAAGCGGTGTCAAGGTGTTTAGCGGGAAGATAAGGGTCATCAACAAACTGGCAATTACGCCTGTGCCAATGGCAATCCCGTAGCGTTGCAGGCTGCTTTTAAGCAGGGGTTTCTTCCCGGCAGCTGTGGCCAGGGCAGCGTTCATGGCCGGCCCGGCAAATGGTGCCACCAGCATGGCCGCCACCAGCAGGTAGACGGTGGTGGTGTAAAGGCCAATCCAAACGAGCAGCCCGGCGGCAAAAGAGTAGCCAATTAGCCCTTTTACAGAGCCTACACTTTGTATACCACCCAGGTAAATTTCCAGCGAACTTTTGGGTTGCACATCGGCCACCTGGTCGGGAGATTCAGATGCGGGAGGGTAAAGGGTGATGACACCCCGGGGAATGAGACTTATTTCGGGCTCCTCAAATTCGTCTATACGTTTCAGGAAGTTGTTCACTTTCCTGTTAGGCAGGTAAATGATAAATACGTCATTTTCTTCATTGGGCAGAAAAATGGAGTTTTTCCCTTCAAATTCTTCAACTATTTCAAGAACTTCATCTTTATGCCCCTTGGAAATTTTAAGAATAAGTTGTCTCATCGTGTAACAGTTCGGGTTTTGGTGGGGGAACAAAGCCAAAAATCAAAGGCCTGATATACAAGATAATTGAAAGCAACTAACTGTGCCATGCCATTAAGGGAACTTTAAGGGTTCAGCAGGAAACTCAGCAATAAAGGGAGCCTGTTATCTTCAGATTTTAAAAAATTCTTAAGAAAATAGCAGCAGGAACTGTTTACCTTTAAAAACAAGCACTAAATCAGGAAACCTATGGATTCGATGACGCTCATATTTTTTATCAGCTTACTGATCATCCTGGCAGGTGCATTTTTTAAAAAAATACAGGATATTTCGGTAACCGAGCCTCTTCTTGCCCTGTTCCTGGGCGTGCTGCTGGGGCCCGATCTTCTCAATGTGATAAAAACCTCCAATGCTCAAACTGAATTCCACATCCTTGAAATCGCCTGCCAATTCACTATTGCCATGGCTTTGATGGCAACAGCTTTGCGGCTTCCGAAGCATGTTTTCAGAAAAAATGCCACCACGCTCTCTATCCTGCTGATCTTTGGGATGCTGCTCATGTGGATATTTGCCAGCGGAATCTTTTATCTGCTGATGCCAAATACCGGCATTTTTCAATGCCTCCTGCTGGGCGCCATTATTGCCCCTACCGATCCTGTGGTAGCTTCTACGCTGGTTACCGGAAGGAAAGCTGAAAAATTCCTGCCTGCAAAACTTAGAAATACACTCTCTTTTGAAGCCGGTGTAAATGACGGGCTGGCCTTTCCCATTGTCTTTCTGGCCCTTTACCTGCTAAACGCCGAAGGCAGTGGCGACCTGGGGCAATGGTTCGTAAAAATTCTATTGTACGAGAGCATTCTTTGTGCAATTTTGGCCTATGGCGTGGGCTACGCCTGCGGTTACCTCCTTAAAAAGACCCACAAGGCCGGCTACCTGAACCGCAAGACACTTTTGTCATTTTCAACAGCCGTGGCCCTGTTGCTTTTAACCGGTTTTGAACTCCTTCACATGAACCCTATTATTGCAGTTTTTGCCGGCGGCTTTGCTTTTGCAAAAGATATTACGGCCGCTGAAGACCTTAAAGAAGAGAGGATACAGGAAACCATGGAGAGGATAACCACCGTGCCCGTGTTTTTCATTCTGGGGCTCATGCTGCCGTGGCAGGACTGGTACAACCTGGGCTGGACAGCAGTCTTGATCGTCGTTCTTATTCTCTTTTTAAGGCGTTTGCCGGCACTGCTCATCCTAATGCCTTTTATGCCCCAGTTCAGGAAGAAAATTTACAGCGTCTTGATCATGGGCTGGTTTGGGCCCATTGGAGTTGCCGCACTCTATTACGCAGTATTGGCGAAAGAAAAAGCCCATTTTGAAGATGCCTGGATCATTCCCAGCCTGGTGGTCGCAGCTTCAACCGTAGTCCACGGATTGACCAGCGTGCCCCTGGAAAAACTGTATCACAGCACTTCGGAAGGAACAAACGAAAGGGAAAACCTCGAAAATAGAACCTGAAAGCGGAGGTTAACCATTGAATATTGTTTATTGTTTATTGTTTATTGCCAACACCGCTTTTTCAGCACATTTTTCTCCATCTACGGCTGCCGAAACTATTCCGCCGGCATAGCCTGCACCTTCGCCACAAGGGTAAAGGCCTTTTATTTGCACGTGCTCAAGAGTCGCAGGATCCCGCGGAATACGCACGGGAGAGGAAGTTCGGGATTCGGTAGCATGCACAACGGCTTCATTGGTAAAATAGCCCTTCATGCTTTTCCCAAATTCCACAAATCCCTTCTGAAGGCTTTTATGAACAAATTGCGGAAGCACTTCCCCCAGGTTTACTGAAGTAATTCCGGGTTTATAGGAGGTTTGCGGAAGCTTGCCCGAAGTTTTTCCATTACTGAAATCTACCAGCCTTTGTGCAGGGGCGGTTTGGGTTTGTCCGCCGGCGAGCCAGGCTTTTTTCTCTACTTCCTGCTGAAATTTAAGGGCTGCCAGGGGTGAGGTTCCAAAAATGGCAAAATCTGAAGGTCTTATCTCTACCACGATTCCCGAGTTTGCAGTGGCCTGGTCTCTCCTGCTGGGAGACCAGCCATTGGTCACGATCTCACCGGGAGAGGTGGCACAGGGGGCAATGATCCCGCCCGGGCACATACAAAAGGAATAAACTCCCCGGCCTTCCACCTGTTTTACAATGCTGTAGGATGATGGTGGCAAAAATTCTCCCCGGTGCGGGGTGTGGTACTGTATCTGGTCAATAAGGCTTTGTGGATGCTCCACCCTCACGCCCAGCGCAAAAGGTTTTGCTTCTATATAGATCTTTTTGTTGTATAGCAGCGTGAAAATATCCCTGGCTGAATGCCCGGTGGCTAAAATGACTTTTTTAGCGGCTATTTTTCTTCCGTCGAGCAATTGCACGCCCTCGATTTCGTTATTTTTCACCTCAAGATCTACCAGCCTGGCATTGAACAGCACTTCCCCCCCATGCTCAATTATCGTTCTGGTAATATTCTGGATAATTGCAGGTAATTTGTTGGTGCCAATATGCGGATGCGCCTCCACCATAATTTCGCGGGTAGCTCCAAAAGCAACAAAAAGTTCCAGGATCCTGTTAACATCACCTCGTTTTTTACTTCGGGTGTAGAGTTTTCCGTCAGAATAAGTGCCGGCACCTCCCTCTCCAAAACAGTAATTGGAGTCTTCGTTTACAAGGTGTTCTATATTCAGCTTTTTGAGGTCACGGCGGCGGGCACGCACATCTTTTCCGCGTTCAATGACAATGGGTTTCTTACCCAGCTCTATACATCGCAGCGCAGCAAATAAACCGGCGGGGCCGGCTCCCACGATGATCACGGGTTGGGCGGCCGAAACATCCTTATATTCCGGTTTATTGATATTCTCTGCTTCAAAATCCTCCTGCAGGTAGAGCTGAACCCGTAAATTCACCTTTATCTTCTTTTGCCTGGCATCAATGCTCCTTTTCACAACTTCGATGTGCCTTATTTCAGAAAAAGGAATCCCCTTTTCCCGGGAGAGATGATGTTTTAAGGCATCGGTACTTGCGGCAGTTTCAGGAGAAACCTGCAGATTAATTTCTTGTTGCACCCGTTTTAATTTTGACACAAAGATATGTTTTCTGCAGTTGAATTATTCCGCAGTAATCATAACATCATCAAGTTCATAAACACCATTGTAATAGGAATGGTCACTGCCGGTATACCTGAAGGCTATATAGCCTTTCCCCGCAATGCATGAAAGATCTACCAGCCCCGAAGAGATCCAATCGCCAAAAAAGTCATTTTTTGCTGCTATTTTTGCCGCCGACAGGATCTGCCATTCTGCTTTCAAAAGGTTTTCTTCGGAACCATCCCAATCCGTAGAAATTAGCACTTCCATAAAACTGCCGTTTGCCAGGCTGGTAGAAGTTTTAAAGCTGAGTACTTCTGCGGAATTTGCATCGAAATTGATCTTTGGGGTGATAAGCCAGCTAAGGCTTCGGGAATCACCCGAACCTGCCGGTCGCATCCTGGCCGACCGGCCCAGGGAAGCGTTTGCGCCCGTGGCAGTAAAGGCTTCCCATTGCCTAGAGCCTTCCTGAACGATATTTTTCCAGCCTTTTCCATCAACAGGTTTATTATTCTTTTGCAAGCTGAAATCATCTTCAAAAAGGATCTTACCTCCCCTGGAAGTAGCCAGGCCGCAGCTGGAAGTTGCAGGGTCACAGCGCGAACTATTGCTGAAGCTGATGTCTTCGGGAAGGTTCATATAAAGGGTATAGATTTCATCATAGAAATCCCTGGTCAAAATTCCCTGCACGTTACCCGAACCGGCGGGCAGCTTTAAAGCAGCAAAATCGGCATAGGTACTGGTGCTAATTATAAAGGGGAAATCTCCCGTGCAGCTTTCCACCAGCCTCTCACCGTCAAACTCATCATTTTCTTCTGCCGCATAAGTTGCAGGGTTTTGCGCTTGTACCAGTAATTTATTGAACTGCACATCTTCAATTTTAACGTACAGGTTTTCTAGCGCATCACTAAATTCCGAAGCTTTTATGAGCCTGGGAGTGATTGCGGCCACCTCTGCACTTCTGCTTATGTGAAAAGCAACCTGCGATTCGGGGATATTTATGATCTGGTTTCCTTCGGCCACACCAAGAGTGGTTACGCCATTCACCTGGCCAAGGCTAAGGCCGTTAAGGTGGATGTATACTTTTCTTCCGAAGTTATAAAACTGGTAATAGGAAGCCATGTTCAGCCTGATATTTATACCGGCCACTGGCTGCTCTGGTTTGTCCTGCACCACCAGTTCCTTATAAAAATTTCCGGCTTCATCGCTGGAAACCACATAGGCCTCAAGCACCAGGTCTCTGTCAAAAGTCAAGAGCCTTTCCTGATCCTGCATAAACATTCCCACCACGGCCTGTAAATCTATATTGGTTGCTACAGGGCTAAGCGTCACCCCGGGTGTTGTAAAATCATCTTCAGGAGCACAGGAAAATAAGACCAACAGGCTCAAAAATGGCAAAATTCTCTTCATTTTTTAAAATCTTAAGTAAACGTGAGCGTAATAAGTAGTGCCGGGGCCAAACCAGTATTTAGGGCCAAAAAGGGGCTTGTCCCTCTCCATATCGGCCTTTAGCAGGGTGTAATTCACATTGCGGGATTGTTCATAACCTCCGGTTGTGTAGGTGGTGTCGAGGATGTTGTTGAGGCTGGCAAAAACGCCCAAAAACCTGTTCTTAATTTTCCAGGATTTACCTCCGGCCACATTGACCAGCATGTAGCTGTCAAATTCTTCCTGCCGCAGCAGTTCTTTTGCAATATTTTCGTCAAAATTCAGCAGCGGCAGGCCATCAAGATCGGTTTGAAAATTACGGGTCCTCGTGAGAGGGGCCACATCGATAAAGGACTGCGAAAAGAAGTTGGCCGAAGCCGAGATCCACCAATACGCAGGATCCCGATATTCAAATCCGCCCTGTACTGCTCGCTGCGGACCACCCGGAAGACTGTATCCCTCCAGGATAGTCTGCCCCATGTGCCTGGCTTCAGTAAAATCATCTGAAGTGAGGTAGATGTTGGGGTTACTGTGGTAGATGTATTCACCAATCGAACCTGCAGAACGTATTTTAAGCGTAGGCGTAAGCGGAATTTCCAGTCCAAACTCAACCCCTACATGCCGCTTATCTATACCTGTCATGATTTCCTGAACAAAGGCATTGGTAACGTCCCTTCCTGAACCTGCAAGCCCGTCGGCATAATAAAATGAGACTTCGGCAGCATCTTCAAAAAGGCCATAAAATCCGGTGATTCTTCCGGTAAGCCATGGGGTACGGACCTGGTAACCGGCATCGGCAGTCATTATTTTTTCACTCGTGAGGCCTAGAACAAGGTCATTGTTTTGCCGTGCATTGGAGAAGCTGTTTCGCAAGGCCGGTGGTTTGGTGAACCAGGAAAGATTGGTGCTCAGATAATTCCTGCCATTCAATTTATAGGTGAGCCCGGCCTTCGCACCGTAATTCCCGAAGTTGATCTCTTGGCTTTCTCCCAGGGAATTCTCGGGGAAATTGCCATTCTGAAAATGCCCGGTGCGCCGGTAAGTTGTAGCAGAAGTTTCGACAGCCAGGTAAGTCTCTGTTTTTGAAAGCTTGAATTCTGCCTGAAGGAATCCGCCGCCTTTTGTGGCATTAAAGCTGTAATGGTATTTAAAAATGTCATTTTCGGAAACTAATTTGTTGGGGTTTTGCAGGTCATTCTGCGCCTTTGATCCTGTTGAAAAGGCATCTACATCAAGAAAAGAAGTGGCCCCGAAAAGATCGAGTACCAATGCAAAATTTTCACTCTCTAATTGCCTGAAATCCACACCACCCGTTAAAGCGAATTGAGCGTTGAGCTCGAACCTGAAATTGGAGGCTGCGGAAAATTGCCGGTCATCGGTCCTGTCTTCATAAAGAGCATAGATTGCATTGCCTCCCGCCGCAGTAGCCGACTCATTTGCCAGGTAGAACTCGTCCCAATTGATTTGCCCAAAGCTCCGGAATTCCTGCTCTGCCAGGTAAGCCTCCCGGAAATGGGGAGCATCTGAAAACCTCAGAAAATAAGAAGGCAGCTTTTGATAATAGGCAGGATCGGGGTTGCTGCCCCCGCCCAGAAAGATATCTTCGGCGCCCTCGCGATATAACCGGCTACCGCCATATTCAATCCTGCTGTTCCCCATCTTCCCAAACTGGTATGCCACAGCGGTATTAATTTCAAGAGCTTTGTTCACATTCCAGGCGTGGTTGAGCATAAACACGGGCTCCTCGACAAGCTGCACCCGTGAATTCCTGATCTCCCCCTCCTGCCAACCCCAGTAAGAATTGTAAGTGTTCCCCTTCAGATCAAAAACTTCCCGGGTGTTTGGCGAATTTCGGCCGCGTTTGTTCGGGGTGTAGAACCCGGTGAAATTCAGGCTGTGAGCCTCACTAAATTTCTTTTCTACGGAAGCAAAAATTGAATTGGCGTCATAGATAGTCCCTTCCACAAAACTTTCTTCAGCAAAACGCCTTGCCACTGAAAAAGAATATGCCCAGCCTGATGCGAGCAAGCCACTGTGATAGCTGCCCATAGCCCTCCCGGAGTAGGACCTGTTGGCCACCGCATAAGAAAATTTACCGCCATGGGTATATTGAGAAGCACGCATAATGATGTTCGTGGTACCGGCCGGGCCTCCAAATGATACTGCCGAAGGGCTTGTACCGGCAGAGAATTCCTGGTGGCGTTGCACATCGTTTAATCCGCCCCAATTGCTCCACAAAGGCCTTCCGGAGAAGATTTTATTCATTTCTATGCCGTTGATGAGTACTTTCCCATATTCACTGTCGTAACCACGCGGCCGAAAAAAGGTGGGACTAAAATCGAAAGCAGCCGCATTCAGAAAAACATCTTTGGAAGCCTGCAGGAGCCCCGAAATATTTGAGACACTTTGCTCTTCGTCCAGCTCGTGATCGCCCAGGGATATAATTTCGGTTTGCCGCTGCATTTCGGGCAGGTTGGGCACTAAAGGGATCTGGCCGAGCTTGATATCTTCAGAAGTAATTTTAAGCGGAAAATGTTTGCTGAAAAAGCCATTTTTGGAGAGTGTAAGAATTTGTTCACCCTGCGGAAGCCCTTCAGAAAAAACAAAAGTTCCGTCAACGTCTGTAGATTTCTCAACGACAGCATTAGATATGGTTACTGTAACGCTACTGAGAGGCTCTCCCGAAACCTCATCTATAACAAGACCGCTAACCTGCTGCCCAAACGCAGCTGCAGACAAAAACAGGAAAGAAAACAGGATCCTCCCAAAAGAAAATATTTCCATAAAACACTAGAGGGGAGGCATTTATGGCACAATAATACATTTTTTATTCTATCTTTAATCTGATTCCCATCATTTTTAACAAAAGAAAATCCGGTGTTTCAAAAAGCCTTTAATTTACTGATCCTCAGCATCTTTGTTCTTGCTTTTCAACTGGCAGAAGCACAGGAAAAAAAGGATTATAAAGCCTATAGTATAGGTTTTTATAATGTTGAGAACCTATTTGATATTTATGACTCCCCAAATACTTATGATGAAGATTTCACGCCTTCGGGCAAGTACAGATGGACCGCCGGGCTATACCAAAAGAAGCTGGAGAACCTGGCGCGGGTGATAAGCAGCATGGGAAGGGAGGAGCTAGCCTCACCCCCAGCAATTGTGGGGCTGTGTGAGATCGAGAACCTTCAGGTGCTGGAAGACCTCGTAAAAATGCCACTTTTGGCACCCTATAATTACCAGATCATACACAGCGATTCCCCCGATGAAAGAGGTATTGATGTCGCCCTCTTATACCGGGCCAATGCCTTTAAATTGAAGGACTGGAAGAACCATGAGCTCTTGATCTACGAAGCCAGGAACACTTCAAAAAGGGATTTTACCCGGGATCAACTGGTAGTGAGCGGTTCTATAGACGGCGAGGATATTCACTTGATTGTAAACCACTGGCCTTCTCGCAGTGGCGGGGAAAAACTTAGCAGCTATAAGAGAGCAGAGGCTGCCAGGCTTAACAAACGGATCATAGATTCGCTACAAAAGCAGGATCCTTATACCGGGATTGTAAATATGGGAGATTTTAATGATGATCCTGCCAATGCCAGCCTGAACAGAATTTTGGGAGCCAGGGCAAAGAAGGAGCAGGTAGGATTTGGAGGATTATACAATCCTTTTGCTGCAATTGCTTCGGAAGGCAGAGGAACTTCGGCATATCGCGACCAGTGGAATTTGTTTGACCAGATTTTGGTTTCAAAATCTTTAATAGAAAAAAGCCCCAAAAAATTCACATTTTTCAGGGCTTATATTTTCAATCCGCCGTTTCTTATTACCTCTAAAGGGGCTTATAAAAATTATCCTTTTAGAAGTTTTGGACAGTCAGGATTTACGGGTGGTTTTAGTGATCACTTTCCGGTGTACATCATCTTAACCAAACAACTGAACTAGAACCAGGCAGACCATGGAATTCGAGAAAGCACAAAAACCAGGGCAAGACCGTAGAATATACCGAGTGTTTTAAACTTTTGGTTAGACAGGCGCTTATTTTTGTGTTTTGAATATCCAATAGTGATCAATGCCACAGCAATAACCATAATAAGCGGGTGCTCCACAAGGTAAAGTCGCAAGGTGGAATCTTTCATTACTTGCCCCATTCCCAGTTCGCCAAAGGCTTTAAAATAGGGGGAAACAAAGTAGAGAACAATCCCAATAAGAAGCTGGATATGCGACACAATTAGCGAAAATAAAGCCAATCGAAAATCTGTTGCAGCATATTCTTTCTTTGAGGAGATCCCAATTATGAAATTAACGGTTGCAATTATAAGCACCAGTAAGACCAGGTATGCCCACCAGGAGTGGATAAAGAGTACTGTTTCGTACATAATAGTAGATTTATTAGGGGTAAAGATAAGTTTTTTAAATAAAAAAACCGCTCCTTATGGGAGCGGCTTGTATGGTGGAATTCACAATTTAAAAAGTTCCAAGACCTTCGGTATTCTCATCGCTGAAGGTTTCCCACTCATCGGGCACAAAGGTAGTATTGGGGGTAGAACCAGGTTTTCTTCTAAGGTTTACATCTTTTGCAAAATCGGCACCTCCTTTTTCTCCCAGCATATCAACCAGAACACCGTCAAGGAAAAGTCCGATTGGATCATTCCCGTTGAAGTTTACAACCTGATGCTCTGTTTTGATATCGGCAGCATTAAGAAGAGCCTGCCTGTCGGCTTCACTATTCACAATAACGAGAACTTCTCCTGCCTCTAACGTATACCCGGCAAGGCTGAATTCATTATCCCAGGTTTCACTTGCATTTGTGATCTTCATAAGCGAATAAGACTCGAGATCTACAGTTTCTTCTGAAAAATTAGCAATTTCAAGCGCTTTATTGTGTCCAAAAGAACCTTCAATATATTCGGAAATAATTATTGAAGAAGCTCCTTCTGAATCACCTGTATCAGCATCTGTTTTACCTTCAACTGCTGTACTTTGAGCTGAAGCATTGTCGTAAATATCTACAGCTGCAACGGTAAATGAATATGTGTGATCGGCATCAAGACCGGCAATGGTATAATCTAAAGATTCTACATTTTTATAGAATTCGCCATCAATGTAGATATCATATCCCTGAACAGCTGCATTATCTGAAGATGCTGTCCATGAAAGGGAAATGCTTGAAGAAGTAGCTCCCGTCACAGCAAGATCTTGTGGCACTGAAGGTGCTTCAGCATCGGCAATTGTAGTAACCTCCAAAGCCGTACTCATGGCCGAATAATTTCCAGCAGAATCTCCAGCAGCTACTGTGATGGAGTAAGTTGTTCCGGGTGCCAGATCAATAATATTAACAGTTGTTGAAGTAACAGTTGTATAGTACTCTCCATTCACTTCAATGTAATATTTTGTTACCGCAACATTATCTGTTGAAGCATTCCAGGAGATCTTGATATTTTCGAATCCTTTTTCATTTAAAGTTAACCCCTCCGGAACTGATGGAGCCTCTTCATCAGAAAAATCTACTTCTCCATCCCAGCGGTTTTCAGCATCATCTCCACCCCAAAGGCTCGTTGCTAAATGTGGGTTATCAATAAATGGATTCCTGTTGCCCTGTGCACCGTATATAACTTCGTTTCTCTGGATCTCAAAATTAGAAACAGGATCTTCGGCGTTCCACTCAAGGAACAGAGCCAGTCCTCCAACTTCGTCAAAAGGTTCATTATACCTAAGGTTCATGTACATGATCATTCTGGCAACATCACCACGCCATTCATCACCCGGATAGAAAGCAGTACCGTTTACTAATTTGTACTGACCATCTCCATCAACATAAGGAAAGTTTAACCTTGATTCATTTATCGCGATATCGGCTACGCGCAGAATATGAAGGTCGGCAATAGCGTCACCTTCAAGGAGGGATTTTGGATAAACATGCTCTGTATTGAATGTTTGAACATCATTAGGATTACCCGAAGACTGGTATTCATCTTTACTTCTGCTTTCTCCTGAATACAACAAAATGACATTAGCAGGATTAGAAGGATCTTCATCGGCATCATAGAGATAATCATGACGATCTGTATACCCCAGAATATTTTTATGTTTCTCTATGGTAAGAACTGCAAGCTCATCATAAAGCTCTTCAGCAGAAAGTGTAAAATCGACGCCGCCATAATATCCAACCAGGGCATCGGGAATTACATAAATGCTCTCTTCCTCAGGAACCTCAGGGTCTACCGGCTGATTAGGAACAGTATTGTTATTATCATCTGTACTACAGGCAAACAGGAATAAAAAACAGACTATTGGTAAAAAGATATATTTTTTCATTCTTGTAAATATGGATAAAAAAAACCGCCACTAAAAGTGACGGTTTTAAGTGTTTAGCTGTTATTCGTTGAGAACGAATTCCCCTTCTTCATTTACAATGACGTTAACGCTATAAGTAGCAGGTGATCCTGCATAACCTATAAAGTAAACGAGGAACTTCTGTCCTGTTTCAGCTTCAGGGAACCGGGTTTCAAGTATGGTAACAATATTTTCAAATGCAGCATCATAATCGTCCTGATCCCAATAATTGAAGTTACCATATTGTTCATTTCCTGTAAGTGCATAGTCGGCAGGAGTCAAGGTATAGATAATAGTATTGTCTGGCTCCCATGCTGTACCATTGTGGCCGTACTGCAATACCATTTCTACAACACCAGTGGTAGTATTCCATTGTTGACCATTATAGTTAAAGATCTGAATTACTTCAATGGTATTACCATTACCTATATGAAGATTATAAAGAATAGTCTCAGTGTCTCCTTTAAGAGCATAAGGATATTTCAATCTTAAAAAGTTAGGAATAATCTCTTCTGCATCTTCACGGTTAGAGAAGTTTTTATAACGGCCCTGTCCCATTTCGTCATAATCCTCATCGGTTAAAGTGTAAGGTGCCACCCAGGTATTATCAGCTTTTACATAAAGCTTTGTTTCATCACTGGTATTTCCCGAAGAGTAGTACTTATATGTAAGCTCAACGGCATCACCACCTTCTGCCTGTGGAAATTTATAATTTAGGAACCTCACCATATCATCGGAGCTGTCAAAATTTTTGTATTTGAAATTCAACTCCAGATAATCTTCTTCAGTAACAGTATATGCTACGGCTTCACTAACCTCAATTAACGGGTTTGCAATATTAGCCGTTATAGAAGCCAATGACTGGTTGCCCCATAGTGGATAGGTTTCATCAAGGTAAGCAGGGATTTCAACATTTGCGCTGTCTATTGACGCAAAATACTCATTATCAAGGCCCATAGCAGTGTAATCCTCTTCTGTAAGTGTGTACTCAAGAGTACCCACCAAAGGATCGGTCGCGATGATTTCATCGATCTCTGCATGAATGTCATCCATAGGGTCACAACTTATAAAAGTCGCACCTATGACCATCATTAATAAATAAACTAATTTTTTCATTTTTCCTTTTTTTAGAAATTAAGCTTTGTTCCGATGTTGAAGGTTCTTCCAAAACCATAGAAGAAACCACTGTCTCTGGCAACAGAAATATATTCTGTATCCAATACGTTGTTTACATTTCCAATTAATGTAGCATCAAATCCGCCAAAGTCGAAATTGTAGGTTAAACCAAAATCCACCAAACCGTAAGCAGGTACTTCATAAGACTGTCCTAGGGTTGGATCATCACGTCTTGCAGGATCAAAGTCGGCATACAGACTGTCAAAGTAATTCCAGTTTAAACGAATATGAGTACCTTCCATTGGTTCGAAATCGGCACCGGCAGCAAAACTGTTTTGAGCAGAACCACCAACCTTTAGACCACCTATGTAAAGGTTTACTTCACGTAAAAATTCTCCGGTTTCATCAATAACAGCAACTCCTGTTACGTCATTTTCCCAGGTCCAGTCTCCAATAGAGGCCATACCATTAAGAGTAAGGTTCTCAAATGGGCGGTAGTTAACTTCTAACTCGATACCCTGGTGAAGCGCATTAAGACCAAGAATGTTTGCAGAACCAAAAGTTCCATCTTCCTGACGGAAAGTCTCGGTTAAAGTCTTGTCATCCCACTTAGTGTAGTATGCGTTAAGGTCTACTCTAAAGTTACGGCTTCTGTAACCGTATCCCAACTCTGCACTAAAGATTTTCTGATTTTCAGCATCTTCGTTGATATCATTGGTGTTGTTAAGGAAAACAGCGTTCATAAAAGGCGCTTTTTCAAAATAGCCAATATTGGCAAAAACATTATGAGTATCAGTAAGGTTGTAGTTAGCACCACCTTTTGCACTGTATCCAAAGAAGTCTACCCATTCGGTTTCCTGATTTCCTACTTCATATCTAAAATAATCGATTCTTTTGTACGAAGTGTTTGAAGCGGCAACATTAATAAAAGCAGAAAGTGCATCTTTTGAATACTCTGCCTGTGCAAAAGCACCTAGCCATCCTACAAGACCGTCATTATAGTAATCAATCTTATCTCCAACCTGTGCAGTATTTAAAGGATTGTTTACATTGGAATCATCAAAAACATATTGGCCTCCTAATAGATCTGTGAGTTCAGTATAGTGCTCACCTTCGTAGTATCTAACATCTATACCTCCGGTCAATTCAAGGTTTTCTACTACTTCGGAAGAAATTGTAGATAAAAGTCCGTACCACTCATGGTTGTTTCTTGAAGCCCTTAAATAAGTTTCTGAACCTAAGGCTCCAAGAGCCACATTCTCTTCTACGATAAGATCAAGATTTACAGGCTGAAGAAAGCCGTCTCTGTATTTGGAGTCAAGGCCAAATTTATTGACACCTCCAAAACCTCCACCTCCACCGGAACCGAAGGAAGCATAAACAACTGTAGATAGTTGTGTTTCATCTGAAATATCCCAATAATGGTTTAGGGATATTTGTGGTTTATGGAAGAAGTTGTCTTCAATACTCACCACCTGGCCATCGCGATAACCCCAGTCTCTGTTAAAACGGGTACCACTCTCACTTTGTCTATATGTAATTAACTGCTCTGCATTTTGACGTTGCCCATGCTCCTGTTGCGCCCCAAAGGCGGTAAAAGAAAGCTCATGGTCTTCACCAAGTTCTTTAGCCACATTCACGAAGTATGAAAACCCAGAGAATTGAGTTCCATCAACATAACCATCTCCCTCAGTTCTGGAACCAGATACAGTTGCAGCCCAGCCGTTCTCCATTTTTCCTGTAGAAACTGTTGCAGCCACTTTGTTATACCCGTCATTTCCTAAAGAGTAAAGAACGCTACCCCCTTCTTCTGCATCGGTAGTTTTGGTAACAATGTTAATTGTTCCACCAATAGAAGGCACAGCAACTTTTGAAGCACCAAGCCCGCGCTGAACCTGCATAAATCTTGTAACATCTGAAAGACCAGCCCAGTTACTCCAGTAAACACGACCATTTTCCATGTCGTTCACCGGGATACCATTGATCATTACGGCAATGTTTTCAGAATCAAAACCTCTAAGCCTGATTTCAGCATCACCAAATCCACCACCACCTTTTGTTGCGTAGACACCCGGAGTGGATTTTAAAATTTCAGGAAACTCCTGGTTTCCCAGTCTTTGCTCAATGGCTTCAGCTTTGATCGTGGAAACAGCCACCGGCGTTTTACGGTCAATCGCAATAGAATAAGAAGTTATGATCACTTCTTCCAAAGCATCTGCATCTGGAGAAATTAAAATCCTACCAAGATCAACAGTTTGTCCATTTTGAACTGTAAATGGCACGCGAATTGCTTCAAATCCTACGTAAGTAATTTCTACAACTCCCGAAGAACGATCGGTCTGAATACTGAATTTACCGCCAAAATCGGTCATGCCACCTGCGTTGGTGCCCACTACCAGTACATTTGCCCCCGGCAGCGGCGCATCCATGTCAGAATCGATTACCGTACCGGTAATTGTTCCTTGTGCAAAAATTGTAGCTGACGTTAAAAATAACGCTAACGCTAAAAATTTTCTCATTGTGTAATTTGTTAGTTTGTGTTTAAAAAGTTGCTGCAAAAGAACAACTTTCTTTAAAAATATCCTTTAACTTAAGGTTAAGAATTTTTCACAAAAAACACAAGGTTTTCAACAGCCCTAATAACAAAACAACCTCCTGTTTATCAGGAGGTTGTTTGTACATAACATAAAAAGCTAACTATCTGTTACTCTTGCAGATAAAATTTTAACAAATTTCCTGTAGAAGAATCGTGCGTTCCCACGTCATTTTTCTCAATTTCGTCGAGAATGGTTGTTGCAAGCTGCTTGCCCAATTCTACCCCCCATTGATCATAACTGTATATGTTCCAGATGATACCCTGCACGAAAATCTGATGTTCGTACAAAGCGATTAACTTGCCAAGGCTTTCAGGAGAAAGCTTGTCTATCAAAATAGTGGTTGTAGGATTATTCCCTTTAAATACTTTGAATGGCAATAATTTTTCAATCTTTTCTTCGGAAGTATTTTTAGCTTCCAGCTCTTTTCTAACTTCATCTGAAGATTTTCCCTGCAACAAGGCTTCTGTCTGGGCAAAGAAATTGGCCATCAACTTGTTATGGTGCTCCTGCTCGTTGTGCAGGGATTTTTTAAATCCGATAAAATCTGCAGGAATGAGTTTTGTTCCCTGGTGGATTAGCTGGAAGAAAGCATGTTGAGAATTTGTTCCGGGTTCCCCCCAAACTATATTTCCGGTTTGATAGCTTACTTCATTGCCGTTGCGGTCTACACCTTTCCCGTTACTTTCCATAATTGCCTGCTGCAAATAGGCAGGAAAACGGTGCAGGTACTGGGTATAAGGGATGATGGCCTGGGTTTCAGCTTTAAAGAAATTGTTGTACCAAAGGGTCAAAAGTGCCAGTTGAACGGGAATATTTTCTTTAAAGTCGGTCTCTTTAAAATGCTCATCCATTTTTCGGGCACCTTCGAGCAGGGCGTTAAAGTTGTCGTAGCCTATGGAAAGGCTGATAGAAAGACCTACCGCACTCCAGAGAGAAAAGCGGCCTCCAACCCAATCCCACATTGGGAAAATATTCTGGGTTTCAATGCCAAATTCCTCTACTGCCTTCACATTGCTCGAAACGGCCACAAAATGTTTAGCCACAGCATCGGCCGGCGCTTTTTTGGTGAACCATTTTCGTATCGTAGTGGAATTGGCCAAAGTCTCCTGGGTAGAGAACGATTTGGACACGATAATGAACAAAGTAGTCTCTGGATTGAGGTCTTTAATCACCTCCTGCACGTGGTCTCCGTCTACGTTTGAAACAAAATGTACCTTCAGGTGGTTTTTGTAGTACTCCAGGGCCTCGGTAACCATCACCGGACCGAGATCTGACCCCCCAATCCCAATGTTCACCACATCGGTGAAAGCCTTACCTGTAAAGCCTTTTTTGGCACCAGTAATCACAGAATAAGAAAATTCCCTGATATTTTCTTTAACTTCGAAAACTTCAGGAATCACGTTCTCACCTTCAACTTTAATACTGGCATCGGCCTTACTCCTCAAAGCGGTATGCAAAACCGAACGCCCCTCGGTCCTGTTGATTTCTTCCCCTTCAAAAAGGGCATTTATAGCCTCCTTTAATCCGGCTTCTTCAGCAAGAGCAGTAAGGAGGTCACGAGTTTCTTCAGTAATTAAATTTTTGCTGTAGTCTACATAAAAATCTTCCCACTTAAGAGTAAAGGCATCAGCCCGATTAGGATTTTTTTGAAAAGCTTCCTTTAGGTTAAAATCTTTTATTTCAGAAAAGTGAGCCTGAAGTTTTTCCCAGGCTTTGGTATGGGTTGGATTAGTTTTAGTCATTTTAAATAGGTTCTTTAAATTCAATTTTTCCCAGCTCCGTCTTCAAAGGCTCAATAGCCGCAAAGTAAGACGGGATGTATTTATCTTCAATAGGCTCGGCTGCCGGAAGGTTTTGACGGAATGGATCTACCTGCACGCCATTCTTCCAGAAGCGATAGCAAACATGCGGCCCGGTGGCCAGTCCTGTACTACCTACATAGCCAATAATATCTCCCTGCTTTACACGCTGCCCCTGCTTTACCGCACGTTTTGACATGTGCAGGTACTGGGTGGTATAGGTGCCGTTGTGTTTTATCTTAACGTAATTACCGTTGCCGGCAGTATAAGAAGATGCTATCACCACGCCGTTTGCCGTACTCCAGATGGGCGTCCCGTGAGGTGCAGCATAATCTGTGCCTTTATGGGCTTTCCAGCGTTGCTGTACAGGGTGGAACCTTCTTGGGCTGAAACGGGATGAAATTCGGGTGAAATTAAGCGGTGCCTTCAGGAAAAAACTCTGTAGCGGCCGGGCTTTTTCATCGTAATAATCGCGCTCCCCCGAAGTAGAATCTACCATGAAATTAAACGCGTAATACGGCTTGTCTCCATGGTAAAACACCGAAGCTTCAATATTCTCAATTCCTGCATAAATACTGTCATTGATGTAGCGCTCGTTGTAGACCAGCTTAAACCTGTCTCCTTTTTGCAACCTAAAAAAATCTATACTCCATTGGTATATGTTGCTCATCTCGTGCGCTATAAGATAGCTCAAACCTTCATCCTGAATTGCCTCGGTCAAACTGGAGTTTATCACTCCCGAAACTGTTCTTTTGGCAATAGTCACCGGTTTTTTTGCAGTATACACCGAAACACTGTCCCTAAGGTCTACCACGGTGTAATTTACCAGGTCATTCTCGTAAATAAAAACATGCGGGGTTGCAGCCGAATCGCGGTCTTTAAGGATCACATAAGGCTTTCCAAGAACAATTCTACGCGGATTAAAAGTGTCACGCACTTTGTTCACTATCTCAAAGATCTTGTTTGGATCAACGCCATGTGTACCCAGGATAAGGCCAAAACTATCGCCCGACCTGATGGTGTCGCGCACCACTTCATAGTCATTTAAGACAAAACCAAACTCCTTTACCAAAGCCGGTGCCTTTACTTTAACAGTGTTATCGGCTATTTCAGGTTTTTCATTGTGGTTATTACAGCCAACCATAACCATCATCAACATTAGCAGGTAACCAAGTCTTCTCACTTTCAATATTTTATTGTGTTATCATTTCTTCTACCCATTGTCTACCCCATTCTTTTTTCTCATCTTCACTCCAAAGTTCCGGAAAAAAGAAGATCCTTTGAAAACTGGGTGGCAAAAACTCTTTCCAGTTTGTACCTCCCGTTGCTTTTACGGCATGTTTCTTCACTACAAGGTAACGTTGCGCTGCACCAATATGCACCAGGAGCCAGTTTACATTGACTGCAACATCCAGATTACGCAACGCCGAAATTAAATTTTTATTGTCTTTTTCTTCCTGCGGAAGTTTATGATAAAGCTCTAAAAGAGTTTTACCCTGAAGGTTGTTTGCAAGCCTTAAGAAAGTCTCGTCATATTTCTCTTCAAACTGCCTGAGGGTAAGGGTTTTTTCGCCGGTATCTGAACTTATTCCTCCCCGCTTCCAGTAGATATTCTGATATACCTCCTGAAGGTTGGTGTTAGCGCGATAAGCCTCCCGGTTCTCCTGCAACACGAGGTTGTGGAGCGGTGTGGAGTAAATCTCTATCATCCTGAACTGGCCCGACTGGAATCCGCTGGCGGGCAACAAGGCCATCCTGAACTTCAGAAATTGCTCCCTGTCCAACCCTTTGATCATCACATCAAAAGAATGGGTCTGTATCTTGAAGTACCTTACAATACGGTTGAGCCTTTCAGTAAAAAAATCGGCCTTGAGATCTCTGGCCTCAACCAGCTGTTTCATCTCGTGGAGAACCAGCTTAAAATACAATTCGGTAATTTGGTGATAGCCTATAAAAATTTCCTCATCGGGGAAATGGGTCTTTGGTTTTTGCAGGCTCAAGAGCGTATCCAGCTCGATATAATCCCAATAAGTAAGATATTTATCGTAAAGCAGACCGTCGAGATACGAACCAAGATCCTGGCCGGAATTCCGGAATTTCTCCTCCAGCTGCCTTAGCTTTTCGGCTATCTCGGGCTGTATGCCACTCATATTTACTTCATTATTATGTTCAATGGATATTTCAATCCTTTAAAAGCATCAATATCAGCATTCAGGGAACCTACAGCAAGATCGGCTTTGATCTTTAAGGGCATGCGGTTTTTGTCATCGCTAACCCAAATTGTAAGGCTTTCTTTCTTTTCAAAAACCCGGCCAGCCAGCACGTAGGGCTGAAATTTTAATGCCGCAATATTACCCATTTTTGTTTTCACGACCTCCCTCCCCAGGAATTTTAACTTAAAATCGTGGTTCTCGTCATCTATGAACATTTTAATGCTAAACATTTCCCCATGCTCAAGTGAACTCACGTCCAGATTATTGCGCAGGTAGTAAAAAGAAGAAAGCATATCGTGTACATTCTCGGGAATGGAATACGTATTCCTGGTGTTGTATTTACGGTTAAAAACGTGAGCCGTATTGCTGTCGTGATCAAAATCTATAAGCAGATCACGGGTGTGGCCACCTTCATCTATCTGCCGGATAAACCTGAGGGGTTCGCCGCTCTTCTTGTCCATAAATGTCTCGTAGTTGTCATCAACTTTAAAGAACAAATGCAGTAAACCTGTAGATTTTCCCTTCCCCACCACATGGTACACAGGCTTATTTCGAAGTGTGGTCTCCTTTACCTCGAGGGTCGCAAAACTTGCATTGAACATACCGTAGTGAATTCGAAACCTGAACCACTCCCCGGCATCAAAAGCCTGGTGAGACTGAGCCGACATATTGAGGGCAATAAGTGAAATTATAATCGCTGTAATCTTCTTCATTTTATACAAGTAGGTTTTTTCCGGTATGACAATTACAATTTCTATTCCAAATGTATTAAAAGAAAAAGCCCCGTCAAATCAATGACGGGGCTTTTAATCTTATTAACCAACTAAAACTTAAATTATGAAAAAAAAGTAATTTTTTTCCCAATCCTGGTAACCACTCCAAAATTGCGGTGCAAAAGTCTTATATAAGTAGATAACTCACAACTAAAATTTGGACTTTAACGCAACTTATTTGAAATACCTACATTTTTAAGCTTTAAGCTGAATTAGAAATGAGTTAATATATTAATTTATAGCGTTCCCCGTAAATTTTGTTCTCTTTCTATTGCTTCAAAAAGGGCTTTAAAATTACCTTTTCCGAAAGATTGTGCTCCTTTTCTCTGAATGATCTCAAAGAACATGGTGGGCCTGTCAAGAACCGGCTTGGTAAATATTTGCAAAAGGTAACCTTCATCATCCCTGTCTATCAATACGCCAAGCTCCTTTAAAGGCTCAAGTTCTTCATCTATTTCCCCCACCCTGTCCAGCACATCGTCATAATAGGTTTCGGGTACGTGAAGAAATTCCACTCCGCGGTCGCGCAAAGAACTAACGGTTTCAATAATATTATCTGTGGCCACAGCGATGTGTTGCACTCCTGCCCCGTTGTAGAAATCTATATATTCTTCTATCTGGGATTTCTTCTTTCCTTCAGCCGGCTCATTAATAGGAAATTTGATCCTTCCGTTTCCGTTACTCATCACCTTACTCATCAGGGCTGTATATTCCGTAGAAATATCTTTGTCATCAAAAGATACCATTTGCGCAAAGCCCATTACCTTGGCGTAAAACTCGCACCATTTGTTCATTTCATTCCAGCCCACATTCCCTACCATGTGGTCTATGTATTTAAGCCCCACTTCCTCTACCCTGAAATTTGGCTTGTATTCTTTGTAGCCGGGCATAAAGGGGCCCGAATAATTTTTTCTTTCCACAAACACGTGAACCGTCTCCCCATAGGTGTGAATGCCCGAAAGTACCACATGCCCGTGTTCATCACTCACCTCTTTAGGTTCAAAATATGATTTTGCACCTCGTTTTGTGGTTTCTTCATAACTCTTGCGGGCATCGTCTACCCAAAGAGCTACTACCTTCACCCCGTCTCCATGCTTATCAATATGAGCATTTATCTCTCCTCCCGGCTGTAACGGGCTGGTAAGCACAAGCCTTATCTTGCCCTGCTGAAGCACATAGGAAACCCTGTCTTTACTGCCCGATTCAAGCCCCGAATAAGCTACAGGCTGAAAGCCCCAGGCCTGCTGGTAGTAGTAGGCCGCCTGCTTGGCATTTCCCACATAGAGTTCAACGAAATCTGTACCCATAATAGGCAGGAAATCTTCGGCCTGTGGCACTGTCTTCTTTATTTCTGTTGTGTTTTCTGTAGACATAAATAATTATATTTTAGGCCGCACTGCGACATTTTTCTTTAAAGTTCAATTTCATAAAGCCTCAAAAATGGCATTTTTTAAAGCATTTATTTTCAATGGTCAAGCCATGATTTATGGTAAGAGTCATCTGCGATCTCCATGGCATCTTCAGTCACCATTAAGGGCTTAAAAGTATCTACCATCACTGCCAGCTCTTCGGTTTGGGTCTGGCCAATGCTGCGCTCTACCGCTCCCGGGTGTGGCCCGTGAGGAATACCCGCCGGGTGCAAAGAAATATGCCCGGCTTCAATATCGTTCCGGCTCATAAAATCGCCATCTACGTAATAAAGAACCTCATCGCTGTCTATATTGCTGTGACTGTAAGGCGCCGGTATGCTTTCGGGATGGTAATCGTAAAGCCGCGGGCAAAAAGAACACACCACAAAGGCATCGGTCTCAAACGTCTGGTGCACCGGTGGCGGCTGATGAATTCGGCCCGTTATGGGCTCAAAATCGTGAATTGAAAAGGCATAAGGATAATTGTAACCGTCATAGCCCACCACATCAAAAGGATGTGAGGCATAGACCATATCAAAAATTTTTCCCTGCTTCTTGATCTTGATCAAAAAATCCCCTTTTTCATCATTCGTTTCCAGCTCATATGGCCTTCTGATATCCCTTTCACAAAACGGCGAATGCTCCAGCAGCTGCCCAAAATGGTTACGGTAGCGTTTTGGCGTATAAATGGGCCTGCGCGATTCCACAATGAATAACCTGTTCACCTCATCATCAAAGTCGAGCTTATAAATGGTTCCGCGGGGAATTAGCAGGTAATCTCCGTATTTAAAATCGAGGTTTCCCAGGTGGGTCCTCAGTTTACCGCTGCCCTTGTGGATGAAAAGCAACTCATCTGAATCGGCATTTTTATAGAAATAATCTTTCGTAGATTTTTGCGGCGCAGCCAGGGCGATATCCACATCGCTGTTGGTAAGCACTACTTTTCGGCTCTTCAGGTAATCTGGATCTGGCTTTACCTGGAATCCTTTAAACCTGTAAGACTGTATATTCTTCACAGTGGCCACCTTCGGCTGCACGTCATAACTCCCTTTGATCTCCTTTACCTGCGTGGGCCGCTGCTCGTGATACATATTCGAGTACATTCCGTCGAAACCAATAGTCCCAAAAAGCTGCTCGTAGTAAAGACTTCCATCGGGCTTTCTAAAAACGGTATGTCTTTTATGCGGAATTTTTCCGAGGGTATGATAAAAAGGCATATTAGCGTATTTTAATGAAAACGTTTTCGTAAGTTCCTCTTTTGAGCCTCAAACTCCTGAAGGAACGGTTACAAATATGAACAAATTTTACTGAATTCTCCGTTAAAGGACCTCTAAAACCAGAAGCCCAGGCTAAAATACCACTGACTTTCCTTTTTTTCGGGGGAAATAGAATACTTCACCTCAACAGGCCCCAAAAAAGTCTCCAGGCCGTATCCCAGGGCGTAACCCGAATACTCGGGCCAATTCAACCAGTTTCCGCCTTCAAAAAGTTCGTTTTCAACATTGGCAAAGTTTGCGCTTAAAATGAGGTGGCTGTTTGCCAGGAACCTGTAATCTAGCTCCAGCAGGCCTTTGATAAAACTATCACCCGAAAGATTGATGAATTCATAGCCGTAGAAAGAAGTGAAGTTGTTGATAAAGTCATTGCCATAACCGCCCAGAAAGAAGTCAAAAATGTTGTTTTCGCGGCTGCCAATCCTAAACCCGGCTTCCGAAGAAATCCTTACCGATAACTGCTCTGCAGGAGAAAAAGTAGCTCCCAAAGTACCCTTTGCAGTCGAAAAGGCTGAAAAATCATCTCTTGACGATAACAGCTGCCAGTGAAAATCGCTTTCAAAGAAGACGCCGCGGGTTGGAAAATATTTTGAATCCCTGCTGTCGTAAAGCAGGTACCCAAAAGGAGCATAATAAGAGCTGTCGTCAAATTCCCCTGTTTCAGGCATGGCAGGATTGGGAGTGTCTATAGTCTCTGAAGTTATGTTCAGGTGCTTGTGCTCCAGCCCAATTCCAAACGAAAATACCTGCTGAAAAAGCGTTTCTACATAAACCTGATTGGTAAAATCCTGGTAATCTATCTCCAGCCGATTGATCCCGTCAATTTCGAAACCAGAATTTTCATTAGCAAGGTCGAACGAAACTCCTTTGCTAAAGCTGTTGTACCTCGACCTGAAGCCCACGCTCCAGTAGTAACCTTTGTCTATATAGTAATTGAAATTATACCTGAAATTATCCCCCAAAACCACATCGAGCGAACTCACATCGTTGGTCACCAGTAAACTCTTATGGGTGATGTTTAAAAGCACTCCGCTGTGATAAACATTGTCGTAATGCAATCCCATTCTTAAAAGGGTCTTGCTGGGATTTTCCTCTAATTGCAGCACAAGCAGGTGACCATCATTTGATGGTACCAGCCGGTAATTGATGCGGTTAAAATTCCTGGTGGCCGAAAGGTTATTAATGCCCAGGTTCAAATCTTTGTAAGTAATGGTATCGGGAGACTGAATTTTCAGTTTCCCGAGCACATAGGCTCGGGGATACGATGTGTTCCCCTCAATCTGCACCCCCGTGATGAACAGGGATTCTACCGGCGAGATATATTTTCTTTGTTGCGGCTCTTCCTGCTGCTTTGCCGCAATTTGCTGCAGGGCCGGCAACATTGCCCGTGCAGCGGCCTCGCCTTCATCAATGATCTCCCGGCCTTTTTCAAAAGAGACTACAGAAAAGGGTTTAATGTCAGGATCAATATAAACATCGGTCTTTTCGATTTTCTCGCGCATATCGGTAATGGTTCTGAAGTTACTCACCTGGGCAAGGATATCAAAAACCGATTTTAATTCATCCCGTTCCAGAAGCGTATCCTGCACATCTACACCAATAATTATATCGGCTCCCCTTCGCCTCACTTCCTCTACGGGGTAGTTGTTCACAATACCACCATCAACCAACAGCTGCCCGTCAATAATCACCGGGCTAAACAAACTCGGGATAGCCGCACTCGCCGAAATTGCCTGCGGAAGGTGCCCCTCATCAAGCAGGACTTCTTCCCCGTTCTCAATATTGGCAGCAACAGCAAAGAAAGGAATGGGCAAAGCTTCAAAATCCTGATTTTCCTCTAAATGCAGGGTGAGCTTTGACATGAGGTTATACACGTTCTGGCCTCTTGAAAGGGCCGTGGGAAAACTAATATTAAAATTATCGAACGGCAGCGTGAGCGCATATCTTTCTGAATCCCTCTTTTCATAAAAGGTTTTGGCACTTCTGGGCAGCTCATCCTGAAGCAGGATATTAAAATTGGTGGTTTGAAAAATACTGTCGAGCTGATGGGCAGAATAACCCGCCGAGTAAAGCGCACCCACAATGGCTCCCATGCTGGTACCACCAATGAGGTCTACCCTTACCCCGGCTTCTTCAAGCACCTTGAGCACCCCAATGTGCGCCAGGCCCTTTGCCCCGCCCCCACTCAATACCAGCCCCACTTTGGGATCTTCCTTTTCCTGGGCCAGCCCCGGCAGGAGTCCCAAAAAGAGTAAAAGCACAAAGAGTTTTTTAGTCTTTTTCTGCATGGTAATGTTGATATATAAGCATAGCTTTAGACTTTCCAATTACCGAAGATAAACTTTCCAGCGTAGCTTCTTTCACTCTTTTTACAGACCTGAAATGCTTTAACAGCTCTACCACCGTTTTCTCCCCAATTCCCGCAATTTCTTCAAGCTCGGTATTGAGGGCAACACTGCTGCGCTTTTGCCGGTGAAAGGTAATACCAAAACGGTGGGCTTCATTCCTCAACTGCTGAATGATCTTGAGGGTTTCCGACTTTTTATCGAGGTATAAAGGAATTGAATCTCCAGGGTAGAAAATCTCCTCCAGCCTTTTTGCAATTCCAATGATGGCGATCTTTCCTCTAAGGCCCAAAGTTTCCAAAGCTTTTACTCCTGAAGACAACTGGCCTTTCCCACCGTCTACTATCACCAGCTGCGGCAGGGGTTCGCCTTCTTCCAAAAGCCTGCGGTACCGCCTGAAGACCACTTCTTCCATAGAAGCAAAGTCGTTAGGGCCTTCAACTGTCTTAATATTGAACTTTCGGTAATCTTTCTTGCTGGGTTTCCCATCTTTAAACACCACACAGGCCGCCACCGGATTGGTTCCCTGAATATTCGAGTTGTCAAAACACTCTATATGCCTTGGCTCTTCGTTTAGCCTGAGATCCTGCTTCATCTGGGCCATGATACGGTTCACATGCCTGTCGGGGTCCACGATCTTCATTTGCTTGAAGCGCTCCTGCCTGAAGTATTTTGCATTTCTTGTAGACAAATCGACGATCTGTTTCTTGTCACCCAAAACAGGCACTGTAACTTTAATTTCTTCGCCCACATCAACTTTAAAAGGAACGTAGATCTCGCGGGTGTGGGAATTGAACCTTTGCCTTATTTCGGTTATGCCCAGCTCCAGCAGTTCCCTGTCGGTCTCGTTGAGCTTTTTCTTCATTTCTATGGTGTGCGAGCGTATAATGGCACCATGAGACAGCTGCAAAAAATTCACATAACCGTAACCTTCGTCACTCACAATAGAGAACACATCTACATTGTTGATCTTTGGGTTCACCACGGTAGATTTCGCCTGATAGTTCTCTAAAATGTCAATTTTCGTCTTGATTTTTTGCGCCTCCTCAAATTCCATTTTTTCGGCGTGGGCTTTCATCTGCTGCCTGAACTGCTGTAAAGAGTCCTTGAAATTCCCTTTTACGATTTGGCGAATGGCATCGATCTTTTTGTGGTATTCGGCTTCAGTTTCATAGGCTTCACAAGGCCCCATACAGTTCCCAAGATGGTACTCCAGGCATACTTTGTACTTGCCGTTCCTTATTTTGTCTTCAGCAAGATCATAATTACAGGTGCGAAGGGGATACACCCCCTTAATAAGGTCCATAAGCGTGTGTATGGTCTTAAAACTGGTAAAAGGGCCATAGTATTCACTGCCATCCTTCACTAACCTGCGGGTGGCAAAAACCCTTGGGAATCTCTCATTTTTGATACATATCCACGGGTAGGTTTTATCATCCTTCAGCATCACGTTAAAACGCGGCTGGTGCTTTTTGATAAGGTTATTTTCCAGGAGAAGGGCATCGGTTTCCGAAGAGACCACAATATGCCTTATCTCGTGTATTTTTTTTACCATCACGCGTATGCGGTGGCTGTCATTGTTCTTGGTAAAATAGGAAGTGACCCTTTTTTTGAGGTTTTTGGCCTTCCCCACGTAAAGGATCTTTCCGTTTTTGTCAAAATACTGGTATACCCCCGGATTTTCGGGCAGGGTTTTTAATTGTACTTCCAGCTTGTTTTCCTCCATGCTTCAAAGGTAAAATATTAGAATTTGCCATTTTAAATAGCACGGGCTGTATAGTGTTAAAAAAATTTTCTGAAGCTTCAGGTGTCAAAAATGCCAAAAAGAAGGATTACTTCGGAAGAAACCGGAATCAATATGGGGCTTTAAAGAAGCTTACAAAGTATAAAACCAACGGGGAGTTAGTTCATTTTCAGCAAAATATATTTTCAGAAATAGTTAAGATTTTAAAAATCTGCTTTTAGTACCTTGCGATCATGGAAAAAATTACCATTGGCCGTTTTGACAAGGCAGATTTTCCCGACCTGCACCTCGAAGACATAGCAGTTAAGGTAGATACCGGAGCTTACACCTCATCCATTCACTGCGATCACATCGTGGAAGAAAAAGGGGTGCTAAAATGCACCTTTCTGGACGAAGAGCACCCGCTGTACAATGGCCGCACTTACAGGTTTAAAGACTATGATATTGTGTTTGTGAAAAGCAGCAATGGCATCGTGCAAAAGCGCTACCAGATACAAACCACCATTACGCTCTTTGGAAAAACCCGAAAAATCTCCCTGTCCCTTTCGGCACGGCAGGAGATGAGATTTCCCGTACTTTTGGGCCGAAAATTTATAACAAGAAAATACATCGTAGATACCGAATATTACGATCTCTCTTATAAGAAGAAGCAAGAATGAATATAAAGATCCTTTCCAGGAACAGCAGCCTGTACTCCACGCAACGGCTTGTAGAGGCAGCTAAAAAAAGACATCACGACGTTGAGATCATAGATCCTCTAAAGTGTGACCTCATCATTGAAAAGAAACACCCGAGCATTTACTACAAAGGCCGGCATATTGAAGATGCCGATGCTGTAATTCCTCGAATTGGGGCTTCGGTCACTTTTTACGGTACGGCTGTGGTAAGGCAGTTTGAGATGATGGGGGTATTCTCTACCACCGAGTCACAATCTCTGGTAAGGAGCCGTGACAAACTGAGGAGCCTGCAGGTACTCTCCCGCGCCAGGCTTGGCCTTCCAAAAACGGTGTTCACCAATTATTCCAAAGATGTTGGGGAAGTAATAGACCACGTGGGTGGCGCCCCTTTGATCATTAAACTGCTTGAAGGGACCCAGGGCCTTGGGGTTGTTCTTGCTGAAACCAAGAACGCAGCCGAATCGGTCATTGAAGCTTTTAACGGGCTGCAGGCAAGGGTGATCGTACAGGAATTTATCAAGGAAGCCGGTGGTGCCGATATACGGGCATTTGTTGTGGATGGCCATGTAGTTGGCGCTATGAAGAGACAGGGGAAAGAAGGGGAATTCCGTTCTAACCTCCACCGTGGTGGGACCGCAAGTATCATTCAGCTTACCGATGATGAAGAGAACGCAGCCATCAAAGCAGCCAAAGCCATGGGACTGGGAGTGGCCGGGGTAGACATGCTACAAAGCTCCCGCGGGCCCCTTATCCTGGAAGTAAATTCTTCCCCCGGGCTCGAAGGCATCGAAGAAGCCACGGGAAAAGATATCGCTAAAACCATTATTCGTTATATTGAGCGAAACGTTTAGTATATGGCATCTATAGATGAGAACAATGTTCTTGAGATCTTAGGGAAAAGAGTGCCTCCCGGCAAAAGTGCAACGATCAATTTCAACATGGCCAAACTCTACACCACCACCCATGTAGAAGTGCCCATTATTATTGAAAGGTCAAAAAAAACCGGCCCGGTGGTACTTATCACTGCGGGGATTCACGGCGATGAGATCAATGGCGTAGAGGTGGTGCGCCAGCTTATTGTAAAGGAAATTAACAAACCCGCCAGGGGCACGGTTATTTGCATTCCCATTCTCAATGTTTTCGGATTTTTGAATATGACCCGCGAATTCCCTGATGGGCGCGACCTCAACAGGGTTTTCCCGGGTTCCAAAAATGGCTCTTTGGCCAGCCGTTTTGCCTACCAGTTTGTACAGAAGATCCTCCCGGTAGCCGATTTCTGCATGGACTTCCACACCGGCGGGGCAAGCCGTTTTAACGCTCCTCAAATTAGGATCAAAAAAGGCGAGGAAATGGCCATGCATTACGCCAAAATCTTTAATGCGCCTTTTACGATCATCTCAAAGACCATCACCAAATCTTACCGCGAAACCTGCGCAAAACAGGGGAAACCGGTGCTGCTTTTTGAAGGCGGAAAATCGCAGGACAGCAATAAGAGCATTGCCAAACAGGGCGTGGAAGGCGTCATGCGCATTCTAGACCATTTTGAAATGCTCAAGCCTAAATTTGACGTGCCCGACCCTACGGGAGAAACGATATTAATAGAATACAGCAGCTGGATGAGGGCAAAATACAGTGGCCTGCTGCATGTGAAGATCCCCTGTGGCAAACATGTTGAAAAAGGCGAATATATTGCCACGATCACCGATCCTTACGGAAAACTTCGGCACAAGGTGAAAGCCCCAAATGCCGGGTACATCATCAACGTGAACGAATCTCCCATTGTTTATCAGGGAGACGCAATTTTCCATATTTCCCTTTCAAAAGAATCTTATGAACAAGAAGCAGCTTCGGCTTAAATACAAAGAGCTACGGGAAGCCCTCACACCAGAGCAGGTAGAAGAAGGCAGCCTGGAGATTGCCAACCGTCTTTTAGAGCTGCCCATCTGGAACTACTCGTATTATCACCTTTTTTTAAGCATTTCAGAAAAAAAAGAAGTTGATACGCAGGGCGTTTTACACATCCTTCAGGGAAAAGACAAGCATGTGGTGTTGTCAAAATCCAATTTTAAAAAGGCTTCACTTACCAACTATTTGCTTACAGATTCTACGGTGATCAAGGTGAACGAATGGGGCATCCCCGAGCCGGTTGACGGTATTGAGGTCCCTGCCTCCAAAATTGACGTGGTGTTTATTCCGCTACTGGCCTTCGACAAAAAAGGGAACAGGACAGGCTACGGAAAAGGCTTTTACGACAGGTTTCTTTCCCTGTGCACAAAAGAGGTGCTTAAGGTAGGTTTGTCGCTCTTCCCGTCCGAAGAAAGCATCAAAGACATCAATGAACACGACGTGCCCTTGGATTACTGCGTGACTCCCGAAAAAATTTATAAATTTTAAAATTTGTAAACTTTCAGGTTTTCAGTTACATTTATTAGATCCAATAGGTAATTTTAATGCTCAGCGACCTCCAGTTAAACAGTATTTTAGAAGACTTTGATGTTGCATACTGGAAAATCAATCTTCTTACCAAAGAGATTTCCTGGTCTTCACATTTTAATAATCTCGTGGGAGATCCAGACACTGCGGGGGACAAACTGGAGTATTTTCTGAACAATATTCTCCACAACGATTACCGTTATGACTTCAGGGAGCATTTTGAAGAACTCACCAATCATTCCAGGTCTTTTACTTCGGAAATCCGGATTAAGCTCGAAAACGGGAAATACCGCTGGTTTGAATGTCGAAACCTGAAGAGCAGGGACAAATCTTCGAACGACACCGCCGTACTTTTGTTTGTGAACATTCACCAGGCCAAAAGAGACGAGTACACCATTGAAGAGAATTTTTTCTATTACCGCGAAACCGCCGAAATGACCTCTACGGGAGGCTGGTATTACGATGTAACTTCGGGGGCTGTTTACTGGGACAACGTCACCAAAAAGATCCTGAACTGCCCCTTGAACCATGAGCCAAAACCCGAAGACAAAATGAGGTTCTACGCCGAAGAGCATCATGAAAAAGTGACGAACATGTTCAATAAATGTTCAAACTACGGCATTCCCTTTAAGGTGGAAATTAAGATGCGCACCCTCCACAACAGGGAGTTTTGGGTGAGGGCAACTGGTAAGCCGGTGTACAACAACGATCAGGAAATTATTGGGATTAGGGGCGTTTACCAGGACATAGATGAGCAGAAGACCAACGAATTAAACCTTCAGAATTCGCTCGACATCATTGCCTCACAAAATTCCCGACTTTTCAATTTTGCACATATAGTATCGCACCAGCTGCGTTGCCACAGCAGTAACCTGAGCCTCATCTCCCAACTTCTTGGCGAAGCGAAAACGCCCGAAGACAAGCTGGACCTGCTTATCAACGTGAGCGATATCTCCAAGAACCTAGAACAGGCCATAGTTGAACTCAATGCCATAGTCACAAAACAGAACAACCTTAAAAAAGAACGCCAGGTGGTGAGGTTTAAGGATGCTCTCGATATGGTCATTGCTTCTGCCTCATCCCTTATCAAAAGGGAAAATGCGGAGATCGTCGCCGAATTTAGTCAGTTGAACGAAATAAATTACATTTCGGAATATCTGGAAAGTATTTTGCTAAATTTGATCACCAATGCAATTAAGTACAGGTTCGAGGGCAGGAAACCAGTGATCTTTATCCAGACCTACAAAGAGAATGGAGAAAACATTCTTGAGATAAGCGACAACGGGATGGGGATTGATCTTGATGAGCACGGGGATAAGATGTTCGGAATGTACAAAACCTTCCACCGGCACCCCGAAGCAAACGGAATAGGCCTGTTCATCACCAAAAATCAGGTAGAGACCATGGGTGGAAAAATCTCGGTTACCAGTACAGTGAACATTGGCACCACGTTTAAAATTACCCTCTAATTCTATGGATCATCCAATAGAACTTGCCTGTATTATCGACGATGACAGGATCTACGTTAACCTGGTAAAGAAGATCATCGAGATCAAGAAGCTTTCCCAAAACCTCATCATCTTCAAAAATGGCAAAGAAGCACTAGATTATTTTAAAGCTATTCTTGAAAACATCAGTGAAAACAGTCTGCCCGATATAATTTTCCTGGACCTCAATATGCCGGTGATGGACGGCTGGGAATTTCTTAGTGAATTTGTAAAAATCAAGAATAACTTCAACAAAAAGATCACGCTGTATGTGGTAAGTTCTTCAATAGATCCCAGGGACCTCGAAAGGGCGAAATCCTTTAACCTGGTGACAGATTACCTCATCAAGCCCATCGAGCTCAAGAAATTTGAAAAGATCTTTGACCAGGATGTAGCCTAACCAACAGTTTCTTTAGGCTGTTCCTGCTCTTTTTTCTCCTGCGGAAATACCTTCTTATTAAAGATGATCAAAAGGAAGAACCCTAAAGTAATGGCAGAATCGGCAATGTTGAATACAGGCTCAAAAAAGGTAAAATATTCCCCTCCCCATATAGGAAGCCACTCCGGAAGGTAACCAGACCACAGCGGGAAATACAGCATATCTACAACATGTCCGTACAACAAGGGCGCATAGCCACCGGCTTCTGGCATAAAATCGGCTACCTGGTTGTAGCTGTGCTCAAAGATCACCCCGTAAAAGACCGAATCAATGATATTCCCCACTGCCCCGGCAAATATTAAAGCTATGGCAGTGATAAGAATCCTAGAGCCATTTTTTCTTACCGAATCCCATAACCAGTAGCCAATAAACGGCACTGCGATTAACCTGAAGGTGGTAAGCAGCAGCTTGCCGTACTCACCGGGAATCTGAGCTCCCCATGCCATGCCCTTGTTCTCCACAAAAAGAATCCTGAACCAGTCAAAAACCCTTATCTCATCCCCCAACATGAAGTTGGTTTTTATATAGAATTTTGAGACCTGGTCTATAATAAGGATCACAACTATAAGGGCAGAGGCTTGTTTTATGGACATTGAATTTTTTTTAAGCGGAGTAAAAATACTAATATTATTTAGTTTCGGTAATCTTTATATCCCCGTTAATACTGGTTAATACCATATTGTGATTTCCAGAGGGGACTTGTGGCACATTCACATTGCCATGCCTTGACTTTGCTTGCACATTCACCCGGTTTACCGTACCCAGAATATTCCCGTTATAAGTATTGATCACTGCCTCCCCGCTAAAGCTGGTAAGGTAACAGGAACCGTTCCTGAGCTCCATAAGCACAGAATCATATGTTCCCGAAAGGTAAACACTTGCCAGGTTTGAAGTGATCTCCAGCAGCATTCCTTGAGGAACCTCCAGGTCAACTTCCATAGAAAAAACCTTATGGGCACTTAGCTTGTCATAACCGCTTTGCAGTATTTCCCTGTAGCGGGAACTTATAAATAAAGAACGCCGTTCCAGCCGGGTATCAAGACTAATCTGGTTGAAGTATTCACCTTCGGCGTTGGTTTTGATCCTGATTTCTTTCCGGGGGCTTGTGGTAATATTGATCCTGTAAATTTCATCGCTGGACAGTACAATTCTATCAATATTATCGGCCGCTATCACATCCTGTGTAAGCTTTTGAGCCTTCGCTGAAAAAGCCAGAAGAAAGAAAAAAATTAGTAGGTGAACTCTCATTTTAGGACGAAAACAAAAAACGCTCCAAACCTAAAAGGCAGGAGCGTTTTTATAAGGAATTCACAGCTTATCGCTGCATGTTCTTTGCCTCAATACTCAAAGTAGCATGAGGAACCAGTTTTAATCGCTCTTTGGCAATCAGTTTCCCGGTAACTCTGCAAATTCCATAGGTTTTGCTTTCAATGCGCACAAGGGCATTTTTCAGGTCACGAATGAATTTTTCCTGGCGAATTGCCAGCTGCGAGTTAGCCTCTTTACTCATTGTTTCACTGCCTTCTTCAAAAGCCTTGAACGTGGGAGACGTGTCATCTGTACCATTGTTCCCGTCATTCATGTAGGCGCTCTTGTAAAGTTCCAGCTGCTCCTTTGCCTTCTCAATTTTGGCAAGGATCAATGTCCTGAATTCCGCCAGCTCTGCGTCGCTGTAGCGTTCTTTTACTTCTGTTGACATAGTTCTTAATGTTTTTTAATTAACAACCTTGTGGTCACTTCATCAAAAGAAACTTCCAGTCCGTTGTTCACTTCTTCTGCTAAGTCGAGATTTGCAGTGAGGGTTTCGGTTTTAATATATTGAATATTTTGTTGAACAGCATCCTCGACAGTGCCGTCCTTTTGTAGGGTCACATCTATTTTATCTGTCACTTCAAAGCCAGAATCCTTACGCATGTTTTGAATGCGGTTCACCAGCTCTCTCGCAATCCCCTCTTTCTTGAGTTCATCAGAAATGGTGATATCCAAAGCAACAGTAATATTTCCGGAGTTCGCCACTAACCAGCCCTCAATATCCTGGGAGGTTATTTCTACATCTCCGCTTTCTAATGTAAGCGAATTCCCGTTAATATCAACTTCAATTTTTCCGTCGCGTTCAATTTTCTTGATGTCTTCTGCGGAAAAGCTGTTGATCTTAGCCGCTACCAGCTTCATGTCTTTTCCAAAGCGGGGGCCCAGAACTTTAAAATTAGGCTTGATTTGCTTTACCAGGATGCCCGAAGCATCATCTATAAGTTCAAGTTCCTTTACATTCACTTCAGATTTGATGAGTTCAGCCACTGCCGCAATCTCCTTTCCCTGCTGCTCATCGAGCACCGGGATCATCACTCGCTGTAAAGGCTGGCGCACTTTGATCATCTCCTTCTTCCTAAGGGAAAGTACAAGCGAAGAGATGGTTTGCGCCTTTTGCATTTGACGCTCCAGCTCCTTATTCACAAAACTTTGATCTGGCTCGGGGAAACGCGATAAATGTACCGACTCAAAACTTTCCTTCTGAGTGGCCTTTTCGAGATCTTTGTACAACCTGTCCATAAAGAAAGGCGCCACGGGAGCTCCCAGTTTGGCTACGGTCTCAAGGCAGGTGTAAAGCGTTTGATAAGCCGAGATCTTATCGGTGCCGTATTCGCCTTTCCAGAACCTTCTTCGGCACAATCTCACGTACCAGTTGCTCAAATTCTCCTGCACGAATTCTGAAATTGCCCTGGTAGCCCTGGTAGGCTCATAATCGGCATAGAATTTATCAACATTCTCAATGAGCGTGTGCAATTCTGAAAGTATCCAGCGGTCTATTTCAGGTCTTTCCTCCAATGGTACATCGGCTTCGGAATAAGTGAAGTTATCAATATTAGCGTACAAACTAAAGAATGAGTACGTATTGTAAAGGGTTCCGAAGAATTTACGCCTTACTTCTGAAATTCCCTCAATATCAAATTTTAAGTTGTCCCATGGGTTGGCATTGGAGATCATGTACCAGCGGGTGGCATCGGGACCAAAAGCCGCCAGGGTTTCAAAAGGATCTACGGCATTTCCAAGACGTTTGGACATTTTTTGCCCGTTCTTGTCGAGTACAAGTCCGTTAGAAACCACATTTTTATATGCCACATCGTCAAAGGTCATGGTTGCAATGGCGTGCAGCGTATAGAACCAGCCTCGTGTCTGGTCAACACCCTCGGCTATGAAATCGGCCTTGCGCCAGGTCTTTTCAACTTTTTCGGCATTTTCAAAAGGATAATGCCACTGTGAATAAGGCATAGAACCCGAATCGAACCAAACATCTATGAGGTCGGCTTCACGCTTCATGGGTTTTCCTGAATCTGATACCAGTACAATCCCGTCAACCACATTTTTATGCAGGTCTACCTTGTCATAATTCTCATCGCTAAAGTTTCCGGGTTCAAAACCTGCAAAAAGATCGGCGTCCATAAAGCCGGCTTCTACGGCCCTGCTCATTTCCTGCTTCAGCTCTTCAATAGATCCTATGATCTTTTCTTCCTTCCCGTCTTCAGTCCTCCAGATAGGCAGCGGGATTCCCCAATATCTGGATCTTGAGAGGTTCCAGTCGTTCGCGTTGGCAAGCCAGTTTCCAAAACGGCCTTCACCGGTAGATTTTGGCTTCCAGTTAATTTCTTTATTGAGTTCATGCATCCGGTCTTTGACCTCTGTGATCTTGATGAACCAGGAATCAAGCGGATAATATAGAACTGGCTTATCGGTTCTCCAGCAGTTAGGGTAACTGTGAAGGTATTTTTCAACTTTAAAAGCCCTGTTCTCTTCTTTTAATTTGATGGCGATCTCTACATCTACCGATTTCTCGGGGGCTTCGCCGTCATTGTAATACTCGTTCTTGACATATTTGCCTCCAAACTCCTTTAGCTCGGGCCTGAATTTCCCCTGTAGGTCTACCAGCGGAACAAGATTATCATTCTCGTCTTTTACAAGCATTGGCGGCACTTCAGGACTGGCCTGTTTTGCAACCATGGCATCATCGGCCCCAAAAGTTGGAGCAGTATGAACAATACCGGTACCGTCTTCGGTGGTAACAAAATCCCCAAGAATAATCCGGAAAGCATTTTCGGGATGTTCATCCGGCTGCGCATACGGCATCAACTGCTCATACCTGCTTTCTGCAATTTCCTTACCGGTGAAAGACTTACCTGTCAAAAATGGTATTTTTTTATCCCCTTCTTTGTATGCCTGCAAAGCCTCTTCAGAATCCACTTTCTGGAACTTCTTATCAAACTGCTTTTCGGCCAGCTCTTTGGCAACTATCACCGTAATGGGCTCAAAAGTGTACTGGTTATATGTTTTAACCGTTACGTATTCTATTTTAGGCCCCACAGTGAGTGCCGTGTTGGAAGGCAGAGTCCACGGAGTGGTGGTCCATGCGATAAAGAACACTTCCCCTTCAATTTCGGAAAGAAATGCGGGTAAAGTTTCTTTTTTCGCCTTAAACATGGCAGTAACGGTAGTATCGGTCACATCCTGATAAGTACCCGGTTGGTTGAGCTCGTGTGAACTAAGGCCTGTTCCTGCTTTTGGGGAATAGGGTTGTATGGTATAGCCCTTATAAATTAGGCCTTTTTTGTAGATCTGGGAAAGCAGCCACCATACAGTCTCCATGTACTTGGATTTGTAGGTGATATACGGGTCATCCATATCTACCCAGTAACCCATTTTTTCGGTAAGGTCATTCCAGACATCGGTATAACGCATCACGGCATTTTTACACGCCTCGTTGTATTCCTCTACGCTTATCTTCTTCCCAATATCTTCTTTAGTGATGCCCAGTTCCTTTTCAACGCCAAGTTCTATGGGCAGGCCGTGGGTATCCCATCCGGCTTTTCGCTTTACCTGGTAACCTTTCTGGGTTTTGAACCTGCAAAAAATATCTTTAATGGCACGCGCCATAACGTGGTGGATTCCGGGCAGGCCGTTTGCTGAAGGTGGCCCTTCAAAAAAGATAAACGGCTCTTCTCCATCTCTCGAAGTTACACTCTTCTCAAAAATGTCATTTTCCTTCCAGAATTGCAGAATTTCTTCGGTCACTTTTGGCAGGTCAAGTCCTTTATATTCAGGGAACTTTGCGCTCATCATCTTGTTCTTTCAAAATAGTTGCGCGAAAATAATGATTTTTAGTAAATCGAATGGTTTAAAATGGGAAAACCTGAAAACACCCTGATTTTTATCAGCTATAAAATATTTATAATCTGAAGTTTACACTAGAAGGAGTACTGCAGCGCGAGGATAAGGTTGCGGCCGGCAGCCGCCACTCCCGATGAGTACGTGCGGTAGCGTTGATCGGTAATATTTTCAAGGCTGGCAGTGACCAGCCACATTTTGCCCAGCTGATATTGCGAGCTGAAGTTAAGCGTGTACCATTCAGGAGAGTAGGGGTCACCATTTTCATTTATCGCGTAAAGGTAGTCTTTGTCCTTTTCTAAAGGCGCCAGCTCAGAGGCACTAATCTCGCCGTTGTACTCGCCAAAAAGGTCAAACCTAAGCCTGTCGTTCTCCCAAACAAGGTGCGCATTTCCAAAGAGTGGTGCCGCATGCCGCAAAGGCGCGGTTGTGCCGTCATCCTGCTCTTCTTCTCCTTCGGTAATGCTCAATTGACTCTCTATTTTGAGCTGTTGGCTAAACCTGATTTTTGCCCCGGCCTCAAAACCGTAAACATGGGCACGGGCAGCGTTTTGTATAGCCTGAACCCGGCTGGGCTCTCCGTGATATTCGATGCTGGTCTCCCCATTCAGGTCAAAATCCCGCCGCACCAGGGCATCTTCCAAGAGGGTGTAATATCCGGCAAGTTCCAGCTTTACCACATGCTCAAAATTCAGTCTTAAGCCTAGCTCGGCATTGTAAGCTTTTTCGGGTTCAAGATCGGGATTTGGAACAACCACAAGCCCGGGGGCTGAATCAAAGATCTTCCCCACGTCATCAATGTTGGGCGATCTAAAACCGGTAGAAAGGTTGAATTGCCATCCAAAAATGTCATTTTGCTGCCAGTTTAATCCGGCACTTCCGGTTAAGGCACCGGTGCGCAAATTGGCATCTGAGAAGGGAAAGTCGTAAATCTCCTCATCAAATTCGGCATCAAGCAGAATGTAATTATACCTCGCGCCGGTTTGCAGGTTAAGGGAAGGAGCCAGCTCCCACTGTAAATTCCCGTAAGCCGCCAAAGACTGCCAGCTGGCATCATCGGGATATCGTGAAGTACCGGCAGCCCACTCTCCGGTGATGATGTTCTTTTCACTTCCTTTAGACCCTACTTTGTTGTACACATATTCTGCCCCGTAAGAAAGGGTGGTAGAAGCAAAATCCTTCTCAAAATCAAGGTTTAGAGAATAGGCATCGACTTCTTCCTGGGTGTGGTAAAAAATATCGTCCCCAAAAGCACGGTCATTTCGGCTCTCTTCAAAGTACTGATAAGCCGCGGTCAATTTGGCATCGTTATAGATCTTGCCGTTTCCGGCCTTGTTTAGCTGAAAATTGGTCTGCAGCCATTCCTGGGGGCCATAGTACCAATCGGCAGCCCTCAAAACCCCGTTTCGTTTGCGGTAAAGCCGGTCGTATCGCGGATAATCGGAAGTTGTGGAGTAGATCATCCCGAGGGAAAAATTGTATTCTTCGTTAGGTTTGAACCTTATTTTCTGAAGCAAATTCAGCTGGTTATAACCCGTGGGTTTTTGCACCTTCGGGTTGTCATTTTCTACCATGAGATCCTGTCCGTTTCGCCTCACCACATAATCGGGCCGCAGGTATTCTTCGGGGCCATGGCTTCCCATGCGCATATCCCCGAAATCTGAATAGGAAGCACTGCTTAAAAAAGCCCACTTTTTAGTGCCGTATGACAAATTGAGGTGCCCGGTTTTTTCTTCATTGGCAGTAGCATAGCGGGTGTAGGCACGACCCGAAAAATTCCCTCCCTTCGCCACAGAAAACGCAGGAGAAAGTGTTAGAAAATTAATTACCCCTCCAATGGCGTCGCTCCCAAAAACCAAAGATCCGGGGCCAAGAACCACTTCGGCTCTTTCTATGGAGAGAGGATCTATAGAGATCACATTCTGTACATTTCCACCCCTAAAAATGGCGGTATTCATACGCACGCCGTCTACAGTAATCAATAACCTGTTGGTCGCAAAACCTCTAATCATGGGGCTGCCGCCGCCTAACTGACTCTTCTGCACGTACACCTGCCCGGTGCTCTCGAGCAAATCGGCCGAAGTTTGCGGAGCCGATGTAAGTATATCTTTTTGATTAATGGTGACCACCTTTTGCGGCACCATTCCTTTGTTCTGCTCAAACCTTGATACCGAAAGCACTACTTCTGAAAGCTCATTTTTAGTAGATGCCAGATACACTTTTCCTTCCTGCTGAAGGATCTGCCGCTTGGTAGCATGAAAATTTGAATGAGAAACATGCCTGAAGAAAATCACCTCGTTATAAGAAAACCCTGAAAGACTGGCTTCTCCATTAAAGCCGGTAAGCAGGTGTTTTGACTTATCTTTATTAAAGACCGCCACGTTAAAAACAGGCTCGCCGGTCTCCTTATCAAGCACCTGAATTTCCTGGGCCGAACTAACAGTAAAAAGCAGAAAAAACAGGGCTAAACTGATGTAAAATCTCATTAGGAATAGATTTCGTTCAATACCGCAAGAGACTTTGGCTTATGAAAACCCTGAAGGTGAATTTCGTAATATTTCAAGAGCATTAGTAAAAATCCCGAACGGGTGGTTTGGTTAAGTTTAATGGCAGAAAGTTCATCAAAGTCTGTGCCTAAGAGCCGCTGCAAAAGGCCCACATTCTCATCGTTGATACAGTCGGGGTTGGTCTCCACCTCCTGGAAAGTGCCGTCTACAAGATTAAAAACCGGGGCATCGCACTGAGAATCATCGGGGTAAAAGCCCAGGTAACGGCTAAGCTTCAACAGGAAGAGCAGGTGGAAATTTACTGCCGGGCCATGAGTATCAAACCATTCGAGGCTTGTATCGAGAAAATTGTAGAGCTCAGGATTTGCTTCTTCCTCTTTTACGGCATTTTTGAGCACTTCAGCAAGAAACATCACGACGCTGGACTTTAGCATATTGGTATGCAGGCTTTGATAAGCTTTAGCCAATTTGGCTTCTTTCATGTACTCCAGCGTGCCTTTGTCTTTGTGGCTGGCCACGACCTCAAGCCGGGTGAGCGGCTGAAAAAGCGAGGCTTTAATTTTGCCCTTTTTAGACTTTAGCACCCCCCGAAGCAGGTAAGTCTTTAAACCGCTTTGCAGGGTAAAGCATTTCACAATAAGATCGGCTTCCCCGTACTTTAAGGCACTAAAAACAATTGCTTTGGTGGTGATCAACATGTAATAACTGGTCTTTCAGCTGAAAAGCTCTTCAAAAATGGCATTTTCGGGAGGAATTATTTCATCCTGTAAGGCTCAAAAAAGACATTTTCAAAAAAGAATTTTTCAGAAGTAATAAATGTAAGCTAAAAAAAGAAAAAGCCGCACAAAGCGGCCTTTTCAGAATTTATTTCAGCAAAAGTTTACACAACTCCCTGCGCAAGCATGGCATCGGCTACTTTTACGAATCCGGCGATGTTGGCTCCTTTCACGTAGTCTACATAACCGTTTTCATCTGTACCAAATTTCACACACTGGGCGTGAATATCGTTCATGATTTGTTTAAGTTTTGAATCTACCTCTTCGGAAGTCCAGTTATACCTCAGGGAGTTTTGAGACATCTCAAGCCCCGAAGTGGCAACCCCACCGGCGTTTGAAGCCTTTCCGGGAGAGAAGAGGATCTTCGCTTCCTGGAACACGGCAATAGCTTCGGGGGTACAGGGCATGTTGGCACCTTCACCCACAAGGATACAGCCGTTGCTCACAAGGGCGCGGGCATCATCTTCGTGCAGCTCGTTCTGGGTGGCACATGGCAGCGCGATATCACACTTCACATGCCACGGAGTCTCACCTTCAAAGTATTCGGCATCTGGATATTCGTTGAGGTATTCTTTGATCCTGCCTCTTTTCACATTTTTAAGATCCTGGATGTACGCGAGTTTACCTGCATCAATCCCGGTGCTGTCGTAGATATATCCTGAAGAATCGGACATGGTCACTACTTTTCCACCCAGCTGGGTAGCCTTTTCAGCAGCATACTGGGCCACGTTCCCTGAACCGGAAACCACTATGGTCTTACCTTTAATGGTGTCTTCTTTGGTCTTCAGCATATTTTCGGCAAAGTATACGTTTCCGTAACCTGTGGCTTCGGGGCGAATCAAAGAACCGCCGTAAGAAAGGCCTTTCCCGGTAAGCACGCCGGTAAATTCGTTGCGAAGCCTTTTGTACTGGCCGTACAAATAACCAACTTCACGCCCACCTACTCCAATGTCGCCCGCAGGCACATCGGTATCGGCACCAATGTGGCGTTGTAGCTCTGTCATAAAGCTCTGGCAGAATTTCATCACCTCATTGTCTGACTTCCCTTTAGGATCAAAATCTGACCCTCCTTTCCCACCGCCCATGGGCAGCGTGGTAAGGCTGTTTTTAAACACCTGCTCAAAAGCGAGGAATTTAAGGATAGACAGGTTTACGGAAGGGTGAAAACGAAGCCCGCCTTTGTAAGGCCCGATAGCAGAGTTCATCTGTATCCTGAAACCGCGGTTCACCTGTACCTCGCCGTTGTCATCAATCCACGGCACGCGAAACATGATCACGCGCTCGGGCTCGACCATACGTTCGAGTAACTTTTTATTTTGATATTTTTTATTCTTTTCAATGAATGGGATAACAGTTTCAGCAACCTCATGAACCGCCTGTAAAAACTCGGGTTCATTGGTATTCCTTTTTGAAACGCTATCTAGAAATTCTTTTACATTTTGTTCCATGGTTTTGGCTAAAATTACATTAACGAAAACGTTTTATACGATTCGTTGCAAATATACATTATCTGCAAATTTTAGCCTTGAAATTTTTGTTATTCCTTTATAATTAATCATTTTCTGAAAGCCCCGTAATTCCAATTTTCCTTAAGATGTTTTTATATATTTGCCCGTAGCGGAAATTTCTATATGGCCAAGATTTTCAAATCTTTAATGCTGGGGTTGCTCTTTTTTTTCTTCGGAAAAGGGGCCGCTTCGGCACAGGTTGGATTGGTGGGCCAGGAGATAGGAATAGTGGCGGGACCGGTAGCCTACTTCACCGATTACGGCCTGCGGTGGAATCTAGAGACCAATTCCTCAAACGTTGGCTTGGGGATAGGCCTGGTTTACTACCTCAATTTTGCTTACCGCGCCGATTGTGACTGCTATGCCCGCTACAGTTATTTTAACGATCATTTTAGAGTTAGGGCCGAAGTAGATTACCACGAAGGTGAGCTTAATCATTATGGGCCATTGGCTCAAAAGGAAAGCACCGGCGGTGAACAGCTGCGCGCCATGATTGGAAAAGCACAGGTTTATGAGGTAGGCGCACATTTAGAATACTATCCCCTGAGCATTAGAGACTATACGGCCTTTGCATATCCCATTGCCCCTTATGTGAGCCTTGGCTTCAACTTTGTAGGTTTTGACCCTCATACTTATTCTACTTTAGGGCCGCTCGAAGAGCACATCTTCCCTACATTTGACGGCTATGTAAGCCAGGAAGCAGGCTCTACCTGGAGCGTGGTGGCAGGCGGCGGATTTCGTTACAAGCTGGGAGTGTCCAGCGACCTCGTGATGAACATGCAGTGGCGGTATTACGACACCGACTGGCTGGATGGGCTGGACCACGACAACCCACAGAACAAGTTTAACGACATGATGTTCTGGTTAAACTTCGGGTATATTTATTATCTGAATTTTTGATGAGCCTTGAGATATTAGACGTGAGACATTAGACATGAGATGTGAGATGTGAGAAAAAATCTCTTGCTATCTTATTTTAACCCAGTTCAATTACTTTTATTTCCCTTGATTGCTTTCGCCTAATCTTGTTTAAAAATTAAGAAGTCCCGGAAGTTCTTCCGAAGCCTCCTCAAAAATGGCATTTTTGGAGTACTTATTCTAAAGCCTGCTTCAGGTCGTTGATGAGATCTTCTTCATCTTCAACTCCCACGCTTAGCCGAACCATAGCATCTACCACCCCTGTTTTTTCCCGTTCTTCCTTCGGAATAGAAGCATGGGTCATGGTGGCGGGATGACCTGCAAGTGATTCTACCCCGCCCAAAGATTCGCCCAGCGTGAAAACCTTCAGTTTTTCGACGAATCTAACGGCACTATCTATAGTTCCTTCAGCAGTGGTAAAAGAAACCATTCCGCCAAAACCACGCATCTGTTTTTTGGCAATCTCGTGGTTGGGGTGGTCTTCAAAACCGGGCCAGTACACATTTTCAACTTTTGGATGTGTTTTCAGAAACCTTGCAACTGCTTCCCCGTTCTCACAATGCCGCTGCATGCGCAGGTGCAGGGTCTTGATGCCGCGCAGCACCAGAAAACTGTCCTGCGGGCCACACACCGCCCCGCTGGCATTCTGTATAAAATACAATTTTTTGGCAAGTTCCTGATCTTTCACCACCAGGCTCCCCATAATCACGTCACTATGACCCCCAAATATTTGGTGGCGCTGTGCATCACAATATCGGCACCCAAATCTAGTGGCTGCTGCAAATATGGCGTGGCAAAAGTATTGTCTACCGCCAGCAACAGCCTGTGCTTTTTGGCAAGACCGGCCATGGCTTCAATGTCAATGATATTCATCATTGGGTTGGTAGGAGTTTCCACCCAGATCATTTTGGTATTCTCATTAATATACTGCTCGATACCTGCGGGATTTTGCATGCTTACAAAGCGGAATTTAATACCCAGCTTTTCAAAAATCCCTGTAAAAAGCCGGTATGAACCTCCATACAGATCATTGGTAGAAATGATCTCATCACCGGGACCAAAGAGTTTTAACACGGCATCTATAGCGGCTAGACCCGAGCCAAAAGCGAGTCCGAAATTGCCATTTTCAAGACTGGCAAGAGATCTCTCGAGTGCCGCTCGGGTGGGATTGCCGCTTCGGGAATACTCAAAACCTTTATGGCCTCCAGGAGTGTCCTGCTTGTAAGTGCTTGTCTGGTAAATGGGTGGCATCACCGAGCCGTAAGCCGGGTCTATGTTCTCCTGGCCCCCATGAATGGTTTTGGTGTTAAACTTCATTTTTACATTTTATTTAAGACACAAAGGTAGCATTGACCTTGGGCTTTCCCAAAATAGCCCGTACCTTTCAGATCAGTTTAACATCAAGAATTTATGTTCCGCAAATTATTTGCCCTGGTATTCCTGGCACTGGTATTTACAGGGTGTAAGCAAGACAAAGAAGAAGAAAAATCGGCAGGAAATTTAGCTCCTTTAAGCTTTCAGAAGGAGAGCCTGGTGAGAAAGGCGGGGAAAAACTGCGACACGGCCGATTACGATTGTTCTGTCATCGCGTTAGACGTGGTGAGGGCAAGGGGTGCTTCGGAAGTTTCTGAAAGCATAAACCGAAGGCTTGATGAACACACCATTGGCCTGGTCTCTACCCAGAAAAACCCGAATATTTCGAGTCTCGAAGAACTGGCCGAAAAATTCCTGAGCGACTATCGCGAAGCTGCGAGGAATTTTTCCGAAGAACCACCATGGGAAGCTTACGTAGATCAAAAAGTATATCTGCACACCGACAGTTTGATCTCTATTGGAATAGTCACTGAAATTTTTAGCGGCGGCGCCCACGGCTATAAAACCCTTACCTTTTTGAACATGGATCCCACTACCGGGAAATTACTTTCCAAAAATGACATTTTTGAAGAGGATTTTACTTCATTCGTAGAGCAAAGGTTTAGGCAGGAACAGGAGATCCCTGAAGCTGAAAACATTAACAGTACAGGTTTCTGGTTTGAAAATGAAACCTTCAGCCTGCCCGAGAATATTGGCTTTTCCGAAGAAAAGGTGATCCTGATCTACAACTCTTATGAGATTGCGCCCTACGCTGCCGGGGATATCATGATGGAAATTCCGCTGAAAGAAGTGGTGCCTTTCATGAAGATTGAATAATTTTACCCCATGAAGAAAATCTATTACCTGTCTACCTGCGATACCTGCAAAAGGATACTAAAAGAACTCGACCCGCCTGCCGATTATGAACTGCAGGACGTGAAGAAGGAACCGCTTACTTTAGACCAGCTTCAGGAATTAAAACACAGGGCAGGCACTTATGAAGCCCTTTTTAACAAACGGGCAAAACTCTATAAAGAACGGGATTTAAAGAACAAACAACTCTCTGAAGAAGATTACAAAAACCTCCTTTTAGAGCATTATACATTTCTTAAACGGCCGGTTGTTATTAACGGGCAAAAAATCTTTATTGGCAATTCTAAAAAAGAAGTCTCTGCCGCAAAAGCAGCGTTAAGTGAATAAGAGGCTGCTGGCAATTCTCGCAGCCATTGGCGCAGGCACTATTTATGGCATTAACCATACGGTAGCCAAAGCTTTGATGCCGGTTTACATTCAGCCATTTGGGTTCATCCTGCTGCGGGTAACGGGAGCCGCCATTCTTTTCTGGTTAATTAGCCCCTTAGGGCCAAAAGAGAAAATTGCTACCAGTGACTGGCCGCGCCTGCTGGGTTGCTCTATTCTGGGGATGTGCATAAACATGCTGTTCTTCTTCAAAGGCCTTAACCTCACCACGCCCATCAACAGTTCGGTGATCACTACCATCACACCAATTATTGTGCTGGTTTTGGCTGCCATTCTCATCAAAGAAAAGATAACCCTGCTAAAGACTATTGGGATCATAACAGGACTGGCGGGAGCGCTGGGCCTCATCCTGTTTAGCAGTAGCGAAGTAAGGAACGCCAGTAATATCCCGCTGGGGAATTTCCTGGTGCTCGTAAATGCCACTTCTTACGGACTTTATCTCATTTTGGTAAAGCCGCTTACCGGCAGGTATCACCCTTTCACATTGATGAAATGGCTTTTTACAATGGCGGTGATCATCAATTTGCCATTCACCCTGAAGGAATTCATTCAGGTGGAATGGAGCAGCCTGCCCATCGAAGCCATTTTAGGGATGAGTTTTGTTGTAGTGGGAACTACTTTTCTCACCTACCTCCTCAATGTTTACGCGCTTAGGCAATTGAGCGCCTCCACCATAAGTGCATTTGTGTATTTACAGCCCCTCATCGCGATTATCTATGCGGTATCAACCGGGGCCGATTCCCTGAATTTGCTCAAAATAGTGGCGGCGCTTCTCGTTTTTGCAGGGGTCTATATGGTTACCCGAAAACCCAGGCCTAAGCCTGCAGCATAGCCGGGTCTATATCTTTTGGCTTCTTGCCGTACTTCCTGGTGTCTTCACGGGTAAGGATCTTGAAATCTTCGGTATGGGAAAGGTGGTTAATATTGTCAAACAGTTCTTTTGGGAGACCTGTTAACTTGCGCTCTTTTAGATCTATCCAGCCGCCCATCATTTCACAGCTGGCAAAGTTCCTGCCTTTGTGATCGTAAAAATCATGGATGAACTCAAAGTACATCCCGTCTTCCGACAGGCCTTTTAGCTGTAAGGTCACAGTTACAGGCTTTCCTGCAAAAACTTCTTTGAAGTATGAGATATGCTCATAAAAAACCACCGGGCCCAGGTTGTGCTGTGCCATTTCTTTTTGCCCAAAACCATTTTCCATAAGGAAACCCATTCGGGTGTGGCTCATAAAATTTATATAGGCAGTGTTTGCCAAATGCCGGTTGGCATCAATATCACTCCATCTTATTTCAAAACTCTTCTTGTACATTTTTCTAATTTTGAGATAAAATTACAAATTTATGCTATGCGTGCATAACAAATTTTTCTTTCATTTACAGTCTTCAAACCCTGCACAGCCCGATGCCAATAGTAGAAAGCACATATCGCCCACCCATGATCTTCAGGAATTACCATGTTTCTACAGTGTATTCGGCCATGATTAGACGGGCACCGGTTGCACAGGAGCGGGAGCGGATGGAACTGCAGGACGGGGATTTTCTAGACCTGGACTGGAGCTTTTCCGAAGAAAATTCAGGAAAGGTGCTTATCGTGATCCACGGGCTTGAAGGCAGTGCAAAGCGCCCTTATGTGACCGGCCTGGCCAAATATTTCACTCAGAGAGGCTGGGATGTGGCCGCAGTGAACCTTAGAGGCTGCAGCGGCGAGATTAACCGCCACTTTAGGTCGTACCACGCCGGGGCCACCAATGACCTTCAGGAAGTTGTGGAACATATTCTGAAAAAGAACAGGTATGCAACAATGGCCTTTAACGGCTTTAGCCTGGGCGGGAATTTAATGCTGAAATACCTTGGCGAAGAAAGGGAAATTCCGAAGCAGTTAAAAGCAGCTGTCATGGTCTCGGTGCCCTGTGATCTCCACGGAAGTTTAAAACAACTTCAAAAGCGTGAAAATTTCGTGTATGCCCAGCGGTTCAAGATCAAACTGCAAAATCATTTACTGCTGCGCGCAAAGAACTTCCCCGATCAACTTTCCAAAGAAGAGATCAAAGCCTGCGACAGCCTGCTCGACATTGACGACCTGTACACCAGCCGGGCGCACGATTTTGAAAATGCACTAGATTACTATCACAAGAACAGCTCCCGCCGGTTTTTACAACACATCAAGCTGCCCACACTGCTTATCAATGCTAAGAATGACGGCTTTTTGTCTCCTGAATGCTATCCTTTTGAAATTGCCAGAGAAAGCGATCACCTCTACCTGGAAACCCCCGAGTATGGCGGGCATGTAGGTTTTATGCAAAACAAACCCGAAACCTATAATGAAGAACGCGCCTATCAATTCATCAATTGCCGTCTCTAGCCACTTTTCTTTGTGCCGCCTTGAATTTGTTTATCTTTGTGCATCAATAAAATCACCCTATGATTCAGTCAATGACCGGTTTTGGGAAAAGCGTTTTACAGCTGCCTTCCAAAAAGATCACCGTAGAGATCAAATCCCTCAACAGCAAGAATTTAGATTTAAATGCCCGCATCCCATCCCAGTACAGGGAAAAGGAGTTGCAGCTGCGCAATAAAATTTCACGCGAACTCACCCGCGGAAAAGTTGATTTTTCGGTTTATGTTGAAGTTACGGGAGAAGAAACCAGCTCGGCCGTAAATACGGCTGCAGTGAAGAAATACATGAATCAATTGCGGGAGATTTACCCGGCCTCAGATGTTGACCTGCTCCAAATGGCAGTGCGCATGCCCGATGCCTTTAAGACTGAAAGAGAAGAAATTGACGAGAATGAATTCAAAGCCATAGAAGAAGCTGTTGACCAAGCCCTTAGGGAGATCAACGATTTTAGGTCGGCTGAAGGGAAGGTGCTCGAAGACGAACTTGAGCAAAGAGCCGGAAACATTCAGCAGCTGTTGCAAAAAGTAATTGCCATGGATCCCGAAAGGATTGCCGGCGTGAGAGAACGCCTGCAAAAAGGAGTAGCCGAACTCAAAGAAAATGTTGACCAGAACCGCTTTGAGCAGGAGTTGATCTTCTACATTGAAAAATTCGACATTACCGAAGAAAAAGTAAGGCTTGAAAATCATATGGACTACTTTCAGAAAACGCTTGGGTCATTAGATTCCAACGGAAAAAAACTCGGGTTCATCTCGCAGGAAATGGGCCGTGAGATCAATACCATTGGCAGTAAATCAAATTATGCTCCCATGCAGCAGCTGGTGGTGCAAATGAAAGACGAACTGGAAAAGATCAAAGAACAACTTTTAAACGTACTCTAATGGCAGATGGGAAATTAATCGTCTTTTCGGCACCATCGGGATCGGGAAAGACCACTATCGTAAAATACCTGCTTGCCCAGGAAGAACTAAACCTGGAATTCTCTATTTCTGCAACCTCGCGGGCACCAAGGGGCACAGAAGTGCACGCTAAAGATTACTATTTTTTAGACCTGAAAGAATTCAAAAATAAGATCAAGAACGAAGAATTCCTTGAATGGGAAGAAGTCTATCGCGATAACTTCTACGGAACGCTTAAGAGCGAAGTAGAACGCATTTGGTCGCATGGCAAAAATGTCATTTTTGACATCGATGTGGTTGGCGGGCTGGATATTAAGAATATTTACCCTGAAAAAACCCTGGCCGTTTTTGTGAAACCCCCCAGTATTGAAGAGCTAAAAATACGCCTGAAGAAGCGCAAAACCGAATCGGCCGACAAGATTAGCATGAGGGTGGCAAAAGCCTCTATTGAACTGGCCACTGCGCCCCAGTTTGATCATATTATAATCAACAATGACCTCAATACAGCCCTTGAAGAGGCCTACACTCTGGTATCTGATTTTGTGGGGGCTGCTAAAGCCCCAAAAAAGTGAAAAAAAGAATAGGTTTATTTTTTGGCACTTTTAACCCGGTACACGTAGGGCACCTCATCCTGGCCAATCACCTGCTGCAGTATTCAAAGCTAGACGAGGTCTGGATGGTAGTGACCCCGCACAACCCGTTCAAAAAGAAAAGCAGCCTTTTAAATAACCATCACCGCTTTGAAATGGTGTGGCAGCTGTGTGAAGAATACTCTAACATTAAGCCCAGCGATATAGAATTCAACCTTCCGCAACCCAATTACACGGTGTACACGCTGGCGCACCTGGAAGAAAAATATCCAAATTACGATTTCGTGCTGATCATGGGCGAAGATAACCTGAAGAGCTTTCCGAAGTGGAAGAATTATGAGGTCATTCTAGAAAGACACGATATCCTGGTGTACCCGAGATATTCTGAAGGAGAAAATCACCCCGACTTGCTGGAGCATCCTGGAATCACACTTACCGATGCTCCAAGAGTGGAGATTTCTTCCACCTTTATAAGAAAAGCCATCAAAGAAGGAAAAGATGTTCGACCTTTATTACCTCCCAGCGTCTGGAAGTATATAGACCAAATGGGCTTTTACCGTTAAAAAAAATTGCCTCCCAAGCTTTAGCTCCCGGAGGCAATCCTCACTAACTAACCAACCAAAAAAGAAAACTCTTCTTTTATTATAATCTTTCTTATTCCATAACGCAGTTAAGGTCTTAATAGTACATCATTAACAGGCTCAAAATGTTAAAGTTTTAGAGGCTATCCTCAGCTTTTTAAGCTATTCTTTGCTACGGCTATTCTTATCAAGCCCTTTATTTTGCTTATTTTTGGAGACACAATTACCGTTCTATGGAGAAATCGCCGAAATTTGCCGTTATAGGCGGAGGGAGCTGGGCTACAGCTAATGTAAAAATGCTTTGTGAGAACCTTGACGAGGTTACCTGGTACATGCGCAGTGTATATGCCATTGAACATATCAAAAAGCAGGACCATAACCCAAATTATTTAAGTTCGGTTGAATTTGACAATTCCCAACTCTATCTTACAAGTGACATAAACGAGGCCGTTAGACGGGCAGATGTGCTTATCTTCGCAATACCCTCGGCTTTTCTGAAGCGGGAACTCGACCATCTCACCGAATCTCTGCAGGAGAAGATCATTTTTTCAGCAATTAAAGGTATAGTGCCCGAAACCAGCCTTATTGTAGGCGAACATTTCCACAAGACCTACAACATTCCTTACGAGAATATTGGCGTGATCACAGGACCATGCCACGCAGAAGAAGTGGCGCTGGAGCGTCTTTCTTACCTCACCATTGCCTGTTCTGATGAAGAGAAGGCAAAACTTGTAGCCAAACACCTTAGCAGCGATTACATCACCTGCAAGACCAGTGATGATATTGTGGGGACCGAGTATGCGGCCATGCTCAAGAATATTTACGCCATTGCCGCCGGAATTGCCCACGGCCTGGGTTACGGTGATAACTTCCAGAGTGTTTTAATGAGCAACGCCATTAGGGAGATGAAGAAATTCATCAAAAAGGTGCATAAGATGAAACGAAACATCAATGACTCTGCCTACCTGGGCGACCTCCTGGTAACGGGATATTCTACCTTTAGCCGAAACAGGATGTTTGGGAATATGATTGGGAAAGGCTATACGGTAAAGAGCGCCCAAATGGAAATGAGCATGGTAGCCGAAGGTTATTACGCTACAGACAGCGCTTTTAAAATAGTGCAGGAAACAGGGGCCAAAACTCCCATTATTAACGCCGTTTACGGAATTCTATACCAGGGGAAGGAACCCAAAAAGGTATTCAAGAAATTAGCAGAGAAACTGGATTGATACTGAGACCTGCGAGGTTTTAGAAACCTCGCAGGTCTTTTGAATTTATTCCCTCCAATTAACCAGTAAGTAATCTTGGATTAACTACTTAAGCAGCACGCCTTTCTTTGGCATTACCGGGAGGTCTTGCAGTGCTTTTTCGTTAATGCTGTTCTTCCTGAAGACAAATTTCTTGTGAAACATCTTTCCTTCAGCAAAAAAAGAAACTGAGAATTCATTGTTCAGCTGCAACACGTCATCCTGCAAAAATTCCACTTTAGCAAAAGACTTTGGGGGCAAAGTGGTGATACTGTGCCTCATGGTTGAAGTTTCCTTTGTTCCGTCGTAGCCTTTTGAAACGATTAGCACGCCTTCAATAGCTTCGGCACGGTCGTTAATCAGGTAAGCATTCCAGTCAAGGCTGCCGTATTCTTCATGCTTTTCGCGAACGGCAGCAACAAAAACATCTTTAACCTGGGGGATATCAATATCCTTTTTCACTAACGATCAATTTTGCTTTTGGCCCAGCGGTACAAGCCCCATATTACTAAAGCAGCAACTCCCAGCAGGATTGCCCCTATGGTAAATTCAATGATCTCAATGGCTACTAAAAGAATGATGATCGCAATGGCGATGATCCCAATAAATACCAGGCCTGTAGTTTTCATATAGACGATTTAAACTGTTCCAGAAATCTCATGTCGTTTTCATAGAACATTCGAATATCCCCAATTTGGTAAAGCAGCATGGCAATTCTTTCTATTCCCATTCCAAATGCAAAACCCGAATATTCTGAAGGCTCTATGTTACAGTTGCGAAGCACGTTAGGATCTACCATCCCGCAGCCCATGATTTCCAGCCAGCCCGTACCTTTTGTGATGCGGTAATCGGTTTCGGTTTCAAGGCCCCAGTAGATATCAACCTCTGCACTTGGCTCTGTAAACGGAAAATAAGAAGGCCGTAACCTTATCTTCGACTTTCCGAACAACTGCTTTGTAAAGTACAACAAAGTTTGCTTTAAATCTGCAAACGACACATTTTTATCTACATACAAGCCCTCTACCTGGTGAAAGATACAGTGTGATCTTGCCGAAATCGCTTCATTTCTGAAAACCCTTCCGGGAGAGATTGTTCTTATTGGCGGGGTGTTGTTCTCCATATACCGCACCTGTACCGAAGAAGTGTGCGTGCGCAACAGCACATCGGGGTTTGTCTGGATAAAGAAAGTATCCTGCATATCCCTTGCCGGGTGGTACTCGGGAAGGTTTAACGCAGTAAAATTATGCCAGTCATCTTCCATTTCGGGCCCTTCAGAAACATTAAAGCCAATGCTGGAAAAGATCTCGATGATCTGGTTCTTTACAATGGAAATAGGATGGCGGGCACCAATTTCAACCGGCTCGCCGGGACGGGTAAGGTCTCCATAGACCCCTTTCTCCTCTTCGCGGCCCTCCAGCTCCTCTTTTAATTTCTGAACTTTACTGGCAGCTGCATCCTTCAGCTCATTCACCGCCTGCCCAAATGCTTTTTTCTCCTCATTGGGTACCGCTTTGAATTCGGCAAAATACCCGTTCAAAATGCCTTTTTTGCCAAGGTATTTTATACGGAAATTTTCAACTTCTTCTTTGGTATTTGCCGTGAAGGCTTCAATTTCAGAGATATGTTCCTTAATGGTTTCTGTCATGGTTCCTTGTCTTTAGGAAGCGCAAATTTATGAAAAGTAAATGGGATGTGATTTCCCTGAATAAGAAACTTAAATGCATTGTTCCCTCGGGAACTACTTCATTAACCTTTTGTCTGCTTTCTTTTCTTATTCCTGTAATCCAGAATTAATACGATAAAACCCAGAACAGAAAATATCAATAAGAAGATTTCGGTGGATACTCCCGCTAATTTCGAATCAAAAATGTAGGCATAAACAATTGCAAGAAATCCTAATGCCACTATGATATAAAAAAACCTGATCATTTTTATTACTTCAGTGGAATAATCAAGTCCTGGCTCTTGGTTCTTGATTCTTCCTTTTCCTACTCAATATACTCTTTTTCCAAAAAATACTGCACTATAGCTTCTTTCATAAGCACAGCCTGCTCCCCGGCTTTTAAAGTCGGCAGGTTTTCCACTACCTTATAATGAGGCCAGCCTTCATCATCAAAATATTCGAATTCATAGTACCCGTAGGGTTCCAGAAGTCGGCAGATCGCGATGTGCATAAGATCGAGCTTGTGATCTTTTTTGAATTTCCGGTGTAGCTGCCCCAGTTCCTGGAGCCCGATTATATATATTATGGCATCGAGCTCGAGTTTTTCACCGTCTGCAAATTGCTTTGACAATTTGTTTTCCACCTCGGCCCAGCGTTGTTTTAATTGTTCATCTCTAGACATGCCGCAAAGATAATTACTAAGAACCGGAAATTGCTATCTTTGGGAATATGAATATCCTGGACCTGCTGCTTAGCATTTTTCTGCTTTTAGGGCTCGTAAGAGGGCTCTTCAAAGGTTTCTTTGCCGAACTTGCAGCCTTATTGTCTCTTATTTTAGGAATATATGCCGCCATTCATTTTTCGGGCAACACCTATATTTTCCTGGCTTCTTTTATAGACTGGGATGTAAAATACCTGAGTATCCTATCTTTTGCCCTAACCTTTTTTATGGTAGCCCTAATTATTTCTCTCGCCGGGAGTTTCCTCACAAAAATGGTGCACATGGTGGCCCTGGGGGTGATTAACAGATTGGCCGGTGCAGCTTTAGGCGTGTTGAAAATGGCATTTTTGGCAAGTGTTTTTATGATGTTCGTAGACGGCTTTGAAGTCTTTGATGCCGAAGAAGCCACAAAAGAAGAATCTGTGCTCTATGACCCGGTACGGGTTTTGGCTCCGGCTATTTTGCCTACAATAATTGAGAAAATAAAAGAAGGGGATCTTTTTGAGACTTCTTCGGAAGCTGAAACAACTCCAAAATAATCCCTGAAAAATCCCCTTTTTGAAAGCTATATTAGAAGTTTAGCTGGTAAACTTCATCAAGTTCAGAATTGTTGCTGATGTTTACGCCCAGATCCTTAATAATTCCCGATCCTACTCCATACACCACGCCATGCAGGAACAGGTCCTGATTGTTGTTCCACGCATTTTGAACAATAGTGGTCTTAGCCAGGTCATAAACCTGCTCCACCACGTTCAGTTCTACAAACCTGTCAAAACGCTCTTTTTCATCGGCAATATTGTCAAGGGTTTCTTTGTGCACGCGGTACACATCTTTGATGTGACGAATCCAGTTGTCTATAAGCCCAATTGACTGGTTCTTCATTGCAGCCTGCACACCTCCACAGCCATAGTGCCCCACAACCATTACGTGCCTTACCTTTAAGTGGTTCACAGCATAATCCAGCACACTTAACATGTTCATATCGCTGTGTATAACCATATTTGCAATGTTCCGGTGAACAAAGACTTCCCCGGGCTGCGCCCCAATAATCTGGTTGGCCGGCACCCGGCTATCTGCACAACCTATCCAAAGAAGCGGGGGCTGCTGCCCATTTTCGAGCCTTTTAAAAAATTCAGGATCTTTATTCAGCTCCTGTTGTACCCATTCTTTATTATTCTCTAGCAGATGATCAAAAAATTTAGCCATTTTGTTTTTTTATTTAGTGTTTTAGATTTACCTGTTTTAGCAGGCATATTTTATTTGAATTTAGTTTGTTTTAAGCTGTTTTTGGCCTCATAAAGAACTGCTGATAACTCGGAGGGTTATCTACCGTACCTCTTTGAGAAATAATTTTAATGTTAATATTTTTCTCTTCGGCCTTGATCCTGAAGTCATCAAGTATTTCTATAATATCACTATCAAGATAGTGAGTTTTGCTCACATCCATAATGAGATTTGAATTTTCTTCGAGCCTGTTGAGTTCTTTTATAATTGCCCCCTTGTTGATAAAGGTAACTTCTTCGGCCAGCCTCATCTTTACGGTCTTTTGCCCGTTTTCTACATCTTCTTTGTGCAGGAAGTAAGAATTCTGGTAGCTCTTGATAAGGATCACACAAATACCAACCAGTAACCCCATGGCGATGCCTACCAGCAGGTCTCCAAAAATAATTCCCACTACAGTGACCATGAACGGTACAAATTGTTTCCACCCGGCCTTGTACATTTGTACAAAAAGCTGTGGCTTTGCAAGTTTATAGCCTACAAGAAACAATACGGCCGCAAGTACCGACAGCGGGATATAATTCAGGATCGTGGGAATGATGATTACCGAAATAAGCAGTAAAAACCCATGAAGGATGGCAGAAAGTTTTGTTTGCCCACCCGACTGTATGTTGGCAGAACTTCTTACAATTACCTGCGTAATGGGCAGGCCTCCAATAAACCCTGAGATCAAATTTCCGGTTCCCTGGGCAAAAAGTTCCCTGTTGGTAGGTGTGGTTCTCTTATGAGGGTCAAGCTTATCTGTAGCTTCTACACAAAGCAGGGTCTCCAAACTGGCAACAAGTGCTATGGTAAAAGCAGTGACCCAAATCTCTGCACTTCCAATCAGTTTGAAAGACGGAAAAGTGAACTGCCCTATAAAGGAATCAAAGCTATCGGGCACCGGCACATTTACCAGGAACTTTTCATCTATGGCAAACATCGCCGAATCGCGGGTTAACAGGAAAAAAACAATCCCCACAACTACTGCCACCAGCGGCCCCTGAATAAGCCTGAAAATTTTGCTTTTTTTGGTAAGCACCGAATCCCACAAAACCAGGATTCCCATTCCTATTAAAGCAATTAAAGTGGCTCCCACACTTATACTATTAAAAGCATTTCCTATTCCTTCAAGAGAATAAATATCCCCAATATTGCCGTCATATCCAAAGAAGTGCGGGATCTGTTTGATGATAATGATGATCCCGATACCGGTCAACATTCCTTTAATTACCGATGATGGGAAATAATACCCAATGATCCCGGCCCTTAGAACACCAAACAAGATCTGCATAGCTCCCGCCAAAACCACGGCTAAAAGAAAATCCTGGTAACTTCCAAGGCTGGCAATTGCGGCCAGTACGATCGCAGCCAGCCCGGCAGCGGGGCCGCTCACCCCCACATTGGAACCACTTATGGCCCCAACCACAATTCCGCCGACAATCCCGGCTATTAATCCTGAAAATAATGGCGCGCCACTGGCTAAGGCGATACCTAAACAAAGTGGCAAGGCGACAAAAAATACTACAACACTTGCCGGCAAATCACTTTTGAGTTGCTTGAACATAAAATATATACGTTTACTCACAGGAACTTCTTTTGCTCCTGCAACTGGTTATTAAAACTTGATAAAAAAGAAGGTTCTGCCAAACTGCCCAAAAAGGGCAATACAGTGCCTGGGCCACGAGAATGCAGCCACCTGTTGCGAACCTTAAAAACGGATATAATTATATGTTCTTGGGCGGGGGGGAAATCACCTCCAGGTACACCTGGTGATAGTTTTTCTTGTAGGAATAATTTTCCTTCTGGTGAGATTTAAGATACTCGATACTGGCGTGGTTTGAATAAATGTCTTCAATCACAGATTCAAAAGAAGCCAGGTTCTTTGAAGAATTTTCTTCCTCATTTGCAGTAAAGGCGTAAGAAACATCTACAGAATCATCTATAAGAGCGATGGTAGTAGGCCCTGCAATAAAGCTGAGGAAAATAAAGGATAATATGTATGCAACCTTTTTCAAAGCTTACAAAAATAGCATTTTTGAGAGGTGTTGCAAATTTAATTGTAATCTGAAATGCCCTACATACATCAAAAAAGGCATATTTTTAGTTATTTTTTTGTTATTAATTCATTTTCCCGAAGTGACCGGAAGCTGAGTTACAACCTCCTAAGATGGTTTTCTTCCAGCCATCCCGTACTCCCGTTAGGCAATCGAATCTCTACCCAATCCTGGAAATCTTCAGTGATCTTCACTTTAGCCCCTTCGTGCAGCAGGAAGGCATCATCGGCACGTGGTGACGGCTCGTTCTTTATCTCCACTTCTTCAGAAAAAACAATCGCATATTCGCCCTCCTCACTATAGCTTTCTTTGGTCACAGCCACTATTACTGAAGATATTGCCATCAGCAGAAATAACATGGAACCAATAAACAGCAAACGTTTCGTAAAGGTTCTACTACTGAAATAATACACCAGGAAAAAGACTACAAAAACAAGCATACAAAAAATAGCGACCCAGCCCCAGCCCGAAGCAGAGAATGCCGCCGTAGAGGTCTCAAAAATGCCTCTAAAGCCGGTTTGTTCTTCCTCGCCAATGGCGTCAATGGCCATATTCCTGGCAAAGCCCAGATTATTTTGCACATCTTCATCCCCGGGCTCCAACCGCAATGCTTTTTCGTAGTGGTAAATACTCGGCGCAACCCGGTTCAGTTTGTAGTAGCTATTTCCCAGATTGTAGTGCAATGCTGCCGAAGTTTGTCCGCTTTCCAGGATCTGTTCATATTGCGCAATGGCTTCCTCGTAATTCCCTGCGGCATAAGCCTCATTGGCAGCTTTAAAAACCTGCGCATTTTGTGCGCTTGCCATGAAACTGAAACACAGGGCCAGTAAAAAGATCAGCTTTTTCATACTTGTTTATCCAATTCTGAAATTACACGTACTGCCTTATCATAATCCTGCTGCATGGCCACATTTGATGCCGGGGTGTAACGGGCAAATTCGCAGCTTCTAAGCAGCTCGTTGAAATCGGCTACCGTACCGGCGTTGGCTCCTTTACTCTCCAGCAGTTCCTTAATGCGCTCCTTGCTCATTTCGCTGGTTTGTATGTGCAGCTTTGCCTTTAAATAATTGTGCAGCGCCCTTTCCAAAGATTCATAGAACTTGGTTTGGTCACCCAGGTTCTTTTTAGCTTCCGACAGATATTTACGGGCCAGCCGGTCGGCTTTTCTAATTCGGTTACCCCGCACGTCTCCCGCTTTTGCCTGTCTCTTTTTTCCGAAGAGAATTACCAGCGGAATGAAAAGCAACGGACTCAAAAACAACGTCCAGAACAAAGCCGATCCCATAAATGGTGCCTCTCCAACAGTTTTTAGAGAAGTATTGAGCTTTATGTACCTGAATTGGTTTGTCGCAGCTGGCACCTGTTGCGCTACCGCAGCCTCGTTACTGCCCGGCCTGGCTCGGCTTCCTGCCGGCGCTGCCTCAACATCGAGCAGGATCTCTTCTGAAGTAAGGGTTTTATATGATTGGGTGTTAAGATCAAAATAACTGAAGCTCACCGGCGGAATGGGAACCTTGCCTTTGGCCTGTGGCACAAGGGTATATTGATTGGCAATGCTTCCCTGCATCCCGTTGATCGTGGTATTTACATTTTCAATGTATTCCGGCTCGTACTTCTCCATTGAGGCAGGCACGGTTAAAGGCGGAAGATCAAACAGCTTTAAATTCCCCTGCCCTGTCACCTTTACAGTGGCCTGTAAAGATTCGGTAGCCCTTAGGGCATTTTTATCGGTGGAAACTTCGAGGTCCAGGTTTTTACCCACTGCACCTGTAAAATCGGCTGGGCGGCCTTCCTGCGGCAGGGGCTTCACATTGATCACCCTGTTGCCTGCGGCCACTACTTTGTCAACGGTTTCATAAAACCTGTTTCCGAAGATATCCCTTCGGTTGCCCGGAACTTCTACTGAAATATTCAGTGTAAGCGGCTCAATATTGAGTTTCCCGGTCTTTTGTGGGTAAAGTACCGTTTTCCGAAGCACCACAAAGCGATAAGGTTCACCTTCATAAGTGCCGTTTTCAACCTGAAGTCTTCTAATATCGATATTCTGGCTCCAAAAGTCACTAAACTTGGGGCTGTCAAGCTGCCGCCAGTCGCTCACGTTAATACGGGGGCTTACGTAAAGTTTGTAAACTACGGTAATGGCTTCGTTGAGATACGGATTGGTATTGGAGATTTCTGCCACCAGGTGGATGTTCTCTGAAGCTATGTATTCTGAATTCTCCCCATCGGTAGGCTGGTCTACGGCAGCGGTTACCTCCACCTGTACGGGCGTGGTTTTATAAATATTGCCGTCAATGGTGATCTCTGCCTGTCCAATGGTAAAATTTCCCCGGCTCTTTGGGGCAAGAAAATAACTGTAGGTTTTGGAATAAGTCCTTTTGCCGTTTATCCAGCTGTTGCTCACTGCCTGGTTGGGACCTCCCACCACGGTAAAATTGGTGAACGGGGGCGGATTAAAATTGTCGCCGTCCTGGTTCATCTCAAAATCTACCCTAAGGCGCTCATTTACCCCCAGCTTGTCTTTGCTTACCTTAGCCTCAAACTGCACCTGCCCAATGGCAAGGCCTGAGGCAAGTAACATCATTAAAAGTACCAGTTTGTGTTTCATCATGTGACTACCAGTCTTTTTCTGTTTGTACAGGAACACCTTTTGCCTTTTTGGCATTTATCCTTTCCTGAACTTTCTTTTCTTCATTTCCCATGGCTTCGAGCAAGTTCTTTACCTGTTGCGGTGAAAGCTGGCCCGGCCGCTGTTGTGGCTGTTTAGGCTGCTCGCCTTCTTTTGGCTGCTCCTCTTTTTTCTGCTCTTTATCATCGGGCTGGCCTGCTTTATCTTTCTTTTGCTCGCCTTCCTTATTTTCATCTTCTTTCTTGTCGCCACCTGCTTTATCATCGGGCTGGCCATCTTCATTTTGCTCTTTCTCGCCTTCGCCGTCCTGCTGCTCCTGTTTATCGTCTTGCTTTTGCTGGTCTTGTTGATCTTTTTCCTTGCTGTCGCCACCGCCACCCTGCTTTTGCTCTTCCTCGAGCATCTTTTTAGCCAGGGCTAAATTATAGCGGGTCTCATCGTCTTCAGGGTTGTTGCGCAGCGACTGCTTGTAAGCCTCAACCGCCTCGCTGTATTTCTTCTGCTTCATATAAGCGTTGCCCTGGTTGTGAAAAGCGTCGTGCTTCAGAGGCTTTTCTTTGGCTGTGCTGGCCGCCGAACGATGCCGCTCAAGTGCCTGACTCGTAACCTCCTTATTGTAGTAAAGATTTCCTAAATTATATTTTGCTTCGGCATTAGCCGGGTCTTTTGCTATGGCCTTACGATAATAAGCCTCGGCCGTTGCCGGGTCGTTATCGGCTAAAGCAGCTTCGGCTTCCTGCATGTATTTCCGGGCAGCTTTGGCTGCTGCTTTAGTATCTTCCTGTGCGCCTGCAATAAAAGGAAAAGAAAAAAGCAGGCCCAAAAACAGCGTTTTTGGCAGGTATGTTTTCATCATCATCAGCTTCTTTTTTCGTTAAACAAATTTAGCCTTTTTAACCAGGAGGTTTGTCGCTCAAGTAAAAGAATGTCCAGCAACAGGAAAAGTAACCCCAGTCCCAAAAACCACTGGAACTGGCTTTTGTATTCTGCGATTTGCTGGGACTCAAACTCTTTCTTATCCATATTTTGAAGGATCTCTGTCACCTCTTCAACTACCTGCGCCGTGTTACTGCCGTCTATATATCTTCCGTTTGCTTCGGAAGCTATTTCCTTCAGGGTTTCCTGCTCAAGCCGGGTGATCACCGTCTCCCCCTGATTGTTTTTTTTATAATTCTGAACCACTCCGTTGCGCCTGACGGGAATTGGGCCCCCTTTGGGTGTTCCCACCCCAATAGTCACTATCCTTATTCCCTGGCGGGCAGCTTCAGCAGCAATTTCTTCAATATTCCCTTCATGATCTTCGCCGTCACTAATAAGGAACAAAACTCTATTGGTTTGCTCGTCATCATTAAAGTAGGTCTTTGCCAGCTCAATCGCTTCCCTAATGGCAGTTCCCTGCGAAGAAAGCATATCTGTATTCATGTTTTGCAGGAACATTTTTGCCGCAGCATAATCTGTGGTGATGGGCAACTGCGGAAATGCACTCCCGGCATAGGCGATGATCCCCACCCGGTCACTGGCCAGGTTATTTATGATCTGGGTTACCAGTTGCTTCGATTTCTCAAGCCTGTTGGGCGCAATGTCTTCGGCCAGCATACTTTTTGACACATCTATGGCAAAAACTACATCTACACCTTCCCTTTTCACAGTTTCCAATTTTGTGCCAAACTGCGGGTTCACCAGCGCAATTACCAAACTGGCGATAGCAAGGCACAGCAGTACTATTTTTAGCACCTGCTTTCCGGTAGAGCGGTTGGGGCTCAGCCTGTCCAGCAACTCCTTATCGGCAAATTTGCGCTGTGTCCTTTTTTGCCAAAAGATGACCATGGCATACAGCAGCACAATGACCGGGATGCCTATCAATAACCATAAGTAAGTCTTATCTTCTAACAAAAACATGTTGTACCTTTTTAAACAAAACTTCGGAAAATAGTAAACCTCAACAGCACTTCTACCAACAACAGTAATCCTGCCAGCAATATTAATGGCCTGAATTTCTCTTCATAGTTGTAAAACCTGAATTCTTCTATCTCCGTCTTTTCAAGTTCATCAATTTCGGCATAGATCTCTTCTAGAGAGCGGTTATTGGTAGCCCGGAAGTATTTTCCGCCGGTAGCATCGGCAATTTCCTTTAGTAAAGCTTCATCTATCTCAACCGGCACCCTGCCATACTGGAAATTCCCGTTAGGCAGGATAGCTATGGGAGAAAGGGCCGTGCCGTTGCTTCCCACGCCAATGGTATATACCTTGATTCCAAATTCCAGGGCCAGTTCACTTGCGATCTTTGGATCTATAAAACCGGCATTGTTCATCCCGTCGGTAAGAAGGATCACTACCTTACTTTCGGCTTTACTGTCTTTGAGCCGGTTCACTGCCGTGGCAAGCCCCATTCCAATTGCCGTACCATTTTCGAGCACATTGTTGTACTCAATATTCTCAAGGGCGCTTAACACGATGCTTTTATCGCTCGTAATTGGGGTTTGGGTAAAACTTTCACCCGCGTATACCACCAGCCCAATCCTGTCGGCAGGACGGTTTTTCACAAAATCGGCAGCCACTTCTTTAGTTGCTTCAAGCCGGTTGGGCTCCAGGTCACGGGCCAGCATACTGGCAGAAACATCTATGGCCATTACTATATCAATCCCAAAATTGCTGCTGGTACGCGAAGAAACATCTACACTTCGCGGCCTTGCAAGGGCAGTGATGACCAAAGCCAGTACGAGCAGCCTGAGTATGAAGAGCAGGGGGCGGAATTTTCCCAGCAAACCGGGTTTGGCCTCAAAACCTTTAATGCTAGAGATCCTGAGCTCGGCGGTTTGCCGGTTGCGTTTCCAGATGTACCAACCCAGGGCCAGCGGCAAAAGCAGCAATAGCCAAAAGAACTGCGGATCTTCAAAAACTAATCTTTCGAACATTAATTGCTGTTGTTTATAAGTTCAACCGAATCTGAGATGCGCTGCGCGATCTCATCGGCATATTTATCATTTTCATTGTAGATCACCACTACCTGCTGGAATCCCTGTCCCATTCCGAAGTTAAGGATGATATACTCCTTGGCCACAGGTGGTGATTTTTCATCTTTTTGCAGGCTCATGGTCCCAAAGATCTTAAATCCGGGAGCGCCGTTGAGCGTTTCGTAATCTTCCTGCTTGGTAATAATGTTTTTAGCGCCATTGGCTTCCAGGTAAGCATAAACCTCTTCTACGGCCAGGTCTACGTTAAAATCATCATTGGCCGGGCGGGTGCTTACATTCACAAAGAGATTGGCATTAAGGCTGCCATACCTGAAAGTCTCACGGCCAGCAGCCATTCCTTCAGCATCGCTGAGATCTCTCACCAGCACATCGGGCGTGGCAATGGTGACCGATGGAGTACCGTATTCACTGGAGATCCAGTCGCTCTCCAGCATCTCCTTACTGGTGTTTCCAAAGTAAGTATCAGTAAAATACTCAAACCCGCGGGTAGAAATAATATAAGCCGTACCTGCACTTATGAGCAACACTACCGCAAGGATTCCAAAAATGATCTTTTTGACCTTCTTTTTTCGCTCCAGCCTTTCCCGGTATTCGCGGTCTCTTAAGAGTTCTTCTTCGGTAGGCTGCGGGATAGAAGCTTTAGTATCTTTTATAACATTTTCAACACTGCTGCGGTCTTCTTTTGCCGTAAGCACATCGGGTTTGGAGTTTGCGAATTTTGCAAGATCGGCTCTTTCGAGAATCTCTTTCAGCCTGCTTATAGTGGTGTTTTCGAGCTTTAGTTTACCCTTATCTCTTTCAGCTTCAAGATAAGTGATAAGCTCATTGGTGGTACTTTCGAGCGCATGATCGTAGACCTCGCCATCTAAATACCTCCTTACCGCCGCCGAAAGCTGGGAATAATACTCCTTGATCTCCCGTTGCTCCAAAAGCCGGGAATCATCTAATTGCTTCAGCTCAAAGAGTGCGCGTTCATAAGGCGGAAGTTGTTTTGTAGCTTCTTTTCTTTTTTTCCTGCTCCTGTACAACAGGTAAATAACACCTGCCAGAAGCGCCAGGCCAAGCAGCCACCAGAGCCAGGCAGGAACGCCAAAAGCCGGTGGCACTTCAACAGCCGGTTTTATGGGAAACATTTTCTGCTTGGTAGTATCAACTACCACATCATTCACTACTACCTGAAATGAATCGGTGCGAAATTCCCTGTCGTTGATCAACACCCGCTGCCGCGGAATGGTATAGCTGCCCGAATCGAATTGTGTAAGCGCGTATTCGCGTGTGAGGCGGTACCTGTCGCTAATTTCACTGGTATCTATGGCCAGTGCCTCTATCATTTCGAGCGGAGAAAAGCTCTGCCCTTCCGGAAACACCACCAGGTCTTCACGGTTAGTTTCCACAGCAAGTTTATAGGTGATCTGCTCCCCTATTTTTATAGTAGTTGTGTCTACGGAAGCAGAAACCTCCTGTGCCTGTCCCGCAAAACTGTTGAGCAGCAGAAAAATTGCACACAGGCAGAAAAAGAGAACACTCTTCACGGGGGTGTCAAAAATGCCATTCTGCCTTACTATTTTTTGCATTGTTATTCTTTTATCTGGCTTTAAAATAGCCCAGTAATTTTTTTACATAACTTTCATCTACACGGGTGCTAAGGCTTCCTGCCCCACTTCTGCGGAAGCTCTCGCTAAAATACTCCACTCTCTCGTGGTAATATTTAGCATAGTTGCGGCGCACCGACCTTGAAGAGGTATCTACAAGTATCCTTTTCCCGGTTTCTTCATCCTGCATGGCCACCATTCCAAGGTTTGGTATCTCTTCTTCGCGCTCATCATAAACCCGGATACCGGTAACATCATGCCGGCCGCTGGTGATCTTGAGCGTACGCTGATAATCTTCAGCAATAAAATCGGAAAGCACAAAAACAATGGCTTTTTTCTTCATCACGCGCGAAAGGTAACTGAGCGCATTTTCGAGATTGGTCTTCTGACTTTTAGGCTCAAATTCCAACAGCTCTCTAATAATCCGAAGCACATGTGAACGTCCCTTTTTAGGCGGAATATAAAGCTCAATGATATCGGAGAACAGGATGAGCCCGATCTTATCGTTGTTCTGGGTAGCCGAAAATGCCAGAGTAGCGGCAATTTCAGTAATAATATCCTGCTTGAACCCGTTGCGGGTACCAAACAGGCCAGAGCCGGAAACATCTACCACCAGCATCATGGTGAGCTCCCGCTCCTCTTCGAACACCTTTACAAAAGGTTCAGAATAGCGGGCAGTAACATTCCAGTCAATATTCCTTACATCATCCCCAAACTGATACTGGCGCACCTCGCTAAAAGTCATTCCACGCCCCTTAAAGGTAGAGTGGTATTCCCCGCCAAAGATGTGATCACTCAGCCGGCGGGTCTTGATCTCTATTTTTCGAACTTTCTTGAGTAACTCCTTAGTATCCATTTCTTCAATTGACAATGATCAATAAACAATTATCAGTAACTAATTAACAGGTGACAGATGTTCAATTCTGTTCATTGTTAATTGTTCATTGTTTAAGGTACTTCAATCTCGTTTACGATCTTGTTGATGATATCTTCGGAAGTTACATTTTCGGCTTCGGCTTCGTAGGTGATCCCAATCCTGTGGCGAAGCACATCGTGCACCACGGCACGCACGTCTTCGGGCACCACGTAGCCGCGGCGCTTTATAAAGGCGTAGCATTTTGCCGCCGTTGCCAGGTTGATACTTCCCCGCGGGGAAGCACCAAAATTGATAAGAGGCTTCAGGCTCTCAAGCCTGTATTTTTCAGGAAAACGTGTGGCAAAAACGATATCAAGGATATATTTTTCGATCTTTTCATCCATGTACACCTCTCGCACCGATTGCTGGGCGCGGGCAATTTGATCCAGGCTCACTACCGGGTTCACCTTTTCAAAACTGCCTTTTAAATTGGCGCGAATGATCATCTGCTCATCGGCCATTTCGGGATATTTAATGACGGTTTTAAGCATAAAACGGTCAACCTGGGCTTCAGGCAGCGGATAGGTTCCTTCCTGCTCCACCGGGTTTTGAGTGGCCATTACCAGAAATGGCTTATCGAGCACAAAAGTCTCTTCCCCAATGGTCACCTGTTTTTCCTGCATGGCTTCGAGCAAAGCCGACTGCACTTTGGCAGGTGCCCTGTTGATCTCATCGGCAAGTACGAAATTTGCGAAGATGGGGCCTTTTTTTATGCTGAAATCATTCAGCTTCATATTATAAATGAGCGTACCCACCACATCTGCCGGAAGTAGATCGGGCGTGAACTGTATACGGCTGAAGCTACCGTGCACCGCCTGAGACAGGGTGTTGATGGCAAGGGTTTTTGCCAACCCCGGAACTCCTTCCAGAAGTATATGCCCCTGGCCCAGTAAGCCAATTAACAGACGTTCAACCATATGCTTCTGGCCCACAATGACCTTCTTCATTTCTGAACTTAAAATATCAACAAAGGCACTTTCGCGCTCAATTTTTTCATTGATACTGGCTATGTCTACCGAGCTGTTGTTTTCCTGCATTGGTAAAAAATTTTATTTAGGTGAAGATACTTATCTATAGTCAACGGCGCAACTTCAGCAAATATTCAACCAAATTATCTTAAATTTATGTTAAAACAAAAAGCAGCGGGATTACCGCTGCTTTCAAAAATGGCATATTTTTCAGCATTTATTATTCTCCGTCCAAAAACATGGGATCAAGAGTTACAGTTTCACCCTGTTCCACCACCACGTTATTCACTACGGAAGAATTAAGCCCAGAACCTTCGGCAACGGTGGCAGTCACTTTGTAAGTACCGGCAGGCAGCCCGTGCACCTCAAATTTCCCGTTGGCATCGGTGTAGGCAGAAGCATTTACCGTGGCATTTTGAACTTTGATCAAAGCCTGCTCTGTAGTTGGGTGGATGCTGCCCACAATAGAACCTGAATTTTCTTCAACGGCCATTCTAATCACGGGGTGAAGGTTGTAGCCATCGGCAGTGGTGCTTTTCACAGACTGGTCTACATCAAAATCGAGGATAAAAGTGTATTCGGCGTTGGCTTCGAGTTCCTGCCCCACCATCACTTTTAAACCAGATTGCTGTGCACTTGGAGTCTTAAGGGCAAATTCCTGCTCCACATCACCATCCATGACCACCACACTGTTGTCACCGCCAAGCACCAGCCTGATCTGGTGAAGGTAACCGGCCTCAATTTCGGTATCTACCAGTAATTTGGTCACTCCACCTGTAAGGCTTAGAAGGTCAATTACCCCTGTGTTCACCCCTTCAAGGCTGGTCCAGCCTTCTTCGTCACTACCTTCGTTGGTTGTTTTTATCATTACATCTTCAACTTCCACGTAAACGTGCTTAAAATCACCGGGAGCATCGGTCAACTCTACTGCCACTCTTGCAGTACCCTTACTGGCGCCACTGCCATCGTCATCTGAACTACAACTAACAAGCCCGGAAACCAGAGCAAAAAGGAATAAAAATAAATGATACTTTTTCATAAATGATTTGTTTTAGGTTTAGGCATGATAACGCTCGATTAAAGGCTTTAATCTCCCGATAAATGAAGTTTAACTCTTTTTAACTATCCTTCGCATTCTTTAACAATCCGCCTCCTGCGTAGAAGAATAGAGTTCCTTACTTTTAAAAAATGAGGCAAAGAAATTCCTATTCCCGTATCATTCAGGATCCTGAATCCTGGGAACCCCTTTCAAAAGGCAAAAAAATCCAGCTTTTTCACCACTGCGTCGAGAAAGGCATCACTACTTTTTTGATAGACCACACCAGGGCCAAAACCTATACCCATGGCCTGGGAACGGCATTTAGCGAAAGCGGGCTAAGCCGCGACCAGGTGCAACTGGCCGCCGCAATTGACGCAGACCCTGGCGGGCAGGATATTCCCGGGCAGGTAGAGCACATTCTTGAGCTTCTTGATACCGACTATCTCGACCTCCTGCTCCTTACTTTTAATGCTCCCGCAAATGAACTGCTTTCAAATATCCAGAAATTACGCGCCCGCGGTAAAATCGTGGAGATTGGGGTCCTGGAAAAAAGGCCGGGGGAGAAAAAGGCATTTTTAGAAGAATTCCCTGCCAGTGCCACACTTTCTAGTGTAAGGCTAACGCCCGCAGCCGTGAAAAGCCTTACCTTAGCTGAAGCTGCTTCGGAAGGGGTCACCCAAATGATCATTCCCGAAAGCGAAGACTGGGAAAATGAGCACGAAGAGCTCAAAAAGGCCGCCACTAAGTACAATTTGCGGCCAAAAGAGCTGCTTTTTGCGTGGCTGCTTCAGCATAAAGCCCAGTTTCACGCCGTTATCAAAGGAAATTCTGAAGCAGGCATAGATTCGGCACACAAAGCTTTTCACACCTCCCTAATTGATGAGGACTTTAAAAAGCTGCCGGAAAGACTTTAAAAATGACATTTTTGACACCTATGAACAAAACAGCTTTAGTCACCGGCGCCAGCAGTGGAATTGGGAAAGCAACTGCAATTGCCCTGGCAGCCGCAGGTTACCGCCTTGTTATTTGCGGCCGAAGAAAAGACGCCCTTGAATCTTTAAAAAATGAGCTTAGCGCTAAAACCGAAGTACACATCCTTCAGTTTGACGTGAGAGATAAAGAAAAAGTAAGTGAGGCTATTCAAAGCCTTCCGCAGCAATTCAAAACTATAGATGTACTCATTAACAACGCCGGAAATGCCCATGGCCTCGACCCCATTCAAACCGGAAGTGTGACCGACTGGGATGCAATGATAGACATTAATGTGAAAGGCCTGCTGTACGTGAGCCGGGAGATCATTCCGCAGATGCTAAAAAGAGGCTCGGGAGATATTATCAACATTGGTTCTTTGGCCGGAAAAGAAGTTTATCCAAACGGGAACGTGTACAGCGCCAGCAAACACGCCGTAGACGCCATTAACCAGGGAATGCGCATTGACCTAAACGGGAAAGGCATACGCGTAGGTGCCATAAACCCGGGGCTGGTAGAGACCGGTTTTAGCGAGGTGAGGTTCAAAGGGGATTCAGAAAAGGCAAAATCGGTTTACCAGGGTTACCAGGCCCTAAAGCCCGAAGACATCGCCGAACTCGTGGTGTTTGTAGTGAGCCGCCCCCGGCATGTGAACATTGCCGACCTGCTGGTGCTGCCCACCGCACAGGCAACTTCTACTATTGTACATAAGGAATAGCAGGCATGATCAACAAGCGCCTTCTTATTAAAAATCTGCTCGCGCATAACAGCGAAAACAGTTTTTATGATAAAAAGCGCCAGATCAACCTGGGAGAAAAAGAAGGAAAGGCCAAATTTCTAAAGCACATTTGCGCCCTGGCCAATTCCAACCCCAACAATAATTCTTATATGGTCATTGGGGTTGAAGATGCCGACAACCAGATTAAAGGAGTTGACTTTTTTGACGACAGCAAGATACAGAACCTGGTAAATGCCTACCTCGAAAATCCGCCGCTGGTGGCCTATGAAAACATCCCGTTTCCGCATTTGCCACACGACCTGGTGGTGGGGCTGGTCACCATAAAACCCAACAAAGGCAAAACCTGTGCTTTGAAAAAAGCCATCTGGAAGTACCCTGCACAAAGCATCTTCTTCAGGGAGGGCAGTATTAGCATAGCTTCGGAGTTTTCGCGGGGTTCACAAAGCGATAATTCAGCCGTGGTAAATGCCATTGAAGCACATTCCCAGAACAACATACAGCTCACGCTAGACGGGGTTTTTGACTTCATGGGAAAGCATGAGAACCTTAGGCCCGAATACAAGGTTTTTAAAGAATATTTTGTGGTGTGCTGGAGCGGCAAGAAGAAAGAGGCCAATGAAGAAGTCTATTTTTCAAGAGTAGACATTGAGCTCATCAACGAACAGGTAAAACTCTTTTATTCAGATCTTGACGAGGTGAGCATCGAGATTTCGGAAGACCTTTTTAGCATTTTAGAGTATGTAAAGCTGGGGCTTAACGACAGGTTTAAATACTATCCGCTGGAAGAAGTAAAGATCCACTTTAAAGACAATGCCACTTATGAGATCAAGACAAATATGCTTTTTAAGCCTCCGCAGTTTGAAAAAAGAACGCTGTACCACATCTATAATTCGAATATTGCACTGGTGCACAAGCTGAAACAAAATTTGCAATTAACCCCTTCCGAAGAAAAAGATTTATATAATTTGCCAGCCACGTATTTACTGTGTCATTTTAACGGCTTCAGCGAGGCACTAGACCGCCTTGAAGACGCAAAGGAAGAACTCAGGAATTTTGATGAAAGGATTTATCAGCAGTACAAGGAAAGCCTGCGGATATTGAGAAAAGTAAAATACAATTAAATGGAAAGGACTCTGGTAATAGGAGACATACATGGAGGTTTAAAAGCACTCATTCAATTGCTGGAAAGGGCAAAGATTACGCCCCGAGATACTGTAATTTTTTTGGGAGATTACGTAGATGGCTGGAGCGATTCGGCCAATGTGGTTTCCTATCTCATAAAATTTTCCAAACAAAATACCTGCATCTTTTTACGCGGAAACCACGACGACCTCACCCATCGCTGGTTAAAAACCGGCGAATTGAATGACAAATGGCTGCAACACGGCGGGCAATCAAGCATTGACGCTTACCGCCGGTTCACCAGTGAAGAAAAACAGGAGCACATCAAGTTCTTCGAAGAAATGGTCAATTATTATATTGATGCTGAAAACCGGCTTTTTGTACACGCCGGATTCACCAACCAAAAAGGCCCCGAGGAGGAATATACGCCCACGCCTTTCTATTGGGACCGCACCCTGTGGGAGATGGCCATGGCTGTTAATCCGGCATTAAAGCCGGGAGAAACGCATTACCCAAAACGCCTGGAACTGTTCCGGGAAATATATATTGGCCATACGCCGGTCACCAGGATTGGAGAAGACAAACCTGCCAATTTTGCAAATGTTTTTAACATAGACACAGGTGCGGCCTTTATGGGAAAGCTGTCTTTACTCGATGTAAACTCAAAAGAAGTGGTTCAAAGTGACCCGGTACACAGCCTTTATCCTGACGAATCGGGTAGAAATTAAGAAATTTTTTAACGTCCTCCTCTTTGAACTTTCTATCTTTGTAGATTACCAAAATTATAATGGTTCGGTTCTTGAGAAAAGAACCATGAAAAACACCCTACCTATATGGCGCTAGAGAATATCAGATTAGAAGTAATGAAGACTGTTGAGAAGTCTATTGATGAATTTGTGGAGAAGTATCTCATTCCGGTGGAAGAGATCTGGCAGCCTACAGATCTTTTACCCAATTCGCAGCAAGAGAATTTCTTTGAAGAAGTGACACAAATCCGGGAAGAAGCTCAGGAACTGGGATATGATTTCTGGGTAGTACTGGTAGCCGATATGGTGACCGAAGAAGCTCTGCCAACCTATGAATCCTGGTTAATGGATATGGAAGGGGTTGAGCAGCATGGGCAGCAAAAAGGATTGCAAAATGGCTGGGCAAAATGGATTCGCCACTGGACCGGGGAAGAGAACCGCCACGGCGACACCCTTAACAAATACCTTTACCTCTCGGGCAGGGTAAATATGAGGGAAGTAGAAAAAACCACCCAATACCTCATCAATGACGGTTTTGACATAGGAACAGGCCGCGATCCCTACCGCAATTTTGTGTACACCAGCTTCCAGGAGCTAGCCACCAACATTTCTCATAAACGCGTGGGCCAGCTTGCCCGAAAAAAGGGGAATAAGATGCTCGCTAAAATGTGCAACATCATTGCCGGAGACGAGATGCGCCACCACCTGGCCTACAGGGAGTTTGTAAAGACCATTTTTGAATACGACCCAAGTGAAATGATGCTGGCTTTTGAAGACATGATGAAGAAAAAGATCGTTATGCCCGCCCAGTTCATTAGGGAGAGCGGCCAGGGCATTGGCGAGGCATTTGAAAACTTTTCCAATGCAGCACAAAGACTTGGCGTCTACACCACGCAGGATTATATTGATATCCTTCAAAAACTGAATGACTTCTGGGAGATCGACAAAATGACTTCCCTTACCGATAAAGCCGAAAAAGCCCGCGATTATCTCATGAAACTTCCGGACAGGATGACGAGAATCGCCGAAAGGATCAAAGTTCCGCAAGACCCGCACCAGTTTGCCTGGGTCACACCAAACGGAAAATTATAAGCATTGGGAGGCTGTCCTTAAAAAGACAGCCTTTTTTTTGCCTTGTTTTCTGCGGAAGTTTACTTCCAAAAATGGCATTTTTGAGCAGGTTTTTTCCCGAATTTTTTTCAGAAAGCAATACGTGAGAAGTAAATGAGTTTTCCTGCTGAAGATTTTTCAAAACCCATCCCCAGGAATCCTGTTATTTTAAGAAAAAATCCCCATAGCTGAGGCAGCCGTTTTATTGCTAAGTTTGCACAGCAAATTTTCAGCATGAGCTCAAAAAATCCGCTTTTTATTGTTCTGGCCTTTTTCTCCATTTACGTGATCTGGGGGTCTACTTACCTGCTCAACAAGATTGCGGTGACCGAGCTGCCGCCCTTCATGCTGGCTGCCATCAGGTTTGCCACCGCCGGGCTGCTCATTTTTGGAATTAGCCGCGCCATGGGCAAAAGCCTTAGAATTACCCGCGCCCAGTTCTTTAATACCGCAATAGCAGGATTTTTGTTCCTCGCTTTTGGAAACGGCGTGGTGGTTTGGGCGCTAAGATTTGTAGACAGCGGCTTTGCAGCCCTGGTAATTTCGGCACAACCCCTGGTAGTGCTGATCTTCATGCGAATCTTTGAAGGTAAAAAGATCCTGCCCATGTCTATGCTGGGAGTCGCTCTGGGCCTAAGTGGGATTTATTTACTGGTGAGCCAAAAAGAAGTTACCTCTCAGGAAAACTCCATTCTTGGAATTGTAATGATCTTCTGCTGCCTGCTAAGCTGGTCTTACGGAAGCCTTTTTGTGGGAAAAGCCAATTTACCCAGTAACCATTTTGTCAATACCGGTTACCAAATGTTCTGCGCAGGCATCATTTTAGCCCTTTCGAGCCTGGCTTTTAACGAATCCTGGAGTTCTCCTTTCAGCTGGAGCAGCCAGGTACAATATTCGATGCTGCTGCTCATCATCTTCGGAAGTATTGTGGCCTTTACGGCTTTTAACTACCTGCTAAAGGTGATCTCTCCCGAAAAAGTGGCCACTTCAACTTACGTAAACCCGGTTATTGCCATGATTTTGGGCTGGTACTTTTTAGACGAGCAAATCACCAGCCAGTCGGCCATTGCCGCGGCTGTACTGCTCACCGGGGTCTATTTCATAAACACCAAAAAGAAGCTGGTCGTGCTTTCACGCTTCACCAGCAAAGCATCTACCTTTCTGAAGAAAAATTAAATCGAGTGCTAAAAATGCCATTTTTGACAGCTTTGGCAGAATTTTTTCGGAAGAATTCTGAAGGTTTAGCCTGAGGTTTACTTCACCTCCAGCATTTTGTGGTTCACGTTCACAGCATTTTGCTGAATATCGAAAACCAACGTCTTCTTCAGATAATCTTCCCCTTCTTTGAGATAGCTTCCGGTAACCGATTCTTGTTTTCCGTTACTTCGGGTAAACCTGAAGGTGTATTTCCCGTCAACAGCATCTTTGGGCACCTGCAGGCTGTGCGCAATCTCTTCGCCCGCAGGCAGAACATCAACTTCAAAACTCACTTTTTCGCCGGCCGTGAAAACTTTCAGGTTTTTAACTGCTTCCGAAGTATTATTCACCAGTTCAAGTTCCAGTACATGGTCTTCGGGAACGCAGGAGAAAATTGAGCCGATAAAAAACAGGAGTGTAAATATTTTCTTCATGAATAGTTGGTTTAGTTTGTTCTAAGATAAAGAAACTGTCTCTCTAAAAGAAGTGCTTTTTCTGCGGAAGGCTTTCCAAACTCATAACTTAACATACTTTAACCCTTTCCTTTGACATACATCAATTCCTGCGCGCAACGCCTTCCTTACCTTTGAAGAAAAGAATATTAACCTAAAAACGAGCTGATTAAGCTATAGATATGAGTAAAGAACAAGCATTGTTACAGGCTTATAATAAAGGAAACCTCAACCTTAAAAACCGCGTGGTCATGGCGCCCATGACGCGAAGCCGCGCCAACAACCCCGAGAACAAACCCACCGCAGAACTTCAGGGGGAGTATTATAAACAGCGCGCCAGCGCCGGACTCATCATTACCGAAGGTGCGCAGATCTCCAAACAGGCCGTGGGTTACATCAATACCCCGGGAATACATTCCGAAGAACAGGTGAAAGGCTGGAAAGAAGTGACCGAAAAAGTTCATGAAGCCAACGGAAAGATCTTCATACAGCTTTGGCATGTGGGGCGCATGTCTCACCCCGATTTTCACAACGGAAATTTACCCGTGGCCCCTTCAGCCATAAATCCAAATTCAAAATCCTTTACTTCCGAAGGTTTAAAAGACACGGTCACGCCAAAAGAAATGAGCGTGGAGGAAATCAAATCTACCGTTCAGGATTTTAAACAGGCCGCTGCAAACGCCATGAAAGCCGGGTTTGACGGGGTAGAAATTCATTCTTCAAACGGGTATTTGCTGCACCAGTTCTTTAACGGGACCTCAAACCAGCGCACCGATGAGTATGGTGGCAGCATTGAAAACCGCGCAAAGATTCTTTTTGAAGTGATTGACGCCATTAAAGAAGTAATGCCCGAAGAGAAGATTGGCCTGCGCCTTAACCCTTCCCTGCACGGGATCTTTGGAATGAGCATGGATGAAGAAACCATTCCTACTTTTGACTATATCGTCAAAAAACTGAATGATTACAACCTGGCTTATCTTCACCTTTCCGAACCTTTTAATGATGTTTCTGAGCTTCCTTTTGCTGAAACTGAGATCGCGAAACGGTACAGGCCTATGTATAACGGGACTTTAATGATCAATACCAACTTTGACCAGGAAAGCGGAAATGCCGTTCTGGAAGCAGGCAATGCCGATCTTGTGGCCTTCGGAAAGCCTTACGTTTCAAACCCCGACCTGGTAGAACGCTTTGAACAGGGCGTTGAACTAACCGAATGGGATGAAAAAACTTTCTACACCCCCGGTAAAGAAGGATATTTAGATTACCCGGTAAAAACTGAAAGAGAACCTGCTTTGCAATAAGGTTCCAAAAATGCCAAAAAAAGAGGCTGTCCTAAAAGACAGCCTCTTTTTATTTTTAGCGTATTTAACCTCTTATAAATCGAACTTGATTCCCTGTGCCAGTGGCAGTTCGGTAGTGTAGTTGATGGTATTTGTCTGCCGGCGCATGTAGATCTTCCAGGCATCAGAACCAGATTCCCTTCCGCCTCCGGTTTCTTTCTCACCTCCAAAGGCCCCGCCAATCTCGGCACCCGAGGTTCCTATGTTCACGTTGGCAATTCCGCAGTCAGATCCTTCCACAGAAAGGAATCTTTCGGCCTCTCTGAGATTATTGGTCATAATTGCAGAAGAAAGCCCCTGTTTTACACCATTCTGAAGTTCAAGGGCATTTTCAAGGTCTCCGCTGTACTTCATAAGATAAAGTACGGGCGCAAAGGTTTCGTGCTGTACAATCTCGTAGTGGTTTTGAGCTTCGGCAATTGCAGGCTTCACATAACATCCGCTTTCATAGCCTTCCCCTTCAAGCACTCCGCCTTCCACGATTATTTTTCCGCCTTCCTCAACAACTTTATCAAGCGCAGCCTGGTAGTTCTTCACGGCATCCTTATCGATAAGTGGCCCCACGTGGTTGTTCTCATCTAACGGATTTCCAATTCTCAACTGCTGGTAAGCATCAACAATGGCGTTTTTCACCTGATCGTAAACCTCTTCGTGCACGATCAATCTACGGGTTGAAGTACAACGCTGTCCGCAAGTTCCCACGGCTCCAAAAACGGCACCAATCACGGTATTTTTTATGTTGGCATCGGGCGTTACGATAATGGCATTATTTCCACCCAGTTCAAGCAGGGACTTCCCTAAACGTGCCGCAACAGCCTGGGCAACGATTTTCCCCATTCTAATGGAACCGGTAGCCGAGATCAATGGCACCCTTTCATCTTTGGTGAGCATTTCCCCCACTTTGTAGTCGCCGGTGATAAGGCAGGAAATCCCTTCGGGAAGATTGTTTTCAGAAAATACTCTTGCAGCAATATTCTGGCAGGCCACAGAGGTTAAAGGTGTTTTTTCAGATCCTTTCCACACGCACACATCGCCACATACCCAGGCAAGGGCAGTGTTCCACGACCATACGGCTACAGGAAAGTTAAAGGCAGAAATCACTCCCACAACCCCAAGCGGGTGGTATTGTTCGTACATGCGGTGACCGGGCCGTTCAGAATGCATCGTGACACCGTGCAGCTGTCGGCTTAGCCCTACTGCAAAATCACAGATATCTATCATCTCCTGCACCTCGCCCAGGCCTTCCTGGTAAGATTTCCCCATTTCATAAGAAACCAGTTTTCCAAGTGGCTCTTTTAAACGGCGCAATTCGTCATTAAACTTCCTTACTATTTCCCCTCTTTGAGGTGAAGGCATGGTTCTCCAGGTTTTAAAAGCTTCCTGTGCGGTTTTGATGGTGCGGTCGTAATCTTCGCGGGTGGTGGCTTTTACTTTTCCAATTAAAGCTCCGTCTACCGGCGAATAAGATTCGATAACCTCCCCCGAAGAAAACCATTCATTCCCGGTAGAGGTACCCTTGTTCACCTGGTCTACATTAAGGCCAAGATCTTTTAAAGCTTGATTTATTCCGAATTTTTCAGCAATTGCGCTCATTCTTGTTGTTGTTTTAGTATGTTTTTGTTTGGATAGTTGCGAATATAAAAAATTTAAAGAGGAAAGCCTTGTTTTAAGCCCTACTTCGGCTTTTCCATTTTGGTCCCGCACTTCTTGCAGGTGCGCAGTTTGTCGCTATTGTAGAAGTGGTCAAAATGCTTCTGAAAATCGTTCTCAATATCATTCAGCGGGAAATAGACTTCATATAATTTATTATTACAGTTCTCGCAAAACCACAACAACCCGTCTTTGGCATCGAGCTCTATCCTTCTTCGCTCTACCACTATCCCCACAGAACCGGCTGTACGCTCGGGAGAATGCGGCACTTTTGAAGGGTTGAGGTACATATCGCCGGGCCCCAGCTCAAAAGTCCTTTTTTGGCCCTCTTCCTGCACATGCACTTTTATTTGCCCCTCCAGCTGGTAAAACAGCTCTTCGGTCTCGTTGTAGTGGTAATCTTTCCGGGAGTTTGGGCCGCCCACCACCATTACGATGTAATCTTCGGCTTCGGGATAGATACTTTTATTCGCCACCGGCGGTTTTAGGAGATCCCGGTTCTGCGTTATCCACTTATTTAAATTAAAAGGTTTTGAAATTGCCATTTTTTAGTTTTTGGACCCTAAATTTACACAATCTTTTTCTGAAGCAGCTCCAAAAGCACCAGTTGCTGTATAACAGCTCATTTTTTATATCTTTTATGCTGAAAAATTTCCGATCATGAAAAAAATACTTCTGGTTTTTGCCATTTTTGGCACCCTGGCATGTAATCATGCTGAAGAACAAAGTAAGGTAGAGGCGGCAACCCCCGAAGCAGCTTCCGAAGAGAAAGATAGCCTGCCCAATTTTGGGATTGTAATTCACGGTGGCGCGGGCACCATTTTGAAAGAAAATATGAGCGACAGCCTGGAGCAGCAATACCGGGCAAAGCTGGAAGAGGCAGTGAGAGCCGGGCATGCAGTACTAAAGCGTGGGGGAACTTCAATAGAGGCAATCGAGCAGGCTATTAACATTATGGAAGATTCCCCGCTCTTCAATGCCGGGAAAGGGGCTGTTTTTACCAACGCTGAAACCAACGAGCTCGATGCCGCGGTAATGGATGGCAAAACCCTTAACGCCGGGGCGGTCGCAGGAGTTACTACCGTGAAAAACCCCATAGACCTTGCCATCGCAGTTATGAACAGGTCTGAACACGTGATGATGATTGGAAAAGGAGCCGAAACCTTTGCTAAAGAACAAGGGATGGAAATAGTAGATCCCGAATATTTCTATACAGAGAATCGCTACCGCGGACTTCAGCGTGTAAAAGATTCGGAAAAAACCCAACTTGATCATGATCAAAAAACGGCATTTCTGGATCCTTTTATCAAAGATTCCAAGTATGGAACTGTAGGTGCTGCCGCGCTCGATAAATATGGAAATCTTGCGGCCGGCACCTCTACCGGAGGCATGACCAACAAAAGGTGGGGGCGTGTAGGAGATGTTCCGGTTATTGGTGCGGGAACTTATGCCAACAACAAGACCGCTGCCATATCTGGTACGGGATGGGGAGAGTTTTTCATTCGAGGGGTAGTGGCCTACGATATTTCTGCCTTAATGGAATATAAAAATTTGTCTCTCCAGGAAGCTGCCCGGGAAGTGATACAGAAGAAAAATGTGGACCTGGGAGGGAACGGCGGAATCATCGCCATAGACCACGAGGGAAATGTGGCTATGGAATTCAACACCGCAGGCATGTATCGCGCCAAAATGAACAAGGATGGAGCATTGGAGGTTGCGATTTATGGAGAAAAGTAGATAAGCTTTACCAAAGTTGAAGAAGCTGCTTTAAGAACTCTCAAAAATGCCATTTCTGAACCTTCAGGAGTAGGCAGGAGAGCTCAAAGCAGCTTTTTTTGTAAGATTTTTCTGCTATTAACAAAACCTTATAGTTCTTGTAGTTCGGAAGTTTCAGAACTAAATCTTAGTTTTGCAGCTTCAAATTTTGAGAAACAAGAACGTGGACTTAGAAATTCAGCGAAAGACCTTAATAGAAGAACTGGGAGTGCACCTGGAGGAGGAGAATCTTGCTCCTCTTGCGGCGCGTATTCTCGCTACTCTGATCCTTTCAGGAAGAAAAGGGGTGACTTTTGATGAGCTGGTGAATGATTTACATGCGGGAAAAAGCACGGTTTCAACACATCTCGATCATCTTCAAACTACCAACAGAGTTAAATATTTCACTAAACCCGGAGACCGCAAACGCTATTTTGTGATAGACCCAGACCTCATCCTCAATATTATGGATGAAATGATCACCAAATGGGAAACCGAACGAAAGCTGCACCTCAAAATACGGGAGTACAAAGAACAGTGTAATTGCAAGGCCAAAGAAACCGGCGGTTTTCAATTTGACCTGGAATTCCAGGAAGATTTTCTCACCTATTTGGAAGAAACTTCAAACGCAGTAAAAAAATTCAAAGCCAAACTTTTATTAAGAAATAACTAAATACAGACAGAAGCAGAATATGAGAAAACTACACTCTATAGGATTGATGCTAATTGCCTTTATGGCTTTTTCATGCCAGGACAAGCAGGCGGCCGGGCCACAGGCGGGCGCTGCCGCTCCGTTTCCGGTAATTGAGGTTCCACAACGCACCATTACTGGTTTCACCTCTTACCCGGTGAGCATTGAAGGTACGGTAAGCAGTGCCGTAAGAGCAAAAGTGCCGGGATACATCACTAGGGTGCTGGTTGATGAAGGGGAAAAAGTGAGCAAAGGACAAATCCTTTTCAGGCTTGAAACCGAGTCTTTATCACAGGAAGCTGGTGCTGCCAAAGCTAACGTGAACGCTGCGCAGGTAGAGGTAGACAAGCTCAAACCCCTTGTAGAAAAAGGGATTATAAGCCCGGTGCAGCTGGAAACCGCCAAAGCCAGGCTGGAACAGGCAAAAGCCGGTTACAGCAGCATCGCTGCCAGTATAGGTTATGCCACCATAAAAAGCCCCGTAGACGGGTATGTAGGCGCAATTAATTTTAGGGAAGGGGCACTTGTTAGCCCTGGCGACCCAACGCCACTCACCACTGTTTCAGACATTGACGAGGTATATGCCTTTTTCTCTATGAATGAAAGAGATTACCTCAACTTTATTCAGAATGCAGAAGGGGAAAGCCTTTCAGAAAAAATAGAGAATTTCCCTGCGGTTCAGCTTCAACTGGTAAATGACAGGATCTATTCTGAAACCGGGGAGATACAAACCGTAACCGGGCAAATTGACCCGTCAACAGGAACAGTAAGCTTTAGAGCGATGTTCCCAAACCCGAACGGGATTTTAGCGAGCGGGAACAGCGGGAAGATCAGAATCCCGCGTACTTACGAAAACGTGCCGGTAGTTCCCGAATCTGCTTCCTTTGAACAACAGGGAATCGTGTACGTGTATGCAGTGCAGGGAGACAGCCTTGCCACCAGTGCGCCAATTGAAGTAATAGATCGGGTTCAAAACCTTATTGTAGTGGGAGAAGGGGTTAAACCCGGCGACAAGATCGTAGCACAGGGAGTAGGAAAGTTGAGAAACAACACTCCAATCATTCCGCAGCCGGTGTCTTTTGACAGTATTGCCACTTCCATTAAACCAATCTTTAAATAAGAAGGACTAATGCTAAAGACTTTTATAGAGAGACCTGTACTATCTACGGTAGTCTCGATAGTTATAGTTATGCTGGGAATTTTGGCCATCACCACTTTACCGGTGACCCAATATCCCGATATTGCCCCTCCTACGGTACAGGTAAATGCCAATTATGCCGGGGCCAACGCAGCCACGGTACTTGAAAGTGTGATCATTCCCATTGAAGAGCAGATCAACGGGGTGGAAGGAATGGACTACATTACCTCAACTGCCAGTAACAACGGTAGTGCCAGTATCAATGTATTCTTTAAACAGGGCATAGACCCCGATATTGCTTCGGTAAACGTTCAGAACAGGGTGGCCCGTGCCACTCCTTTGCTTCCGCGGGAGGTAACCCAGAGTGGGGTTACCACCCAGAAACAGCAAACCAGTGCACTTATGTTCCTTACCGTACTTTCTGAAAATGAAGCATACGATGCCACCTTTATTCAGAATTACCTCAACATCAACGTAATCCCCGAACTAAAAAGGATCAACGGGGTTGGAGACGTGAGTGTGTTTGGGGCCAAGACTTACGCCATGCGCGTTTGGTTGCAGCCTGAAAAAATGGCTGCCTACAATTTGATCCCTTCAGATGTTATTGGCGCCATCAACGAGCAAAGTCAGGAGGCTGCTGCCGGGTCTTTAGGGCAGAACAATGCTGAAGCTTTTGAATATGTTATTCGCTACAGCGGTAGGTATAATACCGAAGAAGACTACAAGAATATTGTCATAAAAGCGCTGGACGACGGAAGGTTCTTAAGACTTGAAGATGTTGCCGAAGTTGAGCTCGATGCCCAGGGTTATAACGTAATCTCCTTCACCAACGGAAAGCCGGGGGTGAGTATGGCTGTTTACCAAACCCCGGGTTCAAACGCCCAGGAAATTATTGAAACCGTTCACGATAAACTTGATGAGCTCGAAGAAAATTTTCCTACCGGACTTAAAACGGTGATCAACTTTGACTCCAACGAATTCCTGAATGCTTCCATAAGCAAGGTGGTAATGACCATTTTTGAAGCCTTTTTGCTGGTATTCCTGGTAGTGTTCATCTTTCTGCAGGATTTTAAATCTACGCTCATACCGGCTATTGCAGTGCCGGTGTCTATTATTGGAACCTTCTTCTTCCTCAACCTTTTTGGTTACTCCATCAACCTGCTTACGCTGTTTGCACTCGTACTGGCCATTGGTATTGTGGTAGATGATGCCATTGTGGTTGTAGAGGCGGTGCACGCCAAGCTGGAAGAGGGTGCCGAAAATGCCAAAAAAGCGACCCATTCGGCCATGGAAGAAATTGCCGGTGCCATTGTCTCCATTACCCTGGTGATGGGTGCGGTGTTTATCCCGGTTACCTTTATTACAGGGCCTACAGGGGTATTTTACGAACAGTTTGGGGTGACTTTGATGGTGGCAATCGCTATTTCAGCAGTAAACGCCTTAACCCTTAGCCCTGCTCTTTGTGCGCTCTTCCTGAAACCTCACCACGAGAAAGAAGGCAAGAGAAAAGGCTTTTTGAAGCGCTTCTTTTCAGCCTTTAACACGGCTTTTGATGCCACCACCAGGAAATATGTGAACTCGGTATCTTTCCTATACAGGAATAAATGGATCACCGGGGCAATCATTGTAGCTGCAGTAGGTGCTATTTTCTGGGCTTCGTCTACAACGCCTACCGGCTTTGTTCCCGATGAAGACCGGGGGATGATTTTCGCCAATATCGAATTGCCTGCCGGATCTTCTCTTGACCGTACTGCCGAGGTTACTGCGGAATTGAGCCGAAGGGCCCAACAAATTCCCGGGGTTAATATGGCTTCTGTGGTAAACGGTTTCAGCTTTCTTGGAGGTGCCGGAAGCAACTACGGAATTGGCTTTATTAAGCTAGACTCCTGGGATGAAAGGACCGAAGACGGCATGTCTGCCGAAGATATCATAGCAAAACTCTTTGGTACTGCCGCAGGAATATCTGATGCCAACATTCTCTTCTTCCAGCCTCCTAGTGTACCAGGATTTGGAACATCTTCAGGATTTGAATTGAAGGTACTCGACCGTACCGGTGGTAGTTTCGAAGATCTTGATGCCGCTACACGAAATTACCTGGCCGATCTTTCAGCCAGACCCGAGATCCTGTACGCCAACAGTTCGTTCAACACCAACTATCCGCAGTACGAGATTGACCTGAATATTCCGAAGGCAAAAGAAGCAGGAGTAGATATAGGAACTATTTTCTCAACCCTGCAGTCTTATATCGGATCTGTTTATGCAGCCGATTTTGCCCGCTTCGGAAAACAGTACAGGGTTTATGTACAGGCCCTGCCCGAAGACAGAGCTACTGTAGAAGACCTTAATTCGATCTTTGTGCGAAACGCGCAGGGAGAAATGGCACCTATCACGCAGTTTGTAACCTTAAGCAGGGTTTACGGGCCACAGTCGGTTACCAGGTTCAACCTGTTCAATTCGGCCAGTGTGAATGGTGCAACGGCACCCGGCTACTCTTCGGGAGATGCTATTGCGGCCGTGCAGGAAGTGGGCACAGGCTCCCTTCCGGAAGGATTTGACATAGGGTTCTCGGGGCTTACAAGGGAAGAAGTTTCCGCAGGAAACCAAACCACCTTTATTTTCTTCCTGAGTATCATGTTCGTATTCTTCATTCTTGCAGCGCAGTACGAGAGCTACCTGCTCCCACTTGCAGTACTGCTGTCACTGCCGGTTGGGGTAATGGGGGCTTATGTGACCACCGCCCTTACGGGACTGGAGAACAACATCTATTTCCAGATCGCGCTTATCATGCTACTGGGCTTACTTGCCAAAAATGCCATTTTGATTGTGGAATTTGCCGTGCAAAGGCGAAATGCCGGAAACTCAATTGTTGACTCGGCTCTTGGAGCTGCAAAAGCACGTTTACGTCCTATTCTTATGACCTCGTTTGCCTTTATTGTGGGGCTTCTTCCTCTGGTGTTCGCTACAGGAACAGGAGCTGCAGGAAACAGGTCTATTGGTACAGGTGCCGTTGGTGGATTGTTAATAGGTACCCTACTGGGAATCTTTATCATCCCAATTCTATACATCCTGTTCCAATGGCTCCAGGAAAAAATCTCGGGACAACCTAAAGCCGCAAATGAAAACCTATAGAAAATGAGAAGACTAAATATATACAAGTTCATTTTAATTCCCGCGGTCCTGCTATCTCTTCAGTCATGTTTTGTAGCTAAGGAATATTCCAGGCCCGAAGAAGTAGTTGAAAACGAAGCTTACAGAACCGATAATCTGCCTACAGATACTTTGTCTATGGCCAGGATCTCGTGGAGAGAACTCTTTACAGACCCTGTACTGACAAACCATATAGACCGGGCTCTTGAGAATAACATAGACATTCGCATTGCCCTACAGCAAATAGAAGCGGCAGGCGCCTATCTCAAGCAGGCAAAAGCAGCATATTTGCCAACACTGGGAGTTTCTGCGCAGGTAACCCATCAGGAATTAGCACAAAACAGCCAGTTTGGAAGCTTCTTTGATGGTGGTATTACTCAATATGATGCTACCGCCAACCTGTCCTGGGAAGCCGATATATGGGGAAGGATAAGAAGCAATGAAAGGGCACAAAGAGCGGCCTACCTGCAAACAGTAGCAGCACACCAGGCGGTAAAAACAAGATTGGTAGCTAATATTGCGAATCTTTATTACCAGCTCCTGGCGCTAGACGAGCAGCTTGAAGTAACGCAGGAAACTGTTGCTAACAGGATGAATAGCCTTGAGACTATCAAAGCCCTTAAAGAAGCAGGGAATGTTACCGAAGTAGGCGTAAAGCAAACCGAAGCACAGCTTTACCGTGCCCAGGCTGTAGTTATAGATCTTCAGAATCAAATAAGGCTGTTGGAAAACACTTTTTCTATCCTGCTGGGCGAAGCCCCGCATCCTGTAGAAAGAACAGCGTTAGGTGCTCAGGAGTTGAATACCCGCCTGCAAATTGGTGTGCCGGTGCAGTTGTTGAGAAATCGTCCCGACGTGATTGCAGCCGAATACAACCTGATGAACGCTTTTCAGCTGAAGAACGTTGCTAAAAGCAATTTCTATCCTGCCCTGCGCCTTACTGCCAACGGCGGATTCCAGAGTCTTGACCTGGCCGATCTAATCGACACCAATTCTCTTTTTGCCAGCTTTGTTGGTTCTCTTACACAGCCCATCTTTAACAGAAGGCAAATAAGAACCCAGTACGAAGTGGCACAGGCACAACAGGAGATTGCATATTTGGAGTTTAGAAGAGCGATCCTGGACGCTTCAAGAGAAGTATCGGACGCCCTTTATAACTATGCGGCAGCCGATAAGAAGCTCGACATTAAACAGGATGAATTTGAAGCTTACGAACTGGCGACTTCCTATTCGGAAGAACTGCTGAACAATGGTTTGGTAAACTACCTGGAAGTATTGACTGCAAGAGAAAATACTCTTAATTCACAGTTGGAGCTTGTTAACATAAGATATGATGAACTGAGTTCAATAGTAGACTTATACCAGGCGCTGGGAGGCGGCTGGCAATAATGGTTTCATGATTGGATTTTTAGTTGTTGGAGTGGCCCTGCCTTTTGGCGGGGCTGCTTTTTTTGCTGCAGTTCCTATTTTAGCGCACTGCCTTTTGCTGCCCACCATGGATAGACTTCGATGGCTAACCTTCCAGCCGCAACCATGGGATCAAGCCTCGCCAGGCTGTCGGCCATTTCGAAGTTTGGGGTATTATAAACTGCTATTCCTCTAATATCACCGTCGTCCCCAAAAGGACCTGCCATGCTGAGATATCCTTCTGAAGCCATTCGCTCAAGATGCGCCAGGTGCTCTTGCTGAAGCTTCGCAGCTGTAAGAGAATCCTGGTTTCTATTTTCTCCTCTTTTCAGAAACACTATAAAGTACTGCTGCATGAGATGCTGCTTTTCCCCTTCTCCATATAAAAAAGTTTGATACCCCTGCTCCTGAAGTGCTGCTGCTTCCTGTTCAGAATCCCTGATGGTATCTGGAATTCTTGCCTCCACCTCTTCGGGCCCGGGAATTCCCCTGGTGTCACGGCCCTGGTTGCATGATGCGATCAACAAAAATGCACCCCCTAAAAAGATCAATTTTTTCATGGTCTTGATATTTGCCAATCCTTAAAAGGAAATTTACTGAGGTAAGAATTGTAGTAACGCTTTTCTCCTGTCACTTCTTTACCCAGCCATGCCGGCTTTAAAAATTCTTCATTTTCATGTTGAAGCTCCACTTCAGCCATTAGCAGGCCTTCATTAAGACCTATAAACTCGTCGACTTCAAAAATGTGCTCCCCTACTTCAACCTCATACCTGAATTTTTCAATGACACCCGGCTCACAAAGCTTCAGCAGTTCTTCGGCTTCAAAAAGGGGAATTTCCTTTTCCCATTCAAAACGTGTGAGCCCGTCGCTACTGCTTTTTCCCTTAATGGTCAAAAAACCTTTTTCAGCCTTTATGCGCACCCTCACGGTTCTTTCGGGTGCCGAGTTGAGATAGCCCTGCACGATTCTGGTCTTGTTTCGGGCTTTATCTTTAAAATCGGGCGTCTCTAAAATGAGAAATTTGCGTTCTATTTCCTGCATGTGTAATGGTTAACGATAACTATCGGCAATTTCCCTAATTTCCGAAGATTTTATACAGGTAGCCGAATATTTATTGTTGGCCACGTAGATCATGGCATCGGCGATCTTTTCGGCAGTAATACTCCTGTACTTTTTAAGCGGCCCAATAAGCAGGTGGTTGCCCACACTCATCGCCTTTTGCCAGGCGGCTTCAAAAGGGCGTTTTTCATCGCGCTTCCCGGCGATAAGGGAAGGTTCAAAAATGTAAGTTTCGGCAATGCCCTGCGCCTTTACGTCGCGTTCCATTTCTCCTTTTGTACGGTTGTAGAAAAAGCGGCTTTCTTCATCGGCTCCCAGGGCTGAGATCACCAAAAACCTCGAAATTCCGTTATTTTTGGCCAGTTTTGCGGCATTTACGGGAATTCCGTAGTCAATTTTGTGGTAAGTATCCTCATCGGTTGTTTTCGCCTGGGTGGTGCCAATACAGCAGTAGACTTCATCGGCCACAAAATCGTCTGAGTGTTTTTCCAGTTCGAACAGATCAATTAAATGTTCTTCAATTTTGTCATTTTTGACACCTGCGGTAGAGCGGGAGAAAAGTTTGATCTTTTCATAGCGCTTATCCTTAAGCAGCCTTTCGAGCAACTCTCCACCGGTAAGGCCTGTGGCTCCCAATATAATAGCAGTTTTCATAGTTCTTTCTTTTTTTATGAAGGTAGCAGATTTCTGTCTCAAATCAAAGGGAGTCAAAAATGGCATTTTTGAGACTTATTTTTTCTTCGGAAGTAGCGCCATTTCAAAACTTGAAGCTGAAGATTCACTAATTTTACAGCGATGGAGGAGATCATACAGCGGAAGATTATTCACGTAGACATGGATGCGTTCTATGCCTCGGTAGAACAGTTAGACAACCCTGAACTGCGCGGTAAACCTATTGCAGTGGGCGGTAGTTCGCAGCGCGGCGTTGTAGCGGCAGCAAGTTATGAAGCCCGCAAGTTTGGCGTGAAAAGTGCCATGAGTAGTGTGCTGGCAAAGCGCAATTGCCCCGAGCTCATCTTTGTAAAGCCAAGATTTGAACGCTACAAGGAACTTTCACAGCGCATAAGGAATATTTTCTTTGAGTATACAGATCTTGTAGAACCCTTGTCACTTGATGAGGCTTACCTTGACGTGTCCCAGAATAAAAAAGGCAATCCCAGTGCCACTATGATCGCCAAAGAAATTCGGCAGAAGATAAAGGAGAAGACTGGTTTAAATGCTTCCGCAGGGATATCGATCAATAAATTCATTGCCAAGGTAGCCAGTGACGTCAACAAACCTAACGGACAAAAGACCGTAAACCCCGAAGAGGTGGAGGCTTTCCTGGAAGACCTTGAAATAAGGAAGTTCTACGGGGTAGGCAAGGTAACTGCCGAAAAGATGTACAGGCTGGGCATCTTTACCGGAAAAGACCTCAAAACCAAACCTCTTGATTTTCTCAATGACCACTTCGGAAAGAGCGGGGAATATTATTATCAGGTGGTGCGGGGAATTCACAATAGTGAAGTAAAACCTTCACGAATAAGGAAATCTTTGGGTGCAGAGCGCACTTTTGAAGAGAATATATCTTCAGAAGTATTTATGCTGGAGCGGCTGGAGAATATTTCCGAAGAAATTGAGCGGCGCCTTACCCGGAGTAAGGTTGCTGGAAAAACGATCACCCTAAAGATAAAATACAGCGATTTTACGCTGCAAACCCGCAGTAAAACGCTGTCTTACTACATCTCTTCAAAAGAATTGATCCTGGAAGCCGCAAAAGAGCTGTTGTACCAGGAAAAAATGAGGGAAAGCGTGCGCCTGCTGGGAATTTCCCTGTCTAACCTCAATACCGATAAAGCGGAAGAAAAAGAGGAGAAGAAGGAAATTGCAGTACAGCTAAAGTTTGATTTTTGAAGGAGTGGGAAGTGGAGAGAAGATTCCATAAAGAAAAAAGCCACAGATCTTTGCGATCTATGGCTTTTTAAAATTAATTCTCAGTACTCAATACTAAGTATTCAATACTAAATATTATTCAATTTCTGAAATTCTCAATGTATTCACCATTCCTTTACTGGTAATAGGCATGGCTGCGAGGTTGATGGTGAAATCACCCTTTTCAACAAATTTATTTTCTGAAGCAATCCTGTTGATATCATCAATAGTCTCGTCTGTACTTACCATTTTATCGTAGTAAAACGCACGTACCCCCCATAAAAGGCTTAATTGATTAAGGATCCTTTTATTAGAAGTGAACACAAGAATATTAGATTCTGGTCTCCAGGCCGAGATCTGGAAAGCTGTATAACCACTATTGGTCAAAGTACAAATAGCTTTAGCTTTGATCTCATTGGCCATATGGGCAGCGTGGTAACAGATAGATTTGGTAATGTATCTCTTGGTACGCACGTGTGGTGGCTCATGAGGTACCTTAATAAGCGGTGAATTCTCAACGCTCATAATAATTTGGCTCATTTTTTCAATCACCTGCACCGGGTAATTACCTACTGAAGTTTCTCCACTTAACATCACGGCATCGGCCCCATCCATTACAGAGTTCGCCACGTCGTTCACCTCGGCCCTTGTTGGGGTAAGGCTGGTGATCATGGTTTCCATCATTTGGGTAGCAATTATAACCGGAATGCGGGCTTTTTTAGCCTTTAGCACCAGTTGCTTCTGAATAAGCGGAACTTCCTGTGCAGGAATTTCCACTCCCAGGTCACCCCGCGCTACCATTAGTCCGTCGCAATAAGCCACGATCTTGTCGATATTATCAACACCTTCAGGCTTTTCGATCTTGGCAATGATTGGGATCTTGTGATCTGTATGTTCTTTTATTAAATTCTGAAGTTGAATAAGGTCATCGCTGTTTCTCACAAAAGAAAGAGCAATCCAGTCTACACCCTGCTCAACGGCAAAAATGGCATCCTGAATATCTTTTTCGGTAAGGGCCGGAAGGGAAATCTTTGTATTAGGAAGGTTAACTCCTTTTTTAGACCTCAATGGGCCTCCCTGTATCACTTTTGCAAGAACCTCATCTTTTTGGTTGGTAGACACCACTTCAAAGATAAGTTTACCATCATCAAGAAGAATTCGCTCTCCGGCTTTTACATCCTGAGGGAATTCGTTGTAGTTCATGTAAACCCTTGAAGCTGTGCCTTCAAATTCTTCACCGGTGACAAAGGTGATTTCATCTCCTTTGGTTACCACCACTTCTTCCTTCATCTTCCCTACCCTTAATTTGGGTCCCTGCAGGTCACCAAGTATGGCTGCGGTAAAGCCATTTTCTTCATTTAGTTCCCTTATAAGCTTTATGCGTTGTTTTACATCTTCATAATCGGCGTGAGAAAAATTGATCCTAAACACGTTTACACCTGCATGCATCATATCTCTCAAAACGTCTTTCGAACTCGTTGCTGGCCCTAGGGTGGCCACAATTTTAGTCTTTTTCGTATTCGGCATTAGTCAAAAATTAAATTTTCTTTAGTTTTTATGTGATGAAAATCAACGGCATACGCCGTAGAAACCTGTGGGATCTCGAGGATCAATGCGTTGAGCATCTTTAAAGATACCGCATCCAGTTCATCCTCGATCTTCAGCAAAAAATCTACCTGCTTAAATTCTGGTAAAAGAATTGATTTTTGGACAGCCAGTTCATCCGCAAAAAAAAGAGAGTCCTTATTAGAACCCGTTCTTCCTTCCCGCCTGGCAACGTTACTTACCAGGTGATAAGTACAATATTGCCGTAGATCTTCATAGATAAAATGCGCAAAATAGTTGCTCTCATTTCCTTTATGAAGATCAATATCCTTTGGCGTTCTGGCTAATTTAAGGCCTAAATGTTTGTTTAACAGGTAAGCCAGCTTGTACTCTTCTACCGAAGAATGTACCGCAAGTAGCTTGTAGGGCTGTTCAAAAACGTCATTTAAAACCAGTTTATGCGCCGGCATATGATTTTACATCAAAGGTTAAAGATAATTATTGCATCGCAGAAAAGTAATTTTTTGGGGTATATTTTCAGAATATCTTACGAAAACGTTATAGTTTCTGCTATATTTTTAAGGGTGGTCTATTTTGCTCTGCAGGGCGTAATATGCCCTTTTGGATGCTTTTTCTTCGGCTTTCTTCTTTGAGGTCGCCCTGGCTTTAGCCACAACCCTGTTCTCAATCCTTAATTTTACAGCAAAATGTTTTAGCTCGTCTTTTCCTGTATCTTCATAGACTTCAAAGCTAAACTCTTTCTTCTCCTTTTGGCACCATTCTATTAAAAGACCCTTATAACTTATAACCGTGCCTTCCAGTTGCTCGATATCTACATAAGGCTCAATCACCCTTTCATAGATAAATTTTTTGGTATACCTGTAGCCCCTATCAAGGTAAATGGCACCTACAAGGGCTTCAAAAAGGTTTCCATGGATGTTGGTGCCAAACTGCTCTATGGGAATATTAGTCTGAATATATTTGATCAACTCGAGATCTTTCCCAAGTTCATTCAGGTGCTTACGGCTTACAATCTTGGAGCGCATTTTTGTGAGGTAGCCTTCGTTACCACTTGGCACTTCATTGAACAGGTGCGAAGCTATAACGGCACTTAGCATAGCATCTCCAAGAAATTCCATCCTTTCAAAGTTAATGGCGTTGCCCTCTGCATCTTTCTGGTTTAAAGAGCGGTGGGTGAATGCTTTTTTGTAGTGTGCAATATTGCGGGGTTTGAACCCCATTATCTTTGTTAATTCCACAAAAAAATTCCCGCCTCTGGAGGAGCGGGAATTTAATATGTTTCTTATTACACTCATGGAAGAATTTACTCGTCCAGTTTTTTGAACAAAACGCAGGCATTATGACCTCCAAAACCAAAGGTATTGCTCATAGCCACTCTCACATCTCTCTTCTGCGCCTTATTAAGGGTAAGATTTAATTCGGGATCAATGTTCTCATCCTGAACTTCGTGATTGATGGTAGGCGGCACAACTCCGTGTTTCATGGCGAGAATAGAGGCAATTGCTTCTACAGCTCCCGCGGCACCCAGCAGGTGGCCTGTCATGGATTTTGTGGAGTTGATGTTGATATCTTTGGCATGTTCTCCAAACACCTTCTTAATAGCCTTAAGTTCGGCCACATCTCCCAAAGGGGTAGATGTTCCGTGAGTATTGATGTGATCTACATCTTCGGGTTTAAGCCGGGCATTTCTAAGGCAGTTCTCCATTACCGCCACGACTCCAATTCCTTCGGGATGTGGGGCAGTCATATGGTGAGCATCCGAAGATAACCCGCCACCCAGTACTTCTGCATAAATCTTTGCCCCTCTTGCCTTTGCATGTTCATATTCTTCGAGAACAAGCGCACCCGCACCTTCACCCAGAACAAAACCGTCGCGTGTTGCATCAAAAGGCCTTGAAGCAGTTTCGGGGCTCTCATTCCTTGTAGAAAGGGCATGCATGGCATTAAATCCACCCATTCCGGCAGGAGCAACCGCTGCTTCACTACCCCCGGTGACAATAATGTCACTATTGCCAAGCCTAATAGTATTGAGGGCATCAATTAATGCGTTTGCTGCAGATGCACATGCTGAAACCGTGGTATAGTTGGGGCCCATGAAGCCGTGCTTAATGGAAATATTTCCAGGAGCAATATCGGCGATCATCTTTGGAATAAAGAAAGGATTGAATCTTGGGGTTCCGTCTCCCTTGCCAAAAGCCAGAACTTCATCCTGAAAAGTTTCAAGACCTCCAATCCCGGCACCCCAAATCACTCCTACACGAAGCTTATCGATGGTATCAAGGTCCAGCCCAGAATCTTTAATAGCTTCATCTGAAGCTACCAGCGCATACTGGGCGAACTTGTCGAGTTTCCTGGCTTCCTTTCGATCAAAATAGTCTTCAACCTTGAAGTTTTTGATCTCGCAAGCGAATTTAGTTTTGAATTTCTCGGTATCAAAATAGGTAATGGGTGCAGACCCACTTTTACCGTTTACCAGGGCTTCCCAATATTCTTCAATATTATTTCCAATTGGGGTAAGGGCACCTAATCCAGTTACTACAACTCGCTTCAACTCCATAAGGATATGTTAGTTTTTTATTTTTTTGCGTCTTCAATATAAGAGATTGCCTGACCCACAGTAGCAATGTTCTCTGCCTGGTCGTCTGGAATCTGGATATCAAATTCCTTCTCAAATTCCATGATCAACTCTACAGTGTCTAATGAATCAGCGCCCAAGTCGTTGGTGAAGCTAGCTTCGTTTACTACTTCATTCTCGTCAACTCCTAACTTGTCAACGATAATCGCTTTTACTCTTGATGCAATGTCTGACATAACTTGTGTTTTTAATTTTTAATTTAAGTGGCAAAAATAAAAAACTTTATTTTAAAACCTGTTTTTACTTTAAAAATGTGAATGTAAATTACATAATTTCCGCCTAAAGCCAGTATTTTTACCTGCCAATAATTGTTAAGACCCCAGGCTTGCAAACACAAGAAAAATTCAGAAAAAAGAAAATAGTGATCTTTGCTTCGGGTAATGGATCAAATGCCGAGAACATTATAACCTATTTTCAGCAGAAAAATACTGCGGAAGTTATTGCCGTTTTCTCCAATAACCGAAGGGCCAAAGTGCTGGAAAGAGCGCACCGCCTGGGCGTAAAAGCCCTGCATTTTGACCGGGAGGCCATCTACCAGTCTAATGAAGTGCTGCGTTTATTAAAAGACATGAACCCCAACCTTATTGTGCTTGCAGGTTTTCTCTGGATTTTCCCCACTAATATCCTGAAGCAATTTCCCAATAAGGTAATTAACATTCACCCCGCACTCCTCCCAAAATACGGCGGAAAAGGAATGTATGGAATGCATGTTCACAAAGCCATACACGAAAAGAAGGAAGTAGAAACCGGGATAAGCATTCATTACGTCAATGAACATTACGACGAGGGCAAAATGATCTTTCAGGCCACCACTGCTATTAAACCCGAAGATTCTGTTCAGGATATTGCTGAAAAGATCCATGAACTGGAACAGGAACATTTTCCGAAGGTGATAGAAAATCTTTTATTCCCGCTGCCAAATGAATGATGCCAGTGTTCACATATATACCGATGGGGCGGCCAGGGGAAACCCGGGGCCCGGCGGGTACGGAATAGTGATGGAATGGGTAGGAAAGCCCTACCGCAAGGAGTTCTCAAAAGGCTACAAACACACCACCAATAACCGGATGGAGTTACTGGCGGTGATAGAAGCCCTCAAAAAACTGAAAAACCCCGATACCCGCGTGCTTGTTTTCACCGATTCCAAATACGTGGCCGATGCCGTGGAAAAAGGCTGGGTTTTCAACTGGGAAAAAAAGGGCTTTAAAGACCGCAAGAACGTAGACCTGTGGATAGAGTTCTTAAAAGAATACCGCAAGCACAAGGTTAAATTCCAGTGGATTAAAGGCCACAACGAGCACCCTCAAAACGAGCGCTGCGACAGCCTGGCCGTAGCAGCTTCCAAAGAGAAACGCCTTTTGGTAGACACAGGATTTGAAGGAGATTCAAAAAGCCTTTTTTGACTATCAGGCCTTGAAAAACAAAACCGTATATTTGCACCTCATTTTTAAAGAACACTATGAATAAGTTATTAATAGTGGGCACGGTTGCCTTTGATGCTATCGAGACCCCTTTTGGTAAAACAGATAAAATTCTTGGTGGTGCGGCCACATATATTGGCCTCTCTGCAGCACAATTTGATATTAAAAGCGCTATAGTTTCTGTGGTGGGAGAAGATTTTCCGCAGGAATATTTAGACTTGCTTAAAAACAGGAATATTAACCTTAGCGGAACCGAAATAATCAAAGGCGGAAAAACCTTTTTTTGGAGCGGTAAGTACCACAACGACCTCAATTCGCGTGATACTCTGGACACCCAATTGAATGTTCTTGCCGATTTTCAGCCGGTGGTGCCCGAAGATTTTAAATCCCCCGATGTGGTAATGCTGGGAAACCTTCACCCACTGGTGCAGCTAAGTGTGCTTGAACAAATTGAAAGACCTAAGCTGGTGGTGTTAGACACCATGAACTTCTGGATGGACAATACCTGGGATGACCTTATGAAGGTGATTGATAAAGTAGATGCCCTTACTATTAATGACGAAGAAGCAAGGCAGCTTACAGACGAGTATTCTTTGGTGAAAGCCGCACGTAAGATCGCCAAAATGGGGCCTAAATATGTAGTGATTAAAAAAGGGGAACACGGGGCTTTACTGTTCCACAACGAGCAGATCTTTTTCGCACCCGCCCTACCGTTAGAAGAAGTTTTTGACCCTACCGGGGCAGGAGACACTTTTGCCGGCGGGTTTACAGGCTACCTTGCGCATACAGGAGACATCTCTTTCAAGAACATGAAAAATGCGGTGATCTACGGCTCTAATCTCGCCTCTTTCTGCGTGGAGAAATTCGGGACCGAAAGGATGCAGAACCTCACCAAAGAAGAAGTGCATCAACGCCTGGAAGAGTTTAAAGCCTTAACACAATTCCAAATCAAACTTACTTAATATTGTGCCCTGTAATTTCAGGGCTTTTTTTATGACTAAATCCGGGCCAAACAACTACAAGATATGAGTGATGCTTTAAAACACGAATGCGGGATTGCCCAATTGCGACTGCTAAAGCCGTTAGAGTACTACAAAGAGAAGTACGGAACGGCATTTTACGGGGTAAACAAAATGTACCTCATGATGGAAAAGCAGCACAACCGCGGGCAGGATGGTGCCGGTTTTGCCAGCATCAAGCTCAACACCCAGCCGGGCGACCGCTATATAAGCCGCATAAGGTCTAATGCCGCACAGCCTATTCAGGATATTTTTGCTCAAATTAACGCCCGTATCAATGACGAAATAAAGCAGCATCCAGAATACGCCGAAGATGTTGCCCTTCAAAAAAAGCACATCCCGTACCTGGGAGAGCTGTTTTTGGGCCACGTGAGATATGGCACTTTTGGAAAGAACAGCGTGGAGAGTGTTCACCCGTTCTTGCGCCAAAACAACTGGATGCACCGAAACCTCATTGTTGCCGGAAATTTCAACATGACCAATGTGCACCAGCTCTTCAATAATCTTGTAGAACTGGGCCAACACCCAAAAGAAAAGGCCGATACCGTTACGGTAATGGAGAAAATTGGCCACTTCCTGGATGATGAAGTAAGAAAACTCTACAAAAAACTTAAAACCGAAGGCTATTCCAAAGTAGAAGCCTCTCCGCTAATTGCCGAGCAGTTAAAGATTGGAAAGATCCTTAAAAAATCGGCTAAGAACTGGGATGGCGGCTATGCCATGGCCGGCCTTTTAGGGCACGGCGATTCCTTTGTGTTAAGGGATCCGGCAGGAATAAGGCCCTGCTACTATTATTGTGATGACGAGGTGGTTGTGGTTGCTTCGGAAAGACCCGTGATACAAACTGTATTCAACGTAGATTTTGAAAACGTCAAAGAACTGCCCCCGGGACACGCCATCATCACCAAAAAGAACGGAAACGTAAAGATCAAGCAAATCCTGGAACCTCTAGAGAGAAAAGCATGCTCTTTTGAACGTATCTATTTTTCCCGCGGAAGTGATTCTGAAATCTACCGGGAGCGAAAAATGCTTGGAAAACTGCTTATGCCCGAAGTTCTCAAGGCAATTGACCACGATACTGTAAATACCGTTTTCTCCTTTATTCCGAATACGGCTGAAACTTCCTTCTACGGCATGGTAGAAGCCGCACAGGATGAGCTCAACAAACAAAAGAACGACACCATTCTTGCCGAAAAAGAGTCTTTGACCGATGCCCGCCTGCAGGAGATCCTTGCCCACAGGCTAAGAACTGAAAAGATCGCCATTAAAGATGCCAAACTGCGCACTTTCATTACTGAAGACAGCAGCCGTGACGACCTGGTGGCGCACGTGTATGACGTCACTTACGGCGTGGTAAAACCTGAAGACAACCTGGTGATCATTGATGACAGTATTGTTCGCGGTACTACTTTGAAGAAAAGTATCCTGAAGATGCTGGACCGCACCAAACCCAAGAAAATCGTGGTGGTCTCTTCGGCCCCGCAAATACGCTACCCCGACTGTTACGGGATAGACATGGCAAGACTGGAGAACCTGGTGGCCTTTCAGGCTGCCTTAGAGCTGCTCAGGGAAACAAACCAGTACCATATCGTAGATGAAGTCTACGAAAAATGCAAGCAACAGGTAGAACTTGACGACAGGGAAGTACAAAACTTCGTAAAAGAGGTCTACGCTCCTTTTACAGATGAACAGATCTCCGATAAAATTGCCCAGTTGCTAAGTGACGACACCATAAAAGCCGAAGTAAAGATCATCTTCCAATCTGTAGAAAACCTGCATAAGGCCTGTCCTCAAAACCTGGGAGACTGGTATTTTACAGGAAATTACCCCACCTTTGGAGGGAACCGGGTAGTGAACCGGGCCTTTATCAATTTCTATGAAGGAAGTACAGAAAGGGCATATTAAATAATCTTTTTCTGCTAGCCAACAGGAGCTTTGTGCAGTTTAACTAAAATTCATGTACTTCATCTAAAAAGCTGTCAGGAACAAAGATTAATATCTACTTTTACAAAGCCATAACATAAGTAGGTTAAGTTCATGGTAGATTTGGGGCAAAAAAGGTGGATCTTTCCACCTTTTTTATTTTCAGCACTTTTCACCCCTTCAAAATTCCTTTCTCTTAGTATAATTTAGAACAGTATACCACTGTTAAGGTCTAAAAATAGCGTATTTTTATGTTCCCTATTTAAGAGTTATTACCATGCCAAAAAAGGCTTTTTTTCTTCTCTCCTTTCTTTACACTTTTTCACTTTCGGCCCAAAACAAAGAGGATCTTTTAGGAACCTGAACAGAAATTATTGGCCAACATCACATTTCTGAAAAATGGAGCATTCCCACTGTGGCACTACTTCAGCATTACGAGATGTTTGGTAAATTTCAGTTTATTATGCTGCGCAGCGGGGTCGCCTATGCCTTTTCAAAGGATTTTTCGGCTTCTGTGGGCTACGATTATACCTATTCCGAAGCCTTTTCCGAAGATAGTTTTACCCTGCAGCACAGGCTATGGGAAGAAGCGACCTTAAAAACGCCATTTTTGAGCCCTTATATTGCTCATCGTTTTCGGCTGGAGTCAACCTGGACGCGCCAGCAGCCCGAGTACGATCTTAGCCATCGCCTGCGTTACCGCCTTAAATTTGACCGGGCTTTGTACAAAAGTTTATATTTTACGGCTTTTAATGAAGTCTTTATAAACCTGAAAGAGCCATATTTCAATCAAAACCGTATTCACGCCGGTTTGGGATATAGCTTGCTCAAAGATTTCAAAATAGAAGTGGGATACCTAAAAAACCATTTTAGGCGCGCACATTACGACCGGATAAGGCTGGGAATGGTTTTTAAGACCAGGTTCTTAGAACAAAAGGAACCCTAAGCCGGGGGAAGAAAGGCGGCAGCAAAAGAAAGGGCTCCATGTATCTCGAAGCCCTTTCAATCAACTACCAATAGTTTCTACATTAAGAAACTGATCATAATACCAGCGGCAACAGCCGACCCAATCACACCACTCACATTGGGGGCCATGGCATGCATGAGCAAGTGGTTTGACGGATCGCTTTTGATCCCTTCCTGTTGAACTACACGGGCACTATCAGGCACCGCCGAAACGCCGGCCGCACCTATGAGGGGGTTGATCCTGTTCTTTTCGCTGAGGAACAGGTTCATTACTTTGGCAAAAAGAAGTCCGCCAGCAGTAGCAATGATAAAGGAGACTGCCCCCAGGGCGAAGATCTTAATTGAGCTTCCGGTTAGAAAAACGCTGGCCTGGGTTGAAGCTCCCACGGTCACTCCCAACAGTATGGTCACAATATCTATCATCTTTGTCCTGGCGGTATCGGCAAGACGATCGGTTACGCCACTTTCTTTGAGTAAGTTTCCGAAGAAGAGCATCCCTAAAAGCGGAATAGCTGACGGAGAAATAAAAGTGGTGAGCAACAATCCAATAATGGGGAAAAGGATTTTTTCAGTTTTAGAGACAGCACGAGGCGGTTTCATCCTGATAAGCCTTTCCTTTTTGCTGATTAACAGCTTCATGATAGGAGGCTGAATAACCGGCACCAGGGCCATATAAGAGTAGGCGGCTATGGCGATACTCCCAATTAGTTGAGGTGCCATTTTAGCCGAAGCGAAAATAGCCGTAGGGCCATCGGCCCCGCCAATGATTGAAATCGCACCGGCTTCGTGTATCTCAAAGCCCAGGGCAACGGCACCAATAAAGGTTCCAAAAACCCCAATTTGAGCAGCGGCTCCCAGCAACATAAGCCGTGGGTTGGAGATAAGCGATGAAAAATCGGTCATTGCCCCAATTCCAAGGAAGATCAATGGTGGGTAAATCCCCTGGGTAACCCCGAAGTACAAATAGTTAAGCACAGAGCCGGATTCATAGATCCCAACCCCTGCCCCTGCGGGGAAAGGAATGTTCCCTAAAAGTATCCCTGTGCCAATGGGGATTAGCAGGAGGGGCTCATAGTGAAAGCGTATTGCCAGGAAAATAAAGAACAGCCCTACGGCTATCATTATAAAATTACCCAGGCTCGCATTCGCAAAACCGGTATATTCCCAGAAATGGAGAAGCCCTTCAGCCAGGCCCCCTCCTTCCTCGGGGATAACAGGAACTAAATCCTGGGCCATTAATTCCGTACCCAAAAGTGTCGGGATGAGGTAAAGAATGCCCAGTACAACTATAACAGTCAATAATTTTTTCACAATCTTGTTTTTAAATTGGGGAAAGATTTGCTTAGAAAGCTCTATCCTATAACCATGAGTAGATCATTCTGTAAGACGGCGTCTCCTTCCTTAACTTTTATTTCTTTGATAACTCCGGCCTGGTCGGCAAGCACATCATTTTCCATCTTCATGGCTTCCAGGATAAGCAGGGAATCTCCTTTGGCAACAGCGTCTCCCACCTTCACCTTCATCTTAAAGATACTGCCGGGCAGGGGTGCTTCTACAGGGAAGCCTCCGGGAGAGACTTTTTTCTCTATACGCCCTTCGCCGGGTTGCCGCACTACATTCTCGCGCACCAGTTTTGGGGTCTTAACGCGTTTCTTTTCCTGGTGTACTTCCACCACGTATTCGGTTCCATTGACGTGAACGGTGGCTTGTTCATCTTCAAATTCTTTGATATCTACCGAATATTTATTTCCGTTTATTGTAAAATCGAATTTCTTCATTTTGTGTATTCTTTACCGTGGGTTATTGTTTACTCCGTAGATCTTGGAACTCCATGGAGAATAGGTACGGGCAACTCGTTTTATTGTTATGATGCCGCTCTCTTCATCGTGCTGCTCCTTGAAGTATAGATGCAGTGCCGTTGCTATGGCAGCACTAATCTCTCCCGAGAGGTAGTGTTCTTCCTCTTCTCCTGCAGCTCCATTCTCTTTGGAGCGGTTCTTTTCCCGCACCTCTTTGATCTTCTTACTGATGCCGAGATTGAGGATTTGCGGCATTTTCTTGAACACGAACATGAGCAGGAGAAGGGCAAAAAACACAACCACATACCCTACCCCTGTGATGATCCATATTTGTGACCAGTCTGTAGCCACTGTTGAAGCATGTTCCATAGTTATTTATTTATAGGGGGATATTACTGTGTTTCTTCGGCGGGTTGGTAACTTTCTTCGTCTGCAACGTTTGAAGGCCTCTAATGATCCTGAAACGGGTATTTCGGGGTTCAATAACGTCATCTATATATCCATAAGCAGCCGCCTGATATGGATTCGCAAATTTCTCCTGATATTCCTGTTCTTTCTGAGCTTTGAATTTTGCCCTTTCTTCAGGGTCTTTGATCTCGTTCATTGCCCTTCCTTCAAGCACCTCTATGGCACCCGAAGCTCCCATAACCGCAATCTCGGCCGATGGCCAGGCGTAGTTAAGATCGCCCCTAAGCTGTTTACAACTCATCACATCATGCGCCCCGCCATAAGATTTTCTAAGGGTTATTGTGATTTTGGGAACGGTGGCTTCTCCATAGGCAAACATGAGTTTTGCCCCGTGAATAATGATACCGGCATACTCCTGCCCGCTGCCGGGTAAAAATCCGGGGACGTCTACCAGGGTAAGGATTGGAATGTTAAAAGAATCGCAGAAACGCACAAACCTGGCGGCCTTTCTCGATGCATCACTGTCTAGCACCCCGGCAAGGAAATTGGGCTGGTTGGCTACAATACCTACAGACTGGCCATCCATTCTTCCAAATCCAACAATAATGTTCTTCGCGTAATTTCTGTGCACCTCGAGAAACTCACCTTCATCAACTACACTGTAGATCACCTCCTGCATGTCGTAAGGCTGGTTGGGGTTATCGGGGATAATACTGTTAAGAAAATCGTCCCGTCTGTCTATAGGATCGGTGTTATTTTGAATAGGAGCTTCTTCCAGGTTATTCTGCGGAAGGTAAGAGAGCAGCTTTCTTATGAGCAGCAGTCCATTTTCTTCGGAAGAAACCTTGAAATGGGAAACCCCCGATTTTGATGCGTGTATATTGGCACCACCAAGGTTCTGAACCGAAATATCCTCGCCGGTCACTGTTTTGACCACTTTAGGACCGGTAACGAACATATAGCTGTTCTCTTCGGTCATCATCACAAAATCTGTAAGGGCCGGTGAATACACGGCTCCCCCGGCACAGGGCCCAAAAATGGCAGATATTTGAGGAATTAATCCGGAGGCAAGGATGTTGCGTTCAAAGATCTCGGCATATCCTGCGAGCGAAGTCACTCCTTCCTGTATACGGGCACCACCACTGTCGTTGATCCCAATAACAGGCGCACCGGCTTTCATGGCCATATCCATGACCTTACATATCTTTTGGGCAAAGGTTTCAGAAAGTGAGCCGCCAAAAACAGTAAAATCCTGGGAAAAGACATACACCACCCGGCCGTCTATGGTGCCGTGGCCTGTTACCACGCCATCCCCAAGCACTTTATTGCCTTCCATTCCAAAATTGGTACACCTGTGGGTGACAAACATGTCGAATTCTTCAAAACTGCCCTCATCTAAAAGGATTTCCAGACGTTCTCGTGCCGTAAGTTTTCCTTTTTCGTGTTGGGCGTCTATACGTTTTTGACCACCACCCATACGGGCAATCTCCCGTTTCTGGATCAATTCGTTTACTTTATCCTGACTTGACATTTATCTAATATTTAAATTACTGTTGAGGTTCTTCACAGAGTTCTGTCAACACACCAAATGTTGATTTTGGGTGTAAAAAGGCAATATTTAAGCCCTCTGCGCCTTTTCGGGGAGTTTTATCTATAAGCTTTACTTCTTTTGTCTCCAGTTCATCTAACTGCTGCTGAAGGTCATTTACCGCAAAAGCAATGTGGTGCACCCCCTGGCCTTTCTTCTCTATGAACTTTCCTATAGGCCCCTGGGGAGCTGTAGATTCAAGCAATTCGATCTTGGTTTGGCCTACTTTGAAAAATGCCGTTTTCACCTTCTGGTCTTTAACTTCTTCTACAGAGTAACATTTCAACCCAAAGGTCTTTTCGTAAAAGGGGATGGCCTCCTCAAGGCTTTCAACAGCAATACCTATATGTTCTATATGCGTTGGTTTCATGGTTTATATAGTTTTAGTTTCACTTCAGTTTGGAGCAAAAAAAAATCGCACTCCTGCGATTTCTGATTTTTTTACCTATAAATAATACTTAACCCTTCTTGGGGAAGAGATAAATGTAAATCGTCATCCTGGTTCCATGGCAAAATGGGGGGAAGGGCAATTCTCAATTGTTGGTAAGAAAAGCACAACTTAAACCAGTGGAAAATATGACTTAAAATGCGTATCATTTTGATACTTTAAAAATGCCCTATAAAGGTAACGAAACTTTAACTTTTAGACCCTAGAAAATCCCGTCAATTTTTTATAATTTAACGCAAACGTTGTAGTGATAGCAAGGCTTACCAAAGGGTCCGAATTTAAAATCAAAGCCTAAAGGTCGGGCGATTTTTTTTCTTAAAGAATGATTAAAATCATCCTAATTTTAATCCTTTTTACCAAAAGTTATAATTAAATTTACTGTGAAGATTTTGGCCGGTGCAGGGAGATAAAAAACGTCTCCTCAAACACAGGATTTTTGTTCTTTAAGAAAAAACTTCAGCAAGAGATCGCATTCTTCTCTGCCACTATTTTTCGAAACCGAATTAAAATCAGCCGGAACAAATCATTCATTTAAGATTTAGGTCGTGAACATCTTGTTCCATTTCAGCAGAGATCAGTTTTGGGCTACTACGAATTTTAGCCGGGACCAACTTTTGAAGTTACTCAATTTCCGAAAGCAGCTGCTGGACGCCTTAAGTTTCAACAGAAATTCAATAAAAACAGATTTTTTAAGAAGGTCCCTAGGGGATATTTACCGAATAGATTGCGAGACAGTCCCGTAATCTCTCATGCAGCGATGCAATTACTTTCATTAAAACGATAACAATGAAGGAATCATTATTTCAGGAATTTCCACAAGTTTCAGCAGAACAATGGAAAGATCAAATCGAACAGGACCTAAAAGGTGCCAGTTACGATGAGAAATTAGTTTTTAGATCTCAAGACGGGATCGCAGTACAGCCCTTTTATACTTCCGCAGATGTAAAAGACCACATGCAGCTACCGCCGCCACTTCCCTGGCGCATCTGTGAGAAGATAAGCGTGACCACGGCCGGCGAGGGCAATGTACAGGCCGCAAAAGCTCTTCAAAAAGGTGCAGAAAGCCTCTGGCTCCATATTTCTTCGGAAAGCGTAACACCAAATGTACTTTTTGAGGGAATCAATTTAGAAAATTTGCAAATCTACTTAAGCCTCTCCTTCCTCTCCCGGGAATATGTAGAAAGGCTGAAGTCTTATTTTAAGGACAGGAATTCTGAAGTATACCTGCAAATTGACATTTTAGGCAATCTTGCGGCTACAGGAAACTGGTTTTTTGACCAAAAAAGAGATTTTAATATCTTAAAATCTGTTACAGAAACTGCTTCAGAATTTGCTTCTGTAATAAGTGTGAACGGCGACCTTTATCAAAACGCCGGTGCGAGCATTCCGCAGCAACTTGCCTTTAGCCTGGCACAGGTGAACGAGTACCTCAACCTGGAGGGTCAAAAAGGGGAAAATACGGGTAAATTTAGGCCACAGTTCATTCTCGCAGCAGGCAGCAACTACTTCTTTGAAATAGCAAAAATAAGGGCGCTGCGCCTGCTATACGCCTCTTTGGCAAAAGAATACGGGCTGCCCCAAACCTGTTTTATCCTCGCCCAACCTTCGCGCCGGGACAAGACCCTGTATGATTACAACGTGAACCTGCTTCGTTCTACCACCCAGTGTATGAGCGCAGTACTGGGAGGGGCCGATGCCGTGAACAACCTGCCCTACGATACACTTTTCCATAAAGACAGTGCCTTTGGCAGGCGCATAGCCCGCAACCAGCTTCTTGTGATGAAACACGAGGCTTATTTCGATAAAGTGTCCAACCCGGCCGATGGCGCATATTACATTGAACACCTCACCCGTCAGTTTGCCAATAAAGCGCTCGATATCTTCAAGCAAATTGAAGAAGAAGGCGGCTTTCTTGAACTTTTGCTGAAAGGGGAGCTTCAGAAAAGAATCAAAGAAAGCGCGCAAAAGGAACAGGAGCTTTTTCACCAGGGTAAACTCATTCTTATTGGCACCAATAAATATGAGAATTCACAGGACCTCATGTCACAGGAACTGGAATTAGATCCTTTTGCAAAAACTTCTTCTGAAAATAGCATTTTAGAACCCCTTTTCCCGGTGCGCCTAAGCGAGAAGCTTGAACAGGAAAGGCTTGAAAAAGAGCAGGGAGTATTAACCGAAAGCTAAAACCATGAAAAGAAAATCACTTCAAAATATGACACTTTTGGAACCTGAGACCGCAGCACAGGTCGCTGTGGCACCCGAAAATCCAGGGAACCCAAAAGCAGGGGCCGAAGCTAAAAAAGTTTATGCTGCAAAGGATGTTGCGGGCCTTGAACATCTCGATTTTGCTGCGGGAATTCCGCCTTACCTGCGCGGGCCTTACAGCACCATGTACGTGATGCGGCCCTGGACCATTCGCCAGTACGCCGGCTTCTCAACCGCCGAGGAAAGTAACGCCTTTTACCGCCGCAACCTCGCTGCGGGACAAAAAGGGCTTTCGGTAGCCTTTGACCTTCCCACCCACCGCGGGTACGACAGTGACCACGAAAGAGTGGTGGGAGACGTTGGGAAAGCAGGGGTGGCCATAGACTCGGTAGAAGACATGAAGGTGCTCTTTGACCAGATCCCGCTAGACCAGATGTCGGTTTCCATGACCATGAATGGGGCGGTACTGCCCATACTCGCGTTCTACATCGTGGCTGCCGAGGAACAGGGCGTAAAACCTGCACTGCTTTCAGGAACCATTCAAAATGACATTTTAAAGGAGTTTATGGTGCGAAACACCTACATCTATCCTCCCACTCCTTCGATGAAGATCATTTCTGATATTTTTGAGTACACCTCCAAAAATATGCCCCGCTTTAACAGCATTAGTATCTCGGGGTACCACATGCAGGAAGCAGGTGCCACCAGTGAGATCGAACTGGCCTACACTTTAGCCGACGGACTAGAATACATCCGAAAAGGCCTCGAAGCCGGGATGAACATCGACAGTTTTGCACCGCGCCTGTCCTTCTTCTGGGCCATAGGTTTAGATCATTTTACTGAAATCGCCAAAATGCGTGCAGCCAGGATGCTGTGGGCAAAACTGGTGAAACAGTTCAACCCGAAAAACGAAAAATCCCTCGCGCTTAGAACGCATAGCCAGACCAGCGGCTGGAGTTTGACCGAGCAGGATCCTTTCAACAACGTGGCACGTACTTCTATAGAAGCTGCCGCTGCTGCTTTTGGGGGCACCCAGAGTTTACACACCAATGCCCTTGATGAGGCTATCGCCCTGCCCACAGATTTCTCTGCCAGGATTGCCAGGAACACCCAGCTGCACCTGCAGCAGGAAACCCAGATCACGCGGACTGTAGACCCATGGGCTGGTAGTTATTATGTGGAAGAACTCACAGACAAGATCGCCCATAAGGCCTGGGAGCTTATCCAGGAAGTGGAAGAGCTGGGCGGTATGACCAAAGCCATCGAGGCCGGAATTCCAAAGCTAAGAATAGAAGAAGCCGCAGCCATTAAGCAGGCAAGGATTGACAGCGGCCAGGATATAATTGTAGGGGTAAACAAATACCGCAGGGAAAAAGAAGACCCCATCGTGACCCTGGAGGTAGATAACCAGTCGGTGAGAAGGCAGCAAATTGAGCGGCTTAATCAGCTGAAAGCCGACAGGAACAATGAAGCAGTAAAACAGGCGCTTCAAAAACTCACCGAAGCAGCAAGATCGGGGCAGGAAAACCTCCTGGCGCTGGCTGTAGATGCCGCCCGTAAGCGCGCAAGCCTTGGGGAGATAAGCGATGCTTTGGAAGAAGTTTACGGCAGGTACAAAGCACAGATAAAATCATTTAGCGGAGTGTATTCAAAAGAGATCAAAGACGATGCTTCCTTTAAAAAGGCGAGAGAAATGGCCGACAGGTTTGCTGAACAGGAAGGCCGTCGCCCCAGGATCATGGTGGCAAAAATGGGACAGGACGGGCATGACCGTGGTGCCAAAGTAGTATCTACAGGTTATGCCGATGTTGGTTTTGACGTGGATATAGGGCCACTTTTCCAAACCCCGGCAGAAGCTGCAAAGCAAGCCGTGGAAAACGACGTGCACATTTTGGGAGTTTCTTCTCTGGCTGCAGGGCACAAAACACTGGTGCCACAGGTGATTGAGGAACTCAAAAAACACGGCAGGGAAGATATAATGGTAATTGTGGGCGGGGTGATCCCGTCACAGGACTACCAGTTCCTATTTGACGCAGGTGCCGTAGCCGTTTTTGGCCCCGGAACAAAGATTAGTGAAGCGGCCATTCAACTGCTAGAGATCTTGATTGATGAATAAAGCTTCAGGATTATTTACAAATTTTAAAATTCAGCATTATGAGAAATTCTCTTAACATAGTTTCGCCGCAGGAAGCAGTATCTCACGTAAAATCGGGAGACAGGGTCTTTTTGCACGGTGCCGCAATGACCCCAAATAAACTCATAGAGACCCTTACTGAACGCTACAGTGAATTAAAGGATGTGGAGTTTATTCACATCCATACCGAAGGGCCTGCACCTTACACGCAGCCTCCTTACAACGAATCTTTCAGGACCAACAGCTGCTTTGTGGCGGGAAATGTAAGACAGGCAGTGAATTCAAGTATAGGTGCTTACATCCCTATCTTCCTGAGTGAGATCCACCTGCTCTTCCGAAGAAATATTCTTCCGCTTGATGTTGCTTTTGTACAGGTCTCCCCGCCAGATGAGCATGGCTATTGCTCCCTGGGGGTGTCTGTAGACATCGCTTTACCTGCAGTACAGACTGCAAAGAAGGTGATCGCGCAGGTGAATCCGCGGGTGCCGCGCACTCATGGAGATGGTATCATTCACGTAAGCCAGATACATGCGGCCATTGAAGTAGACCAGCCTATACATATTCACGATATCACCGCTCCTTCGGCTATTGAGCAAAAAGTTGGTGAATACGTGGCCGGGCTTGTAGATGATGGTGCTACGCTGCAAATGGGCATAGGCGGAATTCCGAACGTGGTGCTTTCGAAACTGATGAACCACAAACGCCTCGGAATTCATACCGAATTATTTTCAGACGGGGTTTTACCGCTCATTGAAAAAGGAATCATTACCGGTGAAGAAAAAAAGATCAAGACCGGAAAGATCGTGACCTGTTTTTCAGCCGGAAGTCAGAATTTGTACGACTTTATTGACGACAACCCGGTAGTGCATTTTAAGGAAGCTGCTTATACCAACGATTCAGCAATTATTCGCCAGAATCCTAAAGTAACCGCCATCAACTCGGCCATAGAGATTGACCTTACCGGGCAGATTTGTGCAGACACCATTGGAAAATACCATTTTTCGGGGGTAGGCGGCCAGATGGATTTTATCCGCGGTGCTTCTTTGTCGGAAGGCGGAAAAGCCATTTTTGCAATGCCTTCTGTGACCAACAAAGGGATTTCCAAGATAGTTCCATCCCTAAAGGTAGGTGCCGGGGTGACCACCACCAGGGCGCACGTACATTATGTGGCTACCGAATATGGCGTGGTTAACCTCTTCGGAAAAAACCTTAAAGAACGCGCCAAAGCACTTATTTCTATAGCCCATCCCGACCACAGAGAGGAGCTTGAAAAAGCCTTTTTTGAGATGGCATATTGATTATTCTGATCTTTAAAAGATTGGAAACTGAGAAAAGAGCCTGCTGCTTCAGGCGAAACCCTGAAGCAGTTTGCTCCCTTTCTTTTTTTTTACTGACCGAAATTTCACTTCATAATGATATTCATAAAAAACTCCATTACCCGGAAAAACCTGATGGCAATAACAGGATTGTTCCTGTCATTCTTTTTGATCATTCATCTCCTGGGTAATCTACAGTTACTGTTGCCCGCCGAAGAAGCACAGCTTCAGTACAACTCCTACAGCCATTTACTGGGCGGCAACATAGTTATAAAACTTGTGTCTTACGTTTTGTACCTGTGTATCCTGCTGCACAGCATAGATGCCATCTACCTTTCCTTTAAAAGAAAAAAAGCCAATGGCAGCTCCTATTCGTATGACCGCCGGGGCAGGGGAAGCACCTGGTATTCCCGAAATATGATGGCCCTTGGCGTCATCATATTTGTGTTCCTGGTGATTCACTTTAAAGATTTCTGGTACCAGTATAAATTTGGGGAACTTCCGGTAGACATGAACGGGAACAAAGACCTCTACACCATTGTGGTGGTTGCTTTTGAGCAACTCTGGTATGTTGTGCTGTACATTTTGGCCATACTGGCTTTGGGTTACCACCTTTTACACGGGGTCTTTAGTGCACACAGAACAATGGGAATTTACCACCCCGTTTATAACCGAATCATAAAAGTAGTGGGAAAATCCTTTGCCATTATTATTACCATAGGATACATCATTATACCACTATTCCTCTATTTTAATTTACAATCATGAGCAAGACCTTAAAAGCCCCAATTCCTGAAGGCCCTTTAGCCGAAAAATGGAACAACTATAAAGCAAAAGCCCGTCTTGTAAGCCCTAACAATCGTAAAAAACTGGACGTAATTGTAGTAGGCACCGGGCTGGCAGGTGCTTCTGCGGCCGCATCTCTGGCCGAAATGGGATACAATGTAAAAAGCTTCTGCTTCCAGGATTCCCCAAGAAGGGCACACTCTGTTGCCGCACAGGGCGGGGTGAATGCCGCAAAAAATTATAAGAATGACGGAGACAGCGTTTACCGTATGTTTTATGATACCTTAAAAGGAGGCGACTTCCGCTCACGTGAGGCCAACACCTACCGCCTGGCCGAATGTTCTGCGAATCTCATAGACCAGGCTGTGGCCCAGGGAGTACCTTTTGGCCGGGAATACGGCGGCTATCTTAGAAACCGCTCTTTTGGTGGCGTGCAGGTATCCCGAACCTTTTATGCCCGTGGACAAACGGGACAACAGCTCCTCCTGGGATCTTATCAGGCCCTCTTGAGACAGCAACATGCCGGGAAGGTAAAGCTTTATGCCCGCCACGAAATGCTCGATGTGGTGATCATTGAAGGCAGGGCCCGCGGAATTATCGCACGAAACCTGGACACCGGCGAGATTGAACGCCATGGCGCACATACTGTGGTGCTGGCAACGGGCGGCTTTGGCAAGATCTACTACCTCTCTACCTTGGCCATGGGCTGTAATGCTTCGGCTATTTGGCGCGCGCACAAAAAAGGTGCCTACATGGCCAATCCCAGCTGGACCCAGATTCACCCCACCAGCCTTCCCCAAAGTGGCGAGCATCAGTCTAAATTAACGCTGATGAGCGAATCCCTTCGGAATGACGGCCGCATCTGGGTTCCAAAAGATAAAAATGAAACCCGCGCCCCCGGAGATATTCCCGAAGAAGAACGCGATTACTATCTTGAAAGAAAATATCCTTCCTTTGGAAACCTGGCGCCAAGAGACATATCTTCGAGAGCTGCCAAAGAACAAATAGACCTGGGCAAAGGCGTTGGACCTCTCAAAAATGCCGTTTACCTCGACTTTTCCAGAGCTATTAAAGAATACGGAAAAGACGTGATCGCCGAACGCTATGGCAACCTGTTCACCATGTATAAAAAGATCACGGGAATTGATGCTTATAAGGAACCTATGAAGATCTCCCCTGCTGCCCATTTTTCAATGGGTGGGTTGTGGGTAGATTATGAACTCATGACCTCGGTACCCGGACTTTTTGCCATTGGAGAAGCTAATTTTTCAGATCATGGTGCCAACAGGCTGGGAGCAAACTCCCTGTTACAGGCCTGTGTAGACGGCTATTTCATTCTGCCCTATACCCTTCAGAATTATTTAGCCGATCAAATAAAAATTCCGAAGATAGAGGTGAACCACTCTGCTTTTGAGCAAAGTGAAAAGCTGGTTAAAGAGCAAATGCAGGCTTTCTTGAACTGCAAGGGCAAAAAAACTGCGGAAGAATTCCATAAAGAGCTCGGAAAAGAACTCTATGACAAATGCGGCCTTCTTCGCACCAAAGAAGGTTTGGAAAAGGCCATAGAGAACATCAGGAAATTAAGGGAGGAATACAAGACCAACCTCCTGGTGCCCGGAAGTGCCGAAGAAGTGAACAGCGAGCTTGAAAAAGCAGGCCGGGTTTCAGATTATATGGAGCTGGCAGAGCTTATGTGTATTGATGCCCTGCACCGGGAAGAATCTTGCGGTGCCCATTTTAGGGCCGAATTTCAGACTGAAGACGGCGAAGCCAGAAGAGATGATGAGAATTTCTGCTATTCGGCAGCCTGGGAATGGACCGGCAACGCATCTCAACCCATTTTAAACCCTGAACCCCTGGTCTTTGATACCGTAAAACCAACGGTGAGAAGTTATAAATAGAAAGTTATGAAGATCAAATTAAATATATGGCGTCAACGTGACTGCCAGAGCAAAGGAGAATTTAAAGAATATCACCTGGACGATGTAAGCCGGGATATGTCATTCCTCGAAATGCTGGATACCCTCAATATAAAATTAATAAAACAGGGGGAGTTACCGGTAGAATTTGACCATGATTGCCGCGAGGGCATCTGCGGGCAATGCGGGGTGATGATCAATGGTATTGCCCACGGCCCCTTAAAGAACACCACCACCTGCCAGTTACACATGAGGTCCTTCAATGACGGGGACACTATTTATGTAGAGCCGTTCAAAGCTTCGGCTTTCCCTGTGGTGAGAGACCTTAAAGTGAACAGATCGGCGCTGGACCATATCATTGCTGCCGGCGGATATGTTTCGGTAGATACCGGCCAGGCGCCCGAAGCAAATTCTATCCCCGTAACTTTTGAAGAAGCAGAATCTGCTTTTGATGCCGCTGCCTGTATTGGCTGCGGTGCCTGTGTGGCCAGTTGCAAAAATTCGAGTGCTGCCCTCTTTACCAGTGCCAAGATCTCTCACCTGGCGCAACTGCCGCAGGGAGATAAGGAGACCTCAACCAGGGTGGTGAGCATGGTGAACCAGATGGAAGAAGAAGGTTTTGGCCACTGCACCAATACCGAAGCCTGTGAGGTAGAATGCCCCGAAGGTATTTCTGTTCTCAATATAGCCAGGATGAACTACGAGTACAACAGATCTAGACTGGCAAAAAAGTAGAAGTCATATTTCATTTTTAACAAGCAAGGGAGCCTTTACGGCTCCCTTATTTTTGGTCAAAGTTTTTGCAATTAAAAAGGCCGTCTTGACAATCTAAGACGGCCTTTTCGTGGTTAGAAAAGCTCTGGTTAAAATTCTGCTTCCATGTGGTGGTGCTCGTCAATTAGCGGACCTCCATTGATAATCTGTTCAGACGCCTCAGCAGAGAATTTCTCAAAGTTGAGGTGGAAAGAATGTGCCAGCTGGATCGACTTTTGAATATAGGCTCCTTTTTGCAGCCAGGTATTGATTGGGTTCAGCATTTCGATAGGCACATTAGGACAATATTTCGGCATATAAAGACCAAATATTGGGTGCATTTCAAATTCTACGTTTTCAAGTTCACCTTTAAGGATAGAAGTGATCATGGCACGGGTATATTTCAGTTTGATCCTTGATCCTACTCCAAATGGGCCACCGCTCCATCCTGTATTCACAAGCCAGACGTTCACCCCGGCTTCTTTCATCTTGGTGCTTAACATTTCAGCATAAACAGTTGGGTGCAACGGCATGAAAGGCGCACCAAAACAGGCTGAGAATGAAGGTACAGGTTCAGTAATTCCGGCTTCTGTTCCGGCTACTTTTGCTGTATACCCCGAAATGAAGTGGTATGCTGCCTGCCCCGGGGTTAATTTTGAAACCGGAGGCAGTACCCCAAACGCATCACAGGTAAGGAAGAAAATATTCTTTGGGTTTTTGGCGTAAGATGGTGACTGTATATCGGCAATGTGATCTATGGGGTAACTCACCCTGGTATTCTGAGTGATGCTGGCATCAAAAAAGTCTACTTCTTTAGTGCCTTTTTTGAAGATCACGTTTTCAAGTAAAGCTCCCGGTTTTATCGCGCGGTAGATATCTGGTTCAGATTCTTCGGTAAGGCCAATTACTTTGGCGTAACAACCGCCTTCAAAGTTGAAGATCACATCTTCTGAAGTCCAGCCGTGCTCATCATCTCCAATGAGTTTACGATCGGGATCGGCAGAAAGTGTGGTTTTTCCTGTTCCTGAAAGTCCGAAGAAAATGGAAGTATCTCCCTCTTTACCCACGTTGGCAGAACAGTGCATGGGCAATACATCTTTTTCTATGGGAAGAATGAGGTTAAGGGCAGAGAAAATACCTTTTTTCATTTCCCCTGTATAGGCAGAACCTCCTACCAGTGCAATTTTTCGGGTAAAGTCAAGAATACTGAAGTTCCCCTGGCGCAGGCCGTATTTGGCAGGTTCGGTTTCAACATAACCCGGTGCACAAACTACCAGCCATTCTTCAGTAAAATCCTGAAGTTCTTCTTCGCTAAGGCGTAAAAACATATTTTTTACAAAAAAGGCAGACCATGGGTACTCGGCAATGGTGCGCACGTTCATTCTGTAGTCGGGATGTGAACACACATAACCGTCATGTACGTATACTTCTTTGCCAGAGAGGTATTTGGTCACTTTATCGTAGAGTAAACCAAAGTTTTCTGAAGATAAAGGCTTATTGATATTTCCCCACCACACTTTGTCTTTGGTGTAATCGTCTTTTACCAGGAAGCGGTCTTGTGGAGATCTGCCTGTAAAAGTACCTGTATTGACACTAAGGGTGCCGTTTTCAGTCTCAGTACCCATTCCTTTTCGTACTGTGATTTCCTGAAGTTCTTCGCCGGGAAGGTTCCAGTTAACTCTACAGTTTTTCAACCCGTATTTATCGAGGTTTGTGGCTTGAGGTCTTTCTAAAACATTTTTCATGATCTAAATATTGAGTGGTTATAAATGTTGCCATGTTATATGGCGGCAATAAAAATTTAAGTTCTATTCAGGAGCGTAAAATGGCATTCCAGCATTGCCTAATCGAGCACCAGTAAAGGAACATTAGAATGTAAAGTGAGCAGTCTTGTGAGACGGCCCGGAGATGCTTCTTCCCCCGGTAAGTGGGTTTTTGGCATAATGGCAAGCATATCCATGTCGTTCTTCTTGATATAGTTCAAAATTCCCTGCTCAATGTCTTCACTTTCGTGGAAGGTGTGGTGAGAATAGAACATTTCAAGAAAATAATTGAGGGTGGTTTCGTTGCTCTCGTCATCTTCGGTGTAGCCCATGGCCATTTCATGTTGCTGAATGGTCAAAACATGCACCTGCGCCTTGTGTTTGCGGGAAACATCGAGCAATACATATAAAGGGGACCTGTCGGCTATCTTTTCGTTGCCTAAAGAAAGGATAATACTCTCAAGCCTGAACTTTTTATATTTTTCCGGGATCACCAGTACCGGAAGGTCGGCTTCATGAACAAGACGGGATGTAGTGGTGGCCACATTCTCTTCTTCGAGATTGGCACCTCTGGTTCCCATCATAATGATGTCTACTTTTAGCTCTTTTTGAAGCTGAATTATAGAAGAGACCAGCTCTCCCGTTTGTACCAGTGTATAGATCTCAGGAGAAAGCGGTTTTTTGTATTTTTTAATGACTTTTTTGAAATCTTCACGTACAGCATTAACATCAGCGCCTTCTTCAGTAATGTTCAGTAGGAATAAATTAATTAAGGGATCCTTATCTGCAAATTTCACAGCATAATCTAAAGCATTTTTAGATACTTCAGAAAAATCGAAGGGGATTAGGATATTTTTCATGGCTTTAAAAATTGCGGAAACTGCTGGACATATTTCCTGATTTATATCACCTAAAGATACCTCTATAAAAAGCCCTGTAGCATGACAAATATCATTTGCATATTGAAAGAAATCAACATTTTAGCCTCGAAAACGATTGCAGGTTTTTCAGTTTTACCACTGCGGAAAAACAGCTGTCAAAAATGGCATTTTTGACCGCCTAAAAGACGAAATTATTATGTGCTACGAAAGGCAGGAGTCGAGGCAAAAAGTTAAAAACCGCGAACTCTTTTTAAAATGGCTGAATGCGCCGGAAAAAGTTTTTCTGCAGCTCCCTAAAGTTTTTTTCCCTGCTTTTACCAAAAATCTTGGCTCCTGTTTCCTGGCTCTTAAGCGTTACCACTCTTTAAGCTGAAGTTCTTGGCCGTCAAAGACGCCGTAAGTGTAGAAATTGATCCAGTCACCCAGGTTCATGTAGGTTGAGTGCTCCTGAAGCTTTATGTCTAGCGGCAAATGGCGGTGTCCAAAAATAAAGTAATCGTAATGTTGTGTTTCCAGCTTTCGGCGGCAGTACTGGATGAGCCATTCTTTCTCTTCTCCCAGGAACTTCACATCCTCTTCTCCCGAGATGGCCTTGTTCTTCACCGAAAAATACTGGGCCAAAGGCACGCCCAAATCTGGGTGCAGCCACCTGTACAGCCATTTGGAAAGCGGGTTGGTAAACACCTTTTTCATGCGCTTGTAGCCTTTGTCTCCCGGCCCCAGCCCGTCGCCGTGGCCAATAAGGAACTTCCTGTCATTGAAAACAAACTCCTTAGGCTTTCTATATACCGGAATATCGAGTTCTTTTTCAAAATAATCATCCATCCACAAATCGTGGTTGCCTACAAGAAAGTAAACGGGAATACCCCTGTCCCTCAACTGGGCGAGTTTTCCCAAAGTTCGAACAAAACCTTTTGGAACCACGTGTTTGTACTCAAACCAGAAATCGAACAAATCTCCCAGGAGAAATATTGCCGCAGCATCTTTGCTTACGTGCTCCAGCCAGGCCACGAACCTCTCTTCACGCGGGCGGCTTTCTTCGGCCGTTGGTGCTCCCAGGTGGTTGTCACTGGCAAAATAGATCTTCTTCCCCTCGGGTATCTGCATGCTAAAGATTTGCCGGTAAAGATAGTTTTAAAATTTCCGAAGTTAAAATCTTCAGAAAAAATGCCATCCCCCCATGCTCTGCTTGGGCATTTTAGGAAATAAAGGTATCTTTAAAAGAAACAGATAATATGGACCAGTTGATTACCGGAATACATCATGTCACTGCACTTGCGGGCGAACCCCAAAAGAACCTCGATTTTTACACAGGAATCTTGGGCCTGCGCATGGTCAAGAAAACAGTAAATTTTGACGCGCCCGATGTTTACCACTTTTATTACGGCGATGAGCAGGGCAAACCGGGATCTATTATGACCTTCTTTCCTTATGAAGGAATCCAGAGAGGCCGCCATGGAAAAGGCATGCTCAACGTCACCACCTTTTCGGTGCCTGCAAATTCCCTTCTTTTTTGGGAAGAGCGCCTGAAGAAATTCAATATTAATTTTAAACCTGCACAAGACAGGTTTGACGGCGAAGCGGTGATTTATTTTGAAGATCCCGACGGCCTGGGGCTCGAACTGGTCTTTAATGAACGCGACCAGCGGCCGGGGTTTACTTACGGGCAAATTCCGCTGGAGCATTCCATCCGCGGATTTTACAGTGTAGAAATATGGCAGGAAGGCTACGAACGCACGGCAGGTTTGCTGCAGGAAGGCCTTGACCACAAATTAATTGCCGAAAAAGGCAACCGCTTTCGCTTTGCGGCTACAAACGCACCGGGAAATTACGTAGACATTCTGTGCCGGCCCGATGCGCTGAGGGGTCTTGGCGGCGGCGGCACGGTACACCACCTGGCCTTTTCAACGGCAAATAAAGAAAGTCAGTTAAAAGTTAGGGAGAAGCTGGCCAGTTCGGGTTATAATCCCACGCCGGTGTTAGATCGACAATATTTTGAATCCATTTATTTCAGGGAGCCCGGCGGCGTACTATTTGAAGTGGCTACAGCCGAACCCGGTTTTGCCATAGATGAAGCACATGACAAGCTGGGGCAGGAGCTTAAACTTCCGCCGCAATATGAATCGCGCCGGGAACTCATAGAAAAAGCCGTAAAACCGGTAAACCTAAACCCTTCAAAATTTTAAACATGTTACATCAAAAAGATTTTAAGTATAACGGAACTCCTCTAAAAGATGCAAAAAAGGCACTCATCATGGTTCATGGCCGGGGCGGGTTTGCCGAAGACATCCTGGCGGTGGCCGATCATCTTAAAATAGAAGACTTTGCGCTGGTGGCCCCGCAAGCTTATAACAACAGCTGGTATCCGCTTTCTTTTATGGCCCCGGTACAACAAAATCAGCCCTGGCTCGATTCGGCCATAGAGATGCTGCAGCTCTTGGAACGGGAGCTAAACGAGGAAGGAATAGCTTCAGAAGATATTTATTTCTTCGGATTTTCACAGGGCGCCTGCCTCACCCTTGAGTATGTAACACGAAATGCCAAAAGGTATGGCGGCGTCATTGGGATAATTGGCGGACTTATAGGCAAAGACATCAACACCGGGAATTACCTTACCAATTTTGAAGGCACGCCGGTCTACCTGGGCACCAGTGACCCCGATGCGCATGTACCTGCCGAAAGGGTGCAGCAAACCGCAGATATTCTAAGAAATAAAAACGCACAGGTAGAGCTGCAAATTTTCCCCGATGCCGGCCATGTGATCTTACCAGAAGAACTGGGGCGGGCCAATAATTTTATCTTCGGATATTCGGGGATGAAAAACGAAAAGCCCTAAGGGTTATCTGAAGCAAACCATTCGGCATAAGAAGTCTCGGTCTCCTGTAACTTCAGGGAGAAAAGTTTGATATGCCCTGGCAGGCGGCGCTTTATTCTTTCAGCAAAATCCTGGATCATATTCTCGCTGGTGGGCTGGTATTCCACAAGAATAATGTTGTGGCCTCTCTTTTGCAGCTCTTCAGCCAGCTCAATGTGGGGCGTGTTCTTGTTAAAAACAGTGGCGTGGTCAAACTTATCAACAATCTCCTGCTTCACTATTTTCTTGAGGTCACCAAAATCAATGACCATTCCCAGCTTCACATTATCTTCATCTTCTATGGGCTCTCCCTGAACCGTTACCCCCAGTTTATAGCTATGCCCGTGCACATTTTTGCACTTGCCGTCATAGCCAAAAAGCGCGTGGCCTGTCTCAAAAGAAAATTGCTTGGTGATGCGAATTGTTGCCATACTCAGGTTTTGTGCAAAGATAGAGCTTGGCCAGCCGAAATTTAACTATTAAGACCAAAAAATTATAAATCTTTGCTTTGGAGACTGTTCAAAAATTGACAAATTCAGGCGTACATTTGCACGCCTAAAAAAATGACATTGGAGATTATAGAAAACCCGGTTTACGAAAAGATCATTTCAGATCTTTCAGAGCAGCACTACTCTATTGTTGAAGATTTCTTCAGCCCCGAAGAAGTTTTGGAGCTGCGCGATTCCTTACTGCACAAATATGAAGAAGACAACTTCAAAAAAGCTGCCATAGGAAACCGTACCAATGAGATCATTGCAAAATCTATTCGCGGGGATTTTATTTTGTGGTTAAATGAAGCTGAAGCAGCGCAGGCCGAAAAAGCCTTTTTTAGGAAGATCAAAGATTTTGTAGATTACCTTAACCGCACCTGTTATATGGGTATTCTTCACAAAGAATTCCACTACGCCTTATATCCCGAAGGCACCTTCTACAAAAGGCACCTGGATACTTTTCAGAATGACGACAGGCGCAAGCTCTCTATGGTGTGCTACCTCAATGAGCAGGACTGGCAACCGGAATATGGCGGCGAACTGGTGATCTATACCGAAGAGGACGGAATGGAGATTTCCAAAAGCATTTATCCCTTTCCCGGCAGAATGGTCATTTTTGAAAGCCAGATCCTGGAGCACGAAGTAAAACCGGTAAAAACCGAACGCCTCAGCATTACGGGCTGGCTGAAGACCCGCTAAAACTACTTCCTGAATTTTTTATATAAAACCACTGCCACAAGCAGCAGGGCAATGATAAGCCACCAGCCGTAACCGCTCAAAAACCTGAGCAGGTCAAAGGTTTCTTCATTTACGGGGAGATCTTCCTGCATTAGCGTTCATTTCTTTTGCGCCAGGCGTACCTCGCGTAGAAAAATATGCCCAATACGATAAGGATGCCCACCAGGTACATCCATTGGTCTTCGAGGAAATGCTCTAAAGAAAATCCGTAACCCTCCCTTTCACTGGCGGGTTGATCTTTGGGTAAATGCTCTTGTTGAAAACTCATACTGCTCGTGTTTTAGGTGTCAAAAATGACATTTTTAGCCGATGCTTTTTTTCTTTCTGAAGAAAGCAAGGTAAAGAATTACTGCCAAGATCACCACGGCTGCGGTCACTACTTCCCAAAAATTAGAACCTACAAAATAACCTATTTCATAGCCTACCTGGAAAGCTTTGGTCTTCTCTATCTCCTGAAAGAGTACAATTCGCAATACCTCCATATTATTTCCTGAATTTTGATAAAGCATTCCTGGTAAATTCCGAAAGGACCAATTCTCCCGAAATTGCCGCACGTTCCTGAAGCAATGAATCCCAGTTTTTGGTCCCTTCCCACAGCACCTGTTTCATTTCCAGAAGGGCATCAGGATTATAAGAAGCCAGTTTCTCCGAAAAGAAACCCAGTTCCTTATCCATATCAGCTGTGTTTTCAAAAACCCGGGCATAAAGGCCTTTCTCCTTTGCCCAATAAGCATTTTTCCACTCGTGTGCCGCAAGGCTAAGTTCGGCAAGGGCGGCTACGCCCATTTTTCGCTCAATTGCCGGGGCAATGACAAAAGGCCCTATTCCTATACTTAGTTCAGATAATTTTATAGCGGCCTGTTCGGTCGCAAAACAATAATCGCAGGCTGCTGCCAGGCCTACCCCGCCGCCCACGGTTTTTCCGTGAATGCGGCCAATAATCAGCTTTTTACAGCTGCGCATGGCATTGATCACATTGGCAAATCCCGAAAAAAACACTTTCCCCTGCTGCATATTCTCTACCGCCAAGAGCTCATCAAATGATGCCCCGGCACAAAATGCCCTGTCTCCTTCAGCTCTTAAAATAATGATCTTTACCTCATCGTCATCTGACAGTTTATGCAGTTCCTTTTCAAGCCGTTCTAACAACACTCCGGGAAAAGAGTTACTTGCCGGGTGCCCAAATTCAAGAGCAGCAACCCCGTTTACAATCTTGGTGTACAAACTTCCATTCTCCCTGTTCGTGGTCATTTTTTTAGTCTTTCCCGTAAAGTTACATTTTTTATTTTCAGTCATGTACTTCTAGGTTTCTTTGTACAGATATTTCCTGCGGAATTTTATCACCAGTGCACTGCTTCTAATGAGCATCCATACAAAGAAGGCGATCCAGATGGCGTGGAGTTTTAATCCGAAGTAATCGCCGAGGAGCAATGCCGGGGTGAACCCGAGAAAGGTGGCCGCCAGCAACACATTCCGAAGATATTTTGCTTCCCCCAGCCCTTTAAAGATCCCGTCGAACATAAAAGCGATGGCATTAATGGGTTGCATGAACAGCACCATCCAGAAAACCGAAGTGAACAGCAGCAGCACCGGCGCTTCTTTACTGAAGATCAAGCCTATTTCTTCATAGAACAGCGCACAAATCCCGATTAAAAAAACAGCGATGATCACAGAATATTTGCTGATCTTTTTGCTCAACTGCCATAAGCCATTGTAATCCCTTGCCCCCAGGAGCCGGCCGCCCATGGCATTTCCGGCATTTGCATAGCCATCAATAAAGAAGCTGAAAAAGAGCCAGATGTTCATGAGGATACTCTGCGCAGCAATATAATTCTTGCCGTAATCTGTCGCATAGGCGTTTGCCAGGTAAATGGCGAAATTCAGGGCGGCGGTACGCACAAAAAGGTTTCCGCTCATTAAAAGCAGGGCTTTCATCTGCGGATTTATGGTGCGGCTTAGGCCCTGGTGGAATGGCGTTTTTTTAAAGAAAAAATACAGTGCCATGACTAGCATGATCAATTGCGCGATCACACTGGCATAAGCGGCGCCTGTGAGGTGCATGGCAGGAATCCAGCCTTTAATTCCGTAGACGAGCGCAAAATCAAGCCCCACATTTACAAGCGCCCCCGTGAGGCTGCACTTCATGGCCCATAAGGTATTTTGAAGCCCCCTAAAAACCCCGAAAAGGGCGAAAGTCACCAGGGTAAGCGGGTAGCCCATAGCGCGGATCTGATAGTAATCGGCAGCGTAGTTGAGCACCTTTCCTTCGGCATTATAGGCACTAAAGATGGCCGCGGCAAAATATGCCGTCACGGCATAGATCAACAGGCTGAGCAAAAAATTGAAGAAGATAGCCTGCGGTACCAGGGTTTTTACCGCGTGAATGCGGCGGGCGCCAAAATGCTGTGACACCAAAGCCGAAATAGCAGTTTTGGTCTGCGCCACGATCCAGATGATGGCCGAAAGAAATGAACCTACAATTCCTGCTGCCGCGAGAGCCTCAACCGGGTCTTTGTCCACATTCCCAATAATGGCAATATCGGTCAGGGAGATGAGCGGTTCAGCTATTCCCGCGATGATTGCCGGAATAGCCAGCCTATTGATATTTTTAAAGTTCACTACCGCCATGAGCCCAGTATCTTTTCATAGCAGTAGAAAGGGGATTCGCTTTGCTTCGGAAAATAAATGTTCCCCAGCCTTTTGTAGCCCCGGGCTTCATAGAATTTTTGGTTGCGTTTATTTTCACTGAAGGTATCCAGCCTTACTGAAACGCAATGCTGTTTTTTGGCAAAATCTTCAGCAAAATCCATAAGCCTACGCCCATGCCCGCTGCCCCACTTTTCGGGCTTCGTTGCCAGGCGGTGCACGTAAAGGTTGTTCCCGTTTGGCGTAAGCCATTCTACAGGAATGTATTCTTCATCTATGGCCGGCGTTAAAACAATGATCCCCTCAATATTTCCTTCCTCTTCAAGCAGGTACATTTCCCCCTGTAAAATGTCATTTTTGAGCCTTTCTAAAGAAGGGTAGAATTCATTCCATTGCAGGATCCCTCTTTTCTGCATGGCCAGGGCACAGGCTTCAGTAAGGTTCTTTATCTTTGGGAGATCTTCTATTTTGGCGGGTTTGATCATCTAAAAAAGGCTTTTTGACAAAAATAATTTTATAGAAAGAAATAAAGGCTTTAAACATTGGAATATATTTTATAAATTTGCCCTCATCAATGGGGGATTAGCTCAGCTGGCTAGAGCGTTTGGCTGGCAGCCAAAAGGTCATCGGTTCGACTCCGATATTCTCCACAAAAAACCACCGTTTTGCGGTGGTTTTTTTGTTTCCGGGTATTTTTAACTGCTTACGTATAAAGGCCTTCCAGATTTTTGAAACCTGGGAGGTCTGCTGTTAAATCTCAAAAACGATCACTAAAAAGCTGTCGAAATACTTCCCAAAAATGCCATTTTTGGAAGCTTATTTTTTAATGAACCCGGTTGCTTTTTCTATGATCTTCTTCATGGCTGGCGGCAAATCTTCCCGCTCCCACGGATGCGAAGCTTCAAAGACATGATCGCTGCCTTCAAGCAGAAACAAATCTGATTTTGAAGCCCATTCATGCAGTTGATGCGCATTATCTACAGCCACCGTAGGATCATTGGTGCCGTGAACAATTAGAAAAGGAATATCTAATTTTTGAGCCGATCTGGCAATATTCAGCCGCTCTTCATTTTGCTTGAAGTCTTCATAAAAATCGAACAGGTGCGGCATTTTCTGCTTGGTGCGGGAATTTTCTATATAAGAGATTCCTTTTTGCCTCCAGGCCTCCAGTTCTTCGCCTTTGGGGAACCTGTCTTCAAAATCACTTACTGCCGCAAGTGAAATGAGCTTTTGGATACGGGTATCTTCCGCAGCTTTAACCACCGCAATACCTCCGCCCCGGGAGTGCCCCATTAAAGTGAGACGGGAAAGGTCGGCCTGGTTGGCAAACGGGAAATTTTCGCTGCTTATCCAGTCAATTAAGACTTTTAGATCATCGAGTTCTTTGGTATAAGTATTCTCCCCAAACGCATCAAGATCGGGAAAATCTATAGGGTTTTCAAGGGTGCCGCCGTTGAAGGCAAAGTTGAATTTCACAAAGAGGAACCCGTTTCGGGCGAATTCGGCTGCCATCAAATTCCAGGCGCCCCAGTCTTTGAAGCCTTTATAACCGTGACAGAACAAGACTACCGGTTTGCGCCCTTCTTCTTCCGAAGAAAATACATCGGTTGGGATTGGCCGCCCGTGAAGGCCCGGAAGGCTTATATTCTTCTGCTCTTTTACTACCATGAATTTTGTTTTATTTCTTTTTCCACGAAGGGAACTTCGGGATCACAAATCTCTAAAATAAGGTTTTTAAGCTGAATTTTAAATTCATCCAGAGTCTCCGAAGTTATGTTAGTGTCTTTTTTGGCGCCATATCCTTTTTTGTCCTTTTTGCAGAACTGCAGGAACCCGACTTTCAGGTTTTTGAAGGAAATGATCCCGGCCTCCAGGTCTTGTGGCAGTGCCGAATCTACATGCATCATGAGCGCATAAGTGAGGATCTGGAACGGTTTGCTGTACTTGTCGTAATCTAAACTAATCTCGTCCCAGTCTACAACCTCCACCTTATTCTGCTCAACCTTTCCGGTCTTGTAATCTATGATGCGCATCCTGCCGTTGAATTCATCAACACGATCTACAGTTCCTTTTAAAAATACGGGAAAATCGAGCTCTTCAATAGGGATCTGCACCTTCAGTTTCTCTTCTATCTTCAGGATCTTTAGGGAATTCCCCTGTTTTAAAAGATCTATTTCAGACCTTAAAAAGTTGCGCACATAGCGGCGGGCGACTTCAAAAATAAGCAGGTTTTGTCCGCTGTTGAGCGGGGCTTTGGTGTAGTGTTCCCTAAACTGCTTTTCAATTTCGGCGTTGCTTTTTTCCAGGGCATTTTCCAGTTTTTCAACACTTACATCCTCGCCCAGCAGCTCCCTGTAAAAAGTCTCTAAAGTATCGTGGACCACGGTTCCCAGCGTGTTATAGGCAACAGTCTCTTCCACCTCTTCCCGCTCCCTGATCTCCAGTACGTACTGCCTGTAAAAGTCAAGCGGATTCCTGATATAAGTGGTGAGCGCCGAGGGCGAAAAGCCTTCTGCCGCCCTTGCTTTAAGTTTTTCAATGACCCCGGCAGATTTATGTATTGTCTTAAGCTGTGAGGCCACAGGTGGAACTACAGGGCTAATGCTGAAGTTCTCGATGTGATGGTTCTTTTGGGCTTCCATTTCAAGCTGCAGTAAAAAACGGCTTTTTTCACCCGCATTGAGTCCGTCGCTTTCAGTATTGTACAGCAAATGAACCTGGCTGGCACGCTGTAACAAATGGTAGAAGTGGTAGGTATACACCGCATCTTTTTCTTTGTAAGTAGGCAGTTTGTAAGCGCATTTAAGGTCAAAAGGAATGAAGGAATTACTGCTTTTCCCAGCCGGAAGCACGCCCTCATTGACCGAGGTGAGAATGACATTTTTGAAATCCAGCACCCGCGACTCCAGCATTCCCATAAGCTGTAATCCTGAAAAAGGTTTTCCGCGGAAATCTACTGTCTTTGAAGACAGGAAATCCTTATAAACAGAAAACAGGATCTTCACAGAATTTATGTAGGGATATTCTGAAACCAGATTGTTTATCTGGTTGAGCAACAAATGCAACTGGTAGAGGAATTCAAGGGTAATCTTATCGCGGTCATGATCCAGCCTGTTTTTAAAGAGCATAATAAGCTCCTGAAGGTTTTGCAATGCGATTTGGGGGTCATTCTTCCAGTCTCCGAAACAAGCCTTAAACAGCGGTTTAAATTCGTCAGGAACAGCTTTGAACAAATCTGCTTCCTTAATGTACACCAGGTTCTCTTTGCGGATAGTTTCGAGCAAACGCCGGGAAAAACCACCTGTTACCTGCTGTACCAGCGGATGGCTTAGCACCAGCATAAGATCTTTGTAATAGTGGGTGCCGTCGCCCTGTAGGCTGTGTACCTTCAACAGGTGCTCGAACAGGAACGCAATGGGGGCATTTTGCAGGGCAAAACCCATGGTGATGTTCACCTCGTCTACATTGGGCGGCAGGGAATTTAACACCGGCAGCAACAAGCTTTCATCCCCAAGCACCACCGCGGTCTCCTTTAGTGCTTCGGGAGACAATTTTGACAACAGCTCCCCCACGTATTTTGCCTGTCCAATATTTTTGGGAACCCCAATCATCCTGATGTTCTTGGCCTCGCTGTAGGAACGGGAAACTAATTGAGGTTTATTGTCCCGGAAGTACGGCCAGGTTTTAAGGTAATTCCGAAGAAAAAGAGATACGTCGTGCTGTTCATCTTTGAGAAAGACTTCATCTATATCCCAGAAAACTTCAGCTTTACCCGCTTCCAGCAGGAACTGAAGAATATTTTGTTCCGCAGTATTTAGCGCATTAAAACCTATGAACACAAAAGGCCCTGTTAGCTTGCCGGCATATTCAGAAATTTTTTCAGAAGCCCGCCTGTAGACCATTCCCTGGTAAGCCAGCTGCTTTTTTTCAAGTTGCTGCTGCAGGGCTTCATAATACTCCGGAATTTTATTCCAGAAGAGCAGGTAGTTCTCCATAAGCGGCGTGCGCTCTTCCTGAAGGTACCAGTGGTTCATTTCCTGGATATCGCCCAGGTAACCAAAAAAAGATTTGTAATCTATGAGGTAGCGGTCAATTTCATTGAAATCGTACAGCAGCGTTTGCGCCCAGGCAGAGAATGTCTCAAAGCCTTCACTTTGTTCTTTTGGGGTACAGGCCAGGTAAGCCGAGTAAAACTCAAAAAGCGCCGTAATATTATCAATAGATTTAAGGCCGGCTATTTCTTCGGAAAAGTCTTCTATACTCAATACCCTGGGAGCAAACATAGGCTTTGAGCTAAGCTTTGAAAGCCGGTTTACCAGGCTGGCACCTGCCCGTTTACTGGGCAGGATAAAGGTGGTTTCAGAGATGTTAGTGTTTCGGGACAATAATTCCTGAAGAACCTGTTCAATAAATGATATCATGCCTTAAAAATAAAAAACGCCCCGGTCAAACCGGGGCGTTTTCTAAATAAATTTAATGAAAGCCAGGTTACATTCCTCCCTGATTATCTCTCATCTCTTTTTCTTTATCTAAAGATATCTCTACCCTTCTGTTTTCCTGTCTTCCTTTAGCAGTGCTGTTAGAAGCGATTGGCTGAGATTCTCCATATCCTTCAGAAGTCAATCTGTTAGAAGGAATACCAGCGTTTTCAAGGAAAGTCTCTACAGACTGTGCTCTTTCTCTTGATAGTTTCTCGTTGTAAGATTCACTACCGGTGCTGTCTGTATGTCCTCCAATATGGAAAACTGTGTTAGGATACTCCATCATGATATCTGCGATAGCCTGAAGGGTTTCTTCAGATTCAGATCTGATTGTAGCTTTATCAAGATCAAAAAGAATAGTTCTTGAATATTCATTCAATTCTTCGATAACTTCTACAGTTGGTTCAGGACATCCGTTGTTTGCAGCAGTTCCTGCTACTTCAGGACATTCGTCATCTTTGTCAAGCACACCGTCATTGTCCATATCTTCCCATGGGCAACCATTGTTCTCTGCCGGACCTGCTTCGTTAGGACATTCATCCTCACTGTCTTTAACTCCATCCCCGTCGGCATCTGGACATCCGTTCATGGCAGCAAGACCTGCTACAGTAGGACATTCATCCTGAGGATCGGCTACCCCGTCACCATCGGTATCTGGGCAACCATTAAATTGTGCAAGACCTGCTTCGTTTGGACATTCGTCCATGCTATCCTGAATTCCGTCACCGTCAGAATCGGGACACCCGTTAAACTGTTCCAATCCGGCTACTTCAGGGCACTCGTCATCTTTGTCGTAGATACCATCTCCGTCAGTATCCTGGCCTCCAAAGGCAAATTTGATCCCTGCTGCATGCTGGAAGTGTGAGTTCATATCGTCATCAAATCCATGCTTGTAGATAGTCTGGATTGAAAGGGCAAGGTTATCTGTGAACCAGAAGTTGAAACCCACAGTACCATCAAGAGTGGCGAAACCTTCTTCGTCTATCCAGGTGTAACCCCCACCAACTCCCACGATAGGATCTAACCAACCTGCGTTGGCATCATTGCGAAAGCTGTAGTTAAAAGTACCATCAAGACCGTAGTACATAAGGTCATCCCATCCTTCATCTCCATATTTACCAATCTGGTTAACCGAACCAGCTGCTTCAAAATAGAATCCTGCGCCAATGTTACGGGCAACAGAAATTCGGGAAATACCCGCAAGTACGTTCCAGTGGTCTCCGGTGTTGAAGAATTCGTCAAAATAACCACCTAGAGGTGCGTCTTCACCTGTAGGGTAAAAATCCACTGCGTTTATTCCTATTCCAATAGCCCAGGGATTATTGTCATCCTGTGCCTGCATGGTGCTAAAGCTCAGGATGCATAATGAAGCCAATAATAATCTGTTTAGATGTTTCATATTGCAGAGTTTAATTTTAATTAGTTAGCAGAAACAAAAGTAGACCGATATTCACTATTAACAAAGCCCAATATAATAAAGTTTTCTTAATAACACTGGCATTCGGGGCAGTCAGAAAAGATTTTGGACACAATAATTTTGAGAAAACATCAAAATTTTAACAAAATTTTAAGTTGCATCAGCAGGTAGATCACGCCTCCAAAAAGGCCTTTTTGAGAGGTATAATCTTCAAAGAATGAAGAGGCTATAAAGACAGTAAAAAAGCTGCTTCCGCAAAGAAACAGCTTTTTATTTTAATTTACCTGATCACGTCAAGCTCTTTGCCCACCTTTTTAAAGGCGGCAATAGCTTTATCTAAATGTTCACGGGTGTGGGCAGCCGATAGCTGGACCCTTATTCGCGCTTTTCCTTTTGGCACTACAGGATAGAAGAACCCAATTACATAGATACCTTCCTCCAGAAGCCTGTCGGCCATTTTTTGCGAAAGCTTGGCATCATAAAGCATCACCGGCACTATAGCAGCTTTCCCGTCAATAATTTCAAATCCGGCATCCTTTATACCTTGTTTAAAGTATTTGGTGTTCTCCTTCACCTTGTTTCTAAGCGAATCGTCTTTAGCCAACATCTCAAAAACCTTGATTGAAGCTCCCACTATAGCCGGGGCCAGTGAATTGGAGAAAAGGTATGGCCTTGACCTTTGACGCAAGATCTCTATGATCTCTTTTTTGGCCACGGTATAACCGCCCATCGCACCGCCAAGGGCTTTCCCCAGGGTTCCGGTAATAATATCAATACGGCCCAATACTCCTTTTTCTTCAAGAGTTCCAATCCCATCCTGGCCTATAAATCCTGTTGCATGGCATTCATCTATCATCACCAAAGCATCATACTTGTCGGCAAGGTCGCAGATCTCATCAAGGGGTGCCACAAGCCCATCCATAGAAAAGACCCCATCGGTAACGATAATTTTAAAACGGGCCCCTTTTTCATTAGCCGCCTTAAGCTGTTCTTCAAGGTCTTCCATATTCCCGTTTTCATAACGGTAGCGTGCCGCCTTACACAGCCGCACCCCATCAATAATGGAGGCGTGGTTGAGGGAATCAGAAATTATGGCGTCTTCAGCAGTCAAAAGTGGCTCAAAAACGCCGCCGTTCGCGTCAAATGCAGCAGCATAAAGAATGGTGTCATCCATTCCGTAGAAATCGGCAATCTTGCGCTCCAGATCTTTATGGATATCCTGAGTACCGCATATAAACCTTACACTCGACATTCCGAAGCCATGGGAATCCATAGCGTCTTTCGCCGCCTGTATCACTTCAGGATGTGAAGACAGCCCAAGGTAATTGTTAGCACAAAAATTAAGGACCTTTTTCCCACCTTCAAGCGTAATCTCTGCGCCCTGTGGAGATGTAATGATCCTTTCCTTTTTGTAAAGCCCTTCTTCCTTGATATTTTTTATTTCCTTTTCAAGGTATTCTTTCATTTTTCCGTACATACTGACTGGTTTTTTACAAAATTACATTCTTTTACACAAAAGTTACTTCAATCTGGTCGTTTATATATACCAGGATCTTCTTTTCGATCTCAAAATCCATTTTTTCCAGAATATGAGCATATTCTGAAATCTGCGCTTTATGTTTTGGATCTGCCGCACCTGTTTTGTAGTCAATGACGCTTACTTTTTGACCTGAAAAAATCAGCCTGTCGGGCCTCAAAATAGCTCCGTCTTCAGAAATGATTTCCCGCTCGTTAAAATTCACGACCCCCTGTGCGAAATACTTTTTTAACTCCCCGTGGCCGGTGACTTCCAGAATAGACCTTTTGAGTTCTTCTTTTTCTTCGGAAGCAAAAAGTCCGTCATTTTTGCCATTTTCAAGCACCTGCTCCACATCTGCTTCGGTATCTATTTTTGCAAAAAGATCGTGGATAAGCTGACCTTTTTCAATGGCCTGCTGTTGCCTAGTATTCCACATAAGCCCCGAGCGCGTGATGATGGAAATCCCATTGCCCTGGGTTGGGGAAGAAAAGAAACTTTCCTGCTCAAAGCTGTTTGCCGGTTTTCTTTCTTCGGAAATAATTTCATGCGGGTTTCCGAAGTGGTATACGTGGCCATCATCCCATTTTCCTGTAGAGCGCAGGTAAGAGATCAACAAACCTGAAATGCGGTTGGTATTCTCATTGCCTTTTTTATCGAGGTCCATCTTTGAAATGACATACAACTGCTGTTCGGGCCGCGTCATGGCCACATACAAAACGTTGAGCGCGTCAAGCTGACTGTTACAACTCAACTCATGATAGATCTGAGGAGCTTCCCCTTCCCATTCCTTCATCTTGTCGGCCGCGCGCAGGTAAGCGATCTCTACGTTGTTATTGAGGTTTTCGGGCAGTTCTATCCAAAAATGTTCCCTGGCAGTATCGTTAATCTGGGTATTGGCAAAAGGATAAATAACCACAGGAAATTCAAGGCCTTTTGCCTTGTGAATGGTCATTATTTGCACGGCATTCTCCCCCTGTGGCACCACTATGCTCAATTCGTCTTTTTTTCGCTCCCACTGTTCCAAAAAGCTGAAAAAACCCACGCCTTCAGAACTGGAAACCTCATACACAAAATCGAGGTAGAACTGCAGGTAAGCATCAGAAACTGCTTCCAGTGAAAAAGCCCTGATGATATATTCAACTGCCTCATAAACCGACATTGCCGTGGCTGCCACGGGTGAAAAACTGATCCCGTTTTTTTCCAGGGCTTTAAAAAACTCCTCTCCTTCAGGCTTTAAATGCTCTTCCAGAAACTGGAAGTCATTTTCTACCTCAATGTTTTCAGACAAAAGATAATCGAGGATCTCAAATTTCAGCGACTTGTCGCCCGGGTCAAGGCAATACTGTAAAATGGCAGTTATAAACCTGATTTTTGGCGACCTGTTGATGAGCAGGCTTTCCGCAGAAATCACCGGCACGGCATGTTCACTCAGGTAATTGGCAACGGCTATGCTCTCCCGTCGCGTTCGGGTGAGGATGCAAATATCTGAAAGCCGCCTGCCGTTTTCCTGCACTTCCTCAATAATTTCGAGTACTCTTACGGGGTAGGCCTCCATTTCTTCGGAAGCATTTTCGGCTTCAATAAAAGATATGTTCACATAACCCTCTTTTGAGCTCACCACCCCCTGCCCGCTGTTCAGAAACAGGTTTTTATGCGTTTCATGCAGAAAAAATCCGGAAGTGTACTTAAAAAAATCATTATTGAACTCCACTACTGTTCTCGCGCTGCGGTAGTTGTTTGGCAACACCAGCATTTCGAGCTCTTCAACGCTAAACGGATGCCGCTTTTGGCACAGCTCCATGAATTGTTCGGCTTTACCGCCACGCCACCTGTAAATAGACTGTTTTGCGTCTCCCACCAGCGTAAGGGAACCAAATTCGCCGGCCGGGTGTTCAATAGAAAGTGTATTGTCTACAAGCGGGATCAAATTTTCCCACTGTAACTGGGAGGTATCCTGAAATTCATCAACAAAATAATGCCGGTAGCGGTCTCCCAGCCTTTCATAGATAAAAGGCGCGGGCTGATCTTTCACCGCCTTACTGATGGTGGCATTGAATTCTGAAATCAACACCAGCGAATTTTCAGCTTTTATCTCTTCAATTTGTGCCTGTATGGCATTTAAAAGCGACAGCGGCACGAGGTTCTTCTCTACCGCTTCCAGAAATTGTATGCGGGTGAGGAGTAATTTTGCCTGCTTGTACAGCTCTATAATTTGCGGCTGAAGCTTATCGAGCACCTGCTTTTTTGCGGTATCAAGTCTGGAAGGATAAAGGGCTTTTTCTGCCAGGTCCCTTTGCCAGCCTGCGGAAAAGTTCACGTTAAAATCCCCTTTTTGAAGCTTCAGGAAAAACTTAGGGCAATAACCACCACTGAAGCAGCCGTTGTCAAGATCGTTTTCATCAAGCAAGCCGAAAAAATAATTCGCTGTCTCAACAACTGCATTTTCCAGTTTTTTCTGTTCCTGTGTTATCTTCTTTTTGAGATCTTCAAAATCTTCAGGTTTTTTTGTCTTTAGGATCTCCAGGAATTTGCTGCTGGTTTCCTGGGTGAGTAAACGGCCAATGGCAAAAAGGTCACGGGCTATGTCCCAGCTCTTGTCATCATCGGTCCTGGAGAGCACAAAATTCACTAAAATGCGGGTGAGGGCCTTGTCTTTACCGGCTTTGCTAATGAGCCTGTCTACGGCCTCCCCAATTACTTCGTCGGTTCTAAGTTCAACTTCAAAATTAAGGGGCAGCCCGAGGTCTTTGGCAAAAGTTCTCAAAACCCTGTGGGTAAACCCGTCTATGGTAGAAACTTCAAACGCTGCATAATTATGGATAATATGCTTCAGGATATCACTGCTTTTCTTCTGAATACGCTCTGCCGGCATTCCCGAACTTTCAGAAAGTGCCATGAGCAAATCATTTTCTTTTGAATTGCGGCTGGGGTTTGCCAGCCCATGCAGGCTCTCAACAATGCGCGATTTCATTTCCCCCACAGCTTTATTGGTGAAAGTTATGGCAAGAATGTTTTTATAACTGTCTACGCGGGGCGAAGAAAGCAGGAGCAAAAGATACTGTTTTACAAGGGTATAGGTCTTGCCAGACCCGGCCGAAGCATCATAAATCCTGAAGATATTAGCGTCCTTCAAATTTTTTCCACTAATGTAAGAAATGCTGTTTAAAATGACCTCCTCTTAGCTGTTCATTAGCAAGAAAATATGCCGAAGAAATGGGATAATTTTTCGGTATATCTAATTAAGTTTCCTAAAAAGCCACATCTTTAAGGATTTTATAACATTTTATAATTCCTATTAAAAAGGTTTATCTCTAAATTTGAAGTTGACCTAATTAATAATGTAAAAAAGATTTAACTATGGCTTTCGAGTTACCAAAATTAAAATATGCAGTAGACGCATTGGAGCCTCACATTGACGCAAAAACAATGGAGATCCACCACGATAAACACCACGCAGGATATACCAGCAAATTAAATGATGCCATTAAAGGCACAGATATGGAAGGCAAGAATATCGAGAATATTCTGAACAACCTCGACATGGAAGATAAGGCTGTGCGCAACAATGGCGGTGGTTATTTCAACCACAACCTTTTCTGGGAAATTATGGGACCTGATGGCGGTGGAAAGCCTCAGGGAGATCTGGCCTCTGCAATAGACAGGGACTTTGGATCGTTTGAAGCTTTTAAAGATGAGTTCTCTAAAGCCGGTGCTACCCAGTTTGGATCTGGTTGGGCCTGGCTTTGTGTAAAAGAAGGCGGAAAACTGGAAGTGTGCTCTACTCCAAACCAGGACAACCCTTTAATGCCGGGAGTTGGTTGCGGCGGATACCCAATCCTTGGAATGGATGTGTGGGAGCATGCATACTACCTGAAGTATCAAAACCAGCGTCCTGCTTATATTGAAGCATTCTTCAATGTGATCAACTGGGAAGAAGTGTCCAAGCGATATGCACAACATAAATAATTAAGATCGAACACAGATTTTAAGAAGACAGGCTGTCTTAAAACCTAAAGCGTACTTCCGGATTCTTTTCAGACCTAAGAACTTAAAAGAACCTAAACTCCGGACTTTCGAAAAAGGGCTTTTAAGGCAGCTTCTTTTTTTGCTGAATTTCACGCATAAAAAAAGGTGGATGACTCCACCTTTTTTTGCCCCAAATCTACCATGAACTTAACCTACTTATGTTATGGCTCTTCTAAAGTAGCTAAACATCTCATTATCAAAAACTTTTTTAGATCAAGTACATGGAAAATTGTTGAACAGCAAATGAAGAATACAGGCTGTAAGAATTCAGCAACAATATTAACAGAAGAGGGGTTAATTTACCTCTAAATCTTTTAGTCTCAACTGCAGCGTCACATTGCCCTGAAATTCATTTTCGTCTATACAAAAGGCAGCTTTCACTTTTTTGCCCTCACTCACCAGCTCACACTTCCTGCCCAAATCAAAACCTATGGCGTCAAAGCTTCGGTCATTCCCTTTTTGAAAAAAGCGGGCTTTCAGGTGCTTGTCTTCACCCCCCACGCAACGCGCATAGCCGGTATCGCGCAAATTTTTAGTCATAAATACAGGCGACATATTCCCGGGGCCAAAAGGGGCAAACTGCTTGAGGATCCTGTGGAATTTAGCCGTAATATCGCTTAAGTCTATTTCGGCATCGATCTGGATCTCGGGCGTTAGCAGGCGCGGATCTATTGTAGCCGAAACCACCTCTTCAAATTTTCGCTTGAAATTATCATACTGGTGGGAAAGCAGGGTTAGACCCGCCGCATATTTATGCCCGCCAAACTGCTCAATGAATTCGCTGCAGCCTTCGAGAGCGTCGTAGACATCAAAGCCACTTACAGACCGTGCCGATGCCGCAAGTTTCTCTCCGCTACGGGTAAAGACCAGGGTAGGCCTATAGTAGGTTTCGGTAAGCCTTGACGCCACAATTCCAATCACCCCTTTATGCCAGTTCTCCCGGTACACTACCGTAGTTTTGCGATCCTGCTCCCTTAGTTCATTAATCTGGGCAAGTGCTTCTTCGGTAATGACCTTATCGGTATCGCGGCGGCTTGTGTTGTAGGCTTCAATTTCCGCAGCAAATTCTTTTGCTTTTTCGGGGTCTTCTTCAGTTAAAAGGTTTACGGCGTGCAACCCGTGCTTCATTCTTCCGGCCGCATTGATGCGCGGCGCCACTATAAATACAACATCTGTAAGCGTGAGCTGCTCTTTTTTGACCTGGGCAAGAATGGCTTTTATCCCGGGGCGCGGTGCAAGGTTTATCACCTGCAGGCCGTGGTAAGCCAAAATCCTGTTCTCTCCGGTCACCGGAACTATATCGGCCCCAATAGCCGTGGCCACCAGGTCAAGGTATGGGATAAGCAGCTCAAAAGGCTCTCCCCGCTTTTCATTTAGCGCTTGTAACAGCTTAAAACCCACACCACACCCGCAGAGCTCTTTGTAGGGATACTCACAATCTTCTCTTTTTGGGTCGAGCACGGCTACCGCGTTAGGTATCGTTGCCCCCGGCCTGTGATGGTCACAAATAATAAAATCGATCCCTTTCCCGGCGGCATAAGCCACTTTTTCAATGGCTTTAATCCCGCAGTCAAGGGCAATGATAAGGCTAATGTCATTATCGGCCGCAAAGTCTATCCCTTTATAAGACACTCCGTATCCTTCTTCATACCTGTCTGGAATGTAAGTTGCAATATTGGGATAGATGCTTTTGAGGTAAGAAGAAACCAGTGCCACACTGGTAGTACCGTCTACATCATAGTCTCCAAAGACCATGATATTTTCCCCTTTTTGAAGGGCGAGCTCAATACGCTTTACCGCCGCTTCCATGTCTTTCATTAAATACGGGTCATGAAGGTCTTCAAGACTGGGACGAAAGAATTTTTTGGCCTCCTCGAATGTTTCTATACCGCGCTGAGCCAGTAAAGAAGCGATAGGCTCCTCCACGCCCAGGACTTCTACAAGATGTGCTACGGTTTTGGGATCGGGTTTGGGTTTGAGGGTCCAGCGCATAGATTTTTTTTCAAAAATACTGATTGTTCTTTATAATTTACGTCCTACAAACCGACCTCATCGAGAACTTGAAGGAAAATCTGACGCCGAAATTCATCTTTTGTAAAGATTTATTCAAGCAATTATTTATTTCTTTATTAATTGAATTAAAAATCACACTCCATGAAAAAGATCATTTTATTCGCCATTTCCCTGATTTTCCTTGCCTGCAAAAATAAAACTTCAGTAGAAACAGAAGCACCTGAAGAAACGATTTCCATTTCAAAAGCCGATACTCTTGAGCACCTGCTTTCAAAAGCAATACCCACTGAAGGCGGTTTCAGTATTTCAGAACAGGCAGCACATGCAGTTCTGAGTGAAATTAAGCACCGCGAGCAAGGCATCTTCTATGTCTATGCTCCAGAAAGCGGATTTACCGGGACCGAAGTAGTAAAGATCAAAAGAGCTGAATCTAACGGAGCAGAGGTTTTTTCTGAAACAATCATCACGCTCGATATCGAGGTTACAGAATAGCTATTTATTCCCTGCAACCACCACCACAATCTCCCCTTTTGGAGGTTTTTCTTCATAGTGCGCAAGAACCTGAGCTGCTGTTCCTCTCACAGTTTCCTCGTGTAGCTTGGTAATTTCGCGGGAAACTGAAACCTGCCGGTCTTCCCCAAAATACTCCTTTATCTGGCTAAGCGTTTTGAGGAGCTTGTGCGGCGATTCATATAATATTATGGTACGGGTTTCCTGCGCCAGGAATTCCAGGCGGGTCTGCCTTCCTTTTTTTACCGGCAGAAAACCTTCAAAAACAAATTTATCATTTGGAAGACCGCTATTTACCAATGCCGGAACAAAAGCAGTTGCACCGGGCAGGCAATCTACTTCAAGCCCGGCTTCAACACAGGCGCGGGTCAATAAAAATCCGGGGTCGCTAATTGCCGGGGTTCCGGCGTCGCTTATTAATGCCACGGTTTTTCCATTCTGAATTTGCCGCACCACATTTTCCACAGTTTTGTGTTCATTGTGCATGTGGTGGCTCTGCATGGGAGTATTGATCTCGAAGTGTTTAAGCAGTTTTCCGCTGTTGCGGGTATCTTCAGCTAAGATTAGGTCTACTTCTTTCAGAACCCTGACGGCGCGAAAAGTAATATCTTCAAGATTGCCTATAGGCGTGGGCACAAGATAGAGTTTTGCCATAGAGCCTTACTCGAAGTTCTTTTCAACTATAGCCAGGAACCTGCTTTCATAGTCTTCCTTGCCTTCCCAGTTATTATAATCGGGTTTTACCATGTTGGCGACAAAGTTGAAAGCTTCTTCTTTAGTTCTAATGGTGGAAAGCTGGGACAACACCCTGTTGTAATCTGAAGTACTTCCGTCAAAAAGGTGCTTTACAAAGGCCATTCTGTCGTTAAGGCCAATATTGATCCCTTTTTTAAGCCTGTCGTTGAGAGACCTGGGCTTTTCCTGGGCAGAGCCTGCCCTGTTCACAGGTTCAAACTGCGGCAGGTTGTCATAATGCACCCCTCCAATATCGTTCATATCGTTCTTCTTGTAGTCGCGAGGTTCAATATGTGCAAAAAGATCGTCTATCTGCTGGGTTTCAGGTGGCATTTGTGCTACAATATCCTTTATTTTTTCGGTGTTGGGCTCGGTGATCTCTTCAGAATCGTTGTATTCGAGCCCGGTGGGGTTGTATTCATCGGGTTCGGGAGCCTCTTCGTCCTGCTTCACTGCTACAGGCTGCTTTTTTTCTTCGGAAACTTTTACAGGCTGTTCTTTTTCTTGCGGGGCTTCCACTTTTTGAGCAGTTTTCACAGCTTCCTGCTCTCTGATCTCAGAAGCAGTGTATAAATTTGATTCAGTAAAATTATAGACGGTAAGCTTTTCGTATAATCTCCTGGCCAGCTCTTTCAATTCCCCGGTAGCGACCTGTTCCTGATCTTTTAAAAGAGCAACTTTTTCGGCCAAAGCTACTAATTCCTCTTTCAATTGCTTTTTCATAACTTTCATTCTTGCAACCCGACTACGGTTGTATTTTTAATAAATTTGTGTCACCTTTATCAAAAGCGAAGTCCGCTTTTTGGTCTTGAAAAATACAAAATGTTTCTCGAAAATACAGTAAATCATAAAGAGCAATTTGGGTGGATTGAAGTTATATGCGGTTCGATGTTCTCTGGGAAGACCGAAGAGCTTATTCGCCGGCTCAAACGCGCCAAATTTGCCAAACAAAAGGTCGAGATCTTTAAGCCGGCCATAGACACCCGCTACAATGAAGAGATGGTGGTGTCGCACGACTCTAACGAAATAAGGTCTACACCTGTTCCTGCCGCAGCCAACATACGCCTGCTGGCCGATGACTGCGATGTGGTGGGTATAGATGAAGCCCAGTTCTTTGACGAAGAAATCGTCTCTGTATGCAATGACCTTGCAAACAGGGGCGTTAGGGTAATCGTTGCCGGGCTGGATATGGATTTTAAAGGCAATCCCTTCGGGCCCATGCCCAACCTAATGGCCACTGCCGAATATGTGACCAAAGTACACGCCGTTTGTACCCGCACCGGGAACCTCGCCCAGTACAGCTACCGCAAAACTTCAAACGAAGACCTGGTAATGCTGGGAGAGACCGAAGAATATGAACCTTTGAGCCGCGGAGCCTTTTACAAAGCCCGCTTAAGGGAAAAACTAAAAAATTTCGAGGTTACAGAACCCGAAGAACTAAAAGACACCAAAAGAAGTGAACATGCCGAAAGCCAGGGAGACCGTACTTGAAATCAACCTCGATGCCTTAGCGCACAACTATACATACATTAGGTCAAAACTCGATGAAGATGTGAAGTTCATGGCCGTGGTCAAGGCTTTTGGCTACGGAAGTGACGTAGCCGGCATAGCCCATAAACTCGTGGAGCTGGGCGCCGACTATTTTGCGGTTGCTTATACTTCGGAAGGTATTGCGTTAAGGGAGGCAGGAATTGAAACCCCAATTTTGGTACTGCACCCGCAGTCCCTAAATTTTGAAGAGATTATAGAGCACTGCCTGGAGCCCAGCCTTTACAGCGAATTTGTACTGAAGGAGTTCATCAAAACAGCTGAAGGCAAGAACCAGGAAGCTTATCCCGTGCATATTAAATTCAATACCGGCTTAAACCGGCTCGGCTTTTCAGAAAAAGAGACCGGTATAGTGAAAAACCTGCTAAGCGCCAGCACTTCAGTGAAAGCAAAATCTTTCTTCTCTCACCTGGCAGCAAGTGAAGACTGGAAGGAAAGGGAATTTACCCTCATGCAGATCCACACTTTCAGAAAAATTGCAGTGAAACTCTACGATGAGCTGGGGTACAGGCCAATGCTGCACATTTGCAATACTTCGGGCATCATTAACTACCCCAAAGCCCATTTCGATATGGTGCGATCGGGGATCGGGCTTTACGGCTTCGGAAATGATGAGCCCAATGATGAAAAATTAAGGCCCATTGGAACGCTTAAAACCATAGTTTCGCAAATCCATGAGCTGGAGAAAGGCCAGTCCCTGGGTTATAACCGCGCCTTTATCGCCGAAAAACGGACAAAAACGGCCACACTTCCCATTGGCCATGCCGACGGGATCAACAGGCAGTACGGCAATGGCCGCGCAGGGGTGATCATCAACGGCAGCTACGCCCCAATTATAGGAAATGTATGCATGGACATGGTTATGGTCGATATAACCGGAATTGACTGCCAGGAAGGCGACGAAGTGATTGTTTTTGGAGGAGCACAGCATGCTACCGATTTTGCGGCAAAGGGGAATACCATTTCTTATGAACTAATCACCGGTATCTCCCAAAGAGTGAAAAGAGTGCTTGTTACAGATTAATTCATACATTTAGCCTACTAACTCAAAACATCTGAAAAATGGCATTTTTTAAGGATTTCAAGGCTTTTCTAATGAAAGGTGACATTATCGCCCTGGCTACAGCAGTTGTTGTAGGAGGCGCTTTTAACAAAATCGTGTCTTCTGTGGTGGCCGATATCATTATGCCAATTATTGGCGTGATTACCGGGGGAATAGACTTCTCCCAAAAGTTCATTTCGCTTGACGGCAATGAGTACGAGACCCTTGACGCCGCAAAAGAAGCCGAAGCTGCCGTGCTCACCTACGGAAATGTCATTCAGGCCATTATTTATTTCGTGATTGTGGCTTTCTTTATCTTCCTGGTGTTACGGGCTTATGAAAGAACCAAGACTGCGAAGGAAGCCCCAAAAGTTACCGAACCTAAAGGCCCTTCCCAGGAACAGCTGCTCACCGAAATCAGGGATGAATTGAGGAAAAAGAACAGCTAAAACTGTCATTTTTGACACCTAAGCATCACATTACGAGCACAAAAGCATTAACTTTGTGCTACAAAACAGCATAACAGCACGTAGTAACCGCTACGCTACATATCTCAACCTTAAACCCCCGGAACAACCGGGGGTCTTTTTTTACTAAAACCCTTCATATTTAACAAACTGTACAAAGTGGTTATAAAAAGTCATTTGCAGCAGAATTTCTTTGCGCCAACTCTTTTTATTATATGTAGTACAATACATTTGTATAAAATATCAAGACGATCAGGGAATGGAAGCCTAACAGCTTTCTGAAGCCTGGGAGGTCTTTAAATCAATATAACATGAAAATAGCAGTTGTAGGCGCTACCGGGATGGTGGGCCAGGTAATGTTAAAAGTATTGGCAGAGAGGAACTTTCCGGTTACCGAACTACTTCCGGTAGCTTCAGAAAGATCTGTAGGCAACAAGATAAGCTTCAATAACAAAGAGTACGAAGTGATTGGCCTGGAAGAGGCTGTGGCACAAAGGCCAGATATTGCCCTTTTTTCGGCCGGCGGTGAAACTTCCCTCGAATGGGCGCCAAAATTCGCTGAAGCAGGCACTACCGTGATAGACAATTCTTCGGCATGGAGAATGCATCCGGAGAAGAAACTTATCGTGCCCGAGATCAATGCTTCAGAATTGACTTCCGAAGATAAAATTATCGCCAACCCCAACTGTTCAACCATTCAAATGGTGATGGCGCTTGCCCCTCTTCACAAGGAGTACGGCATTACCCGTGTGGTGGTTTCTACGTACCAGTCTATAACCGGCACCGGCGTAAAAGCGGTGCAGCAGTTAGAAAATGAATACAAGGGCGAGCAGGGCGAAATGGCATATCCATACCCCATTCACCGAAATGCCATTCCGCAGTGTGATGTTTTTGAAGAAAACGGCTACACCAAGGAAGAGATGAAACTCACCAACGAGACCAAAAAGATCTTAAAAGATAATGCGGTAGAAGTAACTGCCACCGCGATTAGGATCCCGGTAGTGGGCGGCCACAGCGAGTCGGTAAACATCACTTTCAGCAAAGATTTTGACGTGAACGAGGTTCGATGCCTGCTTAAGGAATTTCCGGGTGTTAGCGTGCAGGATAATACCGACGTGAACACTTACCCCATGCCAATTTATGCCGAAGGTAAAGACGATGTTTTTGTGGGCCGCATAAGGCGCGACCTCTCCCAGCCCAACTCGCTCAACATGTGGATCGTGGCCGATAACCTGCGAAAAGGTGCTGCCACCAATGCAGTGCAAATCGCCGAATATCTGATAGATAATAAACTCGTTTAAAATAAGAGGTGCCAAAAATGGCATTTTTGAAGAGTCATAATTTAAAGGCTGCATACTTCTTGTGCAGCCTTTCTTACATCTTTTAATGAGAAAATTACCTATTTTAGGACCTCTTAAACTACTGATAAATGAACAGAATATTAATTACTGCCCTGGCTGCCGGAGCTTTGATCTCCTGCGGAAGTTCACAACAACAACCTGAACCTGCCCCGGGGGCAACCACTCAAACCCCATCTACTGCTTTGGAATATCCCACCACCCGAAAAGGTAATACCGTAGACACTTATTTTGGCAACGAGGTGAAAGACCCTTACCGCTGGCTCGAAGATGACCGCAGCGCCGAGACCGAAGCCTGGGTAAAAGCCCAAAATGAAGTCACTTTTGACTATCTCAACCAGATCCCCTTCAGGGATGAACTAAAACAAAGGCTCACCGAACTCTGGAATTACGAGAAAATAAGTGCCCCAAGTGAAGAAGGCGGCTGGATTTACTTCAGCAAAAACGACGGACTCCAGAATCAAAGTGTGATCTACCGCAAAAAATCGGAAGATGCCACGCCCGAAGTATTTTTAGATCCGAATAAATTTAGTGAAGACGGAACTACTTCTCTCTCCGGAATGAGTTTTTCTGAAGACGGAAAGACCCTTGCCTACAGTATTTCTGAAGGTGGAAGCGACTGGAGAAAGATCATCGTTATGGACGCCGAAACCCGTGAGATCAAAGAAGACACGCTTATTGATGTAAAATTCAGCGGCCTGTCATGGAAAGGCAATGAAGGCTTCTATTACTCAAGCTACGACAAGCCTGAAGGAAGCGAACTTTCAGCAAAAACAGACCAGCATAAGCTTTACTACCACAAACTGGGCACGCCCCAAAGTGAAGATAAAGTGATCTTTGGTGCCACGCCCGAGCAAAAGCACCGTTACGTGGGCGGGAATGTTTCAGAAGATAACCGCTACCTGTTCATCTCGGCCAGAACCTCAACTTCGGGAGGCAAACTGTTCATGATAGACCTCAAAGAAGACCATCCTACTATTGATACGATTGTTGGGCACGAAGACAACGAAAGTTACGTAATAGACAACCGCGGCAGCAAGCTGTTCATAGTGACCAATCTTGATGCGCCAAACAGGAAGATAGTTACCGTAGATGCCGAAAATCCACAGCCTGAAAACTGGAAAGACCTTATTCCTGAAACCGAAAATGTACTAAGCCCGTCAACCGGAGGTGGATATATTTTTGCCGAATATATGCAGGATGCGGTTTCTAACGTAAAACAGTACGATTATGAAGGAAAACTGGTAAGGGAAGTTGATTTTCCCGGAATTGGAACTGCCGGCGGTTTTGGCGGGGAAAAAGACGAAAAAGACCTTTACTACAGCTTTACTAACTACGTAACCCCCGGAAGCATCTACAAGTACAATGTAGAAACCGGCACATCACAATTGTACAACCGCCCCGAGGTGGCCTTCAACCCCGATAACTACACCAGCGAGCAGGTTTTCTACACCTCTAAAGACGGCACTAAAGTGCCTATGATCATCACCTACAAAAAAGGGATCGAAATGAACGGGAAGAACCCAACCATACTTTACGGTTACGGCGGGTTCAATGTAAGCCTCACCCCTTCCTTTAGTATTGCCAATGCCGTGTGGATGGAACAGGGCGGAATCTATGCCGTGCCCAACCTGCGCGGAGGCGGGGAATACGGGAAAGACTGGCACGATGCCGGTACTAAAATGCAGAAGCAAAACGTTTTTGACGATTTTATTGCCGCTGCAAAATACCTCATCGAAAACAACTACACTTCCAGGGATTACCTGGCCATTCGCGGCGGCTCTAACGGCGGACTTTTAGTAGGGGCTACCATGACCCAGCGGCCAGACCTTATGAAAGTTGCCCTGCCGGCAGTGGGTGTGCTTGATATGCTGCGATACCACACTTTTACAGCTGGTGCGGGCTGGGCGTATGACTATGGTACTGCCGAAGACAGTGAAGCCATGTTCAATTACCTGAAAGGATATTCTCCTGTTCACAACGTGAAGAGCGGAGAAGAATACCCGGCTACTTTAGTGACTACCGGAGACCATGACGACCGCGTGGTACCGGCACACTCTTTCAAATTTGCGGCTGAGCTTCAGGAAAAACAGGCAGGCGACGATCCTGTTTTAATAAGGATTGAAACCAATGCAGGCCACGGTGCGGGTACGCCGGTGAGCAAGACCATTGAACAGTATGCCGACATATTTGGCTTTACCCTTTACAACATGGGATTCAACAAACTCCCTAAGCCTGTAAAATAGCATTTTTACAGACCTTTTTAGAAGAGGCTGTTTTAAAGCACTTTAAAGTTATTCTGAATTATTGCCAGGAACCTGCCTGCTCATCACAACCGGCACTAGGTTCTTATCAAGGTTCAGCTTAGCGGAAATAAGGCTTTGAGACAGCCTCTTTTTATTATTAAAGCCTTAATTTTACAGCCTTAACCTAAAGAAGATGCTAAAGGTCAAAAACCTTTCTTTTGCTTATGGAGACAAACCGGTGTTAAAGAACCTCAGCTTTAACATCCAAAAAGGGGAAAATATATCAATCATTGGAGCCAGCGGTTGCGGCAAGAGTACCCTGCTCCAGTCTCTCTACGGGCTTCATGATGTAAACGGAAAGATCTTCTGGAAAGAAAAGCAGCTGCTGGGGCCAAACTTCAACCTCGTTCCCGGTGAAGATTTCATGAAATACCTCACGCAGGATTTCGACCTGATGCCGCCCCTTACTGTAGCCGAAAATGTTGGAAAATACCTCTCCAACGCCTATCCCCGCAAAAAACAACAACGCGTAAATGAACTTCTCGCCCTGGTAGAAATAAAGGAACTGGCAAAAACAAAGGCAAAATTCCTGAGTGGAGGTCAACAACAGCGGGTAGCACTGGCAAGAACTTTGGCCAATCCCCCGAAGTATTACTCCTCGATGAACCCTTTAGCCATATTGATCATTTCAGGAAGAACAAGCTGCGCCGAAATCTCTTCAGCCACCTTAAAGCATCGGGCACTACCGTACTGGTAGCCACCCACGACAGCACAGATGCCCTTTCTTTTGCCGATAAGACCATCGTGATGAAAGCCGGAAGGATCACAGCCATGGGATCTCCCATAGAACTTTACAACCATCCGCCAAACGCTTATGTCGCATCCCTTTTTGGGGAGGTAAATGAGCTCCCGGCCTCCCTATTTTTCGAAGGCCAGCCCCCGCGAAAGAAAATAATTCTTTATCCACACGATATACGTTTATCCAGTAATGGTAAGTACCGGGCGGTAGTCAAAAATGTGTTTTTTAAAGGAAGTTTTTTTCTTACTGAAGTTGAAATGCAAGGGAAATCCATTTTCGTGGAACATCCTGAAGGCCTGGAAAAAGGCAAATCTGTTCGCTTACATATCGAACAGGGTTTACTTGAAAAAAGGTCAGGCTAAGCGGGAATTTCTTCCGTAGAAATTATGCCATTCCAAAATACAGAGATTTCCCTTTAGAAAACTTCTTCTATCTGTATTTCCCTGCCGTTGAATTTCACCCTGCTTCCTGCCGCTTTTCCTGTAAAAATTTGGGCTATAGGTGCGCCTACCCCCACCGCATAAAATTTCTCATTGCCCGCACTAATTTCGCCGGCAGGAATGGCAATAAAATAATTAGCCACTGTAGTTTTCACTACACTTCCAAAGCCAGCCACAGGCCCGGTATTTTGAAGGGGGACATCTTTCAGGGTTCTTTTGAGTTTTTTAAAACCTTCGGCCTGGCCTGCCACTTTCTCAAATTCCAGGTGCAGCATGGCTCTTTCAGTTTCATACTTGTCGCCCATAGAGCATTTGGTCTCCAGTTTTAGGGCAGCCTCAAGTTCGCGAATCACCTGCTGCACGTTGCCGAGCTTTGCATCAACATAAGCCTCACAGGCCTCCACAAGTTGCCTTTTTAGCTGCAGATTCATTCCGAAAGATTTATGGTGCCAAGGTTCCTCATTTGCCTCACAATCCAGCTTTGCCTTCCCCTGATGTAATTACTGGCAGGGTTGGCCCTGTATTCCCGCGGATTTGGGAGTACGGCCGCAATGGCAGCAGCTTCATAGGCCGTAAGGTTTTCTGCGCTTTTCCCAAACCAGGATTGGGCTGCGGCTTCGGCCCCGTACACGCCTTTTCCCATTTCTATGCTGTTAAGGTACACCTCAAGAATACGCTCTTTACTCCACAGCAGTTCGATCCAGAAGGTAAAATAAACTTCCAGGCCTTTCCTGAACCAGCTGCGCTGTTGCCACAAAAAGACATTTTTGGCGGTTTGCTGCGAAATGGTACTGGCCCCTCTTACTCTTTTGCCCTTCTTGTTCTCCTCCATCGCCTTTTGAATTGCCTCATAGTCGAACCCGTTATGCTTCGGAAAATTCTGATCTTCACTCGCAATTACCGCCAGCTTCAGGTTATCTGAAATTTCTTCGGAAGGCACCCAATCGTGAGAGATCTTTTCATCGGGATGTTCAAAATACCTGATGGCCATTAGTGGAGTAAATGGAACCGGCACCCACTTGTAAACCAGCACCATGAATATGCTGAAGAGGATGAGCCCTAAAATAAGCTTTCCAATAAACCTGAAGACTCTTTTCATCGTGATTCAATTAGACCGGCCAGCTCTTTTCCTACCAGGCTGCCAATTGCTATTCCCATTCCGCCTAAGCGCACTCCGCAGTAAACATTATCGGAAACCTTTTTGATCACCGGTTTCTTCTGCCCGCCCATTCCCATGATGCCGCTCCACCTCCTTTCGATCTTAAAAGGAGTGTCGGGTAAAATGACATTTTTGAGCAGGCTTTCCAGCCGCTGCTGTACGAGTGCCGTCAATGCCATTTCGGTGGTTTCTTCCCCTTTCAGGTTTAGGTTCCTGCCGCCACCCAAAAGTATCCTGTTGTTAATATTCCGGAAGTAGTAAAAGCCCTTTTCAAGGTGAAAAGTTCCTTTTAGATGCAGGTTTGGGATAGGTTCTGTGATCAACACCTGTGCCCGGGCGGGTTTTACTTCGGGAATACCCAGTTGCGAGGCAAAACCGTTGGTGGCAATAAGCAGTTTACCGGTGTAGAAGCTAAAATGTTCGGTTTCTATTTCTACGGAATCGCCTACTTCAGCAAAAGCATTTACGGTAACCGAATTGAGGATCTTAACACCCGCCGCCTGCACCTTCTGAAGCAAGGCGCTCATCAGTTTCCCGGTATCCAGCTGGCCTTCGAATTTATTGTAGATAAGGCTGTCTTCCACTTTTGCAAAGCCGAAGGTATTGCTGGTAACGCTGAAAACATCCTCTCCAAAAACGGGATATAAAAGGCTGTTAATTTTTGCCATTTTTGAGAGGCACGAGTCAAAAAGATTCCCTTCTGCCGCTGTAAAGAGTTCATACCCGCCGTGAACCTGCAAATCTATGCTGCCGGGGCTCAGGGTTCTTTTGAGTAATTCCAGGCCTTCTAGCCTTTGCCTTACCAGTTCGAGCATTTCTTCTTCGGAATGCTGCTGCAAATCGTCAAGAAGTTCGCTAAGGCTGCCAAAAGCGGCAAACCCGGCATTTTTGGTGCTGGCACCATTGGGCAGGAGCCCCCGTTCGAGAATTACCACCTTAGCTTCAGGGTAGCGGGTCTTTAACTGCAGGGCGCAGGTAAGGCCGGTAATCCCGCTGCCAACAATGGTAAAATCAATATTAGAAAACCAGGAATCGTGTTCCCAAAAAGAAAAGCTCATGAAAATGTCATTTTTGAAACTTCAGCAAATAAACTTCCGAAGCATCTAAAGGTATAAAAAAAGACTGCTGCCCTCCAAGGATCGGGATTCAAGCCCATAAATAAAAAAGGCCTCACAGGTTTTGAAAACCTGTGAGGCCTAATATCTTAGATACAAATATTTTTTGCGGCTATTCTATGGGCTTCATCTTAAAGCTTTCCATGAACTTGGTAGTGTAATTCCCCGAAACATAATCCGGTTCATCCATTAACTGCCTGTGGAAAGGAATGGTAGTTTTTACCCCTTCAATCACAAACTCGTCTAGCGCACGTTTCATTTTGCTTATCGCTTCTTCACGGGTTTGAGCCGTGGTAATAAGCTTGGCAATCATGGAATCATAGTTAGGCGGAATAACATATCCACTGTAAACGTGGGTATCTATTCTCACCCCATGCCCCCGGGCGCATGCAGGTTGGTGATCTTTCCTGGAGAAGGCCTAAAATCGTGGTATGGGTCTTCAGCATTGATTCGGCACTCAATGGAATGCAGCTGTGGCTCATAGTTCTTACCCGAGATTGGCACCCCGGCTGCCACTAGTATCTGTTCCCTTATAAGATCGTAATCTATCACCTGCTCGGTGATTGGGTGCTCTACCTGGATACGGGTATTCATTTCCATGAAGTAGAAGTTCCTGTGTTTGTCTACAAGGAATTCTACGGTCCCGGCCCCTTCATACTTGATATACTCGGCTGCTTTAACTGCAGCTTCCCCCATTTGCTTCCGAAGTTTATCGGTCATGAATGGCGACGGGGTTTCTTCGGTAAGTTTTTGATGGCGGCGCTGTACAGAGCAATCCCTTTCTGACAGGTGACAGGCTTTTCCCGAGCTGTCTCCCACGATCTGGATCTCGATATGGCGTGGCTCTTCAATGAGCTTTTCCATGTACATCCCGTCATTGCCGAAGGCGGCTCCTGCTTCCTGCCGGGCAGATTCCCAGGCTTTGCGCAGGTCTTCCTTTTTCCATACGGCTCGCATTCCCTTACCACCACCACCGGCGGTTGCTTTAAGCATAACGGGATAGCCCATATCATCGGCGATCTTTTCGGCTTCTTCGTAAGATTCGAGAACGCCTTCAGAGCCCGGAACACAGGGAACCCCGGCAGCTCTCATGGTAGCTTTGGCCGTGGCCTTGTCTCCCATTTTGTCTATCATATCGGGGCTGGCACCAATAAACTTGATGTCGTGTTCTGCACAGATCTTCGAAAATTTGGCATTTTCAGAAAGAAAACCGTAGCCCGGGTGAATAGCATCGGCATTGGTAATCTCGGCTGCTGCGATGATGTTTGAAATCTTTAAATAGGAAAGATTACTGGGAGGAGGGCCAATGCATACTGCTTCATCGGCGAAACGAACATGCAGACTCTCGGCATCGGCGGTAGAGTATACCGCAACGGTCTTTATGCCCATTTCCCTACAGGTGCGAATAACGCGCAAGGCAATTTCCCCCCTGTTGGCAATCAATATTTTTTTAAACATACTGTATAGTTTTGGCTTTAGGGTAGCTCCTTACAGCTATTATGACGGATCTACCAGGAACAGAGGTTGATCAAATTCTACCGGTGATGAGTCATCTACCAGTACTTTTACGATCTTTCCGGAAACCTCACTTTCAATCTCGTTGAAAAGCTTCATAGCTTCGATCACACAAAGAACATCGCCTACTTTAACAGTATCTCCAACCTCAACAAAAGGTCCTTTGTCTGGAGATGGTTTTCTATAGAAGGTTCCTATTATGGGAGACTTAATAGTAACATATCCTTTATCTTCCTGCGCGGCACCTGCATCGCCCCCGGTTGCAGGGGTCTCCTGAGGTTGTGGAGCAGAAGGCTGTTGCTGCTGTACCGGCTGTTGCACTTGTGGTGCAGCCTGCATGGGTACCTGCTGAAGGATTGTGGTTTCCCTTTCGTCAGATCCGGTTTTAATGGTGATCTTTACATCGTCCATTTCCAGCTTTACTTCGCTGGCACCAGATTTTGCCACAAACTTGATCAGATTCTGAATTTCTTTTAAATCCATATTATTTAGTGTTGGGTGTTTTTAAGAATTATAAGCCCACTTGAGGTAAATGGAACCCCATGTAAAGCCACCTCCGAAGGAAGCGAAAACGAGATTATCCCCTTTTTTCAGCTGTTTTTCGAAGTCACTCAATAGTAAAGGCAAGGTAGCCGAAGTGGTATTGCCATACCTGTGAATGTTCATAAGTACTTTTGAATCTTCGAGCCCCATTCGGCTGGAAGTTGCATCTATGATACGGCGGTTTGCCTGGTGCGGCACCAGCCAGTCTACATCTTCTTTTGTAAGATTGTTGCGTTCCATGATTTTGGCGCTCACATCGGCCATATTGGTGACGGCAAATTTGAAAACCGTTTTTCCATCCTGGAAAACGTAGTGCTGCTTATCGGCCACGGTTTGTGCCGTAGCAGGAATAAGGGAGCCTCCGGCAGAGATCTTGAGGAACTCTCTTCCGGCACCATCACTTCTAAGGATCTCATCCTGTAGCCCAAGGCCTTCTTCATTGGCTTCAAACAACACAGCCCCTGCGCCATCCCCAAAGATGATACAGGTAGTTCTGTCTGTATAATCAATAATTGAAGACATTTTATCGGCACCAATGACCAGTACTTTCTTGTACCTGCCACCTTCTATGTATGCTGCTGCGGTAGACATCCCGTAGAGGAAGCTGGAACAGGCTGCCTGCAGGTCGTAAGCAAAGGCATTTACGGCACCTATCTGAGTGGCCACATAAACTCCTGTTGCTGCCACCGGAAGGTCGGGCGTTGCAGTAGCCATGATGATGAGGTCAATTTCGGCAGGATCGATTCCCGATTTCTCAATGAGGTTTTGGGCGGCTTTTATGGCCAGGTAGGAAGTTCCCTTATCAGCATCCTTAAGGATGCGGCGCTCTTTTATGCCGGTTCTTGAGGTGATCCACTCATCGTTGGTGTCCACCATGGTCTCAAGGATCTTGTTTGACAAAACAAATTCCGGTACATATGCGCCTACAGCTGTAATCGCTGCTGTTGTTTTACTCATAAAAATGCATTTAATGCCCCTGCAAAATAGTTAAATTACTGAAAAACAGTAAACTAATAAAACTTTAAATACAGCGGTGCAAATTAAGGTGTTTTTAGCACTTTATCAACTTAAAACAAAAAACTCTCACGATGTGAGAGTTTGGAATATTTTCAAAGCTCTTGTTTACTAAGCTTCTACTTCTTCAGTATTATCAATTAACACCTGACCACGGTAGTATAATTTACCTTCATGCCAGTGTGCCCTGTGGTACAAATGAGCTTCTCCTGTAGTAGGATCTGTAGCTATTTGCGGTACAGAGGCTTTATAATGCGTTCTTCTTTTATCTCTCCTCGTTTTTGAGGTCTTTCTCTTAGGATGTGCCATGGCTGCGTATTATTTATCGTTTAATAAATTTTTCAATTTGTCCCAGCGGGGATCTATGTCCTCCTCTGTTTTAGTCTCTTTTTCACGCGGACTTAATTCGTCGAGTTTTTCAAGTACATCTGACTCTAAAGTGCCGTCAAGCACCCCGGGATGAACTCTTTTTGACGGAACAGCCAAAACCAGCATTTCATAAATGTACTGTTGGATATTCACCTCGTACTCACCATGCGGCAAAATAAGAATATCCTCATTATCGTCGTTATACTCCTGCCCAAACTTGATTACCAGGAATAGCTGACTTTCTATTGGCTGGTCATAAGGTTCATTTGTAAGGTCACAATAAACGTTTACTGTTCCCGATGCTTTAAAAGTGAGCTCCAGCATTGTAGATTTCTTCTCAAACTGAAGATCTACCTTGATGTTGGCACTGTTAAATTCATCGTAGTCAAAATGTTCAAAGAACTTATTGTCAATCTCGTACTCGAACTGGTGTTTTCCTTGTTTAAGACCCACAAATGGGATCGTAAACTCCTTTAGTTTCCTCATTTCATCATCAGTTTCAAGTGCCTACCCCTCAGGATAAGGCGGGTGCAAAGATATAAAAATTAATGAATTGCCTATTCTTTATAAACAAATTTTTGTTTATATCTTTTTACCTTGTTTTCTCAGCACGTTTTGAGTGAGCTCTTCATATTCCTCACGGCTTTTAAAGATGTCTATTCCTTTGAACACAGCCTCTTTAAATGAATGGTAATCGGCTTCATTTTTACCGGCAATTTCATAGGCCGTGCCATGATCGGGCGAAGTGCGCACTTTGCTGAGGCCTGCCGTAAAATTCACACCACTTCCGAAGGAAAGGGTTTTAAAAGGAATTAATCCCTGGTCGTGGTAAGCAGCAATAATGGCATCAAAGTTCTTGTAGTTACCGCTTCCGAAGAAACTGTCGGCAGAATAGGGGCCAAAAATGAGCTTTCCGGAGTTCCTTATTTTTTCGAGGGTGGGTTTCATGACCTCCTCGTCTTCTTTGCCAATAACCCCGCCATCGCCACTATGCGGATTTATCCCCAGAACCGCTATCTTAGGCTGGGAAATCCTGAAATCCTGCTGCAGGGTTTTATGAATGATCCTAACCTTCTTTTCAATAAGCTGAGGCGTGATAGCCGCGGCCACATCTTTAACCGCCACATGATCTGTTAACAACCCCACTTTAAGGGTATCGGTGATCATGAACATTAGGCTTTCGCCTTCCAGTTCCTTTGCCAGGTAATCTGTATGGCCGGGGAATTTGAACTCCTCACTCTGTATGTTGTGTTTATTTATAGGCGCGGTGACAAGAATGTCAATATCCCCTTTCTTTAGGGCATTTGTTGCGGCCTGTAAAGAAAGAAAGGCATACTTCCCGGCCTCTTCTGTCTCTTCCCCAAAGTTCACCGTAACATTCTCCTTCCACACATTCACCACATTAAATTTATTGTCTATGGCCTGTGCCGCATCATCAACTCCCTGAAAAGCAATATCTATGTTCAGCTTTTTCTTAATGAAGGTGATCGTTTTGGCCGATGCGAATACCACCGGGGTGCAGAGTTCCATCATTCTAACATCCTCAAAAGTCTTGAGCACGATCTCACTTCCAATCCCGTTGAGATCTCCAATACTAATTCCCACTTTTATTTTGTCGGATGATTTCATAATGATTTCCTGTATTTACACTAATTTTATACCTGCAAAGGTAATTAATAATAGGAGAATGTTTACAGGCATCATTGAAGAACTGGGAGTGGTTACGGCACTAAAAAAAAGTGAAGACAACCTCGATATTAGTATTAGAGCAAACTTTACTTCCGAATTAAAAATAGATCAAAGCGTGGCTCACAATGGCGTTTGTCTTACTGTAGTAGATATTGCTCAAGACGAGTATACGGTAACTGCTATTGCCGAGACCCTTTTAAAAACCAACCTGGGAGAATTAAAGAAAGGAGATGTGGTGAACCTGGAACGCGGAATGAAACTGGGCGCCAGGCTTGACGGTCACATTGTACAGGGCCATGTAGACCAAACAGCCCTATGTACTGAAGTAGCCGAGAAGAATGGAAGCTGGGAGTTCAGCTTTGAATATGACCCTAATTTGCAGAACATTACCATAGAAAAAGGATCAATTACCGTGAATGGCGTGAGCCTTACCGTGGTGAATTCGGGCAGGAATAGTTTTAGCGTGGCCATCATACCCTACACCTTTGAACATACTACTTTCAAAATGATCGGGAAGGGAACCAGGGTAAACCTCGAATTTGATGTGATTGGAAAGTACGTAAAACGACTTACTCAGTTAAATTCTTAAGCTCCTCTTCTTTCTTTTTTAACCTGAATAACTGAAAAGCACCCAGCGCAACCCCCGAAAGGAACAGGGGCAGTAAATAATCGTTTATGGGTAAGCAAAAACCCGGTGGCGGGGGCGGCGTCCCACTCTCATCATCGGTCTCCCCACATCCGTTATCAGTGGTATCCTGGGTACTCTGCATCATTGGGGGCGGCGGATGTGACTCCTGCGCATAGATGGCGTTCGGATAAAATCCGAAGCTTAGAGTTGAAAACAGAATAAGTAAGATCTGGTATTTTCCCCGTTTACCCATATCCACAATATTCTAATAATTAAAAATAATAAACAAGCTGACTGTCATTGAATATCAGAAGTTCCATCTTCTTCCTGGTAATCAAATATATAAATTACAGGTTCTGAATTTCCCAACCTCTTCAAAAGAATATTTTTCTTACAAAATTACAGGATATTCTGCCTTCTTCCCTGTTTTTTCTCGCGAAAAGCTGTTTTGCTTATAATTTTATAAATTGAGGTCCTTTTTTAGATCTTATGAATAAAATTTTCCTTTTCCTTTTCTTCTGTTTAAGCCTTTTAAATACCAACGCCCAGGATTCTCTCAACGCGGGGGGCAAACTTGTTATAGGAGTCACCGAGGCCCCTCCTTTTGTGATAAAGGAAGACAGTGATTTCGCGGGCCTTAGCATAGATTCATGGAGACTGGTGAACAGGCAGCTGGATGCCGATTATGAATTCAAGCAATATGAAAGCCTTGAAGCCCTGTTACAGGCCGTAGAACAGGGACAGGTTGACCTAAGCATCAACCCCATTACAGTAACCGACAGGAGAATGCAGAAAATGGATTTTTCTCAACCTTATTTTATTTCCTATACCGGTATTGCCAGGAAAAGTGGTTCTGCCGTCTGGAGATACCTGTCTAATATCTTTAGCTGGAATTTCTTCTCGGCTATCCTTATCCTGGTGGGGGTGATCTTTATTTTCGGACTGCTGGTGTGGGTCTTTGAGCACAAAAAGAACAAGGAAGAATTTGGACTCGGCCCCAGGGGCATATTCCAGGGCTTTTGGTGGAGTGCGGTTACCATGACCACTGTTGGGTACGGTGATAAATCTCCCCGCACTTTAGGCGGTAGGGTGATTGGCTTTATCTGGATGTTCATGGCCATTATTATGATCTCTACCCTTACTGCAGGTATCGCCTCCTCCCTTACCGTGCAAAATATTCAGGATGATATTGGCAGCGTTCGGGATCTGGAAAGATTTGAGGTATATACCGTAAGAAGTTCAAGTGCGCAGGAATTGCTCGATCAATACAATATTGATTCGCACAAAGTTCCCAATGCCGGTGAGGGCATAGATGCGCTTTTGGAAAATGACAAGAACCTACTCGTGTACGACAAACCTATTTTGAGCTATTATATCGAAGAAAAAGAGGTGCAGGAGGAGCTTACAGTTTTGGAGAACAGCCTCAAAAAAGATTACTACAGTTACAGCTTCCCAAAGAATTCTGAACTTTTAGACCGAATAAACCCCATCCTGGTTGGCAGCCTCAAAACCATGGAGTGGAACAGCCTTATTTCTGAATATAAATAATTCTGAACTCCCTAAATTTTTTTCGCAGGAATAGAAGATGCAGCCTCAGCTTTTGAAGCTTTGATGATTTTGTTTGCATTCGCTTTATTAAAATTTGTAACATTACTGCTGAAAATCAGACACATTACTATTTAGCACGCATTTTATTTAGCCAAATTTTAACTAAAACAAACGAAGTATGAAAAAAGTAAGGTTCTTCGCAATGGCCATTATGTTGCCTTTGTTAACCTCAACCTTTACTTCCTGTGAAAACCTTCAGGGAAAGGAATCAGACAGCCTCCAGGACCAGGGCCTGTCTATTGAGTACGAGAAATATGAACTCGACAACGGCCTTAACGTGGTACTGCACCAGGATAAATCGGATCCTATTGTCTCTGTGGCCATTCAGTATGGCGTGGGTTCTAACCGCGAGAAAAAAGGCCGCACAGGATTTGCGCACCTTTTTGAGCACATGCTGTTCCAGGAATCTGAAAATGTTCCCCAGGACCAGTTCTTCAAAAAGATTCAGGATGTGGGTGGAACATTGAATGGCGGCACCTGGCAGGATGGAACCGTTTACTACGAAGTAGTGCCCCAAAATGCACTTGAAATGGTGCTCTGGCTCGAATCTGACCGTATGGGGTATTTCATCAATACAGTAACTGAAGCTGCATTTGCCAACCAGCAGGAGGTAGTACAGAACGAAAAGCGTCAGCGGGTAGATAACAACCCTTACGGGCACACCGGCTGGGTGATTGATAAAAACCTTTTCCCCGACGGCCACCCTTACAGCTGGCAGGTAATTGGGGAGCTTGAAGACCTTCAAAATGCCACCGTAGAAGACGTGAAAGAATTCTACGACAAATTCTACGGGCCCAACAACGCCACCCTGGTCATTGCCGGAGATTTTGACAGGGCAGAGACCAAAGAAATGATCAAAAAGTATTTTGGTGAGATCAAAAAGCGCCAGGAAGTTGCCCCGCTTGAAGTTCAGAATGTAAAGCTTTCAGAAACCAAACGACTTTACCACGAAGACAACTTTGCTACCGCACCTCAGCTCAACATGGTGTGGCCAACAGTGGAGCATTATACTGCCGATGCCTATGCACTCGATTTCCTGGGAGAGATCCTTTCCGAAGGAAAAGAAGCGCCGCTTTATGAAGTGCTTGTAAAAGAAGAAGAACTGGCCTCAGAACCAGTGGCCTTCAACAGCTCTGAACAAATTGCAGGAAAATTTCGAATCCTGGTCACTGCCAACGCAGGGGTAGATTTAGACAGTGTTGAAGCCGGTATTGAAAAAGCCCTTGCTCGATTTGAAAAAGAAGGAGTCACAGAGCGCGATATTGAGCGCATAAAAGCCGGGCTTGAAACCGACTTTTACAATGGCATAAGCAGCGTGCTGGGCAAATCTTTCCAGCTTGCACAGTATGATGTATTCACCGGGGACCCTGGTTACATTGAAAAAGATATTGAAAACATCAAAAAAGTGACCAAAGAAGATGTGATGCGGGTATATAACACCTACATCAAAGACAAGCCTTACGTGATGACCAGCTTTGTGCCTAAAGGCCAGCTCGAGCTTATTGCTGAAAATTCTGAAAAAGCCCAGGTGGTAGAAGAAGAAATTACCGAAAACGTAGAGACCGAAGTTGCAACCACCACAGAAAAGACGATCGAAAAGACGCCTTCAAAAATCGACCGGTCTACACCCCCGGCACTGGGAGAGGCTCCGGGCTTAAATGTGCCTGAATCATGGAACCTGGTGCTCGAAAATGACCTGGAGGTTTATGGCATTGAGCAAAACGAATTGCCACTGGTAAACTTTAGCCTGGTGATTGAAGGCGGACATTTACTTGACGACCTCAGTAAAAACGGAGTGGCAAACCTGATGACCGATATTATGATGGAAGGTACTGCCAATAAAACACCTGCCGAACTTGAAGAGGCCATAGACCTTCTTGGGGCTAACCTGTATATGTACACCACAGATGAGTCTATCGTGATAAGGGGAAACAGTCTTGCCAGGAATTTTGAAGCAACCATTGACCTGGTAGAGGAGATCCTCCTTCAGCCAAGGTGGGATGAGGAAGAGCTGGCCCGCATCAAAACCAGCACAATCAATTCCATAAAAAGAAATGAGGCAAATCCAAATGTCATTGCCAGCCAGGTGTATGACAGACTCCTTTACGGCGAGAACCACCCGTTTGCCTACCCAACTTCGGGTACCGTAGAATCTGTAGAGGCCATTAAGATGCAGGATCTTAAAAATTACTACAACAAATATTTTTCCCCTAGCGTGAGTCGTTTCCATGTTGTGGGAGATATCTCAAAAGATCAGGCACTGGAAGTACTCGCCGACCTCAAAGACAATTGGGAACCTAAAGAGGTTAGCATCCCTGAATTTGAAGTAGTGACCAACAGGGATAAAGCTTCCCTTTACTTTGTAGATGTACCCGGTGCCAAGCAGTCGGTGATCAATATAGGTTACCTGGCCCTGCCGCGCACCAGTGAAGATTTCTTCCCTGCCGAGGTAATGAACTACAAGCTGGGAGGTTCTTTCTCTGGTAACGTGAACCTTGTGCTACGGGAAGAAAAGGGATATACCTACGGGGCCCGAAGTGGCTTTAGCGGTTCTAAGATCCCCGGCACATTTACTGCTTCTTCCAGCGTGCGCACCAATGCCACGGGAGAATCTGTAGGTATTTTTAAAGATGAGATCGCCAAATACAGGGAAGGGATCACCCCCGAAGATCTCGAGTTCACCAAAAATGCCCTAATCAAATCTAATGCCCGCCGTTTTGAAACACAATCCTCACTACTGGGCATGCTTCAGGAAAGAAGTGCTTACGACCTTCCGGCCGATTATATAAAACAGGAGGAGGAAGTGATTCGCAACATGAGCCTCGAGCAGCATAGAAAACTGGCCCAAAAATACCTTGACGAGTCAAAAATGGCTTACCTGGTGGTGGGAGATGCCGCTACCCAGTTTGAGCAGTTCAAAGATATGGGCTTTGATGAAGTTAAATTGATCAATAAACAGGGGGAAGAAGTAAAACCCGAAGCAGTAAAGCCCTAAACAATTTTTTAAATTCCATTATAAGCTCCCGTGTTCGCGGGAGCTTTTTTTTATTCCCATGAGCAGGTTATAAAACCCGGGTATTTTTTGGTGACACCTTACCTCGTCTTCAATGGCATAATACGGTGAGCTATTTTTTAAAGCCTGCAAAATTCCCTCAAAAATTTAGGAAGAATAATCTACTTTTGCCGAATGGCAGCAAGAGGTGGTTTTTCAAGCAGGTTAGGCTTTATAGCCGCAGCCGCAGGATCGGCAGTAGGCCTGGGAAATATCTGGCAGTTCCCGTATGTGGCAGGACAAAACGGAGGGGCTGCTTTTTTAATAATCTATGTTTTCTGGATTTTCCTTATTGGTTTTCCGGTAATGCTGGGAGAGATCACCCTGGGCCGAAGTGCAAAGTCGAACCCTTACGGGGCTTATAAAAAATACGGCGGAAAAGCCTGGGGGCTTGTAGGGCTGTTCGGCATTCTTTCGGGCATCATGATCCTTTCTTTCTACAATGTGGTTTCTGGCTGGGCTTTCGGTTATTTTCTTGAAACAGCCTTCGGAAACCTATTGGAAGAAAATGATTTTTCATCCTTTTTTGGAGAATACGTAGCCGATTATTCAGATAACCTCTGGTTTAGCTTTGGGTTTATGGCTATTACTGCCGTTATCGTACTGCAGGGTGTCAAAAAAGGGATTGAGGGTTCTGCAAAAATATTGATGCCGGCTCTTTTTTTCCTGTTACTGGGAATCATAGTTTACGGGCTCACTTTGCCGGGAGCAATAGAGGGCGTGAAGTTTTATTTGCTGCCCAACTTCAGCCTTATAAATGCCGAAACTATTTATTCTGCCCTTGGGCAGGCTTTCTTTTCCCTAAGTCTGGGAATGGGCGGTTTGATTACTTACGGCTCTTATCTCAGCAAACAGGAAAACATTTTAAGCTCTGCCAGCCTGGTGGTAATTGCAGATACCATGGTGGCATTTTTGGCAGGTTTAATGATTTTCCCCCTTGTTTTTTCTCAGGGGCAGTCTCCTTCAGAAGGCCCGGGGCTGGTATTTGTGGCTCTTCCCGGAATCTTTCAGGCCATGGGGCCAGTGTTGGGGAAAATTATAGGAAGCAGTTTTTTCCTTTTGCTGTGTTTCGCCGCCCTCACCTCTACCATCTCCCTGCTGGAGGTGGCCGTTGCCTATCTCATTGACGAGCGCAAATGGTCCCGCCGCAGGGCAGTTTCTTTGATGGCTCTTGTCATCTTTTTTATTGGCATCCCCAGTATGCTGGGTTACGGTGCCGTTCAAAGTTTAACCAGCTTTACTTTTTACGAAGGCACTTCAAAAAGCTTTATGGACCTTGTACAGGATGTATTTTCGGTTATTGCGCTGCCCCTTGGAGGCTTCCTGCTTAGTGTATTTATCGCCACCCGGTGGACCACTGCCAAATTTTCTGAAGAAATAAGCCAGGGAGCAAAAAATTACAAAGGCTCTTTTATGGAAAGCTTTTTAAATGTAATGATCAAATTTATCTGTCCTGTAGTTTTGGGGCTCATGTTCATACTTACCCTGCTTCAAAAGTTCTTCAACATACAGCTGTTCTAGCTTTTCTTCGGAAGAAAATACAGCTGAAATATCCCGGAAAATATTTTATTATTTGCACTGGCGATTTAACCTCACTCAGCTTTCAAATAACCTGCTTTTAATTTTTCTGCGGAATAAATGCCGAGTGCCGCAAGCGTGTAAATAAATATATCCAGCCATTCAGCATGATTTCCCAACACCGCCGAAGCAATCCCGTTATCCTGAAGCTTCAGCAGAAAAATAAGGTTGAAATACTGTGAAGCTTCAACAGCAAAAGCGAAAAGCAGCACTCCAAAAATGGCATTTTTGACAGGAATGTCAAAAAAGCTCTTTAAAAGGCAATACAAAAATATGATTACCAGAAAGTCGCCGCCGTAGGGCCTAATGACCGCATCGTTTATAAAAGCAGCAATTAAAACCTCTGTAAAGAAAAGAAGAACGGCCGCCCAAAAATAACCTGCATTGAATTTCATCACGGCAAGCTAATTAAATACTACAAAGCCCTGGTGTCAATAAAAGTTTCAAGGATGATCTTGATATGCCTCTGGGTTTGAGGGTCCATACCTTTTACAGATTCGCAGTACTCGCTTACCAGCTCGGGCTTTGAGAACGTGGTGTGTTTTAAATGTTCTGCGATATAATCATCAAAAGAGCCGGTTGAAAGGTCTTTTCCCACCACCTGTATGATGCTGTGGTGCCGCGGGTCTTCCCTGATCTGCTCAAAAAGCCCCAGAACCTTGTTCTTTTCCCCTTCCAGCACCTGGAAGAAGTTGCCTTCAGAAAAAAGGAGCATTCCTTTAATGTTGTTGGCGTTATTTTTTTCCCGCCATTCCATGAGCAGGGTTTCAACTTTATCTTCGGGTAAGTGCGCACTGGCGCTACTTACAAAACATATAGCATGCTGCATAAAAAATCATTTTGCAAACTAATATAAAGAAGTATCGCTACAGGTGCTCCCAAGACTTTCATAATTCCCGCCGGCCTTCAGCAGGATTTCTTCAATTTCTTCGGAAGATCTTTTCTTTTGAATTTCCGAAGAAGCTTCAGAAAAAATACGCTTCTAAAATGGCATTTTTGAAAGGAATTTCAGCTAAAACTTCAGAAATAACCGAAAAAACCAGAAAATTTTCTGTTGTACTGCAACAAATCACCTCTTTTTATGTCTTTTAACTAAACACATTGATGAAACCACTTTTTTCAGCTCTTTTTCTCTTGTTAAGCTTTTCGGCTTTTGCACAGGAAAAAGACAGCATTCCGAGGAAACAGATCTACATCTCCCGCATTTTAGAAGCGCCAAAGATTGATGGCCTGTTAGACGATGCTGCCTGGAAAAATGCTGCCACCGCCACAAATTTCGTGGAACGGCTCCCAAATAACGGCCGACCCATCCCCGACAGCCTTGCTACCAGCGTAAAGGTGGCTTACGACAACCTGGGAATTTACTTTGCTGCCCAAATGCTGGACCCCGAACCTTCAGAAATAAGAAAAGAACTCACCGAACGCGACGGCATAGGCAATGACGATTTCTTTTTTATCCTGCTCAACGGGTACAACGACCACCAGCAAAGCATGCAGTTCATTGTCACCGCGGCCGGCGTGCAATATGACGCAAAAATGACCAACGGCAACGAAGATTCTTCCTGGAATGCCATTTGGTACAGCGGCGTGGACATAAACGACCGCGGATGGACGGCCGAGATCTTTATTCCTTACTCTGAATTGCGTTTTCCCGAAAAGGCCGTTCAGGAATGGGGCTTGCAAATGGAGCGGGAATTTAAACGCAGCGGTACCCGCTACAGCTGGAGCCCCGTTGACAATGCCAAAGGTTCTTTTTCTATCTACGACGGCGAGATTCACGGCATTGAGCATATTCAAACCCCTGTACGCCTCTCGGTACAACCGTATGTTTCTACCTACCTCAACAATTATGACGGGGAGACCACTACCAGTATTAATGGCGGAATGGACCTGAAATATGGCATTAATGACGCCTTTACGCTAGACATGATCCTGATCCCCGATTTTGGACAAACCAAATTCGACGAGTCTGTGCTCAACCTTTCGGCTTTTGAGGTGCAGTATGACGAGCAGCGGCCTTTTTTTACCGAAGGAACCGAGCTCTTTACCAAAGGAGACCTCTTCTACTCCCGCCGGGTGGGGGGTGCGCCTTTTGGTGACATTCAACTCTCTGAAGAGGAAGAGGTGCTTGATTTCCCTTCTTCCGTAGATCTTATAAACGCCTTAAAAGTTTCGGGCAGGACCGATGGCGGCCTGGGGATTGGCTTTTTCAATGCCATCACCGAAAAAACCTACGTGAGCGTTAAAAACACCGAAACCGGCACTACCCGCCGCCAACTTATTGAACCTTTTACCAATTACAATATCCTGGTACTCGACCAGAGGTATGGAGACAATTCTTCGGTTTCGCTGGTGAATACCAACACCACCCGCGAAGGTAATTTTAGGGACGCTAACGCCACGGGGCTTTACATTGACCACACCAACAAGACCAACACCTTTAATTATTTTGGCGGAATAGAAGGCAGCTGGGTGATGGAAGAAGGCACCAAAGCAGGCATGGAAGCCCAGGCCGGAGTGTCAAAAATAAGTGGAAAGAACCGCATGGACCTCAACGCCAATTTACGCACCAAAGATTATGATATTAACGACCTGGGCTATTCGAGCGCCACAAATTTTGTGCGTTACCAGGGCCTTTACCAGCGCAGGCTTTTGCAGCCCAAAGGGTTTTTAAACAATATGTACCTCAACTGGGTGAGCGTTCATGAACGGCGCCTGGAGCCCGACCTGCACAGCAAATGGATCCTCAACTTTAATTGCAGCTTCACCACGCGCGAATTCTTCAACTTTGGGGGCGGTTTTGAGACCACACCCATTGGCACAAACGACATTTACGAGCCGCGGGTAGACGGCAGGTATTTTAGTATTCCGCCCTACTACGATGTGTGGGTGTGGTTCAATACAGATTTTAGAAAGAAGCTCGTGCTAGAGGCAGTAGCCGACTGGTACAAGTATGATGAGCGGGGCCGCGGAGACCTTATTTTCGATTTTGCCCCCCGGTACAGGTTTTCAGATAAGTTCAATCTACGACTGTCTACCAACCTGCGGTTGTCTGACAAAGAAGAGGGCTTTGTAGATTTCCTCGATGACGATATCCTTTTTGGGCAGCGCGATCGAAATACCATTGTGAACTCGCTGGGTGCAAATTATATCTTCAACAATAAAATGGGGCTCAACCTGGCTTTTAGGCACTATTATTCCGAAGTGTTTTATACCGAATTCTACACGCTTCAAAACGATGGCGACCTTAGTTTTTACGGCCCCAAAAATGACGAATACAACACCACTTACAACAGCTGGAACCTCGATCTGCGCTTTTCCTGGTGGTTCGCCCCCGGCAGCCAGATGACACTGCTCTACCGCAACGCGACCGACAGCTATCTGGAGCGCTCGCACATCAATATTGGCAATAATTTCAAGAACCTCTTTGACCAGCCACAGGTAAACAGCCTTTCTTTGCGAATTTCATATTACCTAGATTACAACCGCGTAAAAAGCTGGTTCAAGTCGCCTGCAAAACCCAACGTGCCTCAAGATGTGATTGGCTACAGGGAGTCAAAAATGCGGTTTTAGAGGGTGAATCTATTCTGAAAAAAAGGTGTCAAAAATGGCGTTTTTGAGAGGTAATTTTGAATGGTCTTTAGAAGAACCTGAATTGCCTTTAGGTTTCTTTAGGCTAACATTTTTTGAAGGCGCCACTCATTTCCGGCAGAAGTTATTCCCGCCTAATCTAAAAACAATTAATAAAGTGTGTTTTTAACAATTATTTTTTACATTTATAAAAAATGATTCCTTATGGGTAAAAGATCAGCACTCAGAAATTGGGCACTTCTTGTTATTTGTATCTTCAATGCCAAACCGCTATTCGCACAACTCAGCATTAACGAAAAAGAATATTTTGAAACCCACGGGCTCAATGTTCTTGTCTTTAGCAATGAGTACAACGGCTTCTTTTTTGACGAAAAAAACGCCGGAATCGAGCTCATTCACCACGGGATGAGAAGTAGTACCGGAGGGGCTGTAAGGTTGCAGAACACGCCCGAACAATGGGACCTTGTACCTTCCCTTGTAGAACGAAAGGTAGACCCTGCTTCCAATACCATAGAGGTGACCACCCGTTATAACCAGTTGGATTTCACCTCCAGGATCATCGTCAGGGCCGAAGGAAAGGGAGTGAATATTTCTGTGCATCTCGATAAACCCCTGCCTGAAAACCTGGAAGGAAAAGCCGGGTTTAACCTGGAATTTTTGCCTGCTGCTTATTTTGAAAAGTCTTACCTGGTCAATGGGAAACCGGGTATCTTCCCCCTTTATCCATCGGGGAATACCAGGATTAAACCCATAAATGAAAAAGTTCCGCAGTTTGCCGGGCATTCCACCTTAGACACCCGCGGGGAAGAAGAATTCATTGAACCCCAGCCCCTGGCTGCCGGGAAAACCATTATCCTGGCACCTGAGGATCCTTATCACCACGTAAAAATTTCTTCAGAAACCGAGATCTCTTTATTTGACGGGAGAAGCCTTGCCCAAAATGGCTGGTTTGTTACCCGCAGTATCCTGCCGGCGAATAAAACGGGAAAAGTATTGGAGTGGCATCTGGAAGCCAACACCGTTACTGACTGGATCCGGGAGCCTAATATTGGTTTTTCCCAGATTGGCTATCATCCTGAACAAAAAAAACTTGCCATCATAGAACTGGATAAAAACGACGACAGGTTGCAACCTGCCACTTTGTATCAGGTAACCCCGCAGGGAAAAACGGTGGAAGAATTGACCGGCCAGGTTAGCGAATGGGGTAATCATTTCAGGTACAATTATGTAGAGTTTGATTTTTCGGAAATAACCGAAACGGGGGTCTATTTTATAAAATACGGGGATCAAACCACAAATACTTTTCCCATAAGTGAGCAGGTGTACGAAACCGCCTGGCACCCTACCCTGGATGTTTTCTTCCCCGTACAAATGGATCACATGAAGGTAAATGAAGCCTACAAAACCTGGCACGGGAGACCATTTATGGATGACGCCTTGCAGGCACCGCTGGAGCAGGAACATTTTGACGGTTATAGCATGGGATCATCTACAGATACCAGGTTTCAACCCTACGAACACATCCCCGGCCTTGATGTTGGCGGATGGTTTGACGCCGGAGATTATGACATTCAAACAGGTACGCATTGCCTAACCATTACCGATCTGGTTGCTTCCTGGGAAGAGTTTGGGCTGGACCGCGATCAAACCCATATCAACCAGGAAAATCGTTACGTGGATATCCACAGGCCCGATGGGCAAATAGATATCCTGCAGCAAATAGAACATGGTACCTTAAACCTGGTAGCGCAGATCAATAATATAGGGCACCCGGTTAGGGGCATCATAGTTCCTAACCTTCACCAGTACCATCATCTGGGAGACGCCTCAACAGAGACTGACAACCTGCCCTACAATCCCAATTTGAAGCCATTCGAAAGCGACGGAGTGTCCAGCGGAAATATGGATGACAGATGGGTGTTTTCTGAACGCTCCCCTTACCTGGACTACAGCACCGCAGGGGCACTGGCTGCCGCAAGCCGGGCTTTAAAGGATTACAACCCGTCTCTGGCTGCCGAATGTCTTGAACTGGCAAAAAAACTCTGGCGGGAGAATAAAAATATGCCTGCGCCCGATTCCTCTTCCGGCTACTTTGCCCGTTTTCTCAAGCTCAGTGAAATGAATGCTGCCATGCAGCTCTACGTCACCACTAAAGAAGCTAAATATGCTGAAGCCTTTGAATCAAAGATCTGGAGCGCGATGGACGAAAATCTTGACCGGACCATTGATATCGCCCTGCACGCCGCGCCCCATATGGATGCAGCATTCAGAAAAAAATTAAAAGCCTATGTTCAAAAATATGCTTCAGAAATTGAGCAGCTTGAAAAAGACAACCCCTATGGAGTGCCCATGTTCCGCAGGCCGGGATGGGGTGGTAACCACGGGATCATAGATTTTGCCATCGCCAACTACAGGGCACATAAGGTATTTCCGGAGCTCATAGATAAAGAGCATGTATTTAAAGGCTTACACTATATCTTCGGAAGGCATCCGCATTCCAACCTTTCATTTGTCTCGGGCGTAGGCACCAGGAGCAAAAAGGTGGCTTACGGAAGCAACCGCGCCGACTTTAGTTTTATTGCCGGCGGCGTGGTGCCCGGCATCCTGTTAATGAGCCCCGATTACCCTGAAAACAAAGAAAACTGGCCATTTTTCTGGGGCGAGAACGAATACATTGTTGATATTGGAGCCAGTTATATCTTTCTGGTGAACGCAACAGATGAACTCCTGAAGGAAAAATAATTAGCCCGGGCCTTATCTTTACCTCCTCATGATCAGGTTCCAAAAATGTCATTTTTGAAGCTATTTTCTTCGGAAAGGCTTTCCAAAAATGGCATTTTTGAAGGCCTTGAAATCAAAGCCTCCCGATTCTGGTTTTTTTGCGAAAGGCACCCGATTTACATGGGGTTTTCAGGAAAATGTTCCCTTTTTTCAGAAAAAATCTGCATGCCAGCTTCAACACCTGACTTTTGTCATTGTTTTCTACCCTCATGCTTTCCTATTTTTAGTTCCTGACCGCTAATTCTCTAAATATGAAACGCATTTTACTCCTGGTATCGCTTCTTGCGATCATTTCCTGCAAAAACAAAAATGAGGATACCCAAAAAGACTTAACCGATGAAGGTTATGAGCTGCTCACCGATGCAAGTGTCTATTTTCAGCCTTTGTCTTCGGTAGAAATGGAGGAACCCGATTCAAATGCAGTAAAACTGGGCAAGCATTTATTTTACGACACCCGTTTGTCGGGAGAAGGGAATATCAGTTGTAATTCCTGCCACAACCTGAACACGTATGGGGTAGACAACCGGCAGTTCTCTCCCGGGGATGTTGAAGGAAGCTTCGGAAACCGGAATTCCCCCACCGTGCTATACGCAGCCCTGCACAAAATGCAGTTTTGGGATGGCCGTGCCCAAACCGTGGAAGAACAGGCTGCAGGCCCTATTTTGAACCCTGTAGAACACAATATTAAACAGGAAGAACAACTGGTGAACCGCCTGAAAGAAGTGGAACTGTACCAGGATTTGTTTGCCCGGGCTTATGGCGAGGAGGCTATTACTTTTGAAAACGTGCTCAAAGCCATTGGGGCTTTTGAACGCACCCTCATGCCAAAAAGCCGGTTTGACAGCTACCTTGAAGGAGATCATGCCGCACTTAACGAAAGGGAGAAAGCCGGACTTAAAAGCTTTATCAATGCGGGGTGCATCACCTGCCACAGCGGCGTTGCCATGGGCGGGCAAATGTTCCAGAAATTTGGTTTGTACGAAGACTACTGGAAATACACCGAATCTGAAACCATAGATTTGGGGCTGTATGAGATAAGCCAGGATGAAATGGACAAATATTTCTTTAAAGTTCCCGGCCTGCGCAATATTGAACATACCTCGCCATACTTCCACGACGGCTCTGTAGAAGATCTTAATAAAGCAGTTGAGATTATGGTAGCACTGCAAACCGCCAAAGAACTTTCTGAAACTGAGATTGAAGATATAGTAGCCTTCCTGAAAAGCCTTTCTGCCGACGTTCGCCCCGAGGCAAAACAGAACCCATTTAAATAGAGGTTAAAAACCGGTTTTATTACTTATTGCTAAAAATCCCTTGTAGAGCCTGCGGGGGATTTTTTCTTTAAATGTGAGGTTTGGAATTGTTTTAGGCGTACTTTTTAAACTATAAATGTGATGTGAAGATCTTCCCAAAGAATCTACACTTGAAATAAAAACTTTATATTTGGTATATGGAGAAGACGTCCTTGTATACAATTGGTCATGGAAATAAAGATCTTAAAGATTTTATTCAAGAATTAGAAAATTTCTTTATTGAATATGTCTTTGATGTAAGGTCTAGGCCAGTTTCTAATTTTTGTCCACATTTCAATAGACCTGTACTTGAATATGAATTGGCAAAAAAAGGAATTACATATGTTTTTTTAGGTGACTATTTAGGAGGGTTGCCAAAAGACAAAAGTTGTTTTACAAATGGAAGAGTAGATTATAAAAAAGTAAGAGACAAGGATTTTTTTAAGGAAGGTATAAGGTTATTAATAGAAGCTCATGAAGCAGATTTAAAAATAGCTTTGATGTGTAGTGAACGGAAACCCGAAGAATGCCATCGAAGTAAACTAATTGGACAAGAACTGCTTTATAATGATATATCAATAAATCATATTACACCAGAGGGTTTAAAAAAGCAAGAAAAAATTATATCTGAATTGACCAATGGACAAGGACTAAAAGATTTATTTGGTGTAAACGATTTTACTTCTAGAAAAGAATATCTGTAATGGAATTTTATACTATTGGAGTTTACAATTCAGAAGAAAGAGCTTTTTTTCAAAAAATAAAGTCAAATGGAATTGATACTTTTTGCGATATACGTCAAAGAAGAGGAGTGCGAGGAGCCAAATATTCTTTCGTCAATAGCACCAAACTTCAGAACAAACTGCGAGATATAGGAGTCAAATATATTCATCAATTATCCCTCGCTCCAACAAAAGAAATTCGAGAACTTCAAAAAAAAAATGATCTTAAATCTGGACTATTAAAAAGAAACCGGAGGGGGTTAGGAGAACTCTTTATTTCTAAGTACAACAAGGATATCTTGGAACAATTTAATTATAAAGAATTTTTCAACCACTTGGAAAAATTAGGATCTGAAAAAATTGTTTTTTTCTGTGTAGAAGAAAATAGCGAGTCTTGTCATAGATCATTAGTTACTTCCTACTTATCCCGAAAATTCAATTATAAAATTACCCATTTGTAATATGGAAGTTCTTATTACATCAAAAACAAGATGGAGTGACTGCTGTTGCATAGGAGGTTTGGAAATTACCACAGGAAGATTTCTTCGTTTAATGACTTCTATAGGAAGTTATCAGCCGATAAATTCTCCTTTCCAAATTGGTGAAGTTTGGGATTTAAACTATCGTTATCACCCTGGCAAGCCTCCTCATATAGAAGATGTTAGAGTAGACAGACGTCAAGGACCTTTGAGAAAATTAGATGATATTGCAGAATTTATTTTACAACATTGCACTGTATGGCAGGGGAATTACAATTCTTTATTCTCTGGGAAATTGAAATGGACAGGCAATGGAAGTGGACATATCAACAACCCCAGTGATTTACCAACTAATAGTGTTGGCTTTTGGAGTAGTGACAGGGACCTCCTTTGGGACGGTGAAAGATATTATCGCTACACGAGAAGACTTCTTGCAGTAGACAAACGGCTTCCTTACAAAGGAATGCAGCCTGCCATTCCTGTAATCCCAGCAGGTACACTTATAAGAGTATCACTGGCAAAGTGGTTGCCCAGTGAACGAGTTGAAGACAGATGTTATCTTCAATTATCTGGATGGTACTTGTAGTATTGAAATTCTCTTTATTTATATATACTTAGAAAAATCTTCCTCTTTTAAGGTGTTTTTTGTACTCCTATCAAGGCTTCCCTCGACTCCGCAAAAACTTCGCTCGGGACAGGCTTCTCGCCCAGGTTCAGGCATAAAAAAACCCCGCCAAAAGGCGAGGTTATGATTGTGGTCCCACCTGGGCTCGAACCAGGGACCACCTGATTATGAGTCAGGTGCTCTAACCAGCTGAGCTATAGGACCGTTTGCTTGGTGCTCTAACCTCCCGATAACTATCGGGAGAACTACAGGACCGGCTCATTGGTGTTATGAGGGCGCAAATTTAAAGATTTGTCCAATACCTAACAAGCATTTAAAAATATATTTTTTGATAGGCTATAAATCCTCCCACACCTCATCGCCAATGGGAATATACTCCTCTCCGGTCTTGATCTCCTCGCAGAGCTCAACCAGCACCCCGTTAGCCGATTTTGGATGTAAAAAAGCCACCAGCTTATTGTCGGCACCTTTTTTAGGGCGTTTCGAAATGAGCTCGAAACCTTCTGCCTTGAGGCGTTTCATTTCAGCTTTAATATTGTCTACCTCAAAAGCGATGTGGTGAATGCCTTCGCCCCTTTTGGCGATAAATTTTGCCACGGCACTGTCTTCGGTAGTTGCGGCCAGCAGTTCAATTTTGCTCTCCCCGGTCTTGAAAAATGAGGTTTCCACGCCTTCACTTTTCACTTTTTCGGTTTTGTAGCTTTCTGTCTGCAGCAGTTTCGCATAAAGTTCATTGGCGGCTGCCAGGTCTTTTACCGCTATTCCTATGTGTTCGATCTTTTTCATTTTTCAGTTTCAATAGTTTTTAAAATGCAAATTTCCGAAGCAACATGAGTCGCTCCGGAAGTTTTGAGTTTTAAATATAGAAAGTCGGCAGCGTTTAGTGGCAAAAAGCTAAAGCTATTAACGCATATTTTAAGATTTGAGCACTAAATATGCTATTTTTGTGCCATGGAAACGAACAGACAAAAAAAAATAGGAGGCGTATTACAGCAGGATCTTGCCGATGTGCTGCAGTCTCACTTGAGGGATGCGGGAAGAACAGGAATTTTAATCTCTGTTTCGAAAGTTAAGGTCACTACAGACCTGTCGCAGGCAAAGGCTTATTTGAGCATCTTCCCTGCAAAGAATGCGCAGGATATACTGGGAGAACTCAACCTGCTTAAACCACAACTCAAGCACGAACTGGCACAGCGCACAAAGAACCAGCTGCGGCGTATGCCCAACCTCGAGTTCTTTATTGATGATTCCCTCGATTATATTGAGAACATCGAAAAATCTATGAAAGGGGAGAACAACCCTATAGCACAGCCCGATTTGCTTTCGAAGCGCAAAAAATCTTAAGGCTTGAAATTCCCCTTTTACATAGCCCGCAGGTATTTGTTCTCAAAAAGCAGCAACAATGCCATCAACATCATCACCTTCATCGCGGCAGTAGGGGTTTTTGCGGGGTCTTTTGCCCTGTTTATCGTACTTTCGGGCTTTACGGGGCTCAGAGACTTCAGCTTATCTTTTTCAAACCAGTATGACCCCGATCTTAAAGTGCTTCCGGCAACGGGGAAGACATTCAGCTTTTCTGCGGAAGAAAATCAGAAGCTGAAAAACATCAGCGGAATTTCCACTTTTTCAGAAGTAATAGAAGAACGGGTATTCCTGGATTTTAAATCGAAGAATAAAACGGCCTATATCAAAGGCGTAGATGAAAATTTCCTGAAGGTGAACCAACTGGACAGTGCGGTTGGCCTGGGAGGCTGGTTTCATCCTGAAGAAGCCCAGGTGGTGATTGGAAACACCATATCCCACGAGCTCAACCTGGGGACTTTTGATTATATGAGCCTGCTTGAGATCATGGTGCCGCGCCCCGGAACAGGACAGGTGCTCGATCCTACCAGTGCTTTCAATTCAGAAAGAACCGTAGTTTCGGGTATTTACAGCATCAACGAAGAGCTTGACGGAAAATATGTGTTTGCCCCAATTCGCATGGCCAGAGAGCTCCTTGAGCTAAAACCCGATGAGATCACCGCCCTCGAACTCAGGTTAAAACCCGACGCAGACCCCGAAACTGTAAAATCGGCCGTACAGGCAGCCCTTAATGACGAGGTGGAAATCAAGAACAGGGCACAGCTCAACGACGCGCTCTACAAAATGCTGAATACCGAAAACCTGGCCGTATACCTTATTTTTACCCTGGTTTTGATCATTGCACTCTTTAACGTGGTGGGTTCAATTATCATGGTGATTTTAGACAAAAGGGAAAATATCAAGACCTTGCACAGCCTTGGGGCCACGCCCGGGCAAATTAAAAATATCTTTTTTACCCAGGGCGTATTTATGACACTTTTGGGAGGTAGTATTGGGCTTGTCTTTTCTATCGCGCTGGTCTTTTTGCAGCTGCAGTACGACCTGGTGATGATCACCCCCACCCTGCCTTACCCTGTGGCCATCACCTGGCAGAATATACTGGTGGTAATGCTCACCATTACTGCGCTGGGAACCATGGCATCTTACATTGCGGCAAGCCGAAGCAAAAAAGCTTTGGGAGCCTAAGACATCTATAGCTTTTAACTCAAGAATTCTGAAGATCCATGGTTGGGAAATACATATTCAGAGCCTGAAAAGAGAGCCAAAAATGTCATTTTTAGAACCTCTTCGAAATTCCCAATCCAAAACTAATGTACTGGAGCTCCATATCGGCATCAACAGCACCAAAATCTGCCGTTGCCGAAAGGGACCTGTACACAACCTGCGGCTTTAGATCAAAATTGTTCCCCAGTTCAAATACCAATCCGCCTTTAACTTCAAACCCCAATTCGTGTCCCGAATCTGCAGTAATATCTCCTGAATTATCTTCGAATTCAAAATGTTTATAGATCCCGCCAATCCCAATAAGGTAAGACATATTGTTACTTATTGGCCTTACATAGTTTAATCCAAAGGAATAGCCGGTCTCATCAATTTCCAGATCTGCAAATTCATTTTCTTCATCTATTCCAAAATTATTCCAGCCCCAACCGGCATAGACTCCCAGGCTTTCCGTGAAATTATATAAAAGCATTGCCTCAAACCCATAACCAATTTTAAGATCCATAACATCCGGCTGCTGAGTTGGGAAATTCACCTGTGGACGAAGCTCCACAGCCCATTTCTCCTGTGCTGTCATTTGAATAGAGAACAACAACAGGAACCCTGAGAAGATTAAAAAGTTTTTCATGACCTGTTTGTTTAAGACAAAGGGAAGATTATTGCTAATGAAGGATACCCATAAGAACAATAGATCCCACTTTGTTTAGCATTACAGGCAAAGCTACAACCCTTCAAAAATCCCGAACATGATATTTGTCAATCCTGAGAAATAAATTTAAGGAGTATTATACTGGAATTCAGTATGTAAGATATCAAATGTAGGTGTTACAGCTTCAAAGAAATCCCTGCTTAAAATGCCATTTTTGACCACTTAGCAACAGCTGATCCTATACGAACTGGTAGCCGGAGAATTCTTTTTCCACCTCGTCAAAGGCTGCAAAAACATCGGCGGCATCGTCGCTGGTCACCATCTTTTGACGGTATTCCTTGAAGTGCGGAATCCCTTTAAAGTAATTGGTATAGTGCCGCCTGGTCTCAAAAACGCCCAGCTTCTCCCCTTTCCAATCTATAGCCATTTGCAGGTGGCGGCGGGCGGCGTCAAGACGCTCTTCCATAGTGGGAGGCGCAAGGTGTTCACCGGTTTTAAAGAAATGCTTTATCTCTTTAAAGAACCAGGGATAGCCAATACTGGCACGGCCAATCATTGCTCCGTCCAAACCGTATTTATCACGCATCTCTACAGCTCTTTCGGGCGTGTCTACGTCGCCATTCCCGAAGATTGGAATATGCATCCGCGGATTGTTCTTAACCTCGGCAATAGGCGCCCAATTGGCATCTCCCTTATACATTTGTACGCGGGTGCGGCCGTGAATGGAAATAGCACTTGCGCCCACATCCTGTAGCCTCTCAGCAACCTCAACGATCTTAATGGAATCGGCGTCCCAGCCAAGCCGGGTCTTTACTGTAATAGGAAGTTTGGTGTGCTTTACCATGGCTTCGGTCAAAGAAACCATGAGCGGAATATCTTTAAGGATCCCTGCACCGGCACCTTTGGAAACTACTTTTTTCACGGGGCAACCAAAGTTGATATCAATAATATCGGGACCCGATTTTTCCACAATCTCCACCGACTGCAACATGGATTCAAGGTTGGCTCCAAAGATCTGGATACCTACAGGCCTTTCTTTTTCGTAAATATCGAGTTTCATGACGCTTTTTGCGGCGTCGCGAATAAGCCCTTCCGAAGAAATAAATTCGGTATACACCACATCGGCGCCCTGTTCCTTGCACAACGCACGAAACGGCGGATCGCTCACATCTTCCATTGGTGCTAACAACAACGGAAATTCTCCTACATCTATGTTTCCTATTTTCGCCAAAACAACTGTTTTTCAGGCGGCAAAAATAAGGAAATTTATTTAGACGTTAGTCTTTAGTCGATAGACGGTAGTCGATAGTCGGTAGAAGGCCAATTTTAAAAAAATGATTAAACCTATGAAAAGGGCCAGGCAGAAATTCAACCATTTGTCCTTTTTCTTTTGAATATAAATCTGATCAAGGTGCCTGGATTTATCTTTTTCAAACCACTTCTCACTTCGTCCTTCTCAAATCGTATTTCATCAACTTGTTTCCCGCTGAATTCACAGATTTCCGCAGAAAAAAACTTTCCTGAGAACGGCTATTAAATTCATCCGGGTCACCAGCACATTATACAATATACCTTATACAATATACATTGTTTAGATCCTGTCTCTCTCTGCCGCCTCAATAGCTCTCTGGTTGTCGCTAAGCCTGAAGTTTCCGAAGTTATATTTGAAACCAAGACGAACATAACGGGTTTCGGGTCTTGGGTAGTAGCCGTTGTCCTGGTTGAGGTAGCGAGACCTTAGCCAGGTGTTGGTCTCATCAAGCAGGTCTTCCACATTCACGCTAAGCTCTGCACGATTGTTCCAGAAAGTTTTTCTAAGGCCAAGGGAAAGTGTGGTCATGGGATCCATTTTGTAGGAACCACTAAGCCAGTCGGACACATAAGTGAGGGTCAATTCTCCTGTAAGTGTCCCGTCTTTGGAAATGATCACATTATTGTAGAGGCTTCCGTAGAAACCATCTATTTCAAGGGTCACCGGCACATCGCCACTTTCAATTGCCACAAATGTACGCTCCTCATTAAAAAGTGAAACATAGGCGTATGCGTACCACCAGTTGGCCACAGAACGGCCGTGGGTAATATCGAGACCGTACGATTTACTCTCAAGCAGGTTCATACTCACCCTGCGCACAAGCATTTGATCGTTATCCTGGAAACTGAGCGTTTGAGGGGTCTCGCCGCTATCGCGATAATAAAGGTCAAAGAAATACTCATTTTTGAGGGCGTAGCCAAGAGTAAAGTTGTTGCTTACGGAAGCCTTCAGGTTCGGATTCCCGGAGTTGTAATCAAATTCAGTGAGGTAATACCTAAACGGGTTAAGGCTTTCATAGCGCGGCCGCTGAATTCTTCGGCTGTAATCAAAGCTGAGGCTGTGGTTGTTGTTAAAGCTGTGCTGCAGATAGAACGTGGGGAACAACTCAAAATATTCGCGGGTATCAATTTGTTCCATAGATCTGGAGTCCCCGGTACGATCGGTAAATTCACCTCTAAGTCCGCCTTTGACGCTCCATTTCTCCCAATCTCTGGCAAGAGAGAAATAGGCTGCATAGATATGCTCATCATAAAGAAAGTTATCTGACTGGTCTTCATCAAATATATAAGTGCTGGTATCGGGAGCCATGCGGAAATAATCTATCCCGCTTTCAGAAGAAATTACCGAAGCTTTAATCCCGCTTTCAAAACTGGTGCTCCCAATTGGGGTAGCATAGTCGAGCTGAGCGGTAAAAATGTCAATTTCCTGTTGGGCTTTGGTGTTAAAAGCATAATCGGTGGCACCAGCACCAAGCTCTACAATCCTAGTGTTTATTCCCTGGTCCCTGTTCTGGTCATAGCGGGTATAATGGGTTTTTGCAGAGATTTGAGCCCCCGGCTTGTCGAGCAAATGCCTAAATTCAAGATCGAAGGCCGCATTTGAGATATCCTCTTCAAGCTCACTATGGGTAATGAGGTTTTCAACTTCCTCATTAGCTTCAAAAACTGATGTGGACACATTATTATCAAATGTCTCATTGGGTGAATAGCTAAGGCTCGAAGAAAAATTCAGGATATTCTTTTCATCAAAATTGTAATCGAGCAGGATGTTGGCAGTATGCGCATTTGAGCGGGTGGTGCGCTCAAAATCTGTTTCCCATCGGGTAAATATTTCTTCGGAACTGTTTCTAAAGTTGATGTAGCTGTCGTCTTCCTTATATTCCTTACGGGCAGAATAGGTGTAATTTCCGAAGAGGTTGAGTTTATCGGTCTTGTAATAATGGCTGGTCCCGGCCTGAAATTTTGGGTAAACCGCCTGCGTCCAGGCGCCGTTTATGTTCCCTTTATAGCCGGGGGCAATACTTTTGGTGGTGACAATATTGAGGATTGCCCCTCCTTCGGCATCATAGCGGGCCGGCGGGGTGGTGATCACCTCAACAGATTTAATATTTTCAGCTGAGTAATTTTCCAGCAGCGTCTGCAGCTCGGCAGCGGTAAGTTGCACCTTGCGGTCATTAATATAAACCTGCACCCCCTGATTTCTCACCATAAGGGAATTGCCTGACAGGATCACCCCCGGAGTCCTTTTCAGGATATCCCATGAAGTCCCGGTGGAAAGGGTGGTATTCTCCACGCTAAAAACCAGGCGGTCAACCTCCCTTTTTACTGAAGGGTTTTTATAATTTATGGAAACTTCGCTAAGAGTAGCGGTGTCTTCGTTAAGAACAATGTCTCCCAAATCCTTATTCCCGGTAACTTCGATGCGCTGCAACAGGTTCTCAAAGCCTACGAAGCTTATTTTTAACAGGTAATTATCGGCTTCAATAGATTTAAGAGTAAAGAAGCCATCTTCTGCAGATACGGCTCCCTTGTAAACACTGGTAGAATCTTGCGCATTGAGCAGGATTACATTGGCAAATGCCACGGGCTCCCCCGAAACATCCAGAACGCGGCCCTCGATAGTATGCTGGCTAAAACCCGAAAAAGAACAAAATATTAAGAACAGGCACAGTGGGAGGCTGTATAATTTGGTCATGCAGTATGGTGGTTAGTACTTGATAAAGTTAACAAGATCAAACAAATATAGCATTTATGCGCTAAGCACAAAAGATTTTTGCTGCCGCTGTTGCTGTTGCCAGAAAAAATCTTTTTCTGCAAGAGTTCTAAGGCTGCACAGGAGTCGGCTTCTTTTATCAAAGCCCAAGAACATTCACTTTCAATTAGAGGATAAGGTGCAGAATCACAGGTGTGCTTACAGCTGTTACTATTCCATTTAGGCACATCGCAATACCACTGTAGACGCCTGGAATCACCCCTTCTTCGATCGCACGGGCAGTGCCTATACCGTGAGCGGCAGTGCCAAGGGCCGCACCTATCGCCCTTTGACTGGTAATCCCCATTTTATTGAGGAAGTAAAGCCCGAAAACATTTCCAAAAACCCCTACAGCTATTACTATGCCTGCGGTAATATCGGGAATTCCGCCCACGTTTTTGGTGATCTCAACAGCAATAGGAGTGGTAACAGATTTTGCTGCCAGAGACTGTATCAAAAACAGCGGCATGCCCAGCAGAAGCATAAAAACAACTATGCTTACCACCCCGCAAATACCCCCAATAATCACTGCAATGGATAGCAGCCTGAGATCTTTGCGCAGCTCTTCATACTTCTCATAAAAAAAAGCACCCAGAGCAACCACTGCCGGACCCAAGAAATAAGTGAGAATTTTCCCTCCCTTATTATAAGCCTCAAAAGGAATATCGAAAACCTTCAGGAATATTATTATTCCCACAATAGCAAGAAGAACAGGATTCAGAAATGGTATTTTAAACCTCTTTATTCTTCCGGCTAAAGCATAAAAAACAAGGGTTATCCCGATGCCAAAAATAGCCCACAGAAAAAAGAAGTTCATTTTCCCGATTTTTGAAGGATTACAGCGGTTATGTACAAGGTTAACAGGGTGCTGGCAATTACGGCAATTGAGAGGGGCAGCCAGTAAGCTTTTATAAGATCAAAATAGATCATCAAACCTACCCCATAGGGAATAAAAAACAGCACTAAAAACTCCAGAAGCTTATCTGATGCCGGTTTGATTGTGCTCAGGGCTATCCACTTGTACTTTAGCGCCACAAAAAGCAATACCATGCCAATGATATTACCTGCAACAGGCAATTTAAACAGATAACGTATCAATTCTCCCGCGAGCAAAAAAAGCAGGATAAAGAAAAAGGCTTTTATACGCACCCAGGAGAAGAGATCGGTTAGGTATTTAAGTACTTGCCGCAAATTTTTACATGTTTACAAAATTCAGGTTCCAAAAATGCTAATTTTTAATTGCGTCATAAAGCACCTGATGAATCTCGGTACGGGTGTTAAGACTGTACAAACGGTGGTTATCCCTGGTAGGGTGCACGCGGTTAGAAAGGAAAATATAGAGGAGATCTGCCTCGGGATCCATCCACACCATAATGCCGGTAAAGCCGGTATGGCCAAAACTTGATGCCGATGCATCCTGTGCCGTATTCCTGCTCTCGCCCTGCTCGTTGTAATATGGCTTGTCAAATCCTAAAGCACGGTGGTTATCGGAACCTGGAAAGGTAGTTTCGGTGAATTTTTGAAGCGTTTGCGGCTCCAGGTATTGTTTGCCGCCATAATTTCCGCCGTTGAGGTACATCTGCAACAGCTTCGCCAAATCGTTGGAATTGGCAAACAAGCCTGCATGGCCAGAAACCCCGCCCAGCATGATGGCACCCTCATCGTGAACCGTACCATGAATTGGTTGTTGCCTGAATGAAAAGTCATATTCTGTTGGCACAACTTTGTAAAGTGGTAGCTGCGGATTAAAACCTACCGTAGTGGCACCTAAAGGATTGTAAAAGTTCTGCTGAAGAAAATCGGTAAAAGACAACTCGGTTCGGCTTTCTACCACTCGTGGCGCAAGAATGAAAAAGAAATCTGAATACACGTATTCCTTTTTATCCCGTAAAGGAGATTTGCGAATTGCTTTTGCGATCTTATCAGGATAGTCTTTATGCAGGTACATCCCCTCCTTTATTTTTATAGGGTATTTTTCAGAAGGTGTTTTTTTAAAGGTATTTCTCTTGTAACTGCCGTTCTTTCTAAAAGTATCTTTCCAGAAAGGGATCCAGGGTTGAAAACGAGCCTGGTGGGTCAAAATATCATAAAACTGAATATCTGCTTTATTAGATCTTCGGAAGGAAGGGAGGTGATCGGCCAGAGTCCCGTCCAACTGGAATTTTCCCTGCTCATATAATTTCATGAGCGCAGCCATTGAAGTTGAAATTTTTGTCACTGAAGCGAGATCGTACACATCATCTTTTTTCACAGTAATCGTGTCAAAATAAGAATGTGCCCCGTAAGCTTTATGAAACACCACTTTTTGATCTTTTGCTACCAGAATCTGCGCTCCGGGAGTTGCTTTCATCTTTATGGCCAGGTTCATAAGCGAATCAATTCTGGTGTGTAAGATTTCTGAATCCATTCCTGCGGCTTCGGGAAGAGTATAACTAAACCTGATACCTCCTTCCACCTCCAGGCCGTCTCCGGCTTTAAATTTCTCTCCCACACTCACCGGCAGCTTTCCGTTAGCTCCAATTCCGCCAAAGATAAGCTGTGCCGCCACCTCCTGGGTCTCTTCGCTATCCTGATAAGCAACCACCAGCCCTGCAGCATTTTCAATTCCGTCAATTTTATTGAGTACGTATGGGTTCTTAAAAAAGGCAAAAATCGAGTTGTCTTTAGAAGCCAGTTCTTTTACGAGCTGCAACACATCTTCATTAAGTCTCAGGATATTCCTTGGGAATTTGCTGAAGTCATGGATTCCGGAGATCACCAGATCATAGTTCTCTAGCTGGTCTTTCAGGGTTCCTACCATCATTTCTGAAGCATCTGCCGGAAGGAAAAAATGTGTGATCCCTGTATAAAGGTCGAGGGTTTCCTGAAATTTTGTTTTTTCGGCAGAACCAAAAGAAACAGAAGCTATTTTCAATGATTCCAGCTCCTGCACCGGAAGTACATTGCTGTTATTTTTAAGCACTGTTAACGAAGCCTCTACCAGCTGGCGCTTAAGGTAAACGGCCTTTGGCGTGTTGATCTCTTCTAGGATATTTTTTACTTCTACAGGCTCATAGCTGCTTAGCCCCACCCACTGTTTCACTGCCAGGATCTTCCTAACACGGGAATCGATTTCCTTTTGAGAAATAAGCCCCCGGTCAACGGCTTTTCGAATTTCTGAAATAGCTTTAGAAACTTCAACCGTAAACTCCAGCAGGTCATTACCTGCAAGGATGGCATCTTTATCTACTATTCCCGGTTCGTTGCCTTCGGTAACCCCTTTCATGTTCATCGCATCGGTAACAATAAGGCCTTCAAAGCCCAGCTTTTCTTTTAAAAGACCTGTAGTAATTGGTTTTGATAAAGTAGAAGGCACCCCTGTAGAATCGAGGGCCGGGATGTTTAAGTGCGCTACCATTACCCCGCCTATCCCTGCTTTTATAACTTCTTTAAACGGATACAGCTCTAAAGAATCAAGCCTTACCACCGGATGGTTAATTTGCGGAAGCGAATAATGCGAATCGGTATCGGTATCTCCATGCCCCGGAAAATGCTTGGCTGTGGGCAGCAGTTTTGCATCCTGCATTCCCTGCATATAGGCAGTAGCCTTTCGCGCCACATTGTATTTGTCTTCCCCAAAAGACCTGTAATTGATTACAGGGTTGTTAGGGTTGTTGTTGACATCTACTACAGGTGCAAAATTGAGGTGCAGCCCAGATCTTTTAATTTGCCTGCCCACTTCGGTACCCAGCTCATAAATCAAATCTTCGTTTTGTATTGCACCCAAAGCCATTTGAAAGGGGTAACTAATAGTACTATCCAGGCGCATGCCGAGGCCCCATTCTCCATCAATAGCCCCCAAAAGTGGCACTTTTGAGGCTTCCTGGTATTCGTTCATCAGCTTCACCTGAGTCTCGGGATCTCCCTGGAAAAAGATGAGTCCTCCAACTTTCTGTTCATTGATCAGCTTGAGAATTTCCTGCTTATGGTCTTCGCCGCGATTGGAATATGCCGCTACCATAATAAGCTGAGCAATTCGTTCATCTGGTGACAGGCTGGTCATCACGGAGTCTACCCATTTGCTGTTGGTGTATTTCAGAAAAGGTGGGGTTCCTTTAGTAGAATTCTGAGCTCCAGAACTTAGGCCTGAAAAGAACATGATAACAAGAAAAAAACCTAAAGCAGTAAATCTCATTTTAGAGTATATAAATTCCAAATATAGAATTAAACTTTGATGTAGATTTTCTTTTTGTCCATCCAATAGCCAATCACCCACAGACCAAATACATAAGTAACCGCGAAAAGAAGGGATGCATTATAATCATTAAGCCAACTAACATAAACCTCTTTATAAATTAATGATTTTAAGCTTAGACCCTCAATATGAATAAGATTCATTACTGCTATGATCATTCCTGAAAGTGCATAAATAAACAATGGATTGCGACCGAAGGCTTCAAAAAAGTAAGCCCATCTTCTTAAGTTCATATGTTCTATAATCCAGATCAATGCACCAATTACTACTAAATCCCAACCAATGGTCAATAATACATATGAACTGGTCCAGAGAGATTTATTAATAGGTAAGAGAAAATCCCATGCTTTTGAAATTAATACTAAAGCAATTCCTGTCAGCACAAGTTTAGCAATTGTAGGAAGGGAGCTTCCAGATTTTTGAATAAACACACCGGCTACATATCCGGCCAATACATTAACAACGGCAGGTAATGTGCTTAATAATCCTTCCGGATCAAAAGGAAGTCCAAAGCTTTGGTAAAGATTTTCATCAGGAATAAAAAACAAGTCGATTTTGCGTACTAGATTCCCTTCGAGTCCGAAAGGGTTGGCCGAATCTCCAAAATACCATAACACCCCCCAATATCCCAATAATATCATCGCACTTATCACCAAAGACCCCTTGACCGACCAAAACTTTACTATGAGGGAGGCTATAAAATAGCAAATTGCTATACGTTGTAAAACACCCATAATTCGAACGGATGAAAGATCATTTAAAATAAACTCTCCTCCGGACCAATGAAAAAATGGAAATGCATTAAGAAATAGACCTATTAAAAAAATTAAAATTGTTCTTTTAAAAACTTTTTTAAGATATACTACCTCCCCTTGATCTTGAAATTTTTTCAAACTAAAACTCATTGCGTTACCCACTACAAATAAAAAAGTTGGAAAAACTAAATCTGTAATGGTGAAACCGTGCCAGTCAGCATGTCTAAAAGGTGCGTAAATACTATTCCAACTGCCGGGAGTATTGACAAGAATCATTAATGCAACTGTCATTCCTCTTAAGACATCCAGGGCTGGATAACGCTGCTTAACCTGAGTAATATTTACCTGATTATTATAGGAATTATGATTTAGAGCTTTAATCATAGTACAGGAATTTTAGACAGTCATCCATTAATTCTTATTAGAATAAGTTACATGAATGCGTCTTTATAAAGATATAAAAATCAATAAAAAGAAGAACTTATTTAAATTTTTTTATTAAGTATTTGTGAAGATTATAAAGGTTATTATAAGATCAATACTTCTTAAATGACACCCATAGGAAATGATTACATTTTATCGTCCAAACAAATCACTAACAGTTAAGTAGATAATAGAATGATCTTCATGATTTAAATATCGTTTTGTGCGTAGATACCTGTTATAGTTGAATTCATCAAAATTTGGAGCTTCCGAGTCCATACTGCTCACCTGGACCCTGCCCGAGGAATGTATGAACTGGTTATCACCAATCCACATTCCGACATGCACCACTTTCTCCTTATTCCCATCTTTCTCTGGAGTTCCAAAGAACAGGAGGTCTCCCTTCTGAAGCTTTTCAAAATTTTTAGTGGAATCTACCAACATGCCTGCATGTACCTGTTGTGAAGCATCACGGGGAATTATCAATCCGTTCATGAAAAAAACTGTTTTTGTATAGCCGCTGCAATCGACTCCTTTTGCAGAGGTTCCACCCCATAAATATGGTAATCCCATAAATTCTTTTGAAGTTTTTACAAGATTTTCTTCGGAAATTTCCAGATTATCGATCCAGTCAGAATATTTTTGAGCTTCAGAAGTATTTATAAATCCTGTGCGATCATCAGGATATTCTACTTCAAAAAAGCCATTTTTGACACCTCTCAATACAAAAATATTTCCCGCTACCGCATCTGAGACTACTTCAGAATTTTCAGAAGCTTCTTTATTCACCTGGCCGTAAGCTTCGGTAAAAATAACTTTCTCAGCAGCTTTCCACCTCCTGAATTCTTTGTCTGAAAGCAAACTAATACCACCATGGTCTACCCACGATAAATATTTATCGGGTGTTTGTACCAGGTACCATTCCCCTTCTTTTTTCAGGACCTTTAGTGGAGTACCAAGAGTAGCCTGAGTGGCAAGTTCTGCAGAATGTTGTGGATTAGAGCGTAAATTGGCAACTGAAATTCTCACCAGGGCATTTGTTTCCCCTTCTAAACCTTTAGAAGGATAAACCTGAATGCTATCAACGTATTTAATTTGAGCCGAATCCAACTTTTGCTTCAGCCTTGCAAGAGCTTCATGATTTGTTGTTTCCCCCCTGAGCACAAATTTCCCTTCATATTCCTCACCTGTCACATCAAACCTCGCCACCCGCCTATCGGGTGCGTATTCCCCCTGCACATCTTTAATGAAAGCATCTGTGGGGTTTTCATTATTGGTAATGGGATCTTGTTTTGCATCGTTACACCCAATAAATGCTACTGCTAAGATAAGTGCATAAACACAACGGTTCAAAAATGTCATTTTCAGCCTTTATTTTTTTAAATTATTTGAATGGTAAATTACTGAATTTGAAAAAAATTAAGGCAAAGGAGCTATCACTTTCTTCTCAAAAAACTCACTTTGGTTACCATTTCTATTTACGGCGGTTACTCCAATTTTTGAAAGCTGATGCCCGTTAACCGATAGTGGTAAGAGAAGGGATCGTTGATTTTTATTGAGGATCTTGTAATCCCATTGACCATTGAACATATAGTGCACTACCCACTTAAAAACATCATTTTCTGAAGCATGCTCCCATTCAACCGTAACATTTTTCCCATTGTTTATTATTTCTACTGAAGGTTTTGCCGGAACTCTCTCATCCAGCCAGGGAGAAGCAGGCACCAGTGCTTTTTTATGATATGCTTTTTCCAGAATACCTGCAGAAAGATGCGGATACTTGAGCAACGGACCTATACTCCATTGAATATTTCCTTTGCTATTAGGCAGCATTCCGCGGGTAATCATAATTTGACTTAGGGTTTCAATGAGATTAAGGTCATCACCTCCAAAATCTATATTGATTCCGGGCCATAAATGCCGGTTATAATGATTTTCTTTTTCCCACCAACCCAGTAGAACCGGAAAACTCTGCCCTGCCTGACTTATTTTCCAATACAATTGGGGAGCGTAATAATCTACCCAGCCCTCATTTAGCCAAAGCCGGGCATCGGCATAAAGTTCAGAGTATTGATCCATTCCTGTGATTGAACGAGGATAACCCGGGCGGTAAATCCCAAAAGGGCTTATTCCAAACTTCACCATGGGTTTCTCTTCCTTAATTTCAGAATATATCCGCTTAACAAACTTATTTACATTATCACGGCGCCAATCGGGTTTTGACAACTCCCCACCCTCCTGCTGATAAGCAAGATAAGTAGCGGCATCGGGAAAATCTTCTCCTTTATTGTAAGAAGCATAAGGATAGAAATAGTCATCAAAATGGATTCCGTCGATATCATAGCGCTTTACGATATCCATTACGACCTTTGAAGTATGGTCTTGAGTGGCTTTTTTAGCAGGATCCATCCACCACATCCCATTTTTTAGCTTCACCATAAAATTGGGATACTTTGTCACAGCTGAAGCCGGAGTAACTTCACCGCCTGTAGAATGATGTGCGCGATAAGGGTTTAACCATACATGAAATTCAAGCCCGCGTTCATGCGCTGCATCAAGCCAGAACTGCAATGGATCATAATATGGATCTGGCGCCTGCCCCTGTACTCCGGTAAGAAAAAACGACCAGGGCTCCAATTCGCTTTCATATAATGCATCTGCCTGTGGCCGGGCCTGAAATATTACAGCATTATAATTATGTTCAACTAAAAAATCGAGCAAATTTATAGCTTCTTTTTGCTGCTGAGCTGTAGAAAGACCCGCTTTGCTGGGCCAGTTGATATTGGCTACAGTTGCAATCCAGGCAGCACGGAATTCCCGCATCACAAAAGGAGAGTTTATAAAATTTGCCTTTACCGGTTTCTCTTTGTCTGCTTCAGGAGTAACAGGAAGTTCTTCAAAGACTTCTTGTGGAGTTACAGCAGGCATTTTTTCACCGACTCCTTCAGGTTTTCTCACCTCCTTTTCCGAAATGGCCTTTCCTGAATGTACCGCTGGCTTTGAACCTGAACACCCATTCAATCCAAAAGAAAAGCCAAGGCCAATGATAAGCAATTTTATTTTTGCTGAGCTATACGTCATTTTTTAAAGTAATTTTTTCCTAATCATAACTGGGAGCAAGATAGCTTTATTTCAAATTTGAAGAATAATTTCTCAAACCTTAGAACAATTTCCCCTAAGAGATTTCCACCACCAACATAAATAAAATAAACCAATACAGGTAAAATCTTTTGTAAAAATTTTTAATAAGTTGCTTGTTAAGCATAGCTTTTTTTTCATATTTTAGATTTTAATTTAAACTCACCTCGACATAAAATTTTGAAGGATATCCAAAAATTTTTATTAAGCTCACAGCCTCCCAAAGCCCGGAGCAGTGTAGAGCGCAAAAAACATCTCCAGAAATTAAAAATTATACAAAGCCTATATTTTCAAGGTCCGCAAACCAATACGCAAATTTGCGAGGAATTTAATATTAGTTCACCCACTTCGATTAGGCTGCTTAACCAGTTAATGGATCAAAACTGGGTCAAGAAAGAAGGCCAGGGAGAATCTGCAGGTGGAAGAAAGCCAGACCTTTACAGACTTGATAAAGATATGTTCTACGTCATGGGAATCCAGCTGGAAAGATCCAGGCTCAAAATTGCCATTTTTGACAACCACAACAAAAAAGTAGCCGACTTTAAAGATCTTTTTGAGCTCGAAACCGGGGACGGACTGGTTGATCACATTTTTGAAGAAGCAAATAAACTTATAGAAACTTCGGGCATAGACCTGGATAAGCTCCTTGGGATAGGGATAAGTATGCCCGGGTTGGTGTCTTCAAAAGAAGGACGGAATTTTACCTATTTTATCAAGGAAGAGGAGTCTGAATCTCTTGAAGACATCCTGGAACGAAAGTTCAACAAGCCTATTTTTATTCTGAACGATGCCAAGAGTGCCTGTGTGGCAGAATCTAATTTTGGGATGGCCACCAACAGGGATAATGTACTGGTGATCTCTATGGACTGGGGAATTGGACTGGGTGTTATCATTGACGGAAAGGTTTATGAGGGTTCATCGGGCTTTGCAGGGGAGTTTGGTCATATTCCCCTCGTTGATGACGGGCAGTTGTGCCATTGCGGTAAAAGAGGCTGCCTGGAGACAGTGGCTTCAGGGCTGGCTTTAACAAGAATGGCCCAGGAAGGAATAAAAGCCGGGGAAAGCACAAGTTTGAACCTCCTTTCCGAAGAAGACCTGAAAAACCTACAACCCGAAAAGATCATTGAAGCAGCCAATATGGGCGATCAATTTTCTATAAATATACTTTCAAAAGTGGGCATTAACCTGGGAAAAGGCCTGGCCATCCTCATCCAGCTCTTCAACCCAGAACTTATCATTCTGGAAGGAAAGTTTGCGAAGGCCAGCCAGTTCATCACCATTCCTATACAACAATCCATAAACACTTATTGTATGGCGCAGTTGAGGGAAAAGACCAAAATCTCTCTTTCCAACCTGGGTGATGATTCGGTGCTCCTGGGATCTGTGGCTACAGTGATGGAAAATATTTTCGGGAAACAAATTAGCCTGATAAACAATAGTTAAACTGAACCAACATACTACAATTTTACCTCTACAAATATTATGGCAAGATTAAATCTTCTTGAAGAAACACGTTTTGAAAAAGTACCCGTAAGTGTCTATGAAAATGCACAGATTGCCTCCCTTAAAGTGGCCGACCGCATTGCCAACCTCATAAAAAGAAAGCAGGACAGGGAAGAAATGGCTGTTCTAGGGCTGGCCACAGGGGCCACTCCTGTACAGGTTTACGAAGAGCTGGTGCGCCGTCACAAAGAAGACGGGTTAAGCTTCCAGAATGTCATCACCTTTAACCTGGACGAATATTACCCCATGAACCCCGAATCACGTCAAAGCTACGTGACGTTTATGAACGAGAACCTTTTTGATCATATTGATATCAAAAAGGAAAACATACATATTCCCGACGGCACCCTCGAAAAAGAGGAGATCGCCGATTTCTGTATCGATTATGAGAACCAGATAGAAGCTCTGGGCGGTTTGGATCTACAAATCCTGGGAATTGGTAGAACCGGGCATATTGGTTTTAATGAACCAGGGTCGGCACCTAATTCGGGTACCAGGCTTGTAACGCTAGACGACCTTACCAGGCGTGATGCCTCTCGGGATTTTGGGGGAAAAGAAAACGTTCCTACCAAAGCCATTACGATGGGAATTGGAACCATTTTCAAAGCCAAGGAAATTATCCTGATGGCCTGGAACAGGAAAAAAGCATCTATCATTAAAAAAGCTGTGGAAGGGGAAATTTCAGGCGAAGTTCCTGCTACCTATCTTCAGCTTTCAGACAATACCGAATTTGTGCTCGATCATGATGCCGCTGCCGAACTAACCCGCTTCAACACTCCGTGGCTTGTAAAAGACTGCAGCTGGGATGATGATCTTATCAGGAAAGCGGTGATATGGCTTTCAGCAGAAGTTAATAAACCAATCCTGAAGCTTACCGATGAAGATTATAATACCCACGGCATGGCACAGCTGGCTACAGAGAAGGGGCCGGCGTACAATATCAACATCAACGTATTCAATCAGCTGCAACACACTATCACCGGCTGGCCCGGTGGAAAACCCAATGCCGATGATTCACAACGCCCCGAACGAGCTGAACCCGCTCAAAAACGTGCACTTATCTTTTCACCCCACCCAGATGATGATGTGATCTCCATGGGAGGAACTTTCATTAGGCTGGTAGATCAGGAGCATGATGTGCATGTGGCTTATCAAACCTCCGGAAATACCGCAGTGTGGGATACCGATGTTTTACGCTATGTGGAATTTGCGATCGACTTCAATAAAAGTATAGGTGAAGACAGCAGCAAACTGGAAAAGATCTATGATGAAATGCGGAATTTCCTGAAAACGAAGCAGCCAAACCAGCTCGACCTTCCTGAAATAAGGAATGTAAAAGGCTTCATCCGTAAAACTGAAGCTATTGCCGGTGCACGTTATGCCGGCCTGGCCGATGGAAATATCCACTTTATGGCCCTGCCTTTCTATGAAACCGGAAAAACCGTGAAGAACCCTCCCACAGATGAAGATGTGAGAATTACCATGGACTTGCTGAAGAAAGTAAAACCACACCAGGTTTTTGCAGCAGGAGATTTTGCCGATCCACACGGCACCCACCTGGTATGTTTCAATATTGTGGTAGAAGCCTTAAAGCGACTAAAAGAAACTGAAGACTGGGTCAAAGATACCTGGCTATGGTTATACCGTGGGGCCTGGCACGAATTTGAAACTCATGAAGTACAAATGGCAGTTCCTTTATCCCCGCAGGAAGTGGAAAGAAAACGGAATGCTATCTTTCAGCATCAGTCGCAGAAAGACCGTCCTGTATTCCCCGGAGATGACGAAAGGGAGTTCTGGCAAAGAGCCGAAGACAGAAACCGTGAGACCGCCAGGGCCTATCATAAACTAGGTTTGGCAAATTACGAAGCAATGGAAGCCTTTGTTAAGTGGCAGTTTTAAAATGAAGCAAAAAGAGAGTCCGTAATAAAAAAAAATTATCATGGACTCTCTTTTTACTCAAATTAAATTGAGCTTCTTTATAAGTAAGTTTTACTTTTCATTTCTCTGTTTTCTAAATTTTCATATTTAAGATAAGTAAATCCGGGATGGATACAGAAAGAGCCAACTTCCCCTTTTTTATTAAGGGCAATAAATGCTACCTGGAAATTCTTATAATCAGGATTCTTTTTGATTATTCTATCCATAGCAATCTCACAAGCTTCCTGAGGACTTTTCCCTGAACGCATAAGTTCAACTATGAGAAAAGTACTTACATTCTTAAGGATCTCTTCTCCAAGACCTGTGGCCACTGCTCCTCCTACTTCATTATCAATAAAAAGACCTGAACCAATAATGGGCGAATCTCCCACCCTACCTCTCATTTTGTAAGCCAGGCCAGAAGTAGTACAGGCTCCTGCTATATCTCCCTTTTCATCAAGACAAAGCATCCCAATAGTATCGTGATTCTCGATATTTATTATTGGTCTATACTCCTTTTGTTCAAGCCATTTTTCCCAATTAGCTTCTGATTCAGGTGTTAAAAGATTTACTGGTTCAAAGCCTTGTTTTATTGCAAATTGATATGCTCCTTCACCAACCAGCATATTGTGCGGAGTCTCTTCCATAACTTTTCGTGCTACAGAGACAGGATGTTCAATATTCTCAAGAAAACAAACACTTCCAAAATTTCCATTAGGCGCCATGATACAGGCATCAAGTGTCACGTTTCCATCCCTGTCTGGCGCTCCTCCCTTTCCAACAGTTTGATTTTTAATATTTGACTCCTCAACACGTACTCCCTGTTCTACAGCATCAAGGGCAGATGCGCCTTTGCTCAACAACTCTCCTGCAGTGCGATTAGCCTCGGCAAAATTCCAGGTGGTAACACTAATGGGTCCTGATGCTGTTTTATTTTCAAAAAGAGGCAGGTCCATAAATACATTTGCGTTGATTAATGGCAGACCAACACCGGCTGCACTAACTTTTGTTAGGAAATTTCTCCTTTTCATAATGTTCACTTAGGTAAATATTTACTGATCATATTATAGTAACAATCTTACTAATTTAATCTTAGTTTTAAGTATTTTATTCTTTCACGCTCATAGGTGTATGTAATGTGTATATCCCCATTATTATCCTGTATAATGGCAGGATAACTATATTCTCCTTTAACTTCGTCTTCAAGTTTTAGAATAGGCCTCCAATTCTCTCCATTCGATGATATTGCTACGTATAGCTTATTACGTCCATTGTGCCAGTCTTTACCACTCTTCAAAGGATTGTATACCAATAAATGATGACCGTTAGCTAAGGTGACAGCATCAACTCCTGAATTAGGATTAGCAATAGATGTTTTTTCCAGTTTTGTCCAGCTCTCTCCAAGATCTTTGCTCAAACTCTCCATTAGAACATCCTGATCACTTCGGAAAAAGGCTTTTAATACGCCATTATATTGAATAATAGCAGGTTGTATTGTTTTGAAATCAGAAATTGAATCTATAGGTACTTTTCGCCAGGTTTCCCCGTCGTCTTCAGATATTTCTACATGTGATTGCCAGGTTTCCCCATCTGAGCTCTCCACACTGGAAGGGCTTATAATCCTACTACCGATCTGAAGGGGTTTATTTCTAATAGGCCCCAGAATATTATCGGGGAGCCTCAACGGAAGTGTCCATGTTTTACCGTCATCTTGTGAAACTTTGTACATGCCCCACCACTGTGAAGGGGAAGGCCCAATTTTGTAAAACAGAAACAATTTTTTTGAATCTGATTTGAAAAGAACCGGATTCCAGGTGGGATAGTTGAGGGAATCATTCACTATTCCATCTGCTACTTTACGGGGTAATGACCATCCCGAGCTTGATTTAACACTGGTGTAGATACTCACTTCAGGATGCCGTTCATATTCTCCCCCAAACCAGGCAGCAATAATTTCACCATTTTCCAATACTTCTATAGTTGAAGCATGACATTGAGGGAAGTCAGCCCTCTCAAAAATAAATTCCTCTTCTAAAATAGTAAGTGAATTATTTTTATTCTGAGCCCACATACCCGTAGATATTAGCAGAAAAAAAAGCTTAAAAGTGAAAAATAAAGTTTCATTAATAACAATAAATTTAATCATTATAATTATTGGTTTTTCTTCAAGATTTCCTATAGTTAATCAATTGTAATTGGCTTTCGCTCTAATTAGTTAATATATATCCTGAATATTAAATTCTGAGATTTTCCAGGAGCAACATAATTTCTGTTTCAGAAGAAAATTTAATTAATTCACTAAGGAGTTCCTTACATTCCAATGCTGTAATCTTCCCCAGGATGATAATATTGCTTTTTTTAAATCTGAAGATATTAGAAAAATTATTAATTAAATGAAAACGTCAATGCTGCAGTTGTTCCATTATATTTTGCAGGTAAATTGACAAAAACTTCTTTATTTCTAACTTCCCATTTTACTTCTTCTCCAGTTTCTAAAAGTTTCAAATTGCTGCCTTTTTTAGGTAAGTTCCCTTTCCAGGAAATAGATCTAGGGATTTTTGTTCCTTTTTCCAACAGAACAATGGCATATTTTTTATCATCTTTCTGGGTGAAATAGGTAGTACCGTCGTTGTAAAAATCCATAGAACGGGTGCTATAAATAGCTTCTCCGTTCTTTTCAAGCCACTCCCCAATCTCCTCCATAATAGCAACTGCGTCAAGGGGTAAAGTTCCATCAGATTTTGGTCCAACTCCCAATAACATATTACCACCCTTTGCTACTACTTCTATTAGATTATGGATCACCTCATGAGATGTTTTAAAATTATCATTAGGAACATAACCCCAATTATCGCCAAGTGGCAGGCAACTCTCCCACGGATAATTAAGTTTTACATCTGGAATTTTCCGCTCTGGGGTTTGATAGTTTTCATAAGGTCCATGAACTGTACGATCTGCAAAGATAATTCCCGGCTGGGCCTTTCTGGCCATTGCAGCAATCTTATCCATATCTATATCCTGACTCCATTCCGGAATAGGTGCCCCCCAAGCCCTCACTTCATCGTTAACCGTTTCCTTTGGCCTAACCCATCCTCCATCAAGCCACAAAACATCAATAGATCCATAATCGGTCATTAGCTCATAGAGCTGATCAAAAGTAAAATCTTTAAACTTGTTCCATCTCCAGGGATACCTGTTGATATCGTAATTATTATTTCGGTTGGGAGTGGCATATTTATCCCACCAATAATATTGGGAATGCCAATCGGGCTTGGAGAAATAAGCACCAATCATAAAATCTTTTTTCCGGAAAGCTTCAAAAATGTGCTTTGTAACGTTCGCTTTGGGATGATTTTTAAAAGGCCCGGCAGTTATTTTATAATCTGTTTGTCGAGTATCAAACATATTGAAACCGTCATGATGTTTGGTAGTAAACACCAGATACTTCATTCCTGCAGACTCAGCCGCTTCGGCCCATTGATCAGGGTTAAAATTCACAGGATTAAAAACCTTTTCTAGATTCCAGTACCACTTCTTGTAGTCGTTATAAGCAATTGTACTATCCCTTTCTATCCAGTCTTCAGAACAAATTGACCATGACTCAATGATACCTGGTACAGAGTATATTCCCCAGTGAATCAAAATTCCGAACTTTTGATCACGCCAATTTTCCAGTTTAGCTTTTACTAAAGGATCTACAGGGGCCTGGTACTCTGAAGACCGCTGGTGCACATTATCTTTCTGTGCGTAGCCAGAATAGGATAATGAGGTACACACCAATCCTAGTATTATTGTCTTTATAGTTCTATTTTTCATATCCTAAACAATTATAATTCTATAACTTTATTGACTTGGTAATCTCGAATTCCTCTTTTAAACGAATATCTTGAGAAGAGGAACCAATCATAATTTCAAAAGTTCCTGCTTCCACTGTTCGCTGATTTTGAACATTAAGAAGAGCCAGGTCATTTACAGATAACTGTAGCTTAACAGTTTTGCTTTCTCCCGGAGCAATAGAGATTTTTTGAAAATCCTTTAACTGGCGGGAAGGAGTGACCACGCTAGTCACCACATCATTGACGTATAATTGAACTACCTCTTCTCCGGTCACTGCTCCAGTATTCTTCACCTGTAACTGCACGTCAACAATGGTTTGGAGCTCTTTTTCCTGAACATTCACACTCAACGCTGAATATTCAAAGTCAGCATAGCTAAGGCCATGACCAAATGGATAAAGTGGCTGAGCGTCTATTTCAACATAATCCTGATGCTGTGGAACAAGGTGATTATAATAGACTGGCAATTGACCTACAGATTTTGGAACTGATACTGGTAATTTACCAGAAGGATTGTAATCTCCAAAAAGTACATCGGCTATGGCATTACCACCCTCCTGGCCGGGGTACCATGCTTCCAGGATAGCCGGGATATTTTCGGCGGGCCAGTTTAAAAGCAAAGGCCTGCCTTTTATGGTAATTAAAACTGTGGGTGTACCCGTAGATTTTACAGCCTTGAGAAGTTCTAACTGTTTTCCCATTACCTGTAAGGTAGCTCTATCATAGCCTTCCCCACTTTCCATATCACTAATAATACCCTGATCATCCTCTACTACTGCAGCACCGGTTTCAATGTATTTAGTCTTAAAATCACGTGCACTGGAGCCACCCAATACCACTATTGCGACTTCTGCATTTTTTGCGACTTTTACCGCGGCTTCAATATCAGTTTGTGTGGTGTCTCGAATAGCCGTTCCTTTTACATAAGTTACCTGCGCCCCGGGGAGTTTATTTTTGATACCCTTAAATACTGTCACAATATTATCCTCTGGTTGAGGCGCGGTATAATCTCCTAACTGGTTATATATATTATGCGCATTAGGACCTATTACGGCCACCTTTTTTACATTTTTGTTGAGAGGGAGAATTTTGCCTTCATTCTTCAGTAAAATAAGAGATTGCTGTGCTACCTTCCTTGCCAAGGCTTTGTGCTTTTCGTTTCTTACTTTTTTTCCAACATTTAAAGTGTCAACAAAAGGATTTTCAAAGAGACCCATCCTGAATTTCAAAGCGAGAACCCGACTTACTGCAGAATCTACTACTGAAACTGAAACCTGATTATTCTTTACCGCCTCAATTAAAGCTGCTTCAAACCCATTACCTCCTAAATCTACGTCTACACCTGCATTAATTGCCATTGCTGCAGCATCTTGAGGAGATTTAGCCACGTTGTGACTACCTACCAAGCCTTCAATGCTTCCCAGGTCTGAAACTACAAACCCATCAAATCCCCACTTTTCCTTTAAGGTCTGGTCCAGAAGTTTATCGTGAGCCGTACTTGGTATGCCGTCAATGGAGCTATAGGCAGTCATTACAGAAAGTGCTCCTGCCTTTACTGCCTGTTCAAAGGGATATAAATAATTCTGAAGATCTCTGTCTCCAATGATCACCGCAGCACCATTGTGCCCCCCTTGAGAAACACCATATGCCGCAAAATGCTTTAAAGTAGAAATGACCTTCTTACCACTAGAAATATCTTCCCCCTGAAAACCTTTTACCACCGCAATGCCAAGTTGTGCATTTAAATAAGGATCTTCCCCAAAGGTTTCTTCAACCCGAGACCATCTTGGTTCACGGGCCAAATCGAGAATAGGTCCGTACCCAATATGTGCTCCCTGTGCCCGAGTTTCAAGTGCGATAGCAGAAGCCATTTCATAAAGCAAGTCTGGATTCCAGGTGCTTCCCTGCCCAATGGCCGAAGGAAAGACGGTTGTGCCAATAGCCATGTGACCGTGCATACATTCTTCTGCCAAAAAAACGGGAATTCCAAGGCGACTGTTCTCAATGACATACCTTTGCAATTCATTTGTAAGCCTGGCTGCAAGCAGAGGGTTTAACCCATTCTCCAGGTTTTTTTTTGTCCAGGGGTCAGCTCGAAGTGTTCCCCATAGTGAACCAATTTTTCGATCTTTTACTGCGTCTTTAAATTCCTGGCTTACTTCTACCGTATGGTCATTAACTTTTTGATACATGGGCCATCCCAAAAGTGTGGATAACTGCCCTACTTTTTCGTCCAGGGTCATTCTCTTTAAAAGATCGTTTACTCTTTCATCAACACTCCTTGAAGGATCTTTATATATTGACATTGTTTTTACCTGCTGTGCATTTATAGCAGCCACGGGAAAAAAAATACACAAGAAAAAAACTGTGATGGTAATGTAGGAAAAAGAAAATCTCATTGGGAGTTCAATTTTATAAATGGTAAATATTTATACCTCTCTCTTAAAACCTGAGATCTCTAAAATAGTAAATTCAAAGAAGGTTTTTTCTAAAAAAAGAAGGGTGATTTGTAGGTTTTAAAGCATATCTAATAGAAAGGAATTGCAGAAGGCATTCTTCTACAATTCCTTTTAAAGTGATCATTTATTCTCTCCAATAGAAGTCTCCGCCTTCAACATTCCATGAATTATCAAAAAACCCACTATACTTAAGTCCCGAAATACCATTTTTCATCATTGTATCATCAAAAATCATAACATCAGGAAAAAAGGTGCCATTTTCAAGGTAGTCATTTGCATATGCCCCTTTCATTCCTCTCTCACCTGTTGCAGTTATCACACCTACACTAGCTATATCACTATCTCTTCTTGGGAAAATAAAATAAGCACCCCATTGTTCCCCAGAAAAGGTTTTATCTCCAACCTGAAGCTTATTTTTTGTGACCTGAATGGGAGAGTCTTTTAAGAGCCTGTTCCAGGCAGCATTATTGCTTTTATTTCCATAAAGAATCACGTTCCTGTCACTGTATTTATCAGCCCTAAAATCTACATCCCTTACTAACTCAACATTGCCGTTTGCCCTGTAATAGAACTTTTCTGCATCAAATTTTGCTCTATTGTAGTACCATTCATTCTCCTCCTTTGAGCCTTTTGTTGCAAAAACGAAAACCATGTTATTTCTGAAAGCATCCTTGAATCCGCCGTACCGGTGTGGTCCTTTTTCTGCAACTGAAGGTGTTGAAGCAATCTCCCAAACACCTGCATTCTTTCTAAAAAAGGCATTTTTTGTTGATGTTTTGATGGGGAGAATTTCATTGTCAATACTCAAAGTGTCAAGTGAAGAGACACCCATCTCCTTAAAATTCAGTTTTAAAACTTCTACGTTCTCTGTCTCTAAAGACACCTTACCGTCTTCTTTATCAAACCTAAAAGAGCTAATCTCAAAAGGTTTTTCCTGTTGATAAATAGTGATAAAATGAGAAGTTGCAGAAACGCCGGGAGAACCGGTAGAAAATTCAATTTCATCTATTTCTTCCGGAGATTCTATTTTTCGTGCCTTAAAGAAATCGAAAATAAGAGGCCAATCTACACTGTGATCTCCATACCAGTGGGTTCCATCTGGATATTCATAATAAGCAAAATCATTGTGAAATTTCCCTAAACGTTCGCGCATTTCGCGAGCAATAAAAGTAGGTACTACCGAATCTGCTTCTCCGTGAAGCACATAAATTCCGAAGTGAAGATAATTGTTTTCCAGCTTCAGGGTTCTACTTGGATTTCCAGCTCTTCTAACCATGGAATCCATTAACCGGTCAGATTCCTTTTCATAGCCAGCAGATATACCTTTAAGGAATTCAGATTTACTCATACCGAACCTTTCAAAGTATTCTTCAGGTCTTTCTGCAGCCCTTTTAATAAAACTGTGCCTGTACTCGAGTAAATCTGGGTATCCCGCAGCAGGTGCGATGGCCGCAAACCTATCTGGATATGTAACACCCAAATACCATGTGCCGTGTCCCCCCATTGAATGGCCAGTTAGGTAAGTATGCTGCGGATCTGTCTTAAATAGCTCCTCGGCATGCTCCAGTACTTCCAGTGCATCCAAGCGCCCCCAATCTTCCCATGCGAAACCAAAGGGCCTCCGATTGGTAGGAGCCACCAAATGGCCCCAGTCTTTTTGTTTATAGGCGTTGGCTTGATTAACAGCTTCTACTGAAGCACCATGAACAGAAAGAAATAAAGCCTGTTGTTCTTTATCTTTTGTAAGTGATGGAGCAACACTATAGTACTGCACACTTCCATCAATATCACTAATGAAGGTCTTTTTATGATGGGCATGTTTTGATTTTATTGCCAATTCAAGATTTTTAGAATCTATTATTTTCCCTCTCCTATCCTTTAACTGGATAACTACCCTAAACGTATCACCTGCAGGAAGAATTTCGGGAACAGGAATGCTAAAAGGCACCTTTCTCACATTTAAGGGAGAAACAGAGGGTACATTAGTTTCATTTTCATTAGACCCTGCAATTGTTACTATCTTAGCGTCCTTGAGCCACGAATCATTGCTGTTCATAATCCTGATTGCACCTATTAAAGCTTCTTTGTCTTCTCTCTGAACATCTGGCAGAGTCATGTCTCTTGTGGTAAACTGTACCGGTTGGTTGGGCTTTAATAGTCTTGCACGCATATGAGAAAACCTGCCTCCGGTTAAAATAAATTCATTTTTCCCTTTCTGAAGTTTTACGGGAATAAGACTCCAACCGAAATCATAATGATCTCCTTCGTGAGGCAGACCATTAATTAAGGCTGCTGTATGCCCAGAAGCTTCGAATATCACTGTCTTTTCTGAATCTGAATCATACTCCAGGTAGAGATAGCCATTTCTAAAGCCATCATTATCGAATTCACTGTTTTCACTTACCTTAATTCTTTCCCATTTAGCCGCCTTAGTGTCAACATCAGCAAAAGCTTCTTCTCCTTCAGAGATAACCATGGTTTTATCCTGAAGTAAATTTGCAAAAAATGGATCACTTAGAACTGATTTTGCTTCACCAGGAAGTCTCTTCCTCGAAAGGATTAAACCTTCCTTAAAGAGATGGATTACCTCTCCTTCATTGATATCTTCAACTTTTTCTTTTCCAAAATATTCTACAATATTACCCTGTCTTTTCTGGGCAGATAAATGACTCACCGAAAGAAGTAAGCTGAAGAATATAAGTAATTTGGTTATTTTCATTTCGTTTATTTTTGAATTAAAAAAAGGGAACCTCTAAATAGAAATTCCCTTTTAATGATAATCTGGTTTTCAAATATTCTCTTGGTAATATTGCTAATTCAAACACTAGTAGATATTTGCAACTAGATTGATCCTGTTTGAGTTTTATTGTTTAGGACCTGCACCATAATCAGGGTTTGGTTCATCAAACCAAATTCTTTCCTCATTAAGAATAAGTGGATTAACCGATCCTGGAGTGAAGCCCTGACTAATGTATGCAGCCTCTGTATTCTCAAAGTTCTTGTTGTCTTCAGTAGGTATTTCTACACTAAATCTACGGGGGATAACCAATTCCGTTCCACCTGCAACAAGAGGATCCCATGGGAAGATGTTACTATTCCTTACCGGAATACCTGACCTTCTCACAGTAGTCCAGAGATCACCAGGAGTAGCTGCAAAATTGATGTACTGTTGAATATAGATTTTTTCAAGTCCATCAGAGCTTAAATCGTAGGCAGGTTGATCCAGTAAGGCCTGAATTTCACCATCTCTCAGAGCTGTACTTCCCTCAGATGCAAGCTCGGAATCCAAATAAACGGGATCTTCATCATAATAAGGATAACGGTTGTTTTGTGCCATTAGATCCAGTCTTCTTACAGATAATTCCACACCTTTATCAAAATATTCCTGAGCTGAACCGGAAATATTTGCTCCAAGTAATTTAAATTCTGCCAGGTAAAACATAGTCTCTGCCGATGATCCTAAAATAACTTTCAATGAAGGGAAATTGTCAACAACCTCCAGAATACGTCCTCCAGGCTTAGTAGGGTAGGTGAAGTTAATAGCGGTACGTACTAATCTCTCATTGAAATTTGAAGTTGAAGCATACACTTTTTCTACACCATCAACGCCAATTCTATTATTAACGCTTTGATTAAAATAAAAATCATTGTCGCCATCTATAGTTGCATCAGGCGCAAGAGGAACCCCGTGGTATCGAACCCATGGTTCACCCGGTCCAGACCATCCAGCAAAATCACCATTTGAATCAGTTTCAACATATTCTGCGACATAAGGCGGTAATGGCTTACCGGCATCTAAAAATGCCTGTACGACTTCACCATTAAAGGAGTTCTTTTCAAAAAGTACTCTTAACCTCGGATCCTTATTCTCAAGCAGAAAATCAATAAAATTCTCTGCTCCCATTCCTACACCTACGCCTTCCCCGGTACCAAAGTAATCAACACCTTTGTGGTAAAGAAAATCATCTGAAAGTTGATCCATATATCCTGCGGGAGAATTGACAACTTCCTCTACTATTTCTATCGCTTTAGCCCTATCTTTATTTACAAGTCTTGCAGCGATCTTTAATTTAAGAAGATTGGCAAACTGAGCCCATTTTTTATAATCACCTCCATAAATAAGATCCTGATCTCCCACATCGAATTGATCCTCTGCCATAAGGTCAACAATAGCAGTATCGAGCTCATCAAGCCAAATATTAAACAATTCGGATTGCAAATCATAGACAGGAGTTAACAAAGGAGGAGTAGTGTATGGAGCCATTCCAGCCTCACTATAAATTATTGCACCGTAATGGTCTGTAAGTGTCATAGCAGGAAGAATCTGGATAGGATAAGTCATGGCTCTCATGGCTCGTCTTTCTTCTTGCTCATCAGGAGCCATAGCATCAATTCTTGCTCGAATTTCTCTCACTGTAGGAATTAGGGAAGAGTAAATATTATGGTCACCTTTGGGGCCCATCTCCACTACCTGCTCTGTATTCCCGGAATTCACTCCTCCTGTCACCACTTGTGACCACGGATAAGTGTAATCAAAGGCATTGTAGAACCATGTAGTATAATCGTTTTCATACATCTGCTCAATAGCCTGAGTCATTGAAAGCGTCAACTCTGGCTCAGCAACCTGGGATGGATCACTATTCAAGTCTGCAAAATCTTCTTTCTCACATCCTACCGTAAAGATGAGTGCAGAAAATAAAGCTAATTTAATTGTATTTTTCATAAATCATGATTTTTAAAAGTCAATAGAAACTGTCATGGAGTAAGAGGCTGTGTACGGAGTAAAAGATCTCTCCAAAAATGAAGCAGAACTCGTTGTTCCTCTAAATCCTTCAGGATGAATATCATTTGGCAATGAATTGTGTAAGTAGCCAAGATTATGTCCATTAATTCCAATATACAGATTTTGTGCTTTGATTTTATCACTGATATTAGATGGAAAATTATAACCAATACTAATGTTTCTTAAAGCGATATACTCTAATTCTGTAAACCAGTCATCATTAACTACCCCAGAACTCCAGGCATTATTAAAGTAATGATAGTAGCCCGCGTGAGTAGGTTCAACATAGCCCTGATCATAAGCTTCCTGAAATGTCATCCCGCCTACATTAACAATTGTTCCATCAGGTGCAGTGACCGACTGGTCAGGACCAAAAACTCCTTCAGGAATAATACCATCTTCAAATACCTGTCCTTGAGTATCAGCATATTCAGATGTCCATGTTACACCGCCATATTCAGGAGCTCGTCCATCAAGCGATTCTTCTAAATATCCATAAGCTGTACCATATTTACTAGAGTAAGAAGCAATATGACCACCAAAACGAGCATCTAACAGCACGGATAATGTAAGCCCTTTATAAGAAAATTCATTGCTCCATGAACCTTCAAAGTCAGGCTGAATTTTACCAATCTCTTCAACAACACCACTACGTGTATAAACCGCTCCACGGTTAGCATCACTATATTTTAAGATAGGCATTCCATTTCTGGGATCGTCTATAGGATTCCCATTTGCATCAGTAGACTGCCATAACTTTTTAGAACTATCAGACATTAATACTCCGTATTCACCACCTTCAAATGCAACAGAACCTATTCGATAGTTCCCATAGTTAGTATAACCTCCTAATACTTTATATTCTCCGTAATCTTCATGTAACTCGGTAACTTTTGTAGTGTTATCCCAATAGTTAAAAGTAGATCTCCACCTAAAGTTTTCTGTTCTAATTGGATCCACAGTCAAACTAAGTTCCAATCCATAATTCTTAAGTGTTCCTACGTTGGTAAACAGATTATTATAGCCTGATTCCCTTGGAATTGGAACAGAACCAATTTGATTTTTGATAGTCTCATCATAATAGGCAACGTCTAAACCTATACGATTTTCAAGGAACCTAAGATCTGCACCTATTTCAAATGAATTTTTTCTTTCTGGCTCAATGCTCCTATCCACTAAGGTAGTAGAAATATTATTCCAGGGAACAAAATTCCCATTTTCCATTTCAAAGCTACCTATTTGGTATCCAGGGTTAATCAGGTATGGATCTGTATCACTACCTACTTGTGCCCAAGAAGCTCTCAATTTTCCGAAAGTAACCCATTCAGGCATTTCAAAGGTCTGATCAAATATCCACGATGTAGAAACGGAAGGATAGAAATACGAGTTATTTCCTGTACCATCTGTATAAACGAGAGCCGAAGACCAGTCATTTCTACCTGTTATATCAAGAAAAACCTGATCCTGATATCCAAAACTAGTAAGGAAGTACAACGAATTAATTTGTTTAGTTCCAAATACACTTGCAAATCCTATTGGATCTCTTTTAGAGTTATCAATAAAGAAATTACCAGGGAAAACAAGTCCACCATCTGTTCTCACATTACTTTGTGATTTTTCCTGATCCCAAATCTCTCCTCCGAGTAAAACCTGGGCAGAGAAATCTTCATTGATCTGGGTATTTGCATTTAAGGTAATCTTACCTGTTCTGCTCACGTTTCTTGTATGGTTCAACTCGTATCCCCCACCTTCATTTGCCAAACCACTTCCTAAATTTTTATTTTCGAACCGGGTGGTATAGTAATTCATATTTCCTTCTACAGCAAGAGTAAGCCAGTCAGTAAGAGAAGCCGACAAACTTACTACAGGACGAACAACAGTCTCTTCTTGCACAGCATTTGCAGTATTAAAAGAGAACCACAAACCTGCATTGGGTGCATAAGCATACTCGTCACCATAATCAGAATTAGGAATTCCGCCATGTTCAGCCTGCCAATATCTTCTCTGAGAATATTTACTAGTATTATAAATTCTTTCAAAACCACCCGTTGCAAAAATTTCAGAAAAATCATTTCTTGCATTTTTAGACGCAGATTGGGTAAATGTAACAGAACCATTAGCTTTTAACCACGGGGCTACTTCATAACTAGCTCTAAAAGCTAAAGTGTTTCGATCAAAACTATTGTTAGGTAGAACGCCTGTTCTATAACTGTAAGAATCTGATAAGTAGAACGTCGCTTTTTCATTCCCACCTTTTATAGCAAAGTGGGTATTACTGTTCCACCCAGTGTCGTACGCATCTTTCATGTTATCCTCATTAGCCACGTAAGGAATCAGATTGCCGTCATAATCTTCGATCATCACACTACTATCAAACCTTGGCCCGTAACTAAGCCCACCACCTGCATGATTAATTAAAGTGGGATTTCCATCAGTATTATAATAGAATTCAGGGCTAAACCTGTAGTAATCCCCATTTGAATCCTGTCTTCCATAACCCACATATCCGGGAAGTGTTCCTGGACCAAATTCATTCTGTAACGCCGGTTGCCTGTATACATCTTCAATACCGACTGTTTGGCTTACGGTGACACCTAATCCTCGAACACCAGAACCATCTTTTGTTTGAATTATTACCACCCCGTTAATACCGCGAGAACCATACAAAGCTGTCGCAGCTGCACCCTTTAGCACCGATACACTTTCATAGTTGTCAGGGTTTAGGTTTTTAAGAATATTTCCGTAGTCATTCGCACTTGCAGACCAATCTGCCGCTTCATCAGCAACTGAATTTTCAAGAATAACTCCGTCTATTACGAAGATTGGCTGGTTATTGTTTGAATTTAAAGAAGAAATCCCCCGAATTTGGATTTTGGAATTTCCAAATAATCCTCCATCTGAAGATCCGATGCTTACACCAGCAACCTTCCCCTGTAGCCCTCTTACAGGACTCACAGTGTTGGTTTTACTAATTTCATCTCCTTCCACTTCACTCATTGCATAGCCGAGTTTCTTAGTCTCCCTCTTGATTCCCAGAGCAGTTACCACTACCTCATCCAGGGCTTGAACATCTGCTGTTAATTGAACATCTATAGTACTTTGTTGCCCAACAGTAATTTCTCTAGTGGTAAATCCTACCATAGAGAAAACAAGAACAGCATCAGAAGGAACGTCAATCATGTAATTCCCATCCATATCTGTTACTGCACCATTCATGGTACCTTTTTCCACAACTGTTACACCCGGAAGTGGCATTCCATTCTGAGCGTCTGTAATAGTTCCAGATATTGTCTGATCCTGCGCTACCATATTCTGACTAAAAAGCCCGAGCGCAAAACCAAACAAGATAAATAATTTGATTTTCATGGTTTGTTGTAATTTGATTAAATAATGTCTACAAGATGAAGTAAATATACTGCAAATGTTACAGGAGTGTTAAGGGAAAAATCGAATTTCGACGAATAGCAGCGGTGGATAGCTCAACAACTTCCTGGGTTCGAAAACGATATAGATTTACACATTTTAAACGGTTTTCAATGCATTTCAATTAATGATGCCTCTATTAATTTTGAGTGAGAAATAAACATTTTTTTATTTTTTTCTCCGTCTATTAAAACATATTTTAGAGGTTCTCCAGCCTTAATAAAAGATTTTATCACAACTTCATGATTATCTTTCAGGTGAAGAGTTACTTTTTTAAACTTAGGTGCAAAGAGTGTATAGGCCGGATCTGCCGGGGTCACTGGATAAAAGCCCATCATGGCATAAATTACCCAGGCACTCATTGTACCTGTATCATCGTTTCCAGGTAGTCCTGCAGGCGCATTAGAATAGTACCTACCAAGTAAATCATTAATCCTTTTCTGTGCTTTATCATTTTCTCCCATTATAAAGTTGTAAAGAAAAGGGTAAGCAAAATCAGGTTCATTTGCCATATCGTAATGACCTGCATCAAATATATAATCCAGTTGTTGAATGAAATTTTCTCCACCTCCTTTTAGCTTGATCATTCCCCAGATATCATGCGGCACCATATAAACATATTGCCAGGCATTCCCTTCAATATATCCTACATTTTTAGTGAAATTTGCACCGGCATTGGGGTCAAAAGGTTCATACCAATCTCCATTAGCTCTTTTTGGTCTTAACAGTCCGGTTTTACTGTCATACAATTTTCTGTAAGACAGTGAGCGTTTATAAAATTTTTTATAGTCCTCTTTTTTTCCAAGGGCTTTGGCTAGTTGTGCAATAGCAAAATCAGATATATTATATTCCTGGGTCGTTGAAACAGGTCCTGCTATTCCACTCTCAACACTTAAATATCCTTTTTCTACATACTCAGCATTTCCAGGACGAAGAGGATTGTTTTCTGTAACTGTAGCCCCTTTGAGCATAGCTTGGTAAGCCTTTTCTACATCAAAATTTCTAAGACCGCGCAGGTAAGAATCAGCAATAACTACAGAAGCAGGATCTCCAACCATTGTAAAGGTCTCTGTAGAATTTAATTCCCATTTTGGCAACCATCCATTCTCATCATACATCGCTAACATGCTATTGATCATTTCCGTCTGTTCCCCGGGATAAAGCAGGGTCATTAATTGATGGTAATTCCTGTAAGTATCCCATAATGAAAACACGGTATATCGGCTACCTTCGGTTTGTCCTATTTTCCCAGTTGCTATTTCAGGATACTCTCCATTGACATCACTGATTATATTTGGATGAATTTGGGTGTGATATAAAGCTGTATAGAATACCGTTTTGTCTTCAGCACTTCCCCCTTCCACTTCAGCCACCGAAAGTTTTTCATTCCACGCATCTCTTGTTTCTTCATATATTTCATTAAAGCTTCGATTCCCAACTTCCTTCTGAAGGTTCTCTCTGGCATTTTCAATACTCACATATGATACCGACACTTTTAATTCAACTTCTGTTGGCTGCTGGAAATCATATGAAAAATATGCTCCAATACTGTCCCCTACAACTTCGCGTGTAAAACCTTTTTTAATTCTTACCTTATCATTATAAGTCATCCATTGTGCTTCCACCCCCTCATAGTTATAAGGGTTCTTCCACGCACCGAATTCCTTTGAAGGTTTAGATAGTTGTGCGACAAAATATACCGGATAAGAAGCTTCAGGATTGTTATAACAAAAAGAACCTACTGTTCTCACCCCTTCTACCTCACTTGGGGAGTTTATTTTTAACATTCCGCCCTGTTCATTTGTTAGCCCCAAACCTAGATTGATTAAGATATTAGCCTTTCCTTTTGGAAAAGAATATTTGCTAACTCCTACCCTTGTAGATGCTGTTACTTCTGCTTTTATTTGATATTTATCCAGTTCTACAGCATAATATCCCGCTTTAGCGGTTTCGTTCTTGTAAGTTGTACCATAGGTTTCATGGTTTGTCTCAACATCACCTGTGGTAGGCATGGCCAGTATAACCCCAAGATCGGGACAACCAACCCCACTAAGGTTCACATGACTAAACCCGGTCAAAAAAACATTTTCATGAACATAAGGGTTCGATAACCACTGGCTATCCTTCTCGAGTTTGTTAGTGCCGCCAGCCACATTAAATGGGGAAACACTTGCCATTCCCCGTGGCGCAATGGCTCCCGGATTGGTAGCTCCATAATTGGAAGTTCCTATAAAAGGGTTAACAAATTCCACCGGCTCCTGAGAAAGGAGAATTTGTAATGAAAATAAACTAAGAACAAAAAAAAATCGGATTTTCATAGTAGGGTTATTTTTTCGGACTCATGGAATAAGGTAAAGCATTCTCATGCTGCCCAAAGCTTTTGTTTGGTGAATCACTCATTTTAAATTTAATTTCTCCACCTGGGAGGATATCTTTTAAACTTAGATAAGTCTTGTGGTATTCTTCCCCATTAAGCTTTAGAGAGTCGATGTAAAAATTAGAACCTGAATTATCTTCTGCAGAAATGGTAAAGACATTCCCGTTCTCCAGGTGAAGCTTTGCCTTTTGGAATAACGGGCTACCAAAAACATATTGATCTGTTCCGGGGGTAACAGGGTAAAATCCAAGAGAGCTGAAAACATACCAAGCCGATGTTTGTCCGTTATCCTCATCGCCACTATATCCATCGGGAGTTGGAGAATATAACCTTGTAAGGACTTCCCTTATCTTTTCCTGAGCTTTCCAGGATTCCCCCGCAAAATTATAAAGGTATATCATATGCTGAATAGGTTGATTCCCGTGAGCATAATTCCCCATATTCACGATTTGCATCTCTCTTATTTCATGAATTGTAAATCCATAATAGGAATCGTCAAAATCTGGGGGCATACTAAATACCGTATCTAGCATTGTTGTAAATTCTTTTTCTCCACCCATCAAATTAACGAGCCCCTGGACATCATGAAAAACAGACCAGGTATAGTGAAGACTATTACCTTCTGTAAAGGCATCTCCCCATTTTAACGGATTGAATGGCTTCTGAAATTTACCGTCCTTGTTTTTCCCTCGCATTAGGTTAGTTTCAGGATCAAATAGGTTTTTATAATTTTTTGCCTGCTCATAAAATCTACGGGAGGTTTTTTTATCTCCTCGTTTTTTTGCAAATTTTGCAATTGTCCAATCGGCATAGGCGTATTCTAAAGTTCTTGCGGCATTCTCATTAATTCCCACATCATAAGGGACATAACCCAGTTTATTATAAAAATTCAGTCCCTCTCTTCCCACTGAAGATTCCGGACGTCCTTCTTCAATATTTGCATTTTTAAGAATGGCTTCATACAATACATCTACATCTTCATCATAAACATTTCCTTTGAGAAAAGCATCGGCTATAATAGGAGCTGAATTAGAGCCTATCATTACATTTCGGTGTCCAGGGCTCGCCCATTCCGGTAACCATCCCGATTCTTTATAAGTATTAGCCAACCCTGCCATAAACTTCTTATTCATCTCGGGGTACATCAAATTAAAGAAGGGGAACACCGCTCTAAAAGTATCCCAGAAACCATTATCTGTAAACATGTAACCCGGCAAAATTTTCCCATTATACGGGCTGTAATGAACCACCTCGTTATTCTCGTCTATTTCATAGAATTTTCTGGGAAATAGAAGAACCCGATATAAACTTGAATAAAATGTTCTTTTATGATCAATATTATCATCCTCAATCTCTATTCGGCCCAATTCTTTATTCCATATAGCTTCGGCTTCTTCTTTAATATCTTTAAAGCTTTTCCCTGCTAATTCATTATCAAGGTTACGTTGGGCCTGCTCGAAACTTATAAAAGAGGAAGCTACTTTAACATTAACTTTTTCTCCCTTCTCAGTTTTAAACCCAACAATTGCCCCCACATGCTGCCCCTCTTTTTCAGTAGCACCTAAATCAAGCGTCCATTCATCTCCCCATGTGTGGGTGATTTGAAAATCCTTATCAAATTCTGCCACAAAATAGTTATGGAAATTATCAGGTACGCCACCGTGATTGTTTCTGGCATATCCAATTATTTTTCGTTCTTCAGGAATAATTTTCACCATTGATCCTTTTAAAAAAGCATCAAGCAGTATGTAAGAACTATCGGCCTTTGGAAAAGTGAACTGAAAATGTGCTCCTCTAACTGTAGGTGCAACTTCAACCGTAACATCATAATCAGCTAAATAAACACTGTAGTAATGAGGTTTGGCAATTTCGGCTTTATGGGAAAACCATGAAGCTCTTTCATCTTCCTTATATTGGAGGTCACCTGTCACTGCCATAAGAGAAAAGGCTGCATAATCATTCAACCATGGGCTGGGTTGATGTGTTTGCTTTATGCCACGAATCTTATAATCATCATAATTATAGGTCCATCCATCTCCCATTTTAGCTGTTTGGGGCGTCCAGAAATTCATTCCCCACGGAAGAGCAATTGCAGGATATGTATTCCCATTGGAAAGTTCAAAGGCTGAATCTGTTCCCATAAGCGTATTTACATACTGCACAGGCTCCTGCCCCAGGGAAAGGTTGAAAGAAAAAAGAGCAAGTAATAATCCCAGTTTTTTCATTATTTCAATTTTTCTGGTTGAAAATAAATTTAATTTTCTTCGTAGGTGATATAGGCCGAAACCAGCCAGTGATTCAATTTATCCCCGTCAATTGGAGTACCATCAATAGAAATTGTTAGTTGATTTTGCCCTTTTTGAAGGTTTCCTATATTTTTTACCATGGGAGATACCTTTGATCCTGGGCACCAGTTAGACCTGGAAAGATCTGAAGATGCCAATCGTTCTTTTATTTCTATGTACTCTTTCTCTCTATTTTCATTGTAAGCAAAAGCTGTGTCTTTTCTTACCCAAACCCCCGATGTTGGATTAAAGCGCCTGAAAGAAGCACAATCGTCCCTCCAGGGAATGGTATCAATTAAAATTTTGTTATTAATCCTTACAGTATTATTCAGTTTTATAAACTCATCCCCTCCACTGTGGCCACCATGGCCTGTGGTGATATAATGAAGCTTTGCATTTTTGACATTTTTGGGAAGTTCAAAATCTACTGTAAGATCTTCTTCGGAAAAGAGGTCTGGATGGGTTTGTGAAGCATAATAAACAGTATTTACCAAGGGCAGTACTTTTTTCTTCTTTGCGGCCCTTCCTGAATACTCCAGTTCAACATCAACGAGATATCCTTCCGAAGTCCAGGTGTCTATCCACACTCCAACAATAAACTCACCGGTTACCGCTGTAGATAGGTGGGAAATATCTTCTGTCCATTTTACTTCCTCTTCCCATTTAGGCACATAAACCGGCCTATTGTATTTAATCCTGGGATTTTTTTGTTCATCACTGTAATGCCCTACCCCAAAAGGAGTCATAAACCTAAGTAACTCAAGGGATGGAATATATTCTCCTCCTTTTTTGATCCCCTGATAACCTGATACTCCCCCAGCCTCCGGAAATTTCGCTTTACCTTCAGCAATATCGATAATATTAATCTTTTTAGGGTTTGTGATTACAAAAAGTGAACCCGACTTATCCCAGGTATCTCCGGCAGAACGAAGCCTCATATGAACAAATACATCAGTTCCTTTTTCAAAATCAGGCGCTTTAATTTTTTTATAAATTATTCGCCCATCCTGTAAGCGGATATTATGAATGGTATCTCCGGCAATACCTGTGAAATTTACAGGCTGGTTTTTAAAGACTTCTACTATTTTAGTCTTCTGTCCATATACAGAGAAGCTTAGAAGAATTATCACAACCCGAATAAGACTTTTCATGTTTTTCATTTCGTATTTTCTAATTCTAAAATTGGTTAATAAAAAAACTTTTATTGATGCTTTATTTTACTCTACTATGATTTCATCAACAAACAACCATGCGTTTCCTCCCCGGGGAGTCTTGCCAAGGTTTGCGGCCTTCACTTTAATGTACCTTGTCTCCTGTTCATCAAAGTCCAGTACAAAATCTTTCAATTGAGGTATGCCACTATGGCTAAATTCTCTTTCTATTTTACCTACGCTGGTATAGTCCTTACCATTTTTTGAAATTAGTGCTTCCACCTTTACAGGAAAATAAATTCCAGATCCTTGGTTCTCCATAGAACCTACAGTAATCTTGTTCACCGGTACTTCTCTCTGCATATCAATCACCACCTCCATATCATCTACCAGCCACGCCTGCCACTGTTTATCATGAAAGTTTAAACTGCCACGAATTACGTTTACCATGCCTATTTTTTTTGCACCTTGGTAACTATCGTGATAAACAGGATTATAACTTACATTTTTGCCCACTGCCTTATGAAAATGAAAAGTTTTTTCGAAGGTTTGACCTTTTTGCTTTCCATTCTCAAAAACTCCCGCCTTTATTGTTGTTGTCTCAGAAAGCTCAAAAGGTTCCTGATATATTTTTGAGTCTGCTCCGGGATCATCTCCATTTAGGGTATATCTTATTTCTGAATCTGGAAATTCATTCTGAAGTTTGACTTTTACCACATTGCTGGTCAGGTCAACTTCAGTATCTGCCGTGACAGAAAAAGAACTTCTGGCATAGTTTATTCCCTGATAATCGTAACGGGGAAGGATGTTTTCTTTTAAACGATCTGAAAAACCGACCCAATCAAGTTTTTCTTTGGGGCTCCAAAGCACTTCAGATAAAGCGACTAACCTTGGAAAAATCATATATTCCGATTGCTCATTTGTCGTAATAAATTCTGCCCACAAATTGGCCTGTCCTCCCAACACGTGCTTTTTTTGATCAACAGTCATAGAATCTACAACCGGGTCAAAACTATATACCTTGCTTAAGGGTGTGTAACCGCTAAATGCTACAGGTTCAGTATCAGGAACTCCCTGGTAGAAGTTAAAATAAACATGACTTCCCGGCGTCATCACCACATCGTGGCCCTGTTCTGAAGCTTCCCAGCCTCCCTGTGTACCACGCCAGCTCATAACAGTAGCACCTGGAGCCAGCCCTCCTTCAAGAATTTCGTCCCAACCAATAAGGGTTCGGCCGTGAGAGCTTATAAAACGCTCCATTCTTTTGATAAAGTAACTCTGTAGCTCCCTTTCATCCTTAAGACCTTCTTCTGCCATTCTTCGCTGACAGTTTTCACAGGTCGTCCAGTTGGTTTTGGTTGCTTCATCACCACCCACATGTATATATTTTGAAGGGAACAATTCCATTACTTCTAAAAGAACATTTTCAAGAAATTCAAAAGTAGATTCTTTACCGGGGCAATAGATGTCGGTAATTGGCCATACCCCTCCCGGAGGTACCATAATCTCGTTGCCATGACAAGAAAGTTGGGGGTACGCAGCAATAGCACTCATAACATGGGCGGGCATTTCAATTTCGGGAACCACATTAATTCCCTTAGTCCCTGCATAAGCAACAAGTTCTTTGATTTCTTCCTGGGTGTAGAAACCACCCAAAGTAGCTTCTTCCCCTAATTCGGGCGTAGGCCTCGCATCCCAGTGCTTATCCTCATGATCAACCCTCCAGGCACCAACTTCAGTAAGTTTTGGGTATTCTTTAATTTCAATTCTCCAGCCCTGATCATCTACCAGATGGAAATGGAAAGTATTAAGCTTAAGATATGCCATCCTATCAATAACATCAAAGATGTATTCCTTTTCAAAAAAATGCCTGGAGACATCAAGCATTAAACCCCGCCATACAAATCGCGGCTCATCATCAATTGTGATTACGGGAACCTGCCAAGCTACACTTTCTAATAACTTACTACTTTCAAGTTCAACAGGAAGCAATTGCTGCAAACTGGCAACAGCATGGGTAAACCCAGCTGTAGTGCTGGCTTTGATAGAGATTTTATCTTCGAGTACTTCAAGCTGGTAAGCTTCTCCTTTAAATTTTTCATCAAGAATAAATTGCACAAAGTTTGTTGAAGGTGCCACTTTTTCCATATCTAAATCAAGCCCTGCCGCTTGTGCAAGTTTATTCCTGAGCGGACTTATGTAATTCTCCTCCTCCTCGCTGCTCACTACCAAAGTGGTGTTCTTGTCAAAACTAAAAAATCCCTCTCCTAACTTCATTTGAGCCGGAGTTGGAACTATTTTAATTTCTTTTTCAGTAAATAATCTTTCCTGATTGGATGTATTGCATGCAAACAAGGTTAATAAAAAGACTAAAAAGATGAGGGGTCTTGTCGAGTTCATGATACTACTACTTAAAGTTTTTTTGTGATGGTTTAATTTTAAAAATACCCGAATATTCTTTTCCGTTTAAAAGGTATTGATCCATAGGCAGCCTACCCCAGCTATTAATACTCCCCAATCCCATCTGGGCAGTATCTATTGTGAGAAAGGTTAAATCTCTGGGTTGAATCTCTTCGGCGTGACGTTGATCTTTTTGCACACCGTCATCAAGATCTTCGGTAAGAAAATGTAAAGCAGTAAAATTGAAGTTCTCTTTTCCCTCCAGTCTTAAAATGACATTTTCGCCAGACATTTCCAGCCATCGCACTTCAGACTTATTCCCTGTTTCCTGGGGGCGTATGTAAGGGTAATATTGTTCACTTACCGTTTGCTCATAAACCCCAAAACGAGCTGAGGTTTGGCGGTCCTGGTAATTTTCTATCGGTCCCAACCCATAATAGCTTATCGACTCGAAATCTCCCGGCAGCACCATCTTCATTCCTACTTTGAACAGCATTGGAATTTCTTCAGAATCTCCTTTTTTGAGGTGATAATCAACGAGAATTTCTCCTTCGCCGTTGATCTCATAATTTATAGTCATTTCTGACAAAACTTCCTTTAAATTGTACTTGGCAGTAACTATAATATTTTTCCCCGAAGGTTTGTATGTCCAGTTTATAAGTTCCGGATTTTCCATTGCTTCTTTCCACGGTCTTAATTTTTGCTGAAGCCCCGCACCCATATCATTATCTGTTGGTGCCCGCCAGAAGTTGGGTCTCAATTCAAAACCTTCTTTTAAAATCTTATTTCCTTTATACTCATAACCGGTCAAAAATCCTGTAGATCTGTCAAACATATACTTAGCGTCAGGTGATATAAAATTAACCTGCTCCTTGTTCTTTTCTGGTTTTAATGTTTCGGTACCGGCAATTTTCACTGCCTGTTCATATTCACCGCCAAGATAAAGTTGCTCTTGCGCAATCACATGACCTTTTTCAAGAAGTCCTGAATCATGAAGTAGTACGTAGTCGATGTTTAAAAACAGCTCTCCTGTTTCTTTATCTGGTATCTCAAGATCAAGACTAAAGTTGTTTTTTTCCTGAGGCTGCACATTTAGTTCAAGTACCTCGCCTGTTGAAATAACTTTTCCATCTGCCAAAACCTCCCATTGTAGTTTAACATCATCAAGCTCCTTAAAGAACCTTTCATTATAAATAGAAATCTGTCCTTGCTTAGGGTCTAAAAGGTTGGTATGTATATCCTGATACACCTTTTTAACTTCGTATGCATGTGGGTTAGGGTCTCTTTCGGGGGAAAACACTCCATTATTCAAAAAGTTATTAGCACTTGGCACATCCTCGGGACCAAAGTCACCTCCGTAGGCTAATATCCTCGTTCCATCTTCAAGGGTTTTGTAGATTGACTGGTCTACCATGTCCCAAATAAAGCCTCCCTGAAAATGATCGTGAGTACGAATAAAATCCCAGTAATCTTTTAAGCCTCCTATAGAGTTACCCATGGCGTGAGCATACTCACACATAATATACGGCCTGTCGGGATTAGGATTTTTTGAATGGTAACTTTGCATTTCTTCTACAGACGGATACATAGGGGCAATAATATCTGTATTCCATTCTGCCCGTAATTGGGCTTTATCCATATAGGGTAATATTGCCCGCTCGTGTTGGATGGGACGGGAATCATCGCGCATTTTAATCCAGTTATAGCCATTATAGAAATTAATTCCGTTTCCTGCTTCATTCCCCATACTCCATATAATAACTGAAGGCTGGTTCTTGTCACGCTCTACCATTCTTTGAAGGCGTTGAAGATGTGCCTCCCCCCAACTTGGGACGTTTGCCAATGTCCTGGTAAGATCATACCCCATCCCGTGAGATTCAATATTAGCCTCGTCTACAACATACAACCCATACTTATTACATAATTCATAGATATATTCGTCATTTGGATAATGAGCAGTACGTACAGCATTAAAATTAAATTTTTTTAGAATTTTAATATCCTGCTCCATACGTTCCCTGGTCATCGTTTGACCATAAACAGGATCTGTATCATGACGGTTTACCCCTTTTAAAAGAATTTTCTTTCCGTTGACCAATAAGTGACCATCTTTTATCTCTATTTCCCGAAAACCTACATCCTGCTTAATAACTTCGAGTAAATTTTCTTTCCTGTCTTTTAGAAGAAAATATAACTGGTAAAGACTTGGTGTTTCTGCAGTCCATTTCTTAGGATCTTCAACAAAAACTTCAAAATTAACGTTACTTATCCACTCTCGCACTTCGCGTTTTTCGGAAGCAATTAATTTTGACCCGTCCCTTAACTGCACCTCAAGGTAATCTTTGTTTTTTCGCGGAACATCAGAAAGTTGAATATTCACTTTAAGATTTGCATTACGGTAATCTTCATCTAATGTTGTACGTACAGTGTAATCATTAAGGTGTACAGGATTTCGGGCATAGAGATAACTATCCCTGGTAATACCACTCATTCTCCAGTAATCCTGATCTTCAAGATATGATCCATCACTCCACCTCATTACCTTAAGAACAACAAGATTTTCCCCAGGCGTTACAAATTCTGAAATTTTGAATTCCTGTGGTAGTTTGGAATCTTCACCGTAACCTACATACTTGCCATTCACCCAAACTTCCAGGTTTGATTTGGCGGCCCCAATGTGAAGAAATATTTCTTTATCCTTCCATGCATCATTAACGCTAATTGTGCGACGATAAACACCAGTGGGATTATATTCTGTGGGAACTATAGGCGGATTAATATCAATGAGGTTGTGAAATTCATACAGCTCATTGGTATAAATAGGATAACCATACCCATGCACTTCCCAGTTTGCCGGAATTTGAAAAGTGTCCCACTTGGAAGTGTTTAATCCTTGTGAGAAAAAATTCTCGGGGAGCTTAGAAGGATTTTCAGCCCATTTAAATTTCCATTCTCCATTTAAATTCAAATAATTTGCAGATTTTTTCCAATCATTTATTTTTGCAAGCTCCTCGTTTTCATATACATGATACGAGCTTCGCATAGGTTCTCTGTTGATTTCATTAACGAATTCGTTTTCGTAGTTTTCTTTAGAATTCTGTGCCCAGACATGGGAACCAAATGAGAGTGTACAAGCAAGTAAAATTTGTATTACAATACGGGGTCTTGAAAATGGCATTTTGAGGGCTTTTAGGGTGAGTAATATTTTATTTTTTATACATAGCACTAACGATAAACTTTATTAGCTTGTGGTACATTTTTGACATTGAAATTCTTATCTTCAGGTTTAGCACTCATATAGAACTCCAGAAGACCTCCCGCAGTTATTTCTGAATGGGTAATATAGGTTCTGTTGAGTTTCTTTCCGTTAAGTTTAACCGCTTTTACATACACTTTATCATTATCAAAATCTTTTGCTTTGATAATGAATTCTTTTCCGCCGGGAAGTTTAACTACAGCTTCTTTAAAAAGGGGGCTTCCCAGTTCATAAATTCCCTGTGCAGGATTAACCGGGTAGAAGCCCATGGCGCTAAAAATAAACCACGAAGACATTTGACCACAGTCTTCATTCCCACAATGCCCGTTGGGCTCGTTACGATATTGGGTATTGAGGATTTGCCTTATTAATTTTTGTCCTTCAGAAGGTCTATCTGTATAATTGTACAAATAAGCAACATGGTGGCTAGGTTCGTTACCATGGGCGTACTGGCCAATCATTCCAGTACTAAAAATTGGTAATACGTCGTTTGTTGTAGGGTGGAAGTTAAACATAGAATCCAATTTCTGGATAAAACGCTCCGTGCCACCTGTTGCTTTTTTTAAACTATTGATGTCATGGGGTACAAACCAGAAATACTGCCATGCATTACTTTCACTAAAGAACCTGGAGTATTCCTTGGGAAGGAAAGGAGATATAAAATTGTTTTTTTTATCTTTTGGTCTAAAGAAACTGCTCTCCTGGTCGTATAGATTTTTCCAATTTTTTGATCGCTCTAAAAAATACTCATAGTCTTCTGCTTTTCCTAGGTCTTTGGCAAACATGGCGATGCACCAGTCATCATAAGCATATTCAAGGGTCTTGGAAACCGACCAATCTTCATTCTCATCTCCTGCCGGCACGTACCCATATTTACGATAGACATCTATGCTCCGGTCATTGGCCATAGCACTTGCCTTACAGGCTTCATAAGCCAAATCTGCATCAAAACTAAAACCCTTAAAATAGGCATCTACAACTACCGGAACTGCATGATACCCCAGCATCATATTAGTTTCATTTCCCTGCATAGACCATACAGGTAATAAACCGGTCTCTTTGTAATGTGCAAGAAGAGAATTGATGAAATGAGGAACCTTTTCCTGTTGGATTATGGTATATAAAGGATGGGCAGCCCTAAAAGTATCCCACAGTGAAAAGGTATCGTATCTATCAAAATCTTTTGAATTTTCTATTTGATGATTAGGAGCTTTGTAATTACCTGAAGGATCACTTAGCAATGTTGGTGCAAGCATAGAGTGATACATCATGGTGTAGAACACCGCCTTCTTATTCTCATCAGGAGTTTCAATTTTTATTTTTTGAAGTTCTGATTCCCAAATTTTTCCAGCCGCTTTCTTGTAGGTATCAAAATTAAAGTGAGGTGCTTCCTCCTTTATAGATTTGTAAGCCCCCTCTATACCGGCTGTAGAAAATCCTGTTTTGATAACAACCTGTTCATTGCTCTGGGTACTGTAGTGAACTTCTACACGGGTATTTGCATCTTCAACGGGATTACCTGTTCTTTGCTCATTCTGAAAAAGATCAAAGGCTTTAAAAGGCTTCGAAAATTTCATTACAAAGTAAACTCGTTGATCTTCAGCCCAACCGGTAGATTTTCTATAACCTTCTATAAGAGAATCGTTAACCACGTTAAAATAAGTCTCTGTAGGTCTGTCCCAGTTTATAGAGTATCCTAAATCTATATGAATCGTTGTATTTTTATCTTCAGGAAAAGTGTAGCGGTGAATACCTGTTCTTCTTGTTGCGGTTAGCTCGGCAGTAATGCCATAATCCAGAAGCTCTACATTGTAATATCCAGGAGATGCTTCTTCCTGTTGATGGCTAAATTTAGAAAAAGGTTTAAAATTATTCTCTTCGATCCTTTCATTAAACCTGCTATTCACCGGCATTACAAGAATATCATAAAGATCTCCCGCTCCGGTACCTGAAAGGTGCATATGAGAAAATCCACTAATAATGGAATCCTGATAAAAATATCCGGCGATTCGATCCCATCCCGGAATCCCGATATCCGGACTTAACTGAACCATTCCGAAGGGAACAGTTGCCCCGGGATATGTATTTCCCGGGCCATCTGTTCCTATAAAAGGATTTACATATTCTACCAATCTCTTTTCCTGAGCAAATGAATTCAGAGAAAGAAAAATCAGGATTAAAGGCAATAGTCTGTACATTTTAATTATCTCTTGATTCTTTTATAGCTTTCAAGTGGTCATCTGTCAAAGCTCCTCCATCAAAAAAGGAAACTCCCCTTGCTCCGTTTGCTTTAGCCAACTCAATTGCTTCTGAAACTTCTTCTCCACTCAATGGAGGCACATAAATTCCTGTATGTAGCTGTGTGTTTCGTCCCTCCAGGTCTTTAACACCCTGCCTTGTAGCAAAGCCTATCCAGTCAAGTTCTTCATTGTAGAAATTTTGATAGATCATTGGAAGTACCATATCTACATTCCATTTATCCCAGCGTTGACGTACCATATGATCTGCCATTTCGGGGTAAGGAAAAACAGCTGCAGTAAGCTTAAGGTTATTTTCTTTGGCAATTTTATAAGCGTCGTCTACAACGGCTTTAATTTTATTAAGACGGAATTGTTTCCATTCCATATCAATAGCGGGATTTTCGAACTCTCTTGGATTTTTGTGATGTTCTTTTTCAAATTCGGCCACACAAACGTCGCAGTAACAGAAATCGAATTCGGCCAATTCCTCATTTTGTTCCAAATCATATTTTGGAAGCAGTCCAATAGGTAGAAAGATATCCGGGAAACGAATATAATCGAGGTGGATACTTTCTATTCCTTCCACTTTTGCAAGACCCTCTACCAGACTTAGAACATGCTCTCTGGAATCTTTTCTGGTAGGACATAACCACTGATAATAATCTACGTAGGGGCGCGTATCATAATTTGATTTTCCATCCCTGCTCACCACATACCATTCAGGATGTTGTTGGGCAACGGCATCTCCTGGTCGGTTCATAGTAAACATCCAGGCATGTACCTCGAGACCTTCATTCTTGGCCAGAGGAACCAAATGTCTTAAAACCTCAGGATCTGTCTCTGTGTTGATGAGTACCGCATCTATACCATTTTCCTTATATTTTTTAAATTCCTGGGTGTATTCTGCATCAGTTTTATCAGAATTTGCGGTAATCCAGGTCCAGTATTTAAAATCCTCCTGTTTAAGATCTATGGCATCAACAGATGCCTTAATATCTTGTTGAGCTTCAGATTTATTCACACACGATACAAGTGAAGTCGTTAACAAAAGGAAAAGTACACTGAGCTTTTTCATTATTTTTGATTTTTAAAGTTTTACAAATTTACCATCCTCTTTGATTAAAAGGATATCATCTGAATAAGGACTTTTTACAGATATATTCCAGCCACTTAAATGTTGTTCATAAGTGGGATTAAAGTGGAAACCATTTAAAGATGGTAGCGAAGTAGAAAGAGCTTTGAGATTGGGTGCCCACTTACCATTTTTCTGGAAGTAATTTTTTTGTTTACGGTAAAGATTGTATAACCACCATTTAATATGTTCCTCTTCAGGAATAACAAACTCATCAACCTCACCTACGGCTTTCTCCGAGAAATATACATATCCCCATTTCTCCGGTTCATGCATATTGATGACATGTTGAGGAGACCATACCCAGTTATATTCGGGTAAGTAATTTCCCTCCTTGTCTTTTTTCCTTGAGTAGGTATTGTCCTGAATCTCATGATCCCAGTTGACCCTGGAAAAATTTATTCTCCAAAACTCATTTTTGGGAATTCCTGTATGAGTATTTGCTTCAGTAAGAACATCCCATGGAATAGCCACCTCTACACTCCAAAAGGCATCTTCATCTGTAGGATTGTTTAGACTTCCTTTAATAAAAACAGCCGATTTTAGACCTTGTATATCCCAGCTGTCCACGATGTGACCAGGTTCACGATAGGGCTTTGAAATAAAAAGATCCCACACAGTATTCAACGCATTTACTTCAAATTCTAGATAATTATGGGTATCACCATCGGGATCTATAAATATCTCAAAATCATTATTGTAGAAAATAACCGTATCCCTTTGTTTTAAAGTTCCCCAAATATGGGGTTCTTCCATTTTTGCATAGAAGTAGAGGTAGGTATCGTCGTACAACATTTTCATTCGGGTCTGGAATTTGGGTTTCTTATATCCCTCTATATCTACAAATTCATCACTAAAAACAGCTTCATTCCATGATTTTTCATCAGCCTTACCATCAATATGAATAGCATCTATTGTTTCATATGCAATGTAAGACTTTGGAACTCCACCTGTTTGTGAAAAATTTATATACGACAAAAGCAAAAAAATTAGTAAAAGCAAATATCGACTTTTCATTTTATAAGCTATTGGTTTTTATAAAGTCAATAATTTCAGATATTTTTCCGAAGGCAAGAGCAGTAACTGTATCGGCTGCTCCGTAATAAAGTGCAAGTTTGTCTTCTTCTGTAGAATGTAAAGCTGCGCATGGAAACAAGACGTTTGGCACATCGCCTGTTAGCTCATAGATTTCTGAAGGTGCAAGAAGATATGGCTGGGTTCTAAACTTCACTTTGTCGGGTTGCTCTTCATCTAAAATTGCCGCACCTACAGAATACCTGAAGCCGTTACATGTGTTTATTACCCCGTGATAAAATAGAAGCCATCCTTCTTCTGTAAGAATGGGAACTGGACCGGCTCCTATTTTGGTACACTGCCATGCACTTTGCTCAAATGGTGACACTTTCATAACACACCTATGCTCCCCCCAGTACTTCATGTCTGGGCTGTAGCTAATATAAATATCTCCAAAAGGGGTATGACTATTATCGCTGGGGCGACTCAACATTGCGTACTTTCCGTTTATTTTCTTCGGAAAAAGAACCCCATTACGATTAAACGGAAGGAAAGCATTTTCACACTGAAAAAATTCCTTAAAATCAAAAGTGTAGCCTATCCCTATAGTAGGACCATGATAACCATTACACCAGGTAATCCAGTATCTGTCTTCAATAAATGTAACCCTTGGGTCATATTTGTAATCGGAATCAATCATGTCGGTATTCCCCGGATTGAAATGAATAGGTTCATGTTCAATATCCCAGGTAAGTCCATCTTTACTAAATCCGGCAAATATGTTCATTTGAACCGATTTATTATCACAACGAAAAACTCCAGCATAGCCGTCTTTAAAGGGAACCACTGCACTATTAAAGATACTATTTGAACTGGGTATGGCATACCTGCCAATTATTGGGTTCTCATTGTACCGCCACATAACGTTTTGTGCACCTGCCGGCTTTTCTTGCCAGGGGATAATAGTATTTGAGTTCATGTTCATTCTTTGTATTTTTTAATTTTGTCCAACCAGGTAAACTTGAGAATAATAGTGGTTACTAGAAAAACAGCTAAAGATGTTAACGCCTTTGGATAATCTCTCACCACAAAAAAAATGGGCATTAGAATCATTGAAGATTGCCAGATTATACCAATGATACAATTAAGCATATCAAGGTTAAAATCTTTATTTTTTTCAATATTTACTCCCTCTGCTCGAATCGTACTCCTTACAGGTTTCCACCACCCCCACGGCCTTACATTGGTATAAAATTCATTTAACGTTTTAGAATCGGTAGGTTTGCTCAAAATTGTTCCAAATATACAGCCTGCCAAAGAAACCAGGAATATTATCGGGAAGAGATAAATTGCCGGGATATGAGCTGACTCAAATAAAACAGAACCAGGTGTAAAGTTATCTTTATTAAAATCGAGCAAGAACTGTAAAGTTGCTATAATTAGCCCGGAGAGCATCCCCCAAAAATATCCCCAGCCATTAAATCGCCACCATATCCATTTCAGAAAATTGGAAGCCACATAACCCCCATATAATGCACTTGTTATCCAGAGCGTTATAGAATTTATGGACTCTGCAAAAAAACCCATTATCACCCCCAATACTACTACTAAGAAAGAGGATAAGTGGGATACCTTGACATAATGATTATCTGTAGCATTAGGCTTGTAATATTTCTTATAAATGTCATTTACAATATAAGCAGGCCCGGCGTTAACAAAGGCTGAAAATGTAGACATAAATGCGGCCAAAAGGCCTGCCAGGAGCAATCCTCTTATTCCAACAGGAATATGATTATTGATTACCTGCGGAAGTAGAATTTCCAAATCATTACCATTAATGCCGTCCGAACCCGCCAATTGAGGAGCAATAAAAACCAATGCCAGTACAACTATACCACTAATAAGCAGATATCGCGGCACAAAAAGCACCAGATTTGTAAACCCACTCATGTAAGCAGCGTCCTTTACAGTTCTTGTAGAAAGAATACGCTGCATATCGTAACTTGGGGTAGGTCCTGCAACACTGGCAAAGAAACCTTTAAAAAGAGTCATCCCAATAAAAGCCCCAAACATTTTGTAACCCTGGGTATCTATAAGATGGTTAAAGCTCTCTTCCTTCCCATTCCAAAAGGTTTCCAGCTGCCAGCCAAAAAATATATTTTTCCATTCTTCAGGAATAATTGCTGTAATCTGGGTATCTGTTAAAGAGATGAAAGTATATACGGTAACTAAAATTCCTGCCACTACCATAATCAAATATTGCAGTACCTCGGTAGCCACAACAGAGAACATACCACCCTTTATGGTATATATTGTTGTAAGCAAAATTATGATTAATGCATAGCATTGTTCCGAAGCTAATATTTCATATCCACTCAAATTAATAGCCATATCCCAGGGTAGAATTACAGTCATGAACTTTCCTACTCCTTCAAAAAAATAGGCAATAAAACCTATGGCAGCCACAACGGCAAAGACTGCGACAATAAAATGTGAAGCCCGTCCTGCTTTATCATCTCCAAACCGGGTGAGAATCCATTCTGATCCTGTCATAACTTTTGAACGCCTTATCCAAACGGCGAGGAACATCATTATAAACACTTGGTTCCATACCGGCCACATCCACATGAACATAAAACTTTTGACACCATATAAGAAGAGTATCCCTACCATCCAGGCCGTTCCTGAAACATCAAACATTCCAGACCCATTACTTAGCCCGAGGTAATACCATTTTATTGATTTTCCTCCAAGAAAATAAGAATCCAGCCCTTTAGAAGCTTTTTTGGAAACGTAAATTCCTACTCCCAGCGTTACTGCTATATAGAGTAAAATTATACTTACATCAAGAGTCGCCATTAGTTTGCCGTTGTATTACTAATTCCCCAACTGCGGTTAGGCTCCGGTCCCATCTTAAAGTATAATTCCCCACCTTGTAAAATTTCTTCATGTGTTATGAAAGTACGGTTCAACTCTGTACCGTTTAATTGGGCAGATTGGATGTAAATGTTTTCATCGGATACATCCTCTGCTATAATTTTAAAATTTTTGCCATTCTGAAGTTCGATAACCGATTCTTCAAACAATGGACTACCTATTTCATATTCCGCTGAAACAGGATTTAGGGGATAAATTCCCATTGAGCTTAGAACAAACCAGGCTGACATTTGCCCCGCATCTTCGTTCCCACTTAAACCATCTGGCTGTGCACTATACTGAGACATGAGGATTTCCCTCACCCAAAACTGGGTTCGCCAGGGCTGGTTAGCTTTATTAAATAAATAAGCAATATGATGACTTGGTTCATTACCATGGGCATATTGCCCGATAAGACCCGAAATATCAGCTGAAACATTATCTCCGGTGATTTCAGAACTTTCGGTGAAAAGCTGCTCTAACCTGTTCAGAAAATTTTCTCTGCCATGAAGATCTATAAAAGCCTCCGGTTCATGCAATACGAACCAGCTATGCTGCCATGCGTTTCCTTCAGTATAATCGGTGTTTTCCCTGTGGTTTGAGAATTTTGGATCAAAAGGTTCATTCCAGCCACCATCTTTGGTTTTACCTCTCATAAAACCTGTTTCAGGATCAAATAATTCTTGATATGATTTTGCTCTATTTGAAAAGTACTTAAAATCTTCCTCTTTACCGAGCGCCTTTGCCATTTGAGCGACTGCCCAGTCATCGTACGCATATTCAAGAGTAATAGTGACTGACTCGTCCAGAAGGTTATATGGTATAAAGCCATATTCTTTGTATAAATGTAATCCCCGTTCATCTTGCATCATCGTATTCTTCATTGCTTCATAAGCGAACTCTACATCAAAATCTCTTATTCCCTTAAAATAGGCTTCAGCTATTACCGGAACTGAATGATATCCTGTCATCGTATTGGTTTCATTGCCATACAGCGTCCACACAGGAAGAATATTTTCAGTTTTATAGTATTCGAGAAGGGACCTGATCATATCCGGCACCTTTTCAGGGTCGGTTAGGGTGAGTAGTGGATGTTGTGCCCTAAAAGTATCCCACAAAGAAAAAGTGGAATAGGCAGTATAATCTCCTGCTTTAATGATTTCATCATTTTCTTTCCTGAACTCACCATTCTTATCACTAAAAGTTACCGGAGCCAGTTTTGTATGGTAAAGTGCGCTGTAAAATATTGTTTTTAAAGAATCAACCGGAGTTTGAATTTTAATGGTTTCCAAAGCTTTAGCCCATTGTGTGGTTGCTTCCTCTTTCCTTTTATCAAAATTGAAATCGTTCACATCCAAATTCTCTTTTGCATTTTCAATACTTACCGATGATAATGCCAATTTCACCTGAAGGTTGGTTCCTGTTTCAGAATCAAAGAAAAATTGCGCAGCGGTTTTGACACCGTTAGCATTATGGTTATCAACAACTTTCCCATCTGCCAGGAAATTAGCGTCAACAATAGGTTTAGAAAATTCTGCTACAAAAAAAACTTTTTGATTATTGGCCCAACCGGTACTGTATCTATACCCGCTAATAGTAGTGGGGTTTTCAAATTCAATAGAAGATTCTGTAGGCCGGTCCCAGTTAACTGCAAAACCCAAATCTACTACTACCGTTTGTTCATCTCCCTCTCTAAAAATGTATTTTTGGTAGCCAGTTCTTTTAGAAGCTGTTAAAGAAACATCTACATTATGATCATCAAGAAACACATTGTAGAACCCGGGAGAAGTCTCTTCATTTGAATGGTCAAATTTGGACAAGTAGGGAATGTCACTTCTCGATTTTACCGTTATAGCTAAATCGATTTCTTTGTTGACCGGCATAAAGAGTAGATCTCCCAGGTCTCCAATACCTGTTCCGCTTAAATTTAAATGGGTAAAGCCTACTATTGTATCATCTGAATAATGATATCCCGAGCACCAGTCCCAGTCACTAATCCCATTATTCGGACTTAGCTGTATCATTCCAAAAGGAGTAGTGGCTCCAGGATACGTATGGCCATGCCCTCCGGTTCCAATAAAAGGGTCTACATAAGAAATGACTGATTTTGCCTGTTCTTCTTTACGGGTATGATCTCTATTTTTACAAGACCAGAATGCACATAAAAGCAAGAAATATAGAGGGAGGGAAAGCTTCTTCATTTGAGATAAAATTTGGGGGAACTACAACATTTCCTTAACAAATATCAAGATTTATTTATATATTCCAGACCCAAAAAAGGGAAATTAGACCAACAGCATTTTTGGAAAGCTTAACAGCCTGAAATCTGCATTTATGATACTACAAAAGCATTTTGACAAGGTCTTTAGCAGTACCTCCGGCTATTATAAAATAGGACCAGAACATCATATATTGTTTTGGATGTTTTACTTCCTTTTCAATGTATTGAGATGGGGTAGCTATTATGATGATTATCTTTTATCGTTGAAGGGTAATATCATTGGTTTTCCCATCCATATGTTACTGAGCTATATCACTATATATATCTTTATTCCGAAATTTATAGAAAAACGTAGGTTTTTCACTTTTGCAGTTTCACTCATTGCTTCCATTTTTTTAATGGTGCGGGTGAAATTTGACCTTACTTCTCTTTTAGTGAGTACTAACGTATGGCCGGAAGGACCTGTAGAAACTACCACATTTACATTCAATTATGTCATAACGATGATGTTAGGCGAGTTTTATGTAATTTCTTTTGTTACAGCTCTAAAAATAACTATAGACTGGATGCAGGAAAGTAAAAGGGTAGCCAAGCTTCAAAAAACTCAACTGGAAACCGAATTAAAATTTCTTCGGTCCCAAATTTCACCTCACTTTTTCTTCAATACATTAAATAATATTTATTCTCTTTCGCTAGAAAAATCTGTTAAGGCCTCAGAAACTATCTTGAAGCTGTCAGAACTAATGCGTTATCTCCTGTACGAAACCACTGAAAATAAACAGGATCTGCAAAAAGAGATCATATGTATTCAGAATTATCTGGACCTTGAAAAAATACGGTATGGAGATCTACTACAAATCAAAATGTCTATTACAGGAGATATTGCAGGAAAAAAAGTTTCCTCTATGCTCCTAATTCCATTTATTGAAAATGCTATAAAACACGGGGCTAATAAGACAATAGGCAAAACCAATATAATTATTACTTTCACTATTCAGCAAGATTTTCTACATTTTAAAATCGTGAACACGCTACCACCTCAGTCTCCTAAATCTCAAATCAAACAACCTGGGGGGATTGGAATTGCAAATGTGAGAAAGAGATTAGAACTCGCATACCGTAAGGATGAATATGAACTTCAGAATTATGAAGAAAAGAACAGGTATATCGTAGAACTTAAATTGAAACTCCGATGAACTTAAAATGTATAATAATTGACGATGAGCCATTAGCCATAAATGTCATTAAAAACCATCTCTCCCAATTCAAAGATGTAAGTATTTCAGCTACTTTTAACAATGCAGTGGAAAGCTTGAAATATCTTGAAAGTTCTGAAGTAGACCTTCTGTTTCTGGATATTAATATGCCTGTTTTAGACGGCTATAGTCTTCTAAAGAGCCTAAGCAGGAAACCCATGGTGATTATCACTACAGCTCATGCCGAATTTGCAGTACAAAGCTACGAACTTGAGGTGCTCGATTATTTGGTTAAACCTATATCCTTTCCCCGCTTTGTAAAAGCCATGAATAAAGCTTTAAAAAGGAATCAAACCATCAGGACCGTAGAAACCACCAGTGAAAAAGATCACATCTTTATTAAAATGGATAAAAAGTTAATGAAGAAGATCTACCTGGATGATATTAAGATAGTAGAGAGCCTAAAAGATTATATTAGAATTATTAGCACCAGTGGCAAATACATTGTTCATCAAACATTAAGTAATTTCACTGAAAGTCTACCTGCTGATAAATTTATTAGAATTCACAGATCATTCACTATTTCCATTGATAAGGTTGAGGCTATTGAAGGAAATTGCTTGCAGATTGATGGGAATAAATATACTATTGGTCGAAGCTATTTGAACGATGTAAAAGAAACGCTTCTTAAAACTTCCTAAAAAGGAAATGTATAAAACCGAAAAAAATAAATGAAAATATAAGATTTGCATTCTTGTGCTGAAAAAGAACTTAATAATGGCATATTTGACTCCCTTTTAAGAAGCCTGATACTGGCTGATTAAAGAAAATATTACCAGTACTTGTTATCCAGGTATAAGTGTAAGTTTCCAGTGGAACTAATTAAAAAATATTTTTTAATTAGTCTTCAAACCCCAATTCTTATTAGGTTCTTTACCCATTTTGAAAATTAATTCTCCTCCATTAGTTATTTCTGAATGAGATATTGTTGTTCTGTCAAAATGTTTCCCATTTAATGTGGCCGACTGGATATAACGGTTCTCATTAGACACATTCTCGGCTTTTATAGTGAATGTATTTCCATCTTTCAACTGAATTACCGATTGCTCAAAAACAGGGCTTCCAATTTCGTATTCTGCAGCAGCAGGGTTAAAGGGATATAATCCCATAGAACTAAAGACGTACCAGGCAGACATTTGCCCGGCATCTTCATTCCCGCTCAAACCATCAGGTTGGGTAGAATATTGGGTTGATAATATTTCCCTTACCCAAAATTGTGTTAGCCAGGGTTTACCTGCTTTGTTGAATAAATATGCAATATGATGGCTTGGCTCATTCCCATGAGCGTATTGACCAATAAGTCCCGAAATATCTGCTGAAGCATTTTCTCCCTTTATTTCTGAATCTTCAGTAAAAAGTTGCTCCAGTTTACTGCTGAAATTCTCTGCTCCGCCGTGAAGTTCAATTAGCTCCTGGGGTTCATGTAAAACAAACCAACTATGCTGCCATGCATTACCTTCAGTATAATCTGTATTCTCCATGTGACTGGAAAATTTTGGATCAAAAGGAGTACTCCAGGTTTCACCGTCTTCAGCTTTTCCTCTCATAAAACCTGTTTCAGGATCAAACATTTTTTCATAGGCTTTAGCGCGATTAGAGAAATATCTGTAATCGTCGAGTTTATCCAAAGCTTTTGCCATTTGTGCAATACACCAGTCATTGTATGCATACTCTAGGGTATAGGTCACAGATTCATCAAGTTCATGAAATGGTATATATCCGCGTTCTTTATAAAACTTCAGGCCTCTCTGATCTTGCATCATGGTTTTTTTCATTGCTGTATAGGCTTGCTCAACGTCAAAATCTCTTATTCCCTTAAAATAAGCCTCTGCAATAACCGGGATAGAGTGATAGCCTGTCATTGTATTTGTTTCGTTGCCATAGAGAGTCCAAACCGGAAGCGCTCCTTCAACTTTATAATAAGCAAGCATCGATTTTATAATATCCGAAACCTTCTCGGGGTTGGTTAAAGTTAAGAGTGGTTGCTGCGCCCTAAAAGTGTCCCATAATGAAAGAGTTGTATAAGTAGTAAAGTTTTCGGCCTTTAAAATACTATCATTGGAGGCACGAAATTCACCATTCTTATCACTGAATATAACTGGTGCCATTTTAGTGTGATACAAGGCAGTATAGAAAATTGTCTTAAGAGAATCCTCTTCCGTCTCCACTTTAATACCTTTTAAAGCATCTTCCCACAATGCAGCAGCCTCATTTTTGGCAAGGTCAAAATCGATTTTTTCATTATTCAGATTCTGTCTCGCATTCTCTATGCTCACCGAAGACAGCGCCAATTTTACCTGCAGTTCATTAGCTTTATCTAAATTAAAAAATAACTGGGTAGCAGTTTTAGCCCCTTCCGCGCTATTCTCATTTACTTCCTGGCCATCACTAACTAATGATTTTGAAACAATTGGACTGGAAAATTTTGCAACAAAAAATACTTTTTGATTCTTTGCCCACCCGGTACTGTGTCTATATCCGCTCATAGTGTAATCGTCTTCAATCGTTATTTTGGTTTCCAACGGACTGTCCCAGTTAATGGCAAATCCAAGATCAACTATTATCGATTGATCTCCTGCATGGCTGTATTTATATTTTTGATAACCTGTTCTCACAGAAGCTGTCAACTCCACCTCAACCTCAGGATCTTCAAGAAAAACCCTGTAGTAACCAGGAGATGCCTCTTCTTTTGAATGGCTAAAAACAGATTTGTACGGAATATCATCCCTTGTTTCAACCGGGATGGTTAAATCGATCTTCCTGTTGGCAGGCATAAAAAGCAAATCGGCCAGATCTCCAATTCCGGTGCCACTAAGGTGCAAATGACTAAAGCCAACTATAACCGTATCTGAAATATGATATCCCGAAGACCAGTCCCAACCCTGTTTCCCATTATCTGGACTTAGCTGAATCATTCCAAAAGGTACAGTGGCTCCGGGATATGTGTGACCATGCCCTCCTGTTCCTATAAATGGATCTACAAATACTGATGCTTCCTCTTCAGTCAATAAATTCTCCTTAAGGTGACGATTACAGGAACATAAAAAGATAAAACTAAAACTAACTAAATAAAGAATATTTTTATTCATGGTATGTGTAAGAATTCTCTTCTCAAAAATTGCAAATTTAAAGAACATTTTATCCTTCTTCTAAAAATATATAAAGAGGATGAATAAAATTTAATCAGCTTAACATATCTTAATTTCTGTTTTTATAAGTAGGAATTGAAAATCATCCATTACTCTTGAAGAAATAATTTAACCCGCTTAGCGCCTTGAGCTCCTGTCACCAGTGTCTGTTCAATATCGGCTGTTTTTGAAGGACCAGCGAGGAAAAGTCCATAGGTGTAATCTATCTGTTCAACCTTATCGTAAGCCTGGTGCATATTTGAAACCAGTTGCTCTTTAGATAACAGAATCACCAATTCTTCAGGAAGAAAGGCGAGTAATCTTGAGGGGAGCACCTCATCGTCCAACCACAACGCAGCATTTTCGGCAACTCCAAAATGAGCCTGACAGACGAAAATATCTGGAACATTTTCAGTTTCAAAAGGCTTTTCTTCATCCAATAGAATTGGGAAGCGAATAGCATGAGACTCAATTGAAGACTGCACTTTTTTACTCTCGGCACAAGATGTGAGCAGTTCCATAAGATCAATTTTTGTGGCATCAAACACCTCCATACCCGCTAATGTTGCCATTTCAACAAAAGTCTGAAGTATGTTATCTTCCCCGGAAGAAAATAGGATCTGAGGTAAATCTATATCAATAGAATTCGCTGATTTCAGGCTGTTAAGGATTCTTTCTCTACTCTTCATGGTTTGATCTTTTATACCATTCTCTAAAAGTCTCTTTTGGCAGATCGGTAAATTTTCTTCCTTTATTCCAGGGATTGTAAGACGATTTTAGTACAAATGATGAAATTTTAAGACGTGCACATTTGCCTGCCATTTTATAAACTGTTTTATTCTTCAGCAGCTCAGTACTAGCTTTAAAACCAAGCGTCTTCTCTACTGCCTGTGAAGTTTCTTTGGTGAGCTTTTGCCTCCATTTATAAAGCAAACCTGCCAAATCAATTTTTACGGGACAAACATGGTTACAGGAGCCACAAAGAGTTGAAGCAAACGGCAGATCTTTGTTCTTCTCTTTATTGTAAAATGGTGCCAATACAGAGCCTATCGGCCCGGGGACGGTATGGTGATATGAATGACCTCCCGAACGGCGATAAACAGGGCATGTATTCATACAGGCTCCACATCTTATGCACTTCAAGGCTTCTCTGAAACCTTCATCCTTATAGATTTCAGTTCTTAAGTTATTTACTATAATTATATACTCCTTAGTGTATTGCCGGGGATTTTTATAATGAGAAGTATATATTGTAATAGGCTGCCCCACTGCCGATCTTGCCAGCAATCTTGTAAAAACAGAAAGTTCCTTGAGGCCCGGCAAAATTTTCTCAATACCCATACAATGGATGATCACCTTTTTACTGTGCACTCCTAAATCGGCGTTACCTTCATTGGTACAAACCACAACACTTCCGTTTGTGGCAATTCCGAAGTTTACACCTGTAACAGCTGCTTCAGCTTTAATAAAATCTCTGCGTAGAGAATTTCTTGCTTCTTCTGCAAGATAAGACGGGTCTGAATTTCCTACTTCAGTATTTAAGAACTGATGGAAAGTCTTTCCTACCTCCTCTTTTCTTAAATGTACTGCAGGCACTACAATATGGCTGGGTTGTTCTTGACGAAGCTGGACTATACGCTCACCAAGATCTGTATCTACCACCTCAAAACCCTGCTTCTCCAGGTGGTGGTTGAGACCACATTCTTCGGTAAGCATAGATTTACTTTTCACAACAGAGGTAACATTATTCTCTCTAAGAATTTTGGTAACCAATACATTCACTTCCTGGCCGTCCCACGCCCACTTAACTTTCATTCCATTTTGTGATGCCTGCTGCTCAAACTTTTCCAGGTAATGGGGTAAACGTGAAAGAGTATGTCTTTTTATTTCTGAAGCGGCTTGTCTTAGCTGTTCCCATTCGCGCAATTGATCTTTTGCATAATCCCGCTTCTTTCTAAGAAACCACAGCGTATCATTATGCCAGTCAGCATCTTTTCGATGAGATAAAAACTCTTTGCTTAGGTTGGCATGTAAGGTTTTCATAGACTGGAATTTAAAATCTCTGTAATGTGCACAATTTTTACAACAGATTCATTTTCTTTAAAAACACCTTCCAGGTGCATAAAACATGACATATCTGTTGCAGTTAAATACTCTACTTTTTCATGTAGAACGTTCTTTAATTTATCTTCTCCCATTCTTACAGACACTGCATTTTCAAAGACTGAAAAACTTCCACCAAAACCGCAACATTCATCAGACTGAGCAGGTATTACCAGGTGTAAACCTTCAACCTTATTTAAAAGATTTTCGATTTTTGAAAATGCTGTTCCTCCTAATTCTGAAGCTTTTGCGAGTTGTAGACCTCTAAGGCCATGACAGGATTTATGTAATGCCACCCTATGTGGAAAATAGCTCTGAACGACAAAATTCGTTTTTACATCATGCAAAAACTCTGTTATTTCTTTAAATTTTTGAAGTTTGTCTTGTTCCAGTTCTTCTTTTAATAGATGGTGTGTGAGATGGTAAATACAACTTGCAGATGGGGCAACTACATAATCTACATTAGGCAGGGCTTCCAAAAATGGACTTGCATAATTTTTATTTGTCGTGTAGTGTTCGTAACCACTATTGGCCATTGGTTGTCCACAACACAGAATGTCCTCTAAAAAGATAACTTCACAACCCGATTTTTGAAGTAATTCCAGACTTGCTCTTCCAACTGTTGGATAAAGTTGGTCAATATAGCAAGGCACAAATAACCCTACTCTCATACTACTGTGGTAAAGAAAAAATTTTGTTCATTAAAACCCATTTTTGACCAGGCTGTGCTGATGGTATCTTTTTCTGATACTTCCACATCAATTCTTCCCAACGTTGGACCTTCTCGTTTTTCGCATCCATTTTTGCTTTTTCTTCAAAAGAAAATTCCGGAGTAGTATCAATGATCATAACCAAACTAGTCTCAAGATTGAAGATTTCCATATGGAGAATACCACTTTTCTTGATGCTGTCAACAATTTCAGGCCACACTTTTTTATGATGATCTACATACTCCTTTTTCAGAATAGGATCATCTTTAAGTTCACAGGTAAGAACATATCTTTTCATAAACTTAATTTAGACGTTGTTGATATATATATCTTCCATAAAGCCCGACGATAATAAAACAAACAGTAGGTAGAATGAAAGAGAAATTGATCTCTGGCACACCCAAAATATTAATATCGTTATATCCTGCCCCTCCCATATCAAGAATAAGTCCCTGACAACTTGGCATTAAGGCACCACCAACTATGGCCATTACTAAAAAAGCAGCACCGAACTTGGCATCTTCTCCACGACCTTCTAAAGCAATGCCGTAAATAGTGGGAAACATTATAGACATAAAAAAAGATATTCCTGTAAGTGCATATAATCCTATATGACCTGAAATAATGATGGTCATAGCACTACAGAGAATAGCTCCAAGCGCAAACAGGAACAATAGTTTACCTGCGTGAAAGTATCTAAGTAAGCCTGTTCCAATCCACCTGCCTACAAGAAATAGAACGAGCGCAAAAATGGCATAATTCACTGCTTTGTTATTTGGAATTCCTATTGATTCTGCGTACTGATAAATATATGTCCAGCACATAATTTGTGCCCCTACGTAAAATGCCTGAGCAAACACTCCTCCATAAAATTTTGGATGTTTAAAAAGCCTTTTTAAAGACTTGCCCACAGGTACCCGGGATTCTTTATTTTCATCTTTAGGCATTTTTACCAAGAGGATGAGAACAAAAAATATAATTACCACAATTCCCAGAAGTACATACGGATTTCGAATGACTTCCAGATCTGAGATTCGTATTAACTCACGTGCATCTTCAGGCAATGTGCTGTAGATCCCTTCTCCCTGTTCATTCAAATCATCTGATTCCAAAGCATTCAGAATAAAATTTTGAGCTACGATTAATCCTCCTAAAGCTCCCAATGGATTAAATGCTTGTGAGAGATTCAACCTTTGCGTAGCAGTCTCTTCTGCACCCATAGATAAAATATAAGGATTGGCTGTGGTCTCAAGAAAAGCCAACCCAAACGTGAGAACGTAAAGTGCTGTGAGAAAGAAATAGTATTCCTGAAAGGCAGCAGCAGGAAAAAAAAGTAATGCTCCACAAGCATAAAGTGCAAGCCCCAGTAGTATACCTTTTTTATAAGAATACCTGTTAACAAAAATAGCTGCAGGTAGTGCCATGGTAAAATATCCGCCATAAAATGCCAATTGCACCAATGAAGCCTGAAAGTTATTTAGTTCTAGTATCTTTTTAAAAGCTGAAACCATAGGGTTTGTTATATCATTAGCGAAGCCCCACAGAGCAAATAAGAAAGTGATTAGAATGAAAGGAAGTAGAATTTTCCTTGAAATTACTGGTGCCTGAGTTTTATTCATCACGGCACATTAAGTTAAAGACCTGTCCAGGTGTACATACCCGCCATCCACGAACAGAAACTGTCCTGTGGTATGAGAAGATCTTTTAGATAAAAGAAAAACAGCAAGATCTGCAACCTCTTCAGCAGTGGTCATACGTTTCCCTAACGGTATTTTTGAGGTAATACTTTTCAACTTACTCTCGGGATCATCGAAAGAACTCAGCCAATTTTTATACAAAGGGGTGAGAACTTCTGCAGGTAAAATAGCATTTACTCGAATGTCAAAAGGTAAAAGCTCTGCAGCCCATTCTCTTGTAAGCGCTAATTGGGCACCTTTAGCAGCTGCATAACCCGAGGTGTTACCCTGGCCTGTGAGAGCTACTTTTGAACTAATGTTAATGATATTACCCTTAGAAGCTTTTAAATAAGGTAGGCAAAAATGCGCCATTTCATAATAGTGATTCAAATTGTTGAATACTGATTTTGTAAAGCTCTCTGGATTACCATTTTCAAGACCTATACCATCATTTGCCCCGGCATTGTTCACCAATGCATCTATTTTCCCATACCTCTCTTTTACAGTTAGCACAAGCTCTTTACAAGTACCCTTATGATTGAGATCTCCCTGTAAAAAAAAGGCTTTTTGGCCTTTATTTAATAGCTCAGATTCCAGCAGTTCTCCTACTTCTTTATTTCTCCCAATAAAAACCGGAATGCCTCCTTCGAAAGCTAAGCTTCTGGAGATAGCTCCTCCAATTCCCTGCGTTCCACCGGTTATCAATATCACTTTATTTGTAAGGCCTAAGTCCATATTATTTCTGATTTACTGTTATTACACTTAGTTCTCCAATAGAAATAGCACCGCTGTCATCTGTATTTTTTATACTTTTAAGCTTGATGTATCTTGCTTTAATAGGTTGAAAACTTACCTTTTGCTCAATAGGGTTGTTACGAATGTTGCCAAATTCACCTGAAGCTGTTCTAATCCATTTTTTATTGTCTACACTAACTTCAAATACATAATTGGAGATAGTTCCAAAGGACCATTTATTATGAGATGGCTGGTAAATAAAACCTTGAAGAAGATAATTCTTACCTAAATCAACAACCACTTCCTGCGGCAGCTCCTTATTTTTTTTTGCTGTCCACCATGTATTTTTATCTTCATCAATAATTTTGGAAGCCTCTTCAATATCACCGGAAGTAACATCTATAACTTTCCATTTAGTTTTCGGGATATCAAAATTCACCTTTTTTGATTCACTGTATTTTCCGCTTACGGGGTCATAAGCAATTGCGTTCAAGGTAATTGGTTGGCCTCCGGCAATAACTTCAGTGTACCTGTAAGAATTATGATTGGGTTCTGTTCCGTCTAGAGTATAATAGATATGCACATTTTCATCGGGAACCTGCAGGGTAATCACTCCTTTTTTTGATCTGGTAACTTCAGGAGCTACCAACAATGCGGGAGCATTATACACTTCAATATTCGATATTAAAGGACTGGATTTGGAATCCAGGATATTTAGTCTTAGAGCAGATGCTTTAATTGGGTCAAACCTCAAAATTCTTTTATAGCCTATGGTTGTTTGGCGATCTATTTCATGCCATTCCCCATTAACCAGGCCTTCTATAGTGAAAGATTTTACCCTCTGTCCAAGAGGAATATACTCCTGTACCAGGAATCTATTAAAAACAACATCTTTACCAAAATCTAACGTAAGAGAACTTTTAATTTCGTTTTTACCAGGAGACCAGTAGGTTCCCTTCTTACCGTCTATGGTGTTTTTTGCAGAAAATTTTGGGTTATTATTTCTTACTTTACTTGCACTCACTTCTAAATTCTGAGCCAGATTATTTTCAAAATCTTCATCCAGCTTTTCCCTGAGTTTTATCAACTGCTTTACATCGTTTTCATGAATTAGCCCTCTCCTGTCTACCGGAATATTTAAAAGAAGGGAGGCATTTCGCCCTACAGATCCGTAATAGATGTCCAGCAAATGTGGAAGAGATTTTACCAAGTGATCCTCCTTCGGATGATAGTACCAACCCGGCCTAATAGAAACATCAGCCTCTCCTGGTACCCAATGGGTACCATCGACATGCCCGTACTGCAATTCTTTATGTTTACCCGATCCTGCATATAATTCGGCTTTACGAATTAGGGACCAATTTGTTTTACCCGCTATACCTTCTTCATTCCCTATCCATCTAATATCTGGGCCATTATCTCCAAAAATCACAGCATCTGGCTGATGCGTTCTAACTATGGAATATACCTTATCCCATTGATAGTAACTTCTATGATCTATTTTCCGGTTTTCATTGGCACCTCCGTAATATCCCGTACCACCGTTTGCACCATCAAACCATATTTCAAAAAGGGTTCCGTAATTAGTGACTAGTTCTTCCAATTGTTTGTGAAATACGTCAACATATTCCTCTTTACCATATTGTGCATGATTCCTGTCCCATGGAGAAAGATAGACACCAAATTTTAGATCAAATTCTTCACAAACTTCTGCAAGTTCTTTTATAAGATCTCCCTCTCCACTTTTCCATGGGGAGTTTTTTACAGAATGTTCTGTCGTTTCTGAAGGCCAGAGACAAAACCCGTCATGATGTTTTGCAGTTATTATTATTCCCTTCATACCAGCCTCCTTTACCACTTTTGCCCACTGCCGCACATCTAATTCTGTGGGATTAAATTGTTCAGGTGATTCTCCTCCTTCTCCCCATTCACGGTTTGTAAAGGTGTTCATATTGAAATGAATAAAAGCGTAATATTCCATTTCCTGCCAGTTTAACTGACGTTGGGAAGGAAGAGGGCCCACAGGTTCAGGTATCTCCTGTGCCTGTAAAAGATTAATAAACAAAAAGAAATAGCCTATAAGACTCAATCGATGTAGTAAATTCATGTTTAAATAAGTTTTACAACCTTCTTTTCTTTTGATAAGTGCTATTTTTTATTTGAAGTTTAGCGTTAAGCCGCACTTTTTTTCCTTCAGGTAAGTCAACTTTTACCTCTCTTCCCGCATATACAATCTTCTGAAGTCTGTTTTCATTCGCCTTTAGAATTAACTCCTTTAACTTTCCGTTTTTCCATATAATATCAACCTCAGTATTGCCCCTTGCCTTTAATCCTGAAATACTCCCATCTTTCCAGGCTTCGGGAAGCGCAGGAAGTATCCTCAAAAAACCTTCATGTGACTGAAGCAGCATTTCGGCAATTCCCGCTGTAAACCCAAAATTCCCGTCAATTTGAAAAGGAGGATGCAAATCGAATAGATTCTTTGCCAGGGATATCTGCATGAATTTATCAACATTACTTTTTGCTGATTCTCCATCTAGTAAGCGTGCATCAAAATTAATCATCCATGCCCGGCTCCAGCCTGTACCGGCACCACCATGTTTTAATCTAAAATCAATAGAATTTCTTGCTGCAGCAAAAGCATGTGGGGTTGCGTGGGTAATATCATTACCCGGATGAAGTGCATACAGGTGAGAAAGATGTCTATGTCCCTTTTCTGTTTCTTCATAGGCTTCATTCCACTCTAGGAGTCGATTATCTGGCCCCACCACAATCCCGGGAAAAAGTGACTTATTTTTCTCCCGAACCTCTGCGATAAAATCATCTTCAATATTTAATATCTCTGCGGCTGTCAATACATTGTCAAAGACCTCACCTATAATTTGATGGCCCATAGCACTTCCAAATGAAACTGCCGCTTTTTTCCCTTCTTCATTTATATAAGAGTTTTCGGGTGAGGTTTCTGGAAATGAAACCCACTTCTTAGATTTTTTATCCCATACCAGCCAGTCCAGATAAAATTCCGCAAAAGACTTAATGGCAGGATATGCCCGCTCCTCCAAAAATTCCCTATCGCGGGTAAAGTTATAATGTTCCCAATAATGTTGAGCCAACCAGCCTCCTCCATGAATCCAGCTGCCCCAGTAAGGTTGTTCTGCTCGCATGTAAGCCGAAGCCCAAAGATCTGTCGCCTGATGCGCTACAGCTCCTCTCTCTATACCATACTGTTCCCTGGCGGTAATTCGGCCTCTCTCAATAAGCCTATCAGTAAAATCGAATAATGGCTGATGAAACTCACTTAGGTTAGTCACTTCGGCGGGCCAGTAGTTCATTTGTAAATTAACATTAAGATGATAATCTGCATTCCACGGTGCCGCAAGGTTCTCGTTCCACAATCCCTGGAGATTTGCCGGGTTGGTCCCCGGTCTAGAAGATGAGATCAAAAGGTACCTCCCAAATTGAAACAGATCTGATACCAGGTCTAGATCTTCATCTCCCTTCGCTAAGTTTTGCAGCCGAAGGTCTGTTGGTAAGTTGCTGCTTTTCTCTTTACCCAGTTGGAGTTGAACCCTGTTAAAATATTTTTGATGTTCCTGTACATGTCTTTGGTAAAGTTTTTCATACCCTACTCCCAATAAACGATCTAAAACTTCCCTGTTTCTATTTTGAAAATCTTTGGTGTAAAATGAAGTATTTGCAACAAGTTTAATTGTGGCTTTTTTCACCCCTTGTAAAATAAGGGTTCCATCTTTTGGTGTCACTGTTCCCCCTTCATGATCTGTTTTCAATACAGTTTCAAATTGGACTCCATAATCTAAGGGTGCTGGTTGAGAATGTACCCTCCCACCGTATTGTGTCACCACACCTTTCATTGCAATTTCAGAAGAATTGGGGTTGCTTATACTCACTGTGGGACGCCCCTCATCTTCCGGGCGATCTAACCTCAAAGTTAAATTCATCCCACTTTCTGCATTCGTTCCTAATTCAACAATAAGTACATCATCTGGTGCGCTGGTAAATACCTTTTGATAATATGCTGAACCCTCTGAAGTATAGCTGATCACCACCTCAGCCGTATTTAGATTTAAAAGACGCTTATAATTTTCTACAGTCCCACGTTCGTGAAAATCGATGTACAGATCTCCTAAAGTTTGGTAAGATCGAACTATACCCTTATATGAAAACCGCTCTACAATCTCTTTATCTGCCTTTTCAATATGGCCCTCTTCAATAAGATCTCGAATATATTGCAAATCTTCTGGATTACCTTTAGCATTTCCCCAGTCAGGCCCTCCCGGCCACATGGAGTCTTCATTTAACTGAATCCTTTCATTTTTTGGATCTCCAAAGACCATGGCTCCTATTCTACCATTTCCTATAGGTAATGCCTCCAACCACTCGCTTGCAGGGGTATCATACCACAGTATATGCTTGGGAATTGAATCTGTCAAGTTTTGAGCGTTCGCTTCTTTCATAGATAACCAGAAGCTTAGAACTACCAAAACAGAAAAAATAATCTTTCTCCTCATAAATGATAAAATTTTTCTGCATTTATACCCATTAGCTTTTTAAATAAACCATTTTCCTGAGTATAGAAATAATCCTCCACTATTTCCAGCGTATCTGCATAACTTCCGGCAGCGAGACATACCGGCCAATCGGACCCATACATCAATCTGTTCTCACCAAAAGCTTCGCTTACTACATCAAAAAAAGGATTAAAATTGTTCTTTAGCCACTTAAAGTCCTCTGTCTCAGTTAAAAATCCTGATACTTTACAATAGACATTCTTATAACTACTTAATAATTTTATATTCTCTATCCAATCATAGGAGAGACCCTTACTAACTTGAGGTTTAGCCATATGATCCAGCACAAAGGGTTGGGCAGGAAATTCTTTTACAAGTTGGATAACTTCCGGCAGTTGATGTTCAAGTACAAGTAGATCGAAAGTAAGATTGAATTTAGACAAAAGAGAAATTCCCCTTTTAAAAAGAGGGTTTAGGATAAAATCGGGCTTTTCTTTTTGAAGTGTATATCTTATTCCTTTAAATAAGGAGTTTTGAGAAAAAAAAGACAATCGTTCTTCACAGCTTTCGGCCGTAAGATCTACCCATCCCACCACGCCTTTAATGAAATCATTATGAGCTGCAAGATCCAGTAAAAACTGAGATTCTGCTTCAGTGTCATTTGCCTGTACAGCAATACAACCATCAAATTTGTTCTGCCGAAGTAAAGGCTCCAAGTCTTTAGGAAAGAAATCCCTCCTTATACCGGACATATCATCGGTAATCCAACTCTCCCGATGTGGATTATAGGACCAAAAGTGTTGATGACTGTCAATTTTCATTATTTATTCTTTGTAGGCTCTGGCAGTTTGCTTTGATGTTCCCAAGCCTTCAATTCCCAATTCTACAACATCTCCGGGTCTTAGGTATCTTTGAGGTTTAAAACCCATTCCTACACCAAATGGAGTACCTGTTGAAATAATGTCTCCGGGCAAAAGCGTCATATACTGACTAACGTAGCTCACAACCTGAGGAATGTCAAATACAAAATCTGACGTATTACTTTTTTGCACTATTTCGCCATTCAACTTTAACCACAAATCAAGGCGGTGTGGATCTTCAATTTCATCTTTAGTTACTAAATATGGCCCGATGGGTGCAAAGGTATCACAGCTCTTCCCTTTTACCCATTGGCCACCGCGCTCAAGCTGATATTCCCTTTCACTATAATCATTGTGAAGTACATATCCTGCAACATAATTCATGGCATCTGCTTCATCTACATAAGAAGCTTTTTTTCCAATCACTACCCCCAGTTCCACTTCCCAATCTGTTTTAGTGCTTCCTTTAGGGATAATTAAGTCATCATTAGGCCCCACAATGGCACTTGTAGCTTTAAAGAATATTACTGGTTCTTTGGGAACCTCCATTCCACTTTCGGCAGCATGTTTTGCATAGTTTAAACCTATACATACAATTTTAGAAGGTTTTAAAACAGGAGGTCCAAGCCTCACATCACCTGCTACTTCTTTACAGTTTTCAGCATTTTCTGTGATCCAGGCTTGAAGGTTTGCGAGGCCGTCATTTTTAAAAAAATCTTCAGTATAGTCTGCACAGAAATTTGAAACGTCTATTCGTTTCCCACTATGAAGTTGTACTCCAGGTTTTTCTTTTCCGGCTTCACCAAATCTTATTAGTTTCATTTAAAATATTTTAATAATTATCTATTTTGAATGTCCATGCATCATGGGAGGGTAATTCATTATATTTAATTCCGCTGGTGTTAATAAACATTTTATTGTTTTCGTAGCTCCAGTCAAGTTCTCTTTCAAGACCAAGCATTTTCACTGTAGCTCCAGATTTTGGCTTTGGAATATTTAATTGTAAAGAATCATCAGGCCATTCAAAACTAATTGCATACAGGGAATTGTTCTTTTTAGTGTAAGCAATGTGTGTTTTTAATGAAGTGTATTTTCCCTGTAACCCTCGCTGAGTCTTTTCCTGATCTAAGTACAAAGCGCCACCAGGAATAATCTCTTTCTCATCTCCTTTACTGCTCCAGGACAGTGTAACCTTTGCATTCTGCTTCTTTTCTCTGTAATTCAATACCAGTTTATAAGGTTTGCCGGCCTTTAAATTAACTACAGCATTTTCCGAATAGCTGGTATTTGCGTTCATAACTTCAGCTTCTTTGTCTGGAGCTGTATAATTGTTATTTATAATTGTTTTTTCATCAAGCTCAAGAATTGCTTCATCATCTGCATCTAACTCAATATTATATTTGCCATTTTTGGGAGCAACAAGATAGCCTTCCCACCTCACGGAAAAATCATCTTCTCTAATTCCTTTTAATGGCGAATTACGCACCCAATTAAAATTGATCACCTCATCTATTCGGGAAATTTGCACCTCTTTCTCTTCTTCAATAATATCAAATGATTCTGCTCCATAAATTGCCTCGCCGTTTATCTCGAGCCAGTTTCCTAGTTGTACAAGTCGCTCCTGCTGTATTAATGGAATTTGACCATCGGCTCCAGGACCAACATTTAAGATCATTCCTCCTCCATTTGCTACAGCCTGAACAAATTTCTCAACAAGTTCCTTTGAGGTACCATATGCCTCCAGGTCTTCATTTCGGTTGAGTCCAAAAGAACGTCCTATACCCCTAACTTCAGCCCATGGCCTGGAGGTTTCTTTGATTCCTGCACTATACTCAGGGGTAAGAAAACCCACATCGAGTCCGCTTCCCCACCGGTTGTTTACAATTGCTTCCTCTCCAACAAGATTATAATACCAGTTAATAAGCTCTGCAGAGTGCCATTGTTTGGCAGAATTATACCATTCTCCGTCAGCAAATATTAAAGAAGGTTTATATGTGCTTACAAGCTCTTTAAATTGAGGTATCATATAATTTTCAACATAAGTATTTATACTGTCGTGAGGATCACTGTACCACCTATGCAACGGATGATTCCACTCTGGTAAAGAATAATACAATCCCATTTTAAGCCCCGAATCTCTAACTGCTTCTGTAACTTCTCCAACAATGTCCCTTTTGGGACCTGTATCTACACTATTCCAGTTACGGTTATACTTACTTGGCCAAAGGGCGTACCCATCATGATGTTTAGAGACTAACACAACATATTTAGCTCCCGCTCTGTTAAATAAATCTGCCCATTCTTCAGGATCAAATAGCTCGGCCTTAAATTCATTGGTAAGATCATTATAGCTAAAATCGCTTCCATAGGTGTTCTTTAAAAAATTAGTACGTAAGCTGTCGTTCATTTGTAAACCACGCAGGTACCATTCAGAATAACTTTCCTTTCCACCATAAGCCGGAACCGAATACAATCCCCAGTGAATAAAAATTCCTAGTTTGGCATCCTGAAACCAGTTTGGGAAATCTCTGGCTTCAATTGCCCTTTTTGCCTCTTCATGTGTGGTTTGAGCTATAACTGAGCTAAAAAATAATAAGCTTAAAAAAGTAAGTATTCTTTTCATTTATCCATTAAGTTTAATATACCCTCCATCAATAGGGAAATTCGTTCCGGTGATAAAAGAAGCTTCATCAGAACATAAATAAACTGCTAAGCCGGCTACCTCATCGGGAGTTCCCATTCTTCCCAGGGGTTGACTTTTAGAAAGTTTATCAAAAATTTCAGCTTCTTTTCCTTGATAATTTTGAGCTATGAATCCATCCACAAACGGGGTATGAATACGCGCCGGCGAAATACAGTTACATCGAATTCCAAAGTCAATGTAATCTTTGGCGATAGAATAAGTCATTGTTAAAGCAGCTCCTTTTGACATTGAATATGCAAACCTGTCTGATATACCTACCACCGATGCTATACTTGCCATGTTGATAATGCACCCGCCACCATTTCTTTTCATATAAGGTACAACTGCATACAGGCAGTTATAGACTCCTTTAATATTCACCTGGTAAAGCCTATCTAGATCTTCTTCGGTTGTGGTTTCAACATTCCCAACGTGAGCCACACCTGCATTGTTGATAAGAATATGGATAGGTTGAGTTTTCCCTATCTTTTCAACAACTTTTATTACCTCTCCCTGTTTTGAAACGTCACATTGATGAAACTCGGCTTTACCTCCATTATTTTTAATTCCATTTACGGTTTTACCCCCTTCCTCTTCTCTATATTCAAGAACGTGTATCCTGACACCCTGGGCCGCAAAGGTTTCTGAGATTGCCTTTCCTATCCCGCTACCACCTCCGGTAATTATTGCTGTTTTCCCCTTAAGGTTAAATAACTTCATAACATTAAAATTCTAGATGTTCTACTGTCATTAAAAATACCTTTTCCTAATCTTGTTTTGTCTTATAGTGAAACTCCACGTTTCCATGGAATGAAGTCGTCCTGACCTAATATATCTGCACAGGTCTTCTTTGTTCCACTTGCAACTTCTACTATTAATTCCAGCAGTTCTTCTGATAGATCTTCTAACGAAGCACCCTCTGAAATTATCCTTCCAGCGTCAAAATCTATTATATCAGTAATTTTTTTTGGGAGTGCAGAATTAGAAGAAATTTTCAAAACCGGGCATATAGGATTACCCGTGGGAGTTCCAAGACCTGTAGAGAACAGAATCAGGTTTGCTCCCGAACCGCAAAGACCAGTGGTTGACTCTACATCATTTCCTGGGGTACATAGAAGATTCAAGCCTGGTTTTACAGCGTATTCCGTATAATCAAGAACATCTGTAACTGCTGCTCTGCCACCTTTAGTTGCTGCCCCTGCCGATTTTATGGCATCTGTTATAAGGCCATCTTTAATATTACCTGGTGAAGGGTTCATATCAAAGCCAGAACCTACCTCTTTTGCCCTTGTATTGTAAGCTTCCATTAGATTTATAAACTTTTCGGCGGTTTCCCTGGTTTCGCAGCGATTTATAATATCCTGCTCTACACCGCACAATTCAGGAAATTCAGATAATATTCCCTTACCTCCAAGAGCTCCTATTTTATCTGAAACATTACCTATTAAAGGATTTGCCGTAATTCCTGAAAATCCGTCAGACCCACCACATTCCAGGCCTATACTAAGCTTACTTAAAGGTGCAGGGTTCCTTTTAATTTTATTTGCTTCTTTAAGTTTCTTAAATGTATCGTTAACAATATCTCTGAGCATTTCTTTTTCTGAAGCATATTGTTGTTGTTCAAAATAAAGTACGGGTTTTTTACAGATATACTTATCTTTCAAAACCTCCTGTAACATACTCACTTGCGCATGTTGGCAGCCCAGACTTAAAACTGTAGCTCCCGCGACATTGGGGTTATTTATGTATCCTGCTAGCAGATTTACCAGCATTTGAGCATCCTCCCTGGTGCCCCCACAGCCCCCTTCATGACTTAGAAACTTAATTCCATCAATATTTTCAAAGATCTTTCTATACTTCGGAATTGAGGAAGAACCATTGCTATCACCTATAAGCTCTTTAATTTGCTGTTTAATAGGGTTTTCTTTTTTATAACCAAGCTCAGTATCAAAAGCTTCTTTCAAAACCTGCAAGTTGCGGTTTTGACAAAAAACCATAGGAATAAAGAGCCAAAAATTTCTTGTTCCTACCTGTCCGTCCCCCCGGTAATACCCATGAAAATATTTATTTTCCAAATGACCTACATCGGGCGGTATAACATCGTATTCGGGGTTACCTATCTTATATTCTGCAGCCAGATGTTTCACATTTACAGTAGTCAATCTACCTCCGGGCGGTATAGGGACAATAACTTCTCCTACCGGAACCCCATACATGTAGATAATATCACCTTTACAAAAAAAATGAAGTGAAATTTTATGCTTTACTGGCACATCTTCTACCATTTTAATTGAAGAGTTATTCATTTTCAACAACTCTCCCTTCTGTATATTTTGAAGAGCAACAGCTACATTGTCATTAGGTGATATAATTACAGCTTTGTCCAAAAATGACAATAATAAATTAAAGTTACTCCCTCAAAGATAAGTTTCCCAAAAATGAAATATTTGAACAATATTTACATTGTATTGAACAATATTTGCACAACCTATTTATTTTCATTTCCTTTATGTTATAGCTATTGAAATACTTTACAAAGGATAATGAAACTGCAATTTTTACATAAATATTTAACTAGGAACATTAAATTTTCAGTTCATGAAGCCAGGCAATTTCTTAAACTTTGGCATTATCACCCTGAACTTGAATTGGTATATATAGTTGAAGGAGAAGGCACATTGTACGCTGGAGATTTTATAGGTGATTATAAAAAAGACGATATTTTCCTTATTGGTCAGAATGTACCTCACATGTTTCACAGTAAAAACTCGAATGAAGAAAATAGTATTTCAAAAGCTTATGTTTTCCATATTCACGAATATTTTCTCAACAGCAGTAGTAAATATTTTTCCGAATTTTCATTTTTAAAACAAATTGAAAGCATAAGCAAAAGAGGAGTTTTATTTCGACAAGTTGAGAATTTTCAAATATTGCAAATATTAGACAATATTGATAGTGAATCCCATTCCGAAAATGCTCTTAATGTTCTTAACATTTTACTGAAATTATCAAGATATAAAACCTATACAAGCCTGGGAAGTTTGAACTGGCTTAACCACTATAGAATTTCAGAAAAAAGAGTAAATGATGCTGTTGAATTTATAATGCTAAACTTCAAAGAGGACATTACCCTTGGCAAAGCAGCAGAAAAATGTGGTATGAATAAGTCTGCATTCTGCAGATACTTTAAAAAAAGTACAGGTAAGCCTTTTATAAGATTTCTGAATGAAATTAGAATAAGTTACTCTTGTAAACTTTTACAGGAAACTTCTCCTGTAAAGGCTATTTCTGAAGTTTCTTATCAATCGGGTTTTAATAGTCTCTCTTATTTTAATCGTACTTTCCGAAAAATTCACAAAATTTCTCCCAGTGAGTATCAGGAAATGAATCATAGTGCCTTATATAATGAAACAACTGAGTAAGAATTTTAGTATTCCTGAACTAAGAGATTACTCCTTTCGAAATTTTCTTAAAACTTCTCTTACACTTCCGTGAAGAGCCAAAAGATCTGTTGCTTTTTTTCGCTCTATCTTAAGTTCCTCCATAACCATTAGAACACCCCTTTCAACAAGTTTTTTGTTGGACAATTGCATATCAACCATCTTATTTCCTTTTACTCTCCCCATTTTTATGAGGCTGCTTGTGGAAATCATGTTGAGTACTAATTTTTGAGCAGTGCCCGCTTTCATTCTGGTACTGCCGGTAACAAACTCGGGCCCTACCACTACTTCAACAGGAAACTCTACTTCAGCGGCTAAAGGGCTACTATCATTACAGGTAATACAACCCGTCGCTATCCCTTCTTCCCTGGCTCTTTTTACTCCGCCAATCACATAAGGCGTAGTGCCCGAAGCTGCTATGCCTACCAGCACATCTTTTTTACTTATATGAAATTTCTCCAAATCTTTCCAGGCCTGGTCAAAATCATCTTCTGCATTTTCAACAGCATGTCTTAGAGCATGATCGCCCCCTGCAATTAATCCTATCACCCAGTCTTCAGAAACTCCAAATGTGGGGGGACATTCAGAGGCATCCAGCACTCCCAGCCTGCCACTGGTTCCGGCTCCAATATAGAACAGCCTGCCACCTTCCTGCATACGGGCCACAATGACATCTATCAATTTTTCAATGGCAGGTAATTGTTTTTCAATTGCCAGAGGTACAGATTTGTCTTCATTATTAATATTTGTGAGTAATTCTTGTGTACTCATCTTCTCAAGATGATCATAATTTGATGACCTCTCGGTTGTTGGCTTATTTCCATAGTTGTTTTTCATCATCCTTAAATGGATTTACAAATTAGAAAATACTCCCGGAACGGTCTTTTCGACACCCCAGTTTACTCCAGGACTTCTATAAAAATTGATATCGAGGGCTCGTAATCTGTCTCCCTGTTTTCCGAGTCTCTCTGCAAAGTCATCATAATTTCTGTGGCTCCCTTTAGTCCAACCTACTTCTGCCGCTGCAATAGCGCGGGGCCAGAACCTATTGTCCATCATTTCGTCTGTAAGAACATATTCACTCCACACAGCTGCCTCAACCCCTAATACATTGGGATTATAATTGTCAAAATTATAGGTGTTCTCCAGGCTAACCCCGTCTTTCTTACACCAGTTATTGGTATTCTCCTGCCCCGGTTCATTAGCATGATCCAGATAAAGTCCAGAACACAAAGAGTGAATTACCTTTATATCTTTCACTACGCTTTCAACTTTTCCATGCCATTGTTGACTAATAAGATTAGAACTCACTTCAGCTTTAGTAACTTCTTCCCAGCCAATAGTGGTTTTACCATAAGACTGCACGATAGAATCTGCTTTAATAACAAATTCTTCATATCTCGGGTCTTCAATTTCATCTCCCCCAATATGCAGCCATGGCCCTTTGGTGATTTCGGCCATTTCTTCAACAACATCGGCAACAAATTTGTATATCTCGGGGTTCTCAAGGCAGAACTTGCTCCATCCAACATTGTAATCTTCAAAAATAGCTGGCGGGATTGCCCTTTTTGGAGTTAAATTGGAATATTCGTCACAGTTCAATTCGGGGTAAGATAACAGGGCGGCATAAATATGGCCCGGCATATCAATTTCAGGAATTATGGTGATGTTTCTCTCCAAAGCGTAATCCTGAAGCTCTTTGTATTCCTCCTGGGTCAAATAACCTGAGCGTCCCCTACGCACCGAACTTTTCCCGCCTATCTCTGTTAATTTAGGCCAGCCTTTAATCTCTATCCTCCATCCCTGATCATCGGACAAATGCAGGTGCAAACGGTTCATCTTGTAAAGCGCCATCCTGTCTACGTGCCGCTTTAAATATTCCAGATCAAAGAAACTTCTGGCCACATCTACCATGGTTCCTCTCCAACCAAATTCAGGTTTATCTTCAATAGAAGTGTGCCTAAGCACCACCCCTCCTTTTAAGCCCTCACTCTCAATTTGGGCGGGAAACATTTGGCGCAGCGTCTGAATTCCGTAGAAAAGTCCGGCTTTTGAAGCAGCCTTCAGCATAACGCCCTCTTCGGAAATTTTTAGCTGATACCCTTCTTCTCCTAAAGTAGCATTTAAAGAACTGTCCTGTTCAATTCTCCAGTTTCCGCAGTTAGCCGATGCATTGGCAGAAACCGAAAAACCTGCTTTGCTAAGCAGGGTCTCAATCCACTGAGCCGCTTCTTGTGCTTCACCCGAATAACAAATATTATTTTCAACCGGAATCGCATAAGCTCTCTCCTCCCAGCTCACCTGTGCAGGCAGCGGGATAATGGCAGGAATTTCGGGAATAGCAGTTGTTTGCGGGGCTTTTAAAGTTTCTGATCCTCCACAAGAAGTAAGGGTGGCGGCAAAAAGTAAGAAACCAAGGCCTCTAAAAAGGTATTTCATAATGACATTTTTGTAGGGTTATAAATTTCGACCGGCTTTTTATTCCTCGTACCGATCCTCATTATTAATTTTATCCATTTCGAGTAATAGATCTGCCACCTGACGGGTTACGGCCTCAAAAAACCGCTTTCCTTTTTCTGCGGAAGCTTTTTTGGGGTTTCCTATCCCGGTATCTGCCGAAACCAGGTGCCATTTCCTTTCACTCCATGCCCAGCCCTGCTTAATTGCGGTCAATTTTGACCTTTTTTCCTCTCCCGTTCCTGCTTCCTGAAGCGGCAGCACAAGTTCGGGCTTTAAATGCAGCATTAAACTGCTTTCCATTTCATCGGCGTGGTCTCCGGCTTCTTCAAAGAACTCCTTCCGGTCTACCGTCTGAAAAAAACTTGTGGTCACAAGGAGCATTTTTGGATACCTCGCTCCTACTTCCCTCAAAAGAGCTTTAAAATTATTTCCGCCATGACCGTTCAGCAAAAGGAGTTTTTTAATCCCACTTCTGTGAAGAACTTCCACAAGATCATTGAGAATTGCCAGCTGCGTGGAGGGGTACAGGTTCATACAAAGTTCAACTTCTGTCTGCCCTGTATTCACACCATAAGGTATATTGGGCAAGACCAGCACCTTTGCTCCTGCTTCCCAGGCATTTTTGGCAGCTTCGGCAGCAATTGCCTCTATCTGATAATTATCTGTGGCATAAGGCAGGTGAAAATTATGAGCTTCAGTAGCGCCCCAGGTAAGCACAGCCACCTCGGTTTTTTGCTCTTTTACAGCTTTCCAGTTTGTTTCTGCCAGTATGTAAGGTCTCATGCCTTTCTTATTTTGTGTCCTGCAACCGCGTAATAAAGAATGAACAAATAAAGCGGTACTGCTACCCAATAAGCCATTTGCTTGTCAAGTGCTTCTGCCAAACCGCCATAGGCCAACGGTATAATTGCACCCCCCGCAATTCCCATTACAAGCAGGGATGAAACTGCTTTGGTAAGTTTTCCTACATCTGCCAAAGCAAGCGGCCAGATGGCAGGCCACATCAATGAATTTGCCAGCCCTAAAAGGGCAATAAATGCTACCGACAAAAAGCCTGAAGTGAAAATTGCCCCCACAGTGCACACTACGCCAAGAATAGCACAAACCTTCAGGGCGTTTTCCTGTTTTATAAACTTCGGAATAGCAACGATTCCCAGAAGATAACCAATGATCATTGCAGCCATGGTACCTGTGGTAAAGCCTTTGGCAGTTTCAAAATCAAACCCCTGAAAAATTCCGTAGTCAATAATGGTATCAACGGCTATAACTTCAACACCCACATATATAAAAAGTGTAACCACCCCGAGGATGGCGTGCGGATAATCGGTGATTTTTTTAGTATTTTTCTGAAGCGCATTTGCATCGTCTTCATCTTCGGCCTCAACTTCAGGAAGACTAGATTTATAAACCCACAGGGCCAAAGCCAGCAACACGATTATGATACCGATATAAGGAGGAATTACCCGAAGCGCCATTTCATCTAAAGCAGCTTCATCTGTAGTTCCTGCAAGAACTTCAGCTTTATCCAGCTGAAGGAAAACTCCTATTAATATTGGCGCTATGGCACCTGCAAGCTTGTTACAGATCCCCATGATGCTAATTCGTTTTGCGGCACTCTCTGCCGGCCCAACAATGGTCACATAAGGGTTCACTGCAGTTTGAAGAATGGCCAGACCTCCACCCATTACAAACAGGCCAAGTAAAAATACCAGGTACGTGCGGCTCATTGCCGCCGGAATGAAAAGTAAGGCTCCCAATGCCATGACACCTAAAGCTACCGACATCCCTTTTTTAAAACCGAAATGGTTTAAGGTCCTGGTAGATATGGGCGCCATGACCACATAGGCAATATAAAATGAAAAGGTCACAAAATAAGCCTGAAAAGTGGTGAGCTCACAGGCAATTTTGAGGTATGGAATTAAAAGTGCGTTGAGCCAGGTCACAAACCCGAAGATGAAGAAGAGCGCACCAATAATAATGATGGAACGGGTGGCGTTACCAGAATCGTTAACGGCAGCCGATGTATTGTTTGCAGTAGTTTTAGCCATAGGGAATTAAATTAATAGTCTACAGGTTTAGGCGTTTCAGCAAGAATTAATGCTGCAGCTCCTAAAAGGGCAATATTTGAGGTGTTTGAAGGTTTAACAATCAGTTGTTCCCTTACCTTCTTAAAAGGAAAACTGTTTATGGTGTTCTGAAGACTGGCTTCAAAAAACGGAAATGCTTTGCTTATGGATCCTCCCAGTAATATGGCCTGGGGCGAAAGCACGTTTAATATCAGTTTTATGGCGCTGCCAAGGTGCTCCCCAAATTTTTCAAAAAGCAACAATGCTGCTTCATCTCCAGCCTGTGCACCTTTAAAGACTTCATTCCCGGAAATGCCATTTCTCTTAAAGAATTTTCCGCTGCAGTAATCTTCAATAATTCCGTCTAAATAAGGGATACTGCCTATTTCCCCCGCACTCGAATACGCACCTGAATACAGCTGGTCATGTATGATGATTCCGCATCCAAAACCCGAACCCAGGGTGATTCCCACCAGGTTTTTATAAGGCTGTCCCTCACCAAACATCTTTTCACCCATGGCGAAAACGTTTGCATCATTGGTCACGCGAACAGGTTTATTAAACTGTCGCTCTAAATGGTCTTTTAGATGCACTTCCTTAAAAGAAGGGATGTTCAGGAGATCGAACAGGATGCCGTTCTCCTCATCTACCAGCCCCGGAACCCCAATTCCAATTCCGTAGAAATCTCCTCCGGCAACCTCAATGATGCCTGCGGAAAGTTCATCTAAAATTTGCTGTTTTGAAGCCGTAGAAGAAGTTGGAAAATCGGCTTCCTTAATTACCTGTGCATCTTGAACGACCCCAATCCTGGTCTTGGTCGCCCCTATATCAATACCTATTGTTCTGTAATTCATATTGAATTATTACCGGCCATGGCCGCGATGAGAACTTCCCATCATGCCTCAACAAAGAAATTTCCTTTAATTATGAAGGGAAGCTCTACAAAGAAGCCTTTTATTTTTAATATATGCAAATACTTTTATAAAAAATTTATAAAAGTTATACACAGAAAACAGTCTTGAAAAATGCCATTTTTGACAACCCGGGGAGACAGATAATTTTTCTTTACAGCCTTTTAAAAAAACTATATTTGTATCTTTTAAACAGAAAGGTTCTCTGCGAAGGAAAACTTTGTTGAAATTGATATATGAAGAACATTCGGAATTTTTGCATTATTGCCCACATTGACCACGGAAAAAGTACTCTGGCCGATCGCTTGTTAGATTCCACAGGATCTGTGACCGACAGGGAAAAGCAGGAACAGCTGCTGGACAGTATGGATTTGGAGCGAGAAAGGGGAATTACCATTAAGAGCCACGCAATTCAAATGGATTATACCTATAAGGGCGAGCAGTATATTCTCAACCTTATTGACACTCCCGGCCACGTAGATTTCTCTTACGAGGTTTCCCGGTCTATCGCTGCCTGTGAAGGTGCGTTACTCGTAGTTGATGCAGCACAGAGCATCCAGGCGCAAACAATTTCAAACCTTTACCTGGCGCTGGAAAATGACCTGGAGATTATTCCTGTTTTGAACAAGGTAGACCTGCCAAGTGCAAACCCCGAAGAAGTTACCGATGATATTGTTGACCTCCTGGGGTGTGACCCTTCCGATGTTATTCCCGCCAGTGCAAAGACCGGACTGGGAATTGCTGAAATCCTCGCTGCCATTATTGAACGCATTCCGCCGCCATCGGGCAAGGTAGATGCTCCTTTAAGAGCACTTATTTTTGACTCGGTCTATAACCCTTTCCGCGGTGTGGAGACTTATTTCAGAGTAATTAACGGATCTATAAAAAAGGGGCAAAACATTAAATTTGTCGCTACAAATAAAGATTACTTTGCCGATGAAGTAGGCACTTTAAGGCTGAAACAATTCCCGAGACAGGAGATTAAAACGGGAGATGTGGGCTACCTCATCACCGGAATCAAAGAAGCCAAAGAGGTGAAAGTGGGTGATACCATCACCGATGCTAAAAACCCCACGACTGAAGCAGTTCCGGGATTTGAGGACGTAAAACCCATGGTTTTCGCCGGAATCTATCCTGTAGATACCGAAGATTACGAAGACCTGCGTGCTTCTATGGAAAAACTTCAGCTCAACGATGCTTCCCTGGTCTTCACGCCCGAAAGTTCAGCGGCACTGGGCTTTGGTTTCCGTTGTGGTTTCCTCGGAATGCTTCACCTGGAGATCATTCAGGAACGCCTGGAGCGGGAATTTGATATGACCGTCATTACTACGGTTCCAAACGTTTCCTACCACGCCTATACCCATAAGAACAAAGACCAGGTGATCCTGGTAAACAACCCTTCAGACCTGCCCGAGCCTTCAAGCCTTGACAGGGTAGAAGAACCATACATTAAAGCCACCATCATCACCAAAGCCGATTTTGTTGGCCCTGTAATGTCTTTATGTATCGAAAAACGCGGACAAATTACCAACCAGACCTATCTTACCACAGATCGTGTGGAGCTGTCTTTTGACATGCCGCTCGCCGAAATTGTATTTGACTTCTATGACAGGCTAAAAACGGTTTCTAAAGGTTATGCTTCTTTTGACTATTCTCCTATTGGAATGCGCGCTTCAAAGCTCGTGAAGGTAGACGTACTGCTTAACGGTAATGTTGTGGATGCACTTTCGGCCCTGTTGCACGTAGACAATGCCTATGATATTGGGAAGAAAATGTGTGAAAAGCTCAAGGAGTTGATCCCGAGGCAACAGTTCGACATCCCTATACAGGCCGCTATTGGCGCCAAGATCATTGCCCGTGAAACAGTGAAAGCCCTTAGAAAAGATGTTACCGCAAAATGTTACGGAGGAGATATTTCCCGAAAAAGAAAACTTCTCGAAAAGCAGAAAAAAGGTAAGAAAAGAATGCGCCAGGTTGGAAACGTCGAAATTCCGCAGGAAGCTTTTATGGCGGTGCTGAAGTTGAACGATTAGATCAATTCAAAGTTCAACATTCAAAATTTAAAATTTCATATTGTATGCGCCCGAATCTTCGGGCGTTTTTTTATGTCTTGAATGCCTTCACCTTAAAATTCATTAATGCTTATTTAAAGTCACCCCGAGCCAAATCGAGGCATGTTTTTGTTATGGAACTGAAACTTTTCTTCCCAAATTAAAATAAGCCTCAAAAAAGGCATTTTGAAAAGTCTTTTTTCTCTGTTCTATATTCTATATTCTGATTTAAAAGAGATTCTATACTGCGCTGCGTTCAGAATGACAAAAGTATTCTGCAGAAAACTGCGAATTCGGCGGGAAAAACCAAGATTCAAGATTGTGAGGTGTCAAAAATGACATTTTTGAAAGGTTTTTTTCTTTGCTCTTTCCTCTCCTTTATCCCATTTGACCCCGGTATCATTTTTTTTAAATTTGTTAGCCACCACTATTAACAATTAACTAGGAACTAATATGGCCGGACATAGCAAATGGGCGAATATCAAACACCGGAAAGGAGCTCAGGATAAAAAGCGTGCAAAACAATTTACCAGGGCTATAAAAGATATAAGTGTAGCAGTGAAAACCGGGGGAGGAGCAGATCCTGAAGCGAATCCTGCGCTGCGTAATGCCATTTCAAACGCCAAAGGGGTGAACATGCCCAAAGACACCATTGAACGCGCTATTAAAAAAGCCAGTGGGGCAGAGGCCGATAATTACGAACTGGTCACCTTTGAAGGTTATGGCCCCAACGGAATTGCCTTTTTCATTGAATGCACTACAGATAATACCAATCGCACGGTTTCTTCGGTGAGGTCAATTTTCTCAAAGAACGGCGGCAGCCTTGGCACCAACGGATCACTCGAGTTTTTGTTTGATCGCAAAGGGGTCTTCAGCATAGCAAAAGAAGATATTCCCATGGACATGGAAAAATTTGAACTCGAACTCATAGAAGGAGGTGCCACCAGTATCGAAAAAGAAGAGAACCTTATCTACGCTTATACCGATTTTACAGATTTTGGCAGCATGAATTCCAAACTGGAAGAACTGGAGGTGGAGCCCAAAAACGCCGGCCTCCAGAGGATTCCCTTAAACACCGTGGAGTTACCGGTAAAAGAAGCCGCCAAAATTTTAGAGTTAGCCGAAAAATTTGAAGAAGATGAAGATGTTCAGGATGTCTACCACAACCTGGAACTTACAGATGAACTTCTGGAAGAGATCAGTAAAGATTAATCTTCACCCTCCAGCTTTTCTACGGTCTCTTCATAATTCTCTTCCTGTTCTTCTTCCTCCTTCTTGATCTTCTTACCCAGGTATACAAGCTGGTACCCGCTGCTAATCTCTACTTCTGAACTGTGAGATGGGATTATTTTCAACTCGCCGGTATCGGTCTTTACGAACAGCGGAATTATATCGGGATCGGTCTTTGAGATTTCCAGCAATCCTTCGTAATGCGCCCTGCTATTAAGCACCACCTCGTGTATGGTAGGATGGCTCCTGGCAACTTCGGTCAACTTGATATAATCATCGGTATGCGAGAATAGACCTTCGGAAGGATTTGTCTCCGGGTCATTCATTTCATCAGAAGAAATAAGCCTGAAAGAACCTTTTTCACCGTACTGACTGGTAAATTTATTGATCGCCGTTTTATTAATATCACTGTTCCCCGTCATCGCCATAAGGTAACCCACGTCGTTGAGCTCAATGTTGTTAAAAAGGTCATCTTCATAAACACTTCCGGCAATGGCATCGAGGCCCAGGTCTTTAGCCTTCATAACATTGTCGGCATTGTTATCCATGAGCACCACGTGGCGTTTATTATCCTGCAGGTACTTGCCAATGAGCCTGGAGACAGATGAAGCTCCAATAATGAGAATTCCTTCGGCATCTTTTACAAAAACCCCAACCAGTTTGGCAAAAATGCGGGCGGTTGTAGCGTTGAGCAGTACAGAAAGTAGTACCACCATAAAGACCAGCGGCGTGATGTACTCGGCTCCAGGTACGCCTTCCCTGGCAAGTTTAAGGCCAAAGAGGGAAGCAATACCCGCAGCAACGATCCCGCGGGGACCAACCCAGCTGATAAAAGCGATCTCATTGGCTTTGAGGTTAGATCCAAGGGAGCTTAAAATCACCCCAACGGGCCTCACAATAAAGACTATGGCACCAAATAACATGGCAGCTTTCCAGTTGTAGATAAGCAACAGATCAGATATTTCAATGTTTGCCGCCAAAAGGATGAACAGGATCGAAATAAGCAGGACACTCAGGGACTCTTTGAAATACAAGAGCTCCTTGATGTTTGGCAGGTTTTTGTTTCCCATCACCATTCCCATGACCACCACGGCTAAAAGTCCGCTCTCATGGGCAAAAGTATCGGCCAGTACAAAAACCCCGAGCACCGTGGCCAGTGTGAAAACATTGAGCAGGTAATGAGGAATCACATTCCGTTTTATGAGCAGGGCCAGGATATGGGCAAAAGTAAACCCGAAAGTAAACCCGAACAGGATGATCTTCCCAAACTCGGTAAGTGCGGTGATCGTAAAATCCTGCCCGCCTTCAACGCGTATAAATTCGTACATCAATACAGCAATGAGTGCTCCAATGGGATCAATCAAAATCCCTTCCCATTTCAGGATGGAAGAAACATGGGTCTTAAGAGGAATATTCCGAAGAATAGGTGCTATAACCGTAGGGCCTGTAACAATAATAAGCGACGAAAACAGGAAAGAGATTTGCCACGAGAACCCGTAAATAAAATGAGCTGCAAGGCCGGCACCAAAAAAGGTAACCACAACCCCCACACTTATGAGTTTCACGATAACCGGGCCAATATTTCCCACCTCGCCCCGCCTTAGGGTAAGGCCTCCTTCAAAAAGAATTACGGCAATGGCCAGCGAAACGAAATAAAATAAGCTTTCGCCGGGAAAAACACCTTCTTCCCCGTTCCAGATAGGTTCCAGCCATTTGGTACCGTCATCAGAAAGTAAAGTGGAAACAGGGCCTACAAAAAGGCCAATAAGTATAAGCGGAAGTATTGCCGGGGTCTTGGTTTTCCAGGCAACCCACTGCGCCAGTATTCCCAGGATAACTAAGCCTGCAAGTTCTAACATGTGTAATTTTTAATCAAATTTAGGCCTAAAGTTAACTTTTTATGGGTTAACAGCAGAATCTCTCTCTAATACTACATCTTATTACTTCGGAAGAAATTAAGGATAGATAATGATCCGGCTCTTGTCAAAGAAGTATTTTTCGAGCTTGACAGGAATACCCCTTAGTACATTCTGAAACGATTTTGAACCTTTTCTGGCCGAAATAAGCACCACTATATCCTCTTCCTGCATATCCCTGCCCAAAATGAGAAAATCGTTCCATTCCTGAAAGATCTTATAGGTCACCGGCGAATCGCTCTTCAGCTTTTTAAACTGCTCTAAAAATGCCTTTTTTGACACTCCGTTGCAGTTGATCACCACCGGTACACTAAGTTCTTTGGAGAGCACTTCAATCTTACTCACCCATAAAGGGAAACCCTCTTCCTCTTCGGCAAGGGCCGGAACGATTAAAAACAGCCGTTTATGGGTTGCCAAAGGCCTGCTGAAGTGGGTGATGAAAGAAGTTTTATTGTTGGCAGCGATAATGCGCTCCATCTTTTTGCCTATAAGCTTATCCATAAGCCCTTTTTCTGAAGGCCATCCAAAAATGACAAGATCGGCGATGATTTCCCGCGCCTTTCTGGCAATTCCCTGTGCCACATTTTGATCTATGGTGGCATGTATGGTCACTTCAGCTTCGGCGGCAGAGGCCTGAGAAACGAAATCTTCAAGTTTACCGGTAGCCCGGGCGATGTTGATCTCGGCTTCAGCATTATTCGGAACTACCGAAAGTATAGAAATGGGATTGGGAGAAGCCTTATCCTTGATGAGAATGGCAAATTCAAGCAGCTTGTCAAAATTCAGGATATTGGCAATAGGGAGTAAAATAGTTTCATTTTTAAAAGCTTCGGCATTTTTTACCTCTTTTGACAGGTCTTTTTCAGATTCATTTTTCAATTTAAAAGCAGCCCTTTGGGTAGCCAGGGTGGCAACTATAGAGGTGGCCAGGATAAGGATCACGGTTCCGTTTAAGATATTTTCATCTATAATTCCGGCGTTAAAACCAACAATGATCACGGCCAGGGTCGCCGCTGCATGTCCGCTGCTCAACCCAAAGATCACTTTTCGCTGGGCTTCGGAATATTTAAAAATGAGCTGCGTAAAAAGGGAAGCAAGCCATTTCCCAAAAACGGCCACTACAGTTAAGGTTCCTGCCACGATCAAAGCCGTTGGCCCGGTAAAGATCACACTAATGTCTACGAGCATCCCCACACTAATCAGGAAAAAAGGGATGAACAAGGAATTCCCGATGAATTCCACCCTGTTCATAAGCGCAGAAGAATGAGGGATTAGCCGGTTTAACGCCAAACCTGCCAGGAATGCCCCAATTATGGGTTCAACCCCCGCCAGCTCTGCTAAAAATGCCGAAATAAACACCACGGTAAGTACAAAAATGTAGTGCGAATGCTTTTCATTTTCCATGCTTGTGAAGAACCATTTTGCAATTCGGGGCACAAGAAGGAACATAATAGCCGAAAATATAGCCAGCGAAATTCCCAGGCGCTGCCAGAAGGCCGCATTAAGTGTGCCTTCATGGTTTCCCATGATTACCGCCAGTACAATGAGTACAGCGGTATCTGTAAGTATGGTGCCCCCAACGGTAATGGCCACAGCTTCATTTTTTGACACCTTCAGTTTACTCACAATGGGGTAGGTGAGCAGGGTGTGGGTCGCAAACATACTCGCCGTTAAAAAACTGGCATTGAAATCGTAATTCAGCAAAAAATAACAGACAGGAAAACCAATTCCGAGGGGAATGATAAAAGTGAAAAATCCGAAAAGAAAGCTCTTGTTCCTGTTAGCCTTGAACTGGTTCATGTCGAGTTCAAGACCCGCAATGAACATGATGTAAAGCAATCCTATGGTCGAAAAAAGGTCTATAGCCGCGTTTTGCTCTAGGATCCCGGCACCGTAAGGCCCAATCACGATCCCCGAAATAATAAGGATAATAATGCCGGGGATATTGAGGCGCCGCAGCACGATAGGAGAAATGAGGATGATAAGCAGGATAAGCGAAAAGACCAGCACCGGGTTGGATAAGGGCAATTCAAATTCGTGCTTTACTAACTCGAGAAATTTGTTCATATATTACCAGTAAAGGATTTAAATGTAGTAGATATTGTCACTCTTAAAATATAATTCCTGCAAAAAATGCTATTTTTAAGTGATTTTTTAGAAAATCACACAGCTTCAAAACTGGAAGCCCCTTTTTATTGATTTGAACCCACACTAAAATACTGGCTTATGGAAGAATTCAACATTTTAAATCTCCTAATTATCCTCGCCGGAGCATGGGTGGGTGGCGCCGCTGCAAAAAGACTGGGTTATCCCGCCATTTTAGGAGAACTGGTGATAGGGATTATTTTAGGGCCGGCGGTTCTAGGAATGCTTGAAACTTCTGAAATGATAAGCATCCTGGCCGAAGTAGGTATCATCCTGCTCATGGTGTACATAGGCATGGAAATTAATTTCAGGGACCTCGGAAAAGCTTCATGGCCGGGGCTTTTGGCCGCTATTGGCGGCTTTGTTGTTCCGTTTGGGCTGGGTTACTACACCATTATCCTCTTTGACGGAACTCAAATGGCCGCCCTCTTTGTGGCTATTGCAGTAGGGGTGACCTCTCTGGCCACAAAAAGCCGGATCCTGGTAGACCTGAAGCTGCTCAACACCCGAATAGCCTATGTGCTCATGGCCGGTGCGCTTATTTCAGACACCCTCGCCCTTATCATTTTTGCCGGGTTGATGAGTTTTGTAGATGTGGGGAATGTTGATGCCCTTGGCCTTACCTGGGTGGCAGGAAAAGCCATCTTATTCTTTATTCTTACTGCTGTGGGGGGTATTTATCTCCTGCCACTGCTGGGAAAAACCCTTAGCCGTGCAAAGATCAAAGACCGAACCCTGCATTTTACCCTAATCTTGATTATCGTTTTCGGATTTGCCGAACTTGCAGAGCTGGCCGGCTTACACAGCATTTTAGGGGCTTTTATGGCCGGACTTTTCATACGCGACGGTGTTTTTAACAGGCAGATTTCAAAAGAGATCAACGATATTTTTCACGATGTTTCAATCGGATTTTTAGCACCCATTTTCTTTGTTTCCGCAGGATTTAACGTGACGCTCGACATTTTTCAAACCGACCTCTGGATGCTCATAGCGGTAACCCTGGTCGCCATGATTGGAAAAATTGGAGGAACTGCTTTGTTCTACCTGCCCAGTGGCTACGGCTGGCGTGAAGGCCTGGCTGTGGGAACCGGGATGAACGGCAGGGGCGCGGTAGAAATCATCATTGCCGGAATTGGCCTCGAGATGGGGATTATTTCTGCTGAAATCTTCTCTATCCTCGTCTTTATGGCCATTTTCACCACCCTCACGGTTCCGGTTTTCCTTACATGGACCACAAAGTGGCTCAAGAACCGCGGCGAACTCATTCACCAGGAATCCCGGAAAGGCTTTCTCATCCTTGGGGCAAATCCGCTGGGAATACATCTGGCCAAACACCTGGCTGAAGATAATGACGTGACCCTTGTAGACTCCAACCGCGATATGGTAGAGCTCGCAAAAAAAGAAGGCCTAAATGCCATTTTTGGGAATATACTGAAAGAAGAGACCATGGAACAGGCACATGCCATTGACAAGGGCACTTTTATTGCCCTCACTGCCAACAGCGAGATCAACCTGCTGGCAGCACAACTGGCCAACGATTCCTTCTATATTCCGAAGAAGATCGTGCTCATGGATCCAAAAGAATCTGGTGCGGGCGTTGACCTGCTGGACAGGATAGATGCTTCCTCCATGTTTGCTGCAAAGACAAAACTAGATCCGTGGACCTATAAGTTAAGTTCCAACAATGCCAGCGAGCAGGAAATTCTGGTGGAAGAAGAAATGTCTACCCGGCAATGGATAAAGGAACAAAAGAAGCAACAAAAGGATTTTCTGCCTATACTTATCGTAAATGCTGAAGGGCACAAAAGACCTTTCCACTTCCACGACACCATAAGTCCCGGTGAAAAAATAATATATTTACGGTGAATTTATTGAGGAACTATAAAATCACCTAAAAATTCATGAAAATATATCCTATTGAAGCCGGTAATTTTAAGCTGGATGGAGGTGCCATGTTTGGTGTGGTACCAAAATCTATCTGGAATAAGACCAACCCGGCCGACGCAAATAACATGATTGATATCGCCGCCACCTGCATGCTCATTGAGGATGGTGAGCGCCTCATTCTTATTGATACCGGAATGGGCGATAAGCAAAGCGAGAAATTCTTTGGTTATTACTATCTCTGGGGAGATGACAACATTGACAAATCCCTTAAAAAACACGGCTTTTCAAGAGATGATGTCACCGATGTCTTTATGACGCACCTGCATTTTGACCATTGCGGCGGAAGCATTCAGTGGAACAAAGACCGCAGCGGTTATGAACCGGCCTTTAAAAATGCCACTTTCTGGACCAATAAAGAACACTGGCAATGGGCAACCCAACCCAATGCCCGTGAAAAGGCTTCTTTTCTGAAGGAGAACATACTTCCCATGGAAGAGAGCGGCCAGTTAAAATTCGTTGAAAGGCAGGGCGGAGCATATCAGGATAATTCTGAACTTGATTTTGGAATTCTTTTTGTAGATGGTCATACCGATAAGCAGATGATCCCTCATATTAAATATCAGGATAAGACCTTGGTCTTTATGGCCGATCTTTTACCCACTGCGGGTCACATTCCCCTGCCTTTTGTGATGGGATATGATACCCGGCCCTTGCTTACACTTCCCGAAAAAAAGACATTTCTGGAAAGGGCTGCCAAAGAAGATTTTTATCTTTTCCTGGAACACGATGCCCACAACAAGGTGATAAAGGTGAAAGAAACCGAAAAAGGAGTACGATTAGACGAAGTATATACATTTAACGAAATATTTAATTAGAACATTATGAAGATCCCTATTTACAGGCCTTTGATGGCAGCCGGAATGGCCGCTGTACTGGCATCATGTGGCAGCTCGGCTCCCACAATTGTCTCTACCCCCATTGAGAATATTGATGAAAACCCTCTCAAAGTTTCTGAACTTACCGATGTGGAGCTAAAAGGTTGGGGTGGTGCCGATCTTGTTTCAGATACCATTCCCGGGATGAGCGTGCAAAGAGCGTATAACGAGATCATCAAGAACAACAAAGGAAAAAAAGTCATTGTAGCTGTTATTGACAGTGGTGTTGATATTGAACACGAAGATCTTGACGGCGTAATTTGGACCAATGAAGATGAAAAGCCCAACAACAATCGCGATGACGATAACAACGGGTATGTTGATGACATGCACGGCTGGAATTTTCTTGGAGATGCAGTAGAAGAGAACCTTGAATACACCCGCATCTACAAAAAACTGAAACCCAAGTACAGCAGTATACCTGCAGGTGCTGTAAAACCCGAAAATCAGGAAGAATTTGAGCTTTATCAGCGTGCAAAAGCCGAATATGATAAAGAGTACAACGAAACCCTTGGCATGAAGAACCAGTACGAAGGTATTGTGCAACAGCTACAGGTTTCTCATGAGGCGGTTTCTGCCAAAATAGGCAAAGAAGATTATACTTTGGAAGAGTTGAGAAATATGGAAGCAACTTCCGAAGAAATGCAGCAGTACAAAGGTTTTTTAAGTCAGGTAATGAGCAATGTTGAAGGTTCTATCCCCGATGCAATTTCACAGCTTAAGGAGGCTATAGATTACTTTGACGGCAGGCTTTCTTCCCACTTCAACCTTGACCTTAACGCCCGCGCCATAGTAGGCGATGATGTTGATGATATCACCGATACCAACTACGGAAATGCTAACGTGATGGGACCAACTCCCGATAAAGAAGACCTTAAACACGGTACTCACGTGGCAGGTATTATTGCTGCCGAAAGAGATAACAACCTTGGTCTTAACGGGGTGGCCAATAACGTGGAGATCATGGTGCTTAGAGCAGTGCCCGATGGAGATGAGTACGATAAAGATATTGCCCTTGCCATTCGCTATGCTGTAGATAACGGTGCCAGTATTATTAACACCAGCTTCGGAAAATATTTCTCTACCCACCCGCAGTGGGTAAGAGATGCTATAAAGTACGCCGATGATAATGATGTGCTTATTGTGAACGCCGCCGGAAATGAAGGAATAAACCTTGACGAAAATGCGGTATATCCAAACGATCAGGATCCTGAGAATCCTAGTGAGATTGCAGATAACTTCCTTACTGTAGGAGCTCTCAATTATGAATATGGATCTGGCCTTATTGCAGGGTTCTCTAACTATGGTAAGACCAATGTTGATGTATTTGCACCAGGAACAAAGATCTGGTCTACCACGCCAAATAACGAGTATGAGTACCTGCAGGGAACTTCTATGGCAGCACCTGCAGTAGCCGGTGTTGCAGCCGTGATACGTTCTTTCTATCCAAAATTGACCGATGATCAGGTTAAAAAAGTGATCATGGACAGCGGCCTAACCAGTAATGCTACTGTAATTATTGGGGGAGACCCGTCAAATACCATGAAATTCAATCAATTATCAACTTCAGGAAAAATGGCGAACCTTTATAACGCGCTTATCCTGGCCGATAAAATGTCTAAATAAGTAAGTATGAAGAAAGGAATATTAACACTGGCATTTTTATCATGCCTGGCAGTAACTGCCCAGAACAACACCTCTTACTGGCAACAGGAAGCCAACTATAAAATGAATGTCGACATGAATGTTGACAACTTCCAGTACACCGGGGAGCAGGAACTCGAATATACCAACAACTCTCCCGATACGCTAAAAAGGGTTTTTTACCACCTTTTTTACAACGCATTTCAGCCGGGCAGTGAAATGGATATACGTTCGCGAACCATAGCAGATCCAGATCCGCGTGTGGGAAGCAGGATTGCCAGTCTCACCCCCCAACAACAGGGTTACCTGCGGGTCAACACCCTTAGCATGAACGGGAAGTCTCTTCAGTTTGAAGAGGTGGGAACGGTTTTAGAAGTAGAACTTGCCGAGCCTATTTTGCCGGGAGAAAGCGTGAATTTCTCGCTGAAGTTTGCGGGCCAGGTTCCCGAACAAATCCGTAGGGCCGGTAGGAACAGCAGTGAAGGTGTGGCTCTTTCTATGGTGCAATGGTTCCCTAAAATGGCCGAATACGACTTTGAAGGCTGGCATGCCGATCCTTACATTGGTCGTGAATGGCACGGTGTATGGGGAGATTACGATGTAAAGATCAATATTGATAAAGATTACATTCTTGGTGCTTCGGGAATCCTTCAAAATGCCAATGAAATTGGCTATGGCTACGAAGATGAGGGTGTAAAAGTGAAAAGGAAAAGGGGCGATAAGCTCACCTGGCACTTTATTGCAGAAGATGTGCTCGATTTCGCCTGGGCTGCCGATCCTGAATACATTCACGATAAAAGAACCGCCGCCGATGGTACCGTGCTGCACTTTCTCTACAAGAACAAGCCTGAAATAAAGGAAAACTGGAAGAACCTGCAGCCAAAGACCGAAGAACTCCTTTTGTACTTTAACGAGCACATAGGGCCTTACCCCTGGCCACAGTACTCTGTGATCCAGGGAGGAGATGGCGGAATGGAATATGCCATGCTTACCCTTATCACCGGGGAAAGGAATTTTGGAAGCCTCGTGGGCGTGACCGCTCACGAACTTGCCCACGCCTGGTTCCAGCACCTGCTGGCCACCAACGAGAGCAAGCACGAGTGGATGGATGAAGGTTTTACCAGCTACATTTCAGACCTTGCCATGAACGAAGTAATGGACCAGAACCAGGAAAACCCTTTTACAGGCTCTTACAGAAGCTATACCCGCCTTGCAACTTCGGGTGCAGAACAGCCGCAAACCACCCATGCCGACCGTTATACCTATAACGCGGCTTACGGTGCCACAGCCTATTCAAAAGGCTCTGTATTCCTCTCGCAGCTGGGTTATGTAATTGGTGAAGAAAACCTTCAAAAGACCTTAAAAAGGTACTACGATGAGTGGAAATTTAAGCATCCAACGCCCAATGACTTTATTAGGGTAGCCGAAAAAGTTTCGGGTGCAGAGCTCGACTGGTATTTAACCGACTGGACGCGCACTACAAACGTTATTGACTACGCCATTCAGGCGGTAGAAGAAGAGGGCGATCAAACCAGGGTTGTGCTCATTAGAAATGGTGAAATGCCCATGCCTGTTGAGCTGCAAGTGACCTATAACGACGGTACTTCCGAAGAAATTTATATTCCGTTGCAAATGATGCGCTGGGAAAAACCGGGTTTTGATGAAAACCAGACCAAAAAAGACTGGGCGTGGGCTTATCCTACCTATTCTTTTACGCTGAACAAGCCAAAATCTGAAGTTTCTTCTATCGAGATCGACAGCAGCCAGATGATGGCCGATGTGAACAGGAATAACAACCTTTACCCCAAACCTCAGCAGTAAAAGGTTTCAAAAATGGCATTTTTGACAGGTATTTTTTACAACTGAAGAGAATGACATTCAGAATTAAAATACACCTGAAATATATACAGGTTAAAGAAAAAGAGGCTTTTAAAAGCCTCTTTTTTATTTTATGAGTTTGGCCGGCAAGATTCTTTATCAATACTTATTTATAAATGAATAATTTTACCTCATGGATGAAAGCTTCGGAAAGAAGGAGAAATTAAAGAGCAAAGTTATTATTGATAAACTTTTTGCTGAAGGCCGGTCGGTCAAAAAATATCCCCTGCTATTAATTTACACTCCGCTTGAAAACCCTTCAGAAAAAGTGAATAAAGTGGGGGTTTCGGTTTCAAAGAGGAACTTTAAGCGGGCGGTAGACAGGGTTAAAATAAAACGGCTGATGCGGGAGGTTTTTAGAAAAAATAAGTATCTTGTTTCCAGTAATTTAGCCGAAAATTATGCCATAATGCTAATTTACACCGGCCGTGAAATATGGAGTTATAAAGATTTACTGCGCAACGGCGAAGAAGTGTTGAAAAGATTTGTGGCGCAGGAAAAAGCCAAGGAACATGAAAAAGACCCTCTCTAAAATTGCATTTTTTGCAGCCCTTCCGGTGCTGTTATTTACTACTGTAAGTTATAAATCAGATTTCTTTGAGATCGCCAAACAGCTCGAGATCTTTACCACGCTGTTCAAAGAACTCAACATGAACTATGTTGATGAGACCAATCCTGCAGCCCTCATGGATACCGCCATTAACGCGATGCTCGAAGACCTTGACCCCTACACCCATTACTGGAATGAACAGGAAGTACAGGCGGCAAGGATAGACAATGCGGGAGAATACACCGGCATTGGTGCCACGGTGGGTATAAAAGCCGATAAAATTGTCATTTTAGAGCCCTATAAAAATTATCCTGCCGATAAAGCCGGTTTAAAAGCCGGAGATGAGATTATTAAGATTGGTAATATCGCTGTTGAAAATTTTAGCGAAGATGCGGGAGAACTGCTTAAAGGCGCTCCAAATTCTAAAGTTGCACTCACTTTTAAACGCCGAGGAGAAATAAAGACCACCAGCCTTACCCGTGGTGCCGTTGAGATCAAAGCTGTACCCTTTTACAAACTGCTGGAAGGTAATACCGGCTATATCGTGCTTTCCCAATTTAACCGGAATGCTTCGGCCGAAACTGCCGAGGCTTTGCGGGAGCTTAAAGAGCAGGGGGCAGAAAAGATCATTCTTGACCTGCGGGGCAATCCCGGCGGATTGCTTTCTGAAGCTATCAACGTAACCAATATTTTTGTGCCACAGGGCGAGTTGATCACCAGTACAAAATCGGCAGTTGAAAAGTATAACCAAACCTTTTCAACAACCCGGAAAGCTATAGATACCAGAATTCCGCTGGCCGTGTTGATAAACGGCCGAAGTGCCTCTGCCAGCGAGATCGTGGCAGGTTCTCTTCAGGATTTAGACCGCGCGGTGATCCTGGGGGCCAGGAGCTTTGGGAAAGGCCTGGTACAGCGCCCAAAAGACCTCACTTATGGCACCCAGTTAAAAGTAACTATCTCGAGGTATTACACGCCAAGCGGCCGCTGTATTCAGGCACTCGATTACCGTCACCGAGACGAAGAGGGAAATGCCTTGCGCTATTCGGCTAAAGATTATAACGAATTTAAAACCCGAAATGGCAGAAAGGTCTATGACGGCGGCGGTATTTTACCCGATATAAAACTGGAAACTTCGGAATTTAGTGATATCACCAACGCACTCCTGCTCAAAAATGCCATTTTTGACTACGCTACAAATTATTACTATACCCATAAGCTGGACACGCCTGAAGAATTCAGCTTTACAGAAAAAGACTATTCCGATTTCAAGGATTATTTAAAATCCACCGGATTTGAGTACCAGACAGCCACAGAAAAAGAACTGGAAGACGTAGTGGCCGCGGCAGAAAAAGAAGGTTATCAACAAAATCTTTCGGGAGAGTTGAAAAGTATAAAAGAGGCAATTTCAAATTCCAAAGAACAGGCTTTAAACCTCAAAAAAGCCGAAATTATGAGCCTGCTTTCCGAAGAGATCATAAAAAGGTATTTCTACAAGGAAGGTCTTTACGAATATTACGTGAAGAAAAACCCCGAGATCTTAAAAGCGAAGGAAATTCTTCAGGATAAGGCTCAATATCAAAACATTCTGAAAGGTTAATTCTTGAGCATGCCAATATGGGGGATGCCGTCTTCGAGATATCCTTCCCCAATTTGTTGAAAACCGTGATTTTCGTAGAATTTTGTAAGGTAAGTCTGCGCCGATAATTTGATCTTTCGGGTGCTGTACCGTTCTTCAATAGCTTTTATGGAAGCTTCTAGAATTTGATGGGCAAAGTTTTTTCCTCGGTGGGTTTCTTTGACCAGCACACGGCCAATGGCGGCCTCTTCAAAGTAAATTCCGGGGGCAAAGAGCCGGGTATAGGCTACCAGGACGTTTCCATCAAAACCCAGCACGTGCAGGGCCTTTTGATCTTTTCCGTCTATGTCCTGGTAGGCACAATTTTGTTCCACCACAAAAACTTCAGACCTGAGCTGCAGAATTTGATATAGTATATGTATATCCAGGTCTTCAAAAGTGGCAATTTTTACTTCCATTATTTACAGGCGATCTTTTCAACACGACGGCTGTGACGGCCTCCGGCAAATTCGGTATCAAGAAAAACCTGCACCATCTCAACAGCCTGTTCTTTTGAGGTGTAACGCGCCGGGATGCTCAAAATATTCGCGTTGTTGTGTTCCCTGGCCAAAGCCGCGATCTCCTTGATCCAGCAAAGTGCCGAGCGAACCGACTGGTGCTTGTTTGCCGTCATATTTGCCCCGTTCCCGCTTCCACATATAATGATCCCAAAATCGGCTTTTTTATCCTCTACATCGCGGGCTACGGGATGAACAAAATCGGGGTAATCTACACTTTCTTCGGAATCTGTTCCGTGGTTGATCACTTCAATATTTCTTGATTTGAGATAATCAACAACAGCAGTTTTATAAGTGGTACCGGCGTGATCATTTCCAATAGATATTTTCATAAGAGGCAGGTTTGATGAGCCACAAAGGTAAAAATTTGACTTATCAACTTCTATTTTTGGCTTTGTTAATTAAATGTTACAAGCTATTTAAAACTAAGGCTTTATAAAAGTTCATAATTTGTTTATAAATGAAGACGAAAAAATTAAAACGAAATTTGGATAATTAGTGGAAAAACCGAATATGAAAGAATTCCCGAGAGATGAAAATTTTAAATTCACTTTTTTCCGCGAAGTTTTCAGCACCCAAAAATCAGTTCTGAACATCAGATTAAGGGAAAGTTATTAAATGATTAAATTCACATTTCATTATGAACAGTTGTTAAAAAAAAGTAAAGTTTATGTAATAATCAGGAGCTTAGCCAGACCTGCTGCTGTTCATAACTTGTTACCTCAGTATTCCTAACTACAAATCCAAAAAACTTTAAAAAAAGTTATTCTACATATCAACAGACTATAATACTCCATCATTTTAATTTTTTAAAAAAGAAAGAAAATATAAATAGTATTATAAGTGTTGACAACTAAACGATCTTTAATGGAGCAGGATCCTGATTGAAACTGTTGATGATCTCCCGGGCGCGGTCTACATCCAGGGGGTGAACTTTGAGCTGAATTCCGCCCAGGGCATTGGAATAAAAAGGAAATACCCCAATCATGGTTTCATTCTGAAAGAAGTGCTGGATATTCTCCTGCTCAAGGAGAAGCTGGAGTACAGCGTATTCGTGGCGATAGGTAAAGATCGCAAGAGTGACAAAATTATTCATAGCAAGTGGCTTGCTACTAAAGATATTACTTTCTAATGTATGGAAGAAGAAATACTTACCGGAAGTGAGGCAGTAACAGGCGCATTTAACGTGCGGTTTATGGAAGCTACAAAAGTGAGTACACCAATCACGAAAATGAGGATAAAAATTACTGTTATTTTGGTGGCTTTACTCATATATTTTTAATGTGTGCCTGTAAATAATATACCGAACAAAATTAATATTTTTTTAAGATTATGGAGTTTTAAATGTTAATTTTTTCTTATCGTTAGTTTATATTATCGTGAATGATCTGCTCTTGTGAATTGAAATTGCTATAAATTCAGGTAGATGTGAATTATAAGGCTTAATTTTATAGCTTAAATTTAGAAATGAGTAAAAAGAAATACAAGAATAATAAAAGTGCCAGTCTCGAAAGTATAACGCAAAAGATCCTTGGGATCATGCGAAAAGAATCGGGAAAGGATTTTAACTACAAACAAATAGCAGCAAAAATGGGAGTTGATGATCCCACCAACAGGAATAAGATCATCAGAACCTTATCCCAGCTTGCTGCCAAGAAGAAGATCGAAGAAGTTGACAGGGGCCGGTACAGATTGAACAGCAATGTAGACCGTTACCGTGGGATACTCGATATGACTGCAAAAGGCAGTGGGTATGTGGTAGTGGAAGAGCTTAATGATGATGTTTTTATTCCTTCCAATAATATCAACAAGGCTTTTGACGGAGACGAAGTGGAGATCTACGTCTATAAACGCCGCCGGAACAAAAAATCTGAAGGTGAGATCACTTCGATCATAAACCGGAAAAAGACCAGGTTTGTAGGGGTTTTACAGCTGCAGGAGAACTTTGGGTTTGTGGCTGTTCAGGATGCAAAAATGTACACCGACATTTTTGTTCAGAAGAACAAAATAGGAGATGCCAAAGACGGGGATAAGGTAGTGGTTGAAATGGAAGAATGGCCCGAAAAAGCCGATTCTCCTTTTGGCCATATCGTACAGGTGCTGGGAAAACCGGGAGAACACCATACCGAAATACATTCCATACTGGCACAATACGGGCTTCCGCATGAATTTCCGCAGGAAGTTGAAGATTTTGCACAGGGGATAGATACCAGTATTCAGGAAGAAGAGATCAAGAAAAGAAGGGATATGCGTGAAGTTTTAACCTTTACCATTGACCCAAAAGATGCCAAAGATTTTGATGATGCCCTTAGTTTTCAGCAATTGGAGAACGGCAACTACGAAATTGGTATCCACATTGCTGATGTCTCGCATTACGTGCAGCCGGGAACCATACTCGATGAAGAAGCCTTTAACCGGGCAACATCGGTGTATCTGGTAGACAGGGTAGTGCCCATGTTACCTGAAATTCTTTCCAACAACGCCTGTTCATTGAGGCCAAATGAAGAAAAATACACCTTTTCTGCAGTCTTTGAGATGACTGAAAAAGGCGAGGTCAAAGACCAGTGGTTTGGTAGAACGGTGACTTATTCAGATGCGCGTTTTGCCTACGAAGAAGCCCAGTATATCATAGAAACCACGGGCGGTGACATTCCTGCCGATATTTCCATTACCGGTGAAAGTTATAGGACCGATGATGCCATAGTTACTGCCGTTCTCAAAATGAACCAGATCGCTGAAGTGATGCGGAAAAAGAGAATGAGGCAAGGTGCCATCTCTTTTGACAAGGTAGAGGTGAAATTTGAGCTTGACGACAAAAATGAACCTGTAGGCGTGTTCTTCAAAACTTCAAAAGAAGCCAATAAACTTATTGAGGAATTCATGTTATTGGCAAATAAAAAAGTAGCCGAATTCATTGGAAAACAAAAGCCGAAAAAAACCTTTGTTTACCGTTGCCACGACGAACCCGATGACGAGAAACTTGCCGCCCTGCAATCGCTGGTGAGCAGGTTTGGGCATAAACTCAACCTGCGCGACCAGAAACAAATCTCACAATCTTTAAATAACCTGCTGCAGGATGTGCAGGGAAAGAAAGAGCAAAACCTGGTAGATACCCTTACTATCAGGACGATGAGCAAAGCCTATTACAGTACCGAAAATATAGGGCATTACGGGCTCGCCTTCAGCCATTATTCACATTTTACTTCTCCCATAAGGAGGTATCCCGATGTGATGGCCCACAGGTTGCTTCAGCATTATTTAGACAATGGAAAATCGGTGCCAGAGGAAGAATACGAAGCTAAATGCCAGCACAGCAGTAACATGGAAGGCCTGGCAACCAATGCAGAACGGGATTCTATCAAGTACATGCAAATAAAATACATGCAAGACCACAATGATGAGGAGTTCCTGGGCGTTATTTCGGGTGTCACCGAGTGGGGGATCTATGTGGAAATTATGTCTAACAAATGTGAAGGCATGGTGAGATTACGCGATATGAGGGAAGATCATTTTGATTTTGACCCAGACCAGTACGCTGTAGTTGGCCGAAATACCCAAAAGGTTTACCAGTTGGGTGACGAAGTTTATGTCTCTGTTAAAAATGCCGATCTTGTAAAAAGGCATTTAGACTTTAATTTAATTGGAAACAAAGATGAAGTTGAGAACCCACATTAAAACAGGAATTGTACTGCCATTTTTCATGCTTTTCTTCAGTTTATCGCTTTTTGCACAAGATGTAAAAGAGAAGCTGGGGAATTTTGCTGAAGTGAAAACCTTTAACGCCGTAGAAGTTGAGATTATTCCTTCTTCCGAAAATGAGATTGTTATTACCGGCCACAGCAAAAATGAGGTGAAATTCGAGATCGTTGAAGACCGGCTTGAAATTAGGCTGTCTTTAGACAACATCTGGTCAAATAACAATACCAAGATCACTCTTTACACTAAAGGCTTAAGCATTGTAGATGCAAATGAAGGTTCGCTGGTCACAGTTTCTGGCGAGATTGAGGGACGGGAGCTCACTTTTAGAAGCCAGGAGGCAGCCGATATTAAAGCAGAGCGTGTAAATGCCGGAAAAGTAAATGTAAAAGCCATTTCTGGCGGAAAGGTTCAGCTTAATGGCAAGGCTGAAGAACAGGATGTGGAAGTGAATACTGGAGGTCATTACTACGGAAAGAACCTGCGCACGCAAAGCACCGATGTTAAGTCGGGCACGGCCGGAAGAGCCGAGGTCTATGCTTCAGATTATGTGAAGGCCACCGCAAAACTTGGCGGCACCGTAGAAATTTTTGGAAGGCCGGCCGAAGTCGACAAAAAAACCAGCCTGGGCGGTAGAATTTTATAAGTAAACTAAAGTTCTATCTTTGTGAAACTAAAAGATATGAATGTTTCAGGATATATTAGCTGCAGTACCTTTAGGCTTTTTTCTTGCTTTTCTATTGGGGCCGGTATTTTTCGTGCTCCTGGAAACTGCGGCTATTAAAGGCTTTAGAGCGGCAATTTCCTTCGATCTGGGAGTGATTTGTGCCGATATGATCTTTCTGCTAATCGCTTATTTGAGCACCACAAAACTATTGAACCGGATCAAAGATGATCCGGCTCTTTTTATTTTTGGAGGTGGCATTCTGGTCACTTACGGCATCATACAATTTGTTCAAAACCGCAGGGTGCTTGAGCACGAAGAAGTTCCCGAAATCCAGAAACTCAATAAACGTGACTATCTGGGCCTTGCTGCAAAAGGCTTTCTGCTCAACTTTATCAACATTGGCGTCCTGGGGTTCTGGTTAGGGCTTATCATCATTTTTGGCCCAAAAATGGAAATGGAAACCAATCGCATGACGGTTTTCTTCAGCTCAATTCTGGGGACCTATCTCCTTATTGACATTTTCAAGATCCTGGCAGCAAAAAAGCTCAACAGGAAGCTCACGCCAAACCGAATCTACAACGTCAAAAAGGTGATAAGCATTATCCTGGTGATCTTCGGGATCATTTTGATCGCCCAGGGCCTTGTTCCCGAAGAATTGACGCAAATACAGGATCAAATTGACCATATTGCACCTGCCCCGGGTGCTTATATCCAGTATTTCGAGTAAAAATTAATTTCAGAAATATCTGCGTACAGGTTTTACACGAATTAGCAAAAATACCTGTCAAAAATGCCATTTTTGAAGCCTTTTATTTCAGAAACCTCCGGGTTTGGGATCTAAAAAATATTACGGATTGTAAAAATTTCTTCGGAAGTAGAACCTGTGTGAATTTGAATACCTTCCGAAGTAAAAGTACTTTTTAGCTTCAGGAATAATCCTTAATATTTATTCAAAAGGCTGATTTATAAGCTTCCGAAGAAATTTTTCAGGATAAAAACCAGAGGAAGATCTGCTCCTGGCTGCTTTATTTTGTGGGGTGCCAAAAATAGCATTTTCAGAAGCCAAGACCTTCCGAAGGAGTCGGGCAGGATCTTTAGTGTTTTAAAAATGAATTTTGAATCCAGAATTTTAAATTTTGAATAAAAAAAAGCCCCTTAAAAAGGAGCTTTTTTTGGAGGCATCGAGCGGATTCGAACCGCTGTACAAGCTTTTGCAGAGCTCTGCCTAGCCACTCGGCCACGATGCCGTTTTTCTTACGGAAGGCAAATGTAATAAAAATTCTTTTTTCAGGCCTATGCTTTTGCCCGGCTTTAAAAATTATTGCAAAATTACCTGCTTTTACTCCTTCTCACCGTAACCATGGCCACGTTACCACCTATGGGCGGGTTGATCTTTGAAACCTCTACCCGTACTTTTTGCACGATAAGCAGCTCTTCCAGAACGCGGTTGATGATTCTTTCGGCTACGGTTTCCAGCAGTTTTGACCTAATGGCCATTTCTTCTTTCACGATCTTGTTGAGGTGAACGTAATCTATGGTGTCTTTAAGGGCATCGGTTTTGGCCGAAAGAGACAGGTCTCCGTGAACCTTAAGGTCTACCCTGTAATCACTGCCAATCTGGCCCTCTTCTTCAAGGCAGCCGTGATAGGCGAAAACTTTGATATTTCTGAGTTTTATACTTCCCAAAATTGTATTTTTTGCGAAGATAACAACAATTAAGAACACGGCGGTACAGGAGCGGAAATGATGTTTATTTTCTGTAATTTTGTTCCCCTTAAAGTGAACTGTATACTATGGCTGAAGAAAAAAGATCCCTCAATTTTATTGAGCAAATCATAGAAGAAGATCTAAAGAACGATTATAAAAGGGAAGACCTGCAATTCAGGTTTCCGCCCGAACCCAATGGGTATCTTCATATTGGCCACGCTTCGTCTATTTGCCTCAATTTTGGGCTGGGGGAGAAGTACAATGCGCCGGTAAACCTGAGATTTGACGATACCAACCCTATCAAAGAAGAGCAGGAATATGTAGATGCGATTAAACGCGATGTAGAGTGGCTGGGTTTTGAATGGGCAAAGGAGTGTTATGCTTCCGATTATTTTCAACAGCTGTACGACTGGGCCGTGGCCATGATCAAATCTGGTGACGCCTATGTTGACAGTCAGACTTCTGAAGCCATTGCAGAGCAAAAAGGAACACCTACCCAGGCCGGAAAAAACAGCCCCTATCGTGATCGTTCGGTAGAGGAGAACCTGGAGCTTTTTCAGAAAATGAAAGACGGGGAGACCAGAGAGGGCGAGCACGTGCTTAGGGCAAAGATCGATATGGCAGCTAAAAATATGCTGATGCGCGACCCTGTGATGTACCGTACCCTGCACCGCAAGCACCACCGCACCGGTAACAACTGGATGATCTATCCAATGTACGACTGGGCTCACGGGCAGAGTGATTTTATTGAGGCTGTATCCCATTCCTTTTGTACGCTCGAATTTTTGCCGCATCGCGAACTTTATAACTGGTTCCTTGAAAAGGTGAGTTCTAGCGAAGATTTTAGGCCCAAGCAGCGCGAATTTGCCCGACGAAATCTTAGCCATACCATTGTGAGCAAGCGAAAACTGCTTCACCTGGTAGAGAAAGGGATCGTGAAATCATGGGACGACCCAAGAATGCCCACCATTTCGGGCTTGAGAAGGAGAGGCTATACCCCGGCTTCTATAAGGAAATTTGCTGAGACCATAGGGATCGCAAAAAGGGAAAATATCATTGATGTTTCCCTGCTCGAATTCTGTATCAGAGAAGATCTCAACAAGACTGCGCCCCGAGTGATGGCCGTACTTGACCCCGTAAAACTGGTTATCACCAACTATCCTGAAGGGGAAGAAGAGTGGTTGGAAGCCGAAAACAACCCTGAAGATGAGTCTGCAGGAAGACGGCAGGTGCCTTTCTCACGGGAATTGTTCATTGAACAGGAAGATTTTAAGGAAGAAGCCAACCGCAAGTTCTTCAGGCTTAGCCTTGGAAAAGAAGTAAGGCTGAAAAATGCGTACATTATCAAGGGAGAAAACGTTGTGAAGAATGATGCCGGTGAGATCACCGAGATTCACTGTACCTATGACCCTAAAAGCCGAAGCGGAAGTGGTACCGAAGAGTCTATGCGCAAGGTAAAGGGAACCCTGCACTGGGTATCGGCCAAACACGCCGTTAAAGCTGAAGTGAGGCTCTACGACAGGTTGTTCACTGTAGAATCTCCCGATGCCGATAAAGACAAAGATTTTCTTGATTTTCTCAATCCTGAATCGCTCAAAACCATTACGGCCTACCTTGAGCCAGGTTTAAAGGATGCAGAGCCGGGAGACAGGTTCCAGTTCCAAAGATTGGGATATTTTAACGTAGATAAGGAAAGTACCAAAGAAGCTCCTGTTTTTAACCGCACGGTAACACTAAGGGATTCATGGGGCAGTAAGAATTCTAACTAGAAGACGCTGATTTCCAATTAAGAATATTTTAGCATTGGATTTTGGATATTAACCGGTTATTAACAGCGCTACAGCTTACATTGAACTATATTTGGTTGTAGTATTAATCTTAATAATCAACAATATCATGGCAAAATCAGGAAGTACATTTTTAGCATTGCTAACCGGGGCAGCAATTGGAGCCGGCCTTGGGATGTTATATGCACCTGACAGTGGAGAGGAAACCAGGAGAAAACTTGGAGAAAATGCAAGGAGAACTCAGGATGATTTGAACAAGCGATATAAGGAAACCTCTTCAAATCTCAGTCAAAAAGCCAAAAAAGCCAAATCCGATTTTGAGCAGAGGCTGGAAGAAACACTGTCTTCTGCCAGTTATAAAGCCGATGAAATCCTGAGCAGCCTTGAAACAAAGCTCGAGGAACTAAAGAAGCAAAATGCCAAGTTCCAGAAAGACCGCAAAGGCGGGAACGACGATAACGCTCAGCTTGATGAAAGCGTTGCATCCAAAGGAGATAAGAAAACAGGTAACGCTGCAGTTTAATCGTTTATGGCATTTGGAAGAATATCTAATAACATTCAGGAATTAAAAGAGAACATCAGGGCTTTTGCACACAGCAGTGCAGAGTATTACAAACTTGACCTCTTTAATAAAAGCATGCAGGGAGCTATTGCCGCAATTAAAGGGGTGGCAATAGCTCTTTTTGCACTGTTTTTTGTGTTGTTTCTTTCTATTGCCGTTGCTGTTGCTCTTAGCAACTGGATAGATTCCCCCAGCAGTGGATTTTTCATAGTGGCCGGTCTTTACCTTCTACTGGTCCTTTTCTTCGTTTTCTTCGGAAGTAAAGTACTTATGAAGGCAATCTTACCGGGAGCTTCAAAAAAGTTCTTCCAGGAGCCTCAAAAGAAGCCTGAAAATAAAGAACATCACGAGTTTACTCCTCAGAAGGACTTTGAAACCGATGAAATCATAATCAAAGACAATGAGAGAGTATAAAAACTTTAAAGAAATAGACCGGGACCTTAAACTGCTCAAGCTCCAGAAAGAGATTGATAAGGAGAAAGTCCTTTTGAGCTTTAACCATACAAAGGAAAGCCTCTCTCCCGGCCGGATTTTAAAAGACGCTGCCAACAGCGTTCTCAAGAACCGTTATGTGCTCAAAGGCGCTACCTCGGTACTCGGTTTTATAGGAGATAAATTCAAGTAATTTATTCCTGCGGAGTGTCTTCTCCGCCTTCTTCTTCAACCGGTGGTTGTGGCGGAAGTTCTCTTTTCTTACGCTCTTCTTTTTCTTTGCGTTTCTTCTCTTTTAGTGCGTTTTCCTTTTTCATGGCTTCCCCAATCTGGTTTGAAGCAGTGAAAGAGGCGATCATGTTATTGAGCATATCGCTACCTGCCTGGGGCGAATTGGGCAGGAGAATGAGGTTACTCTGGGTTTCCTCACCCAAAGACTGTAGCGTGTCGTAATGTTGGGTAACCACAATAAGCGCCGATGCTTCCTGCGAGTTGATCCCCACATTGTTCAGTACATCCACACTTTCTTCGAGTCCTCGGGCAATTTCCCTGCGCTGGTCGGCAATTCCCTGTCCCTGCAGGCGCTTACTTTCGGCTTCGGCCCTGGCCTTGGCCACTATCTTGATCCTTTCGGCTTCAGCTTCGTATTCGGCTGCGACTTTTTCCCTTTCCGAAGCATTTATACGGTTCATGGCAGCTTTTACCTGTACATCGGGGTCAATATCGGTCACTAAAGTTTTTATGATGTCGTAACCGTATTCTTCCATAGCTTCGTTAAGCTCGCGTTTTACTGCAATAGCGATATCATCTTTGCGCTCAAAGACGTCGTCGAGTTTCATTTTTGGAACCTCGGCACGCACCACATCAAAAACATAAGAGGTGATTTGATCGTGGGAGTTTTCGAGTTTATAGAAAGCGTCATAGATCCTCGTGGAGATCACCTGGAACTGCACAGAGATCTTCAGTTTTACGAAAACATCATCTTTGGTCTTGGTCTCTACCAGTACATCGAGCTGCTGTACCTTCAGGTTTATTCTGCCCGAAATCTGGTCTATCACCGGAACTTTAAAGTGCAAGCCACTGTTACTAATTCTTTGAAATTTTCCGAAGCGTTCAATAAGGGCAGCGGTTTGTTGTTTCACGGTAAATATTCCGGAGAAAAGCACAATGAAAGCGAAAGTGATAAAGACTGCGGTTAAGATGGTGGAGATCATGCTTGTAAGTTAATTTTAACGAAAGATATAAAAATATTCTCCTACATTAGCCTTTCATTTCTCAAATCATACCTATGGATCTTAAAAAAGTCATTCTCTTTGCAGGAATTCTATTTTTTAGTTTTAGCAGCCAGGCACAACGACGGCTCTGGGACGGGGAGTATAACAGGTTAGGCTTGCAGGGCGGGGTGAATCACTTCAATATCATAACCGATGAGCTGCAGGTGACCTCCAAAACCAGCTGGACGGCAGGTTTTACCACCCGTGCTTCTTTTTACAACAACTGGCAGTTTGTGTATGGCATTAATTTTTATGATTTCAGGGTAGATATTGACGGGCGTCAAAAGATCGAAGAAACCGCTGCCACCAAGCCTATAGAATACAACATGATTGGGGTGCAGGGAAACTTCTTTGCGAGCTACAAACTTATTGATCATTACCTTAGTATTGAGGCGGGGCCTGTAGTACAGGTGAATGGCAAGCTTGAGGCCAGGCAGGACAAGGAGCTTTACTACGTGGGAAATTATAACATCACTGCCACAGACCTTGAAAATGTATCCACCTTTAATTTTAACCTGGCCATAGGATTAAGTGGTGGATGGGAGTCTATAAAGTTGTGGGCCCAATATCAATACGGCCTCAACAACTTCCTGAAAGGCCTCGAAGATGAGAATTTGCAGGAGACAGATTCTTCGGTTCCTTCTTTTAAAGGGAATATGAGCATTATTGCCGGAGGGGTCACTTTTTACCTCTAGCTAAACCAAAATAACGAGCATAAAAAAAGCCATTTTTGAAACCTCTCAAAAATGGCTTTTTAGTAAGTTATTTCTGAAGCTTACAATTCCTGCTTTGCTTTTTGCAGGCGGGCTATGGTTTCTTCTTTTCCAATAGCTGCTGCAATGTCAAAAACATCGGGTCCCTGCATGGCGCCTACCAGAGAGATCCTGAAGGGCTGCATCACCTTTCCAAAGCCAATTCCTTCGGAAGTGATCCAGGATTTTACCCTGTCCTGCACATTTCCGGCAGAAAAATCTTCAGTATTCTCTAATATTTCTATGACCTGCTGAAGGATTTGCGGCGTATCTTCTTTCCAGGCTTTTTTTACCGCCTTCTCATCGTAGTTCTCGGGCGCAGTGAAGAAGTAGCTGCCCTGGTTCCAAAAATCGCTTAAAAAGGTGGTTCTTTCCTTTAAAAGTGCCACAATTTGGCGGGCATATTCGGGAGTCGTGGAAATATCTTTTGTTTTGAGAAGATCCACAAGATCGGCGGCTAATTTTTCGTTAGCTGTTTCCTGCATGTAGTGATGCTGGAACCACTTTGTTTTTTCGGGATCAAACTTAGAGCCGCCCTTAGAAACGTGCTCCAGGCTAAAGGCTTGTGTGAGTTCTTCGAGGCTGTAGATCTCCTTTTCGGTACCGCCACCGGCATTCCAGCCTAAAAGGGCCAGCATGTTCACAACGGCTTCGGGATAATATCCTTCTTCGCGGTAACCGCTTGAAATATCACCCGATTTTGGATCTTTCCATTCCAGCGGAAATACCGGAAAGCCCATTTTATCGCCGTCGCGTTTGCTCAATTTTCCTTTGCCCTGGGGCTTTAAGATTAGGGGCAGGTGGGCAAATTTTGGAGCGGTCCATTCAAATGCGCGGTAGAGTAGCTCGTGCAGGGCAAGAGATGGCAGCCATTCTTCCCCCCGAATTACGTGCGTGATCTTCATCAAATGATCATCAACAATATTGGCCAGGTGATAGGTAGGCATCCCGTCGCTCTTAAAAAGGACTTTATCGTCAAGGATCTTTGTTTCAATGGTCATTTCCCCACGAATTTCATCTTTGAGATGAAGGGTTTCATTTTCGGGAGCTTTAAATCGGATCACGTAAGCTTCTCCGGCCTCAATTTTCTGTTGTACTTCAGCTTCAGGAAGGGAAAGCGAATTCTTCAGTTTTTGGCGGTTGTGCCAGTTGTAGATGAAGGTTTTTCCTTCGGCCTCGTGCTGTTCCCTGTGTTTATCGAGTTCTTCCGCAGTATCAAAAGCGTAGTAGGCATTGCCCGAAGCTATGAGCTTTTCGGCATATTCCCGGTAGAGGCCTTTGCGCTCGCTTTGGCGGTAAGGCGCGGCATCTTTTTCTTTTCCGGGGCCTTCATCAAAGGGGATGTTGCACCAGTTTAGGGCTTCTATAATATAGTCTTCGGCACCTTCAACATACCGGGCCTGGTCTGTATCTTCAATGCGCAGAATAAAATCTCCGCCGTGTTTTTTGGCAAACAGGTAGTTGAAAAGTGCAGTTCTTACTCCTCCTATGTGTAGCGGCCCCGTGGGACTTGGTGCAAAACGCACTCTTACTTTTTCTGTAGACATAACGCTGGTTTTATTGCGCAAAGATAAAGGATTCTTTAGGTTCACGAAATGGCACTGTAAATGTGGAAGTTTGTTTAAATTCTCGAATTAATTGTAATTTTAGAAGATTCAAAAAAGGGGAGGAGCATGGACAATTTTGAGATCTTAAGACAAAAGCTGGAGGCCTTTATAAGGAAGTTCTATCTCAATGAACTTGTAAAGGGTTTCATCTTTTTTGTTGCCATTGGCCTGCTGTACTTTCTGGCAACCCTTTTTATTGAGCACCTGTTTTGGCTCAATCCTACCGGTCGCAGTATTTTGTTCTGGAGCTTTATTGGGGTAGAAATTTTTCTCTTCGGAAGGTTTATTACCTATCCGTTGCTGAAGTTGTTCAAAATCTCCCGCGGAATTGGTTACACCGAAGCTTCTCAAATTATAGGGAAGTATTTTCCTGAAGTGGGTGACAGGCTGCTCAACCTGCTACAGCTTAGCAAAAGTGACAAAAAGAGCGATCTTTTAATTGCTTCCATAGATCAAAAGGCGAACCAACTGAAGCCGGTGCCTTTCAGCATGGCAATCGATTTTAAGAAGAACCTTCCGTATTTGAAGTATGCCGCCATTCCGCTTATCATAATTCTTTTGCTGATGATTTCGGGCAGGGCCGAAGTTTTCTCGGGCAGTTATGAAAGGGTGGTGAATTATAAAACTGCCTACGAGCCGCCGGCGCCATTTTCATTTCAGCTTTATAATGAGCAGTTACAAATTAGGGAAAATGAAGCCCTCACCATAAAAGTAAGTACCAGTGGGAGAATGGTTCCGCAAGATGTTTCTGTGAATTATGATGGGCAGAATTATTTTATGAAGCGCGTTTCCCCCGGGCTGTTTGAGTACAGCTTTGAGCCGGCGCAGCAATCCTTTACCTTCAACTTGTCGGCCAATAAAGTTAGGTCGGTAAATTATAAGGTAGTTGTTGTAGAGGTCCCAAAAATGCGGAATTTAAAGATGATTCTTGAATATCCTGCCCATACGGGCTTAGGAGAGGAGGTTATTGAAGGAACCGGAAACGCCACTGTTCCCGAAGGAACTCTGGTGAAGTGGGAGGTGGAAACCTCTGCGACCTCCAGGGTAAAAATGGGAATAAAAGACAGCCTTTATAACTTTCAGAAAAAGGGAAATTTGTTTCAGCTAAAGAAGAATATAAGTACTTCCGTAGATTATCAAATAAGCAGCTCGAATGAGCAGGTTAAGGATTTTGAGAACCTGAGTTATAAGATTGAAAGTGTAAAAGATGAATTTCCCGAACTTCAGCTGGAACATCAAACAGATTCGCTGGAACCCGATCTTCAGTATTTCTTCGGAAAGTTCTCTGATGATTACGGTATTTCCGAAGTAAATATGGTCATTCAGGAAACAGAAGTGTCAAAAAGGGGAAAAAAAGTACGCCTTCCGCACGGAAAGGGGAATGTTGGCGAATTTGTGAGTATTTTTCCTGATACGCTGGCTCTTGAAGAAGGAAAATCATATCAGTTTTACTTTGAAGTTGTTGATAATGATGTATTTAATGGTTATAAAAGCACAAAAAGCCGACTTTTTAACTATCGAAAGAAGACAGGCAGGGAAGAAAAGCAGGAAAGGCTGCAGGAACAGCGGCAGGCAATAGAAGGAATTGACGGTTCCCTTGAAAAAATGCAATTTTCGGAAGAGGAACTGGAGGAGCTGTCAAGGCTGGAAAAGGAGAAGCAGGAGCTTAATTACAATGACCGGCAGAAGCTTCAGAATTTTTTGGAAAGGCAAAAACAGCAAAACCGCCTGATGGAGAATTTTACTGAAAAACTGAAACGCAACCTTCAGGAAGAAGCGAGTCCTCAAAATGAGGATCTCAAAAAAGAACTGGAACAACGGCTTTCAAACAGGAAAAAGGAACTGGAGGAAAATGAAGCCTTGCTGGAAGAACTTGAGAAGTATTCGGAAAAGATTCAGAAAGAAGGCTTGCAGGAAAAACTTCAGGAGCTATCAAAAAAATCCCGGAACCAGGAGCGCAGCCTTGAGCAACTGCTGGAACTCACCAGGAAATATTATGTTCAGGAGAAATCGGCTCGAATCGCTGAAGAACTTGAGGAGCTTGCCAGGGAACAGGAACAATTGTCGGAAATTTCTGAAGAGAATCCAGGAGCCTCACAAGATTCGATTTCGCAGGAGACAAATGAGCTTTTTAAAGAAGTTGAAGAGCTGTTAAAGGAAAACCGGGCTTTAAAGAAACCACTGGAAATTCCTGAAAATAGAAATGAACAGCAAGGTGTAAAGGAGAGCCAGGAGAAGGCAAAGCAAGCCCTGGAAAAACAGGATAGGGAAGGGGCCAAAAAAGAGCAGAAAAAGGCTGCAGAAGAGCTGCGAAAAATGAGCCAGAAAATGCAGCAACAAATGCAGCAGGGGCAGATGCAACAAATGCAGGAAGATGTGAGCATGTTGCGGCAGATCCTGGATAACCTGGTCACCTTTTCTTTTGGGCAGGAAGAGCTCATGAAAGATTTCAAAGATTCGGGTATGGACAATGCGTCTTTTGCAAAAAAAATTAGGCGGCAGGATCTACTCAGGGAGAATTTTAAGCATGTAGATGACAGCTTGTACGCCCTTGCCCTGCGCAATGAAATGATAAGTGAACCTATCACAAAAAAGCTCATTGATGTTGATTACAGCCTTGATCAAAGCCTGGAGCGGCTTGCACAAAATGACCTTAGAAGAGGCCTTAGCAGTCAGCAGTACGTCATCACCGGGGCTAACGATTTGGCCTACTTACTAAGTGACATTCTGGAGAACATTCAGGATATGTTACAGGCTTCACCTTCAGGTGGTGACGGCCAGGATGGGCAGTTGCAGAACATAATCCAGAAACAGAAGGAGCTAAACGAAGAGATGGGAGAGCAGATGCAAAAAGGCAGGCAGAACAAGGACGGCAAAGAAGGAGAAGCCGGGGAAGCAGAGAGTGGGGAGTTGTTCAGGATATTCCAGGAACAACAAAAGCTGAGGAGGGCGCTGGAAGAGCAACTTCGGAAGGAGGGGAAGAATGCTGGAGGGAATGGGGCAAAGAAGGAAATGGAACAAATTGAGAAGCAACTTCTGGAAAAAGGTTTCGATGAAGATGTGTTGCGGCGCATGCAGGAATTGGAACACAAATTGCTGGAATTGGAGCGGGCAAAAATTGAGCAGGACAGGAAACCCGAAAGGGAATCCACGACCGGTAAGGAAGAGCTTATTAATGAGACTAAGGCCTTAAGGGAACGGGCTAAAGAATATTTTAATGCGACTGAAATTTTAAACCGACAAAGCTTACCTTTGCGCCCCGTTTATAAACTGAAAGTAAAAGAATATTTTGAACGAAGAGATAATTAATTTTTATTCTGAAAATGACTTCGAGCTGAAGGATGTTTCAGGTTTTGAAAACTGGATTAAAAGGGTGATTGCTTCCGAAGGAAAAAAGACCGGCGAGATCAGTTTTATTTTCTGTGATGACGATTACCTCTTGGAGATAAACCGGAAGTATCTCGATCACGATACTTTTACCGATATTATAAGTTTTGATACCTCAGTTGGAAATATTTTAAACGGTGATATTTTTATAAGTACTCAAAGGGTAAGGGAGAATGCAGGGGAATATAATGTTGCTTTTGAGGAGGAACTTCAAAGAGTTGTGATACACGGGGTGCTGCACCTCTGCGGGTACAAAGATAAATCTAAAGATGAAGAGCAGTTAATGCGACGAAAAGAAGAGGAAAAAATGGAAATGTTCCACGTGGAACAATAGAAGAGAATATATGTTTCAGGAAAGATATGATGTTATAGTTGTAGGGGCCGGCCATGCCGGGAGTGAGGCCGCAGCGGCCGCAGCCAACATGGGTTGCAGCACGCTATTGGTGACCATGAACCTGCAGAATATTGCGCAAATGAGCTGTAATCCTGCAATGGGCGGGATCGCAAAAGGTCAGATTGTTCGGGAGATTGATGCACTTGGAGGCTATAGCGGTTTGGTAAGTGACACCAGCGCGATACAGTTCAAGATGCTCAATAAATCTAAAGGGCCTGCTATGTGGAGTCCCAGGGTGCAGAGCGACCGAATGATGTTTGCCGAACATTGGCGCCTTAGGCTGGAAGCCACAGCTAACCTCGATTTTTACCAGGAGATGGTGTCGGGGCTCCTTATTGAAGCTGATAAAGTTGTAGGAGTAAAAACTTCCCTGGGAATTGAGATTAAAGCGAAGTCTGTCATCCTTACCAATGGTACTTTTTTAAACGGACTTATTCATATTGGTGAAAAACAATTTGGAGGTGGTAGAGCAGGAGAAAGGGCAGCTACGGGAATTACCGAAGAATTGGTTCAGTTAGGATTTGAAGCCGGAAGAATGAAAACCGGAACTCCGCCGCGTGTTGATGGAAGATCTTTAGATTATTCAAAAATGATTGAGCAGCCGGGCGATGATGTACCGGCTAAATTCTCATATCTTGACGAAACAAAACCCCTCTCAAAACAACGATCCTGTTATATGTCTTATACCTCCCCCGAGGTGCATGATCTTTTAAAGGAAGGCTTTGATCGTTCCCCAATGTTTAATGGAAGGATCAAAAGTATTGGTCCGCGGTATTGCCCTTCAATCGAAGATAAGATCAATCGTTTTGCCGATAAAGACAGGCATCAGCTTTTTATAGAACCAGAAGGCTGGAATACGGTGGAAATGTACATCAACGGATTCTCAACTTCGCTGCCCGAAGATGTGCAGTTTAAAGCTCTGCGTTCAGTCGCCGGATTTGAAAATGTCAAATTTTTTAGGCCGGGTTATGCCATTGAATACGATTATTTCCCACCCACGCAGCTAAAACATACCCTGGAAACGAAACTGGTGAGCGGACTTTATTTTGCCGGACAAATCAACGGGACCACAGGTTATGAAGAAGCAGGTTCACAAGGTTTGATCGCCGGTATCAATGCTGCTTTAAAAGTGCAGGAAAAAGAGGAATTTATCCTGCAGCGCAGCGAAGCTTATATTGGGGTTCTTATAGACGATCTTATTACAAAAGGTACCGAAGAGCCATACCGTATGTTTACTTCAAGAGCTGAATATCGCACCCTGTTAAGACAGGATAATGCAGATTTCAGGCTTACCGAGAAATCTTATAAAATAGGACTGGCTTCGGAAAATAGGCTTCAGAAGATGGAGGAGAAGAAATCCAAATCACATGCTTTTGTTGAATTTTTGAAAGACACCAGCGTTGTGCCTGAAGAAGCAAATGTTGTTTTGGAGAAAAATAATTCGGCACCCATGAAGCAAAGTGATAAGATCTTTAAAGTCTTTTCAAGGCCGAATATTGACATGCAGGATATCCGGAATTTTAGCGGAGTAGAGGAATATATTCAGGAAAATGAATTGGGAGAAGAAGTGCTGGAGCAAACCGAAATTCAGGTGAAGTATTCAGGATATATTGAAAAGGAAAAGAACAATGCCGACAAACTTCACAGGTTGGAAGGAATCAAAATCCCGAATGATTTTGATTATTCCAGGATCAAATCTATGTCTTATGAAGCCCGTGAAAAACTGAAAAAAGTCAAACCCACCTCGGTATCCCAGGCTTCCAGGATTAGCGGGGTGAGCCCGAATGACATTTCGGTTTTACTGGTATATATGGGGCGGTAAATCTTAATCGTTCCACGTGGAACATCTTCTAAAAACTTTCAATGTTGCCACTAATTTTTTCTGATCAACCTGAATTTGTATGCAAAGACCATACGGTAAGCGGGGAGTCTTTTGAGTTGAGAAAAGCAAAAGGCCTCGATCTTTTAGCAACTTTTCCAAGACCCGATCTTGATCGTTTGCCCGATTATTATAAGAGTGAAAAGTATATCTCCCATACCGATTCAAAAAAGGGAATTTTCGATAAGGTTTATCAGCAGGTAAAAAACATGATGCTTTCCAGGAAATTGAATTGGATAGCTAATGAAAAGTCGGGAGAGTTAAAAGTTCTGGATATTGGTGCCGGAACGGGAGATTTTTTACTCGCGGGCAAAAACAGGGGGTGGAAGGTTTTTGGATCTGAACCCAATCCCGGGGCTCGCGAACTGGCTTTAAAAAAAGGAGTGGAGTTGCAGGAAGAAACCTCTTTGTTTGCTTCAGAAAAATTTGATGTAATCACCATGTGGCATGTTCTGGAACATGTGCCGCATCTTGAAGAACAGATTGAGGAATTGCACAGATTATTAAAACCCGACGGGCTCCTCATTATTGCCGTACCAAATTTTAAAAGTTACGATGCAGAAAAATATAAAGAAGATTGGGCGGCTTTTGATGTGCCGCGTCACCTATATCATTTTTCCCCTTCAGCGATGAAAAAGATTTTTAATGCAGCGGGGTTTTTGCTTAACACTCAAAAAGGGCTTTTTTTCGATTCATTTTATGTAAGCCTGCTTTCTGAAAAATATGCTTCAGGTTCTTCAAATGTACTGAAAGCGGTTTGGAATGGTGCTGTATCCAATTTTAAGGCTAAATCTTCAGGAAACTATTCTTCGGTGGCGTACTTCTTCAGAAAAAAACACTAAAACCGCATTTTAAAGCGATTTAAGAGCGTTTTCTTCGGAAGATGATGTTGGAGGTCGTCTTTTTGAGTCTGCAGCCAATAAATACCTTCTAAAAAAGCCATTTTTGATAACTTTTTTAAATTTTATTTCACATAACCATTTATTTATTTTATTGCTTCAGAAATCTGGCATTTTCGATAAGGAATGGAAATGCTTTCTTACTTTTGCGGCGAAACTAAACAAACTTCAACATGAAAAAATTATTATTAGCCCTTTCACTGGGAGCGATATTCACCGGATGCAATAATGACAAAACCGCTTATGTAGATACTACTGTTCTTATTCAGGAGTATTCAGAAATGAAAGAAGTGGAAGCAGATTTCAACCAGAGGTCAGAAAGCCTGAAAAAAGAACTTGATTCGGCTGCACAGGGATTTCAGCAGGAAGTAATGGCCTTTAGGGATAACGCGGCAACAATGTCTGAAGCTGAAAGGCAGGCAGCACAGGAGGAATTGATGAGGAAGCAACAAATGCTTCAGCAGCAACAGCAAATGAGAAGCGGGCAGTTGAGACAGGAGGGAGACCAGGTGATTGATTCGCTTATCACAAAAGTGAAAGATTTTGTAAAAGTTTATGGCGAAGAAAACAACTACACTTACATCTTCGGGTCAAATGAATCGGCTAATATCATGTATGCCAAAGAAGGGCTTGATATTACCCAGGAGATTTTAACCGAGCTTAACGAAAGCAGAGGGGTTACGCAGGAAGATGCTGCCGTGACCGAGTAAAATATTTCAGGAATTAAAAGAGGCTGCCTTAAGAGAAATGTGCTTTTAAGGCAGTTTTTTTATGCGGTAACCAGAAAGATCCCGAAGATAATGACCATGAAATAACCAACAATGGTAAACGCACCGGCGTAATCGTTTGCCACTCTTTGCCCAAATAGCAGCATGAGAAGGGTAATGGCAGCCAGGACCAGTGCCCAAAGTGCCAGTGCCGGATCATTGTTTAGGGTAAATATGGCCACCAATGCCACCAGCCCTGTTATGATTTCGAGCACCAGGATGATGCCCAGGAGCAGAGAGACCATTCCTCCCATGAAAGTGCCTTTAAAATGACCGGTAAGCCACTCGTAGTTGCCGCTCCAGTTGAACAATTTATCAAGACCCGATTGTAGAAAGGTGATGATGGTGAATATGAGAATCAAATAGACCGGGATGTTTGGGATAAAATTGTCCATAATGCACTAATTTTTGTGAATGAGTCGGGTGAGTTTTATGGAAAGATCTGTGAGAATGATCTTGGCATTTCCGTTCCTTTCGATGTGGTACATGGCATCTTCGAGTTCTCTGGTGATCCCGGTAATGTTGTTCCCGGTAATGAAAGGAGCAAATTTCTCTAATTTGAATCCGCTGGTTTGGGGTTCCAAAAAAACCAGGTTTTTTGCCTTGTAGTTGTACATGAGGGCCTGCCTGAAGAAATCCATACAAAAGAGCAGGAATTTCTTTTGTACTTCCCTTCCCGTCCCTGCGATCATTTCGCTCCAGGCGAGCAGGTCTGAGAGGGCGGTTTTGTCGCCTTTGGCCTTAAAAGCGGTTCTCACCCACGAAATAAACCATTCTTCAAACTGCTCGTCGCCAGAATGTTGTTTGAGGATGTGCAGCGCATTGTTGAAGTTGCCGTTGGCGCGGTGGGCAATGGTGAGGGCTTTGGCACGATCGCAGTTTTCCCTTTGCACAAGGCCTTCGGCTATTACAGCTTCATTGATTGGCGGGAAATGCAGAATTTGACATCTGGACCTTATGGTTTGAATGATGCTCTCTTCTTCTTCAGTAATCAGCAGAAAAAGGGTTTTTTGAGGCGGTTCTTCTATAAGCTTCAGCAATTTGTTGGCGCAGCTGTCGTTCATTTTTTCGGCCATCCAGATGATCATCACTTTGTAGCCGCCCTCGTAAGACTTAAGGGAGAGGGATTTTACGATATCCTGGGCTTCATCTACACCTATTTTTCCCTGTTTGTTCTCAATTCCCAGCTTTTGGTACCAGTCAAAGAGGTTTCCGTAAGGTTCCTGTGCTACAAATTGCCGCCATTCTTCTGTGAAATGAGAAGAAACGGCATTCTTTTTTACCTTGTCGTTATTGGCTACAGGGTAAGCAAAATGTAGATCGGGGTGCGACAGCCTGTTCATTTTCAGGTTACAGGAGTCATTTCCGGTATTATTCTCGGCATTGGTGTTTTGACAAAGCACGTATTGGGCGTAGGCAATTGCCATGGGAAGCGTTCCGCTGCCCGAAGAACCTACAAATAACTGGGCATGAGGAATCCGGTTGTTATCTACCGTTGTGGTAAGGTGATTCTTTATGTGCGGAAGGCCTAAAACTTCAGAAAATAGCATAAGCAAAGATAAAATTTCTTCACACTTTTATATCTTAGAGAATTATTTAATTTAAGCTAAAATCAGCTGTATGAAAACTATTAATGACTATAATTTTAAGGATAAAAAAGCCCTGATAAGGGTAGATTTCAACGTTCCTCTAAACGAACAACAGGAGGTTGGTGATACCAGCCGAATTGAGGGCGCAAAACCAACCATAGATAAAATTTTGAAAGATGGCGGCAGCGCTATTCTTATGTCTCACCTGGGGCGTCCAAAAGGAGTTGATAAGAAGAATTCCCTGCAGCATATAGTTAGTAAGGCTTCAGAAATTCTTGGGACCCAAGTGAAATTTGTAGATGAATCTGTTGGTGAAAAGGCACAACAGGCTGCAAAAGCGCTTAAACCCGGGGAGGTATTATTGCTTGAAAACCTGCGCTTTCACGCGGAAGAAGAAAAAGGCGATGAAGAATTTGCAAAAAAACTGTCTGCCCTGGGAGACATTTACGTAAATGATGCCTTTGGAACAGCACATCGTGCACATGCCTCTACCACTATCGTGGCTAATTATTTTGAAGATAAATGTTTGGGAGCGTTGCTCGCCAAGGAAATTGACAGTCTTGAAAAAGTATTGGGGAATTCTGAAAAACCGGTGACTGCAGTTTTGGGTGGTGCCAAAGTATCTACCAAGATCACTGTGATTGAGAATATCCTGGACAAGATCGACCACCTGATCATTGGCGGCGGAATGACATATACTTTCACTAAAGCCCAGGGCGGAAGCATCGGAAATTCTCTGGTTGAAGACGATAAACTGGAACTGGCACTTGAAATTCTTAGAAAAGCCGAAGAAAAAGGAGTAAAGATTCACCTGCCCGTTGATGCGGTAGTAGCCGATTCTTTTTCGGAAGAAGCCGACACCAAAATTGTTTCGGTTAACGATATTCCTGATGGCTGGATGGGACTTGACATAGGCCCCGACACCGTGAAGAAGTACGGACAAATTCTTGAAGAATCAAAAACCATCTTGTGGAACGGCCCAATGGGTGTTTTTGAAATGCCGCCTTTTGCCAAGGGAACCATTGCTGTGGGAGAGCATATTGCTGCCGCTACCAAAAAAGGCGCCTTCTCACTTGTAGGGGGAGGAGATTCTGTTGCTGCGGTTAAACAATTTGGCCTTGAAGACCAGGTAAGCTACGTTTCTACAGGCGGTGGCGCCATGCTGGAAATGCTGGAAGGAAAAAGTTTACCGGGAATTGAAGCGTTAAAAAAATAAAGAGGTACGATAATTGAAGGAAAAAAGTACTGTTTTTTGAGAAATGACTTTATGATGAAACAAATTTTGCCATTTTTAATGCTACTCATGTCTGTAGCTGCTTTTGCCCAAAACAAAAAAGAAGGGGAAAAGAATGTGGATGGACAGGAGAACAAAGAAACCGGCGATACCATAAGGCTTCCCGAACAGGACTTCTTCCTTCTACTCGATAGCGATGACGTAGACCTTGCAAACAGGGTCCCGGTACATAAGATCATCAAAGACTCCCTTGTTTTTGCCCTTTTAGACGACGCAGGTGCTGCTGCCATAGATTCTTTGTGGCAGCAGGAGTTGTTTGAATCCAGTTTGTACATGGATTTGAAAGACTCCCTGCTAAATCAGGAGTACAGCGAGGTAGTTTTTGATGATCTACCTACCGATACTTTAAAGTTAAGGCTGCAAAAGCTGAATGCCAAGACCCCTTTTAACGTTGAATACAACCCTTTGCTTGAGAATGTGATCAAGTCTTACCTCAAGAGAAACAAAAAGGGGATGGAGCGGTTAATGGCTTTAAGCACTTATTATTTTCCCCTCTTTGAGCAGAAGCTTGACCTATACAATATCCCGCTTGAAATAAAATACCTGGCCATTGTGGAATCGGCGCTTAATCCGCGTGCGAGATCTCGCGTGGGCGCAACAGGGCTGTGGCAGTTCATGTTTGCGACGGGTAAAATGCACGGCCTTGATGTGAGCTCCTATGTAGATGAACGAATGGACCCTATCATGTCTACCGAAGCGGCGGCTCAATATCTTTCTACCCTTTACCGGGTTTTTGAAGACTGGGACCTTGTGTTGGCTTCTTACAACTCGGGCCCGGGAAATGTTTCCAAAGCCATAAGGCGTAGCGGAGGTTCTACCAATTACTGGAACCTTAGGCCTTATCTTCCACGTGAAACAGCAGGATATGTGCCTGCCTTCCTGGCTACCATGTACATCTTTGAATATGCCGAAGAACACGGTTTTCAGCCTCCTCACCCAAGAACCACTTATTTTGAAACTGATACCATTCACCCAAAGAAGATGCTCACTTTTGAGCAAATTTCACAGGTCACCGGCGTAGAAAAAGAAATGCTGCAGTTCCTTAATCCCAGCTACAAGCTTGATGTTATCCCTTTTGTGGAAGACGAAAAATACTCCCTTAGGTTACCCCGAAACAAAACCGGGCTCTTTGTGAACAATGAAGAGGCGATTTACGGGTATGCCCAGGCACTTGAAGAAAAGAAAGAAGAGGCTTTACCCGGGCTCACACAACCCGAATCTACCTTAAGGTACAGGGTGAGGCGTGGAGATTACCTCGGAAAAATAGCAGAAAGATATGGAGTGGGAGTCAGCCAGATAAAGCGATGGAACAACCTGAGGAGCAATAATTTGCGAATAGGGCAAAGACTGCTGATTTATCCGCGGAAAAATTCGGCTACAGCCGATAATTCTTCTTCTGTAAAGACTTATACGGTAAAGCACGGGGATTCCCTTTGGAGCATTTCCAAGAAATTTCCGGGCGTTACTGTAAAACAAATAAAGAGCCTGAATAATATGAACAGCAACCGGCTAAAACCCGGAATGAAACTTAAACTCTCAGACGGGTAATGCGCCCGCTTAAATTCGATCTATGAAAAATTTCTTCGCTTTTTTTTCCGTTCTTTTTGTTTTAACCAGCTGTGGTAATGGCAAAGAAGATCCTGTAGTGGTCGCCAATTCCTCCGGAAACATCAATAACCTCAGCGTTATTATGGAAAATGACCTGTGGACAGGAGAAGTAGGGGAAGCCGTGAGACGACATCTCGCCGCCCCCGTAGACGGTTTGCCTCAGGAAGAGCCGTTATTTTCCTTAAGCCAGATGCCACCTGAAGCTTATCAGGGTTTTGCAAGAAAGAACAGGATATTTTTACACATCCAAAAAGGGCAGGAGCCGGCAATAAAAATGGCCGATAATGCTTATGCACGGCCACAAAAAGGCATTTTTATCACAGGGGAGAACAATGAACAGATCATCTCTTTAATTGAAGAAAATGCTGAAAAAATAATTTCTACCTTTAAGAGAACAGAACTTACCGAGCAGCAGCGGCGCATCAAAAAATCCCTGAAAAGCGATGAAAAGCTGGAAGAGCAGCTGGGTGTTTCTTTAAAGTTCCCCACAGCATACCGATACGCCAAGGAAACCGATGATTTTTTCTGGATCAGGAAAGACATACCTACCGGGAGCATGGAGATCCTGGTGTATGAAGTTCCAAGGCATGTCATTGAAAAAGACACCAATATAGTGGGCAACATTATTGAGATGCGCGACTCTATTGGGCAAACCCACATTCCCGGAAGGGTTGACGGCAGCTATATGGTCACAGAATCGGCTTATGCGCCATATCTTTTTGAATCTCAAATTGACGGTAAATTCGCCTGGGAGTCAAAAGGGATCTGGGAAGTAAGAGGAGATTTTATGGGCGGCCCATTTATAAATTACGCTGTACTGGATGAAGAGAATGACAGGTATGTTGTCTTAGAGGGCTTTGCTTTCTCACCTTCAGCACGAAAAAGGGAAAATATGATGGAACTGGAAGCTATCCTTAAATCGGCAGAGATTAAGTAACAAGAAGTCAGGACACAAAAAAACCCAACGCGAGTTGGGTTTTTTTGTGTCTTATTCCAGAGATTGTTATAATCTCTTCTTGTCTTCTTCTGGTTTATTAGCGGGAGCATCATCTTTAGAAGCGTCTTTAAATTCTTTAATTCCGCTACCCAGTCCTCTCATAAGTTCAGGGATCTTTCTTCCTCCAAACAACAACAGCACAACAACCACAATTAGTATGATTTGTGGTGCCCCAATCTGCAATGGTATAAAAACTGCACTCATAATAATCAATTTAATGTGGCAAAGTTAGTAATAAAACTTTAATTCATTTGTTTATGAGGGGATAAAACCTATCTAAATATCTTTATTATATCTTTGCCTTAGGCTGTAAATATGACCAAGAACACCGAACATAAAAGAAATTTCAGGCAAAAGCTCCTGCATAAATACAGGCTTGTAATTCTCAATGAAGACACTTTTGAAGAAAAGTTGTCTTTTAAGCTTACCCGTCTCAACGTATTTGTGGTAGTGACACTTTCAGCAATTTTGTTGATTGCAGGCACAACCCTGCTCATTGCATTTACAGGACTAAGGGAATATATTCCCGGCTATTCTTCAACCGAGCTGCAGCAAAGGGCTTTGCAGCTTGCCTACAAAACTGATTCGCTCCAGACTGTGGTGGAGCTGAATAATCAATATCTGGGATCTATAAAACGAGTTCTGTCGGGAGATGTTAAACCTGCTGAGTTCAACAGGGATTCGCTTATGGAAGCTCAGCGGCTAAGCGCAGATGAGGTAGACCTGAAGCCCTCAAAAGAAGATAGCCTGCTTAGGGAAACCGTAGTGCAGGAAGATAAGTACAACTTCCTGGAAACTGCTACTTCCAGGGCCAATTACGCCTTATTCCCGCCTTTAAAAGGGCCGTTTTCGGAAGGATATAACATCAAAGACAAACATTTTGGGGTAGATATTGTAGCCTCTCACAACGCCCCGGTAAAATCTGTAGCCGATGGTACTGTGATTTTTTCGGGCTGGACGGCAGAGACAGGAAACGTGATTATCATAGAACACAGCTACGGCCTTATTTCCATTTACAAACACAACTCATCGCTCACCAAAGAGCAGGGAGACAGGGTGTTGAAGGGAGAGGTTGTGGCCACGGCAGGTTCTACGGGTGAATATTCCACCGGGCCGCACCTGCATTTTGAACTTTGGAGCGAAGGCCGCCCTGTAAATCCCACAGATTTTATAGATTTTGAATAAAAAGTATGTCAGTAAAATCATTTGCAGCTAAAATATTCGCAGCCTACATTCGGCGCCAAATCGATTCCTGGGCCACACGCCCGGTAGAGACCCAAAAAAGGGTTTTTGAGCAGCTCTTAAAGAAAGCTGCCAATACCGAATTTGGAAAAGATCACGGCTTTAAGAACATCTCCAGCTACAGGGAATATGCCGCTCGTGTGCCGGTTAGAGATTATGAAGAGCTAAAACCCTATGTAGAAAAGGTAGTTGCAGGCGAGAAAGACATTCTTTGGCCGGGCAAACCTATCTACTTCGCCAAGACATCAGGTACTACCAGTGGGGCAAAATATATCCCGCTTACCAAAGAGTCTATGCCCACACACATAGATGCAGCGCGAAATGCCATTTTGTGCTACATCAATGACACGGGAAAAGCCGATTTTGTAGACGGAAAAATGATCTTTCTACAGGGAAGCCCCGAACTGGATGAGAAAAACGGCATTAAACTTGGCAGGCTCTCCGGAATTGCAGCACATTACGTTCCCGGATACCTGCAACGCAACCGTATGCCTTCCTGGGAAACCAATACCATTGAAGACTGGGAAACCAAAGTTGAAGCAATAGTCGATGAAACCCTGAAGGAAGATATGAGCGTTATTAGCGGGATACCTTCATGGGTGCAAATGTATTTTGAAAGGCTGCAGGCACGTACCGGGAAAAAAGTAGGGGAGATCTTCCCTAATTTCAACCTTTTCATCTATGGGGGGGTTAACTTTGAACCTTACCGCGCAAAATTTGAAAGCCTTATTGGCAGGAAAGTAGACAGTATTGAACTATTCCCCGCTTCCGAAGGATTTTTTGCCTACCAGGACAGGCAGGATGAAAAAGGCATGCTGCTCCTGCTCAACTCGGGGATTTTCTATGAGTTTATAAAGGCCGATGAATTTTATTCTGAAAATCCGAGGCGGTACACCATTGGCGAAGTAGAAATAGGCGTGAATTATGTTATGATCATTTCTACCACGGCAGGCCTATGGGCTTACAACCTGGGAGATACCATCCAGTTTACCTCTCTGGCACCATACAGGCTGATCGTTTCAGGGCGGATAAAGCATTTTATTTCGGCTTTTGGAGAGCACGTGATTGCCAAAGAAGTAGAGCAGGCCATGCAGGAAGCTACGGCCGGTACTTCGGTAAAGATCAGCGAATTCACCGTGGCACCTCAAATCACGCCCGAAGGGAACCAGCTGCCGTACCACGAATGGTTCATAGAATTTGAAGAAGAACCTGCCAGTCTTGATACTTTTGCTTCGGCATTAGACAAATCGCTTCAGCAGCAAAATTCGTATTATCTGGATTTGATTGAAGGCAAGATCCTTCAGCAATTAAAAATTAGCACAGTACCCGAAAATGGTTTTCAGCAATACATGAAATCCATAGGCAAACTGGGCGGACAAAATAAACTACCCAGGCTCTCAAACGATCGCAAGATTGCAGGATTCCTGGAAAAAATAAAAAACACTAAATAAATTATGGGTAATTTGAAATTACAGGGACGCACAAGGGCTCAGGAAAGCTCCAACGCCATAGAACGCATGTACATTACCATGCGCCACCTTTTTAACAGGGGGTTCTACAAGCCTATGGGAGTCTCGGGGGAAACCCTGCGTGAAGCTCTTTTGATTCTTCGTCCTGAAATATACGGTTCTGTAGCCGAAGAAAAAGTTGAGCTTAACGGACTTCTGTACGTCATGGACAGGCTTCCGCTTGGCCTTGAAGAATGTCGCTTTATCAACCTCACCAGCGATGAAGGCTACGGCAATTCTCATTTTAAACCTATAGTTCCGCCAAAAAGGCGCCGCAACTGCTACAGGATAGATGAGGAACAAATGAATATTGAGATCACCCGCGGACGTTCAGAAATTTATGACATCCTTACCCACCTTACATTCCTTTTTATCGAATCCCACAAAATTATGAGACGGGTGCTTATAGATGAAGAAGGGGAAGTATCTCGTGACTGGCAAAAACTGGAGGTTGCGGTGACCCAAAAAGAACCTCTAACCCAGGCGCAAAGGGAAGTCGCGCTTACCCACACGGCAAATATACTTGGCCGCACCTTTAGGGAAGTGACCACCATTTATCCCCTTTTTAGCACCCCGTCCAGTCCCGAAAGGTTCCTGCACATCATCTATTTTTTGGGCAAACTCGCTCTTGATGAAATGCTCAACAACAACAAACGCATCGTGACCTTTAGCCCCGTGCTTCGCGAAAGACTGGGCCACCACATACACGGGGAGATATGGGCAAATAAGGTAAAGGAAGTTTTGTTGGAAAAGAACCTGATGAACCGTCCTTTGCACATCATAAGCGCCAACATGCACAGCGTGATGAATACGCTTTATGCTTCGGAAGCTCTAAAACCCGAGCTCAAGAAGAAATCGCTCTTCGGAATCTATGAAGATCTTAGCAACAATGCCAATGGGCAGCTAAGAATGAAGGTGATGAAAAATGCTGTTTCTGAAGGTATGATTTTCATTGAAGACACCAGCGGGGCAAACATAGATGTGCAGATCTTTGACACTGCAAAAATGTCTCTGGTAAACCCGAAGTTCAAAACCGGTAAAAAGCTAAAAGACGAAGACAAACCTGTCATCATGGTGATGGATTACGCTTTTGGAGAGCAGGCCTACGAAACCATGGATGAAATGCTGAAACCGTACCAGTCAGACCAGGGGAATATCCACCTCAATGTTGCTTCAATCTCTATTATGGGGAAAGCCGGGATCCTGGTAGGAGGCAAAGGCGATATCATGATCCCAACCGCCCACCTTTTTGAAGGTACAGCCGATAACTATCCTTTTCACAACGAACTTTCAAAAGAAGACCTTGAAGGTAATGGCATTCATGTTTGCGATGGTTCTATGATCACGGTGTTGGGAACTTCCCTTCAGAATAAAGACATTTTAAAATTCTTCCACGAGTCTACCTGGAACGTTGTGGGGCTTGAGATGGAAGGTGCGCATTATCAAAAGGCGGTGCAGGCTGCGGCTAGGTTGAGAAAAAACATCAGTGAAGACGTGAAGGTAAGATATGCCTATTACGCTTCAGATAATCCGCTGGAAACAGGAAGCACGCTGGCTTCGGGCGGACTTGGAACTACAGGTGTGAAACCTACCTATCTCATTACTGAAAAAATCCTGGAACAAATATTTGAAGTTCCGAAGGTATCCGAAAAAGAGAAAGAACCTAAAAAAGAGAAAGCTTAAATGAACGATAAACAATACACGCTTGTCACCGGTGGGGCCGGTTTTATAGGTTCCAATTACATCAATCTTTTTATTCAGGATAAAGATACACACATTGTCAACCTCGACCTGCTCACCTACGCCGGAAGTCTCGACAACCTGGAGGTAGACGGCCACGAGAACTATACCTTCGTAAAAGGGGATATTAGAGACAAGGAGCTGGTGAAAAACCTGTTTGAAAAATACCATTTTTCAAGGGTGATAAATTTTGCAGCCGAATCTCATGTAGATAATTCAATCCTGAATCCTGCGGCTTTTGTTGAAACAAACATCAACGGGACTTTCAACCTGCTGCAAACCGCTTACAACCTCTGGATGAATGGCCCATTTGAACTGAAGGAAGAGTACAGCGATGCAAAATTCCTTCATGTTTCTACCGATGAGGTCTATGGAACCCTGGGAGCTGAAGGTTTGTTCACCGAAGAAACCCCGTATGCGCCAAATAGTCCGTATTCGGCTTCAAAAGCAGCTTCAGATTTTCTGGTGCGCAGTTATTTTCATACCTATGGGATGCCGGTTTTGACCACCAACTGCTCTAATAATTACGGACCTCATCAACACGATGAAAAACTTATTCCCACTATTATACGAACCGCCCTTAAAGAAGAGTCCATTCCCATTTATGGAGACGGCAAGAATGTAAGGGACTGGTTATACGTTTTAGATCATTGCAAAGGCATCAACCTGGTACTCAAAAATGGCAAATTTGGGGAGACTTATAATATTGGCGGCCGCAATGAGCGCGAGAACATCTACATTGCCCAGAAGATTTCTGAAATTCTTGATAAACTGGTTCCACGTGAAAACGGCGAGAGTTACACCCGGTTAATCACTTTTGTAAAAGACAGGCCGGGGCACGACCAGCGCTATGCGATAGATGCCACCAAACTGGAATCTCAACTGTGCTGGAAGGCCGATGAGAATTTTGAATCGGGTATTGAGAAAACCATACGCTGGTACCTCGAAAAATATACTAAATGAAAGGCATAATACTGGCAGGAGGATCGGGCACCAGGCTGCACCCCTTAACACTTGCGGTGAGCAAGCAGTTAATGCCGGTATACGATAAGCCCATGATCTATTATCCGCTATCCACCTTAATGATGGCGGGCATTAGGGAGATCCTTATTATTTCCACCCCAAAAGACCTGCCTTTGTTCAGGGAGCTGTTGGGGGACGGGAGCCGGTATGGTTGTGAATTCCAGTATGCCGTACAGGATGAGCCGCGGGGGCTTGCCGAAGCCTTCATTATTGGAGCAAATTTTATCGGAAATGACAAAGTAGCACTTATTCTGGGAGACAATATTTTCTATGGATCGGGATTAGACAGGCTGCTTCAGGAGAAAAGTGACCCCGAGGGCGGAATGATCTTTGCCTACCACGTACATGATCCAAAACGCTATGGCGTGGTGGATTTTGACCAGAGCGGGAAAGTCATTTCTATCGAAGAAAAACCCGTTTCCCCCAGGTCAAATTTTGCAGTTCCGGGCATTTATTTTTACAACAACGAGGTAGTAGAGATCGCCAGGGGCATAAAACCTTCGGGAAGGGCAGAACTGGAGATCACCGATGTGAACAATGCCTACCTCCAAAAAGGGAGGCTACAGGTGAGCATTCTCGACAAAGGTACAGCCTGGCTGGACACAGGTACTTTTGATTCCCTCATGAAAGCTTCGCAGTTTGTGCAGGTGATAGAAGAACGGCAGGGGTTAAAGATTGGAGCAATAGAAGAAACGGCCTATAATATGGGCTACATAAATAAACAGCAGCTGCACCGGCTGGCCCAGCCCCTTTTAAAAAGTGGGTACGGCGAATACCTTTTACAACTGGATTAATATGTTAGAAATTGAACAAACTCCTTTAAAAGATTGTTTTTTGCTGAAACCTTCAGTCTTCCGCGATCACCGCGGAACATTTCTGGAAAGCTTCAGCCAAAGGAGGTTTGAACAGGTAACGGGCCTGGAGATGGAATTTGTGCAGGACAACCAGTCATCTTCCAAAAAAGGCGTTTTGAGAGGCCTTCACTTTCAGAAAGGAAAATACGCGCAGTCAAAACTGGTGAGAACTGTGGTGGGTAAGGTTCTGGATGTGGTGGTAGACCTTCGGCCAGAATCCCCCACCTTTAAAAAGTCGTTTAAAGCCGTTTTAAGCGATCAAAACCATCATCAGCTCTTTGTGCCTGCCGGTTTTGCCCATGGCTTTCTAACCATGTCTGAAATCTCGGTTTTCGCATATAAATGTGACCAGTACTATCACCAGGAAGCCGACGCCGGTGTTTATTACAACGACCCTGTTTTTAAAATAGACTGGGAATTTCCTGAAGATGAGCTCATCCTTTCAGAAAAAGACGCGCATCTTCCCACTTTTGAAGAATTAGGCCTATGAAGATTTTAGTCACCGGCGCAGGAGGGCAGTTGGGAAGATGTATTGAGCAGGCTTCCCATAAATATCCCGGCCTTCATTTTACTTTCACAACCTCAGATGAGCTCGATCTTACACAATTTGCAGTGGTGGGAGCCTTTATGCGCAGGGAAAAATTTGACCTGTGTATTAATTGCGCGGCCTATACCAATGTAGAGCAGGCAGAGAAGCAGCAGGAAATGGCTTATCTTATAAATGCTGAAAGTGTGAACAACCTGGCGCGCGACTGCGATGAAACCGGCTGTACGCTTATTCACATCTCTACAGATTACGTTTTTAACGGAAGGAAAAATTCTCCCTATACCGAAGAAGACAGCACAGATCCGCTTAATGTCTACGGGGCTTCAAAGCTGCTGGGGGAACAGTATATCCAGGAGGCGACTGATAAATATGTCATTTTAAGGACTTCTTGGTTGTATTCAGAGGTTGGAAAGAATTTTTTCAATAGCATTTGCAGTAAAGCCGGCGCCGGTGAGACTCTCAACATCACTTCTTCTCAAAAAGGAACGCCAACCAATGCCCATGATCTTGCCCGTTTTATCCTGAATATCATTGCAGAAGAAAAGCTAAAATTCGGATTATATCATTACAGCAACCTGGGAGAAGCCACCTGGCTTGATTTTGCCAGAGAAATTGTGAGCTTAACAAAGCCTGATGCAGTGGTGGTAGAAAATAACGATTTTAAGACCCTTGCTTTAAGGCCGTCATACAGCGTACTCTCAAAGCAAAAGGTGCAGGAGGTTTTTGGCCTGCCCGTGCCTCACTGGAAAGAGAGCTTAAAGCAGCTCATCTACAGGTTGTAATCCCGCTCTATAAACCATTTGAAATGCCTTACATCTTCCTCTACCATGTCTTCAAAGACCGGGTTTAGGAGTCGGGCGGCACTTTCTCCGGGAATTCCGCCGGGGGCATGGTAAGAGATCACCACGTGCAGCTCGGTACCGCTGCCGGCATCTTTAAACTCCACTTTACCGGCATTTTCTATTGATGAGCCCGGTAAAGAACGCCAGCCTAAAAATTCGAACGGCCGTTCTTTAACGATCTCACTTTTCCATCTTAGCGTGCCCACATGTCCGGGTAAATGTGCCTCCCAAACCGAGATGTTGTCATTAAGACTTTCTACACTCTCCAGGTGTTCCATGAACAACGGGAGGTTTTCGAGATTTCGCCAAAAGGTGTAGACTTCTTCACGGGGCTTATCAACCATAAGGCTAAGCTGAATGTTGACATTACGGCTGCGATTGTCGGGTTTTGTTTTGCCTATGGCGTTGTATAGAAAACAATTCCCCGAAATTCCCCTGTACAACAGGTAACCCGCAAGCAGGGCTTCCAGGCTGCTTTTCTTTTTCTTTCCGAGGGCATTATATAAAAAATAAGCCCCTGCCAAAAAAGAGGCCCCTCGTTCGGCATCACTTACATTGGTATTTAGGTGTGGTATAAGATTACGCATAGCTGGTTGTTTTCGGTTGTATAGCCTAATTTACTCATAATGCGGCCAATGCTTAGTTTTAGTTTTGCTTAAATTGGGTTAAATTATTCTTAAATGCGGCACTAACTGCTGCTGCTTCTCAATACTGGATGCCTGTATCGCCTAAAATTCCTTACTTTCGGGTGTAAAACCAACCAATGAAGAAAAGAATCCTTATCACGGGAGCTGCAGGTTTTCTGGGGTCCCACCTTTGTGACAAATTCATACATGAAGGTTACCACGTGATTGGAATGGACAACCTTATCACGGGTGACAAAAAGAATATAGAACACCTTTTCAGGCTCGAGAATTTTGAATTCTACCATCACGATGTGACCACTTTTGTGCATGTGCCGGGAGAGCTCGACTACATCCTGCATTTCGCTTCTCCTGCCAGCCCTATAGATTACCTCAAGATTCCCATTCAAACCTTAAAAGTGGGCTCTTTGGGAACTCATAACCTTTTGGGGCTCGCCATGGTAAAAAAGGCGAGGATACTTATCGCTTCTACTTCGGAAGTCTACGGCGACCCGCTGGTGCACCCCCAAACCGAAGAATACTACGGGAACGTGAATACCATTGGCCCCCGCGGTGTGTATGATGAAGCTAAAAGGTTTCAGGAAAGCATCACCATGGCCTATCATCGTTTTCACGGCCTGGAAACCCGAATAGTGCGTATCTTCAATACCTATGGGCCGCGAATGAGGCTGAATGACGGGCGCGTGATCCCCGCTTTTATTGGTCAGGCGTTAAGGGGCGAAGACCTCACCGTCTTTGGGGATGGTTCACAAACCAGGTCGTTCTGTTATGTAGATGACCAGGTAGAGGGAATTTACAAACTGTTGCTGAGTGATTATGCTTACCCGGTAAATATTGGAAACCCGCATGAGATCACCATAAAAGATTTTGCCGAAGAAATCATAAAACTCACCGGTACCAGTCAAAAGATCATCTACAAACCCCTGCCCGAAGATGACCCTATGCAGCGGCAGCCCGATATTTCCAAAGCTAAAGAAGTTTTAGGCTGGGAGCCTAAGGTGTCCCGTAGCGAAGGCATGAAAAAAACTTACAATTACTTTAAAGATCTTGGAAAGGAAGAACTTTATCGAAGCGAGCATAAAGACTTCTCAAAACACATTAGAAAATAGCATTTTTGAAGCCTTATGTTTTGGCTGTTTCGCAGGATTTTTTATAATGGCTAAAACCTGAAAATGAAGAAAAAGCCGCTGGTTTCTGTCATTATGCCGGCCTATAATGCTGCCGGTTTTATTGCTGAAAGTATTCGCTCTGTACAGCAGCAAACCCATGCCAACTGGGAATTGCTGGTGATAGACGATGCTTCTCAGGACGCTACTTCAAAAATAGTCGAAGCTTTTAAAGCCGATGATGACCGAATCAAACTGCACGTGCTGCCCACCAACCAGGGAGCCGGTTTCGCCCGAAATATCGGAATAAAAGCAGCTGCAGGAGATTTTATCTCTTTTCTGGATACCGATGACCTCTGGAAGCCTCACAAGCTGGAAAAACAGCTTAAACTGATGCAGCAGGAGCGTATTCAGGTATGTTATGGGAGCTATGAACTTATGAACGAAGATGGGAAAAGCCTTCACCAGCAAATAAAAGCTCTCAAAACCCTTACTTTTTCTAAGCTGAAAAAAGCCAATTATATAGGCAACCTTACCGGCATCTATAACGCCCGTACCCTGGGAAAGATCTACTGCCCGCTCATTAGGAAAAGGCAGGACTGGGGGCTATGGCTGCTGGCCCTCCAAAAGGCTGGCGAGGCAGGGGGTATCGGGGAGCCGCTGGCAATATACCGCCAACGCCGGGGTTCAATTTCTCAGAACAAAATGGAAATGCTTCAGTACAACTACAAAGTTTATAGGGAGGTGCTGGAATATTCTGCTCCAAAAAGCCTTTTGTGGATGCTATTGTTTTTATGGGAGCAGTTTTTTGTTAAACAAAGGCAGAGAGTTCCTTTACAGAAGTGATTCAAACTGCTTCAGTTTACCTCTATTACTGCGGTCAAGCAGCGTTTTGTGCTCAAAATGCAGCTCTAATCCCTTTTCCAGGTAAGTTTCCATGGCTGCTTCAATCTTTTTCTTTTGTTGAGCCTGCAGTTCCTCTCCAGAAACATAAATGATCCTGAAAGAGCCCCGCGCGGTTTGCTGTACAACGAATTCTTTGATTTTTCCGGTGTTTTCTATCACCGTTTTGGTGACGTAATAGAAGGTGAGCCCCGGAACTACTTTTCCGCCAGGCAAAACAGCCACATCGTTAGTCCTGCCAAAAAGTTGCTTTAAAATGGCCTTTTTGGGGCCGGAGTTTTCAGCAAAAGCTCCGCTGTCGCCAATCTCATAGCGGATGAACGGATGGGCTTTGTTGTAGAGGGAAGTAATTACAATACGGCCTTTTTCACCCGGCGCAACGGCTTTTCCTGCCTCATCGAGCACCTCTACAAACTGGGTTTCGCTATTGATTATCATCTCGCCTCCAGTATTTTGAAAAGCCAGCAGCCCGGTTTCACTTGCCCCGTATTCATTGACCACAGCAACTCCAAATACCTCTTCCAGCAGCTTTTTATCTTCCTCAAACAGCATTTCACTGGTAACTATACAGAGACCTAAACTGGGGCAGAGTTCTTTTAAAACCAGGTTTTTTTTCTGAAGGAATTTTGCAAAGAGCACAATTGAGCTGGTGTACCCGTTTATGTATTCGAAAGGCTTTTTCTGAAAATCTTTCAGGAAAGCCTCCATTTTCTTATCGCTGAGGTCAAAGATGGGAAACCTGTACCTCCTGCCCAGGTAATCCTTCAGGCGCTCCCGGTAATACCCGAACTGATCGTGCGGAATTCCGTAGAAACGGGCCTGCAGAGACCGGTCCAGGTCAATGTTGTACCAGCGGTAACGATCGTAAAATTCGGCCCAGGAGAGGGCGTGGCAGAATTTATCTTTGGCAAAAATAAAAGGATGTCCGCTGGATCCGGAAGTTTTTCCCACATGGCTGTTTCGGGTGTTAAATCCTTTGCTGAAGCGCTCTTCCAGCGGTCGTTGCAGATGTTTCTTCTGCATTAGCGGCACATTTTCCCAGGTCTCAAACTGCCCTTTTCCGAAGAATTCCCGGTAAAAAGGGTTGTGTTTTAAGTGGAATTCGACTATTTCCCGCTTTTTGTTTTCTATGTGAGCAGGGTAGTGTGCCGGGGGGATGTTTTGTATCTCTGCCAGCACTTTTCTGGCCGTTTGAATAGGGAAACCCTTGAGTTGTAAAGAGAGGCCGAACCAGTTCAAGATTTAAATTATGTGTTTTTTACGCCAATTAGTTGGTGCTTCAATTTACAAACATTTATTTTTGAGCCAAGAAAGAAAACACACACCTATGAATATTCTCATCCTTGGTTCGGGAGGCCGCGAGCACACCTTCGCACACCAGCTGTCACAAAGCAGTCGCTGCGACAAACTCTTTATAGCTCCCGGTAACGCCGGCACCGCAAAAATAGCAACAAATGTTCCCTTAAGTGCAACCGATTTTGAAGCTGTAAAGAAGCTGGTCTTAAAAGAGGGTATCGAGATGATGGTGGTGGGGCCCGAAGACCCGCTGGTCAACGGGATTGTAGATTTTTTTAAACAGGATGAGCAACTAAAGCAGGTACGCGTGATAGGCCCTTCTAAAAGAGGCGCCCTGTTAGAAGGAAGCAAAGAGCGGGCTAAAGAGTTTATGGCCATGCACAACATTCCAACCGCAGCCTATGAAAGTTTTACCAAAGAAAGCCTGGAAGCCGGTAAGGAGTTTCTTACTACTCTTAAGCCACCTTACGTGCTTAAAGCCGACGGACTTGCTGCCGGAAAAGGGGTTTTGATCCTTAATTCTTTAGAGGAAGCCCAAACCGAGCTGGAAAACATGCTTTCCAACAATAAATTTGGTACTGCCGGGAATACGGTGGTGATCGAAGAATTTCTTGACGGCATTGAGCTTAGCGTTTTTTTGCTTACCGACGGGAAGAATTACAAGATCCTGCCCACGGCCAAAGATTACAAACGTATTGGCGAAGGGGACACAGGGCTTAACACCGGCGGAATGGGCGCAATTTCCCCTGTTCCTTTTGCCGATGAGGTCTTTATGCAGAAGGTGGAAGAGAGAATTGTAAAACCTACCATTGCTGGTCTTGAAGCCGAAGATATAGACTATAAAGGTTTTGTGTTTATAGGGCTTATCAAAGTAGGAGAGGAGCCTTACGTGATTGAGTACAATGTGAGAATGGGTGATCCTGAAACCGAAGTCGTGCTGCCGCGGCTAAGCTCTGATCTTGTTGAGGTTTTTGAAAAAGTTTCTGAAGGAAAACTAAGCGAAATAAATCTCAAGATAAAAGAAGAATCGGCTGCTACACTCATGCTGGTATCAGGCGGGTATCCCGAAGCATACGAGAAGGGAAAGGAAATTACCGGGCTAAACAATATTGACCAATCAATCGTATTTCATGCCGGAACCGTTGAGAAAGACGGGAAGGTCTTGACTAACGGAGGTCGCGTGATTGCGATCACTTCATTTGGGAAAGACTTCAAAGAGGCCATAAAAAAATCTTATCAAAATGCCGAAAAACTTCATTTTGATAAGATGTATTATAGAAAGGATATAGGTTTTGACCTCTAGCCCAGGAAAGAATGTGCGCTGGTTTCGCGCTTTTCTTCGTTGCGGTCATTGAATTTTTTCAACTGCTTCATCCAGTAGATGAAAGCGGCAAATGCGATAAGAATAAATATCCAGTTTACAGCGTTTGCCAGCCACCAGCTATCCAGTTCTAAACTGGCCAGCTCGTTGAACGGTGCAAACAGGTAATCTTCAAAAATGGTCTGTATCCCCTCGAAAAAATCCTTCATAGTAGCTATATTTAATGCCACAAAAATATAAAAAACCCTAATGCTAACAAGCTTTTTTAGCAATTCCAGGCCCATTAACTTTATTGTGGTGGCCATCTATATCCTTATTTTTTATCTTTTTGCCAACCTGCAGGCCCTGTTCCAGGCAGCTTTTTGGGGCATTTGGCAGGAGGTGGGAATGTTCCTGGTATTGGTGTTGAGCGTTTTTATACTCAATTTTATTTCGGGAAGAAACGAGCTTACGGGGCGAAATGCCTATAAGAGCATTTTGTTTGCGGGTTTTCTCTGCATGTTCCCGGCAGCATTGCAAAACAACGACGTTATCGTGGCAAATCTATTTTTGCTGCTTGCCCTGCGTCGTATCCTTTCCCTAAAATCGCAGCGGGAAACGGTGAAAAAGATCTTTGACGCTACCTTCTGGATTGGGGTGGCATCACTGTTCTATTTTTGGAGCATCCTTTTCTTATTCGTGGTGTACTTCGGGCTGCTGGTGCATGTGGGCCACAGGTTCAAGAACTGGCTGGTGCCCCTGGTGGCGCTGCTGGCACTGCTTTCTATTGTCACCAGTGCCGATCTTTTGATCACCGATACTTTCTATAGCCTTGCCGACTGGTCGCAGAGCATGAACCTCAATTTTGAACAGTACCGCAGGCCCGGCCTCCTCATTCCTGCGGCTTTCCTGTTTGCCCTTACGTTATGGTCAGGGTTTTTCTATGTTTTGATCATTCAAAAAGTAAGTGCCAACGCCAAGTCTTCGCTCTTCATTATCCTGCTTTGTGCAGGTGTGGCCTTGACTTTAGGGGTTTTGGCACCCACCAAAAATGGCAGTGAATTGATGTTCTTTTTTGCCCCGCTGGCCATAGTAGTGACCAATTATTTTCAAAGCATGAAAGATAAGTGGTTCAAAGAAATCCTTTTTGTTTGCATTGTGCTGCTTCCGGTGCTGCTTCTGCTGGTGTAACTATGCTTCAGAAGATTCAAAAACACCCTTTAAAAAAGCTAAAAATCCGGTACCTTTGCCAGAATTGTTAATCGGTGGTTTTTCTTCCGAAGAACCTCTAAAATTTCAGCATATGTTTTCAGATAAAGCAAATAAGATCTTTCAGGAAGTAATAGAGAAATACCATGAAATAAACACTGTAGGGCAGGAGTTTCACAATCCTTACAATGAAAAAGACGAGTTGCTGGAGCACCTTTTGTACCGCAAGTGCTGGATTGATACCGTGCAGTGGCACTATGAAGATATTATTCGCGATCCAAACATTGATCCTGTAGCCGCCCTTAAGCTCAAAAGGCAAATTGATGCTTCAAACCAGGATCGTACCGATATGGTGGAGTACATAGACAGCTATTTTCTTGATAAATACAAAGATGTAGAACCAAAAGAAGGCGCTACCATCAATTCCGAAAGCCCCGCCTGGGCCATAGACCGGCTCTCTATCCTGGCGCTCAAGATCTACCACATGAACGAAGAGGCCAATCGCGTTGACGCCGGCCAGGAGCACATGATAAAATGCCAGGCAAAGCTCGATGTCTTGCTCGAGCAGCGCGTAGACCTTTCTACGGCTATAAATCAGTTACTCGGCGATATCGCAAAAGGAGACAAATACATGAAGGTGTACAAGCAAATGAAGATGTACAACGACGATGAACTCAACCCGGTTTTAAGAGGGGCCAAAAAATAGCATTTTTGGATGGGAAGACCGCGGCACATACTGGTAATACGCCTCTCGGCCATGGGAGATGTGGCGATGATGCTGCCGGTGCTAAAGGCTTTTACTGAAAAATATCCCGATGTTAAGCTTAGCCTGCTCACCCGCAGGTTTTTCACGCCCATGTTCAAAGATCTTCCCAATGTTCAGGTTTTTGAAGCCGAAGTAAAAGGAAGGCACCAAGGTTTACGCGGACTCAAAAGGCTTTCTTCGGAATTGCTGGACCTAAAAATTGAGGCCGTCGCCGATTTGCACAATGTGCTGCGATCTAATATTCTGAAATTCTTTTTTAAGCTGAAGGGCATCCCGGTGCGACAAATCGACAAAGGCCGCAAAGAGAAAAAAGCCCTCACCCGAAGCAATAACAAGGTCTTCAAACAGCTTAAAGCAACCCAGCAGCGTTATGCCGAAGTTTTTGATAAACTTGGCTATCCCGTAGACATTAGTGCTGTGCAGGTACTTCAAAAGCAGGAATCCACTGAAAACCTGAGGGCAGTTACGGGTGAAAAAGCTGAAAAATGGTTGGGAATAGCCCCTTTTGCCCAGCATGCTTCCAAAGCTTACCCCGAAGATCTGATGAAAGAGGTACTGCAGGAGCTTCAAAAAGGGCAGAATTTGAAGATATTTTTGTTCGGCGGAGGAAAAGAGGAAACCGGGAAACTGGCGGCCTGGGAAAAGACATTTCCCAAAGCCGTTTCGGTAGCCGGGAAATTGTCTTTTGAAGAAGAACTGGCACTTATCTCAAATCTTGACCTTATGCTGTCTATGGACAGCGGGAATGGGCATCTGGCAGCCAATTTTGGCGTGCCGGTGATCAGTATTTGGGGGCTCACCCATCCCTACACCGGATTTGCCCCTTTTCGACAGCCCGCAACAAACTCCCTGCTGCCAAACCTTCAGAAATATCCCGCCATCCCCACCTCCATCTATGGGAAAGACATTCCGAAGGGGTATGAGGAGGTGATGAGGAGCATTCCGCCGCAAAAGGTAGTGGAGAAAATTAAAGAACTCCTGGGCAGAAGCTGATTGTAGATAGGAAGCTGCTGAACAAGTAGCAGCTTTTTTGCCGAAAACCTCAAATTACAGGCACCAAATCCCAAATAAAAGAAGTTCCAAAAATGACATTTCTGGAACTTCTTTTAGTAAGCTGAGAAGTCTCAGCTCTCAAATTTTATATCGGAAATTTATCTAGACATCGTCATAATCCACTTTCAACCTGCTTGAAGTGGGGTGTGCCTGGCAGGTGAGCACAAGGCCTTCTTCGATCTCGCTATCTACTAAAATGGAATTTTTTTCCATTTCGGCGCTACCTTCTACGATTCGGGCTACACAGCTGCTGCAAATCCCGCCCTGGCAGGAGTAAGGCACGTCAATACCTTCGTCGAGTGCCATTTGCAGTACCGTTTTGTTGCGTGGCATGCTTAGGGTCACCTCTTCTTCGTCAACTTTTATGGTGAGGCTTGTTTCCCCGTCAAGATCGGCCTCAACTTTACCTTCAACTTCAGTATTAAAAAGTTCAAAGAGGATCTGCTCTTTTTGAACCTCATTTTTCAGGAGCACTTCAGAAACTTTATTGATCATTTCTTCGGGTCCACAAAGATAGAAGCGGGTAAAAGAGGTGTCTTTAAACCTGTTTTTAAGCACATAATTCACCGTGCCTTCATCAATCCTTCCGTAGTGACAATTTTCTTCGTTGCAACGGCTGTACACGAATTCAATAAAAAGTCGGTCGGGGAAACTGGCCTGAAGCTCAAGCAATTCCTTAAAGAAGATAGTGTCTTTTGGGGTGCGGTTACCGTAAACCAGTACAAAGCGGCTGTGTTTCTCCTGCTGCAGCACAGTTTTTAAGATAGACAGCACGGGGGTGATCCCGCTCCCGGCAGCAAAGGCGGCGTAGGTGTGCGGGTGGCCGTCCTGCACGGGTTCAAAGATAAATTTACCTTCGGGAGGGTGCACATCCAGGGTGTCACCGGCTTTTAACCTGTTATTGGCCAGTACAGAAAAAGTTCCGCCTTTAACCTCTTTTACAGTCACCTTAAAAGTATCATCTGTTGGCGGCGTGCAAAGAGAGTAGGCGCGGCGTACTTCTTTGCCTTCTATAGTTGTTTTTAAAGTTACGTATTGACCTGCTTTAAAGGAAAATTTGCTTTTTAGTTCCTGCGGTATTTCAAATTCAAGGCTTACCGCCTCTTCTGTTTCCCTGATGATATTTTTGATCTTTAGCGAAAAGAATTTGCTCATTTTTTGGATGTTTGGCGCAAAAATACAAAGTATGTGAATTTATTTCTGTAACAAAACTGTAAATTTCAGTACTTGTAAGATAAAGTAAAACAATGTATCAAAGGTTTATTTCTCTACAGTGGAAGGCTTTTTACCGCTCGGCCAGCTTTGGCAGGAGCATGGGGCTCAAGATATTCATGGCCTTTATAGCAATTTATTTTTCACTGGTGTTCCTTACGCTGGGAATAGGCTTGTACCCCCTGCTCAAAGAAGCTTTCCCCGAACAGGAGCCGCTGCAAATCGTCAACCGGTTTTTACTGGTCTATCTGGTACTCGAATTACTAATGCGCTTTATGCTGCAAACGCTCCCGGTAATGACCGTAAAACCTTTACTTTCTTTACCCGTTGGCAAAGGCAAGGTGGTGAACTACGTGTTGTTGCGCTCTTTATTCTCCTTTTTCAACTTTTTGCCGCTGCTGCTATTTATTCCTTTCGCGGTCTTTACAGGATATAAGACTGAATATTCCCTGCTTTCCATAACGGCCTGGACGGTAGCAGTGATTGGGCTTGACCTTAGTGTAAATTATCTCAATTTTCTGCTGAAAAAGAGGTTTGCCGATGACCTTAAGGCGCTGCTTCCATATTTAGTAGTGGCTTTGGTATTGTATGCCCTGGAGAGGTTTGAGGTTTTTAGTATCACTGAAGTTTTTGCCGAGGGCCTAAATTATGTGCTCGAAATGCCATTTTTGGCACTCCTGCCCCTGCTGCTCGTCTTTGGGCTGTACAGGTGGAATCAAAAGGTTCTTAAAAGCAGGTTATATCTGGATGAATCCTTAAGGGAAAAAGTGACCGAAGCAAAGTCCCAGGATTTTGCCTGGCTTCGCCGCTTTGGAGGCATAGCGCCTTTCCTTCAGCTCGACCTTAAACTTATATGGCGCAATAAAAGGCCCAAAACGCTTATCTATATTTCGCTGCTCATCCTGGGGTACGGGATGATCTTTTATCCGCAGGACACTTACCAGGATATGCCTTCAGTCTTTGTGTTTGTGGGCATCTTTATGACCGGCATTTTTATGATCAACTTCGGGCAGTTTATTCCAGCCTGGGATTCTTCGTATTATTCTATGATGATGTCGCAAAACATTCCGCTTAAACAGTATTTAGACGCCAAGGCGGCCCTTATTATTTTCAGTATAGTGATTTTAACCATACTTACCACGCCTTATGTTTTCTTTGGGTATAATATCCTTATAATCAATATTGTATGTGCTATTTACAATATTGGTATCAATGTTCCGGTACTTTTGTTTGCCGGATCTTTTAACAGAAAAAGAATTGACCTTGAAAAAAGCCCTTTTATGAACTATCAAGGTACGGGGGCAGCGCAATGGCTGGTGGGATTGCCTTTGCTTATCGTGCCTATCCTCATTTTTTGGGTGCTGAATAAATTTGTTTCCTTTGAAGTTGCCACCCTGGTTTTGGGAGCTCTCGGTTTTTTGGGAATAGTATTCAGAAGCTCTATTATGAAACAAATAACAGAGGCTTACAGGAAGAATAAATATGCCATGATCAATGGTTTTAAACAAACAGGAGAATAAGATGATAACAGCTACAAACCTTACAAAAGTCTACGCCGGCACAAAGGTGCTTGATATTGAACATCTCGAGATCCAGAAAGGGCAGAGCTTTGGCCTGGTGGGGAATAACGGAGCCGGAAAAACCACTTTTTTCAGCCTCCTTCTAGACCTTATTCAGCCAACAACCGGCAGTGTTTTCAATAATGAAATCACGGTAAGCCAAAGCGAGGCCTGGAAACCTTTTACCTCTTCTTTTATTGATGAGAGCTTTCTTATTGGTTATTTAACCCCCGAAGAATACTTCTATTTTGTGGGGGAGCTCCGCAACCGAAACAAGGCAGATGTGAATGCATTTCTGCAGAATTTTGATGAATTCTTCAATGGGGAAATCCTGGGCAGGAAAAAGTACCTGCGCGACCTTTCCAAGGGAAACCAGAAGAAGGTGGGTATAGTAGCCGCTTTAATTGGAGATCCAGAAGTAGTGATTCTCGATGAGCCGTTTGCAAACCTCGATCCAAGTACGCAGATACGCCTTAAAGCACTCATCAAGAAACTCACCGCGGGTTCAGAAATGACCGTTTTGATCTCAAGCCATGATCTAATTCATGTCACAGAGGTTTGCGGGCGCATTGTGGTGCTCGATAAAGGAAAGGTGGTGAATGACATAAAGACTTCGGAAGCCACCCTCAAAGAACTGGAGCAGTATTTTGCCGGGGCAGCGGTACAGGTGAAAGAGGAGAAGCAGGAGCAGGATGATTCTGTTAAGACCGAAGCTTAAGGAGTAATTACATTCCGGTATTTTAACAGCATTTGATGGGTACAAAAGAGTTCAGGATTTCAGGCTGGGCAAGAATACTTCTGTTTTTGTTCCCTTATTTTTTGATAGTGGTTGTTTTTCAATTTATAGGGTTGGTAGTAGCCGGCATTTCTATTGATGATCCTCTGTCGAGCATTAGCTCTCAACAACACCTGATTTCCTCCTTTTTTGATCTTTCAGGCACTTTCCTGGTGCTCTGGATATTCATGAAGTACATCGATAGGGAGAAATTTACGGAGCTGGGTTTTCAGATGAAAGGCAGGCTTAGCGACTTCGGTTCGGGAACATTGGTGGGATTTATTACCATGCTTTCCGGATTTCTTATCCTGATGGGAATAGGAGAAATACGTTATTCGGGAGTGAATTTCAATGTTTCTGAATTATTGATATCAATACTGTTCTTCCTCATAATTGCAGTTGTTGAAGAAACTTTAATCAGAGGATATGTGCTGAAGAATTTAATGCTGTCAACCAATAAGTATGTGGCACTTGTTATTTCTTCTGTTATTTTTTCTTTAATGCACGGGGCGAACCCTAGTATGAGCCTTTTTAGTTTTATTGATCTGTTTTTTGCCGGAATGATCCTGGGAATTTCTTACCTGTACACAAAGAATTTATGGTTTCCCATTGGGTTGCATTTTGGCTGGAACCTTTTCCAGACGCATTTTGGGTTCAATGTGAGTGGCCTGGATGTCTACTCCCTTATTGAGATTAATTACACTTCAGCGAATTTATTCAATGGCGGGGAGTTTGGGTTTGAAGGCTCTGTGTTTTCTGTGGCTGCTCAGCTTCTTATTTTTGCAGGGATTGTAAATTATTACCAGGATCCTGCCCAAAGATTTTTTCTGCCAGGCCTGCTTTTTAAGAGAAGTAAATAGGATGGGTTTTTCAGCTGAATAAATAAAGCCTGCCTAAACAGCAGCTTTTATCTTTGCGCTTTGGAGGGCTCAAAAAGCCGGTTTTTTTCGCTATTTTTACCCGCCCCAATAATAATTACAGCACTTATAAGTTATTGCTAATAAGAAGGATCACTTGATTTGAAACTATCTATAAAGGTTACTGCCATTTTTTTCCTGTTGGTTGCCTTAACAGGCTGTTCGAGAAAGAAAAACACTTTCCTGAACCGTAACTGGCATGCGGTTACTGCCGAGTACAACACGCTCTATAACGGAAATCTCGCGCTTGATCTTGGTATTGAGGCACTTAATGAAAGCTATCGCGACAATTACTGGCAGGTGCTTCCGGTAGAACGAATGGAAATTCGCGATGAGGTTATGGCTCCCGGAGAAACCCTAAATCCAAACTTTCTGGTAGCCGAAGAAAAAGCGGTAAAGGCAATCCAGCGGCATTCCATGCTGATTGAAGGCACCGAGAAAAATCCGCAGATAGACGAGGCATACCTGTTGCTGGGAAAAGCCAGGTATTACGACCAGCGCTTTGTGCCTGCGCTTGAAGCATTTAACTACATTCTTCATAAATACCCACTTAGCAATACCATTAACGAAGCCCGGATTTGGAGGGAAAAGACCAATATGCGGCTGGAATTTGACGAGCTTGCCATTAAGAACCTGAAGAAGATACTGGAAGGTGAAAGGCTGGAGGAGGCTGATCGTGCAGAGGCTTCAGCTACCCTGGCGCAGGCTTATATCAATATCAATTCGCCAGACAGTGCCGTAACCCAACTTCGGAAGGCTGCCGAACTTACCGACATTAAAGACAAAGAAGGGCGATACTGGTATATTACCGGCCAGTTATACGATGTGCTGGGGGAAAGTGACAGTGCATCATACGCTTTTAACCGGGTGATAAACCTGAACCGAAAAATCCCACGTATATACCTGGTCAATGCCATGATCAGGCAAATAGAGTACAGCAATGCCACCGCCCAAAACAAATCCCTGATCCTGGAGGAGCTCAATTCCCTCGCTAAAGATCGGGAAAACCGGCCTTATCTCGACAAGATCTATTTTCAGCTGGCCGAATTCCATTATCAGCAGGATTCTGTAGAACTGGCCATAGATTATTACAACCGCTCCCTTCGCACACCTTCGGGCAACACTTACCTGCAGTCGCTTGACTATCAGACGCTGGGAAATATCAACTTTGATGCTGCGCGCTATGAGGTTGCAGGTGCCTATTACGACAGTACCCTTACAATGCTGCCCGGGAACAGCAGGGAATTCAGGTTGATAAAAAGGAAGAGGGATAATCTTGACGATGTGATCTATTACGAACAAATGGCTCAGCATGCCGATAGTATTTTACATCTGGCCTCTCTTACTAAAGACGAACAGCTCGATTACTTCACGCTGTACACCAATCAGTTAAGGGAAGCGGCAGTTGATGCGGCAGCACAACCCGAACAACAACAGGCGGCCCAGGAATTCTTTGAGAATAAACGCCCTGCCATGCTCGGCGTGCCCAATCCGGGATCTTCTTTTTATTTCTATAACCCTACGGTGGTTGCCTTTGGGAAGCAGGAATTTTTCAGATTGTGGGGTAACAGGGAACTTGCCGATAACTGGCGTACCCGCCGCATAAGCGGAGGTGGGGAAGACCTTGCAACCGAAGGTGTGGCCGAGCTTATTGATAATGATCCCAGGTTCGATCCGCAGACCTACATCAGTAAAATTCCACAGGATAAGGCGGTGCTTGACAGCCTTAAAAGCGATCTTAATTTTGCCAGTTATCAACTCGGGTTGATCTACAGGGAAAAATTCAATGAGAATGAACTGGCTGCCCACAGGCTGGAGTTTGTTCTGGCAAACCAGCCCGAGCAAAGACTGTTACTGCCCGCAAAATACAACCTCTATAAAATTTATTCAGACCTGGGGATGCCTGGAAAGGCACAGTCTCTTAAGACAGAAATTTTGATGGCTTATCCCGATTCCCGTTATGCTGCAATTCTATCCAATCCCGAAAGTCTGTTGGAGGATGAGAATAATCCCACGGCTATTTACGAAGAGCTTTATGCGCAGTACGAAGATCAGGAATACGAAACTGTTATTGCTGAAAGTGAGAGTTTGGTAGACCAGTTTGCCGGTGATGAGATTGTTCCAAAATTCGAACTTTTAAAGGCTATGGCCGAAGGTCGCCTGTACGGTTTTGAAGCTTACCGGGAAAGCCTTAACTATGTAGCACTTAACTACCCGCAGACCGGGGAAGGGAAAAAAGCCCAGGAGATCATAGACAGGGCTTTACCCTCTATGGCAACGGCAAAATTTGTTTCGCAAGATTCCGGTAATTCCTTCAAACTGATCTTTCCGGTAAATAAAATGGAGGAAAAAGAAGTTGACAGCCTGCAACAAATTCTGCTCAATGCCATGCAGGATTTGGGGTATTCAGGAGAGGTTTCACGAGATGTTTATGATCCTGCCCAAAATTTTGTGGTGGTTCACGGATTTTCTTCAGCAGCGGGAGCTAATTTGTTCGCTCAACGCCTTGCCGAAGACACAAAATACGCTATTGATAAAAAATCTTTCTATATTTCAACCCCAAATTACAGGATAGTACAGATTCACAAGAATATAGAAACCTATTTAGACACATTAAACACCCCCTCACGCTAATGTTTAAGCAGGAAAAAACAAAACTGGCAGTAGAGAACAGCAAGGAACAAAATAAAATTTCCCAGGGCACAAAAATTACCGGAGACATTGAGGCTAAAGGCTGTTTTCGAATAGATGGATGTGTTGAAGGAAAAGTCACCACTCCCGGAAAAGTTGTTATAGGCAAAGCCGGCTCTGTGACAGGAGAACTGAGTTGCGAAAATGCCGATATTGAAGGAAATTTTAATGGCAAGCTTAAAATTTCGGGAACATTAAGCCTTAGAAGTACTGCAGTAATAGAAGGAGAAGCCGTGGTTGCAAGACTGGCTGTAGAGCCGGGCGCAACATTTAATGCAACCTGTACTATGCGCGGCGGGGTGAAAGCGATTCATAATGAAAGAGGAGAAAGAGAAAGACAAAAACAAGAACAGTCAGCTTAAAAACTGGGCTGTCTTTACCGGAATTGCCTTTCAGATGGGGGCCACTATCTTTGTGTGCGCATGGATTGGAAAGAAGCTCGATGAAAGATACTCCATGGAGAAGAACTGGTTTACCATAGGTTTTGTCCTCTTTGGTCTGGTAGCATCGGTATATGTGGTTTTAAAACAGCTTAAACGCTACAACAATTGAATCCTCTTATTCTTAAAGATCTTTTCAGGTTCATTCTCTTTCTTTTTCTTGTTGCAGGATTGAGCTACGGGATACATTATTTCGTGGTCAGCTCCTACTTTCCCAATGAGATATTTGAGCTCGTGAACTTTGCCTATAAGTTCAACGTGGGGATCACGCTCCTGTTCACTTCCAGTATTATTTTGGCCAGCGGGCAGCTCAAAGAGCAGCTTGGGTTTATCTTTCTTATTAGCGGGATGGTGAAGTTGGGAATCTTCTATTTTCTAATTAAGACCTCCGGATTTGTTCTGGACAAATCTGTCTTTTTACATTTTTTTGTTCCTTATGCTCTTTCGGTGGTGGTTGAAATCATCTATATCAGCAAAATCCTAAACCGTACTAACTTCTCAAAAGACAGATGATTAGCCGGAGTTAGGGCCCAAAAAACAATTAAGGGACATAGGCTGTGTTTTTTTATTTAATTATGTACATTTGCAGCCAAATTAAAGGACTGTAATTCACCCGGAAAATGCAAAAGGAAAACGTTGCGAAGTTTTTATTAGCCTGTCTTTTAATGTTTGTGAGTTTTAACTCACAGGCATTTAGTGTTAAAGAACCTCAGGAAGGAGAGGACGCTAAAGTTAATACAGAGGAAGAGATTCAGGCGTACATTGATCACCATTTACAGGATTCTTACTATGTGAATTTCTTTTCCGACGGGGAGACAGGGGCGCATTATGGGTTTCCGCTGCCTGTTATTCTTTTTGATAACGGCTTAAAGATATTTTCCTCCGGAAAGTTTCACCACGGGGAAGACCTTGTGGAGGTTGATGGTCAGCACTACCGTCTTTACCACTCCCACATTTATAAAACCGATGCCGAAGGAACCATTAACTATAATGAGAATGGTTTTCCTGAAAACGAAAGGCCATGGGATTTTTCGATCACCAAGAACGTTTTAACGATGATGCTTGTTGGGCTTTTGATGCTTATCCTGTTCAGCCAGCTTGCAAAAACCTATAAGAACAGGTCAATTCCGAAGAAATTCGGCCGTGTTCTAGAACCGCTTGTGCTTTATGTGCGAGATGATATCGCCAGGCCAAATATTGGCAAGAACTACAGGAAATACACCGGCTTTTTACTCACCGTATTTTTCTTTATCTGGATCCTGAACCTGCTTGGGATGACCCCGCTGGGAGTGAACGTTACGGGGAACATTGCCGTGACCTTTGCACTTGCGCTCATCACTTTTGTCATTGTTCAGTTCAGCGGAAACAAAGATTACTGGAAACACATTTTTTGGATGCCGGGTGTGCCGGTTCCTATGAAGATCATTCTTGCGCCTATCGAGGTGCTGGGAATGTTCACTAAGCCTTTTGCACTTATGATCCGACTTTTTGCGAACATGACTGCAGGGCACGTGATCGTGATGACGCTGCTTGGGTTGATCGTGGTATTCCAGAACTGGATCGCAGGACCTGCTTTCTTTGGGTTCACCATTTTTATCTCTGTTATAGAATTACTGGTTGCATTTCTGCAGGCATATATCTTCACCCTTCTTAGTGCCCTTTACATTGGAATGGCAGTTGAGGAACACGACGATCATCACCCTGCCGACAATGAAGACATTCCGGTAGTATAGTATAAATACATTTAAGAGTAAGTTTAATTTTTAATAAGTAAGTATGGAAGCCTTAAATTTAGATTTGATTGGAGCTGGTTTAATTATTATTGGAGCCGGTTTTGGTCTTGGTAAGATTGGTAGCGCTGCAATGGAAGGAATTGCACGTCAGCCAGAAGCTGCCGGTAAAATCCAAACTGCAATGATCATCATCGCTGCACTTTTGGAAGGTGTTGCTTTTGCTGCTCTTTTCGCAGTTTAATCAAACACAAAGAACTTCAAGCTTTGCAGCGGTTGGCTGCAAGGCTTGAATTATTAAAAAATTAAACAATAGAAGAAATAAGATAGAATATGGAAAAGTTAGTCAACGATTTTTCTTTTGGATTGTTTTTCTGGCAGATCATTATCCTGGTTGTGCTGGTGATTTTGCTGAAAAAGTTTGCCTGGAAACCCATTTTAGACGCCCTTAATGCAAGAGAGCAGGGCATACAGGATGCACTTGATTCGGCTGAGAATGCGCGTAAAGAAATGCAAAACCTGCAGGCAGATAACGAAAAGTTATTGCAGGAGGCCCGTATGGAGCGCGATGCCATGATCAAGGAGGCCAGGGAGATCAAAGATAAAATGATTTCCGAAGCTAAAGAAGACGCTCAGAGAGAAGGAGAGAAAATGATCCAGCAGGCCAAGGCGACCATTCAAACTGAAAAGAACGCAGCCCTTGCCGATATCAAGAATCAGGTGGCTACACTATCTGTTCAAATTGCTGAAAAAGTGGTAAGAGAAGAGCTTTCAACCAAAGCTAAACAGGAAAAGCTGGTTGAAGATATGCTTGATGATGTTACCTTAAACTAAGAAAATGCAGGGAAGTAGAGCAGCAGCGAGATATGCCAAAGCCCTTTTGAGCCTGGCGAAAGACAAAAATGTAACTGGTGAGGTAAACGATGATATGTCCCTTATTAGTTCAACTATAAAGAACAGCGGTGATCTTCAGGCCTTTTTAAAGAGCCCGGTGGTGAAGAATACCATGAAGAAAAATGCCCTTTTAGAGATCTTTAAATCTGTGAATGGGGTGACTTCAGGTTTATTTGAGATCTTAATTGAGAATAACCGTTTAGATATCCTAGCTTTGGTTGCTTCAAACTATCAGCGTCTTTACGACGAGATGAGTGGAGTGCAGGTAGCCAAGGTAACTACAGCTATTCCGCTTACTCCTGCCCTTGAAGCAAAGATTCAGCAAAAGGTAAAGGAGTTGACCGGGAATGAGGCGAAGATCGAGAACATCGTTGATGAAAGTATCATTGGCGGGTTTATCCTGAGAGTAGGTGACATACAGTATAACGGAAGTGTGAAGTCACAGCTTACCGGCCTCAAAAGAGAATTACAGAATAATACATACGTAGCAAAAATTTAATTAAAACCGCTGCGCCGGCGCGCAGCATTTTATTCTAAATAATTATGGCAGAAATTAATCCGGCTGAAGTATCAGCAATATTAAAGAAACAGCTTTCCGGGTTTGAGGCTAAAGCTTCCCTTGACGAAGTAGGTACGGTTCTCAATGTTGGGGATGGTATCGCTAACGTCTATGGACTTTCCAACGCTCAATACGGGGAGTTAGTTGAATTTGAAGGCGGATTGGAAGGAATTGTACTTAACCTTGAAGAAGACAACGTTGGGGTGGTACTTTTAGGTCCATACAAACAGGTAAAGGAAGGGGCAACCGTTAAAAGAACACAGCGTATTGCTTCTATTAATGTTGGAGAAGGAATTGTTGGGCGTGTAGTAGACACTCTTGGGCAGCCTATAGATGGGAAAGGACCAATTGAAGGGGAGACATTCCAGATGCCATTGGAGCGTAAGGCGCCGGGGGTAATTTACCGTCAGCCGGTAACCGAGCCGCTTCAAACCGGGATCAAGTCAATCGATGCCATGGTGCCAATTGGACGTGGACAGAGGGAGCTTGTAATTGGTGACCGTCAAACAGGTAAAACTACCGTGGTTATCGATACAATCCTAAACCAGAAAGAATTCTATGATGCAGGGGAACCTGTGTATTGTATATATGTTGCAGTAGGGCAAAAAGCTTCTACTGTTGCAGGTATTGCAAAGACTCTTGAAGATAAGGGAGCTCTTGCTTATACCACTATTGTTGCAGCAAACGCATCAGATCCTGCACCTATGCAGGTATATGCTCCGTTTGCAGGTGCTGCGATTGGGGAGTACTTCAGGGATACAGGACGTCCTGCATTGATCGTTTATGATGATCTTTCAAAGCAGGCTGTTGCTTACCGTGAGGTATCTTTGCTTCTAAGACGTCCACCGGGACGTGAGGCATATCCTGGAGACGTTTTCTTCCTTCACTCAAGACTTCTTGAGCGTGCTGCAAAAGTGATTGCAGATGATGATATCGCGAAGAACATGAACGACCTTCCGGAAGTTTTAAAAGACAAAGTTAAAGGTGGTGGTTCGCTTACTGCACTTCCGCTTATTGAGACCCAGGCAGGTGACGTTTCGGCTTATATCCCGACCAACGTAATTTCGATTACCGACGGACAGATCTTCTTAACCTCCGATCTTTTCAACTCAGGGGTTCGTCCTGCGATCAACGTAGGTATCTCTGTATCACGTGTAGGTGGTGCGGCGCAGATCAAGTCGATGAAGAAAGTTGCCGGTACATTGAAACTTGACCAGGCACAGTTCCGTGAACTTGAAGCATTTGCCAAATTTGGATCAGATCTTGACCCGGCAACCCTTAACGTGATAGAAAAAGGTAAGCGTAACGTAGAGATCCTGAAACAGGCCGAGAATAATCCTTACCCTGTAGAGAACCAGATCGCGATCATCTATGCAGGATCCAAGAACCTGTTGAGAAACGTTCCGGTAGAGAAAGTAAGGGAATTTGAAAAAGATTACCTGGAGTACCTTGATGCCAAGCACAGAGATGTACTCGATCAGCTAAAAGCTGGTAAATATACAGATGAACTCACCGACGTGCTTACAAACGCTGCGAAGGAGATTTCAGCTAAATACAAGAAATAGTTTTGCAAGTGCAGAGTTAAGAGTTATGAGCAAGCTGGAAGATAGTCCAATTAGGAAGAAAAGCTTTCAGTTTGCTTGTGACATTGTCTTTTTTACTCGGGAACTTAAGAAACAGAATGAATTTGAACTGGCCTCCCAGCTTCTTAAGAGCGGAACAAGCATTGGTGCTAATGTGCGGGAAGCACAGCGGGGAGTAAGTACAAAAGATTTTAAAAATAAATTCGGGATTGCTTTAAAAAGAGGCCGATGAAACCAAATATTGGTTAGAGCTAATAGAAGCAACTTCTGATATTGATTGCAAAATTTTAATTGCTAAGTGTGAAGAGTTGATAAGGATGATAGTTTCAATTATAAAAAACTCCTAACTCTCAACTCCTAACTCATAACTTGAAAAAATGGCCAATTTAAAAGAATTAAGAAGCAGGATTACCTCGGTGTCTTCAACCATGCAGATCACCAGTGCCATGAAAATGGTATCGGCTGCAAAGTTGAGCAAGGCCCAGGATGCCATTACCGCCATGAGGCCGTATTCAGAAAAACTTTCTGAATTACTTCAGTCACTCAGCGCGACGCTAGACAGTGACCAGTCGAGCAAATATGCCGAGCAGCGTGAGGTGAACAAGGTGCTTATGGTAGCCATCTCCTCGAATCGCGGATTGGCAGGTGCTTTTAACTCAAATATTGTAAAGGCATCGAAATACGTTACAAATCGCGATTACAGCGATAAAAACGTAGAGTTCTACACCATTGGAAAGAAGGCAAATGACATTCTGAAGAAGACGTACAACATCTACAAAACCGAAACCGGTATTTATGACGACCTTAGTTTTGAAAATGCCGAAGCTGTTGCCAAAGAACTTATGGAACTTTTTGTAGAAGGCCGGTTTGATAAGATCGTTTTGGTGTACAACCAGTTCAAAAATGCCGCTACTCAGGAAGTACAGGTAGAGCAGTTTCTGCCTATCGTTCCTGTTGAAAAGGATGAAAATGTGACTCTTGATTACATTTTTGAGCCTTCAAAAGAAGAGATCGTGATGGAGCTAATTCCGAAATCTCTTAAAATGCAGCTTTACAAAGCCCTTCGTGATTCTTTTGCTTCTGAACACGGGGCGCGAATGACGGCAATGCACAAAGCAACCGATAATGCCCAGGAACTCAGGGATTCCCTTAAACTGTCTTACAACAAGGCTAGACAGGCTTCCATTACCAACGAAATCCTTGAAATTGTTGGTGGAGCTGAAGCTTTGAATAATTAAGATTCAGCCTGCAACAATTGGACGTAGCGGTAGCGGAGTCAAATCAGCCCCTGCTGAAGCTTTGAATAATTAAAATATACTGGCCAAAAATGCCATTTTTGAAACTCCGTATCACCCGATGCGGAGTTTTTAATTTTTAATATATTTAATCAATACCTGTCTTGTCTCTTGTCTCTTGGCTCTTGGCTCTTGGATCTTGGCTCTTGATTCTAAAACGACAGCACACTGAATTGGTATTAAAATTGAAGAACTAGCTCCTGAACATTAAACCCTCGACCCATGAAACCTTTCTTTTTCTCATTTTCCGCACTTTTAGTCCTTATGAGCTTTAGTAACTGTGCCAATGGTAAACAAATTCAGGAAGAGCCGCCCAAGGCTGTGGGACAAGCCTTTTACACTACCTGGACCGGTGGCGTTAGGGGCGCAGGTTCGGGCGTCAATTTATTCGTTCCTGTGGCAGGGGATTCAGAAATTAAAATGGACAGCGTCTATTTCCGCGGAAGAAAAGGCTTGCTCGAAAAAGATCCTTCAGACCCCAACCTCTATGTTGCCAGGTTCAAAACTCCCGGGGCCGCAAAAGATTTCGTGATGCACAAAGATCCAAAAATGGAATATGGCAATGAAGTCCCGGAAAGGATCGAGAAGATACCTTTTGAACTGGCCGAAGGCGAAGCCGTAGTGCGCTATACCAGGAATGGGAAAGAGAAATTCTTCAGGATAAAAGATATTCAGAAAAAAGACAGCGAAGAAGTGCGCCTAAAAAACCCTGAAAACATTCGGCATTAATAGTACATTTGTGAGGAATTTTCAAGCAGGAACTATTGGCGCTTTTTCAAAAGCTATTTAAACAAACCTTTATTTACGGTATTGCCACAGTGGTGCCCAGGATGCTATCATTCCTGCTGTTGCCGCTGTATTCTGCATACCTTCCTACGCAAGGTTTTGGAGAAGTAGCTATTGTTTTTTCCTGGATGGCGGTGTTTAACGTGCTGCTGGCCTATGGCATGGAAACCTCTTTTTTCAGGTTTTTTCACCAGCAAGAATTTTCCAAAGAGGTCACAGCCACCTCTGCAATCTCCTTAATAGCATCTACAGGCATATTTTTATTGCTGGGCTTCCTCTTTATGGAAGAAATATCTGTGGCCACGGCCATTGCGTCTCATTACGTTTTGTACGTAATTCTCATCCTGGCGTTGGATGCACTTGCAACCATACCTTTTGCCTGGCTGCGGGCTAAAGAGAAACCCATGCTCTTTGCCGTCATTAAGATTGGGAACGTTGCTGTTAACCTGGGGCTTAATATTTTTTTCATCGTCTACCTGCCCGAATTAGCGTCCAAAAATGCCATTTTTGAGCAGCTTTATCGGCCCGACTTTGAGATCGCTTATATTTTTATTGCCAACTTGGTTGCCAGCGGGCTAACGCTGCTCGTAATGTTGCCTTTTTACATTAAGCTGCCGTATTCGTTTAACAGTGCCCTGTGGAAAAAGATGCTCAGTTACGGTACGCCTATTTTAATTGCGGGAATTGGGTTTGTCATAAATGAAGTTTTCGACAAGATCCTGCTGGGAGAGCTGCTTCCGGAAAATATCGCAAAGTCTGAAGTTGGTGCCTATGCCGCCTGTTACCGGCTGGCGCTGTTTATGACTCTTTTCGCCACGGCCTTCAGGTTAGGGATTGAGCCATTCTTCTTCAGCCATGCCAAAGAAAAGAACGCACCTCAAACCTACGCGACAATTACCAAATATTTTGTCATTTTTGGAGCCCTTATCCTGGTGCTGGTCACCATTTTTTCAGACCTTTTGAAATTGCTGCTCATAAGGGACTCCGCTTACTGGGAAGCTATGGTGGTGGTGCCAATGATTTTGGCCGCCAATTTTTTCCTGGGCATTTACCACAATCTTTCGGTATGGTACAAGGTGAGCGACCGCACAAAATTCGCCGGCTATATTTCCCTTTTTGGAGCCGCGGTCACGCTGGTGTTGAACTTCTGGCTTATTCCGCATTACAGTTATGTGGGCTCGGCCATTGCAACCATGGCAGCCTATGGCAGCATGATGCTGCTGTCTTTTTACTTCGGAAGAAAATATTATCCCATTCCCTATGACCTGAAGCGAATTGGTGGCTACCTGCTCATTTCACTCACTTTTTCGGGCATCTATTTCTACCTTTTTAGGAATAATTATTACTTCGGAAGTATATTAATCCTTATCTTTTTTGCCCTTATTTATTACGCTGAAAAGGATCAGTTAAAACAACTTTTGAAGAAGTCATAATTTAGAACTGCTTCCGAAGAAAACTAACAAAGCATGAACGTAAAGATTATCAACAAATCTAAACACGAATTGCCGGCCTATGAAACCGGATCTTCCGCAGGAATGGACCTGCGCGCCAGTATTTCTGAACCTGTTACCCTGGCACCCCTCGCCCGGGCCATCATAAAGACCGGGCTGTTCATAGAGCTGCCTGTGGGTTACGAGGCACAGGTGCGCCCCCGCAGTGGCCTGGCTGCCAAAAAAGGCATTACCGTACTCAATTCTCCCGGCACCATTGATGCCGATTACCGAGGGGAAATAGGAGTGATCCTGGTGAACCTGTCTAATGAAGAATTCACGGTAAACGATGGGGAGCGCATTGCACAGATGGTGATCTCCCGTCACGAACACATCAGCTGGAAAGAAGTTGACACACTTGAAGAAACTTCACGCGGGGCAGGCGGCTTTGGGAGCACGGGGGTCTAGTACGCAGTGCTCAGTGTTCAGTGCTCAGTTGGCCGTTTTCATTCAATGAACATTGAACATTGAATCTTGAACATTGAATCTTGAATTCTTTGAAACCACAAACAATAAACTATAAACAAAAAGGTATGAGTCTCACATCTCATATCTCACATCTAAAATCTAATAAATGAAAATCATAGTTCCCATGGCGGGTCGCGGGTCGCGGCTTCGTCCACATACATTAACCGTTCCAAAACCATTAATCCCAATTGCCGGTAAGCCTATCGTTCACCGGCTTGTTGAAGACATTGCGAAGGTGCTCGATGAAAAAATTGATGAGATCGCTTTCATTATCGGGGAAGACTTTGGTGAAAAAGTGGAGCAGGACCTAAAGCAAATCGCCAAAACTTTGGGTGCAAAAGGCACTATCTACTATCAGGATAAACCTCTTGGCACCGGCCACGCCATTATGTGTGCCAAAGATTCTCTTGAAGGGCCAGTAGTAATTGCTTATGCCGATACACTTTTTAAAGCCGATTTTACGTTAGATAAAGAAGCTGATGGGGTGATATGGGTAAAACAGGTAGAAAACCCTTCAGCCTACGGTGTAGTACAGTTAAACGAGAAGCGGGAGATTGTTGATCTTGTTGAAAAACCTTCAGAATATGTGTCAGATCTTGCCGTAATAGGGATCTATTATTTCAGGGATGTGGCGGTTCTTAAAAAAGAACTGCAAGGCGTGCTCGACAATAATATTATTCGCGGCGGTGAATACCAGATCAACGACGGGATTGAGGCGATGAAACAAAAAGGAGCGCGCTTTGTTCCCGGAAAGGTAGATGAATGGATGGATTGCGGTAACAAGCAGGTGACAGTAGAAACCAATACGCGCATGCTTAACTTCCTTCAGGAGGATGGCGAAAACCTGGTGGCTTCCAACGTTGAAATGGAAAATTCAGAAATTATCGAACCCTGTTTTATTGGTGAGAACGTGGTGCTCAAAAATGCCAGAATCGGGCCCAATGTTTCTGTCGGGAACGGAACCAAAATTAGTAACTCAAGCATCAAAAACAGTCTTATCCAGACTTTTGCTGAAGTAGAGAACGCTAATCTCAACAATGCCATGATTGGCAATTTTGCAAAGTTCAATGGTGAATTTACCGAAATTAGTATTGGCGATTATTCGGTGCTCGAATAGTGTTTTTCGCCTTTAGAAATGCATGAAAAAAAGGCTTTACATCATAGCATTTTTGGCCCTGCTGCAACTGGGTAGTTATTCCTATGCGCAGGAAAAACCTGTGGTAGAAATGGCCCAGGATGACCTGGGAAATGTAACGGATGCCTTTCAGGAACATTTTTTTGAGGCGCTTAAGCAAAAGGCCATAGAAAATTACGAAAAGGCCATAGATGAACTGGTGCAAAGCCTTGCGATAAAGCCCGACGAGCCGGTGGTGTACCTGGAGTTGGGAAAGAACTACAACGCCCTTGGCAAATACTCGCAGGCAGCAGTTTACCTGGAAAAAGGCAGAAGAGCAGTGCCAAAAAACACGCAAATGCTCGAGGAGCTTTACACCACTTACTTTGAGAGCAAGGAATTTAATAAAGCCCTGCCGGTGGTGAAAGACCTGGCCGGGCTAAATGCGGCTTTTTCAGAAGATCTCGTGAACCTGTATATTCAGACTGAAAAATATGATGCAGCTTTAAACCTTCTCGATTCACTAGACAAGGTGAAGGGATCCAGCACCTATCGGGAAAGCCTCAGACGGCAGGTTTATGCCCGCACCAACAACGTGGAGGCACAGATAAGTGATTTGGAAAAGAGTATTGAAGAAAATCCTCAGAACGAACAGGATTATCTCAACCTCATCTTCGTGTACAGCGAAAACGGGCAGGAGGAAAAGGCTTTTGCAACCGCTAAGGAACTGCTGGAAATGAAGCCCGATTCCCGGCTGGTGCACCTGGCCCTTTACAAGTTCTACATTGCCGGTAATGAAGCCGAAAAGGCGGTAAACTCCATGGAAATTCTGCTGAATAGTGATGAGATAGATGAAGTCACAAAATATCAGGCTTTAAACGATTTTTTAATTTATGTGACCCAGAACCCTTCTTTGGAAGAAGATTTGATAAAGCTGGTGGAGACCTTTTCAGAAAAAGAGAATAATCAAAAAGTTTATAAACAACTGGGAGTTTTCTTCCTGGAAAAAGGCAACGAAGAACTGGCCCTTGACTATTTTAAGAATGCGCTTGAAAATGACCGGGATGATTTTGGTTTGTACCGGAATGTGATCCAACTGGAGGCTCAAAAAGGGCATTTTGAAGAGGTAATTTTGCTGGCAGAAAAAGGCCTTGAAATCTTCCCTACACAAGCGTGGTTGTTTCTTATGCAGGGAAATGCCTTTAACGGCCTTAAGGAATATCGAAAAGCTGAAGAAAGCCTCCTTACAGGGCTTGATTACTTAATTGATGACCCGGAAACTGAAAAAGAATTTTACCGGCAGTTAAGCCTTGCCTATAAGGGTCTTAATAACAATACAAAAGCTACAGAAGCTCTAAAAAAACTGAAAAATTAGAAAAATAACGCTGAATGACCTACAAACGATTAATTCCCGTACTTCTACTTTCACTAATCCTGTTCTCTTCCTGTGGCGGTGCCCGAAAGGCAAAAATGGGTACTGTTGCCCCCGAAGATGCTGCCGTAGCCGCGGTGGTTGACCGGCATTACGAAAGCGAAGTAGATTTTAACACGCTGCAGGGAAGGCTTAGCCTTAACTACCAGACCGAGGAACGCAGCCAGAGTGTTACGGTGAATTTCAGGATGAAGAAGAATGACACTATCTGGATGAGCGGGCAATTGCTGGGCATTCCGCTGGCTAAGGTGCTAATTACCCCAAATTCGGTACAATTCTATGAAAAGATCAGCAAAACCTATTTTGATGGGGATTTTAGCCTGTTAAGTGATCTACTGGGAACTCCCCTCGATTATGAAAAGGTGCAGAACCTTTTGTTGGGTCAGACCATTTATGACCTTAGGGAGGAAAGGTATAAGTTGACCGAATCTTCAAGAGGTTACCAGCTACAACCTGAACAGGAAGGTTTTTTGAAGCGTATGTTCCTGCTCGATGCCGGAAATTATAAAGCCCTGGCCCAGCAACTGGGGCAGGAGCAGGGCAACAGGAGCGTAACAGTGACTTATCCCGAATATCAGAAGATCAATAATCAGCTTTTTCCATTGCAAATCAACATTATAGCTTCGGAAGGAACTCAAAGTACGCGAATTGATATGAGCTTTAGAAACATTGAGTTCAATGTTCCTGTTTCTTTTCCTTTTTCAATACCTTCGGGCTACGAAGAAATTAGCATAGAATGAAGATAAAGGTTCTACTACGGCATAGCGTTTTTGCTGGATTTTTATTGTTGAGCCTTCATGGCTTTTCCCAGGATAATAAGCGGGAAGAGCTGGAACAAAGAAGGCTGGAGCTGCAACAGGAGATCAAACGGATCAATTCTTTGCGGACTTCCAACTTAAAGAAGGAAAAATCTATACTCACCCAGGTAGAAGATCTTGACCAGCAAATTCGCAGTACCGAGAAACTCATTCGGGTAACCAATCAGCAGGCGAATTTACTCACCCGGGAGATCAATACTAACCAGAACAGGATTGGAGAGCTCCGTAAAGAACTGGAGCAGCTCAAGGAAGATTACAGCAAGATGATCAGGAAATCTTACAAGAGCAAATCTCAGCAGAGCAGGGTCATGTTCCTGCTTTCTTCGGAAAACTTCCTGCAGGCCTATAAAAGGCTTCAATACATGAAGCAATATGCTAACTACCGGCATCAGCAGGGGGAAGAGATCAAAGCGCGCACTGAAGAACTTCAGCAGCTAAATCAAAGCCTGGCAGAGCAGAAGAAAACAAAGGATAAATTAATTGCCGAGAACCGCAAGACCAGGGCGCAGCTTGAAAGCAGCAGGAAAGAGCAGCAGGTGCTTATTGCTGAAGTGCGCAAAAAAGAAGGCCAGTTTGCCTCACAACTCAGAAAGAAACAGCAGGAAATAAACTCCATAGACCGGGAGATAGAAAGGATCATTGAGGAAGCCATTGCAGCCAGCAACAAAGCTGAAGGATCTACGTCCCGAAGCGTGTTTAAACTTACTCCCGAAGCCAAAGCCCTTGCAGCCGATTTTGAAAAGAACAAAGGCAAACTTCCGTGGCCGGTAAGAACGGGTACTGTGGTACTTCGTTTTGGAACCCAGCCACACCCAATTGTAAAGACTGCTACCATGAACAGTAACGGGGTGAGAATAGCAACCGATCCAAATTCAAAGGCCCGGGCAGTTTTTGGAGGTACGGTAAGTGAAATTATTGCGGTAAAAGGTTCCAGCCTTATGGTGATGGTGCGGCATGGAGATTACATCACTATTTACAACCACCTGGAAACGGTAGATGTGCGTAAGGGGCAGCAGGTAGCCCTGGGCCAGGATCTTGGCAGTATTGCCATTAACAAGACCGATGGTAGAACCACGCTGTACTTTGTGATGTACAAGAACAACCAGAAGCTCAACCCCGAGGACTGGATTTACCAAATGTGATTTTTGTCTGAACCCGGGATAAAGTTTGCAGTGCTCAGTAGTAGGCGCTTTTAAGAAACAAGGGTCAGGAGCCAGTACCTATTTTTTGGAATCTAGTGCTAAAAAGAAGAACTATTTAAGCTCCGGGGGAGCGGCATATTTTTCTCTAGAATAGCATAGCAAGATCAAGAATTTACGAACAGGGCTTTTAACTCTGTAGCTTCTCCGGGTTTCAACTTCCCTGCAAGAACCAGACTTAATTGTTTACGGCGTAAAGCGGCTTCAAAACGCTGCTTTTCCAGTTCGGTTTCAGGCTCCAATGGGGGGACGGCTACAGGGTGTCCTGTTTCATCTACCGCCACAAAGGTATAAATAGCCTCATTGGCTTTGCTGCGGTGGCCACTTTCCCGGTCTTCTACCCACACGTCTATATAGATTTCCATAGAAGATTTAAAAGCCCTTGAAACCTTTGCTTCCACAGTAACCACACTTCCCAGGGGCACGGCTTTGTTGAAAGCCACATGGTTCACCGAAGCGGTAACTACGATCCTGCGGCTATGGCGTCTTGCGGCGATGCTGGCTGCCCGGTCCATTCGTGCAAGGAGTTCCCCTCCAAAAAGGTTGTTTAGCGGGTTGGTTTCGCTTGGTAATACAAGGTCGGTAAGGGTGGTTTTAGAATCTTCTGGAGTTCTGGATTGCATTTTTTAAATTTTCGGCAAAGTTAAGGTGCTTTAATCTAAAAGCCGTTAAGGAGGTATTAAAAAAGTGGGCAGTAGGCAGTGGCTCAGGTGCCAGTTAGAAATTCAGTGTTCAGTGAGCAGTGGTCAATTGGCTGAAAATCAGGTTTAGAACCTTCAATTTGGAATTTGGTGCTTGGAATTTGAGACTTCGCAATCGTAATTCTAAACTCGTAAGTCTAACTTATCAATTACAGCTCCTGCACCAACAACCATGCTCCAGGATTGGTCTTTTTTACCCTGTACAGCTCATTGGTAGCTTCGCGGCGGGTCTCATGACTGCTGGAGATCACCTGGTGCAGCCCAAATTTATTCTCTCCAATTTGACGGGCTTTAAATCCCTGGGCTTTGAGTTCTTCTACGGCTTTGGCGGCATTTTCGGCCTCTCTGAAAGCACCGGCTACTATATGGTAATTTCCGGTTTGTTTGGAAACTTTTAAAGTAACAGCAGGAAGCGGATTATCGATCACAAAAGTGGCCTGCTGAATTTGATCTTCAAGCTGGGATGCAGCTTTTTGTTGCTCGGCTATGTTGTGCTCGTTTACCTGCTCACTGTAAATGTTCAAACCTGCAGCACCGCTAAGGCCAATAGCCACCAGGCCAACAGCTGCATATTTTAACCAGCGATTTGCCCTTCTTTCAGGGGTAAAGGCAACAGGTGCTTTTGCTTCGATTTGCTCTGCCTGTTGTTTGTACACTTCACGGGAAACAGCATTTCTCTTAAAAGAATCAAGACCAAATGCCTCTTTCATGAAATTTTTTCGGGCAGCAGGCTCAAACTGTAGTTTTCCTGCTTCGGTCAAAGAAAAGGAACCTACATTTTCAAAGTCTGCTGTTTTGTTCTTTTCAAGAACGAGCTCGAGATCCTGTACAAATTGATTTAAATGTTCAATAGCGGTATTGTACGATACCTTTTCAGCTTCCATGATATAATTGGCCAAAAGCCCGTCATTCTTAACCAGCTGACGGTTAAAAGAAACTGTTTTCTTGGGAGGAAAAAATTCTCCTGTAGCTGGATGAATGCCTGCGGAATGCTGTTGAGTTATAAAAGCACCAAAGCCAGGAAGGATGACGCATTCATACCTGTATAGTAGATCGTGGATGTAATTTGCTATTGCCATTAAAACAAAAGTAAAAATTTTTATTTTCTGAAAAAACAGGCACTCCATATTTTATTAACAAATTTTTGCGCTACTTTTCAGGCTTTAAAATGGCTATGAAAGTTTCTGATTTACAGTATGTTTTGGCTCTGCAGCACGTGCCCAATCTGGGTGATGTTTCAGCTAAAAAACTCATCCGTCACACCGGGTCTGCCGAGGCTGTTTTTAAAGAGAAAAAATCGGTTCTGCTCAAAATTGGCGGTATAGGCAATACGAAACTCAGCTATCTTTTTTCTTCTGAAAACCTCAAAGCTGCCGAAAAGGAACTGGAGTTTATCCTCAAAAACAGCATAAAAACTCTTTACTACGAGCACAGTGATTACCCAGAAAAATTAAAGCACTGTACAGACGGGCCTATCCTCCTTTTTCAAAGGGGGAATATTCAACTTATCAACAGGAAGATCATTAGTGTTGTGGGTACCCGAAAGGCCACACCCCACGGTATTAACTTCTGCGAACAATTGCTTGAAGAGCTCGCACCTCTTGATCCTGTTATTGTTTCAGGCTTTGCCTATGGAATAGACATAGCCGCACAACGAGCTGCCCTTAAGCATAAGCTGCAAACCATTGGCTGCCTGGCTCACGGCCTGAACCAGATGTATCCCGGGCTTCATCAAAAATACGTGGCGGAAGTGGAACGTAACGGCGGGTTTCTAACCGATTTCTGGAGTACTGATACTTTCGACAGGAACAATTTTCTCAAGAGAAACCGCATCATTGCCGGCATGTGTGAAGCAACCATTGTTATTGAAAGTGCCGAAAAAGGGGGGTCTCTGGTCACTGCCGATATTGCCAATTCGTACAACCGGGAAGTTTTTGCAGTTCCCGGAAGGCCGGGAGATCTTCAAAGCAAGGGCTGTAACATGCTTATCAAGTCTCAGCAGGCACACGTTTTAACCAGCGCAGTTGATCTTGTTTACATGCTCAACTGGCGCTCTCAAACTCCTGTTAAACCTGTACAAAAGCAGCTGTTTGTAGAGCTTGAAGAGGAAGAGCAGGCACTCTATGGCTACTTAAAAGATAAGGGGAAAGAGCAGCTTGATCTTATTGCGCTTAACTGCAGTATCCCTACCTTTAAAGCAGCCACTTTACTGCTCAACATGGAGCTTAAAGGCGTGGTAAGGCCGTTGCCGGGCAAACTTTTTGAAGCGGTTTAGTAACCCAGCTTTTCTCTAACCCGTACCAAAACTTCATCTGCTACCTTACGGGCCTTTTTGGCACCTATGGCAAGAGCTTCTTCTACTTTATCGGGATTTTGCATGTAGAAATTATACTGCGCACGCTCCCTTTCAAAGCGGGTGATTAAAAGCTCATAAAGTGCCTGTTTGGCGTGCCCGTACCCATAGCCTCCAGCTTCATAGTTCTTTCTCATCTCTGCCGTTTGCTCTTTAGAGGCCACCAGTTTGTAGATGTTAAAGACATTGTCGGTATCGGGGTCTTTAGGCTCTTCAAGAGGTGTGCTGTCGGTTTGTATCGCCATGATCTGCTTTCGCAGTTGCTTATCGGGTAAAAACAAGTTGATGATGTTGCCTTTAGATTTGCTCATCTTTTCGCCATCGGTACCGGGTACGTACATAGTTTCTTCAGAAACGCGGGCATCGGGCATTACAAAGGTCTCACCCATTTTTGCATGGAATCTCGAAGCTACATCCCGGGTCATTTCCAGGTGCTGGAGTTGATCTTTTCCTACCGGAACAATTTCAGCATCATATAGAAGAATATCCGCAGCCATTAAGATAGGGTAATCAAAAAGTCCGGCGTTAACATCCTCAAGCCTGTCGGCCTTATCTTTAAAAGAATGCGCAAGAGTTAAGCGTTGATACGGGAAAAAGCAGTTTAGGTACCAGGTTAGCTCGGTAACCTGCGGAATATCGCTCTGCCTGTAAAAAACGGTTTTTTCAACATCGAGACCAAAAGCCAGCCAGGTAGCTGCAGTAGAGAGCGTGTTCTCCCTTAGCACCTTTGAATCTTTAATTTGGGTTAAAGTATGGAGGTTTGCTATGAATAAAAATGAATCATTCTTTGGATCATTGGCCATTTCCACTGCGGGAATTATAGCTCCTAAAATGTTCCCCAGGTGAGGAGTACCGGTACTTTGTACCCCTGTGAGAATTCTTGACATTGGCTTTCTGTATTTTTCTACAAAGGTATCTTTTTTAGAGAAGACGTTCAATTCAATTCATTACTTTTGGCCATATGCACATCCTTAGGTCTTTCCTGGTAATCTTGTGGAGAATATGGTTCTACATTTTAATGGCCATTCCCATTATAGTTTTTTTTCCGTTTTTATTACTGTTTACTTCCAGGACGAGATTCTATCCGCAGTTCTTTATGATTGCGCGCTGGTGGGCCTATTTTATTTTATACGGGATGGGTTTTTTCCCAAAAATAAGGCGCGAGCGTAAATTTGTGAAAGGTGAAAGTTATATGCTCGTGGCCAACCATACTTCCATGACCGATATTATGCTCATGCTGGTGGCTGTAAAAAACCCTTTTGTTTTCGTCGGAAAAAAAGAACTGGTCAAAATTCCCCTTTTTGGATACTTCTATAAACGAACCTGTATCCTGGTAGACCGTCAGAACCAAAGAAGCCGAAAGGAGGTTTTTGACAGCGCCCAACGCCGTTTAAATAACGGCACCAGTATTTGTATTTTTCCTGAAGGTGGCGTGCCCGATGATACCAGTGTTCTGCTCGACAGTTTTAAAGATGGTGCCTTTCGCCTGGCCATAGATCACCAGATTCCCATAGTTCCTATGGTATTTTACGACAATAAAAAACGCTTTCCTTACATTTTTACAAAGGGTAGCCCGGGTAAAATGCGGGTAAAGATCAAAGAATTCATACCCACCAAAGGTCTTGGGCAGGAGAGTAAAAAAGAAATTCGGGAGAAAACGAGGGAGGTGATCCTTCAGGAATTAAAATCTGATAAGCTGTTTTAAAATTTATAGCTAAAGCCGGTGTACACGCCCATAAAATAAGGTTGCACATCTCCGCTGGGCTGGTCAAAAGTTTTAAGCTGGTACTTCAGCATAGGTTCAAAATTGAGCCTGAACCTTTCCGAAAGGTTGTAATCAAATCCCAAACCTATGTTGGCACTAAAGCTCACTTCATTCAGGTTATTGGCTTTTCCGGCTGCCGAAGTGTTACCTGTGTTGACCACCACTTCATTATCTTCTAAAATAAGCGTGCTACCACCCCCAATAAGGTTCACCCCAAATTTGTCCTGCCACAGGTTCACCTCAAATTCCAGCGGCACTTCTATATAACCAATTTTCTGGCTTAAATTTCCCTGTGTAAAGCTGCCGGCCTGGGTGCGGTTGCTGCTGGTTTGGTTTTTTGACCCCACATTGGAGGCAATCATCTTAACATCGGTGTCATTTACCTTTATGAGGGACACATTTCTCACTGCGTAGATTCCGGCGGCCGACTGGTATCCAATGCCATTGGTGCTGTAACCAAGGTCAACACGGCTAATCCCCGAGCGCACTTTCACTTTGTCACTAATATTCAATGCCAGTTTTACCCCGTATGAATAAGTGATCTCGGCCTGCCTGCGGTCGTTAAAACCAACATCCAGCGGATTGGCAGTCCCCATTTTTCCGTAGTAAATGGGGGTGGCATGGGTAGACAGCTCAAAATGGCTTTTTTCTTCGGTGCTGGCAATTTTAGTGTCTTCAGGTGTTTTTACGGCATCAAAGATCGAAGGCTTTAGATCTTCAGCCTGGGCCTTTTTGGGAGTTGTTTTTTTCTGCTGAAGAGGGATAGAGGCTACAGCCAGAGGGGTGTCAAAAATGGCATTTTTAGCACCTATTTCTGAAGCTGTTTCTTCAGCCGTTCTTGATTTTTTTTCTGAAGTAGTATCTTCTGAAGATATGATAGTGGCAGCAGGTTTTGAACTGCTGCTTAAACCTTCAGAAGGAATACTAACAGCGGCGGTGCTTTCTTCCGAAGCAATTGGAATAACGGGGAATACCGGTGAAGCTGCCCCATTGGTTGCCGGCTCTTCGATTTCTTCCCCGGCCACGGTTGTTGAGGTTTTTACGGGTAAGATCCAGTCTCCAATCATAAAAAAGAAGGCCAGTACTGCGGCAACGCCGGCATAGCGGTACCAAAGCGGGATTACCGCCCTGCGCTTTTCCTTTTCCCGAAGTTTTGCTTCAATGTTTTTCCATACGGCATCTCGCGGTGCCGCTTCAAAATCGCGAAACTTCTCCTGATAGAGCCGGTCTATGTATTTTTTCTCTTTCATTATACAGATCGTGCGGCTGTTTTATATAGACTGCTTTCTATTTTCTCTTTCAGGATCACTCGGGCCCTTGCAAGGTTTGATTTTGAAGTTCCGGTGGTAATATTTAGCATTTCGGCGATCTCTTTATGGGAAAACCCGTCGAGTACGTACAAATTGAAGACCTGCCGGTAACGGTCGGGCAGTTGTTGTATGATCTCCAGTAAATAGTCAACGGACACTTCATCTTCTTCTACTTCAATTTCGGGGTCTTTGTGAAAGTCATCTCTAATGATCTCAAAGACGGTTTGTTTTCTGTATTTTTGAAGGGCTGTGTTGATCACGATCCTTTTCATCCAGCCTTCAAAGGAACCTTTGTTTTTGTACTGGGGCATGCTTTTGAAGATCATCAAAAATGCGTCCTGCAGGTTGTCTTCTGCCTGTTGGTAGGTAGAAGAGTACTTGAGGCAAACAGGGAACAATTTATGCGCAAACATCTTGTAAAGCTGCTCCTGCGCTTTAATGTCCTGTTTTTTGCATTTTTGTATGAGTTGTTTGATGCCCAAAATCCCAATATTTAAGTGCTGTTGAAAAACGGGGGCTGTACAATGGCCCGCCGGTAGCTCGCCCGGGCTCGATGTGGAGCTTCAGGAAACCTAAATATAGGAATTTCAGCCGGTTCTGCAACAAAATTTACAAGCGGCCCAATATTCTGCAATCTCAAAAAATCTACAGGGGGGAGAGGTATTTTAAAAAAGGAAGATCGGGAATCGTGAGAGGTTCCCGGTCTTCCGGAGGAATTAGCCTTTAAATTTTCCCTCTTTAGTCTGCCGTTTTCACAGTAGGTTTCGCTGTCATAGATCTGGGGTTGATTCATCATAACGGCATTGGCTGGTTGGGGTCTCTGTTAAAGAGATGCACAAATTGCCAAATGGTTGCGCCCAAAAAAGAGAAAATCCCGAAAAAATTCGGGATTTTAAGATTTTTTTATGCTTTTGCCACTGTCATGGCTTCTTTTATCCTGCTTTCCAGCTCTTCCATTAGATCTGGATTATCTTTTAACAGGGTTTTCACCGCATCGCGGCCCTGCCCAAGTTTGGTGTCTTCATAGCTAAACCAAGAACCACTCTTTTTAATGATCTCGTAGTCTACCCCTATATCTATGATCTCTCCAATTTTAGAAACCCCCTCGCCGTACATAATGTCAAACTCGGCAGTTTTAAAAGGAGGGGCTACTTTGTTTTTAACCACTTTCACCCTGGTCTTGTTCCCCTGAATTTCGCTGTTGCTGTCTTTGATCTGGGTAGATCGGCGAATGTCAAGCCTTATGGAGGCATAGAATTTCAATGCGTTACCACCGGTTGTGGTCTCAGGGTTTCCAAACATTACCCCAATCTTCTCCCTTAGCTGGTTAATGAAGATCACGGTACAATGGGTTTTGCTGATGGAAGCAGTAAGTTTTCTTAGCGCCTGGGACATTAAACGTGCGTGCAAGCCCATTTTTGAGTCCCCCATTTCCCCTTCAATCTCCGATTTTGGAGTAAGTGCGGCAACAGAATCCACTACAATAATATCTATGGCTCCCGAGCGGATAAGGTTGTCGGCAATCTCAAGGGCCTGCTCCCCGTTATCGGGTTGGGAAATGATGAGGTTCTCAAGATCTATCCCCAGCTTTTCGGCATAAAAACGGTCAAAGGCGTGTTCTGCATCAATAAAGGCAGCGATGCCTCCTGCTTTTTGTGCTTCGGCTATTGCGTGTAAAGTAAGGGTGGTTTTTCCTGAAGATTCAGGCCCGTATATTTCTATAACCCTTCCGCGGGGATATCCTCCCACACCAAGGGCGAGGTCAAGCCCCAAAGACCCACTGCGTATCACATCTACATCTACTACACTCTGGTCACTCATCTTCATCACGGTACCCTTACCATAGGTTTTATCCATCTTGTCAAGGGTGAGTTTGAGGGCTTTTAATTTAGCTTCTCTTTCTTTCTCGTTGCTCATTTAATTCGGCTTCTTTAATATGATATTGCTGCTAAAATACTATAAGTTTTTATATGTGCTAAATTTAATACGCAACCTTTTTGGCTTTTGTGCATCTATAAGATAAACAAGATAAACCAACTATTAACTGCATGAAATTTTTAAAGCGGAATATTATTTTAAGTATTTCCGGCAGTCTGGCTGTAGTTAACCTCAGTTGCAGCTGCCGGATGGACGGTGGCTAACGTTATTTTTATTTTTAGTTGAAGAATTAGAAGTATTAATAACGAATTAGCCGTTCGAAAAAAATGCCCCGATATCGCATCCGGGCATTTTTTCATTTAAAGCCTTATCTTTGCGCAAAATTCTTTAACCTTAAATCGTTAGTATAGCATGCAACTGTACAATAAATTAAGCGCTAAAGAAAGGGAAGCACTACTTGAGGAGGCCGGGGAAGACCGGCTTACGCTCTCTTTCTATCAATATGCCAAGATTGGGAACCCGCAGCTTTTCCGCAACCACCTCTTTGTAGCCTGGGACCAGATGGAGGTGCTGGGAAGAATCTACGTGGCTCACGAGGGAATCAACGCCCAGCTCTCTGTTCCCGCAAAAAACTTCGGGAAATTTAAAGAATTCCTTGATGGGATTTACTTCCTTGAGAATGTTCGCCTCAACATTGCCATAGAACACGATATCAAATCCTTCCTGAAGCTGAAGGTGAAGGTTCGCGATAAGATTTTGGCCGATGGTCTTAATGATGCCACTTTTGATGTGACCAATAAAGGAGTTCACGTTGATGCAAAAGCTTTCAATGCACTGCTTGATGATCCAAACACCATACTCGTAGACATGCGAAACCATTACGAGAGTGAAATTGGGCATTTTAAAGGCGCCATGACGCCCGACGTTGATACCTTTAGGGACAGTCTTGACATCATTGAAAAAGATATTCAGGATCACAAGGAAGACAAGAACCTGGTGATGTACTGTACCGGCGGAATTCGCTGTGAAAAGGCCAGTGCCTATTACAAGCACAAAGGTTTTAAAAAGGTGTACCAGCTTGAAGGCGGAATTATTGAATACGCCCGCCAGGTACAAAACCTGAAGCTCGAAAATAAATTCCTGGGAAAGAACTTTGTGTTTGACCACCGCCGGGGAGAACGCATTAGTGAAGACGTGATTTCTAATTGCCACCAATGTGGTAAACCCTGTGATACCCACGTGAATTGTGCCAATGAAGCCTGTCACCTTTTGTTCATTCAGTGTGACGAGTGTGCAGAGAAGATGAGCAGCTGCTGTTCTTCAGAATGCCAGGAGATTGCTGCACTGCCTTACGAAGAACAAAAAGCTTTGAGAAAAGGCAGGGGTAACAGCAACAAGATCTTCAAAAAAGGCCGTTCTGAAGTACTTAAGTACAAGAATTGACAATTAGTTTCTCAAGAGTGCGTTCCATAAATAATGGTATATTTACCTCATTAGTTTTTAATTAAGATTCAATCCGGAAAGGGGATAATTTCCTGTCTCCAGGATTTCAATATATAGATTATGGGATGTAACAGTTGCTCGACCGGCAAAGACGGTCAGCCCAAAGGATGTAAGAACAACGGTACCTGCGGCACCGATGGCTGTAACAAGCTCTCGGTGTTCGACTGGTTATCAAACATGGCCCTTCCGCAGGGAATGGAGCCTTTCAATATAGTGGAAGTGCGTTTTAAGAACGGGCGGAAACACTTTTTTAAGAATTCAGACAATTTGAGCCTTAGCATTGGCGATGTGGTGGCCACCGAGGCCGCTCCCGGCCACGACGTGGGCGTGGTTTCCCTTGTGGGCGAGCTTGTGCGCGTGCAAATGAAGAAGAAAAAGGTGCGGCAGGACAGCAATGAGGTGCTCAAGGTGTACCGCAAAGCTACCCAGCGCGATATAGATATTTGGCAGGAGGCCAGGGAGCGGGAAGAAAAAATGAAGGTACGCGCCCGGGAGATCGCCATTCGGCTTAACCTTCAAATGAAGATTAGCGATATCGAATTCCAGGGAGATGCTTCAAAAGCCACTTTTTATTATACTGCGGAAGAAAGGGTAGATTTCAGGCAGCTCATCAAAGAATTTGCGCGCGAGTTCAACACGAGAATTGAAATGCGGCAGATAGGCTTCAGGCAGGAAGCTTCCCGCTTGGGAGGAATTGGTTCCTGCGGAAGGGAATTGTGCTGTTCAACCTGGTTGACAGACTTCCGAAGTGTAAATACTTCCGCAGCGAGATATCAGCAGCTCTCATTGAACCCCCAGAAGCTGGCGGGTCAATGCGGAAAGCTGAAATGTTGCCTCAATTACGAACTCGACACCTATCTTGACGCGCTAAAAGACTTTCCGAAGACAGAAGTGAAGCTGCATACCAAGAAAGGTACTGCAGTGTGTCAAAAAATTGACATTTTTAAAGGTTTACTTTGGTATGCTTATGAAGGCGACTGGAGCAACTGGCACACGCTTACGGTAGAACAGGCAAACAAGATCATCAAGGCAAATTCCAAAAAGGAACCGGTCAACAGCCTTGAAGAATACGCCGTAGAACTGCAGCAGGAAGAAAAACCAGATTACCACAACGTGGTGGGGCAGGATAGCCTTACGCGTTTTGATACTAAGGGAAGCGGCAAGAAAAAACGCAAGAGCAAACGCAAAAAGAGAAAACCTAAGAAGGATGGATAAAAGACCGGCTTTTTTGCTCTTTTTGGGACTTTTACTTTTTGCGTCCTGTGATGAAAAAAGGGTTTTTGACAGGTATGAATCCATACCCGACGGGGAATGGCAAAGAGATTCTGTTATCGGTTTCAGATTTGAAGCGCCCGATACGCTTAAACAATACAACCTTTTTATCAACCTCAGGAATAATTCGAAGTACAACTTCAGCAATATTTATTTAATAACCGAGTTAAACTTTCCAAACGGGAAGGTGATAAGCGATACCCTTCAATATGAGATGGCTGCACCTTCGGGAGAATGGCTTGGCACAGGCTTTGGTGATGTAAAGGAAAGCAGGCTCTGGTATAAAGAGAACTTCAGGTTTAATGAGACAGGTGAATATCTGGTGACTGTACAGCAGGCCATGCGCAGGCGCGACAGCATACAGGGCATTAAAAACCTTGAAGGTGTAACAGAGGTTGGTTTTAGAATAGAAGACATTAAACAACAACAATAATAGATGGCAAAAACATCTGGGAAAGCAAATAAAGAAGCGGCTAAAAGAAAAGAATACGGCCGTTATAAAACCTGGTTCTGGTCAATTTTCGCATTGGGGATTTCTGCTGTAGTACTCCTTTTCCTGCTGGCAAGCTGGGGAGTTTTTGGCCCCATGCCCACTTTTGAAGAACTTGAAAACCCCGAGACAAACCTGGCTACGGAAATTTTTTCTTCAGACGGGGAAACCCTTGGGAAATACTATAACGAGAACCGCACGCCGGTAAAGTATGAAGACCTGCCCCAACATCTTATAGACGCTCTGGTGGCCACCGAAGATGAACGTTTCTATGAACATTCGGGCATAGACGCGCGCGGAACTTTGCGCGCTGCGGTTTTTCTTGGGAAAAGGGGAGGAGCCAGTACCATCACCCAGCAGCTGGCAAAGCTTCTTTTTACCGATAATGTTTCCCGAAATCCGCTCTCCCGCGGAATTCAAAAGGTAAAGGAGTGGATCATTGCCACCCGCCTGGAGCGACAGTACACTAAAGAAGAGATCATCACCATGTACCTCAACAAATACGACTTCCTGTACCAGGCGGTCGGGGTGAGGTCGGCGGCCAAGATCTATTTCAATAAAGAGCCTAAAGACCTCAATGTAGAGGAAGCTGCGGTTCTTGTAGCCATGCTTAAAAACCCTATTTTATACAACCCTCAAAAAGAGCAGTTCAAAGAGAATTCTCTGCAGCGTCGCAATGTGGTGCTTAGCCAGATGGAGGCTAACGATTATATCACGGAAGCTGAAGAAGATTCCTTACAACAGCTGCCGTTGCAGATCAAATTTTCCCCGCAGGGTCATGACGAGGGGGTAGCGACCTATTTCAGGGTGTACCTTCAGGGATTCATGAAAGAATGGATCGAAGAAAACCCAAAACCCGACGGTGGAAAATACAACATCTACCGCGACGGATTAAAGATCTACACCAGCATTGACAGCCGCATGCAGGAATATGCCGAAGAAGCGGTGCAAATGCATATTGCAAATCTGCAAAAGGAATTCAACAGGCAAAACAGGAACAACAAAACAGCGCCATTCAGGGATATTTCACAAGATGAGGTAGGGAAAATCATTTCTGATGCCATGCGCCGCAGTGAGCGTTGGAGAGTTTTAAGGGAAAAAGGCCTTTCAAAGGAGGAAGTTATTAAGTCTTTTGATACCCCTACGCAAATGGAAGTGTTCTCATGGAAAGGCAACATAGATACTACCATGACACCAAGAGATTCAATTTTCTACTACAAATCGTTCTTCCAGGCCGGGATGATGTCTATGACCCCGCAAACAGGTGAGGTAAAAGCCTGGGTAGGAGGTACCAACTTTAAACACTTTAAATACGATCACGTAAAACAGGGCAGGAGACAGGTAGGTTCTACATTTAAACCCTTTGTATACGCTACGGCCATAGACCAGTTGCACCTTTCGCCCTGTGATACTTTGCCAAAAAGCCTTCACACCATTGAAGCCGGAAAACACGGAAACCAAAACGACTGGACTCCCCGAAACAGTGGGGGGAAAGACGATGACTATATAGGAATGGTAAGCCTTAAGGAAGGTCTTGCCGAGTCTATCAACACGGTAACGGCCAGGTTGATAGACCGCACTGGCCCCAAACCGGTGATAGATCTTGTTGAAAAACTGGGTATTGACACCCAAAATATTCCTGAAGTTCCTTCCATCGCCCTTGGAACAGCCGATCTTAGTGTGTTCGAAATGGTTTCGGCATACAGTACCTTTGTCAATGAAGGGGTGTATGTGAAGCCGGTGATCGTGACCCGTATTGAAGATAAGAACGGGACCATTCTCTATCAGCATGTGCCCGAAACCCGTGATGTGATAAGCAAAGAAACTGCCTACGTTACCGTGAACCTGCTTGAAGGGGTCACACAGTATGGTTCGGGAACGAGGTTGAGAGGCAACTGGGCGGTAAACGATCCGTATTACAAAAGTGTGGTTACCGGTTACCCGTATAATTTCAACAGGGAAGAAGTTCCTATTGCAGGTAAGACCGGGACCACTCAAAACCAGAGTGACGGCTGGTTTATTGGGATGGTGCCAAACCTCGCCACCGGAGTTTGGGTGGGGGCCGAAGACCGGGCAGTGCATTTTCCCTCAATAAGGTATGGGCAGGGTGCCGCCATGGCATTGCCAATCTGGGGAATCTACATGAAGAAGGTGTACAACGATAAGGAGCTGAATGTGGCAAAAGGGCCGTTCCCGAGACCCGAAGTTGTGACTATTAGAACCGATTGCAGTTCTTATGGAGTTGATGAAAGCGAGGAGGAAGACCGGCTTCCCGATGAGCTGGATTTTTAAAAAATAGCGTTTTCATTACGAAAAATGTAACAGAGGGCCCTTCATATTACGAAGGGCCCTTATTTTTTCGTATTTTTCGGAATAAAACCATCAACAATGATCAATAAAACTGTACAGAATGTTACTGAAGCACTCGAAGGGGTTCATGATGGAATGACTTTCATGCTGGGAGGATTCGGGTTAAGCGGAATTCCCGAAAATGCCATTTCTGAACTTGTTCGTCTCAACCTGAAGAAGCTCACCTGTATTTCCAATAATGCGGGGGTAGACGATTTTGGTCTTGGCCTGCTGCTTCAGAAGAAACAAATAGATAAAATGATCTCTTCTTACGTGGGGGAGAATGCCGAATTTGAGCGGCAAATGTTAAGCGGAGAACTTGAAGTTGAACTCACGCCCCAGGGCACTCTGGCAGCCAAATGCCAGGCAGCACAGCAGGGCTTTCCTGCCATCTATACTCCTGCCGGTTACGGCACCGAGGTGGCCATGGGCAAGGAAACCCGAGAATTCAACGGCAAGATGTACGTGCTTGAAGAAGCCTATAAAGCCGATTTTGCCTTTGTAAAAGCATGGAAAGGAGACAAAGCCGGAAACCTCATTTTTAAAGGAACAGCCAGGAATTTTAACCCGGTAATGTGTGGTGCCGCTACAATTACGGTAGCCGAAGTCGAGGAGCTGGTAGAACCCGGTGAACTCGACCCCAACCAGATTCACATTCCCGGAATTTTTGTACAAAGGATTTTCCAGGGGAAAGATTACGAGAAGCGGATTGAACAGCGAACGGTAAGACAAAAAGAATCACTTTAAGCCCCCTCTGTGGGTTTGGGGCTCAATCTTCAAATTAGACAAAATGTTAGATAAAAACGGAATAGCAAAAAGAATAGCACAGGAAGTAAAAGACGGCTACTACGTCAACCTGGGGATTGGTATTCCCACTTTGGTGGCCAATTTTGTGCGAGACGATATAGAGGTAGAGTTTCAAAGTGAAAATGGTATTCTGGGCATGGGGCCTTTTCCTTTTGAAGGTGAAGAAGACCCCGATCTTATTAACGCCGGGAAACAAACCATTACCGCTTTGCCCGGAGCCAGTTATTTTGATTCGGCTATGAGCTTTGGCATGATAAGAGGGCAGCACGTAGACCTCACCATTCTCGGGGCTATGGAAGTAGCCGAAAACGGCGACATTGCCAACTGGAAGATCCCGGGGAAAATGGTTAAAGGAATGGGCGGCGCAATGGACCTTGTTGCAAGTGCCGAAAATATTATTGTGGCCATGATGCACACCAATCGTGCGGGGGAGTCAAAGCTGCTAAAAAAATGTTCCCTGCCGCTCACGGGGGTGGGCTGTGTTACAAAAATTGTGACTAACCTCGCGGTGATAGAGGTAACCCAAAAAGGCTTTAAACTGCTCGAAAGAGCTCCCGGTGTGAGTGTAGAGGAGATTCAAAATGCCACCGAAGGCACTCTTATTATAGACGGGGAAATTCCTGAAATGAAATTATAGCAAAAAACAGACCTGCCAGGTTTTCAAATCCCTGCAGGCCTGTTTTATATGGAAAAGTAAACTTCATTCAAACCTATAAGGTTTAAAAAAACCTTGCAGCTCACTTGAATTTAATCCAGAATAGAAGTCGAATGTTTTTCAAGGTTCACAAGAAAATCCATGGCTTCATTTAAAGGAAGCAGTTTTCCGCGGGTATTTACCTGGCTAAAATATTTATGCCAGTGGGCTTCTTCAATTCCGTCTTCAAACTTTTCCACGGCTTCAAGATTTGGCAGTTTCCAAATGGCAAAATACCTGTAGTCACTTCTGTAAGGGGTGTGTTCGTCATTCATGGCCCAGCCCACATTTTCAACACCGCCACGGCTCATTTCAGCAATGGCATCTTTCACTTTATTCATATAGGCGCGACGATCTTCTTTAGAAAGATCCATCCAGTCTTTGGTTACATTCCATTGTTCTACGTATAAATACATCACAGGTTCGTTAGGTTAGACATTCAGTAAGGGGTCTCAAAAATGGCATTTTTGAAACTCTCTATCTTAAATATACTAAAACTTTGACAGGCAGCAGGATAAATAACAGTTCCTTAAGGAATATTCACGTGCATGATCTCATCACTTTCAAGAAGCGGCTCCTGCCTTAACCGCAAAACCACCTGTGCAATGGCCACCACATCTCTCTCGCAATAAGAAACGATCCTGTTAAGGTCATTTTCCTCATAAAACACCTTGCACACCTGGCTGCCGTCAATATCTTCTTTGGGAGAAGGTATTCCCAGCACATTACAAAGAAGTTTTAGCGAGGTGTAGTGTTTGTGGTCGCCAAACTTCCACAATTCGAGCGTGTCTAAATGTGGCACTTCCCAGGGTTTTTTTCCAAACAGGTTCAATTTGTTGGGCAGTTCCATATGGTGAATAAGCATTCTCCTGGCGATGTACGGGAAGTCAAATTCTTTTCCGTTATGGGCGCAGAGCAGGTGTTGAGGTCGCCCAAAATGGCTTTCCAGCAGGTTCTTAAAAGCCGTGAGCAGCTCTTTTTCCTCCCCGCAGAAGGTTGTTGTTCTAAAAGTTCTTTTCTCCCCCTGAAAAGCAAAATATCCTACAGAGATGCAAACAATTTTACCAAACTCGGCCCAGATCCCGGCCCGGTCGTAAAATTCTTCGGCAGTGAAATCATCCTTTCGCAGATACTGCGATTTTGATTCCCACAACTTCTGCTTTTCTTCAGAAAGTTCGGCAAAAGTGGCATTTTCGGGCACTGTCTCAATGTCCAGGAACAGCAGGTTGCGCAGTGAAATTTTCTTGATCATGAGCTTCAAGGCTGTTTAACACCTCCTCAAGATAAAAATAAAAATCATTGGGATGTTCTTTATCTTCAGGAACTTCTCCGCCTTCGTGCCCCAAACGTACTATGATGATATTTTTCTTCGGAAGTACGATCACATACTGCCCCAGAATTCCGCGGAAGTAAAACACTTCCTGCCCTTTAAATTCTTCCAGCCATATGCCAAGCCCGTAATGCCTATAATCCTTCAGCTGCGGCCGCATGGATGCTGCCACATAAACCGAATCGAGCAGTTGTTTCCCATTCCATTTTCCGAAGTCATTGTAAAGCTTTCCGAAGCGGGCAAAATCGCGCGCATTCGAGCCAATACAGCAAAAAGCCTTTTCCATGCCGCTCTCCTCGCTGTCAAGCTGCCACAGGCCGTAAGTTTCCATGCCCAGAGGTTTCCAGAAGCTCCCGCTCATATATTCTGAAATATTTTGCCCGGTGGCTTTTTCGAGTACCATGGCCAGCAGCTGCGTGTTCCCGCTCAAATATTTAAATTCTTCTCCCGGCTGCTCCACCACTTTTAGATCCATGATCATGGGCCTTATGTTTTCATCGAGATAAGCCTTAATGGTCATTGAAAAGGGGTTATGGTAGCTCTCATCCCAGTTAAGTCCCGATGACATGGAAACCAGGTGGCGCAGGGTCAAACCTTCATCAAACTGCGGAAAAAAGTCAGCAACCGGTTGGTCGAGGCTCTTGATATGACCTTCAAAAATGGCTTTTCCAAGCAATGCTGCCACCAGGCTTTTTGCGACCGAAAATGAGTTGGTGCGGGAATGAGGGCCGTATTCTTCGGAATAACTTTCATGCCAGATGCTGTCATTCTTAATGATCAGAAAAGCAATGGTTTTGGCGGCTTCATTCTTTTCGCGCAGCGCTTCAGAAAGTTGAAATTTGTTATAATTTTTATGCTGCGGCCAGGGCTGGGGCACTCCGGCTTCAATTTTCCGGTTGTCGAAGAATTTGTGGTCATCAATATGGGCGCTAAGGTGACCCTGCAGGTAAGTAGCCTGTATGCCTTTAAAAATATATTCAAAATTGAATAAGTAGATGAGGCCAACCGCAAAGGCCAGGAAAAGCAGGCTTCCAAAAATGCCTTTTTTGACACTTTTCATAGTCTAAGGCTTTGTTGTTTGACCGGCTGTTCGTGATCAAGCAGCCATTTTTTTCGCCACAGCCCGCCGGCATAGCCTGTGAGCGAGCCGTCACTGCCAATTACCCGGTGGCAGGGAACAAAGATCCACAGCGGATTTCTCCCATTTGCCGCTGCCACCGCTCTTATCGCCAGCGGGTCGCCCAGTTCCTTTGCCAGCTCCATGTAAGAAGCAGTTCTTCCGAAGGGGATTTTTTGCAGGGCCTGCCAGACTTTCTTCTGAAAAGCCGTGCCCTGCGGATTGAGTTTCAGGTGAAATTCCTTGAGTTCACCCGCAAAATACTGCTGAAGCTGCTCTATTGCCTCCTGAAGCTGAGGCGTGGCAACTGAAGTGCTTTCGGGGCTTTCTTCGGTGAGGTAAAGCTTAGAGATCCCATTGGCATCCCCCTCTAAAATGGCATTTCCAAGCGGTGTTCTTACCGAAGCTTTATTCATTGGGTTTTTTGTTGATATCAGACTGGTCCTGCTTTAAAAGCCCCAGTTTACGGGCTCTTTTTTCCCAGTTCTCGCGGGCCAGTACCTGCATATCCTGTACATTGTCGCTCTCGTCCATGATCTCGAGCCCCATTAGGGTCTCAATAATGTCTTCCATAGTAACAAGACCAATGGTATTGCCGTAGTGATCTACCACCATGGCCAGATGCGTCCTTTCCTGTATAAAACGGTTGAATAACTGCGGAATTGGTGTGTCTTCAGCAGTCATGGGGATATCCCTTTTTAAGGTGGCTAGCGGCTCGGGCCCTTTCTGGTCTACCATTTCTTCCAGAATGTCGTCTTTTAAGACAAATCCGGTGATGTTGTTCTGCCGCTTATCGTACAGCGGGATTCGGGAAAACTTGAGGTTTCTGTGCTCGCGGTGAAATTCTTCGATACTGGTATTTTCATCTTCGGTCACGGCAACAGAGAAAGGCGTCATCACATCTTTGGCCTTCACTTTTTTGAACAGGAGCATGTTCTTGATCACGGTGGTTTCCTGTTCTTCAAAAACGCCTTCTTCTTCGGCAACATCGGTGATCGCAATAAATTCTTCCCGGCTCATGGATGAAACGTGAGCCGACTTCCCAATGAGTTTTGTCGTGAGCATCATAAGCCAGAGTATACCGGTGTATTTTAAGGGGATAATAAAGGCGGTGAGGGATTTTGCTGTAAAATTCCCGAGGTTTTTCCAATAGGTGGCACCAATGGTCTTCGGGATAATTTCAGAAACAATTAAAATTGCAAGGGTCATGATAGCCGAAACGATGCCCACGGCGTTACCGCCGTCACCATACACTTTTTCGGCCTGCACCCCCACAAGAATTGCGCCCACGGTGTGGGCTATGGTGTTGATGGTAAGAATTGCGATTAGAGGTTTGTCAACGTCCTGCTTCAGTTTGGTGAGCGTGCGGGCATATCCTTTGCCTTCTCTCAGTTTTATCTTTAAAAAGGAGGGTGTAAAGCTCAAAAAAGCTGCTTCCAGGATAGAGCACATAAAAGAAAAAAATATGGCCAGGACGGCGTATAAAATGAGTAATTCCATTCAGGTTTTTTTGGTTAGTAATCTTTAAAACATGATTGCCACAAGGTCATCTTCGCTAATCTTGTTGAAATATTCTCCCAGGTCAAACTGAGACAGTTTCTCCCGTATCATCTTTTCTTCGTGCCGGGTATTTTCCAGGGCTGCTTCTATGGGGCCAATATCGCGAATGTGGAAAAAGTCGCCGGTGATCTTAACTTTTTGAATGATGCCGTTGGTCACGTTCATGTTCATCTCTACCGTACCTCCGGGGGTGCGGGCACCCTGCTTAAAATTATAATCGGGAGAATAGCCAAAGTTCCATTCCCAGGTGCTGTATTTCTCATCCCTTATTTTCTGGATTGTTGCCAGGTCTTCATCGGTAAATTCATAAGGGCGCGCATCTTCAAAATTGCGGATAATGTAATCCATGATCTTATCGGTGAACGCATCAAGACTAATCTTTTCCGGCAGGTGATCGCTGATATTGGTCACGCGGTTGGGAACCGATTTTACGCCTCTGTCCTTGTATTTTAACGGGTTGATCTTAAGTGCCCCGCTTACATCTGTCATTTCTGAAGCGAACAGCAGCGTGCCGTGATGCAGCACCTTGTTTTTGAACACGTGCTCGGCGTTGCCCGAAAATTTCTTTCCTTCTATGGTAAGGTCGTTGCGGCCTTCAAATTTGGCGTTCACCCCAAGTTCCTTCAGCACGGCAATGATTGGCCGTGTATAGCGTTCAAAATCTATCATCTCGTAATTCTCGCCCGTGCGGGTAAACGAGAAGTTGAGGTTGCCCAGGTCGTGATAAACCGCCCCGCCACCAGAAAGCCGCCGCACCACTTTTATGCCTCTTTCCTTTACATATTCGTGGTTGATCTCTGCCTGGGTGTTCTGGTGTTTCCCCACAATGATCGCATTGTCATTGCGCCACAGCATAAAACAGTCTTCTTTAATGTGTTTAAAAATATACTCATCTGTAGCGATATTGAAGTAGGGATCGGTAGAATGATGTTTTATACAAAGCATGGTATGGTAGTATTTCTTCAAAAATAAGAAAGCTGAGGCGGAAACTTCCCAAAAGTGAATTAATTCTGCCCTTTTTGACAGGTAAAAGGAGTATTTTTTACAAAAACTTCTTTGTGTATCTTGTCGCTGAAGTTTTCCAAAATAAAATCATGAGAAAAATCCCATTTTTGAGCAGCCTGTTTTTGCTGATGTTTTTAAATACCTTCGCACAACAGCCTGAAAAACAGGTAACAGCTGAAGATTACGAACAGGCAACAAAATTCCTCAGGTTCAATACAAATGATCTGGTTTACAGGGCTAATGTAAGGCCCGCCTGGCTTGAAGATGGCCGTTTCTGGTACAGGATAAATACTTCGGAAGGGACGCAGTATGTACTGGTAGATCCTGCTTCAGGACAAAAAAAGACCGCTTCTTCTTTGGCCGAATTGCTTCCGGAGAAAGAGGAAAAGAAAACCACGCCCGAAGTTTCACGAAATGAGATCCTGTCGCCAGATGCCAAGAAGGTAGTTTATATCAAAGACTGGAACCTGTGGCTGCGCAACCTCGAAACCGGGGAAGAAAAACAACTCACCAAAGACGGGATAGAAAATTTTGGCTACGCTACAGACAATGCCGGGTGGAGAAAGAGTGACAGGCCTATTGTGCTCTGGTCGCCCGATTCCAAAAAGCTCGCCACCTACAGGCAGGATCAAAGGCACATTAGCGATATGTACTTGGTGGAGACAAAGGTGGGTGCGCCAAACCTGCAAAAGTGGAAATACCCGCTGCCCGAAGATGAAGAGGTGATCAGGATACACCGGGTGATCGTGGAAATTGATGATCCAAAGGTGATTGAACTGCAAACCGGGCCCAATGCGCGCCGCGGAACCTTATGTGACGATATTTCCTGCAGCGGTGCTTTCGACGATAATTACTGGAATGAAGATGCTACAAAACTCGCCTTTGTTTCTACTTCCCGCGACCATAAAAAGGCCAAACTGCAAATTGCCGATGCTGCTACCGGCGAGGTAAAAGAAATTTTTACTGAAACGGTAGAAACTCAGTACGAATCGGGGCAGGGCAGCATCAACTGGAAGTATTTGCCAAAGAGCAACGAGATCATCTGGTATTCGGAAAGGGATAACTGGGGGCACCTGTTTTTGTACGACCTCAATACCGGTAAACTGAAGCAGCAAATTACTAAAGGAGATTTTGTGGTGACCCGGCTGCTTCATGTAGACGAGAAAAACCGGGTGCTATATTTTGAGGCCAATGGCAGGGAAGCAGGCCGCGACCCCTATTTTTCACATTTGTACCGGGTAGATTTCAGCGGAAAAAACCTGAAACTCCTAACCCCCGAAAATGCCAATCACAACATCTATTTTTCTCCAGATCACGAATATTTTGTTGATAGTTATTCCACGCCCACCACGCCACCAGTTGCAGTGCTTCGGAATAAAAAGGGAAAGAAAATTGCCATTTTAGAGGAGTCAGATATTTCCCGATTAAAGGCAATAGGCTGGAAAGCGCCACAGCCCGTAACGGTAAAGTCGGCAGATGGGCAGTGGGATCTTTACGGCCTCATGTTCACGCCCACTCATTTTGATGAAAACAAAAAGTATCCGGTGGTGAATTATGTTTACCCGGGGCCGCAGGGAGGTAGTGTGGGAAGCCGAAATTTCTCGGCTGCACGAAGCGATCATCAGGCGCTGGCCGAACTGGGGTTTGTGGTGATCTTAATTGACGGTTCGTGTAATCCGGGTCGCTCAAAAGCTTTCCACGATGCCTGCTACGGAGATATTTCAGGAAACACCTTAGAAGATCAGAAGGCCGGAATAAGGCAACTGGCTCAAAAATATCCTTTTATAGATGCCGAAAAAGTGGGGATCTGGGGGCATTCGGGAGGTGGTTTTGCAGCCGCTGCAGCTATGTTCCGCCATCCCGAATTTTATTCGGTAGGGATAGCAGAGTCGGGGAACCACGATAACCGCAATTACGAAGATGACTGGGGAGAGAGGTATATAGGGTTGATGACCAAGGGCCCCGAAGGCAAAGACAGTTACGAGGCCCAGGCCAACCAGAACTACGCTGAAAACCTGCAGGGAAAGCTCCTGCTGGCCCACGGCGGATTAGATGACAATGTGCCGCCTTACAATACCTACCTGGTTGTTGACGCACTTATTGATGCGAATAAGGATTTTGACCTTATCATTTTCCCCAATGCCCGTCACGGGTTTGGAGAAGATTCTTACTACATGATGCGCCGCCGCTGGGATTATTTTGTGGAGCACCTGCTGGATGCGACTCCTCCCGAGAATTTTGAGATTGAACCTGCAAGATAATTAAAAGACCTTCGAGGTTTTCAAAACCTCGGAGGTCTTCTTTTTTTAAAATTTACAGTTTTATTTTGCTTCGGAGCCGCAATATATTGCGGCTTAACTACTTTCGGGTCTTTTTATCTACCTCTTCTTTCCAGTCTTTACCAACTGCCGAGAGGTATTCAGAATAATTCCAGGTATCGAGGCTGGAGTGCAGCGAGGCATCTTTTTTGGCTACATAGGTTTCATCTTCGGGCATGGCGGTTACTTTGAGTCCGCAGCTTTGCAGCATCGAGATAATGCCCTGGTGGTTTGGAGCCCACCAGTTAGTGGGGTCTCCCGCAAGTTTATGCTCAATAAATGCCATTTTTGGCCAGGCATCTTCTTTCATGATCTCCCGTTTGTGAAATTCCACATCTTCGGGTACTTGCATTTCTTCCTGCCCGGGCAGGGAAAGCGTTTGGAAGACCATCATTTTTTTCACTTTTTGAGATAAAATGTCAAGGGCCAGCATAGGGTAGCGCAAATGGTAAAATACGCCCATAAACCAGATGAGGTCAAACTTTTCTTCGGAATGGGCAAGGTCATACACCTGCATTTGTTTAAACCTGATCTTATCGTCAAGGCCAAATTTTTTTGCTGCCCATTTTGCCTGCTTCAGGTAATGTTCATCAAGATCTATGGCCAGCACATCGGCGCCACGTTTTGCCAGTTCGAGCGAGTAGAACCCGGCGTTGCAGCCAATATCCAGCACCTTCCAGCCTTCAAGATCCTGCGGAATACTCTCTCTGATCTTTTCCCACTTAAAACCGGGAAAGTCTCCAAGAAAATGATTGGGAGCCGTTTGAGTGCCATCGGGTAAATGAATATTATGAAACCAGGGTTCCAGTTCTTTTACTTCAGTTTGTGTAGACATGTTTTAAACTTTTTCTGAAGGCTGATGCACTTCCTTCACATAATTTACCAATTCTTTTGCTCTCGCCCGTGCAGTGTGAGATTTCAGGACTTTTTGCCTGGCGTTTTCGCCAATCTCTTTTCTCCTGGATTCCGAAGTATTTCTGAAATATTCCTCTACATCATCGCTGCTTCGGGCAATGAGGATCTCGGTGCCCTGCTCAAAAATGCTGTGTATGCCATCCCAGTGATCTGAAATTATCGGCACACCGCAGGCGGCAGCTTCAAACAGCCGCACGCTGGGGGAATAACCTGCCTTTATCATATCCTGCCGGGTGACATTCAGGGTAAATTCCTGGGAGTTGTAAAACTTACGATGTTCAGCAGGCGGGAGATGGTCAATGCGCTCTACATTCTTAGCCCATGCATAATCTTCGGGGTATTGCGGCCCTGCAACCACAAATCTTTCCGAAGGAAAATTAGCAGCAGGTTTGTTGAGCAATTCTTCTACCGTAGGCTGCCTGTCATCGCTGTAAGTGCCAAGGTATCCCAGCTTCCAGTCTTTAGAGCGGTCTTCGGGATAGTAAAGATCGGGGTCTACCGAGCAATACAGGGCCCTGGCCATGGGAGAACCGTAGTGATCTTCGAGATGCTTCAGTATCGGGCCTCCCGAAAATGACAAATAAAGATCATATTTTTGGATGATATTGGGGTCGAGATACTCGTAGTCTTTCCTTTCCAGTTTGGCCAAGGTTACTGGTGTGTCAATATCGTAAAAGGCGGTAACCCCGTTAGCAGTTTCTATGGCCCAGTTGCCCACTTCAACGCCCTGCTGTACATAAGAACCCACTATGACCACATCGGCTTCGGCAACTTCTTTTTTGTACTCAGATTTTAATTCCTCGTTGGTTTTATAGAGGCCCAGTTTGCAGAAATCGGGTGCTGGCATATCGCGATGGGGCGCATACCAGGGCACGTCTTTTTCAAGGAACAAAATGTCGTGCCCCAGGGCCTTGAGCTCTTTGAGTAGCGCACGGTAGGTGGTGGCGTGCCCGTTTCCCCATGATGAGGTGACCGAAAGTCCTATAATTACAAATTTCATTCGTTAATGTTTTTATTCAACAGGTTTGGCTTCGGTTTTTAATTTCTCAGAAATAACCGATTCCAGCAATTCGGCCCTGTGTTCGTAGGTGTGGGCAGAAAGCACTTTTTTGTAGGCCGCATCGCCAATTTTCCTTGCTTTTTCTGAAGTAAGGCCGGCAAGGATCATTTCTACCTCTTCCCCGCTGTTGGCTACCAGGATCTCCTTGCCCGGTTCAAAAAAGGTCTCGATCCCTTTCCAGGAATCGGTGATAAGACAGGCCCCGGCACCGGCGGCTTCAAAAACGCGGGTGGCAGGGGAAAAGCCGTACTTGGCCATACTGTCACGGCTTATGTTCAACACTGCTTTTGGGGTGCAGTTAAAGGCGTTGTGATCTTTGGTGTAAACATGCCCCAGGTATTGTATGTTTTTAGGCATAGATTTATCGCCCCAGCCGCTGCCACCAAGCAGGAACTTCTCGTCAGGGAGATTTTGCGCAGGCTTGATAAAGAACTCTTCTACCCGCTTTTCACGGTCGGGGAGGCGGTTGCCCAAAAAGGCCAAAGTACCATGAAATTCTTTTTGGGGCTCCACAGGAAAATGGGTGTCGGTATCTAAAGCGTTATAAATTGGGATACACCTCTTTGCACCGTTGCGCTCGTAGGCGTCAATAACCGGTTGCCCGCCCCCGTAGGTGAGCACAAAATCATATTCCGGAACAAGGGCATTAAAAGGATCGGAAGGGTTTGATTCAATCCTGTCTAGCGTGGCAGGGGCATCAACATCCCAAAAGATAATGAGGTTATCGTCTTTCTTCAGCTGCACTACGGCCTCTTCAAGAAAGTCATCAAATGCGCCCACGCCACTGGCTTTTATGATCACATCGGCTTCCGAAGCTTCTCTTAGCAGTGCCTGCAGGCTCACTTTATCTTCAGGATAGACCACCACTTTACACCAGTCGGGGTCTTCTATATCCCGGTGCTTCTGGCGTTCGTAAATATCGGGTTCGTAAAATGTCACTTCGTGGCCCATTTTATGGAGCGCCTTTACAATTCCGCGGTAATAAGTAGCGGCACCGTTCCAGTAAGCCGATACGATACTGGAGCCAAAAAAGGCAATTTTCAGGTCTCTTTTCATGCTTGCATGGTTTTGTGGTGAATGGGAAAGACCTTTTCATGTGGCAGGCCTAATTCCTGTAAGATGTTTTCTAAAGCAGTTACCCGGTGGGCGCAGGTGTGGTTGTCGAGTATGGTTTTTCTTCCGTTATCGGAAAGGCTTTTTGCCAGGTGCGGACTCTTTAGCACTTCGGCAAGTTTGTACCCCATATCATTTCCGTCTTTTGCGATCAAATAATCTTCCCCGGGAGTGAAGAGGTTTTCGGCATCATTCCAGGGAGAGCAAATGAGCGGAATTCCGCAGGAAAGGGCTTCAAAAGGCCTTATGGTAGGAATTCCCGGCAACATTTCAACATAAGGCCGTCGCGGCACGTGTACCGTGACCTTGTATTTTGCAAAAACTTCGGGCACCTTGTAGTTTGGCAGGTAACCGCCATATTCAATGCCGGCATTGGCCAGGGCTTTTTTAGCTTTTTCGGGATAGCGCACACCGTAGACCTTTGCTCTAAGTTTCAGCTCTTTTATGGGGCCTATGAGAAACTCCATAAGTTCTTCGGTGCGTTCGCCATCGCCCCAGTTGCCAATCCAAACCAGGTCGCCTTCTTTTTCTTCATCGCGGTTGGGGCTAAAGAAATCGGCGTCGGCTGCTTCGTGCCAGGTCCAAACCCTGTCTACCCAATTCTTTTCTTCGTAGATCTTTTTAATCACCTCACCAAAGACAAGTGCGCCGTCAAAGTGCGAAAAATCAAATTTTTTCATCTCTTTTTCAGCTGAAACTGCCCGGTGATGGGTATCGTGAAATAGCAGTTTAAAGCCGTATTTTTCCTTTTTCCGGCCTATTTCAGCAATAAGTTCGGGTTCGTTCCACTCGTGAACAATCACAAGGTCGGCTTTGCTCAGTATGTTTTGATAGTTCAGTTTTTTTTCGGGATTGTAGAACTGCGGGTTGAGCGAAGGGTAGTACTGCCTGAACTCATCAAGCTGCTCGGCCCCATGATCTTTCAGCAGGTTTTGCAGGCTCCAGCCACCTTCGGGTTCATAGACATCTACATCGTGCCCGCGTTTTTGAAGTTCCTTTACAATTCCGCGTAAAAAATGCGCATTCCCGTGATTCCAGTCAGAGTAGAGGGAATGGTAAAACATCACTATTTTCATAGGCTCATTATTTTATATTCTTTTTCAAGTATGTCGCGATAGAGGTCGTTATAGACGGCCCCCATTTTTTCTGCGGAATACTGTTTTGCCCGTTCTCTTGCTTTTGCTGAAAGCTCCTTCAAAAATTCGGGGCTTTCCAATAACCGGACGATGGTCTTTTCGGCTTCTTCTTCGTTTTCGGGGTCAAAGAAAAGGGCAGTATCTTCCCACAATTCCTGAAGGGTGTCAAGCTTGCTCAATACCAGTGCACAGCCGTTTCCGGCAGCTTCAAGAATGGCCAGCCCAAAAGGCTCGTAGCGGGTTGGGCTCACAAAGATGCTGGCGCGCTGCATCCAATGCTGCACTTCTTCGGGGGTTAATTTTCCGAGGAATTTGACATTTTCGAGCCTGCATTTTTTTCCTGTGTCAGGGTGAACTGCTGCACCGGCAACATATACCGGCCAGGGCAATCTTTCGGCTATGTTAGACAGCAAAGGCAGGTTTTTGGCTTCATCCCACATCCTGCCCATGCACAAAATGAATTTTTCTTTTGGCACTTCAACTTCCGAAGGAAAAACACGGCCATTATTGATCACTTTTGATTGAGAACTAAAGCCGTGTATCTCCTGTGCCTTGTCAAGAATTGCTTTGGTGGGAGCAATGACCATGTTTGAAGCCTCCAGCGACTTCTTAACGGTTTGCGTGTAATGATCCCATTCATGAGGTGCTTTTATGCCCTTTACTGCCTGCCACCAGGTTTGCACACAGGAGTGGAAGATTGTTACCACCGGCGCTGTCCATTCCTCTTCTACCTGGGCGTAGTTGTTTAGGTGAACTATATCGGGCTGTATGGTTTGATAAATACAGTTGATCCATTTGCGCGACCGCTCTACGTCTTCCCAGGGGTCTTCCATCCACTCGAGCTTAAAGTCACTCTTGTAAAAAGTGAGGTTGGGGATATTTTCGGCTTCCACCTGTTGTGCCGGCGAAGGCCAGGCGCCCATGGCTGCCAAGTGCACCTGCACATTATACTGTGCCAGTGCCTTGCAGAGTTCGAGGGAATACACCCAAACCCCGCCTACCGTGTCGGTAGTCATTAGGATCTTCATTTGCTTATCTTCCATAAATTCGGTCTATTACCTGGGCTGTTTTTATAAATTGAGTGGCAGTTCTCTCGTCAAAAGTGTCATTTTGCAGAAGGTTTTCTACCCATACCACTCCGGCACGGCCACTCCACTCATCGGGTGGTGTTACAAGAGTTTCGGTTTGGGTGCCGTGGTACTTTTCGGCTTTAAAATCGTAGAAAGAGCCGTTGATATTTTTGAAGGAAGCACCTCCTTTGGTGCCGTAGAAAGTGGCTTCTATAATGGCATCTTTTCCGGCAGAAACATGCCAGGAACATTCGAGGTTTATAACCTGGTCTTTTTCTGAAGTCATTGCCACACTGGCAAAATCTTCAACGTGCTCTTCAAAAGAGGTCAGTTTTTGTCCTTTGTGGTATAAGCGGCTCTGTACATCTTTGATTTCAGGAAAATCAAGGCTCCACAGGGCGAGATCTACCAGGTGAATGCCCAAATCCATCACGCAGCCGCCGCCAGATCGCTTAATGTCGTAGAACCATTCCTTATCTGGCCCGTAGGCGTTGTGAAAGATGAGGTCTACGGCAAAGATGTCTCCTATTTCCCCTTTTTGGATGGTGTCGTAAACCGCTTTAAAGGCTTTGGTGTAGCGGTAGGAAAGATCTACGGAAAGCAGCTTGTTTGCCTCGCGGGAGGCTTCGACCACCTGTTCTACTTCTTTGGCGGTACGGCCGAGTGGCTTCTGGCAAAAAACAGCTTTTCCGGCTTTTAAAGCCTCCACGCTTTGCCGGGCGTGCATGGCACTTGGGGTGGCAATCACAATACCGTCGAGGTCCTTTTCAGCAAAAAGGGCTTCAGAAGAAGTCTTTAAAATGGCATTTTTGGCACTCTTTTGGGCAGCGTCGCAATTTTCGGAATCGGGTTCTGTGATCGCCGAAGCTTTTGCGTTGGTATTATTGAGAATGGCTTCCATACGATTGCGGCCTATCCAGCCAACGCCCAGAAAACCTAATGATAATTCTTTTTTGGTGGGTTGAGTTGCGATCATGCTAGTTAACGATTAGAGCTTTTATAAATCCGTCTGGCCTTTGGGTTAAATGCTGGTAAGCTTTTTCCATTTCTTCAAGAGGGAATTTGTGGGTAAAGAGCGGGAAGGGGTCCATCTTACCTTCTTCCACGGCTTTTATGGCATTTTTGATCCCTTTTATATATTGCTGCGGATCTCTCTCGTGGGCACTTATCATATCTATGCCGCGCCAGTTGAGCATTTGCACGTTCACGCTGCGCATCCCGTCCTGATGGAAACCGGCAACGATGAGTTTACCCCTTTCGCCGGTAAGCTCGATAGACAGGTTGAGCGGCCATTCTTTTCCGGTGCATTCTATGACCCGATCACAAAAGTTTTCTCCGGTTAATTCCTTTACTTTTTCAATGATCTTATAGTGGTCATCCATCTGGATCAAATGGTCGGCTCCTGCTTTTTTGGCGGCTTCCAGGGAGAATTCCCTTCTGGAAACAGCAATGACTTCGGCTCCGGCCGATTTTGCCAGCTGAATGAGCAGGAGTCCTAAAAATCCGCTCCCAACAACAGCAACTTTTTGGCCTTTTTGGATATCGCTGCGTTCAAAGATGTTCATGGCACAACCCAAAGGTTCCCCGGGGAAAGGCTTTCCCTCTAAAGAAGCAGGCAGTTTTACTGTGCTCTCTTCTTTTGCGATATCGTGCGTGGCATAGGCGTTGTAAGTGAGGGCAGTTACCCTGTCGCCCTTTTCAAATTTTGTCACGCCTTCTCCCACGGCATCTACAACGCCCCAGCCTTCGTGACCCGGTTCTCCCGGGCTTACGGGATAGTTGAACCAGTCGCGGCCTTCCCAAACCGGAATGTTTGAAGCGCATACGCCGCTGCCTTCCAGCTTGATGCGGATTTCGCCCCGGGCGGGTTCGGGTAAGTTGATTTCTTTAACAGCAACTTTTTGCGGGGCTTTTAAAATTGCGGCTTTTGCAATTGCAGTTTCTACTTTTACAGGTGCTTTTTCCTGTACGGCCTGCGGTGAACTCATATGGCGATTTCTTTTGTAGGATTTAAATTTGCGGGTAATTCAATATTTCGGTTTTCACAAAGCCATTTCAGGAGGTGCTCAACCCCTTTATCTACAGAATATCTGGGCTGCCAGCCTGTGGCTTCTTTAAATTTGCCGGTGTTGGATACATAGTAGAACTGATCTCCCGTGCGCCAGTCTTCAAAGCTCACGTTCATTTCTTTTCCGGCCTTTTCCCGTATCGTGTCTAGGATTTCCAGGAGACTAACGGTATTTTGTGGCCCGCCTCCAATGTTGAAGACCTGCCCGGCCAGTTTATCGATGTTCTTATGAGCCAGCATAAAGGCATCAATCAGGTCTTCTACAAAGAGAATGTCGCGCACCTGCTTGCCGTTTCCGTAGATGGTGATAGGCTTATCTTCAAGCGCACTAATTAAAAAATGTGCCACCCAGCCCTGGTCTTCGGTACCAAACTGGTGTGGCCCGTAAATGCAGCTCATTCTAAATACCGCCGTCTTTAGGCCGTAAGTTCTTGAGTAATCAAGAATGTACTGGTCGGCCGCGCCTTTAGAGCAACCATAAGGGCTATGGAAGTCGAGCGGGATCTTTTCGTTAATGCCGTATTCTTTCATTTTTGCATCGGCAGGATAGAACCTGGTCTCATTTTCAACCATTTCTACATCCTGAAGGTTTCCGTAAACCTTGTTGGTAGAGGTAAAGATCAATGGCGGCTGATGTTTGCTTTTTCTGATGGCTTCCAGAAGGTGGAAGGTGCCGCTGAGGTTTACATTGAAATCGTGAACAGGATTGGTCACCGATGAGGTCACTGCAACCTGTGCGCAGAGGTGGAAAACTTCGGAAGCGTTGTTCACGCTCTCCTGAAGGATTCGTGTTTCATTAATGTCTGAGATCTGGATAATGAGCTTATCTCCATATTCCTTTTGCAGCCATTGAAGGTTTTCTTCAACGCCATCCCTAAACAGGCTGTCATAGATCATCACTTTTTTTCCTTCCGAAAGGAACCTTGAAGCGAGATTGGTGCCAATAAAACCGGCACCTCCCGTGATGAGCGTATATTTTTGACTGGTATTGACCCGGTATTGTTTCTGAATGTAATCCTGCTCCCTTACCTTCTCTATTCCATTTTTCTCCAGGAGTTTATAGAGCAGCTTTTTAGTGCCGTCGGTTTTCTTTAACCCGAAGTGATATTCCCTCTCATCGAGATGAAAACCACCCACAGTCGAATTTTTAGGGTCGAGATCTTTTAACGAGTACCAGTAAATCCTGTCGGCATCGGCATTAAGCACATTTTTAAATTCCTGAAACTGCTTTACTTCATCATTTTGCCAGGTGGAGAAGCCAACTTCAGAAATCCATATCTCTTTGTGGTACCCGAACTTTTCCATCACTTCCCTGATGCAGCTTATGTTTACGTCCCAGCCTTTCCATTGCTGGTCAAATACATGTGGAAAACCGTGAATTCCCACCGCGTCTATATGATCGAGCACTTTTTGCTCTATCATCATTTGCATCCAGTTTGGATCTATGGGGCTCATCCCGCCAAGCAGGGTCTTTTTTCCCCTTTTTTGAGCCCAGTGGGCCGCCATGCCTATCATGGTAGAAAACTTGTTCCACGAATAATCGAGGGTGAAGTCATATTCTACTTTGTTGTTGGGCTCGTTCCAGAGTTCAACCCACTCAAAGTAGTTTCCGTAGCGGGTGATCATGGTGTCAATAAAATCGGCGTAGGCTTTCAGATCTTTAGGTGGGGCCGAAGTCTTCGGCATTTCACCTATTGAGGGCGGCGTGTAGAGAAAACAGGGCAGGATCTCGACATGGGGAGAAAGTTCGGCAAAGAGCCAGTCGTACCATTCAGCGGTACCTTCCACATACCAGTCGGCCCACGAAATTCCTGTGCGCAGGTGCCTGATCCCCAGTTTTTTGAAATCTTCTATTGCAGCTTTGACCTCCTCGTATTCTCCGGGTCTAAACCATTCCAGAATGCCAAGGGAAGGAGTATTATTATCTAGATTCTTCTTTACGTTCATAGCTGTTCTTTTACACGGTTAAACCTCTGGAAGACAATTCGCTGCTGGCCCTGCTCACATTGTCTGTGGCTATTTGGGTTTTAAGCCATTCGGCCAGTTCGTACAATCCATCTTCAAATTTCACTTCGGGAGTGAATCCCAGTTTCTCTTTTGTTTTGGTGGTATCTGCAAAGCAATGCCTTATATCTCCCACCCTGTATTTTCCGGTGACTTCAGCTTTAATATTTTCTTTGCCCATTACTTCGGCCAGTTTATCGGCAATTTCAAGTATGCTGTACTGGTTACCGCTACCCACGTTAAATACTTCCCCGTTGGCTTCAGGTTTTTCCATGGCCAGCCTAATGGCACGGGCCACGTCTTTTACATGAATAAAGTCCCGCTTCTGTTTCCCGTCCTCGAAGATCATGGGGGCATTGTTGTTGAGCAGGCGGGAAGCGAAAATTGCAAGCACGCCGGTATAAGGGTTTGACAGTGCCTGGCGGGTTCCGTAGACATTAAAGAACCGCAAAGCTGTGGTGGGAATATTGTAGGCTTTGCCGGTAATGAGGCTTAGCCGTTCCTGGTCATATTTTGAAAGGGCATAAACCGAAGAAAGATTAGGGGTTTTAGACTCGGGAGTCGGTACAGGTTTGAGTTCTTTTCCCTGGCTGTCATACATTTCCCACTGTCCTTTTTTAAGGTCGCCAAGTTTGCGTTCACAGTCCATTTTTTTCTCACCTGCCTCATTGAGGTAAAGGCCTTCCCCGTAAATGCTCATGCTCGATGCGGTAACTAATTTTTCCACCGGCCTGTCCATTAACGCCTCCATGAGTACTGCCGTGCCCAGGTTATTAACATGGGTGTAGTCTTTGATCTGGTACATACTTTGGCCAACCCCTACCATGGCAGCCAGATGTACCACGGCATCTACGCCTTCAAGAGCCTTTTCAACAGCTGCTTTATCGCGCACATCTCCAATTTGCAGTTCCACATTTGGGTTGAGATATTCGGGGCGTGAGGCATTCTCCCCATGCACCTGCTCTGAGAGGTTATCCAGAGCCCGTACTTTATATCCTTTGTTTAGAAGCTCATCTGCAAGATGAGACCCTATAAATCCTGCTCCTCCGGTAATTAATACTTTCTTCTGCATTTGATTGGTTTTGGTTGGTTAGAAGTTTTGCAATAATGGTCTGGTTGTGATCTTATTTATGCTGGTGCCTTTTTTCTTGTTGAGTGCATACCACACGTCTTCTGCAATTTCTTTAGGGTCTATGGCACCCATACCCATTTCTTCCACGGAAGCATTTCCGGAGATTTCATGCTCAAAAAAGGCAGTATCTACTATGCCGGGGCTTACCACCGTAACGTTGATGTGCGGAAGCGACTCCAGCCTTAAGGTTTCGGCAATTACCTCCAGGGCCGATTTTGAAGCTGCATAAATTCCTCCATAGGGGTGGGGCTGGGAGGCCGAAACTGAAGAAATGAATACCACATTTCCCCCTTTTTGAGAGATCATGTGCGGGGTAAATGCCCGAATGCATCTTAGAGGCCCCATAACGTTGGTCTCGAGCACTCCTTTCCATTTTTCGGGATCCCCTTCTGAAAGTTTTTCCTTAATGCCCTGCCCGGCGTTTATTATGAGGTAATCGGGATGGCCCACATGCTCTGTGGTCCAGGCATACAGCTCATCAATCTCCTGGGCATTTCTTACGTCGCACTTGTGAAAGTGAAGGTTTTCCTCTTTAAAATGCCCTTTTTGAAGATCAGCTACAACCACCTTTACTCCTTCTTTACTCAGTTTTTCGGCTATTGCTTTGCCTATACCACTACTCCCGCCGGTTACAAGTGCTATTTTGGAAGTAGTTTGTTGGCTCATTTAGACTGGTTCTTTTTAGGTTCAATAAATATGTGAGAAACTGCGTGCGAATTTTTCCCGACAGGTGAACTAAAAGGGGGGAAGGGAATTCCTGCGGAAAAAAAACGGCTGAGTTTCCTCGCCGCTCGATATTTTCAAAGGTACATGAGGAGCCTGTGAAATTATGCTAAAGCTAAGCTAAAACATTCTTAAACCCCTAGATTTTACTGGGCTTTCGGGGTAGGATCAGCAGCCGTAAAGCGGGCTGGCCACGTGAGATAATTCGTAATAAAGGCAGCAGCAACAAGGGGTTGAAGAAGCCCTTAAAACAAAGAACAGGAGTTTTAGGGCTCCTGTTCTTTAATTTAAAAAAATCATTGTCGTCTGGAGGAAAGGTCAAAAGCTAAAAACCATGCTTGTATACCTTTATTAGGCTTAATTACTGGCGAATTATGGCCTTAGCTCCAATTTGATTTATTTAATCGGACAATGCTGATTAAAAATGAGAAAATCTTCATGCCTTACAGTACTTCTGAAGGCTTTTTTGCCATTTTATAGCCTTGTCGAGACGGTCTTTTTTCTCCGTAACCGGGTCTTCCTCTTCAGCATAAAAGATAAGGGTTTTGTCTTCCCTGCTCTTACTCTTCAGCAGAAGGGAGATTTCCCTAATCTCATCGAGCACCTGGGTGCTTTTCTCATCTTCATCTATTTTAATGAGATCGATCTTCAAGATGTCCTGGAGGTTTATTTCCTGAAGTTCGGCTTTGTTAGAAGACTTCAGCAGGAAAAATTTTCCGGCAGTTTTATCGAGGCCTATAGACAGGCCGTAAGTATTATCGGTTTCATCAAGCCTGTAACCTTTTTCACCTGCCAAAAATGCCATTTTTTGAGCTCGTTTTTTTTCTTTGTGCGATTGGCTGTAAACCAGGTAACCAACGGGAGCTATGAATAGAATTAATAGTCCCAGCCCCATAAGGGTGGATGCTGTATCCATTTTTTATATGATTTATTGTGAACGATTTATTTTTATCCTGAATGGTTGCAAGAGTTGCAGGAGGGCGTTCACCAGAAAAAATGTTTGGGGAAAAGCTGGGTTTTCAGATCTTTCCGAAGATCTCTTTTAAAGCTGAAATATGCCGCCTGAGTGACATTTTTGGGAAGTATGTGAGGAATAAACCTTACTGAAGAAATAGCCGGGCAACTGTCTTTTTTAAGTTCGGGCAGCTCCGGGAATAAATTCTCGCGGTAAGCGACAGAAAGAGGGTTGGCAGCTGCCAGTTTTTCGGAAGCAGGTGAGTGCTCCTCACGTACTTCCGAAATACTAAAAGCATAGCCCGATGCCCCTCCAATGCTGAAAAATGCAAGAAGGAGAACCAGTATCTTCATCCCTATTTTAGGCTGCTGCTGCACAGGCTAAAGGTACTCAAAAAGTGCGCCGTTATAGCAGTTTTACAGCATCTTTGGCAAAATAACTGGCTATCATTTTTGCGCCGGCTCTTTTAATGGCCGTGAGCTGCTCTAGCATCACCGCATCGTGATCTAACCAGCCTCTTTCGGACGCTGCTTTGAGCATGGAATATTCCCCGCTCACCTGGTAAACCGCAACGGGTACATTTACGGTATTTTTGATCTCTCTCACAATGTCCAGGTAGCAAAGGCCGGGTTTTACCATCACCATGTCGGCACCTTCTTCGATATCCTGCAGGGTTTCTTTTATGGCTTCTTCGCGGTTGGCGGGATCCATCTGGTAAGTTTTCTTGTCGCCAAATCCCGGGGCCGAATCGAGCGCATCGCGAAATGGCCCGTAAAAAGCTGATGCGTACTTGGCACTGTAACTCAAAATTCCTGCGTTGAAGTGGTTTTCCTGTTCCAGAAGTTCCCTTATTGCCTTTATGCGGCCGTCCATCATATCACTTGGCGCAACAAAATCGGCACCAGCCTGCACATGAGAAAGTGACATTTTTGCGAGGACTTCTTTTGTAGGGTCGTTCAGGATCTGTCCGTTTTCTACAATCCCGTCATGGCCGTAAGAAGAATATGGGTCTAGAGCCACATCGGTCATGACCAGCATTTCCGGAACGGCATTTTTGACAGTTTTCACTGCCCTTTGCATCAAACCATCGGGATTAAGGGCTTCGGTTCCCTGGTTGTCTTTAAGGGTATCGGGTACTTTCACAAAAAGCAGTACCGATTTCAAACCGAGGCTCCAGAGTTCTTTCACCTCGTTTTCAAGAAGGTCAAGGCTATACCTGAAGTAATTTGGCATAGACGCAATCTCTTCCTTTATATTTTTTCCTTCCACAACAAAAAGAGGAACTATAAAGTCATTTGGGGTGAGCAGTGTCTCCCTCACCAGCCCTCTTATGGTTTCGTTTGTTCTAAGTCTGCGGTTTCGTATTAGCATAATTCAAAATTCAAGATTCCTGTTATTCAAGGTTTAATGTTTATAGTTCAAGGTCTGAATGTCATAAACACTTTCACTGACCATTAAATCAAACCCATTTCCGCGGATTCGCCAGGACCTCCACCAGCTTCTCCTCCTCACTTCCTGGCTCGGGGTGGTGGTCATATACCCACTGAACGTGTGGCGGTAAACTCATTAAGATACTTTCTATCCTGCCATTGGTTTTTAGTCCGAACAGCGTGCCTTTGTCGTGAACCAGGTTAAATTCCACGTAACGGCCCCGCCTTATTTCCTGCCAGTTCCGCTGCTGTTCATTGTAGGGCAGATCTTTTCTTTTTTCAACTATTGGAAGGTAAGCTTCCAAAAAACTGTCGCCCACATCGGTGACAAAATCATACCATTCCTCGCTGCTCCTTTCTTCAGAAGGCCTTAAATAATCAAAGAACAAACCGCCAATCCCACGGGCTTCATCCCGATGGGAGTTCCAGAAATACTCGTCACAGCGTTTTTTGAATTCCGCATAAAAATCTGGATGATGCCGGTCACAGGCAGTTTTACATATTTGGTGAAAATGTTTGGCATCTTCTTCAAAAAGATAATAAGGAGTAAGATCCTGTCCGCCGCCAAACCAGCTATCTACCGTGTTTCCTCCTTTGTCATACATCTCAAAATAGCGCCAGTTTGCGTGTACAGTGGGTACCATTGGGTTTTTTGGGTGTAGCACGAGGCTTAATCCGCAGGCAAAGAAGTTCACATCGCCCACCCCAAAATGTTTTTGCATGGCAGGGGCAAGCGGGCCATATACTTTAGAAATGTTCACGCCTCCTTTTTCAAAGACATCACCTTCTTCAATCACCCTGGTGCGGCCACCGCCACCTTCAGCCCTTTTCCAGAGGTCTTCTTTAAAAACGGCTTTTCCGTCAATGGCTTCAAGGTTGGCTGTGATGCGATCTTGCAGGTCCTGTATGTATGCGTAAAATTTCTCCTTCATTTTTTCTGAAGCTTTTTTCTGAAAGCTTTTTTCTGAAAGCTTTTCCTAATGATTAGCCTTTATATTCCTTTACTGCTTCAACAAAAGCAATGGCATTTTCAACAGGAATATCGGGTAAAATTCCGTGGCCAAGGTTTACCACATACCTGTCTTTCCCAAACTGGTTGATCATATCGTGTACCATTTGTTTTATTTGGGTCGGTGGCGAATAAAGGCGGCTGGGGTCAAAATTTCCCTGCAGGGTGATTTCGCCTCCCGTTAATTTTCTCGCCATTTGCGGGGAGCAGGTCCAGTCTACGCCAAGAGCCGAAGCGCCCGATTTGGCCATGGTATCAAGGGCAAACCAGCAGCCTTTTCCAAAGGCGATCACCGGGATTTCAGGTTTTAGCGCATCAATGATCTGCTGAATGTATTTCCATGAAAATTCCTGGTAATCTTCGGGAGAAAGCATGCCGCCCCAGGAGTCAAATACCTGAACCGCATCTACCCCTGCCTCCACTTTTGCCTTCAGGTAAGCTATAGTGGTATCAGTGATTTTCTGGAGCAGGGTATGGGCAGCCTGCGGATTTGTAAAACAGAATTTCTTTGCAATATCAAAGTTTTTGGAACCCTGGCCCTGTACCGTATAGCAAAGTATCGTCCATGGGGAGCCAGCAAAACCAATTAACGGCACCTCGTCATTAAGCTCCTTCTTGGTCATTTTAACGGCGTCCATAACATAACCCAAAGTTTCATGAACATCGGGAACAATTACTTTTTCAACATCAGCCATCGTCCTCACCGGATTGGGTAACCATGGGCCCAATCCAGGTTTCATTTGCACCTCAATATCCATCGCCTGTGGCACCACTAAAATGTCGCTGAACAAAATAGCGGCATCGGTACCTACCTGGTGAATTGGCATTACGGTAATTTCTGTAGCCAGTTCAGGTGTGCGGCAGCGGGTAAAGAAATCGTACTTATCCTTGAGCTTCATAAAATCGGGCAGGTACCTTCCTGCCTGGCGCATCATCCATACCGGTGGCCGCTCTACAGTTTCGCCTTTTAAAGCTCGAAGAAAAAGATCGTTTTTTATCATAATTTTATTATTCGAATGTTAGTTGTGCAGACAAATTAAGTCTGCGTATATCGTGAACTTCCTGAAAATTTTGTTTTTTTTCACTAGAGCTTTTTTCCAGCGTTTCAGGTCTCATTTTTATTAGGTATGCCGGTTTATCTAAAAGTTTTTACCACCTGCACAATGACATTTTCAATAGTAGGTGTGCTGGCGATAACAATATTATCTGTAAAATTCTTTGCTTCGGAAGCTGTTGTGGTCCCAATACAAAAGGCTGTGCTTTGCTTTAAATCATTTCTGGAACAGTAACTTCGCACTGCGCTGGGGCTAAAGAACAGCACTCCCTCAAAGATACGATCTATTTTTTTGGGCACCGAAAGGGTGTCGTATACTTCTACTTCGGTAAGTGGTACCCCTGCCGATCTTAATCGCCCTGGGATCTCGGGACGCCTCTTTTTTCCGCAGAAGAACAGGAAATTTTCTTTACTGTGGTTTTCAATGATTTCTGAAGCTAAAAGGGCCCCGTAATTTGCCATTTTTGACACCCTGAAGCTGTTATGTTTCAGGAAAGCTTCGGTTTTTTCGCCTACACAAAAAATATTTTTCTGCTGAATTTCCTTTATCCGAGGATGCTGAAGTATCGCCCTTACCGAATTTTTGCTCGTAAAAATGACATTTTCAGGGAGCGTTCCAATTTCAAAATCCAAAGGTTGTATCGCAATAAAATCGGTTTCCACGAGGCCTATTCCTTTATTTAAGAGCAGTTCTCTCTGGCCCCGGCTTAGTTTTTTTGTAGAAAGTACACTTGCGCCCGCTCTCTCTCTGGAAAGTGACCTCTTAGCCTCGTGTCTGGTTTCTTTAGCGGACAAAAGATTGTAAGATTAGCCTTTGGTGTTGTTTACCTCTTCCTTGATCTTGCGCATAAGCACATCGCCGCCGGCATTTAACACTTCCTCGGCACATTTGCGCCCAAAACCTTCATACTGAGATACCGGAATTTCTTTTTCTACTCCAATTCTCTCCTGACCGTCAAGGCTGAAAAGTGCCGCTGTAAAATGTACAGTCTCGTCTTGAATGGTAGCGAGGGCACCAATAGGTGCGGTACAACCACCTTCCAGCACTCGTAAGAATTCTCTTTCAATGTGTACACAAACTGCTGTAGGTTTATGGTTTAAAGCAGCAAGGGCTTTTCGGCAAAACTCATCATCTTCTTTTGCCACCACCAGCATGGCTCCCTGTGCTGGGGCAGGGATCATCCACCTGAGGTCAATATAAGCCTCGGGAGTTAAATTTATACGCTCAAGGCCTGCCGCTGCAAATACAGCACCGTTCCAGTTACTGTCTTCCAGTTTTTGAAGCCGGGTATTCACATTTCCGCGCAGGTCAACGATCTCGTGGTTGGGGTATTTATGTAACCACTGTGCCTGGCGGCGCAGGCTTCCGGTGGCGATTATTCCGTCATCATCATTGAGGAAATCGGTTCCTTTATGCACCAGAATGTCGTGCGTATTTGCCCTTTTTAAGACCGCAGCCTCTACAATGCCCTGTGGCAGTGCAGTAGGAACATCTTTCATGGAATGTACGGCGATGTCTATTTGATCTGTGATCATGGCGACATCGAGGGTTTTGGTGAAAATTCCGGTGATCCCGAATTCGTACAGGGGCTTGTCAAGCACCAGGTCTCCCTGTGATTTTACCGGCACCAGTTCGGTTTTGTGCCCCAGTTTTTCCAGCGCATTCTTCACGGCATTTGCCTGCCACAGCGCAAGTTCGCTGTCACGGGTTCCTATGCGAATCACTTTGCTCATCTTTTCACGGTCTCTTCAAGTTGAAACACCTTCTGGATCAATTCCAGGCTTTCATCGGTAGAATTGGAATCGCCTTTTAAGTGATTGGCAAACTGGTTCATGATCTTTTGAATAATGCGATCTCCCAGCACTTCAGCCTGGCGTTCATTAAAATTCTCTATTTTTTTGCGTTGAAAATCCACTTCCGCATCTTTCATTGTGCGGAGTTTCTTTTTCAGGGCTTTTATGGTAGGGGCGAATTTTCGGGTTTCAAGCCATGAGTTGAAATCGGCTTCCATTTCAGCAATGATCTCGTGAGCCTGTGGGATGGCGGCTTTTCTTCTTTCCAGAGTCTCATCGGTGATCTGTGAAAGGTGGTCAAGGTGAATAAGGGAAACCCCGGGAAGTTCTTCAACTTCATTAGCCACATTCTTAGGGATAGAAAGGTCTAAGATCAACAGGTCTTTCTTGTTAAAGATAAGGTCTTTGGTAATGGTTGGGTTTTGAGCGCCCGTAGCCACTATCAAAACATCGGCCTGTCTTATTTCGGCCTGTAGATCGGCATAATCCTTAACGGTAAGATCAAATTTTCCGGCAATTTTTTCAGCCTTGTCTTTGGTCCTGTTGATGAGGGTGATGTGGTGGTTCTTGGTGTGTTTTACCAGGTTTTCGCAGGTGTTACGCCCAATTTTTCCGGTTCCAAACAACAGGATATTGAGATCGGCAGGGTTTTCAAAATTCTTCAGAATATATTGCACCGATGCAAAACTTACTGAAGTAGCTCCCGATGATATTCCTGTTTCATTCTTAATGCGCTTGCTCGCCTGGATCACCGCATTCACCAGCCGCTCTAAAAATGGATTTGAGACTCCGATATCCTTTGATTGTGTAAAAGCCGATTTTATCTGGCTAATTATTTCAAAGTCCCCCAATATCTGGCTGTCAAGACCGGTGCCCACTCTAAACATGTGAGAAATGGCATCTTTGTTTTTATACACATAAGCCACTTTTTCAAATTCTTCAACGGTGCCGTGGGTATGCTCGCAAAGCAGTTTGATCAACTGGAAAGGGTGTTGGGCAAAACCGTAAATCTCGGTTCGGTTACAGGTGGAGGTTACAATGAGCCCATCAATACCTTCAGCTTTTGCCTGCTCAAGCAAATTTGTCTTTCCGGTATCGTCCAGGCTAAAATGTCCTCTTACTTCTGCATCGGCTTTTTTGTAACTAAGCCCTATGGTATAAAAATGTTTTCCTCTAGAAATATTATAATCTTCCATGTACCTGAATAGCATTCTAACGGGCAAATTTAAGCTAAGGCTAAAGTAAAAAACAACGCTCAAAGTACATTTTTTGTCGTTGCACGTGATTTTGTACCAAAAACTGATCAAAATCATTTATTTGAGCTATTTTTACCTGTGAAATATGGAAATGCAGCAATTTTGTTTAGAACGTTTCTAAATAGAAGCTACTGAAAAATTGATTTTGCCATGCAGGAAAATGTCGCTCAAAGTACCTATGAAAAAACCCGTTTGGAAGAAGGATTTTATCTGCTCCGGTTCCAAAATCCCACCAGGGAGCGGGTGAAAATTCAGCGGAATATCAACAGTAATTTTATACAGTTTCACTTTTCAGGAAAGGGGGAAGGAAGGTTTTTTTTCAATAACGGCAGTTACAAGGTCCCGTTGCTAGAAGAAAATGCACTGCTTTTGTACAACCCAAAAAGAGACCTGCCCATAGATTTGGAGCTACAGGCCGGCAGCTGGGTAATTTCTATAGTGATCTCCTTAAAAAAATTTCATGCGCTTTTTTCTGAAGAAGCGGGTTACGTAAGTTTTTTTAGCCTTGAGAACCGCGATAAACAATACTATAAAGACAGCCCCCTCACGCCGGGAATGGTGATCGTATTGAACCAGATTGCCAATTACAACGTGGTGCCCAGCATCAAAAACCTATATTTTAAGGCCAAGGCATACGAGTTGCTCAGTTTGTTTTTTAATAAATCTGAAGAACCCGATGTTGAACAATGCCCTTTTTTAAGTGACGAAGAGAACGTGCTTAAAATTAGAAAAGCCAAAGAAATTATCATTGCCAATATGGCCGAGCCACCTTCGCTGCAGGAGCTTTCACGGGAAATAGGCCTAAGCCTTAAAAAGCTGAAAGAAGGCTTCAAGCAGATCTACGGAGATTCGGTGTTCAGCTTTTTGTTCGATTATAAGATGGAATATGCCCGCAAGCTGCTCGATTCGGGCGAATACAACGTGAATGAGGTGGGGTTAAGGATTGGCTACAGCACCTCGAGCCACTTTATAGCAGCGTTTAAAAAGAAATTTGGCACCACCCCAAAGAAGTATCTCATGTCGCTTTCTTCGGAAAGCTAGGCTATAAATTTCTTCAATGGAACTATTTTTTTTGAGCTTTTCTGAAGCTTTTTAGCCGAATTTAATAATCGTATTTTTGCCACAAATTTAACAGATGAGTAAAGGAGTATTATTGGTGAACCTGGGTTCGCCCGACAGTACAGATCCGGAAGATGTAAAGAAATATCTGGATGAATTTCTTATGGATGAAAGGGTGATAGATGTACCCTATTGGGCACGCACGCTGCTGGTGCGTGGCATCATTTTAAATACCAGGCCCAAAAAATCGGCTGAAGCTTACCAGAGAATCTGGTGGGACGAAGGCTCGCCCCTCATTGTACTTTCCGAAAGGCTGCAGCAAAAAGTAGATGCGCTAACCTCTGTGCCCATTGCCCTTGCGATGCGTTATGGAAAACCTTCCATTAAAACAGGCCTCGAAGAATTACAGGCGCAGGGGGTAGATGAAGTATTGATCTTTCCGTTGTATCCGCAGTTTGCCATGGCCACTACCGAAACCATCCTGGTGCTGGCAGAAGAGCTCAGGAAAAAGCATTTTCCGCAGATGCAGTTTACTTCTGTCCCCGCATTTTATAATCACGATGATTACATTCGGGTGTTGAGCTCAAGTATTTCAGAATCTTTAAAAGGGGTAGATTTTGATCACCTTTTGTTTTCCTACCACGGGGTTCCAAAAAGGCATATTAGAAAGAGCGATATCACTAATTCTCATTGCAAGATAGATGGCAGTTGTTGCCAGACAGCTTCGGCAGCGCATCAATTCTGCTATCGCCACCAGTGTTACGAGACCACCAAGCTGGTAGCCGAACAGCTGGGGCTTGAAAAGGGGAAATTTTCGGTATCATTTCAGTCCAGGCTTGGGTTTGATCCATGGTTGCAGCCTTATACCGACCGTACCATCGAAAGAAAAGGCCTTGAAGGGGTGAAAAATCTTGCTGTGGTATGTCCGGCCTTTGTTTCCGACTGTTTGGAGACGCTTGAGGAGATCGCGATGGAAGGAAAAGAGATCTTTGAAGAAGCCGGCGGTGAGAAATTTACCATGGTACCCTGTTTAAATGACCGTGATGACTGGGTGAAAGTGCTGGCCCGGTGGATTGACGAGTGGGCGCACCAGAATGTGGCCGTATAATGCCATTTTTGACACCTTAGCTTTAGAACGGGCTTTTCATTATCTTTGATACACTATGGAAAAGGATAAGCTAAAATTAGAACTTCTGCAAAAGATAATCGCCTGTGAGAATGAGGTTATTTTAAAAAAGGTAGAAGAATTACTCTTTGGAGTTTCTGAAGCCGGGTTTGAAAAAATTTCCATATGTGATGATTTACAGGTTGACAGGCACTTCGGTGCTTATCTTTTCCATCTTTCACACATATCTAAACCCCAGCAAAAAACCTTCAGCATAAATTGGAATACTACAACTATATCAAATCGCTGCACCTCATTTTTGTGATCACCTGGTTCGCCGGACTCTTTTATATTCCGAGGCTTTTTATATACCACATCGAAGCACTTGATAAACCCGAACCTCAAAAGAGCATTTTAAGCGATCAGTTAAAGATCATGACCAGGAGGTTGTGGTATATCATTACCTGGCCTTCGGCTATTCTTGCCACCTGTTTTGCGGTATGGCTGCTTATCCTGGTGCCGGGCTGGCTTCAAATGCCCTGGATGCACGTGAAGCTCACTTTCGTACTGCTTCTTTTTGCCTATCATGGCAAAAGCCATCATATTTTTAAGCAACTCCAAAAAGATAAGGTAACCTGGACGTCAAACCAGATGCGGCTCTGGAACGAGGGTTCAACCCTAATCCTGTTTGCGGTGGTATTTCTGGTAATTTTAAGAGATGCGCTTAACTGGATCTTTGGCCTGGCAGGGATATTTTTACTGGCCGCAATGCTAATGCTGGGAATCAAAATCTATAAGCGTATACGCACAAGAAACGAAGAGCATTAGAACGGTTCAATTATTGTTGCGTAAATAGTCATTCTAAAATCATCTTGTTTGAAGTTTTCTTTAAGAACCCGAATATTTCTTTCCATGATCGTGCTGGTGCTGCTGGCATCCATACTCATTGGAGGAATCACGGTTTTGCAGTACAAACAGGAAGCCCAAGATTACCACAGGGAAAGGCTTGAACGCAAGGAAGAGGCTATACGGGAACATATCAAGTTTGTGGTGGAGAGTACCACTTATGAGATAAAGGAGGAGACGGTGTACCTCATTCTTAAGCAGGATGATAAGATCCACGAGATCTCTCAGGTGCATAATATGCCCATTAACGTTTACAGCCTTGATGGAGACCTCATCTTAAAATCAAACCAGTCTTTCTTCCCCGATACTACCGATCTTCGGCTTGATAACAGCATACTTGAACAGCTGGAATCTTCTTCGAGAAAAAGGATCATCAGGCAGACTGTCAAAAATGACAAAAGGTTCCAGTCTTCTTATACCTATATTACTGACAATAAATTCAGGCCCCTGGCTATTCTCAACCTTCCGTATCTCGAAGATGATTACTTTATAACCCGCGACCTCAGGAACTTCCTCGTAAAGCTCACCGAAGTCTATTTGTTCATGCTGGTACTGGCCATTTTGCTGGCTTACTTCCTGTCAAAATATATCACCCGAAGTTTAAAAACCGTTTCAGAAAGGATACATCAAACCCGGCTCGACAAGAAGAACCACAAGATTGAAATTGGCAACGTGAGTGAAGAGATCTATACGCTGGTGGCGGCCTACAATTCGATGATAGACGAGCTGGAAGAAAGTGCCGCGAAACTGGCTACCAGCGAGCGGGAACAGGCCTGGCGAGAGATGGCAAAACAGGTGGCGCATGAGATCAAGAATCCGCTTACGCCCATGCGCTTAAGCGTGCAGAGCTTTCAGAGAAAATTTGATCCCAATGATCCGCTGATGCAGCAAAAGGTAGATGAGTTCAGCGATACTTTGATCACGCAAATAGATACCATGAGCTCAATTGCTTCGGCCTTTTCGAATTTTGCCAAGATGCCGGCGCAGCAAAATGAGACCCTTAATGTGCCAAAAATAGTAAAACTGGCACTCGATATTTTTAATGAAGATTACATCCTTTTTTCTTCGGAAAAAGAGGAAATAGTAGCCAAATTTGACAGGACCCAACTCATAAGAGTGGTGACCAACCTGGTCAAAAATGCCGTGCAGGCCGTAGAAAAAGAGGAAAATCCGGCGGTGCTGGTCACCGTGACCGAAGAAGAAGACCGGGCCTGCCTCATAGTTTCCGATAATGGCATGGGGATTTCCGAAGAGAACAAAGAGAAGGTGTTTGAGCCCAAGTTTACCACCAAATCGAGCGGAATGGGACTTGGCCTCGCCATGGTAAAAAACATAGTTGAAAGTTGCGGCGGGAGCATTCAGTTTACGTCCAGATTAAATAAAGGCACTATCTTTAAGGTGCATTTTCCAAAATAGTTAATTATGAATTTTGAAAATATTCTGTTCGAAGAGAACAACAACATTGGTTACATCACGATCAACCGCCCAAAAAAGTTAAACGCCCTCAACAAAGCGACCATAGAGGAGCTTAACGAGGCTTTTGAATCGGCCAGGGAAGATCATGACATCAAGGTGATCATTCTCTCCGGAAGCGGCGAAAAAGCCTTTGTTGCCGGTGCCGATATTAGTGAATTTGCTGAATTCTCCCAAAAAGAAGGTCGGCGTCTTGCGGCTGAAGGGCAGGAGAAACTGTTTGATGTGGTTGCCAATTTTCCGAAGCCAGTCATAGCAGCCGTTAACGGTTTTGCTTTGGGTGGCGGCCTCGAACTCGCCATGGCAGCACATTTTAGGATTGCCAGCGACAACGCTAAAATGGGCTTGCCCGAAGTTTCTTTGGGGGTGATTCCCGGCTATGGAGGTACGCAAAGATTACCACAGCTGGTGGGCAAAGGCCGCGCGATGGAAATGATTATGACCGCAGGGATGATAGATGCGCAACAGGCACTCGATTACCAGCTTGTAAACCATGTTACCGCGCCCGAAGATCTTATTCCGCTTGCTGAAAAAATTGCAGGAAAGATCATGAACAATTCCATGGTGGCAATTTCGGCTGCTATACGGGCTGTAAATGCTAATTATGAAGTGGGGGTCAACGGATTTGAAGTTGAAATTGATGCCTTCGGAAGCTCTTTTGGAACCGAAGATTTCAAGGAAGGAACTTCAGCATTTTTAAATAAAAGAAAAGCCAGTTTTCCCGGAAAATAGTTTAGATATCAGATTTTAGATATGAGATTTGAGAAAAGGCTTTGGGCGTCATCCGGAGCTTTTTTGTTTTAATTAACTTTGGATTTTATCCTATTATTAGGAAAAAATCCTATTTTTGTCCCTTATGCGAGGGAACGATTTTATCAAAGGAAGGGGAGCGCAGGAGCAGGTAAAGAACAGATTTGACGCCTTATCTTACCAGATGAGGGATGATTTCCTGAACTATTGTGCTGCCGAAGGAGAGGAGGCTGCGCCTTCAAAAACGGCTTTTCTCGATACCTTTCCAAAAACTATAGTCAACAAAGTTACCAGCCCCGATGTGGGGATGGAATTTTCTCTAAACCCATACCAGGGCTGCGAACACGGCTGTGTGTACTGCTATGCCCGCAATTCTCATGAGTATTGGGGGTTTGGGCCGGGGCTTGATTTTGAACAGAAGATCCTGGTGAAACGCAATGCCCCGCAGCTGCTGGAAGCCAAACTGCGCAGCAAGAGCTGGAAAGCAGCTCCCATCGTGCTTTCGGGAAATACAGATTGTTACCAGCCGGTAGAGCGTAAACTCGAGATCACCCGGCAGTTACTTCAAATCTTTTTAAAATACAGGCATCCCGTTGGGATAATTACCAAAAATGCCCTTATTCAAAGGGATTTGGATATTCTTCAGGAACTGGCAAAAGACAATCTGGTACGGGTGAATCTTTCCATTACTTCCCTTGAAGAAAAAAACCGGCAACTCCTGGAACCTCGCACGGCCAGCATCAAAAAGCGCCTGCAAACCCTGGAGTTGCTCAGTAGCAAAGGAATTCCGGTGAATGTGATGATGGCGCCCATTATTCCCTCAATTAACAGCCACGAGATCCTGCCGCTGGTGAAAGAAATTTCAGAAAGGGGTGCCTGTGGCGTGGGTTATACCGTGGTGAGGCTTAACGGGGCCATTGGTGAGATCTTTGCTTCATGGATACGAAAAGCCATGCCGGGAAAGGCAGATAAAGTGCTGCATCAAATCGCCGAATGCCACGGCGGAAGCCTCAACGACAGCCGCTTTGGAACCCGAATGAAGGGCGATGGCAACATCGCCGACCAGGTGGCACAGCAATTTGCCATTGCCCGGAAGCTTTATCTTAAAGACAGGGAGCGCCCCGTTTTAAATTGCGATTTGCACGAGCAGTATAAAGATGGCCAGATGAAGCTGTTCTAAAAATGCCATTTTTGAGAGGCTAGTCCCCATTCTTTATAGAACTGTTCAAGAAACCCAACCATGAAATCATGACGTTCCTGGGCTAATTTTTTCCCCGTATTCGTGTTCATCCTGTCTTTAAGCAGGAGAAGTTTTTCGTAAAAATGGTTTATTGTGGGGGCTGAAGAAGCTTTATATTCCTCTTTGGTCATATTGAGGTTCGGTTTTATATCCGGATCAAAGATGGGCCGGCCCTTGTGGCCACCGTAGTTAAAGGTGCGGGCAATTCCTATGGCACCAAGAGCGTCAAGGCGATCGGCATCCTGTACTACATCAAGTTCGGGGGAGCTAAATTCCTGAGCCTCATTTCCTCCTTTAAAGGAGATCCATTTAATGATATTCTCTACATGAAGAATAGCATCTTCGGGCACTTGTTGTTCCTGTAGAAACTGCCTCGCTATTTTGGGGCCTATAGTTTCATCACCGTTGTGGAATTTAGAATCGGCAATATCGTGAAGTAAGGCTCCAAGGGCTACGATAAACCCATCTACTTCTTCGGAAGCGGCAATAATTCTGGCATTTTTGAATACCCGTTCAATATGGAACCAGTCGTGGCCGCCTTCAGCATTTTTCAATTTTTCCTTAACAAAATCAACAGTACGGGCAATGATCTGGTCTTTTTCCATAGGTGTCAAAAATGGTATTTTTAGATGATGTCGGCGGTAATGCTGCGTTCCACCTGGGCTACGAGTGCATCGGGAGTGTCAGATTTAGCTGAGACCGGTTCGTGAACTTTCAGCATAAGGTGTACGCCAATGCCCATGGGAAAACTTCCGTAGCGAAACAATTTCCAGCTGTTGTTGATGGTAATGGGCACAATAACGGCTTCAGGCATCTTCTTGATGAGCAGCTGCAAGCCCTGCACTGCAAACTTTTTGGGAGCCCCGGTGCGGCTGCGGGTTCCTTCAGGAAAAATAACTGCCGATCTGTTATTCTGGTTGAGGTAATCGGCAAATTTGCTCATTTTCACCAAAGCCTCGCGGCCATTCTTGCGGTCAATGAGAAGGTTTCCGCCGTGACGCAGGTTGTAGGAAATACTAGGGATTCCCCTGCCCAGTTCTTTCTTGCTCACAAATTTTGGATGATGTTCTCTAAAATGCCATATAATGGGCGGAATATCGTACATACCCTGGTGATTGGCCACAAAGATGCAGGGCCTGTCTGTAGGCAGATTATATTCATTCTCTATACTGAAGCGGGTGCCGAGAAGATTAAGGCAGCGCAGCAGGAAGAAATTGAAGACGTCAACGCTCTTTTTGTGGGGCTGATAGCCTCCCAGGTTAAAACACAGCCACTGTATGGGGTGGAAAACCAGCAGGTTGATAAAAAAGAAGATGTAAAATACTACCGAAAGCGGGTAAGAAAGGATCTTTTTGAAGGTTTTCATTTTTACTTGCTTGCAAAAGGCTGCAATTTCTGCATTTAATTGCTGTCGTGCAAAACAGAATTTCAGCAGGGTGGATTATTTCAGGGAATGGCACAAAAAAACCTGTCAAAAATGTCATTTTCGACAGGTTTTAATTTCAGTTGCTTATAATTCTTAGCAGAATTCGTTATAAGCTTCAGTAAGATTATCAGCAATAATTTCGGCAGGACGGCCTTCAATGTGATGTCTTTCGAGCATGTGCACCAATTCGCCATCTCTAAATAGAGCCATAGAAGGCGAAGATGGAGGGAACGGTACCATGTAATCGCGGGCTTTTTCTGTAGCTTCACGATCTACCCCGGCAAAAACGGTCACTAAATGATCTGGGCGTTTGCTGTTTTGCAGGCTTATTCTGGCGGCAGGGCGTGCATTTGCAGCCGCGCAACCGCAAACAGAATTCACCACCACCAGGGTAGTTCCTTTTCTGGCAATTGCCTCATCAACCTGCTCTTCTGAATGTAATTCTTCAAACCCAATGCTGGTAAGGTCCTCTCGCATTGGCTTCACTAATTCCGGTGGATACATATATCAATTTTTTTTCGTTAAAACTAAAGATACAAAGATACCAAATAAAACTAAGAGCATAAATTTTGTAAAGTTAAAGCCTCGCAGGCTGCTCTGGTAAAAAGAAAGAAGTTGTAAAATGCTATCTTTGCAGCCCAAAAGTACCCTAATGATCAAATGGTTTGCCGCTTTTGTCGGTTTTATGTTTTATGGGATTCGGGGAGCCATCCTCGGATTTATTATAGGAAGCCTTATAGATGCTCTTACCAACCGCAAAGGCGGATTCACAATTTCGAATGAAGAGGAACGGGTGACCCCCGGAGATTTTGAACTTCATCTCTTGACCCTCTCGGCTATTGTAATCAAGGCTGATGGGCAGGTGAGCCAGAAAGAGATGGATTACGTGCGCAATTATTTTGTGCAGGCCTACGGAAAAGATCGTGCAAATGCTGTTTTTCGCACTTTTAATGAGGTGGTAAAAGACCGGCAACTTGACGAAAGGCGCATTTCTGCATTTTTAGCAGCCCGCACCCAGTATGCCGCGCGTTTACAAATAGTTCACTTTTTGTTCAGCATTGCCAACGCCGATGGTAACGTGAGCCAGGCCGAAGCCGGAAAAATCAGGCAGATTGCCGGGCATTTAAGAATCGGGGCGAAAGACTTTGAGAGCCTTTACGCCATGTTCTTCAAAACTACCGATAATGCTTACAAAATCCTGGAGATCGATAAATCGGCCACCAATGCCGAGGTGAAAAAGGCCTTTAGAACAATGGCCAAAAAATACCACCCCGACAAGATCCAGCATATGGATGAAGCCTACATCAAGGGCGCCGAAGAAAAATTCCGCAGGGTGCAGGAAGCTTATGAGCAGATACAGAAGGAACGAGGTTTTTAATACTTACTGAAGCAGCGTGTTCCCTATTTTTAATCCTACAAAAATCGTTCTGGGGCGGGTGGGGCCGTAGACGTAATTTGCATCTTGCTCAATGCCCTGGTCAAAATCCTGCTGGTACTCATTAAATATGTTCTGAAGCCCTGCATTTACTTCAAGCTGAAATTCTTCGGAAATTTCGAAGAGGTAAGCTGTTTTAAGATTGATTTCAATAAAGCCTTCAGTTTTTTCAAGGCGGTCATTTGCGATATAACCTGCCAGGTGAGGCACGTACATACTGCCGGTGTAAACGCCTGAAATATTGTTTTGCCACTGCTTTGCGGGTGCATACGTAAGAATGAAATTTCCGTAGAGATCAGGAGATTTAAAGAAATTTCTGGCATTTTTGAGAGGTGCAGAAGGATCATCACTAAACCGGACAGGATAATCGTATTTGGATCTTTGAAACGTGCCTCCCATTTGCAGGATCCAGTCTTCATTTGGAGCCACAACCACATCAAGATTTAGTCCGTAAACATTGGCCCCTTCGCCGTTGCTTTTTTCGAAAGTGGTTTCAGAAATGCGCTCCAGGATAAAAGGGTTTTGCAGCCGGGTGTAAAAAGCTTCGAGCGTGAGCCTGTAATTATCATCTAAGGTGGTTTGGTTCCATTCTGCGGAAGCCAGAAAACTGTGTGAGGCCTCTGACTGAAGATCATCGGCGAAGGTAACCAGGCTCACCTCTCCTGCAGCGATCCTGGCGTGAATGTCTTCAGTAAAAACCTGAGGCGCCCTAAAACCTTTGGCATAGCTGGCCCTGAATTGCAAATGTTCACTTTCAGAAAACAATAAATTTATTCGTGGGTTTAACACCACATTTTCTTCGGCTGCATTGTGGAAATCGGCTCGCAGGCCGCCCAAGATTTTAAGTTTGCTGGTTGCCTGCCATTCCTGTTGTGCGTAGATCCCAAGAATGTTCAGGTTTTGGTCGATATGCGCATTGTAGCCGGGCTTGCGGTCTCTCATTAGGTTGTTCTTAAATTCGGTTCCTGCCGTAAAGGTGGCAGGGGCACCAAGAAAATTTTCCTGATCAAGGGAAAATTGTGTACCCAGCAGGTAAGTGTTGTCTATGGAGTTGCCGTAGCCCCGCAGGCTTTCTTCATAAGTTTTTCCCTGGCCACCATAGAAATTGTCATTTTTGGAAAGCTGGGCAGTGGCGTAAACAGAATATTTAATATCCCTGTTTTTGGAGGAGCCTTCATAAGTAAGCCCTCCTCCAAACACGTTACTTGTAATCTGCTCGGTAATATCGGCTTCAAAAGGCTGAAGGTGCAAATTGTTCCCACCGCGCCGGAATTCGTGAATGGTATGAAAATCAAGACTTAACTGGCTGTGGTCATTAGGTTTGTAAAATGACTTAAATCCGAAGGTTTTATTCTCGACGGCAGTAAGTTCGGTAAAGCCGTCATCATTGTGGTCATAAGGATTTCGGTTTCTAAACATTCCGTAGGCATTGAGTCCGGCCCTGTAATTTTCGGAAAGAACGGTAGTATTCATGGTAACAGCCCTGTCACCGGCTTCGCCGTTAATGGCCGCCAGGTTTCCGGCAATTTCGTAGTAGTTTTCCGCAGGAACTTTAGTGATTATATTTATGGTGCCGGCAATGGCATTTGAGCCGTAAAGCGCCGAGCCTCCGCCGCGCACCACTTCAATTCTTTCAATTGCATTGGCCGGGATTTGTTCGAGGCCGTAAACGCCGTTAAGCGCACTAAAGACCGGGCGGCTGTCAATGAGGATCTGCGAATATGCCCCGTCAAGGCCGTTCATTCGCACCTGTGAAAAACCGCAGTTCTGGCAATTGGTCTCCATTCTTAGACCCGGCTGAAAAGTGAGTCCGTCACCAAGGCTGATAGCCTGGGTGGCCTTAAATTCTTTTTCAGAAGTTACAGAGACGATGACGGGTGCAGTATGTCTAAGCTGCCCGCTGCGGCTGGCAGAGATCACTACCTGGTCGAGGCCGGTGACATCTTCCTGCAGGGAAAAATCCAACATTTGAGGTTCAGAATTGAGCACATCAAGATGTTCTTTGATGCTTTTAAAACCTATGGCCTGTAAGATAATCTCGTGGTGACCCAGGGGAGCTTTAATTACAAATTCCCCCTTGTTGTTGGTGGTACTGCCAATTACAGAGTTTTCAAGATAGACATTAACCAGGGGTACAGGCTCTCCTTTATGGGTGACACGTCCCGAGATCTCGGCAGTCTGACTGTAAATATTCCAGCCTGCCAGGAAAATCATGAATGAAATAAAAGTTTTCATTAAAAAGGGGTTTTCGCAAATCTATAAACAATTTTTAGATAAGGCTAAAAATTGTTTATGATGAATAAAAAATGTAGTTTTGATACTCGAAAAAATATCGCTTTATGTTCAGTCTTTCTGAAGAGAATTATTTAAAAGCCATTTTTCACCTGGAAAAAATTTACTCGACTGGGGTAAGTACCAATGCCCTTGCAGAAGAAATGGAGACCAAGGCATCTTCGGTCACCGATATGCTGAAGAAACTTGCTGAGAAGAAACTGGTGAAATACCGAAAGTATCAGGGAGTGCAGCTTAGCGACAAGGGTCACAAGGCAGCCGTGGAAGTGATTAGAAAGCACCGCCTGTGGGAAGTTTTTCTGGTAGAGAAGCTAAACTTCAGCTGGGATGAGGTGCACGATATCGCCGAACAGCTTGAACACATAAAATCTGAAAAACTCACTCACGAACTCGATAAATTTCTGGAATACCCAAAGAGAGACCCGCATGGAGATCCCATTCCCGATGCTGAAGGCAACTTCAGGATTTCGAATAAAGTGCTGTTGGCAGACCTTGAGGAAGGAGAATCGGGGATATGTGTAGGTGTAAAGGATTCCTCTACCGAATTCCTGCAATACCTGGATAAAAATAACATTGCTCTTGGAAAATTGGTCTCAGTGGTACACCGGGAAGCATATGATGAGTCCCTGTTCATTAAGATCAACGATGAAGGCCTGCATGTGTCCAAGAGCATTTCAAACAATTTATTTGTAAAACCCGTGGAATAATGAATGAAATTATTGCATATTTTGAAACTTTAGATCCGGTAATGGCTGCGTTTCTGGCCACCTTATTTACCTGGGGGCTTACTGCGCTGGGGGCCTCTTTTGTATTCTTCTTTAAGACGATGAATCGCGCCCTCTTTGATGGTATGCTAGGCTTTACCGGCGGCGTGATGGTAGCGGCAAGTTTCTGGAGCCTGCTGGCACCGGGAATTGAAATGAGTGAAGGCGAAGGCTTTCAAAAAGTTGTGCCGGCCGTAGTGGGTTTCGGCCTGGGTGCTCTTTTTATCTTTGGAATGGACAGGGTGCTGCCGCACCTGCACGTTAACTTTAGAATGGCCGATAAGGAAGGGGTAAAGACGCCCTGGCATAAATCGGTGCTGCTTACCCTCGCAATCACGCTGCACAACATCCCCGAAGGTCTTGCTATAGGCGTGTTGTTTGGTGGTGCTGCCATGGGTCTTGAAGGAGCCAGTATAGGGGGTGCGGTAGCTCTGGCAGTGGGAATTGGATTGCAGAACTTTCCGGAAGGTTTTGCCGTTGCCACACCCTTAAGAGGGCAGGGTATGAGCCGCTGGAAAAGCTGGAACTACGGCCAGCTTTCGGCCATTGTAGAGCCGGTGGCGGCTGTACTTGGTGCCTGGGCCGTATTGACCTTTGAACCCATTTTGCCCTATGCGCTGTGTTTTGCTGCTGGTGCCATGATCTTTGTAGTGGTGGAAGAAGTTATACCCGAATCTCAACAGGATAAATACACCGATATTGCAACTCTCGGATTTATAGGCGGCTTCATGGTGATGATGACACTTGACGTTGGTTTAGGTTAACCTGCATGCAACACTGGCATTTTCCAATCGTCTTTAGTGTATGAGAGGAAAAATTATGTGGTTTTGTCTTACCTGCTTTTTAAGTGTAGGATCTAGCCAGGCGCAAATTAGAACAACCGAAGCCGGCCTTTTGCCGGGCCAGCAATTAGAACTGGAAGAATTTTCAGTAGAATTTTTAGGAGTAACTTCAGATTCCCGCTGCCCTGAACAGGTGACCTGCATCTGGCCGGGAGAAGCAAAGATCTTACTGGGAATCAGCGAAAATGGACAATACTACGAAAGGGAAGTTGTTATAATGGGCAAGAGGCTAGTGCTAACCTTAATTGGAGATCTGGAGATACATGTACTTCAGCTGAGTCCTTATCCTGAAACTGCCACCGGGATAGCCCCCGAAGCCTACTGCCTTAGTATGGCCCTGACTCTCCCAGAGCCGATTTAGTGGCAGCTTTTACAGCCGGTGCCACAGGCTTTATCGGTTTTTTTCCTTCCGCCATACAGGAATTTCGGTTTGTATACAAATTTTGTGAACATGTAGCCCACGGCGATTGTAAAGGTGATAAAGACGAGTATTTCCTGAAGTAATTCCATAGTCTTATTTTAAAAGTTGAAAGGCCAGCAGCGCGGCAACGTAAGCGATCACGGTCATGGATACCAGTTGTAACACAGGCCATTTCCAGGTGTTGGTTTCCCTTTTTACAATGGCCAGGGTACTCATACATTGCATGGCAAAGGCGTAAAATAACAACAGGCTTATGCCGCTGGCAAAGGTAAACAGCGGGCCTCCCAGAATGTGGTTGGTCTCTGATGCCATTCTTGATTTGATGGTTTCCTCTTCATCGCTCCCAACGCTGTAGATGGTCGCGAGGGTTCCCACAAAAACCTCCCTTGCCGCAAAAGAGCTCACAATAGCTATTCCAATTTTCCAGTCATAGCCCAAAGGAGCAACCGCGGGTTCAATCGCTTTTCCAATGTTCCCTATATATGAATGCTGAAGTTTATAAGAGGCAACCAAATCGTCAATTTCTTCTTCGGGTAGATAAGTTTCACTGTATTTGGTTTCCACAATCTCCCTTGCATTACTGAAATTATCTCCGGGGCCGTAACTGGCGAGTACCCAAAGGATAATAGAAATTGCAAGAATGATCTTTCCGGCACCTAATACAAAAGCTTTAGTTTTTTCCACCACATTGATCCCCACGTTCTTTAACAAGGGCAACTTGTAGTTAGGCATTTCTATGACAAAATAGGATTTGCTTTTTATCTTGAGGAGCTTGTGCAACACCCAGGCCGATCCTATGGCCATCCCGAAACCAAGCAGGTACAGCAGCATGAGCGTCAAACCCTGAAGGTTGAATCCCATAAATGTTTCATCGGGAATAACCAGTGCAATAATGATGAGGTACACCGGAAGCCGGGCCGAACAGGTAGTAAAAGGCACTACAAGTATGGTGATGAGCCGTTCTTTCCAATCCTCAATATTTCGGGAGGCCATAACAGCGGGAATAGCACAGGCAGTTCCCGAAACCAGTGGCACCACACTTTTTCCGCTAAGTCCAAAGCGGCGCATGCTCCTGTCCATAAGAAATACCACCCTGCTCATATAGCCGCTTTCTTCCAGAATGGAAATGAATAAAAACAAAAATGCGATCTGGGGAATGAATATGACGATACCGCCAAGGCCGGGAATAATTCCTTCGGCTATAAGGTTGGTGAATGGTCCCGGGGGCATAGCAGTTCTTGTTACTTCACTCAGCTTTGCGAAAGTGGCATCAATGAAATCCATTGGGTAGCTGGACCAGTCGTAAATAGCCTGGAAGATGAGTAAAAGAATGGCAAAGAAAATCACATAGCCCCACACCTTGTGAGTTAAGACCCTGTCCATTTTTGCACGCATTCCTCTGGCAGCGTTAACATCAATGGTCATTGCCGTTTTCAGGACGTTGTTGATAAACTGATAACGCAAAATGGTTTCCTTCTGTTGCATCCGTTTAAGCGTGCTTTCGTCTTTGGTGACAAAATCTTCTCTTAAAGGCGCGCTGTTCCGGTTTACATTTCCAAAGTTGACATCCTGGGTGATCACCAGCCAAAGCTTGTACAGCGACTGGTTTGGGAAGGTATTTTGCAACCTGTCAAAATACTCAGGATCCATCCTGGAGGCATTTAGACAAGGTTCTGTAGAAATATTCCGGTAGTTCATGATAAGCTCTTTCAGCTCATCAATGCCGGTGCGTTTTCTTGCACTTACAAGAACAACTTTGGTCTTTAATTCTTTTTCAAGCAGGGGAATGTCAAGGGAAATTCCTTTGCGCTTCATCCTGTCGGCCATATTGATGACCAAAATGGTGGGGATCTCCAGATCTTTGATCTGCGTAAAGAGCAGCAAATTCCTCTTTAAATTCTCCACATCGCTAACCACCACAGCAACATCGGGGTAATCTTTGTCATTTTTGTTGAGCAGCAGCTCGATCACCACGTTCTCGTCAACCGAAGAAGCGTTGAGACTGTATGTTCCCGGAAGGTCAAGTATATGCGCCTTAACACCTCGTGAAAGTTTACATATTCCCTCTTTTTTCTCTACGGTGATGCCGGGGTAATTTCCCACCTGCTGGTTTAAACCCGTAAGCTGATTAAATACTGAAGTTTTCCCGGTGTTGGGATTGCCAATTAACGCAACATTCAATTGTTTGGCCATGACTACGGAAGAATTTCTATTTCGATGTGCATGGCGGTTTCTTTACGTATCGCCAGGTGACTGCCGTTGATATTGAGATAAAGCGGATCCCGAAACGGGGCCGTTTGTACCAGGAGCACTTCATTTCCCGGGAGACATCCCATTTCCAGAAGTTTTAGCGGAATTAATTCGGCTGAAATTTCCTTGATGATGCCTCGCTGGCCACGCTTAAGATCGGCAATAGTCGTGATCAAAGTTTATTTAGATTGATTTTAAACAAGGCAAAAATAAGGCAAAATCTAATATTAGAAAAACTTGCAACCACAAAAGAATTTTTAATTGTCCGTTTCCTAATCAGAATTGGCTTGGCTATACTCATTTTTCAGCACTTCAATGTCGTGTATAAGGTCTTCTATCGCACCGGGATTTGTGCCGTCATAAAAGCCTCTAATCCTTTTTTCTTTATCTACCAGCACAAAATTTTCGGTGTGAATCATATCAAACGGGCCGCCGTCACCACTGCTTTTTGCTGCCAGGTAAGATTTTCTTGCCAGGTCGTAGATTTCTTTTTTGTCTCCGGTTACGAGGTTCCATTTTTCATCTATCACGCCTTTTTCATCGGCGTATTTTCTAAGCACCGGCACACTGTCGTAATTGGGGATCACTGTATGTGAAAGAAGAAGCACGTCTTTATCATTTTTCAGCTTTTCCTGGACCTGCAGCATATGGTCTGTCATGATAGGACAAATGGTTTGGCAGGTAGTAAAGAAGAAATCGGCTATGTATATCTTGTCTTTGTAAAAATCCTGGGTAATGGTGTCCCCGTTTTGGTTGTACAACTCAAAATCAGCAATAGTATGGTATTTTCGCACTTCCTGCATGGTAGAATCTACAAGTTCGTTATTCACCATGCTGGGCTGGTAAACCGGCAATCTTTCGGTAGGTTTCAGGATGTTATAAATGATGGTGATGATTATTGCCGATAGCACAAACAGGAAGATGGCAAAGAATTTGTATTTCGCAAAAAAGCCAAGCATAGCATCAATTTGAGGCACAAAAATACGATTCTAAAATGGCATTTTTGAAACCTAAGCCTCCTAAAATGAACTCCTGCTAAACCACCTGAACTTTAAACTTTTGTGAGAACCTTTAAAAGGTTACTTTTGTGCGATTTTAATTTTGCCAGAAAATATGGATCCTTTTTTTATAAAAGCACTTCAATTAATACTCAGTTTATCGCTGCTTATCATTCTACATGAGCTGGGGCATTTTATACCGGCGAAAATGTTCGGGATAAAAGTTGAGAAATTCTTCCTGTTCTTTGATGTCAAATTTGCCCTTTTAAAGAAGAAAATCGGCGATACAGTGTATGGTATCGGCTGGCTTCCGCTGGGAGGTTATGTGAAGATCGCCGGCATGATAGATGAGAGCATGGACAAGGAGCAAATGGCCCAGCCGCCAAAGCCCTGGGAATTCCGAAGTAAACCTGCGTGGCAGCGCCTCATTGTTATGGTGGGTGGGGTTACCGTAAACATTGTACTGGGATTCTTCATTTATATGATGGTGGTGTTCACCTGGGGAAGCCCGTATATTGCGCCCGAAGATATGCCCAACGGCTTCGCTGTAGACGATACTTTTAAAGAATACGGGTTTCGGGATGGAGACCGCGTGCTTCAGGTAAACGGGGAAGACCTTAAAAACAGTATTGACATCAACAAGTATCTCTTCCTTAGAGATGTGCAGAATATTACCGTGCTGCATCAAAACGGGCAGGAAGAAACCATTGCTGTCCCCGAAGATGTAGGCTCACTAATGTTTGAGCAGGGAGTGATGCAGCCCTTCGTGCCCATGACCATCCCGGTGCTCGATACCGTAATTGCAGGTAGCCCTGCAGATAAAGCCGGACTCAAAAAAGGCGACAGGATAATTGCCATCAACGATTTTGAAGTAGGTTACTGGCACGAAGTGACCCGGCAGATTGAAGCCAGCAAAGGCAGGGAGCTAAGGCTTGTTTACAGCCGCAACGGTGACTATGCAAGCATGGAGGTAGATGGCCAAACAGCTGGAACAATAGACGGGCGGCAGCAGGAAATAGCTGTTACGCCCGATGAGGAAGGGAAAATTGGGGTCGCACCCGGCACTTCAATCGAGGTGAGCAGGGAACATTATTCATTTACCGAAAGTATTTCAAAAGGTTTTGACCTTGCCTACTGGACGCTGCACGATTATGTGGCCCAGTTCAAGTACGTGTTCACCAAAAAAGGAGCCACCCAGGTGGGAGGTTTTGGCGCTATTGGCGGCCTGTTCCCCGATGCCTGGAACTGGCAGGCCTTCTGGATGACCACAGCCTTTATTTCAATCATCCTGGCATTCATGAACATTTTACCCATCCCGGCACTAGATGGCGGCCACGTGGTTTTCCTGATGTACGAAATGGTCACCGGGAGAAAACCTAACGAGAAATTCATGGAATACGCACAACTTGTGGGATTTGTTATCTTGATTGCGCTGGTACTGTTTGCCAACGGAAACGACATCTACCGCTGGTTGTTCGAATAAATTTAGTTTACAATTTTTATGAGAGGCTGTCTCCAAAATCTTATGACCCTCGCGCAGTAATGCGAAAGCGGTCGGCAGGTTTTTAAGGCAGCTTCTTCAATTATATCTTTTATGAAAACTCCTTCTCTTTCTTTTGCTTCGGAATACCTTCGGAAAATGGCATTTTTGGCAGGTATTTTTGTGGTGCTTTCCTGCTCTTCAGATGATGCTGCAAATTCAGAAAAACCTGTTCCGCCTGAAGCAGCACCTAAAGCCGAAAGCATCGTGATCTACACCATCAATGATCCTCACGGCAAGATCCAGAACTTCGGAAGGATAAAAGCCATCATCGATAAAGAAAAAGAAACAGAATCGCAGGTGTTCTTTGTTTCGGGAGGTGATATTTTTTCAGGAAACCCTGTGGTAGATTACCACCCCAAAAAAGGCTTTCCCATTATAGACCTTATGGGCAAGGCCGGTATGGATGTCACCGCCCTGGGCAACCATGAGTTTGATTACGGGCAGGAAGTGCTTCAAGAGAGAATGCTCGAGGCCGGTTTTCCTTTCCTGTGTGCCAATATTGAAAGCAGCGATTCGGGTTTTACGCTTCCGCAGGGAAAAGTGATCATTGAAAAAGATGGTTTTGAGATCGCCTTTATAAGTGTGGTTGAGACTTCTTCGGCCAATAATAAACCCCTGTCTCATCCGAAGAAGTTAAAAGGCCTCGAATTTACTGAAGGCGTAGAGGCCATGCAAAAGTACCGCAATGATTCTGAAGTAATGGCTGCCGATCTTGTGGTGGCGCTTACCCACTACGGGAAAGACGGCGACAGGATGATCTTACAACAGCACGATTTTGTTGACCTGGTGGTGGGTGGCCATAACCACTCGGTGTACAATGAGCAGGTGAAGGGGCGGTATATGGTGCAATCGGGTTCAGACCTTGAACTGCTCACAAAATTGAGCCTTAGCGTAGAAAATGGCGAGCTGATCTCTTATGAATACGAACTTATTGAGCTTAATAAGCAGACTGAAACCGATGCCGCCATCGAAGCATTGATCGCTGAATACAATAACCGCCCCGAATTCTTTGAAGAATTGGGTACATCTTTACAGGATCACAACCGTGCCGAAACTGCCTGTTTCTATACCGATGCCCTGCGGGCAATTACCGGTGCCGATGTGGTTTTTCAGAATTATGGCGGAGTAAGGGCCAGTCTTGATTTTGGGAGTATAACGCCTTTTGACCTGTACACCATAGATCCTTTTCAAAACGGCCTCGATTCCTTTAAAATGACCGTTGAGCAGCTCGAAGCTTTCCTCAATGCACCTTACGCCCCTTCTTTGGCGTATTCAGGAATAGCGATGGAATTAAGGGATGGAAGGCTGGAGCTTGTCGCCCCCGATGGCAGCCTGTTACCTGATGCTTCGGAAATTAGCGTGGCCATGAATGACTATTTGTCTAACGTGTACCAGGAAGATTTTCAGCAGCCCGCCAGTACTTATGAAAAGACTACTGCGGAATACCTAATCGATTACCTGAAGCAGTACCAGTCTGAGATCAACTATGCTGGTTGTAACCGCGGAATCTAGAGGTGTCAAAAATGGCATTTTTGACTAGCCTTTAAAAATGAAATACACGGCAAGAACGAGAAAAATGAAGCCTATAAGGTGATTGCTGCTGAAGGTTTCATTTTTGAAAAAAATAACCGAAAAAACCACAAAAACCACAAGGGTAATGACCTCCTGCAGCACTTTTAGCTGAACCAGGGAGAAAGGGCCGCCTGTACCGCTGAAGCCAATACGGTTTGCCGGTACCTGGAAGCAATATTCAAAAAAAGCTATGCCCCAGCTAATCACGATGAGCCCAAAAAGCCCCCATTTTGCTATGCCTTTCCATTCGCCAAACTTTAAATGCCCGTACCAGGCAAGGGTCATAAAAGCGTTTGACAAAACCAGTAACAGGATGGTAGTAAGAGATTTCATATTTAAAGTTTAGCAGCGTCAAAATTATTCAAAAAGGAAAGTAATATCTTTAATTTAACAGCTGAAAAAAATCTCTGTTGCCTTCTCATTTTTTTTTGTGCTTTGTTTAGGGAAATAGATTTTTTAAATTATATTTGCAACCGCAAAAATGCTTGCGACAGTCCTCCTTAGCTCAGTTGGTTAGAGCATCTGACTGTTAATCAGAGGGTCCTTGGTTCGAGCCCAAGAGGAGGAGCAAAAAGCAGCAGAAAGCTTTTCAAAAACTCTGGACATACTGAAATTCCTCCTTAGCTCAGTTGGTTAGAGCATCTGACTGTTAATCAGAGGGTCCTTGGTTCGAGCCCAAGAGGAGGAGCAAAACAAAGCCCCACATTTTTTGATGTGGGGCTTTTTGATTTTCTATGGGTTACCAGGTTTACGTGCTTTACTCCAGGTTTTTGGGCCGGTTTTACATTGGCTCCACCTCAAATTTGAAGATCCGTATGGAAAGGTAAATCTTCTAAAATCGCGTATTATAAGTTTTTTTAAAACCTAACAGGTCTCTAAGACCTGTTAGGTTTGATTGGAAATTAAACGTACCTAATTGTATATAGACTTAATAAATTCCTGGTACTTTTCGATGATCATTTTGCGCTTCAGCTTAAGGGTGGGGGTTAACTCTCCTCCTTCAATCGTCCAGGCATTAGGGATCAACCGGAACTTCTTGATTTGTTCCACCGGATTAAAATGCTGGTTAAAATGAATAACAGAAGCACTAATCAACTCCTTTGCGTGCCGGTCTTCAAGAACCTTATCATTACCGGGATAGGGTTTGTCCTGTTCCAGGTACCATTTTTTAAGCGCTTCAAATGCCGGCACCACCAGGGCGCCCACAAACTTCTGTAGCTCTCCCACCACCATGATCTGCTCAATCCATGGGCTTTCTACCATCTTGTTTTCAATAGGCTGGGGTGCTACAAATTTTCCGCCGCTGGTTTTAATCAGTTCTTTTTTGCGGTCTGTGATCTTCAGGAATTTTCCATCAATAAATGTTCCTATGTCGCCCGTGCGCAGCCATTCTCCTTCCATGACTTCTTCAGTAAGATCGGGCCGTTTGTAGTAGCCCATCATCACATTTGGGCCCTTACACAAAATTTCCCCGTCTTCGGCAATTTTGACCTCAACGCCTTTTAAAAGCGGCCCTACGGTACCAAACATCCTGTTCTGTTCATTATAGCGGTTTCCACTAATAATGGGAGAGGCTTCAGTTAAACCATAACCTTCCTGTACCACAATGTTAGCGGCAGTGAAGATCTTTAAGAGGCGCACCTGGCATGCCGCCGCACCTGTGATTATAGATTTGACCTCACCGCCAAGGGCTTCGCGCCATTTGCTAAAGATGAGCTTATTGGCTACTGCAAGTTGTAATTTGTAGCCCAGGCTTTTTGGTTGATTGATCTCGAATCGTTCTGCCAAATTCAGGGCCCAGAAAAAAAGTCTTCTTTTTAATCCGGTGAGTTCGTTGCCCTTTGCAAGTATGCCTTCATAGACCTTCTCAAGCAGCCGCGGAACTGTGGTGAAAAGCGTGGGTTTTACTTCTTTGAGGTTTTCTGAAATTTTTTCAAGGCTTTCGGCATAATAAACAGCGGCACCACTGCAAAACAGGCAGTAGGTAGCCATTCTTTCAAATGCGTGGTTGAGCGGAAGGAAGCTCAGGGTTTTTTTGCCGTTTACGCCTACCTCCTGGATAACATTGGCGGCACCAAGGGCGTTGCTAACAATGTTACGGTGTGAGAGCATCACGCCTTTTGGGGTCCCAGTGGTGCCCGAAGTATAAAGTATGCTAGCAAGATCGGTCTCTTTAACGGCATTTTTGCTCACCTTAACCTGCAGCTTTAACTCTGGGCTCAGGGGAATCATCAGGTTGGTAAGCTGCGGTATGCCCGCAACTGGTTTGAAAGAATAGATATGTTCTAGATCCGGCAGCTCTTCACGTATTTCAACGATTTTTTGGTAGAGCGCAGCGTCTCCTACAAAGATCATTTTTACATTGGCATCGGTAAGAATAAATTGTAGTTCCTGGTTGGTAATGTTGGGGTATACCGGTACCGATACCGCGCCGGTTTGCTGAATTGCCATATCGGCCATCATCCACTCGGGGCAGTTCTGGCTAATAATGCCAATTTTATCCCTTCCTTCTGTACTGCCGTCACCTCCCGAAAATCCCATTTTTAAGAGGGAAGCACTTATCTGCTCAATTTTTTCCCCTACCTCGGCGGTGCTGTATTTTCTCCATGTTCCGTTTTCTTTAGCGGCAAGCATGTCGGGTAACGGAAAATGTTCAAGCTGAAAGCTGAGGCAGTCAAAAAGGCGTTTTGGTGCTGCTGATTTTTTTATGTGTGGTGTCATCTGAAATCACTAATTATCTTCCGGGGAGGACAGCTTAAGATTTGTCCTGAAATCATTCCGCAGAAGAAGCGCAAAAGTATTATATAAATAAGATAAAAAGATGAAGTGGCAACCACAAATGTTTTCCGAAGCAGTTTTTATGCCTTCAGGATTGATCAAAATAAAAAACCTGGCAGCCCGTATGGAGGTGCCAGGTCTATTAGAAAATTCAAAGTAAGCACCTTGAATTTTGAATCAAATTAACTTTCTTCTCCCAGTTCTACAGCCCTGTCAAAAGCGGCATAGGCGGCTTCCTTGATGAGTTCTTTTACATTATTGTCATCCATCGAGTCGAGTGCCGCACGGGTAGTACCCCCTTTTGAGGCCACGCGATCCATCCATAAAGTGGGGGACAGGTCGTTTTGGTTGAACAGTTCTACCGCACCTTCGAAGGTCTGGCTTACCAGCACTCTGGAATCGTTCTCCGAAAAGCCCATTTTTAAGGCTGCTTCGAGCATCGAGTTCATAAAATAGAATACATAAGCCGGCCCGCTTCCCGAAATTCCGGTAGAGGCATCAATGAAGTTCTGGTTCTTCACGTGAATAGATTCGCCGGTAGTATCCAGGAGGTTTCTCACCATTAGCAACTCTACCCTGGAAACTTCTTTAGATTCGGTATAAGAGGTGACTCCTTTACCTACCTGGGCAGGAAGGTTAGGCATTGCCCGCACTACCTTTTTGATTCCCAGGCCACTCTGTATGGTGCCTATGGTGACTCCTGCCATAAGGGAAACCGCAATTTGCTCCTTGTGCATCATGGGCTTCATCTTTTGAAAGAGTTCTTCGCTGTGGTAAGGTTTTACAGCAATAAAAATTAGATCGGCCTCGGGTAAAGCATCTTCCAGTTGCTCGTGAACGTCAAAGATCCCCATGTCTTTCAGCAAAACAATTTTGTCTGGCGACACGTCGTAGATCATGAGTTTACGCCTGTTTAAAAAAGTTGATGAGGCCATGCCTTCTGCATAAGTAAGGCCCATATTTCCTGCTCCAATAACTAAAACTTTCATTACTTCTAATATTTTGTAGAATTTGTGCAAAGACTGTACAGTACCGTCCGTAAATAAAATTAATTCTGAAATTCTTTGTCTGTCATGCTTTATGTGGCTTATATACAGGCTTTTGGAAGTGTTAAAATATTTGCGGAGTAACCGACATATCGTCAAAAACCTGAAAATCCGTCAGTAGCAGGAAAACTTCCGAAGAGAAAATCCTGCTTTTTATTGATATATTTGGCTCAAACTGATCTAAAATTTAACTACACGCATGAAAAAACTTTCGGGACTATTGAGCCTGTGCCTGCTTTTATCGGCACAATTCAGCTTTGCACAAACCAAAGATGAAGTTATACAAAATATTGTAAAGGAAGCCGAGCAGAATTCCAGGCTTGAAGAACTGGCGCACCAGTTGCTTGACAGTATTGGGCCCCGCCTGGTGGGCACACCACAAATGAACAATGCCCATAACTGGGCCGTTAAGAAATTTGAAAGCTGGGGCATCCCTGCCGAAAAGCAGAAGTGGGGGGAATGGCGTGGCTGGGAACGCGGTATAACCCATATTGATATGGTGGAGCCACGGCTGCAAACCCTTGAGGGAAGGCAGCTCGCGTGGAGCCCTTCTACCGGGAAAAAACCTGTTACCGCCGAGGTAATTACTTTGCCCGAAACAGTGGCCGATTCTATGGCTTTTCAAAACTGGCTGCCACAGGTAAAAGGTAAATTTGTTCTCATTTCTATGCAGGAACCAACCGGGAGACCCGATTATAACTGGGAAGAATATGCCACCGAAGCTTCTTTGGAAAAGATGAAACGCGAACGCAGTGAGCAGTCTGAAGCCTGGAGGGATAAATTCCGTGCTATGGGCTATACCTCCCGCACCTTGCCTGCTGTACTGGAAAAGGCCGGTGCTGTTGGGGTGGTTACCTCAAACTGGTCTGAAGGTTTTGGCGTAAACAAGGTTTTTGGTGCTTACACTAAAAAGGTGCCAACGCTCGACCTTTCTTTAGAAGATTACGGAATGCTTTACAGGCTGGCAGAAAGCGGGAGCAAACCAAAGATTAGAGTCACTGCGCAGTCTAAAGACCTGGGTATGGTACCAACTTTCAACACCATTGCTACTATTAAAGGAACCGAATTACCAGAAGAATACGTGGTGCTTTCGGCGCATTTTGATTCATGGGATGGCGCTACCGGTGCCACCGATAACGGAACCGGAACTATCGTAATGATGGAAGCCGCCCGTATACTTAAGGAGCATTACCCAAACCCGAAGAGAACAATTATCATAGGGCTTTGGGGCAGCGAAGAGCAGGGGCTCAACGGTTCCCGTGCATTTGTAGAAGATCATCCCGAGATCGTCGATAATATTCAGGCAGTATTCAACCAGGATAACGGTACCGGAAGAGTAGTGCGTATTTCGGGTAACGGATTCTTACACGCTTATGATTATGTTGAAGACTGGCTTTCAAAAGTGCCCGATACGGTTGCCGATCATATAGAGACTACTTTCCCCGGAAGACCCGGCCGTGGTGGTTCAGACTATGCTTCCTTCCTGGCAGCAGGAGCCCCGGCCTTTAACCTTACAGCTTTAGACTGGTCTTACTGGAACTACACCTGGCATACCAATCGCGATACCTACGACAAGATCGTTTTTGACGATGTGAGAAACAATGTCATTCTTACTGCAGTACTTACTTACATGGCGAGTGAAGACGATGAAAAGGCCTCCAGAGAACAAATTAAACTGCCTGTAGACACCCGCACCGGGGAGCAGCAAACCTGGCCAGAACCGCGTTCTCCTAACCGTCGCGGCGGAGTGGAATAAGAAAAAGTAAGATCGGGCGACAAAAACAAGACCCGATTTGAGCTGCAGAAAACCTTTCGACCTGAAGTGTCAAAAATGGGATTTTCTGCAGCTTTTTTTATTTAAGGCCTAGTGTCTTTTTCCCTTCAGCCACCTCTTTTCTGGCTCTTTCAAAGAGAATTGCATCGCCGCCAACAAGCACTTTTGTGAGTTTTTCCATTTCCTGAAGGTATTTGCGGCCAAAACCCGGGTCATTTCTCACAATATCAGGAGTGTTGTCAATAACATCGGCTAATTTTATGGTTTTAGCCTCTCTGCTTATGTTGGCCTGGCGCTGCACTTCGCGGTCTTTGCGCGCCCTTCGGTTGAGGTGAGGGTAATTCACCTTCATGTACTCATCGGTAAGTTCTTCAACCAGAGCGGCCACTTTTATTCCGAATTTCTCCCTGATTTCTTCAATGCTTACCGCAGTATCTTCCACAACATCATGTAGGTATGCCGCGCAAATCATTTCTGCGGAATGTGGTACGCTTTTCACGATTTTTGCCACCCGCTTCGGGTGTTCTATATAAGCTTCTTCTGAATATTTCCGTTGCTGCTGCCCGTGAGCTTTAGTTGCAAATTCCAAAGCTTCTTCTTCCATTTTTTATTCTTAAAATATGAATTTTTCCGAAGAAAAAGCGATCGTTTCAGCTTCAGTTACTTTAAAATTCAGAAAACAGATTTCAGCCTTCTTTTTCTGAATAAAGAAAGTAATGCTGAAGGTTTTGAAAATGGACATTTTTTCACTCGTTTTATGAGTGTCAAAAAATGCCATTTTTGACCTTATTTTTGCAGCGGTGCCCCTACCGGGATGGAACAATCGTGGCCCGGCTCCCCGTGGGGAGGATTTACCTGCGGCGTTTGGTCTACCCTTATTGGCGATACCGATGACGAGGGTGCCGGGCTGGCAGCTGCTGGGCTGGTGCTGCCGGCAGAATTGGCTGTTAAAGGCGCACCCACCGGAAGATCACACCTGTGGCCCGGAAGCCCATGGGCCGGATTCACCTTTACTTGCTCACTACCTGCTGCCTGCGCACTGGTTTCGGCGGTTTGCTGCGGGCTAGATTGGGTTGCAGCCTTTTCATCCTTACATGAAGACATTAGGAGCAATCCCAGGGCTATGGTGAGATAGTTGAGTTTTAGATTTTTCATTTTCATCTTATTTTATAAGGTTTAGCAGTTCTTGTGGCGGAATGTTTAAAAGGCCGGCAGAGGGTAACCTGCGGGTCATTTCCTTCCAGTTTTCATCTTCTTTAAATATGGCTTCAAAAATGGGCTTTGCCTCGTCCATTCTTCCGCTGTTGGCAAGGGCAACGGCGGTCCAGTATTGCATTTCGAGGTTTTCTGGGAAAAGTTTCATGGCATTGCCGTATTCTTCAAGTGCTTTTTCAATATTATTTTCTTCCATAGCCAGGTCGCCACGGTTCATAAATTCATAAGCCCGGGCAACTTTTAGAAGGCGTTCCAGTTCTGCCAGCGGTTGCTCATGATCGTCTACCCGCAGGTCGATCTTTTTTTCTTCCCAGGGATTTTTCACTTTTTCGGGGCCCACAACAATAATTGCGGCCGACTGGCTGCCGCGGAGATCTCCCCCTGCAGCCTCGGCAGCCTGCAGAACCTTTAACACCCTTTCGGCAAGCGGCAATTTTGCGTTCTCCAGAAAAGCTTTTTGCATGGCAGGCACTATTGTGGCATTGAGCATCATATTAGCCTGTACCGAATAATTTTCGCCACTAATATGGTCTGCGGCTTCTACGCAATTTTCGCCGGTGTGGGCGGCAGTATTCCCTGAAGTATCCAAAAAGGCCACCTGCCGGTATTCTTTTCCTTCATCCTGAGCAAGCAGGATCCCCAGGGCTTCGGAAGGATTTTTTCCCTGTTCCATAAGCTCCAGTCCCTGCGGGCCATAAGCAGGATTGACGAATGATTGTGTTGCCACCACGCCTACGCCCGATTTTCCCCAGGAAACAATTGAGCCCACAGAAAACCAGTGGCTCTGTACACCCACGGCCATCTCGCCTGTCTCTGCATCTCTTGCCACTATAGAATAGGTATGTGCAAAGGCATCTTTCATGATTTCGGGATTGCCCGACTGGGAGAAGACGGCTGTACAGCAAAATACAGCGAGAAAAGAGAGAATCTTCATGAATAAAAATTTTTTTAAAAGTAAGAAATATTCCTTTATGCAATTTGTGCTGGTGAGAGGGCTAAAAAATTATGGATTATGCCCTATAACTAAAAGGAAGTTTTTAAATTTGCGGCCGCAAGGCCTCGTAGTTCAATGGATAGAATAGAAGTTTCCTAAACTTTAGATCCAAGTTCGATTCTTGGCGAGGCTACTTGAGATAAGAAAACCCTGAAAGAACTCTGCTTTTGGGGTTTTTTGGTTATAAATGATATAAAGGTATAATTGTATTCTTATAATGTTGTTTCAGCTTTTCCCATTAATTCTTTTTTAATTTGGATGTAGTTTGCCTTTTGGGGTGCAATTTGTATTAATGCTTCTACAGTCTTAAGAGCTCTCTCTTCTTCTTGCAATTTTAATTCAGCTATTAAACGCACGTAAAGGAGGTTTTCCTGATTGGGGAAATGTTTGAGAGCTTTATCAAGAACTTCAATTGAATTTTTATAATCTCCGTTCTGTTGCAGGAGTAACGCGTAATTGTAACATGCACGAGCAAACGGAACTTCAAGCCCACAAGCCATAGAAAGAAATCTGCCGGCCTGCTTTTGTTTGCCGGTTTCATTATATAGTAGTCCTAGCATGTAATATGCTTCTGCAAATTGAGGTTCCTGTTCTGTGACGTTTTTATACAAGCTTTCAGCAATGGCTATATTTCCCATCTGGTACTGGAGATAAGCCATATTCATTCTTGACCGATTGTTGTAGCTATCTATTTCAAGAGCTCTCTGATAAGCCTTAATAGCCTTTTCATGATTGCCTGCTGCTTGATAGAATAGGCCCAGCTCATGCTGACCTGTAGGAAAATCGGCATTTATTTTTAAATACTCAAAGTATTCTTTCTGTGCTTTTTTATATGCCAATTTGTCCATGACCGGAATATTGTTCATGATAAAAAACCTAGCTGCATTAATACGAACAAGACGTGTATTATCCTGTAGCAGAGAAGCTATATATTGATTTAGCTCAGGTCTTTTGTATTGAGAAAGGGCTTTTACTACTTCATTTCTAACCAAAGGAGATAGATCCTGCCCAGCATTCTTTAGTAAAGTTATCTGTTGAGGAGACAAATCATATGCTGATAAAAGTCGAACAGCCGTAGCCCTCACAATATCTGGTTGTTCTTTAGCGATTATTAGTTGCTCAAGAGCACTTACATCCCCTAATTGTCCCGGAATTAATAAGTCTGAAAAATGTGATTTGCGTTCCTCACCAAAGTTTTCTGTTATTTTGTCGCTTGCCCATTGCGCCGATTTTTCCTGATGACATGTGTTGCAGGCATTAGGAGTTCCGTATAATACACTTTGATCTGGCCGCGGAATTCTAAAACTGTGATCTCTTCTAAAGTCATTACCCATATAAATTTTTCCTGTCATATGGCAATTAATACATAGAGTAGCTTCTGTTCCTTCTTGATGCATGTGATGGGAAGGCTCATCATAACTGCTTTGATGACATTTGAGACATAATTTATTTCCAGATTTGAATGTTTCAGTTGTGTGAGTATTATGGCAATTAAGGCAGGAAACCCCTGCCTGATACATCTTACTCTGAATAAACGATCCGTAGACGTAGTCTTCATCCTTTATTTGTCCATCCATTTCATAGGTTGGATAGACTAATAATTCAGGGTTGTAATGATCTAAAAAGTGCCCCTTATAATCAAATTTTTCAGTTATTTGGCTTCTTCTTGAATGGCAACGGGCACATTTTTCCACAATTTCATTAGAGCTCATACCGTTTGCCATATAAAATTCTGGTGGAGAGTCTATGGGACTGTTTTGCTGGTAATAAGAGGTGTGCGCTTTTCCCGGGCCATGACAGGCTTCACAACTTACATTGATTTCACTAAAGGTTGTATGATACTCACGGGATGCTGGATCGAAATTTTTTTCGAGATTGGTGGAATGACAGTCGGCACACATGGTATTCCAACGCATTGAACCTCCCGTCCACTTCAACCAATCTTCATGTTGAACCTCTAACTCCTGTTCAAGGGAAAACCACTGCTGTTTTTCAGAATCCCAGGCTGTTAGTAGTGCCTGGAATTCACCCTGAGGAAACGCTACCAGATATTGCTGGAGTGGGTAAACTCCAAATGTATAAATTACCTCGTAGTCGTGATATTGACCATCTGGTCCCTCTGTATTCACATAGTATTTTTCTCCTTTCTTAAAAAATTTCGTAAGCACATTTTTATGTTCATAAAAAGTATTGTTGAAGTTTCCAAGTACAGTTGTGGAATCTGCGATTGTCATGGCAAGATCGTGATGAGAATTTTTCCAATGATTGTACTCCTGTTGATGACATTTCATGCATGTTTTGGATCCCACAAAGCCTTCTTTTTGCTGCTCGGTTTCTGTGATATTTACATATTCATTTTCTTTATCAGTTTTACAACCAGTTAAAAGGAAGAGGCAAAGAAGAGAACTTAAAACTACAGCTGAAGTAATTAGTCTCTCTACATTTTTATTTTTTTTACAAAAAAAATAAGGTCGCAAACCTGGAGGAGGGGAAAAGAAGTAAATACTCACGGGTGAATAATAAAATATTACAAATGTAATAAGTAGAATTTTTATGGAGGAAATTTCTTAAGGACGTTAAATCAAAACCTAAAGGCTTTATTATATTACGACTTACTGTCATCCATTCTTACACTTTCTCTTTATCATAAAAATTAAAGACGTTAATATTTTCATAATAAGCTTATAAATCTTACATTTAATTCTCTCAAAGCCGTCTCTTCTCAAAGCCGTCTCTCTGGTATCGGTTGATATTCATATCCTTAGGCTTAGGTGTAGTGACTTACAGTAATTGGTCGGCGATGGGTTTAATTATTCCTTTCAAATACATGCTTCAGAAAAGCTATATTTTATCTGCACTAATTCTCCTTTCCAGCTTTTTTTATTCCTGTAAAAAATCTTCTTCTGAAGTTTCTCACGCACCAAGAAAGATTTCCTTCAATGAAGACTGGCAGTTCTTTCTTGGTGATTCCTCAAAAATGGCTTCTTCAGGAGCTCAATGGAGAACTCTAAATGTGCCGCACGATTGGAGTATTGAAGGAGAATTCAGCCCCAAACACCCTGCAGGGGTGGGAGGCGGTGCTTTACCCGGAGGTCTTGGCTGGTACAAAAAAAAATTTAGCCTTGCTGCAAAAGACAGTACCAGACTAACTGCCGTAACTTTTGACGGCGTTTACCAGGACAGCAAAGTCTGGATCAACGGGAAATATTTAGGGAACAGGCCCAACGGCTATATTGGGTTCCAATATGATCTCACCCTTTTTCTCCACTATGGAAATGAGCCGAATGAAATTCTGGTAAAGGTCAATAATGCTCATCAACCAAATTCCCGCTGGTATTCAGGTTCCGGGATTTATCGAAATGTTTGGCTCACCAAAACCGATAAGCTGCATGTGCCTCTATGGGGAACTTTTGTTACTACGCCACAAGTATCCAGAGACAGTGCTTTAATTCAGGTTGAGGCAAGGCTTGTAAACCAATACAGGAGTGTCAAAAATGGCATTTTAGAGACCTCTTTGATTTACAGGGATCAGCAGGTGAATTTGGTTGCATCAGAATTTGAAATTCAGGCGCAGGATACTTCCGAAGTAACTCAGCAAATTAAGGTTTTACAACCTCAGTTGTGGTCTACAGAAGATCCGCAGCTATATTCCGTAGTAACAAGAATAAAGGTTGGCGGGGAAGTTGTCGATGAATACACCACTAAGTTTGGGATCAGGGATTTTACATTCGATCTTGAAAAAGGTTTTATTCTGAATGGGGAACAGCTGAAGATCAAAGGGGTGAACAACCATCATGATCTTGGGCCTTTAGGTGCCGCAGTGAATAAGAGGGCCATAGAGCGACAGCTGGAGATCATGAAGGAAATGGGCGTAAACGGAATTAGAACCGCCCATAATCCGCCTGCACCCGAACTTCTGGAACTAACAGATGAAATGGGTTTTATTGTGATGGCCGAATCTTTTGACATGTGGGAAAATGCCAAAACTGCAAACGATTACAGCAATTTTTGGGATGAATGGCACGAGCGGGATGTGAAAGACATGCTTCTTCGCGACCGCAACCATCCGAGTATTTTTATCTGGAGTATTGGCAATGAGGTGCCAGAGCAGTGGAGTGAGCGAGGTGCCGAAATAGGAAGGGAACTGGCCAGGATCACCAAAGAATTTGATCCTACCCGCCCAGTTACCGCCGGAATGAATCCGCCAGTACACACCAATGAAGACGATGTAACTTTACAGTTTGATGAGCCACAACAGCCTAATGCCCTAGCGGGGTCCGGAGCTTTAGATCTCATTGGGTATAATTACGCCCACCAAACCTGGCCAAAGCACCAGGTAAACTTTCCCCAACCCCCTTTTATAGCCACCGAAACTACTTCTGCGCTGGCTACACGAGGATTTTACGAATTTCCTTCGGATACTACAAAGATCTGGCCGGTGCGCTGGGATATTCCTTTTGATGGTGGAAACCCAGATCATACGATTTCAGCTTTTGACCAGGTGAGAACACCCTGGGGCTCTACTCATGAAACTACCTGGAAAATTATCAAAAAACACGAGTTTCTATCAGGGTTTTACATCTGGACCGGGTTTGATTATCTTGGAGAGCCAACGCCATACGGCTGGCCTTCAAGAAGTTCTTACTTCGGAATTGTAGATCTCGCAGGTTTTCCGAAGGATACTTACTACATGTACAAAAGTGAATGGACCAATGAGCCTGTTTTACATATACTACCGCATTGGAACTGGGAAGAAGGGCAAATTGTGGATGTCTGGGCCTATTACAACAAGGCCGATGAGGTTGAGCTCTTCCTGAACGGAGAAACAATGGGCACAAAGAAAAAGCAGGGGGATGACCTGCATGTGATGTGGCGCTTTCCTTTCAAAAAGGGCATTTTACGAGCTGTTTCCAAAAAAGACGGAAAGGTTGTTCTTGAAAAGGAAGTAAGAACTGCCGGAGAGCCTGCAAAATTGACTATTCAGCCCGACCGAAGCAGCATTAAAGCCGACGGGCAGGACCTGTCATTTATTACCGTAAATATCACAGATGAAAACGGGATTATAGCACCCCGAGCAAATAATGTTGTTCATTTTGAGGTCACAGGCGGTGGAAAAATAGAAGCAGTTGCCAGCGGAGACCCTACGAGCCATGAATCTTTTAAAGGAACTTCACATTCAGCTTTGAATGGAAAAGTCCTGGTGGTTATCCGTGCCGGGAAAGAAGCCGGGCCGGTAGAAGTGACCGCTACTGCAAATGGTCTTCAGAAAGCTACCACCACCATAAATTTAGAATAGAAATTGAATCTCCTAAACCATAAAAATGAAGAAATGCTGGTTAAATAAGGTTGAATTTTCCCTGCTTTTGGCATTTCCTGAAAGTTTTGGTGCTAAGGAAAATATTCAGGAAGTTGGCATTCTCAATAGGCCGTGTGTTAAAAAGGTAAATCCAATGACAGCCCGCTATATATCTGGGGCTTTGAACAATAAGAATCATGATTAGTAAATTAAGTGTAATTCCGGCAGTTCTTTTCAGCTTAATGAGCTGTAATCAACAGGAAATCAACCATGAACTCAGTTCTCCGGGAGGGCAGAACAAGATTTTCTTCGAACTTGAAAATGAGAGGCCAAGGTATTCCGTTTTTCATGGCGACCAGGAGGTAATAAGTCCTTCAGAAATGGGCTTTGTCTTCAGAAATAATGATTCCCTGAGCAGGAATTTTGAGATCACTGGTGTAGAGCGGGCATCTTTTGATGAAACCTGGAATCAGGTTTGGGGTGAGAAGCAGGAGATTAGGAACCACTTTAATGAGATGTTAGTGAACCTTCAGGAAAAAAACGGAAAGCATAGAAAATTGCAGCTGCAGTTCCGGGCTTTTGATGACGGAATAGCATTCAGATACATTTTTCCAGAACAGGGAATTAAGGACAGTATTTTTATAATGGATGAACTTACCAGCTTCAATCTTAAAGAAGACGGCAAGGCCTGGTGGATTCCCGCTTACCATGAGCAGCGTTACGAAAACCTTTATGAAGCTTCACCGGTAAGTTCTCTTGATACGGTACACACTCCGCTTACGGTTGAGAGTGACAGCGGGCTGGCCTTAAGTTTCCATGAGGCTAACCTTACAAATTTTGCCAGTTATACGCTCTATCCCAAAGAAAGTACAAAACTTAAGATTGATCTTGTGCCCTGGGCCGACGGGGTGAAAGTACGTACCAAAGCTGCTTTTACCACGCCATGGAGAACCTTACAAATTGCCGAAGCACCTAAAGATCTCATCACTTCCTACCTCATCCTCAACCTTAATGAACCTAATAAAATTGAAGATACCAGCTGGATTGAGCCGTATAAATATATTGGAATCTGGTGGGGGATGCATATTGGAAAATACACTTTTTGGGAAGGTCCAGATCATGGCGCATCTACCAAAAATGCCAAAGAACATATCGATTATGCAAAAAAGCTGGGAGTAGACCATTTGCTTATTGAAGGCTGGAACAAAGGCTGGACCCCGCAGTGGTATGAGAACCACATGCACCAGTTTGAGTTCACACAATCTACAGATGATTTTGACCTGGAAGAAGTAACCACCTATGCTGCCAAAAATGCGGTGCAAATTGTGGGGTACCATGAAACCGGTTCCAATATCGACAATTATCTGAAACAGGTTGACAGTGCTTTTGCCCTTTACAACAAAGTGGGGGTCAAAACTGTGAAAATTGGTCACGTAGGTTCTAAACTCAACATGAAAGAGTGGCATCACGGGCAGTTTGGCGTCAATTATTTCAGGAACATCCTTAAAAAAGCGGCTGAACACAAGCTTACTGTTTTCTTCCATGAGCCCATTAAAGATACAGGAGAACGGCGAACGTACCCCAACATGATGGCTCGTGAGGGCGCCCGCGGAATTGAGTATAACGCCTGGAGTGAAGGAAACCCTCCAAACCATACCGTGATCCTTCCGTTTACCCGCTTTTTGTCGGGGCCTATGGATTTCACCGCCGGAATTTTTGATGTGGAGATTAGTCAGGGTTACCCCGGAAGAAATGTGCATTCCACAACGGCTAAACAATTGGCTTTACTGGTAACGGTTTTCTCTCCGGTTCAAATGTTCGCCGACCTGCCCGAGAACTATGTTGATAAACCCGCTTTCCAGTTCCTGCTTGATGTGCCTGTAAACTGGGAAGACACAAAGGTGTTAAATGGGGAGGTGGGAAAATATATCACTCTTGTTCGAAAGGATATTAACAGTGATGACTGGTACCTGGGCAGTATTACCAATGAAGAGGAAAGGGATTTAGAGCTTGATCTTTCCTTTTTAGATGAGGGGGCAACTTATGAAGCCCAGATCTACGCCGATGCCGAAGGAACGGGATATCAGAAAAATCCCATGGAAGTTGAGATAAGAAAAAAACAGGTGACGGCAGAAGATAAACTTACGCTACACCTTGGTGAGAGCGGGGGTACAGCGATTAGGTTTAAAAAATTATGATTTTTCCTTCTGAAGAGCAAAACATTAATTTTTCTTTTATCAATTTAATCCTGAAGTTTATAAAATGAAATTGATAGGCGGCCCTTCAGGTAAATATAATCTAACAAAACATTACACGATCAAAACCAATATGATATGAAAAACAGATTTATAGCCTTAGTGGGCCTTTTTGGCCTTTTAAGTTTTTCTGCCTGTAACAACGGGAAGGAAGCAGGAGATATGGCAGTTGCAGAAATCTCTCAGGAAAAAGCCATTTTTGAAGGGCAACCTTTAAGTATGGAATACGAAGAGGAGATCACTAACCTCATTTCCCAAATGACGCTAGAAGAAAAAGCCGGAATGCTTCACGGTACCAGTATGTTCGCCACCTCGGGTGTGCCAAGGCTGGGAATACCAGAGTTGACAATGGCCGATGGGCCACTGGGAGTGCGTGAAGAAATTTCCCGCGACTCCTGGGCTCCTGCCGGTTGGGACAATGATTTTGCCACTTATCTCCCCGCAGGCGCAGGGCTTTCAGCTACCTGGAACCCTCAATTGGCTTACACTTTTGGAGATGTTATAGGCGCTGAGGCGCGTGACAGGAATAAGGATGTTCTATTGGCTCCTGCCTTCAATATCATCAGGACTCCGCTGGGTGGGCGTACTTATGAGTATTTTTCCGAAGATCCCTTTTTGAATACCCAAATCACGGTGCCTTACATTGTGGGGGTTCAGGAAAATGACGTGGCAGCCTGCATCAAGCATTATGCTGTGAACAACCAGGAGACCAATCGCGGTACTGTAGATGTTCAAATGGACGAAAGAACGCTTAGAGAGATCTACCTTCCTGCTTTTGAAGCTGCAATTAAGGATGCGCATGCCTATAGTGTGATGGGGGCTTACAATAAATTCAGGGGTGATTATTTAAACGAAAATGAATATATGCTTCAGGATGTCTTACGAGATGAATGGGGCTTTAAGGGAATTGTGATTTCAGACTGGGCCGCTATCCACAGCACGGTAAAAGCCCTAAAAGCCGGCGCTGATGTTGAAATGGGAACTCCCGGTCCTTTTAATGAATTCTATTTTGCCGATCCTCTTATTGCAGCAGTAAAATCGGGGGAACTTTCAGAAGAAGAGGTCGATAAGCACGTGAGAAGGGTTCTAAGGCTGATGTATAACATTAAAAGCATTGACACCACCAGCCGTGCAAAAGGAGCCCGTAATACCGAGCAGCACTTAAAAGATGCTTACAACATTGCTTCAGAATCTGTTATACTTCTCAAAAATGACAAAAATATGCTGCCTTTAAAGCTCGAAGGGGTAAAAAGCATTGCGGTAATTGGAGATAATGCAACAAAAAAGAATGCTTTGGGAGGTTTTGGAGCCGGGGTAAAAACTAAACTTGAGGTGACTCCGCTGGAAGGTCTTAAAAACAGGTTACCTGAATCTGTGCAAATCAACCATGCGCAGGGCTATCTTGAACGCTATTCAAAGACTGACAAAGCAAAATTTGGCGATGTCACCCTTGACGGGCCTGTAACCATCAATGAGCTTGATCCAGAGCTGTTGGAAGAGGCTGTGAATGCTGCAAAAAACTCTGATGTTGCTATCATCTTTGCCGGCTCAAACCGCGATTACGAAACCGAAGCTTCAGACCGTGCAAATCTCGATCTGCCGTTTGGGCAGGAAGAATTGATAGAAAAAGTGTTACAGGCAAACCCAAATACCATTGTAGTGATGATCGCCGGTGCACCTTTTGATGTTAAGAATGTCGAGCAACAAACTTCCACGCTCGTGTGGAGCTGGTTCAATGGTTCTGAAGGCGGTAATGCCCTGGCCGATGTGCTTCTTGGAAAGGTAAACCCGTCGGGAAAACTTCCATGGACGATGCCCAAAGATCTAAAAGATTCACCTGCACATGCCACAAACAGCTTTCCGGGAGATGAGGTGGCCACTTATGATGAAGGTATACTGGTAGGTTACCGCTGGTTTGACACTAAAAACGTAGAACCTCTTTATCCTTTTGGGTACGGACTTTCCTATACCAATTTTGAATTTTCTAATGCAAAAGTGGATAAAAAAGAAGCTTATGCAGGAGATGAAAAGATCAAAGTTTCAGTAGACGTTAAGAACACGGGAGAATTTGACGGGAAGGAAGTCGTGCAGCTTTATGTTTCAAAAGCTGATTCTAAAGTAGAACGGGCGGCACAGGAACTTAAAGGTTTCCAAAAAGCAAATATCGCTAAAGGCGAAACAGAAACCGTAACTATAGACGTTCCGGTTAAAGAATTGGCCTATTACGATATGAACTCCGGAAAATGGACTGTAGAACCGGGAGCTTATACGCTAAAGCTGGGCAATTCTTCAAGAAATATTCTGCAGGAAGTAATTGTTCAGGTAAAATAATAAGGCTTCAAGGGAGGGTTCCAAAAATGGCATTTTAGGAACCCCGTTAAAAACCTGCTTTTTTAATTAATACACTTTTATAACTTACATTCAACCCATGTTATCAAAACCTACACTTCAGGCTAAAATTATTGGAGCCTTTCTGCTGATGGTCAATATACTATCGGCCCAAAACTCTTTTGACCGTACTGCCGATGCTCATACTTCCGAAGAAAAAATCGGTATAAACGGGGAAAGGCTTGATCAAATTGACAGGATGATCTCTGAAGCAATTTCAGAAAAAGAGATCCCGGGCGCAGTTGTACTCATCGCAAAAAACGGCCAGATTGTTTATCACAAAAGCTTTGGAACAGCCGATGCCAATGGAAAAGTATTGAAGAAAAATGACATTTTCAGGATTGCATCCCAAACCAAGGCAATTACTTCTACTGCGGTGATGATGCTTTGGGAAGAAGGAAAATTCAGGTTAGACGACCCCATTTCAAAATATATTCCTGAATTCAAAGACCCTAAGATCATAGCTGAATTCAAAGCTGAAGACACCACCTACACAACCAGGCCTGCCGGGAAAGAAATCACCATTCGCCATTTGCTCACGCATACCTCGGGCCTTGGATATGGTAGGATTGATTCTGATGAAAAGATTAAAAAGATATATGTAAAGGCCGGGGTGGTTGATCTCTATACCACAAAGGAGATAAGCATCGCCGAAAATGTGAAAAAGCTTGCTGGCCTGCCTCTTTATGCAGTTCCCGGGGAAGAATGGCATTATGGTGAAAGCCTTGATGTGCTGGGGTATTTTGTCGAAAAAATTTCGGGGCAGCCGTTTGATGTGTTTTTAAAGGAAAGGATCTTTGATCCTCTTGGAATGGACGACACTCAGTTTTACATGGGCGATGAGAAAAAAGACCGGCTGGTTAGTGTGCAGCACCAGGTAGATGGGGAATGGCAGAACTTTCCTGTGACCTTTTATGACCCCGATTATCCTGTGAAAGGAGCAAAAGCCTTTTTTTCTGGCGGGGCAGGGCTTACCAGTACAGCAAAAGACTACGCGCGCTTTCTCCAGATGTATCTAAATGGGGGTGAACTTGACGGGAACAGGATCTTAAGCAAAACTACTGTAGCACTTATTATGGAAGACCAGGCAAAAGAGCTATACAAAGATCAGCACAAGGATTATGGGCTGGCATTTTCAGTTCTCAATAAAGAAGGAGTTCGTGCCGGTGGTTTAGGGAGTGAGGGTACTTTTGACTGGGGCGGTTATTTCAATACCCAGTATTTTGCCGACCCTAAAGAGAACCTCATTGGCATCATCATGAAACAAACCCAGGGTACCACGCAGGATGAAACCGCCTGGAAATTCAGGCAAATGGCCATGTCCGGTATAACCCAATAGAAAATATAAGTTAACATTTAGGGAATCAATAGTTTGCTTCAGTAATAATAATTATTTAAACCGGTTCATTTTTCCTTAAGATTTCGTGAAATAACGTGCGGTTAACAGTCTGTGGGTAATTAATTGAGTAATTTAAGATCATAACCATAAAAAATTATATAGTTATGAAACGAATTTCTTACAAATTGTACAGCGGACTTATAGTTCTGATGTTACTTCTTGCCTCGGGACAGGTTACTGCCCAGGACCAGGAGAGGATCATGGACATGGAGAAACGCGAAGTGATAAAATCTGATGCAATGGATGCTAAAATGGCATTTATGAGAGCAAATCCGCAACTTGAAGGTATGCTTAACGATGCAGCCGGATATGCTATTTTCCCTAACGTGGGGAAAGGAGCCTGGATCCTTGGAGGGGCAGCAGGTAACGGAATTGTTTACGAGAACGGACAGGTAGCCGGATATGCCGAACTGCGACAAATTGATATTGGGTTCCAATTTGGAGGAAAAGCCTTTAGAGAGCTTATAGTTTTTGAAACCCAGGAAGCCCTTAATAAATTTAAAGAAGGAGATTTTGAATTTGGAGGTAGTGCATCTGCAGTAATCTGGGATGAAGGAGCCGGTGGAGCCATTACTTTTGAAAATGGTGTCGGTGTAGCGATTATGCCCAAAGCCGGGGCCATGGCAGGTATCTCTGTAGGGGGTCAGGAATTTGATTACCGCGCCGCCCAATAAAAGTCCCTAAAATGACATTTTTAAGACCGGATCATGTTGATCCGGTTTTTTTATGCTGAATTTTTAAACCATAATACTAGTCTTTAGGGTATTCTATTCTTCTGAAGTTAAAAAATTCAATGAAACCTTTTCAAAATTGCCCACTGCCTACTGCCTACTGAATACTGCCTACAATTCTAATACCGGCTATTGAGCTAATATTTGAAGTTGAGCATCAGGCTCAGCCTATTGCCGTCACCCCCGTGGTACAGGCCAATATTCCCCGTAAGGGCAAGACCGGCGCTTATCCATATCGAGCCGCCGTAGTTGCTGTGCCATTTGTGGGAATCTTCCTCCGGAACCCAGACCCGGCCATAATCAAAACCTGCCGTTAGCCCGTAAATGAAGGGAAGGAAATTATTTTCCCACACCCCCAAAGCCGATCGTACATCGGTACTGTGGTAGAATGCCTGTTTTCCGTTAAACCTGTGGTTGCGGTATCCCCGCAAGCTTCGGTTCCCGCCAATGGTGGCGGCATGGTAGATCTCATAATTTTCTCCAAAGATCACTTCGCCACCCAGTTTTGTGGCAAATACCATGTACCCGTTCGAACTTATGGGATAATTAAGGGAAACTGAAGGTTCAAGGTAACCCAGCTCGTTTTTGGCCTCGTCTATACTTTTTTTATAGCCCGTAGTAAGGCGAATATCCGATCCCAGTCTTGGGAACGCGCTGCTGTTCTTACTGTAGAACCTGTAATTGGCTTCGGCACCTGCGTAAAACTGCTGGTCAAAAATGTCATTTTCGGGAGTTAATATTTCCCCCAGGTAAGTAGCAGCTTCATATTCTACTTTATAGGCATCTACGCTGAGACCAATATCGAACACGCTGCCAGCGTCATTACGCCAGATAAGGGCGGGCGAAAAATGCCATTTTTGGATCTTCAGCCGGTTGTAATCCCGGTCAACTTCATCTTTGTCATAAATGGTTTCGCTACCTGCCCCAAAATAATTCATCCCGTAATTTGGGCTGGTGTAACGGGCGGTAAACCCAAAGTTCCAGTTGTAGAACAAATGTGCAAATTCCCCGTGGTAGCGTACCGCAAAACCCCTGGTAGCGAAGTAATAATTGGCCAAAAGTTTGTGCCGGGCCTGGAATGGATTGTTCACCAGCCCGTATTTTGTCCAGATAGCTTCGGCGCCCAGGGTGAAACCGGCATCGGTCTCAAAATTAACGTAGGGAACGGTTTTAAAGATGTTGTACTTGAATTTTTTGTAATTGAAATTGTTGATCTTGTAAGAATTTACGAGGAGCTTTCGGGAACCGGGTTGTAAAATCTCATTTTCAGCACTTTTGAAGTCGTAGAGCTTGACCTTTCTTTTATTCTGAAAATTATAAGTGTCTTTCCCGGGGCCGCCAAGAACTTTGATGTTGATGAGGTTATCTCCCTCTCCTGAAGTTGTAAAGCGGTCGTCTCCCGCCATTCCGTAGATCCAGATATCTTCAGTTTCTTCGGAATTATAAGTTTGCCTGAAGATCTCTTCACCTTCACTTTGCTGAATGATTTCCGTTTTCCCGTCGTTCTGTCTTATGATCTCAAAATTTTCATCTTCATCGGTTCCGGTAATGACCTTAAACTTCTGAAGGTGTTCATAATAATTACGGGCAATGCCCATCATATTTGCCCTGCGTTTCTTCAGGTTTTGTTTGATCTCTTCAATAGTGTGATCCTGTGCTGCCGCAGGTAATTCGGCAAAAGCCTGCTGAATCTGCTCGTTGGTTATGGTATTTTGGATCAGTTTTACCTGCTCTTCCCACTGCTCCCAGCGGGTTTGGTAGAGTACCTGTAGGTCTAGCGGGTAGCCAGACCAGTTGAACCATTTAATGCTGTCTATATCTTCATCATAAGTCTGCATTTTTCTAAGCCGTGGTTCCGCCAGTTTTATTAGCCTGATGAGCGGACCATCATACTTCGAAAAAGCCTGATCGCGGTCTCGCGGAATGGGGGTGTAGGTTTTTCCCGTTTCGTCTTCATATTCGGCCCAGCGCCAGTTGTCCTGGTGGCGGTCCCAATCTCCAATGAGCATATCAAAGAGCCGGGCTTTAATGTATTCTTCCTGGTTCACCCTGGCCTGCGGGTCTTCCCGAAGCTCTTCAAGAAGGTCAAAACTGCTTAAAATGTCCTGTGGCTCCTCAAATTGCGCAAAAGATTTGTTCTCGCTGCCGGCGTGCGCCTGTAACTCATAGAGCTCATCGCCGTATTCATCGTTGTGGATCTCGAGCGCAGGCTGGCGTGGCACGTAGTAGATCTGGGGTTTTATGTGCGGCAGGTCAAGGGCTTCAGCAAAATTATCAAGCGCAAACTTTGCGTAAGGCTGCGAGGTGGTAAAATAATCGAGCACGAGCCGCTGAGGGTAACTGTTATCAATGCGGTCACCAATAAAAGTGGTTGGCGCAAGATCGGCCTGAATATATTGAGTCGCACTTTTTCTAAGCGCCCTTAAAGTGTACTCATGATCATCTTCATTGATGAACCTGATGGAACGGGATTGCTGGCCTCCGCCTTCTTTTATGGGGGTGAGCCCGCCGTAAATCGTGTCGAGCAGTAAGACCGGAACTTCAATTTTGGTGTTGTAAACATTGCGGTAACGATCTCCCCACAGGAAGCGGTAAAAGTTGCTTTTCTGAGTCTCTTCGGGAGAGTAGATCGAAGCCGAATGGGTTTTTCCGAGCTTTTCCCAGCCTGCTCCTTCCAGCTCAATTTTTGTATTTCTTTCCTGCGGAATTTTTTTGCTGAAGAGCAGTGTTTTCCCTGAAGGGTTTAGGCTGAAAAATTCGAGGTTTGAAGTGCCATTTTTGAAGACCCTGAGTTTTGCATATCCTGGTGCTTCCGAAGCAAAATGGGCATCTTTGGTAGTTTTTGCAGGCGTTGTACCTGCGGCAGTGGCACTAATGATTTGCGGATTCCTGCCGTTGTGCAGGTATTGCAGGTTAGCATCATTTCCCGAAACAAAAATGACATCGTCAAACTGGCTGGCAAGGGTTTCCAGCCTCCTCCTTAACTCCCGGTAAAGCGGATTCTGAAAATCCTGACGCGAAAACGGGAAAATCTTGTTGAAAACACCAGTTTGTGAACTCGTAAGCACCGGATGATGAACCGCGATGATTTTTACCTTTCCGAAATTGTCTTTTAAGGCATCTTTTACTTCAATGAAGAACCTTTCTTTTGTACGTATATCACATTCTACATTATAGTCACTGCTGCGATCCCAGTCTTGCAGGTACCACTGGGAATCTACGGTAATCAAGGCCACTTCATCATTAATTTCTATGTCTTCTACAGGGCAGCCGTCGTTGGGCAGAAACTTGCCGTTGCTGTTGTCTTGCAAAAAACTTTCCAGGTCGTCGAGGTTTTCAGGAGATCCTCCTGTCCATTCGTTGATTCCGGGGGTGAAAATGATATTTCCGTTGAAATTTTCTAAAGGCTGCAGCAGGTTCTTCCGCAGAAATTCCCTGGTGTTTTGCCTTAGCGGTTCAACTTCCGGAAAGCCGTGAGAAGGAGTGATGTTTCCGGGTAAAATGAGTGTGGCAGAAATGTCATTTTGAGAATCTCCTGCAACGCTCTCAAGCAGGGGCAGGGTAGCCATACCGGCACCGGGACCCGTGTTTGAAAGTATGTAAAAAACCCGGCTAACAGCTGCGCTATCCTGCTCTTGCTGCTGTGCAAAAGAAGAAAACAGGCAAAAAACAGTGAAAAAAGAATATGTATATAGAAATCTCAAAAGGAGATGAGGAATGGGTATTTTAGGGGTCATAAAAACTCGTGAGTTAAAAAATTCTCTAAAAGGGAAAGTCAGTGCTTTACCCAAAGCATCAATTTCTGAAAAATTACTGCCATTCTGCTGATATTTAACCTCTTTGTAACAGCTTTAAAAGCTTTTACTAACAGAATTTTAACCTGCAGGTCCCAAAAAGGGCATTTTTAACCGGAACTTTTTAATCCCGCTGTAATTAGATAATCTGTAAAGGTGCTAAACCTTTAAATTGCCGGTTTTTTGGGGTCTGGAAGCTTGCTGTTTCAGTGCTTACCCACTAAGGTTTAAAGGCGTAAAATGCCACCCTAAAAATTTCGTTAAAGACAAAATGCAGTTATATTTGTTTCCAATGAACCTGCGTCTCCTTGTAAAAACCTTTCTCATCTTCCTTTTTTTCAGCCTGGCTGTAAAAGGGCAGGAATTACCGCCTGTGACCAACTTTTCGCCTGGCCAGTACGGGGGCGGAAACCAAAACTGGATGATCTCCCAGGGCCCCGATAAGCAGATCTATGTGGCCAACAATGCAGGCCTGCTTCAGTTTGACGGCGAGCACTGGAATTTGTATGAAGTCCCGGGAGAAACAGCCGTTCGTTCGGTACTGGCTTCCACCGATATTTATACCGGTGCTTATATGGAGTTTGGCTACTGGCGACCGCAGGAAAATGGCCGGCTGCAGTACCATTCACTAAAAGATTCTGTAGGGGGGAAGTTAATGGACGGGGAGCAGTTTTGGGACATAAAAGAAGTGGGTAACCATGTGATTTTTCAAAGCCACCAGCGCCTGTACAGTTTTAATAAACAAACAGGAGAGGTGGTAACTTTAGTCAATGAAGACAATATTTCAAACCTTTTTAAGGTGCGGGATAAGATTTACTACCAGGTTGCCGAAAAAGGCCTTTTTACGATCGAGAACGGGATTGGGAGAATAGTGCTGAACAATGAGATCATCGGGAATATGCCCATTGTGGGTTTGTTTCCTTTTTCCGAAGAAAATATACTTGCGGTAACCCGGGATGACGGGCTGTTTCTAATTGCTGAAAATGACTGGAAACGCCTTGAGGTTGAAGCTTACCCTGTTTCTGAAAGTTTCTTTTCGGCACTTTACCTCAATGATGGCAGTTTAGCCCTGGGAAGTATAGGCGATGGCCTGTACATTCTCAACCTTGAAGGAGAGATGGAGTATCATCTGGCACAGCCTTCTCTCATGAACAACACCCTGCTTGCCGTTATGGAGGATGATGAAGGAAATATTTGGGGCGGTTTGGATAACGGGATTGCGGTGATCAACAAGCAGAGCCCCTTCCGGATTTTCGTTGATACCTTTGGGGAAATTGGCACCGTTTACTGCAGCATTGTTGTTGATGGGCTCATGTATTTGGGGACAAATCAGGGCTTGTATTACAAAGAAGTTGATTCTAACGAAGCTTATAGGTTAATAGAAGGTACCACAGGCCAGGTATGGAGCCTTAGCTACCTGAATGCCGAGCTGTATGCAGGTCATGACAGAGGAACCTTTAGAATTGATGGGGCACGGGCGGTTCAAATTTGGGACGGACTAGGAACCTGGACCATGGGAGAAATGGGCCCGGGAATTGTTCAGGGACATTACAACGGTTTAAGCTTTTTTACTGGTGATGATTTTGGGGAAGAAGCTCATTATCTCGATAATTTTGATCTTTCGGTGCAGCACATGATTATAGAAAATGATTCTACTTTGTGGATGAGCCATTTTCATCGGGGTATTTTTCGTGTCGAACTAAATGAAGGTTATTCGGAAGTTGAAGCAATGCAGAATTTCGGAATTTCAAGAAAGTCGGGCCTTGGACCAAAAATTTTCAGGTTTGAAAATGAGATCTATTACTCTACAGAAGATTCCGTTTATCAATACAGCAGTAAATTAAACGATTTTACTTCTAAAAATGTGCTTAATCAACTGACTACTACTACTGAAAGAATAAGTGGAGCTTCCCGCGTGCTGGGTGATGGAAGCTGGTGGACGTTTGGAGTAGATAACCTGTTTTATGTAAACAGAGATCCTTTTGAGCAGAAGCTTATTTTACAGAAGGTTCCCCTTCCGTTAGAGCACAGGAATATAAGCAAAGGCTTTGAGAATATATCGCTGGTTGGGGAGAATCGCTACCTGGTAGGCTCTAATGGAGGTTATATTGAATTTTCTCTGCCTCTTGATAAGATCCCTTCGGGAGAGCTTATGCTTAATGCTGTGAGCACCTCTTCAAAAAGAGAGAATTTTACCTACCGCCAGTTAGATGATCATAAATTGGAATTGGAGAGTAAGGAGAATAATATTCGTTTTGTATACAGCATTCCCGCCTACCAAAGCCTGTCTAAAGCCGAATATAGTTACCGCCTTCTCAATTATTCCTCATCCTGGTCTCAGTGGGACCAAACCGGGATTGCCAGTTTTGAAAATCTCCCTGCCGGCAGTTACACCTTTGAAGTAAAAGGCAGAATTAGTGACCATAATACCCAAACGCTGAGTTATAAATTTAATATTGCTAAACCCTGGTACTACAGCAATTTGGCTGTGTTGAGTTACCTGTTATTGTTCATGCTTGGGCTTTTGGTTATTCACTATACCTATAAGCGACGGCATAAAAAGATCATAGAGAAGAGGGAAAGGAACTTAAGGCTGAAAAACCTGGAAGCAGAACAGGAGATTATAAGGCTTCAAAAAGAGCATTTAGAGAAAGACATGCAGGAAAAAAACAGTCAGTTGGCCGCTTCTACCATGTCTATTATAAAGAAGAACGAACTTCTTTCAACTTTAAAAGCTGATCTTAAGGAAGCAGACAATCCAGAAGTGAAAAAGGTGATTCGCACCATTGATAAAGAACTAAGGGAAGAAGACAACTGGAAAATGTTCAAGGAAGCCTTTAAAAATGCCGATAAGGAATTCTTTGACAAGATTAAGAAGAAACACCCGGAACTCACTTCCAATGATCTTCGGCTTTGTGCCTATTTGAGATTAAATCTGTCTTCAAAAGAAATTGCACCGCTTGTAAATATCTCGGTAAAAAGTGTGGAGATTAAACGATATCGTTTGAGAAAAAAGATGAATTTGCCCCGGGAAGCAAATTTAACAGACTATATCATGAATTTATAGCCTTAACAATGCTGTATTTTACCTCTACAACACCTCTACATTTTACCAAACATCCTGGTTTTACAACCTTTTGAGCAGGCTTTAAATTGGGGGATTTTTCTTGTTGAAACCTTAATTTTGCAGGAGTTTTAATAATCTTTACATGTACCTTCTACTCTCTGTAGGTTTTTTGTAAAGGCGGTATTTGTTTCATCTTTTCTTTTACTTAATACATTAGTAACACAAATTTAACAGCTATCCTTATAGATATTGTCTTTTCTATAATTTGAAGTTCGTGTAGTTGTCTTTTTGATAACTCGAAAACGATTTCGATCACTGTAAAGACAATTTTAAAGAGGTGGTGATATTAACAATTTTACACTAACAACTAAATTAAACAGTCAATGAAAATCAAGAACTATTTAGTGATGTTATTTTTGTTCGTGGTAAGTACGGCTTTAGCTCAAACAGAGCAAATAACAGGTACTGTTGTAGATGGGGATGGTATTCCCCTGCCGGGTGCCAATGTCATTATCAAGGGCACAACAACAGGGACACTTACAGATTTCGACGGAAAGTTTGCTATAGAGGCAGCAACCGGAGATGTGCTCGTGTTCTCTTACATGGGTTATGAGACCGTAGAAACTGTAGTAGATGACCAGGAAGAATTAATGATTACACTCACTCCTGATGCTGCCTCTCTCGATGAAGTGGTGGTTGTTGGATATGGAACCCAAAAACGAAGTGTGGTAACCGGGGCTATTTCTAGCGTAAATGCTTCAGATCTAGAAACTATGCCTATAAATACTGTGGGTGAAGCCCTGCAGGGCCGTACTTCAGGTTTGACCGTAGCTGCTGCGAGTGGGCAACCAGGTTCGGGAGCTACCATACGTGTACGGGGAATTACCACTCTTAATAACAACAACCCGTTATGGATAGTTGATGGGGTGGTTGTAGACGATGGTGGAATAGGATATTTGAATCAATCTGATATTGCATCAATCGAAGTATTAAAAGATGCAGCCTCTCAGGCCATATATGGTGCAAGGGCTGCGAGTGGTGTGATACTTATTACTACTAAATCTGGCAAAGCTGGAAGAATTAGGGTTAATTACAACACCTATCTTGGTTTTTCTGAACCTGCAGAACGCATAGACATGACAAATGCGACCCAATATGCAGCCCTGCGTAATGAAGCAAGTGTTAATGATGGAGAGGGCGTGGTTTTTAATGACCTTAGTGCTCTGGGTAAGGGAACAGACTGGCAGGATGTTATTTTTAATGATTCGGCTTTTCGTCAAAACCATGAACTCAGCATTAGTGGTGGAAATGACGTTTCCACGTTCTATTTTTCTTTTGGATATCTGGAAGAGGAAGGTATTGTAGCTACAGATATTTCCAACTATGAACGTACCAATCTTCGTTTAAATTCTACCCATGAAGTCACACCCTGGTTGACTTTTGGTGAGAATTTTGGTTATTCAAGAAATAAAAGTATAGGAATAGGAAATACGAACAGTGAATATGGAGGGCCTTTAAGCTCTGCTATAAATCTTGACCCTTTGACCCCTGTGATAGTAACTGATCCTGATAGGCTTTCTCAATTTCCATACAATCAGGATCTTCCTTTTCTAAGAGATGCCAATGGAAATCCTTATGGTATTTCTCAACAAGTTGCTCAGGAAATTATCAACCCTTTGGCATATATTCAAACCCGTCTTGGTAATTTCGGGTACAGTGATAATTTTGTGGGGAATGCCTTTGTTGAAGCAGAACCTATTGAAGGCCTTGTTTTTAGATCAAACCTTGGGGTGAAGCTTTCCTACTGGGGAGATGAATCTTTTACTCCCATCAACTACCTAAACGCATCTTTTAGTACTGCAGAAACTTCTTTTACCAGGAGCAGCAATAACAAACTTGATTATAACCTTGAGAATACCTTGTCGTATTCAGATGAAATTGATCAACATAACTTCACCATACTGTTAGGACAGGGGGCTTATAAGGAAAATGAAGCAAAAGGTTTAAGTGTGACAAAATTTGGGATTCCCGTAGACAATTTTGATGATGCATCTTTAAATTTTGATGTGCCGGAAAATAAAGTAGTGGCAAATGGTTATGAGAATGTTCCTCATAAAGTATCATCACTTTTTGCAAGGCTCAACTATAATTATGCTGAAAAATACCTTTTTAGCGGGATTGTTCGTAGAGATGGTTCCTCCAGGTTTGGAGCTAATAACAAGTATGGCGTATTTCCCTCCGGGTCTATAGGTTGGGTTGTTTCGAGAGAAAATTTCTGGGGAGGTAACAATCCTGTAGGCTTTTTTAAATTGAGAGGGAGTTATGGTGTCGTTGGGAATGATAATGTAGGGGATCTTGCTTACCTCTCAACAATTGGTTCGGGTAGAAATTATGCGTTTGGTGATCAGCTTGGAAGTTATGATGTGGGTTACAGCCCCGATGCTCCGGCCAACCCAGATTTGAAATGGGAGGAGACCAGCCAGCTGAATATTGGTTTTGAATCACGCTTCCTCAATGGATTTTCACTTGAAGTAGACTGGTACAAGAAAGAAACCACCGATATTTTGCTCTATCCTAGAATACCAGCATTTGCCGGGGTAATTGGTAATCCGGCTCGTAATGTGGGAGACATGGAAAATACGGGTGTAGAAGTGAATTTTGGTTACTCCTTAAATAAAGAGGATTATGGTATTAATATCAATACAAATGCTTCTTATCTTCATAATGAAGTTACATACCTGGGAGACGGGCAGGAGTATCTAGATGGAGGTGTAGCTTTTCAGTCCAGTACCTTTCCTATCACCAGAACTGCTGTTGGAGAGGCCGTAAATTCATTCTATGGATTTAAAACTTTGGGGGTTTTCCAAACTCAGGAAGAAATAAATAATTATACAAATGCCAATGGAGACCTGATTCAGCCTAACGCTGTACCCGGAGATTTTAGATGGCAGGATTCAGATGGTAGCGGTTCTATTGGAGAAGAAGATAGGGTCTTTATTGGGGATCCAACGCCCGATTGGTCTTATGGTATTACCTTGAGTGGTTACTATAAAAACTTTGATTTTACAATTTTTGGACAGGGTGTAGCCGGGAACCAGATATTCCAGGGGCTTCGCCGCCTCGATATCGCTAATGCCAATTACCCAGCAAAAGCCATGGAACGTTGGACAGGGCCTGGTACCTCAAATTCCTACCCTCGCATGACAAATGATGACCCTAATAATAATTACAGTAATCCGTCAGATTTCTACCTGGAAGATGGAGATTACTTCAGAATTAAGACTGCCCAAATTGGATACAATTTACCCGAATCTCTTCTTTCCTCAGTAGGATTTGAGAAGGTGAGGGTATACGTAATGAGTGAAAATTTATTAACGTTTACAAAATACACAGGTTTTGATCCAGAAATTGGAGGAGGTGTGTTAAGTATTGACAGGGGTATTTATCCACAAGCGAGATCATTCATGCTTGGAGCTTCATTAGGTTTTTAATTGAATAATCATAAAAGTTACTATTATGAAAAAATTTATAAAATATATAGCAGTCGTTGTCTCAGCGGTTACATTGACTGCATGTAGTGATGACTTCCTGGAAGTAGAGCCCCGTGGCCAAAGCCTGGAATCAAACTATTATCGTAATGCACAGGAAGCTTATAATGGTTTGGTTGCAGCCTATGATCCTATAGGATGGGTTGGGCAAAATTATGTAGCCAAAGAATTTGCACTTAACGTTGCTTCCGATGATTTTTATGCCGGAGGAGGGAACTCTCAGGATGTTCCAGCCATTCAGGCCTGGTCCAGTTACACCTTAGATCCTGCAACAGGTCCACAGGAAGAACTGTGGAGGAGAAGTTATTCCGGTATTTACCGAACAAATGTCCTGCTTTCAAAATTGCCAAATACAGAAATGGATGAACAGTTGAGGAGCAGATTTGAGGCCGAGATGAAATTTCTCAGAGCTTACTACTATTTTGATTTAATAAGATTGTTTGATCGTATTCCATTATTTACTGAGCCTGTTGCAGCGAGTGAATTGGGTAATGCCGTACAGGTAGATCGATCAGAAGTTTTTGCTCAAATTGAACAGGATCTAACAGAAGCCATTCCAAACCTCCCCACACAAATCGATGCGGCAACCGAAGCCGGCAGGGCTACACAGGGTGCCGGAAAAGCACTTTTAGGAAAGGTGTTTCTGCACCTGGAGAGGTTTGGAGAGGCTGCCCAGCAGTTTAGCGATGTAAATGGAACCCCAGGAGGCACCAGCCAGTATGGGTATAAACTACTTGAAAATTTTGGAGATCTTTTTGAAAATGAAAATCAGTTCAATGAGGAATCAATTTTTGAAGTAATCCATTCCTCGGCTTCAAACTGGGGAGATTGGGACTGTATTGGTTGCACAGAGGGTAACCTGCTAAACCAAATGTCGGCTCCCCGGGGATATAACGTTCTGCAACAAGGTAAGGGTGCGCCCGACTTTATTGCGGGATGGGGGTTTAATATTCCTACCAAAAAACTTGTGGATGCCTTTATTTACAATGATGGCAGCTATGACAATAGGTATAAATACACCATAAGTAATCTTGACAGCCTTGAACAGGCAGGTATAATTTCTTATGAAGAAAGTTATCAGGACACCGGGTATTTCCTTAAGAAATTCGCAGGAGAACAGGAAGATCGATCTACTGGGGGAGGAAACTTTGAACTTAACTGGTCTCAGAATTTTTATGACATAAGATTGGCAGACACTTATTTACTCGAAGCAGAGGCTTTGGTAAGAGGTGGGGGAGATACTAACCGTGCTCAGGCCTTATTGGATGCCGTAAGAAATAGAGTTGGAGAAGAGTCTGTTCCCGCCACTTTCGAGAATATTCTTAGAGAAAGAAGACTGGAACTTGCAGGAGAAGGCCATAGGTGGTTTGATCTTCAAAGGGCCGGTCTCGCTGCTCAATATCTGGAATTTAAGGGTTATGTAGAAGGGAAACATGATAAACTTCCTATTCCATTACAGGACTTAACAAATACTCAATTGGAGCAAGATCCTGCTTATCAGTAAGTCATTCAATAACACATGAAGATTATGAAAAATATATTTAGAATCATCTTAGCTGTTTTTGTTAGCACGGCCGTAATAAGCTGTGATAAAGACGATGATAGTTTAGGAGTGGATCTGGAAGGACTTGCAGCCCCGTCAAATTTGGGAGCAACCTTTAAGATCACTCAAGACAACACTGGTTTGGTGACCATTATTCCATCTGGTGAGGGCGCAAATTTATTCACAGTTGATTTTGGTGACGGTTCTACACCTTCGGAAGAAATTGGTGTTGGGGAGAGTGTAACCCATACCTATGCTGAAGGTGATTACAACGTCGTGATCACAGGAACAAACATCGCAGGAGAATCTGCTGAAGGTACCCAGCCATTGACTGTTTCCTTCCGTGCACCCGAGAACCTGGAGATTAACATTAATAAGGACCCTCAGGATAGTTACACAATCTCCGTTAGTGCCACAGCAGATTATGCTGCTATGTATAACGTTTACTTTGGAGATCTCGAAAATGAAGAGCCCACTCCTCTTATGGCTGGAGAAACCCTAAGTCATACCTATGAAACTGTTGGCACCTATAATATCCGCGTTGTTGCCCTAAGTGGTGGTGAAGCGACCATTGAAGCTACTCAGGAGGTCACAATTACAGATCCATTATTTCTTCCGGTAGATTTTGAATCTGAAAAGCTGGATTATACCTGGGCAGGATTTGGAGGAGCCAGTGGCGAAGTGGTGGCTAATCCAGATATGAGCGGCATCAACACCAGCTCTAAAGTAGTGGAGCTTAAAAAATCAGCCGGGGCAGAGACATGGGCAGGAATTTCTTTATCTCTTGATGAACCTCTCAATTTTGCTGAAGGTACTGCAGTTAAAATGAAAGCCTGGCCCCCTAAAGCAGGGGTCCCTGTACTATTTAAAATTGAAGATTCAGGTTCTGAGCCCGATGCAAATGGAAATCCTACAGTATTTGTTGAAGTGATCTCCAATACAACCACAACCGGGGAATGGGAAGAGATGACTTTTGACCTGAGTAGCTATGCAGCCTTTGATCCTTCTGTTGATTACGACAGGGTGATCGTGTTCCATGACTTCGGAAATACAGGAGAAGGTACTTCCTTCTACTTTGATGACATCAGGTTAACAAACCTCGAACCATTAAAACTACCTGTTACTTTTGATAGTAGTGCTATAAACTACTCCCCTGCAGTTTTTGGTGGGGTTTCCTTTGAGGTGGTTACAAATCCGGATAAATCTGGAGCCAATACTTCTACTACCATGGTTGGGGCACTTACAAATGCCGGAAATGCCTGGGAAGGTACTTCCTTTAATCTTGAAGAGCCGGCAGATTTTAGTGGCGATAACAAAACGATCACGATGAAATTGTGGTCAGATGTTGCTCTTCCTGTTCTTTTAAAGTTCGAAGGAGGTTTTAATGGAGAACGGCAGACAGAAGTGGTGGCTAACCACGGAGGTGCCGGTTGGGAGGAACTCAGCTTCAATTTTAGTACAGATGCCGTGAAAAGCTACATCGATGGATCCCAGGGAGTAGGTGAAGCCTTTGTTCCTACAGGTCAATATGCTACCATGACTATTTTTATAGATGGTCCCGGAAATTCAGCAGGAACATTCTATCTGGATGATATACAAAAGTTACAAACCGGAGAAACCTCCTATATATCCATTTTCAGTGATGTTGCAGATGATGTTGTAGTCGATACCTGGAGAACACACTGGTCTGATGCAAATTATGAGGAGGTAACATATGAGGGTAAATTATCCAAACACTACACAAATTTAGACTTTGTTGGAATTGAAACTGTGGTAAACCAATTGGATATTACCAATATGACCCACATGCATGTGGAATTCTATACCGAAAATGCGACCAGTTTTAAAGTTAAGCTGGTAGATTTTGGTCCAAACGGAGTATATGAAGAGGGCGGTGATAATACCGAACATGAAGTGGTTATAGAAAACCCCGAACAAAACCAATGGGTGAGCGTGGATATTCCATTGTCAGATTTCACAAATCTCACCACACGCGAACATATTTCACAGCTCATCTTTTCAGCTACACCTACTGGAACAGCTAATGTGTATGTGACCAATATATACTTTCATAATTAAACAGAAGAAACATGAAAAATAATTTAAAAATAAAGAACATATTCTTCATCCTTCTTCTCTCTGTTCTTGCAGTGGGTTGTGCTGAAGAAGATTTCGAATTCGGAGAGCTCACAAGCCCAAAAAACCTTAGTGTTTCTACAGAGGTTGTGGGACAAAGCACAGATATGCCGCATGGAGACGGTTCTGGGGAAGTAGTGTTTAATGCATCTGCAGATGGAGCTATGACTTACAAGTACATATTTGAAAATGGAAGTTCGGGAACTGCATCAAATGGTACTTACACCCACCAATTTTCTAAAATTGGAACTAACGTACACACAGTTACTGTTGTAGCCTATGGTCCCGGTGGTACTGCCACTTCAACCCCTGTGGAAGTAGAAGTACTCGTAACCTATGAGCCACCGGCCGAATTAATTGAAAAATTAATAGGTAAAGAATGGCGTATTAAAGCCTCTGCCCCAGGTCATTTCGGATTAGGCCCCGTAGGAGGAACAACTCCTGTAGAATGGTACAGTGCCCCGCCTGATAGTAAAGCTGGAACCGGCATGTATGATGATCGTTATATCTTCAATGCAGATGGAACATTCACCCACATCGTTGATGCAACAAATGACGATCCAACCCAAGATCCAACCGGAACTGTATTTGGAAGGATAAACCTGGTAGATCAATTAGGTGCGTCATGTAGTGAAGAAGATGGTTGTACTGTAGATGGAGCAGATGTATTAAATATTCCATATACAGATTATACCGAGAACTGGACGATCTCAGCACCCGGTGGTGTAGAAACCCTTAACCTGACCGGAACCGGATTTATTGGCTACTACATTGGTGGCGATCATACCTATGAAATATTTGATCGCTCTGTTGCCAATGAATTGATGCTTAAATCTACCGATGGTAATGGAGAATTTGACTGGTGGTTTGTCCTTACTTCTGAAGAAGAAGGAGCTCAGGAGCCGGAAGATTTCGAAACTGAATATAACAAACTCATTTGGGAACAGGATTTCGAATCTGGATCTTTGGATACCAGCATTTGGAATTTTGAAACAGGAAATGGAGAAAATGGCTGGGGAAATCAGGAAAAACAATACTATACCACAGAGAATGCCGAAGTGGTTGATGGAAACCTGGTTATCACAGCCAAAGCAGAAGCATCCAATGGTTTTAATTACACTTCTTCCAGGATCACAACAAAAGATAATTTCGAATTTAAATACGGTAGGGTAGAAGCCAGAGCTAAATTACCCGAAGGTGCCGGCACCTGGCCGGCAATATGGATGTTGGGATCGAATTTTAATGAAGTAGGCTGGCCAGACAGTGGTGAGATCGATATCATGGAACACGTGGGGAATGACCAGAATACAATTCACGGAACACTTCATTACGCTGGGCGTTCCGGCGGTAATGCCGATGGTGGTACCACCACGGTTGAAGGAGTGAGTAGTGAATTTCACCTCTACACCGTGGAGTGGAGCCCAGAAAGAATAGTATTTCTTGTAGACAATGAAGTTTACCATACTTATGAAAATTCTGCAGACTCTCCATTTAACCAGGACTTCTTCCTTATCCTGAATGTAGCTATGGGAGGAAATTTCGGAGGGGAAATAGATCCTGCTTTTTCAGAATCTTCCTTGATCATAGATTACATCAAGGTGTTTCAGGCAGAAGAATAATTTTAGCCACTTCTTTAATCATATCCAGGGGGATCTTTCGCCCCCTGGAATTTAATTACCAAAATGAAAAAAATAAATATAGTTTTCTTTAGCCTTTTCTGGATCTCTATGGCATCTGCCCAAAACTCCGGAATCAAAAGCTCTGTTGAAAACGTAGAAACAAAAATCGACTCCCTTCTCTCCATCATGACCCTTGAAGAAAAAGTGGGGCAAATGGTGCAGTATAGCGGGACCTGGGACCTTACCGGCCCTGCCAGCGGAAATCAAAACCAGTACCGGGAAGAACAGCTAAAAAAGGGCCTTGTGGGTTCCATGCTCAACGTTCTTTCGGTAGAAGCCACCCGGGAGGCCCAAAAGCTGGTCATGGAAAATTCCAGGATCAAGATTCCGCTCATGTTTGGCTATGATGTCATTCATGGTTACAAGACCATCTTCCCTGTTCCGCTTGGCGAAACTGCAAGCTGGGACCTGGAGGCGATGAAAGAAACTGCCCGTATCTCTGCCCTCGAAGCAGCGGCCGATGGCGTAAACTGGACTTTCGCGCCTATGATAGACATTTCCCGTGACGCCCGTTGGGGGCGCATAATGGAAGGTTCCGGGGAAGATCCCTTTCTCACCTCCCGTGTGGCCGAAGCAAAGATTAAAGGCTACCAGGGCGAAGATCTTTCCAATCCTGCAACTATCGCCGCCACTGCCAAGCACTTTGCCGGTTATGGTTTTGCTGAAGCAGGCCGTGATTACAACACCGTTCACGTAGGCGATAACGAACTCCACAATACCATCTTACCTCCTTTTAAGGCTGCTGCGGCTGCAGGGGTTGCTACTTTCATGAACTCTTTTAACGATCTTGACGGTACCCCCGCAACCGGAAGTGAAATGCTCCAGAGAGAAATCCTTAAAGGTGACTGGGACTGGAACGGGTTCATAGTTTCCGACTGGGGCTCAATTGCCGAAATGATAAACCACGGTTTTGCTGAAGATCTTACCCACGCCGCCGAAATCGCGGTAAAAGCCGGAAGTGACATGGATATGGAAGGTGGGGCCTATGAAAACGGACTTGTTCAACTGGTTACCTCCGGAAAAGTTGATGAAGCACTAATTGACGCTGCTGTTAAAAGGATTCTTCGGGTGAAATTCAAACTGGGGCTTTTTGAAGATCCCTACCGCTATTCCAATCCTCAAATGGCTCAACAGCTCAACCTGAAGGAGCATAGGGCTGTGGCAAGAGATGTGGCAAAAAAGTCAATTGTACTCCTCAAAAATGATAAAAACCTATTGCCTATAGCCTCTTCAGTAAAAAATATCGCTGTTATAGGTCCGCTGGCGAACGATAAAGACACGCCCATTGGTAACTGGAGAGCCCAGGGAGAAGCGAATTCCGCAGTTTCCATACTCGAAGGTTTGAAAAGCGCTGTGGGTAACAATGTGAAGATCACCTACGCTAAGGGAGCCGATCTCGGTATGGGAGAACGCTCCTTCCTGAAGCCTCTTAAGATCAATACTACCGACAAATCCGGATTTAAAGCCGCTATTGATGCTGCAAAAAAAGCCGATTTAGTGGTCCTTGCCCTTGGTGAAGATGCGTTTCAAAGCGGCGAAGGCAGAAGTCAGGTGAATATTGGCCTGGCGGGCGTGCAGCAGGAACTTATGCAGGAAGTTTACAAGGTGAACAAAAATGTGGTGCTGGTACTCCAAAATGGCCGTCCTTTAGAGATTTCCTGGGCCGCCCAGAATATTCCCGCGATTGTGGTGGCATGGCAACTGGGTACCGAAAGCGGTAACGCCATTGCCGATGTGCTCTTCGGAAAATACAATCCTTCAGCTAAACTTCCGGTGTCATTCCCAAGAGCTGTGGGCCAGGAGCCGCTGTATTACAACCAGAAAAATACCGGTCGCCCTTCCAATCCTACAGATGTTACTTATTCAGCCTATACCGATGAAGAGAAAACAGCCCTGTACCCCTTTGGTTACGGCCTTAGTTACACCACTTTTGAATATGGCGATTTAGAACTTTCTTCAGAAGAAATGAATCCGCAGGAGTCATTAACGGTCACCGTGCCTGTTACCAACACCGGAAAAAAAGCCGGGAAAGAGGTGGTGCAGCTGTATCTCAGAGACATGGTGGCCAGTACTACCAGGCCGGTTAAAGAATTGAAAGGTTTTGAACTGGTAGAACTGCAACCGGGAGAGACAAAACAGGTGAGCTTTACCATATCAAACGAATTGCTGAAATTTTACAATGCCAATAAAGAATGGGCTGCAGAACCTGGAGAATTCCAGGTGATGATAGGTGGTAATTCCAGGGACCTTAAAACTGAAAGCTTCCGACTCAACTAACAAAATGGTTTTCAAAAATGACCTTTTTGAAAACCATTTTTGAACCCTACATTAAGAATGAAAAAGATATACACAAAAAATTTAAAAAATATTCTTCTGGGAGTAATGATCTCTGCAGGAGGGAATCTTTTTGCACAGCAGGCAGGTGCAAAAGTTCAAAAAGACACACTTTTCTTTGACGATTTTGCTGAAACCAGCCTCGACCGCCAAAAATGGAATGTGCAGGGCACCGACTTTTGGGTGAACAATGAACAGCAAATCTACATTGATTCTTCGGCCACTGTTTTTACCGTAAAAGGTGCCAAAGCAGGGGGAGTTGAAGATGCGCTGGTTCTCAAAGCCCATTATAGCCCGAATTATATCAACTATAAAGGCAATAATTTCGATTTTATCTCCGGAAGGATCAACACCCGGGATAAAGTGATGTTCACCTATGGTACGGCAGCTGCCAGGATGAAGTTGCCAAAAGGCGCGGGTTACTGGCCGGCTTTTTGGGCCCTTGGTGGGGGCAACTGGCCCGAAACTGGTGAAATTGACATCATGGAATATGTGGGTGAAACAGACTGGATTGGGGTGGCCCTTCACGGCCCCGGATATTCAGGCGAAACCCCGCTGGTGAACAAATACTTTTTTCCCGAAGGGGAAGATGTTACCGGCTGGCATGTGTATGCTGTAGACTGGACTCCCGAAGGTTTCGATTTCAAAGTTGACGGCCGGTTGATCTACAGGGTGACCAAACCCATGGTAGAACACTACGGAAAATGGGCTTTTGACAACCCAAAATACCTTATTCTGAATCTGGCGCTGGGTGGCGCATATCCCTATAAGACCAACGGAGTGGAAGAACCTTACAACGGACTGCCTTCATCTACCGTAGAACTGATAAAATCGGGTAAAGCCGAAGTGCTTATCGATTGGGTCTTGATCACGAAGTAAGCAGGTTGAGTTAGCCAGAGATCCTCTTCAAAAATGGCATTTTTGAAGAGGATCTTTTTTTAATTCTTTCAGGATTTAAAACTTTGAAAGGGTTACCTTCTACAGTCGTGTCTCCTGGTTCTGTCCTCTTAAATTGATGCTGCAAAGAGCTCCGGAGGAGCGGCATTAAGGGTAGGACGCCCGGAGTAAAGGCCCCAGAGCTACACAGTAATAATTAAATCTTAATTTTTGGCTCTTGTTTCTTGGCTCTTTCCTCTAATTCAAATTCCTTCTTTCAATAAAAAACCGCTTCAGGAGCTGCGAAGCTTCCTCTTCTAAAATGCCACTTTTGACCTTTGTTTTTGGGTGGAGTTTTGCACCCATGCTTCTGTAGCCCCTCTCAGGATCGGAAGCAGCAAAAATTAAATTTGATATCTGGCTCCAGTAAAGGGCGCCGGCACACATTTGGCAGGGTTCCAGAGTCACGTACATGGTACAGTCGAGCAGGTATTTTCCGCCTAAAAAATTCGCAGCCGAGGTGATGGCCTGCATTTCGGCGTGGGCCGTTACATCGTTCAGCAGTTCGGTGAGATTGTGTCCGCGGGCAATGATCCTTTCCTGGGCCACAATCACAACCCCAACGGGAATTTCCCCTTTTTCGTAAGCCTGCTGCGCCTCTTCAAGGGCTTTCCGCATAAAATAAACGTCGTCAAAAACTAATTGCATATTCAAAAATACGATTTCAAAATGTACCTTTGTTTTTTATGGCAAAAACTATTCTCGATACCGTTAATTCTCCTGCAGATCTTCGGAAAATTGCTCCTGAAAAGCTTCCGCAGCTGGCCGCAGAATTGCGGAAATTCATTATTGAGATCGTTGCTTCCAAAGAAGGCCACCTGGGCGCCAGCCTTGGGGTTGTAGAACTTACGCTGGCCCTGCATTACGTTTTTGATACACCAGAAGACCTGCTGGTATGGGATGTGGGGCACCAGGCTTACGGGCACAAGATCATTACCGGCAGAAGAGAGAATTTTCATACAAACAGGCAGCTTAACGGCATCAGCGGCTTTCCAAAAAGAAGCGAAAGCGAATATGACACTTTTGGGGTGGGGCATTCATCCACCTCAATTTCGGCCGCATTGGGCATGGCACTGGCTTCGGGTTTAAAAGGCGATAATGAGAAGCAGCATATTGCCGTGATAGGCGATGCTTCTATCGCCAGCGGGATGGCTTTTGAAGGTTTGAACCATGCCGGGGTAACCAATGCTAACCTTTTGATCGTTCTCAACGACAATGCCATTGGAATTGACCCCAGTGTGGGAGCTTTAAAGAATTATCTCACAAAAGCGCGGGTTGGCTATAAGCCGAAGCAGGATAATATCGTGGAAGCGCTCAACTTTAAATATTTTGGCCCGGTAGACGGGCACGACCTAAAAAGCCTTTTGGAAACTTTTGAAGTGCTTAAGAAAATAAAAGGCCCCAAGTTTCTTCATGTGATCACCACTAAAGGGAAAGGCCTGAAAAAAGCTGAAGAAGACCAGGTGAAATATCACGCCCCGGGTAAATTCTTTCCTGAAACCGGGGAGTTGCTGCCTTATGATGCCAGTAAGCTGCCGCTCAAATTTCAGGATGTGTTTGGATTAAGCCTGGTGGAGCTTGCCGAAAAGAACGAAAAGATCATTGGAATTACCCCCGCCATGCCAACAGGCAGTTCGCTCAAATACATGATGCAGGCTTTTCCAAACAGGGCTTTTGACGTGGGAATTGCCGAGCAGCATGCCGTGACTCTTGCCGCCGGGATGGCCACCCAGGGTTTTGTGGTCTATTGTGCTATTTATTCCACTTTTCTCCAGCGGGCTTACGATCAGGTGATACATGATGTGGCGATCCAGGATTTGCCGGTAGTATTTTGTCTTGACAGGGCAGGGCTCGTAGGCGAAGATGGCGCTACTCATCACGGTAGTTTTGATATTGCTTATTTGCGCTGTATCCCTAATATGATGATCTTTGCACCTCTTGATGAGGTGGAGCTTAGAAATATGCTGTACACTGCCCAAACCGGGAAGTTGAACCACCCCCTGGCCATACGTTACCCAAGAGGCAGGGGTTTTGTAGAAGACTGGAAGTTGCCATTTGAAGAGATTGGCTTCGGAAAAGCTAGAAAGCTGAAGGAAGGAAGTGCTATTGCCGTGCTTAGCTTTGGCTCTATTGGTAAAAATGTTGAAAAAGTACTGCACGACCTGGGAGAACCTGAAGCCATCGGTCACTTTGATATGCGGTTTGTAAAACCTTTAGACGAAGGGCTGCTGCACGAGATCATGGCTGGCTATAAAATGCTAGTTACTGTAGAAGACGGCGTAATTAAAGGCGGGGCAGGATCGGCGGTGATGGAATTTGCCCAGCAGCACGATCATCAGCTCCCAATTACCGCCCTGGGCCTGCCCGATCAATTTACAGACCACGGAAAAGTGGAAGAATTACAAGAAAAATCAAAAATTGACGTTGAAAGTATTAAGGCATGTCTTAGCGGCCTGCTCAGAAAATTAAAATAATGCACAAGTTCCTCATTAGCCTCCCGTTTTTACTGTTTAGCCTGCTGGGCTTTAGTACCGAAAGAGATACCACAGCTGTTGATACCACTCAAGTGGTAAATGAAAAGATCAACTACTGGAAAAATACCAATAAAGTTGGGGTGAACCTGAATGAAGTAGCTTTTATCAACTGGAACTCGGGTGGTAACAATTCTTTTTCTGCCCTGCTCCACGGACTCTTCGGAAGGAAATACCAGAAAGAACTTTTAAACTGGAATTCGACCCTTGCAGTAAAATATGGATTTAACGCGCAGGAAGGCAGGGAACTTCGAAAGACAGAAGATAACCTAGAGATCAACTCCAATTTCGGGTACCGGCGAGATTCGGTTTCCAATTGGTATTATTCGGCTAAATTTACATTTAACACGCAGCTCTCTTTCGGGTACAGGTATCCCAACACCGAGACCCCAATTTCTAAATTTATGGCCCCGGGTTATGCTTTTGTAGGGGTAGGAAGTGAATATTCTTCCCCAAAAGAAGACCTTACCGTGTATATCTCTCCGGTTACCCAAAAATCGACTTTTGTGTTAGACCAACGGCTGGCAAATGAAGGGATGTTCGGGGTTTCGCCGGCTGTGAGAGATGAGGAGGGAAATATCATTGACGAAGGGGAAAAAGTGAGAACGCAGCTGGGCTTCCTGGTGAGCAGTGCATTTTCGAAGAAGATCTTTGACAATATAGACCTCAATAACAGTCTGCGCTTATATTCCGATTATCTCAACCAGTTCGGAAATATAGATGTTGACTGGGAACTCAATCTCGACCTGCAGGTGAACGATTACGTAAAGGCCAACGTGGGCTCTCATCTAAAATATGACGATGACGTAAAGTTCAAGCAGGATCTAGACGGCGATGGGGAACTCGAGACCGGCGGCCCAAAAGTCCAGTTCAAGCAGTTACTGGGAGTGGGAGTGGTGTATTCTTTTTAACAGTTACTCCAGGTCCTTAACTTTAATTACTTTCTGAACCTGTGTTTTTCCGGCACCCGTGATCTTAAACAGGTATACTCCTGAAGCTTCAGTCACAAGATTAACATCAATGGGTTCATTGGCTGTAAGGGGCTGCTTTACAACCTGGATCAGTTTACCCTGAAGATTGTAGACGTAAGCTTCCATATCTGCTATGTCCTCTCCCGATACAATCTGAAAATTTCCGCCAGAAACAGTGGGATCTACCACAATCAGGTTCTCTTCAACTACAACTTCTCCGCGTTCCTCAGCTTCTTCTTTGGCCGTTTTGAATTGACCTGAAAAGATCCCGCGCCCGTAAGACGCAGCATAGACAACATTATTGCCCTTTTTGAGATCCAGGTCGGTCACTTTCACGTCGCTCATTCCATTATAAGACTGTGCCCAGACGGGTTGGCTGCTGGTGAAATTTTCGGTGGCCCAAACTCCGAGTTCAGTGCCAATAATTACCTCGTCTTCGTTAATCGGGTTGTGAAGAATGGAAAGTACGGGAAGATCGGGAAGGTTGCCTTCCTTACTTGTCCAGGTGGGCTTAGCTGCACCGGCATTTGAAGTATACCATATACTTTTTACCCCGTAATTGTAAAAGCTTACGTAAATTTCATCTTCAGTTTCACCGTATTCCACATCCGAAATACTTCCAATGAATCCGGGTCCGGTGATCTCTTTCCAGGTGGCATTTTCGGGAGCGCCGTGGGCATTCTCCACTTTAAGGAGTTTGGAGTTGGTAAGCCCCAGCAGCACCGTACTGCTTTGGGTTGAAAAAGGGGAAACCGTGAGGGCACTTATTGAACTGTCTAAAATGCCATTTTTAAGCGAAACTCTTGGTGCAACGGGAGAGTCCTGTTGAATGCCGTCATCGTCAAGAAGCGGAAGTCGGGTAAGCTTATCATACCTGTAAAGCACGCCTTCTGGCCCATTGGAGAACAGCACATCCAGATTGGAATCTAGGGCCTGCGGATTTATAAAGAACCCGTCCCTGTCCTCATTGTTGGCTATAAGTGCAAAACCCTCTTTGTCGTAACTGTAAAGAATGATAAGGTCGTTATATACCAGGTTTGCGATGAGGTACTTTGTGTCTACCTGGTCAAAAAAGGAATGTGCACCATCGCCACCCAAAATTCCTATAGAAGTGGGGTTTCCTCTTTCAATCAAGAGGGTGCCGTTATCCTGGGTGCCCCCCAAAAAGTAATCTCCGGTTGCAAAGGAAGCAGGCGCCACGGCAACAGAGTAGAATTGTGTGGTGATATAGTCGGTTTCGGGAGTGATGAATACTTTCGAAGTGCTTGCTGCTGAAAGATCGCTGGCAAAAGAAACCCCGCCGTCATGCCCAAAGATCGCCTGGTTGGTATTGCCGGGTTTAAACCTCATCACATGATGGTCTGCGTGAACTTCCGAAACAGGCAACTCATCAAGGTTGTCATTATTAGACCATTTAGAGATCTGTTCCCATGAATTTCCCCCTGTTGTTGACCTGAAGAGGTCTATTCCGCCAACGTAGACAATATCATCGTTGGTAGGATCAGATTCAATCATCAGGTTGTAAAATGCCTGTCCGCGGGCAAAATCATCTGGAGGAATATCAAGATCGGCATCGTTGGGTTCATTCAGCCGGGAAATATTCTGAAAAGCATTTGTGGTCACCCAAAGCGAGGCTTCTTCATACTGGTCTTCAGCAAGAATGTAAAATTTTTCAGGATTTATGGCTGAAGCTTCTATTTCGGTGCGGTAAACATTGGGAATGGTGGTCACCAGAGACCAGCTCGTATTTGCCTCTTTTTCGCGCCTGAAGATCTTTCCGCCAAAAGAATTCTCCTCGCCCGGCGAATAGGTAGTTGAAACCCATACATTCCCTGCTGCATCTGTTTCAAAGTCGTTAAAAGACTCCTCTTCAAGGACCTTGTTCCAGGAAGCCCCTTCGTCTTTACTTTGGTAAAGCCCCCTTTCAAAAAAGCCCAGCAAATTCTGCGGATTTTGTGCATTGGCATACAGATGGGTGGAGACGCCAATAAAGACTTCGGTGCTGCTGCCATTATCCCAGGCTTCTATGTCATTGATGTAGTAAACGCCTCCAATGGCCCGAATGTTGGTGCCGCTTCCTGTTTCTGAAAACTCTTCTACATCAAGCACTTTACTCCAGGTCTGGCCTGCATCTGTAGTTTTGTAAACGCCCGTTCCCACTACGTCTCCGCCGGTATATTGTTCTCCTGTACCTGCATACCAGATATCAGGATTCCGTGGGTCTACCGTGAGGCACGATATATTCAAATTGGCCGGCAAGCCTTCTACCTGCTTCCAGGGAGAAGATTCACGGGTAATATTGTCATTGACCCACAGCCCGCCGCTTATGGCACCGGCAAACACCCGGTTGCCCGAGGCATCATTTGGGTCAAAGAGCAAAACCCTTGTACGGCCTCCCACATTGTTGGGGCCGCGGGAGATCCATGGGTGCTGCTCATTGTCTCCCGGAGCTTTGACAAAACTCCTGCTTTGCCTTTGTTTTTGAAGCTGCTCATGCAGCGCCCTTACTTTATGAGGTTCCGGATATCCCAAAGCAGGATTCATGGTGAGGTACTCCATTTCCTCGTAATATTTCTTTGGGGGCAGGCCTTTTTTGATCTTTTCAAGACGTGAGAAGCCTTTATCTTTGGTGGGCTTGTTCTGCTTCAGAAAATGCTCATGCCTTTCTCTTAATTCTGAAATTTCAGAAGGTGCAGTGTTCTCACAACCCAGGTAAAGTCCAAAAACGGCAGCAAACAGAACGACCGGAAGTACAAAAAGTAATCGTTTATTCATAAAGGGAAAGGTAAATGACTTCCGAAGAAAGCTATTCTGCAAATTACAAAAAATTAAATTTTAAGGCCTTTGAATTTTTTGAACAACGACACTATTTTACTGTCTGTTAATGAAGAAATATAACTGCAAATCTTGATAAGCTTGTCGTACACCCCAAGGTCTTCAAAATGATGGGCTTCGGGAATTAATTTTAGAACGAGTTTGTTGTAATTTGTCTGTTTCCCGTTTTCGGGCAGTAAGGCGGCGGTGTAAGTGTCCAGCAAATGAGAAAGCATTTGGTAACCAGCAATTTCCTTGCTAATCACTTCTTCGCTCTGGTAAATTTTATCAATACTAATTTTAATGATATCAGTGATCTGGGCTTCGTATTTACTCCTGTCAAAAAGGGCTTCGTGAAATTCCCCTTTTAGGATGGCCTCCTCGTTGTCCATAAAAATTTCCACAGCCTCGGTGAGCAGCGTATTAATGGCCAGGGCCCTTAGGTAACTCAGCCTGTCGGCGCGGGTTTGCAGGTTGTGGTACTTTTTTGTGATGATAGAATCTTTCACCAGGTTGATGAGGTACTCCAGCGCATATTCTTCCTGGATGAGCCCCAGGTTGATGCCGTCTTCAAAATCAATGATCGTGTAGCAAATATCATCGGCCGCTTCAACAAGAAAAGCGAGGGGGTGCCTGTAGTAGCTCAGGTTTTTGCCGCTGCCGCTGGAAATAAGTCCCAGTTCATTGGCTACCTCTTCAAAAAAGGCTTTTTCAGACTGAAATATCCCGAACTTCTTATCGGCTATGCGTGCGGTGGGTTTATGCGGAAGGGATTCCTTCGGATATTTTATAAAAGCTCCCAAAGTGGCATAAGAAAGCCTGATGCCCCCAGGTATACCGGGTTTGTCTTCCGTTAAGATCTTGAAACCGTTGGCATTTCCTTCAAATTTGGTAAGGTCTTCATATTCTTCAGCAGTAAGCAACTCCCGGAAACGCCTCCCATTGCCATTGCTGAAGTATTCTCCAATGGCCTTTTCCCCCGAATGCCCAAAAGGCGGATTCCCAATATCGTGCGCCAGGGCGGCAGCGGCAACAATGGCCCCAAAATCGTTCATCTGGTAGCCATGGGTCTTTTCCAGCTGCGGGTGTTTCTCCAGGATCTTTTGCCCGGCCAGGCGCCCCAGGGAACGCCCCACTACCGATACTTCAAGGCTGTGGGTGAGCCGCGTATGTACAAAATCTGTCTTTGAAAGCGGGATTACCTGCGTTTTATCCTGTAAACTTCTAAAAGCCGAAGAAAATATGATGCGGTCATAATCTACTTCAAATCCTAAGCGGGTCGCATTTTGTTCTTTTCGTAATCTTTTGTTCGTGTCTCCTGCTTTTTTAAGCGAAAGCAGCTGCTCCCAGTTCATCATGTTCGAAGTTTTTTCCTGAAGCCTCAAAAATAGCAAAAAAGCAGGCGGTTCCCGCAACTGCTTGCTTTTCTAATTTCAGGTTTAAATCGCGTAATTATCCTGAAAAACTTCAGGATTCCTGATTTTTGCTGCGGAAGGGTTCAGGTTCTTTGTTTGTGGTACCCGCATTTTTGAACGCTCCCACTCTTTTTTCTAAGAAATGGGTTTTCTCCTGAAGGCTATCTGGATCCATAGGACTTAACGGGTCTTCTGTTCCGAATTCTTTTGTGCATTCCAGCTGAAGCAGTAGTTGGTCGGTATCAGACTCGAGGTAATGAAGTAGTGATTCGCACTTCATTCCCATAAGCTCATTGGGGAAGCTTGCTGTAATGAATTCTCGTTCCAGGTTGTGGGCTTCAAGAATAATCTCCCTTCTACGCTCTTTTGGCAGCCTGTTCACCAGATGCTTGTTGTGCAGGTGGGCCCCAAAACCTGATTGAACACCTTTATCCCTTGCCACAAGTTGGCTGGCGAGGTAAAGGCCAGGCAGGAGTCCCTGCTTCCCAAGCCAAAAGATGGAACAAAAAGCCCCTGAAAAGAAGATTTTTTCAATCGCTGCAAAAGCAATTAGCCTTTCGGCAAAAGAACTGGATTTTCCCCATTTTTGCGCCCACATATTTTTCTTCTGATGGGCGGAAGCTTTAAAAAAGGCGGTTTTTTCCTGTTCATCTTTGATGTAGGTGTTTATAAGCAGGGAGTAAGTTTCAAAATGGATATTCTCCCTGCTTATTTGAAATCCGTAGAAGGACCTGGCTTCGGGGTATTGAACTTCATTCACGAAGTTTTTGGCCAGGTTCTCCCTTAGAACTGCATGTGAAGTGGCAAAAAAGGCAAGTATATGTTTGATGAAATTTCTTTCACCGGTACCCAAATTAGTGTTCCAGTGGTTCAGATCCTGCTGCAGGTCAATTTCTTCTGCAGTCCAGAAATTGGCTTCCATTTTTTTATACCAGTCCCAAATGTCGTGATGCTTCACCGGAAAAATCACGAATCTGTCTTTGTTTTCCTGTAAAATGGGTTCTAAGCTAGCCATAAAAGTGAATTTGGACGGCTCTTTTTGAGCGCTGTCAAATTTGAACTTAAAGTAAAGAGTTTTCTTACAGCTTCAGAAATATTTTTAACATTTTTTTTTAATAATACAAGTATTCTTCTGCGGAAGTCAGAAAAACGGCTTCAGTATATGCTTTTGTGAGCTAGTTCATTAGCCCTTTAAATTTTCCGAAGAAGCAAAAAAAGGTCTTCCTGAAGTTCTTCAGAAACAGATGTCAAAAATGGCATTTTTGGAAGCTTATATTTTCAGCCTTTGCCCATTTTTTGCTGCCGATGCAAAGATTTTTTCAAGAACAACAATATCCTTCAAACCTTCTTCCCCGGGCACCATCATGGGCTTGTCATGGAGTATTGCCAGCGCATCGTCGTCCATCTGCACGGCCTGCTGGTTCTTCCCGAACGGCTCAAGGATTTTACCGTCGCTGGTGCCTCCTTTTACGCCGGTGTACGTCTGGAAAGGTTGCAGGTAGTACGAGCCATTGCTGCAGGTCACTTCCAGGTTGTTCATGTTTTCCCCGAAACTGGTGCGGCAGTTGGCCACAATTCCGTCGGGAAATTCGAGGGTGAACTCCATGCTTTCATCAACCTCCTTAAAAAGCTGGTCGCGGGTGGTGTGGCTTTTCGCCGAAACAGCAATAGGCTCCCTGCCTACTGTGTAACGGGATGTGTTTAGCGGGTAAACGCCCATGTCGTACATGGCGCCGCCGCCCATTTCCTTTTCTGCACGCCAGCCGGGATTGCTGTTGTAGAAACCGGCTGCGGCTTTTACTTCCTGCATGGGCCCGTAAGGCGTGGTTTCGGCCCATTTCATCATGATGCGGTTGTTCTTTTCATGCTGAAGCCGGTAGCCTATGGCGAGTTTGACTTTGTTCTTTTCGCAGGCTTCTATCATTTGGCGGCACTCTTCGGCATTCATGGCCATTGGTTTTTCACACCATACGTGTTTGCCGGCATTGGCAGCTTTAATCGTGTATTCGGCATGCATGGAGTTGGGCAGCACAATGTAAATTACATCAATATCGTCATTATTGGCAATTTGGTGCATAGTGTCGTAATTGTAAACATTAGCATCGGGGATGTTGTATTTTTCCTGCCAGCGCGGGATCTTCTCGGGGCTGCCGGTTACAATGCCGCGTAGCTCACAGTATTGGGTTTCCTGCAGGGCAGGAGCCAGTTGATGGGTGCTGTAGCCGCCCAGGCCCACGAGGGCAACTCCGAGTTTTTTCTTTCGGGTAGACCCTAAAAATGTGGTGACGGGCAAAAAGCTGGATGCAAGAAAAAGCCCGGACGTTTTGATGAATGTTCTTCTGTTTTTCATATATCTTATTTACCACTTCAATTTAGCAAAAACAGAAGAAATATCTGGGAATGAGATTATTTTATCTGCCTCCGCCCATACTTTGGTAGTCTGAAGTGTTAATGGAAAAGGCTTGTTTCTCAATCCCCGTGCATAGCATGCTCACATTTTTTTCAGGATTTTTCTTGTCTTTCATCTGCATTTCCATCATTAACCCCTTTCCGTCTTTAATCCAGTCGGCGTCCAGGCCTTCAGGGATGTTTTTCTGGTTTTTCTGAAAGAAATCGCTAAAACTGAGTCCGGTCTCATCGGTCACGTAAAATGTAAAGACATTTTCATCATTTTCGGAACTATAGCCCTGGCATTCATATCCCAAAATGGTCTTTTTGCCAATCTTTTCAAACTTCATTTCATCATAAGGTGTGTCTGCCTCCATATTTTCTTCAGAAACATCAAAACGGGTGGCCATCACCATTTTGTTGCCTTCAGAATTCATGTAGAGCACGGTCATATTCCTTTTATTATCGAGTACGCTAAGCATATTCTCTGCCTGCGGGATTTTTATCCCTACATATGGAGCATTCTCCTTAATGTGATATACCATATCCATTGTTCCTTCCGAAGTGTTCATCTGGAGGGTATATTTCCAGTCAAAATTATAGCTGTCGGGAATTTCTGAAGGGTCAACCATGTTCATTCCCATGGAATAATTGGAGGTCTCGAGTTGTTTTGCCCAAAGGTTGTCTAAAGACTTATTGGTTTCTTTAGCGGCTTTGTCAGACACGTTTTTTATTGCTGCGTCTTCAACTTTTTCTTCTACCTTCTTTTTAAGCTTTTTGAAAAACTGGGCTTCAGCTGTGGTGGTGCCGGCCATGAAGATAATTGCAAGAATTAAATGGATGAATCTTTTCATAATGCTATGTTTTTAAGTGATTACAGGCTGTAAAAAAAATTAAAAACGGGGAAAAGGGCTCTGCCTGAGGGAAGTAAAAGTGGCAGAACGAATTACGAAAATAAAAAAAATCCTTATGCGGTCAAAGTCTAAGCCATTTATTTTCAGGCAGGTATATGGGGTTTGACTTTGTTGAGCTGAAAATGCCTGCAGATGGCAGGAAAGCGCAAAGTGCCGGTGCCATTCTTTAGATGAATGGGATTATTTCAAAAACCAGCTTTCTCCAGGGCTGAAGTTTATTCTCCTTAAGAACCTATTTTTCCTGTTCTTTCAGGTTTTCGGCTACTTTTTCAAGTTCAGCGTACCAGTCTTCACCGTATTTTCTGATAAGAGCTTCCTTTACGAACCTGTATACAGGCACCTGAAGTTCTTTTCCCAAAGTGCAGGCATCGTCGCAAATGTACCAGTGGTGATAGTTCACGGCAGAAAACTCGGAATAATCCTGTGTGCGTACCGGGTAGAGGTGGCAGGAAACGGGTTTTTTCCATTTAATATCCCCCTGGTTGTAAGCTTCTTCAATTCCGCAAAGGGCCGTGCCTTTTTTATCGAAAGTGACATAAGCACAATCGGCCCCATCTATAAGCGGGGTCTCGTATTCACCATCTTCGCCAATAACTGAGGTGCCCTGCTTTTCAATGGCTGCAATGCCTTCTTTTCGAAGATAAGGTTTAACGAGTGGATAAATGTCTTCCAGGATGTGGGTTTCGGCCTCTTCCAAAGGTGCGCCCGCATCTCCGGCGATACAACAGGCTCCTTTACAGGCCGAAAGGTTACACACAAAATCCTTTTTCAGGATTTCTTCAGATACTATAGTTTTTCCAAGCTGAAACATGCTGCAAAGATAATTTTTTCAGGCACTTAACTTCAGGGGTGATCCTGTTAAAATTTTCGCGGTATAATTCGTATTTTCTGTCAATTCAGAGTACTTTTGCGAGCTAGTTTTTGAATATGGAATTAAACTTCAGGGAAATAGCCAGCGCCAGTATGATCCTTTTTGCGGTGATTGATATTATTGGGAGTATTCCTATAATTATTGATCTTCGGAAGAAAGCGGGACACATTCAGAGTGAAAAAGCGACCATAGTTGCCGCAATTTTGATGATTGCTTTTCTGTTTTTAGGGAAAGAGATCCTGAACCTGATAGGTATAGATGTGAATTCATTTGCAGTGGCAGGGGCATTTATCCTGTTCTTCCTGGCCCTCGAAATGATTTTGGGAATTCAGCTTTACAAAGATGATGCGCCTGAAACTTCGGCAGTGGTGCCCCTGGCGTTCCCGCTAATTGCGGGTGCCGGTACCATGACCTCAATACTTTCCCTGCGTGCCGAGTATGCTACTGTTAATATTATTGCTGCCATTGTTATAAATACTATTTTTGTATATATCGTCCTTAAATCTTCGGGTAGAATTGAAAACTTCCTGGGGAAACAGGGCATAAGCGTGATCCGGAAGATCTTTGGGGTCATTCTTTTGGCAATTGCCGTAAAACTTTTCGCTACAAATATTAAGAGCCTTTTCCTATGAAAGCCCTCATCTACATTTTAATCGTACTGGCCGTGGGCCTTATTATATACAATGCGACTTTTTTAGATCTTGAAAATGCCTTTTCGGGGGATAGTAAAACTGCGCTTATAGGCATACTTGCCTCAAGTATTGTGGTGGTTCTCATGGTCATTCTTCTCATGTCACGGGCCATTGCAAAGAAGAGTGGCGAGTAATGGTGTTTGATGCGCTTATCATAGGGGGTGGGGCTGCAGGCCTTTCCTGTGCCCTTGTTTTGGGTTCTGGGTTATCGAAAGACTTTGCCGCCGGTAAAAAAGTGGGTCTTATAGCACATCAGCGGGCTTCGCATCTTTCAAGTGCCCGGTTAAACAATGTTCTGGGAATCCCTTCGGGTACTGCCGGTAAAGACATTCTTTCTTCAGGGCTTGAACAGCTTGAAAGGCTTTATCCGGAAGTGGAAATTATTCAGAAAGAAAAGGTGTTGAAAATAGCATTTTTGGAAGGTAAGTTCGAAATTTCTACAAATAAAAACTCTTACTTCTCTAAAACTGTGGTGATCGCTACAGGTTATGCCCGGCCTTTTACTATAGAAGGGCTTGACCAGTATATCATTCCGCATAAGAAAGCAAAAACTTCAAAAGAGAGGATACAGCTGTTCAACGACGATCACCTGGTGCGCTCGGGTTTATATGTGGCAGGAAGCCTGGCAGGTCACAGGAGCCAGTATGCGATTGCCTGCGGCAGTGGTGCGGCAGTAGCAACCGATATCCTCACTCTCTGGAATGGAGGGGAGCACACCAAAGTGCACGATAAGATCAACTAGCTTAATTTTTAAATTTTCGGGCGGTAGAAAGTTCTATAACTTTCTCTACTGCAGGATCTTCTTCATTGAGGATCTGCTCAAAGGCGGTGCTGCCAAATAATTGCTGGGCCATAGCCGCTTTCAGGTAGAGCTTAAGGGTGGGAACGTATTCCCTGAAGCGCATATCAAAATTCTCCCGCTTCATAAATGCCCTGAATTCTTCAACAGTAGCTTTGGTGATCAATTCTTTCTGCATAAAGTCTTCAAAACTTAAGGCGTTGTAAAATTTCCGGTCCTTTTCAAGAACTTCAAAAATAAAGCTGTCCATATAGCCATTTCTAAGCATCAGGTTGAGGCTTTGCTTTTCAAAGTTAGTGTCTTTAGGAATAAAAATATCGGGAATGATACCGCCGCCGCCGTAAACAACCTTTCCGCCGGGTGTAACGTATCGCAGGGAATCGGCTACATGTATACTGTCGGCACTAACCAGTTCGCCGTTTTTATAACGGTTAAGGTAATCGGCGAAATACTCTTCGCTGCCATTGGAGTAGGGGCGCTGAATAGATCTCCCGGTGGGGGTGTAATACCGGGCTATGGTAAGTCTCACGGCGCTGCCGTCGCCCAAAGCCATTTCCCGCTGAACAAGGCCTTTTCCGTAAGACCTTCGGCCTACAATGGTCCCCTTGTCGTTATCTTGCAGGGCTCCGGCGATAATCTCACTGGCCGAAGCCGAATTCTCATTGATGAGCACATAGAGTCCTCCTTCTTCAAAATTTCCTTCTTTGGTGGCAAAGGTCTTCTCTATGGCCCCTTTCTTGTTTTTGGTGATGAGCACCAGCTTGTCTTGCGGTAGGAACTCATCTACAATCCTGGTAGCTTCGGCGAGATAGCCGCCCGGGTTATCGCGCAGGTCAAGTGCAATCTTTTTAGCCCCTTTTTTCTTCAGTTTAAGAAGCCCGCTTTTGAATTCTTCATAGGTAGATTCAGCAAAGCGGTTAATTTTAATGTAGCCAAGATCTTCCGTTAACATATAAGCCGCGTCTACACTTTTAAGGGCAACTTTTCCGCGCTTCACATCAAACTCGAGCAGGTTGGGCACTCCTTTTCGGTGTACTTTAAGAAGAACCCGCGTGTTCTCCTCTCCTTTTAATTTACTGGTGATGGAATCTTCGTTTATATTGGAATTAAAAAGCGGCTCCCCGTTGGCATAAAGGATCCTGTCTCCTCCTTTGATGCCCACTTTTTCACTTGGCCCGCCTTCAATAGTCTGAATAACTGCAATAGTGTCGTTAATATTCCTGAAACTCACCCCAATGCCCACAAAATCCCCTTTCATACTGGCACTTAGGTCTACGTATTCTTCCTGCGGAATGTAGACGGAATGCGGATCTAAGTCTGTGAGGATCTCATTTACCGTAACATCTACAATACTGTCCATATCTACATCGTCTACATATTCGTATTCAATGTAGTCTATAAGCCGCGCCAGTTTTTCCTTTTTCTGGTTCGGTTTTAAGAAGGCGCCCGAATTGTAGCTGGAAAAATCGAGAGCGGCGCCCAGTAACACTCCAATGGCACAGGCAAAGCCCAGTAGTAATGGTAAATATTTTTTATTGCTGTTTCTCAACCCTCAAGTTTTGTTATTTGTTCTATCTCGACCCCGGCTTTCTTTAAAAAATCGAGCCCCGAGTTGTCTTTGTAGTCTATGTTATAAACCAAACGGGTAATGCCCGACTGGTGTATGAGCTTACTGCATTCCTTGCAGGGGGACATCGTGATGTACAGTGTTGCCCCTTTGCAGGACTGGGTACTGCCGGCCACCTTTAAAATGGCGTTGGCTTCGGCGTGCAAAACGTACCACTTGGTGTAGCCTTCATCGTCTTCACACGGATTTTCGAAACCGGTGGGGGTGCCGTTATACCCGTCAGAAATTATCATTCTATCCTTCACAATAAGCGCGCCAACCTGTTTGCGGTTACAGTGAGAAAGTTTACCCCATTCCCTGGCGATCCTTAAATAAGCCCGGTCAAACTTAAGCTGCTTTATTTTTTGCATAGTTGTAAAATACGCCTGCAATATAGGAAGCTTTTTAAGCTGCTGAAACTTTGGGCTTTACTAATTTATTGCATGGCAGGAATTAAATGAATAGAAAGAAGTTAAATTTTAAAGTGCCAGATAATTTTCCTTCAGTATAGGAAGTATAATTCCTATTACGATTGCCGAAACTACCAAGATCCAGTCTCGCCTCGATACCTGCAGCACATTCTGGAACAGGAAGCTTAGCAGGAGCACAGCCAGTACAACGATGATCTGGGCGGCTTCAATGCCCAGCGCAAATTCGAGCAAAGGCAGAAAAAGGCTGTCGCTCCCCGAAGCAATCATTTTGAAATATGAAGAAAAACCCAGGCCGTGAATAATTCCGAAGAAAGCCGTGCTAAAATAAAGCAGGCTCACGTTGTTCTTGTTCTCTTTCTTCTTTGAGTTGATCATGTTGAAAATTGCAGTGGCCAGGATGGTTACCGGGATCAAAAATTCAACCAGCGTGGTGTTTACCAGCACGATTTTGTACACCGAGAGAAAGAGGGAAAGCATGTGTCCCAGGGTAAATATGGTCACCAGCCAGAACACCTTTTTCCAGGTGAGAAAAGAAAAAGAGGCGACAAGAACGATGAGAAAGAGGATATGATCATAAGCATTCCAGTCCAGAACATGTTCCAGACCTAACTGAAAATACAACCAGAATTGCGACATAAGATAAAGATAAGCGCCGAAAATACGATTTCTGCCCAAGATGGGCAAAGCCGGTGCATCAATAGAACGTAATTACAATAAAAAAAGCCCATCCTGAGATGAGCTTTTGTACCTTGGGTGGGAATCGAACCCACACTTCCGAAGAAACTGGATTTTGAATCCAGCGCGTCTACCAATTCCGCCACCAAGGCAAACGGGAGGCAAAAATAATAATTTTTGTGTTAAGCAAATAGATTTCTGGTAAAAAAGTTGCAGGCATAAAACTGCATCGGTCAAAACTGAACAGCCAGCTACTTTAAAATGCCGTTTTGGGAGCAGGTTTTTTCTTTTTTCAGAAAGAACGCACAGAAACAACATCGAAAATATGCTCTTAAAATTGTGACCAGGAATATTTTTTGAAAATAATACGCAACCTTTTAGAAAATGAAGGTCATAAGGGTAAATAACAATTTAAAACAAAAAACATGAAAAAATTTCTTTTCTTATTCATTGCAGCTTTATCGTTAACCGCTTGTGACGTTGATGACGACGGTCCCGGAACTGTACAGGTTTTGGCTGAAGTAGTTGACACCACACTTCCCGAGTTTTTTGAAAAAGACAAACTCTACGATATCAAGATCACCTACCTGCTTCCAGATGCCTGCCATACAGGAATTGGTGTACAGGCAATGAGAGAAGGGAGTGGAGAAGCGGAAAGAAGGAAAATTTATGTAGGAGGAGTGGCTTCGCGCCCTGCAAATCAAACTACCTGTAACCTAGAAGAAGATGATCTTGAGGTTGAAGGTTCTTTTTCCATGAGAGTTGACAGTGATCAACCTTACACTTTTTATCTTTGGACAGGGGTTGATGTAGATGGCGAAAGCGTCTATGATGAGGTAGTTGTGCCGGTTGGCGAAGAAGAGCCTGCAACTCCCCAGGAATAAATTTGAACATTAAAGAACCAACATAAATTTCCTGTGGGTCTAAAGGAACTAGTTCGGCTTTGTAAACAACAGGATAGAAAGGCGCAGGAGGAGCTTTACCGAAAATATTCGGAACAGCTCTTCGTGCTCTGCCTTAAATATTCGGGGAATTACGAGCAGGCAAAAGACCTGTTGCAGGATAGCTTTGTGAAAATTTTTCAGAAAATTGACCAGTTTAGCGGAAGAGGCAGTTTTGAAGGCTGGATGACGCGACTGGTCATTAACACCGCCATCAAAAAGAGCAAAAAGAACGGGCTCCACCTTAGCATTACCGGCGAAATTTCTGAAGAAGCTGAAGAGGAGCTTGATGACCAGAACCTGTCACTGGATTTCCTGATCAAAATAATCCAGGAACTGCCCGAAGCCTACCGGCTCGTCTTTAACCTTTACGTAATGGAAGAACATTCTCACAAGGAGATCGCTAAAATGTTGGGGATTTCTGAAGGGACTTCAAAATCAAACCTCGCGCGTGCCCGCTACAAGTTACGAGAGAGCATAAAGCGTCACAACCGGGGGAATTTCCTTAAATCTATATGAAAATGGAGAAGGACATAGACAAAATTTACCGGCGTCGCTTTGAGGGGGCAAAAATGCCTCCGCCCGAAGGTTCCTGGGAAAATATCCTGTCTCAGCTCCCGACAAAAAAGGCAAAAAGAAGGCTGGTCCCGCTTTGGGTGCCGCTGGCCGGGGTGGCCGCACTGGTCGCTCTCATTTTGATGCTCTACCCGCCAACTTCAAATTTTGCTGAAAATGAAAATGGCGTGCAGGTTGTTTTTGAGCCGGGGCAATTCAATTTTGAGCCCGAAACTGCTTCCGAGAATTTCCGGGAAGTGATGCAGCAATCCCAAATCCTTTTGCAGGCCTTGATCATACAGCATGAGCTTATAGACAGGCAGAAAATTATTGCTGAAGTAAAACCTGAAGTTAAAGCTGAAGCCGGCAAAAATACTTCAGGAAATTACGCAATTGCCAATAGGCAGTTGCAGCTCACAGAAGAGGCCGAAGTAGCTGAAGTTTTTGAAAATCAGGAAGTTCCTGAGGAGAAAACTTCCGAAGAAATTCAGGGGCCGGGTGCTTCAGCAGATCTTGCTGCGGCTTTGAACCTGTCTAAAGAGGAAGAGCCTGAAATAGCTTCCAAAAATGACAATTTTCAGCAGAAATTTAAACTGAGTACAAGGGTGGCCCCCGTGTATTTTAATAACTTCGGAAACGGGAACGTGGTGAACAGAGGCTTTTCAGAAAAAGAAGCTTCGGGGGAGGTGACCTTCTCTTACGGGCTGAGCGTGGCTTACGCGGTTTCTGAAAATATCAACATTAGGGGCGGCATTAACAAGCTGAGCCTTGAGTACAATACCCGGGAGGTTTCGTTCAACGAGGTGGCCAAAATTTCATCTTATGGCATGAAAATGATGAATGCCACAACGCTTGCTTCCCCTTCTAACGGTACGCTGCATCAAAAAATGGGATTTTTGGAGGTTCCCCTTGAACTTGAATATTTGGTGGTAGACGACCAGTTTTCACTGGGGATTATAGGCGGCGGAAGTGTGCTTTTTCTCGAAGAAAACAGCCTTTTACTGGCCCTTCCCGGCGAAGAGGCCGATCTTGGAGGGGCAAACCGGATGAATAAACTCAGTTATACCACGAATATTGGCCTTGGCCTTGGCTATAACCTGTCCAAACAGCTGCAATTAAGCCTGGAACCTGTGCTCAAGTTTCAAATGAACACTTTTAAGGACAGTAACGGGCAAAAACCTCACTTTTTTGGGTTGTATTCGGGCTTCAGTTACAGGTTTTGACAGGGGCTTAGCTAAATCTATTCCAAAACTTCCTCTCAAAAATGCCATTTTTGAGAGGAAGTTTTTTTTCAGGCTATGCCTTTTTTACTTTTTCGTTATTTCTCAAAAAGTAATTTTGCCGGTTCCCACCCACAAATTTAATTTCTAAATTTGCAGGGCAACAACAAACAACACAACATGCCTGAAGTTACTACCGCAGTAAAAATCTTTTCCTGTAATCAAAGCCGTGATCTGGCCGAAAAAATAGCCGAATCTTATGGCTCTAAATTGGGGAATGTTATCACTTCTACTTATAGTGATGGCGAATTTCAACCTTCTTTTGAAGAATCTGTACGAGGATCAAGAGTCTTTATTATAGGATCTACCCACCCGGGTTCTGACCACCTTATGGAATTGTTACTGATGCTCGATGCTGCAAAAAGGGCATCGGCAAGGCATATTACAGCGGTAATTCCTTACTACGGTTGGGCCAGGCAGGACAGAAAAGACAAGCCACGCGTGCCTATTGCCGCCAAACTTATCGCAAAGATGCTCGAAACTGCCGGGGCTACCCGAATCATTACCATGGACCTGCATGCAGACCAGATTCAGGGCTTCTTTGAGAAACCCGTAGATCATCTGTTTGCGTCTACCGTATTTTTGCCCTACCTGCGAAGCCTCAACCTCGAAAACCTCACTATTGCATCACCAGATATGGGTGGCTCCAAAAGAGCTTACGCCTATTCAAAAGCTATGGAAAGCGATGTGGTAATTTGTTACAAACAAAGGATCAAGGCCAACGTGATCTCCCATATGGAATTGATTGGAAATGTTGAAGGTCGCAACGTGGTGCTTGTAGATGACATGGTAGATACCGCCGGAACTCTAAGCAAGGCTGCCGATTTGATGATGGAAAGGGGTGCCCTTAGCGTGCGGGCCATTTGTACGCACCCTGTACTTTCGGGGGAAGCTTATGAGCGCATTGAGAACTCAAAACTGATGGAGCTTATCGTTACCGATTCAATCCCGCTAAAGAGAAAAAGCGACAAGATACGCGTGGTTACCTGCGCCAATTTGTTTGCAGATGTGATGAGCCGGGTCCACAACAACAGGTCGATAAGTTCAAAATTCATCATGTAAGCAGGAGGTAGATTTTAGAAGCTAGAAGTACGGGCAGCCTTTCTAAGATTTTAAATTCCCGACTTTTAATATTCAGCTATTGCTGCCAGGAATCTTTCGTTATAAATAATTAGGCGCGAAGCTTTTATTAGCTCAAAAAAAGATTTACTTTTGCAGCCTAAAATTTTTAACAATGAAATCAATTACGATCAACGGATCTAAAAGAGAAAGCGTGGGCAAGAAAGCTACAAAAGCCCTACGTAATGCTGGACAGGTTCCTTGCGTATTATACGGGGGAGACGCGCCATTGCATTTTGCAGCTGAAGAAATTGCTTTTAAAAGCCTGGTATACACGCCAGATGTTCACACTGTAGAGATTAAGCTTGAAGGAGGCGAGGTATTCAATGCTGTACTGCAGGATATCCAGTTTCACCCGGTAACCGATGCAATTTTGCATATAGATTTCTACCAGATCTTTGAAGACAAAGAAATCACTATGGAAATCCCTGTACATACTACAGGTGTTGCCCGTGGTGTGAAGAATGGTGGGGTATTGAGATTTAACCTTCGCCGCATGAGGGTAAAAGGTCTTCCGGGAAATCTTCCAGATTTTATCGAAGCCGATATTACTCCTTTAAGAATTGGTAACAAACTTTACGTTACTGCATTGAAAAGTGATAACTTCAAGATCATGCACCCAGATAACACTGTGGTTTGCCAGGTTAGAACTTCTCGTAACGTTATCGCCGATACCGATGATGAAGAAGAAACTGCAGAAGACGAAGTACCTGCAACAGAAGTTAACGAAACTGAATAAGCTTCCAGACTTCTTATCAGAATATAAAGCATCCCAAATCGGGATGCTTTTTTTATTTTTACCAAAAAGTCGCACATGCTATCCTTTTTTGGAAGATTGTTAGCAAAAACACCTAAAGAAGAAATTCCTACTATGAAAAAATTTCTCATTGTGGGTCTGGGAAATATTGGCCCCAAATACCACAATACGCGCCACAACATCGGGTTTAAGATCCTGGATTTTCTGGCGGAAAAAGAAGGACTTACTTTTGAATCCCAAAAGCTGGGAGATATAGCTACCTATAAATTTAAAGGCCGCACATTTATTCTGCTAAAGCCTTCCACTTATATGAACCTAAGCGGGAAAGCAGTAAATTACTGGCTGCAGAAGGAGAAAGTCCCTCTGGAGCACCTGCTGGTCATTACCGATGATCTCAACCTCGCTTTTGGCACCATTAGGGTAAAAACCAAAGGCAGCGATGGCGGGCACAACGGTCTAAAGGATATTCAGGCGCAGCTGGGAACCACGGCCTATAACCGATTTCGTTTTGGCATTAGTGACGCCTTCTCTAAAGGCAGGCAGGTAGATTATGTGCTGGGAGAATGGGAGGAAGAGGAAAATAAAATGCTGCCCGAACGCCTGGAGAAATCGGCTGAAGTGATAAGATCTTTTGGCACGGCGGGCATTAATAACACAATGAATACCTTTAACGGGAAATAGCAGTAAGTCTTGGAAGAACACAAAGGAGCACACGCTTTTCACAGCAAGCATCATACAGTAGTCACTATAGGTACTTTTGACGGGGTACACATAGGGCATCAAAAAATAATTCAAAGGCTGGTAAATACAGCAAAAGCCGGGAATCTGGAGTCGGCTATACTTACCTTTTTCCCTCACCCGAGGATGGTACTTCAAAAGGATGCCGATATTAAACTTATCAATACCATAGAAGAACGAAAGGATATCCTGGAACAAAGCGGGATAGACCACCTAATTGTTCATCCTTTCACTCAGCAGTTTTCAAGGCTTTCGGCACGCGAATTTGTGAGGGACATCCTGGTGCATAAGCTCAAAGCCAAAAAAGTGATCATTGGTTATGACCATCGTTTTGGGCGAAACCGCACTGCCGATATTAACGACCTGAGGGCTTTTGGGGAAGAATACAATTTTGAGGTAGAGGAGATCTCCAAGCAGGACGTTGAAGACGTGGCGGTGAGTTCTACAAAGATCAGGAATGCCCTTTTGGAAGGAAGGGTTGAGAAGGCCAACCGTTACCTTAGTTACCCCTTTTCCCTGGCAGGAACTGTGGTGAGGGGTAAGGGTTTGGGAACCGAGTTCTCATTTCCCACTGCCAACCTTGAAGTAAAGGAAAACTACAAGCTAATTCCCAAAAATGGCGTTTATGTGGTGAGATCAAAAATTGATGGCGAGATGGTGTTTGGGATGATGAGCATTGGAACAAACCCCACTGTGGGCGGTACCGAAAAGACCATTGAAACCAACTTTTTTGACTTCAGTAAAGACCTTTACGGAAAACAGCTTTCTATTGAACTTCTCACCCGGATAAGGGACGAGAAAAAATTTGATTCGGTAGAGGCATTAAAAATTGCCATGAAGCAGGACGAGGCTTTTAGTCACCAGTATATTCGCGACAATTATGCTCAATAAATGGCTTTTTACCCGCATAGATAATTCGGCACTTATCGTGTTCAGGATATTATTTGGGGCATTGTTGGCCATTGAAGCTTTTGGTGCAATCTTTACTGGTTGGGTAAGAAGAGTGTTTATTGAACCCGAATTCACTTTTAATTTTATCGGCTTTGAATTTCTGCAGCCTTTGCCGGGCAACGGCATGCTCTGGTACTATGCGGTAATGGGGCTTTTTGGCATCTTTGTAATGCTCGGGTTCAAATACAGGTTCAGTATCCTGGTGTATACAGTAATGTGGGCCGCTGTTTACCTGATGCAGAAATCATCCTACAACAACCACTACTACCTCTTAATGCTGCTGTGCTTTTTGATGAGCCTCCTCCCTGCACACAGGTATGCTTCGGTTGATGTGCGTATTAACCCGGCCTTGAAAAAACTGAGTATGCCACGCTGGGTTTGGGTCCTGCTGGTGGTTCAAATGGCGATTGTCTATACCTACGCGGCGGTGGCCAAGATCTACCCCGACTGGTTTGACGCGACCCTTCCGGGAATATTAATGGCTGCAAGAAAACATTACTGGCTGGTAGGAGATTTCCTTCAGCAGCCCTGGGTACACCATACCATTGCCTGGTTCGGGTTCTTTTTTGACCTGCTCATCATCCCGCTACTGCTGTGGAAACGCACCCGAATTTTGGCATTTTTGGCAGCTGTGTTCTTTCACCTCTTCAACAGCTTCATTTTTCACATTGGCATTTTTCCTTACCTCGCGCTGGCTTTTACCATTTTCTTTTTTTCTACGGAAAACATCAACAGGTATTTTCTATGGAAAAAGCCACATTATTCCGCAGCTGAAGTAGAAGTCCCCAAAAACCGGAATTTGATCGTTGGTTTTATGGCAATTTGGCTGCTGGTGCAGGCGGCCTTGCCTGTAAGGCACTGGTTCTTCAAAGATGACGTGCTGTGGACCGAAGAAGGTCATCGTCTTAGCTGGCGTATGATGTTGAGGTCAAAATCTGGCCAGATCAGGTTTAAGGTGGTAGATAAGGCAAAGCCTAAAGACACGATCTATATTCAGAATGAAGATTACCTTTCAGCAAAACAACAGCGGGCTTTGGGTTCAAAACCCGATATGATCTGGCAATTTGCCCAACGCCTCGAAAAAGAATATGAACTGGAAGGAAAAGAGGTGGAGGTGTATGTAGACAGCAGGGTAAGCGTGAACAGGAGGCGATACAAGCCATTCATAGACCCTAAAGTTGATCTCGCAGCCGAAGAATGGAAGCATTTTGAACATCACGACTGGATCCTGCCTTATAATGAGGAAAAAGATGAAGAATTCCCTGGCAGCAGTAAGTAGAATTCAGGAAAAAGAAAAGACCGGAGAGGGAAGAAAATCACCCTGCCCCGGTCTTTAATTTAACCTGAAATTTTTCCTTTTTCACACAATTTCCTTGACCAGAAGAGCTAATTCCTTCTGAATCTCCAGCCCTTTGTTAGAATTGTACCATTGCTGGATTTCTTCCTTGATCTTTTCAAAAGTGGCTTTTTCAGCCTTTAATTTTTCAAAAATTTTCTGGCATTCGGCCGGGCGTGGCCCCCAGGTGGCGAGGTCATTTCCATTTTCATCGAGTATGATAAGCTTAGGGATAGAGAGCGTGCCATTGGTGCGGTAATTTTCTATCCTGAACGGTTCACTGTCCCTAAGCTCATACGAAACACTAATCATGGGGTTCTCACGGCCTGCAAGTTCCAGAAAGGGCGTAATATGCGCTGCATCCCCGCACCAGGGTTCTGTTATAACAATCCACTGCTGGGGTTGGTGTATCTGCTGAAGGGCATTTTGAAAGTCAGCCGTGATCTTCCCGGTCTTCAGCCAGCGGTTCATGCGAGACCAGTTCAGTTTTGTATAGTTGAGGTAATCTTCCTTATCATAGGGAGCTTTCTGCTGCTCTAAAGGCGTGTCTTTTATAGTTTCAAAGTGCCTGCGGTATTGTTCAAAAGTCATATGTTGTGGCTTGAAGTGAAATAAAATTGGTTACAAACATTCTTCAGCATTTTTATCACTAAAAGATGCCCGAAAAGTTGTTTTAACAAAGGTAGGCATGAAGTTGTGCCAGCGCAAAAGTTTAAGGCGACAAAATTCTCACCGGGATGAAAGCTGGGAGAACATTTTTATTATCTCTTGGTTGGGAAGATCAAATGTTTACGGGGCTTTTGTTACTTTTGCTTTTCTGGCGGAAGAAATACGCTTGCGCAAATCCAAATATTAGATCTATGTTACAGGTAGCCAATATCAGGGCCAACAAGGAGGCATATATTAAAGCCTTGAAAAAGAGAAATTTTGATGCTGAAGAAGTTTTTTCTGAAGTGCTTGAGCTTGATGAAACCCGTCGTTCCACACAAGCCACGCTCGACGAGAAATTAGCCGAATCAAACCGTCTCTCCAAGGAGATAGGAATGCTTTTTAAAACAGGAGAGCACCTGAAGGCGAATCAGCTGAAGCAGCAAACTTTAGAATTGAAGGAGGCTGCCAAAGAACTTTCAGAAAAGCTTGCCGAAACCACCCTGGCTCTTAACAGGCACCTTTACAACATTCCAAATATTCCGAATGAGCTTGTTCCTGCAGGGGCTTCCGAAGAAGACAATGAAGAAGTTTTTCGCGAGGGGGAAGTGCCGCAGCTGGCCAGCGATGCCCTGCCGCACTGGGAGCTGGCAAAGAAGTACGACATCATAGATTTTGAGCTCGGAAATAAGATCACCGGCGCCGGTTTCCCTGTGTACAAGGGAAAAGGTGCACGCCTGCAACGAGCCCTTATTTCTTACTTTTTAGATAAGAACGTGGCGGCTGGTTATACAGAGTTCCAGATGCCGCTTATGGTGAATGAGGCTTCTGGTTACGGAACCGGGCAGTTGCCCGACAAAGAAGGGCAAATGTACCATGTCACCGAAGATAACCTCTATCTTATTCCTACGGCAGAAGTTCCTATTACCAATATGTTCCGCGATGATATGCTCAACGAGAACGACCTTCCCATTGCCTGTACCGGGTATACGCCCTGTTTTAGAAGGGAAGCGGGGTCTTACGGCGCGCATGTTAGAGGGCTAAACCGTCTTCACCAGTTTGATAAAGTGGAGATAGTGAGAATAGAGAAACCCGAAAATTCTTATGCCGCTCTTGACCAGATGGTAGAGCAGGTAAAGAATATACTCAGGGATTTAAAGCTGCCCTATCGCATTTTGAGGTTATGCGGAGGTGATATTGGCTTTACCTCGGCTCTTACCTATGATTTTGAAGTCTTCTCTACGGCGCAGGATCGCTGGCTGGAGATAAGTTCATGTTCAAATTTCGAAACTTTCCAGGCCAACAGGTTAAAACTGAGGTACAAATCGGCCGATGGTTCCAAGCAGCTGGCACATACCCTTAACGGAAGTGCCCTTGCCCTGCCACGTGTACTGGCAGGAATCCTTGAGAACTACCAGACCCCGGCGGGAATTAAGGTGCCCGATGTGCTGGTGCCTTATACCGGTTTTGATATGATTGATTAAAAAAAGTGGCATAATATTTTGAGACCTCACAGATTTTTCAAACCTGTGAGGTCTTTGCTTTTAATAGAATAAATCCCTCTCTTTCAGGTGCTAAAAAGGGCATTTTCTTATCTTTACTCAAAACACTTGCAGATGCGTTCCCTCTACTTCTTTCTCATTCTTCTTTGCGCGCATGTTTCCGGTTTTGCTCAGTCTGAGCAGCTGGCCCGCAATTACTTTGACCGGGGGGAATTTGAAAAAGCCGAAAACATCTACGAGAAGCTTCTAGACCAGGAGCCAGATAATTCCTCATTTTTCTACGGGCTCATTGCCACATATCAGCAACTTGAAAAATACTCTGAGGCAGAAAGGCTGCTCAAGGAAAGGGTGAACAATACTGCCAATGCGCCACATTACCTCGTGGAGCTGGGCCATAACTTTGAATTGCAGGGGAAATCTGAGCAGGCTCTCAAATTTTACGATGAAGCTTTAAAGGCAATAGAATCAAGGCCCAATTACGCATTTCCCATAGCCAGGGCTTTTGAGAAATACAGCAAACTCGACAAGGCCGTAACGGCTTATGAGCTGGGGATGAAAATGAACCCCGATGCCGAATACAACATCCAGCTCGCCAGGCTTTACGGCGAACAGGGGGAGATAGAGAAGATGTTTAGTAACTATATAGACGTGCTGGGAAACAACCCCGATCTTTTGCCAGGCGTAAGCCGCATTTACGGGCAGTTCATTACCGATGATCCCGCTAATGAGGCCAACATCACTTTCAGGAAATTATTGCTGAAAAGGCTTCAGGAAGACCAGAATATTCTTTATAACAATATGTTGAGCTGGTTGTTCATTCAGCAAAAAGAATATCAGAAGGCTTTTCAGCAGGAAAAAGCCATTTACCGCAGGTCTAATGAAGGTTTGGGAGCTATTTTAAGGCTTACGGTAATGGCCCGGGAAGAAGGGCAGCTGCAAACCGCACTTGATGTGCTAGATTTTATTATTGCTGAAGCTCCAAACCAGGACCTGAAACTTCAGGCACACCAGCTGCGCCTGAACATTCTTCAGCAAACACTTCCGAAGGAACAATTTTCAGAAATAAAGCAGGGCTATAATGCCCTTTTTGACACCTATGGGAATGGTCCGGCTATGCTGTCCCTGTACATAGATTATGCGAATTTTCTCGCCTTTAAGCAGGCAGAGATCCCAACAGCAGAAAAAGTGCTGCGGGATTTTCTTGACCGCGACCTGAAAGAATTCGAGGAAGCCGCCTTAAAGATGGCACTGGCCGATATACTTGTGCTCGATGAGAAGTTCAACCAGGCCCTGATCTACTATTCGCAGGTGCAAAATCTCATAGAAAATGATGTTGTTGCACAAATGGCCAGGTTCAAGGTGGCAAAAACCAGCTATTACAAAGGAGATTTTGAGTGGGCGAACATTCAGTTGGATGTTTTAAAATCGGCTACCTCGCAATTGATCGCAAATGATGCTATGGAACTCAGTTTGTTGATTAACGAGAATTCCCGGGAAGACACTACCCGGGCGGCGCTCAAAAAATATGCCCGTGCCGATTTACTGGCTTTTCAGGAGCGGGAAAGAGAAGCCATTAAGTTGTTAGATAGTGTGCTGGCCGCCCATAGAGGTGAAAGTATAGAAGACGATGCCCTTTTAAAGCAGGCAAAACTCTTTGAACAAACCGGGCAGTATAAGAAAGCCGAAGAGAATTACCTCAGGCTTATAACGCATTACCAGAATGACATTTTGGGAGACAACGCCCACTACTACCTGGCCGAACTTTATGTCCAAAAACTGGAACAACCGCAGAAAGCCCGGGAGTTTTATGAAAAAATTATCTTTAATTACGCCGATAGTATTTACTTTGTCGATGCCCGGAAAAAATTCAGGCAACTTCGGGGAGACGAGATTGAATAAGGTTTTATTCAGTTAAAACTCCCTTATTTTTCTAAAGAAGCTACAGTCTATGTATATCTATAATGTTACCGTCAACATCCAGGAAGACGTTCACGAAAAGTGGGTGGAGTGGATGAAAAATGAACACATCCCCGAAATGCTCAACACCAAAAAATTCATTAAAGCCCTTATGACCAGGGTACTGGTGAACGAGGAAATGGGCGGGATAACCTATTCTGTTCAGTTTACTGCCAAAAACAGGCAAATGCTGCAGCGTTATTACGAAGAAGACGCCGAAAGATTAAGAAGAAAATCTGCCATTTTTGAAGGGAAATTTGTTGCTTTCAGAACAGAGCTTGAAGTTGTGAGCGAGCAGTAGAAATTACGTTACCCATGAAAAAAAATTACCATAAAAAAGGTGGGAACCGCCACAATAATACTGCGCCCGGCCATCAGGAAGGGGATGTGAAGGCTAAGAAACACCTTGGCCAGCATTTTTTGACCGATGAATCTGTAGCCGAAAGGATTGCCGGCACGCTGGGTTATTCGGGATATCCTCATGTGCTCGAAATTGGCCCGGGAATGGGTGTGCTCACCAAATATCTGCTGAAAAAGGATACCGATCTTCACGTAATAGAAATAGACACCGAAAGTGTGTCTTATTTAAATGAACATTACCCCGCCCTTGAGGGAAAGATCCATGAAAAGGACTTTTTGAAGTACGATCTCAGCGAGATCTTTAAGCAGGATCAGTTCGCCATAATTGGCAATTTCCCGTACAACATTTCCAGCCAGATTGTTTTTAAGATGCTGGAGCTTCGGGAGTATATCCCGGAATTTTCGGGCATGTTCCAGAAAGAAGTGGCGCAGCGTATTTGCGAAAAGGAAGGCAGCAGGACCTACGGGATACTTTCAGTTTTGGTACAGGCATTCTACGAGGCCGAGTACCTGTTTACCGTGCCGCCTTCAGTGTTTAATCCGCCTCCAAAAGTAGACAGTGGCGTGCTGCGGTTTAGACGGAAAGAAGATTTTTCCCTGCCCGTAAATGAAAAGTTGTTCTTCAGGGTGGTAAAAACCGCTTTTCAGCAGCGAAGAAAAACCCTTCGCAACAGTCTTAAGGTCTTTGACCTGCCCGATAATATTAAAGAAGATGCTATCTTTGACCTGCGGCCGGAGCAGCTGAGCACCGCCCGTTTCATTGAACTCACACAAAAGATCCAGCCTTATGCAATTTGAGGTAAGCGAAGAATATATTGAGCATATTCAGCTTCTTATTGAAGAGAAGCGCGATGACGAGCTCCTGAAGCTGCTGGATGAGGTACACCACGCCGATATTGCCGAGATCATCCACGAGCTGGAGCTTGACCAAGCCACCTATATCATAAAGCTGCTAGACAGCACCAAGACTTCCGAAGCCCTTATGGAGCTTGAGGAAGACATGAGAGAGCGCATTCTCGACAACCTGTCGGCCAAAGAGATTGCCGAGGAGCTCGAAAATATGGATACCGATGATGCAGCCGATATCATCGCCGAACTTTCCGAAGAAAGAAAACAGGAAGTTATCCAGGAAATCTCAGATGAAGAACACGCCGAGCATATTGTAGAGCTGCTGCGCTACGATGAGAATTCGGCCGGGGGGCTCATGGCCAAAGAGCTGGTGAAGGTAAATGAGAACTGGAGCGTAACCGGCTCTCTCGCCGAAATGAAGGCCCAGGGCGAAAACGTCACCCGGGTACATTCCATTTATGTAGTAGATGACAGGGGGAAGCTGAAGGGGAGGCTGTCTCTTAAAGACCTGCTTACGGCCTCCAGCAAGGCAAATATTAGCGACGTTTATATAGATAAGGTAGATTATGTGACGGTGCATACCAAAGGCGAGGAGGTTGCCCGCATCATGCAGAAGTACGACCTGGAAGCTATTCCCGTGGTAGATGAGATGGGCCGGCTGGTAGGCCGGGTGACCATTGATGATATCGTGGATTTTATTCGGGATGAAGCCGAAAGGGATTACCAGCTCGCAGCCGGTATTTCTGAAGATGTAGAGGCCGATGATTCCATCCTGCGGCTCACCCGGGCGAGATTGCCCTGGCTCATTCTGGCCCTTTTTGGAGGGTTTGTGTCTGTGACGGTGCTGGGCACTTTTGATGCCGCCATGCAGGAGCATGCCGCCCTTTTCTTTTTTGTGCCGCTTATTGCGGCAATGGCGGGAAATGTGGGGGTGCAGTCTTCGGCCATTGTGCTGCAGGGTCTGGCAAATCAAAGCCTTAGCGGTTCGCTGCTAAACCGGCTTATCAAAGAAATTTTATTAAGCCTTTTAAACGGCTCGGCGCTGGCATTACTGCTTATTATTGGCGGTATTTTCCTGCTGGGTTTTGATTTCTGGTTTGGGCTTACGGTAGGAATTTCGCTTATCTCGGTGATCGTAATTGCTTCGCTCATAGGTACCTTTGTGCCCATTATTTTAGACAGGTTCGGGATAGATCCTGCCATGGCCACCGGGCCTTTTATTACCACCAGCAACGACATTTTCGGGATCCTTATTTATTTCACGATAGCCAAGTTAATCTTAGGATTTTAAGCTAGAAAAGAACTTTCTGAATTTTTGTAGTGTATTGTGAGGTAGTAATTGAAGTAAGTATGCCTGTAAATTAATCTGAAGTTATTTTTTTTAGAAAATCCTGAAAAGTGATTATTTGAGTTCCTGATATTTTTCCAACTACTAATAGATCCTTATCACCGGTAATTAGAAAATCAGCTTTTCCATCAATGGCTAAATCGAGGAGGAAGTTATCTTTTGGATCCCGGCAAATATGCGTATTAGATTGAATTACTATTAACTCCGCATATTGATCAAATAAATTTAAAAAAGATCTTTTTAAATTTTGGCCGGTTCACTACCTCAATAAATTCTTCTAAAGATTCATTGGAGAATAATAAAGTAAACCTGCTTGTTAAGATTAGGTTATCTATTTCAGTATAATTTTTAGAAATTAAAAAGCTAATCCAGATGTTGGTGTCCAGAATTATTCTCTTATTCTTCATATCGTGAATTTCTCACGCTTTCAACTTCTTTGGTTATCTCTTCAAGATTGATATTCTCAACGGGCTTAGATCTTATTTTTTTTACAAGTTTGGAAAAATCTGATTTTTTTTCTTCTTTAATTTTAATTAGATTGAGATCAGCTAACTCTTTTAGAATTTTCTTAGCTTTTGGATTGATAATGTCGACTCTTAAAGTTTCCATTGCTCTTTTTTTATAAATCTACAATTTATTTTCCTTCCTTAAGCCATTTAATTGCAGCTTATAATTTATGTTCTGCGAATATAATCTGCGGAAGTTTTTTCTCATTTTACTTTTATCTTTGGAAGATGAAAACAATAAATCTAAAGGAAAAACTACAGAGCTTCAGCAGTCACTGGCATCCGCGGCAAATTGGAGTGGTGAACGATATGCAGGTGCTCGTGGCAAAGGTAAAAGATGAATTTGTGTGGCATAAGCACGACGACGAAGACGAGCTCTTTCAGGTAATAAAAGGTACTTTATATCTTCAGTTTGAAGATCGCACCGAGACTGTACGGGAAGGGGAGATCATCATTGTTCCCAAAGGAGTAAAACACTGCCCCATGACCAAAAATGGGGAAGAAGTACATATTATGCTCTTCGAAAAACTCAGCACTAAACACACCGGGGATGTACAAAACAGCCTTACCCAATCTGACTATCCAAAAATCTGATTTTCATGACCATTCTTCACGCCGATTCTAATCATCCTGTTTTACTACAACAACTTGAAGCAGCAGGGCACCAGAATATAGAAGCCTATACCCAAAGTGAACAGGAGATCCTGGAAAACCAGCATCTCTATGACGGTATTGTGATTAGAAGCCGGTTCCACATTGGCAGGGAATTTCTCGATGCGGCTCCCAACCTTAGGTTCATTGCCCGTGTTGGCGCAGGCCTGGAAAGTATAGATGTAGATTATGCTGAACAAAAAGGAGTGAAGCTTTTTTCGGCGCCCGAAGGTAATCGCAATGCCGTTGGTGAACACGCCCTGGGAATGCTGCTTTCCCTTTTTAATAAACTAAATCAGGCCGACAGGCAGGTGCGGGAAGGATTGTGGTACCGGGAAGCCAACCGCGGATTGGAACTGGAAGGTAAAACAGTGGGTATCATTGGCTACGGAAATATGGGGAAATCCTTTGCCAAAAAATTTCAGGGGTTTGATGTAAAAGTGCTTTGTTATGACATTTTGGAAGGGGTGGGAGATGAGTTTGCAGAACAGGTTTCCTTAGAGAAGTTTCAAAAGGAATGCGATGTGGTGAGCCTGCACACACCCTGGACTCCCCAGACCAATAAGATGTTGAACAAAGATTTTATCACAGCTTTTGAAAAACCTTTCTGGCTGCTCAATACCGCCCGCGGAAAAAGTGTGGTGACCGAAGACCTCGTTGCAGCCCTTCATTCTAAAAAGATCCTGGGTGCAGGTCTCGATGTACTGGAGTACGAAAAAAGCTCTTTTGAAAGCCTTTTTTCTGAAGGTGCAGAAATGCCGGAAGCCCTGCAGCAGTTATTGGTGATGCCAAATGTGCTGCTTAGTCCGCATGTTGCTGGCTGGACAGTGGAATCTCACAAAAAGCTGGCAGATACTATAGCTCAAAAGATCATAGATCATTTCAAGGACCTATGATCTGTACAGACAACCCTGGGTTGTCTCCCCAATTTAATTCTATAGTACGGTCAGCTCATGAGCTTATCCTAGCAAAAACCTTTTCCCTGCGAGAATAAGGCCATACCTTTGCAGGCTCAAAAAAGGCATTTTGAAGGATTATTTTTACTTTCTAAAAGGGAATTTCAGGACGGTAAGCTTTGGCTGGCTGCTCACGCTGTTGTCGGGCTTTGGGCAAACCTTCCTTATTTCGCTCTACGTGCCCGAGATCATCAGGTCCTTTCAAATCTCGGAAGGTGCTTTTGGAGCCATTTACGCTGGCTGTACCGTTGCTGCCTCTTTTATCATGCTTTCGGTAGGCCATACGGTAGACCACAAGCCGGTAAAAAAGGTTACTGCCTGCACTGTGGCCGCCCTGGCACTCTCCAGTATTTTATTGGGCGTTTCAGAAAATATCCTGCTGCTCATCCTTGCCATTACCGGCCTGCGATTGTCGGGGCAGGGCCTGCTCACGCATATTAGCATGACCATCATGTCTAAACAATTTGTGGCCGACAGGGGGAAAGCCCTCAGCTTTTCATCCCTGGGTTTTTCTGTGGGGGAAGCTGTTTTTCCGCTTATTATTGCCTTTTTAATAAGTTGGTTTGACTGGCGAGTTGCCGCAATTGCAAGCGGGATTTTCCTGCTCCTTTACCTTGTTAGGCTGAAGTTTAATAGGCTCGATAATTTTGACCGGGAGCTTTCTAAAGAGGGGAGCCCCTCGCCCTTTGCACTGCTAAAAGATTATAGATCGGTGGTATTAGACCGAAGGTTTGGCGTAATGATGCCGGCGAGTTTTATACTTAGTTTTTCGGCTACGGCCATTTTCTTTTATCAGTACGTTTTTGTTGAAAACAAAGGCTGGTCAATTCAGTTGTACGCTACTTTTTTTACGGTATATGCCGTTACCCGCTTTCTCTTTTCATTATTCGGAGGGCTGTGGGTTGATAAATTTACCGCCCGAAAGCTCTTTAGATATTACCTCATTCCTGTAAACCTGGGGCTTCTGCCTTTTGCTTTTATGGATAGCATTCTTGGGGCACTTATCTTTCTGGTCACCGCCGGAATTACCATGGGAGTCTCGGGAACTGTTAAGACCGCTCTCATAGCCGAACTCTACGGCACCGGGAAGATGGGGGTGATAAGAAGCGTTTTTACAATGTTTTCGGTGATAAGTACCGCTCTAGGACCACTGGTGGTGGGATTGCTAATGGACGCCGGTGTGGGTTTTGAACATATTATGGCCGGAATTTTTGTGTTGATGCTACTTATTATCATCAATTCCCAGCGTATCAAATCATATCAGGATCTTGAAACGGTTTAAAAATTCTTCCGTTTTACATCACCAACGGCCTATCGAAAATTTTAGCAACATTTTCGTAAGCCTAGATTTTTTGGTTCTTTTTCATCAATGGGAAAAGAACAGAAGAGATTAGCACGTTACTGGAATTACGAATTAAGGCTGAATATTGTTAACTGATCAATGTGAATTGATTATACCAGTGAATCCTCAATTTTCTGAACTCTTCCTACTTCGCCTGTTTCCAGCCTCACCTTTATGCCGTGCGGGTGCATGGGCGATTTGGTGAGTATGTCAGCCACGTAGCCATAGGTAAGTCGGCCAGATCGCTGATCCTGCTTCTGAACTATGGCCACACGGCTTCCGGGAACAATCTCCTTTCTTGTAGGTTTCAAAAATGTGCTTTTTGATTGATATTTTTCCGAAGTAATTATGACTGACTCAGCTCTATCATAGCCGATTTAATGGGCTCTTCTCCCTCTACAGCCTCAAAGCTCATGTTCTTCACCAAAGGATCGGCTAGCGACATGATGAGGAGAAATGCCACGTCGTCTCTTGGTATTTCACCTAAAGAGTCCAGTTTTTCTGAAATTTTCACCCTGCCTGTACCCATATCGTCGGTAAGGCCTCCCGGGCGCACTATGGTATAGTTTAGTCCGCTTTCTTTTAAGTGCTTATCGGCGGTGGCTTTGGCCTTCAGGTAGTGTTCCAGTTTCTCGTGCTGTGAAGGTTCATCGGCCCCCATGGCGCTAAGCATGATAAACTTCTTCACTTTTGCCTTTTTTGCGGCATCTATCACTTTTATGGCGCCTTTTTCATCAACTTCTGTGGTCTTGTCGGGGCCTGTTTTACTGCCCGAACCTGCAGCAAAGATCACTTTGTCAATACCTTTTAGCGCAGGGCTAAGGTCGTCCTGCTCAAGGTCGGCAAATACCCACTTCACCTCCATATCGTCAAAAATCTCTTTCTGCTCCTCTTTTCTTATCATGGCCACCGGTTCAAAACTCTGGCTGTTGTTCAGGATTTCGATAATTCTTTTTCCTGTACTTCCGGTTGCTCCAACTATTAAAATCTTTTCCATTTGTCGCTTTTATTTTCTGAAATAGCAAGATAAGCATCAAAAAGGCCATTTCCAAAGGGCTTCGGGCAATTTGGCTATTCTTGTTCAGCCTGCTGCTCCTTTTTGCGCATTTCGGTAACCTTGCGCTCCAGCTCCTGTTGAAATTCTTCTATCACCGGCCGCACGGTGCTTTCAGGAAGATCGGCAATGCGAATGTACATGAGTCCGTCAATCGCGTCATTGAACAAGGGGTCTACGTTGAATGCCACAACCTTTGCGTTTTGCTTGATGTATTTTTTGATAAGTACCGGAAGTCTCAGGCTTCCGGGTTCCAGTTCATCAATGAAGCGGTCAAACTTGTTGAGGTCAGACTGGGTTTCATCAAACACAAAATCTTTGTCCACGTCTTTCAGCTTAACCTTAAATTCCTTTTTCGGCCTAATGTATTGCGCCACATAAGGATCGTAGTAATGCGACCTCATGAATTCTATCATGAGCGATTTTGAGAAATTGGAGAATTTATTGCTGATGCTCACCCCGCCAATAAGGTATTTGTGCTTTGGAAAACGCAGCGTACAGTGCACAATGCCTTTCCACAACAGGAACAGGGGCATGGGCCGCTGTTGATATTCGCCGGTGATAAAAGCCCTTCCCATTTCAATAGATTCGCTCATCATTTTATGCAGTTCGGGTTCAAACCTGAAAAGGTCCTGCAGGTAAAAGCCCTGAATCCCGAATTCTTCATAGATCTCGGCTCCCATGCCCATTCGGTAAGCCCCGGCTATTTTGTTGGCCTCATTGTCCCACAGGAACATGTGGTAGTAGTAATCGTCAAAATTATCGAGATCTGTAGACATGTTGGTGCCTTCGCCAATCGCTCTAAAGGTAATTTCTCTTAATCTTCCAATTTCCTTTAGTATATTGGGAATGATCTCTTTTTTTGCGAGAAAGACTTCGTAATTTTTACTTTCCAGGAGCCGCTTGTCGAGTTTTCGGCAGGTCTCCACCTCTTCCAGCATTAGATCCAGTTGGGTCTCTTCAACAATCTTTTTGGGAGGCTTCTGAATTTTAAAATTTTTGGGAATACCTTTCAAAAATGGCTTTTTTTCGAAGGCATTTGCCAGCATGTAAGTCTTTCGGCGTAAAAAAGCAGTGAGCGCTTCAATGCTTGTAATATCTTCAATATCCTGCGGCTGAATGGCATTTCCAATCCGTACTTTGATCTTGCGCTTCTTTTGTGACAACATCTCGCTGGGAAGCTTGGCGGTTCTAAGAATGTCACTTATTGATGCGAGCCGGTAAAAGAAGGTGCTATTCTTCGCGTGAAAATAAATGGGGATCACCGGCACTTTTGCCTTCTGGATAAGTTTAATGGCGGCTGGATCCCAGGGCCGGTCAACGATCATTTTATGGTCGCGATAGGTAGAGACCTCGCCTGCGGGAAAAATGCCAAGCGGTTTGCCGTCTTTGAGGTGTAAAATGGCCTCTTTGATGCCTTTGGTGCTGCTCTGTGCCTCCTTGTGCTCCTCAAAAGGATTTACTGGCATAATGTATGGCTGTAAAGGCTCGATTCGCTGCAACAGGAAATTTGCAATCACTTTAAAATCCTCACGCCTTGAAAGCAGGAGCTTCAGGAGTATCATACCGTCAATACCGCCTAAGGGGTGGTTTGAAATGGTAATAAAAGGCCCTGTTTTTGGGATGCGCTTCAGGTCTTCTTCGGGGATTTCGAAGTTGATTTCAAAAGCTTTCAGAATAGAATCAATGAATTGGGGCGCGCTCATGTCTTTGCGCTTGTCGTATTCCTTGTTGATGACCGAAAGCTTGGTAGTTTTAAGAACTATCCATCCCATAGAGGTTCCCAAAATTCCGAATTTGTCCAAATTCATCACTCTGGCAACTTCTTTTGCACTTACAATTCCCATTTAAATTTTATTAAAAGTTAAAAACTAGGGTATGGCTACAAGCTGAACGGTTTCCCGGGTGATTTGCTTGAGAAGCACCTTTTTGTCTTTCTCCAGCGTCGCCACTGCGTTCTCATCAAAATGCCGAATCGTGTAAAGCGACACGCCAGTGTTGTAATTCACCCTAAAAGTGGCCTTTAAATGGCTTATTAACTTTTCTAAGTTATTAAATTTATTGTCAATACAAACTGAAAAACTGATGGCAGAGTTCTGAATAAGATCCACCTTTATTTGATATTTATGAAAAAGGCTGAAGATCTCACTGATGTTTTTCTCCAGGATAAATGAAAAATCTAGGGAAGATAAAGAGATAAGTACCTGGTTTTTCTTGACGATAAAACAGGGCAGCTTCGGAAGTATGGGCTGTCCTTTCTTAACCGCAGTTCCGGGGTTTGCCGGGTTCAGGAACGATTTCACGTACAGCGGAATTTCCTTGCGCTGCAATGGCTGAAGTGTCTTGGGATGAATCACCGAAGCGCCGTAAAATGCCAGTTCTATGGCTTCTTCATAAGAAATATGATCGAGCAGCTGCGCATTTTCAAATACCCGGGGGTCGGCATTTAACACGCCGGGCACGTCTTTCCAGATGGTCACACTTTCGGCATTAAGGCAGTAGGCGAAAATCCCGGCTGTGTAATCACTGCCTTCGCGCCCAAGCGTTGTTGAGAAGTTGTTGGCATCGGCCCCAATAAAACCCTGGGTGATGCTAAGCGTTTTCCGGTTTACCACGGCCGTGATCTGCGCCTGGGTCTCTTCCCACTCTACCTGCGCATCGCGATAAGTATTGTCGGTGCGTATGCAGTTACGGGCATCGAGCAGGTCGTTCTTTATTCCGCAGGAAGAAAGGTATGAGCTCACAATCGTGGTAGAGAGCAACTCTCCATAGATCACCACCTGGTCGTACACAAAATCGTAATTGGCAGAGCGGTTGTGCTGAAGAAAATTTTCCAAACCCTGGAATAATCCTCTTACCGAAGCAAAAGCCGGATGCTCACCGTGTCCGAACAATTCCAGCATAATTTCCCGGTGAAATTCTTTCACGGGTTGAAGCGCATTTTTAAAATCCCCTTTTTGGAGGTAATCATTTACCACTACTTCAAGCGCATTGGTCATTTTGCCCATGGCCGAAATTACCACGAGTTTTTCAGCGGTTCCTTCGGTTTCTAATACCTGCAGCACATTCTTTACCCCGCCGGCATCCTTTACAGATGCACCCCCAAATTTGAAAACTTTCATGCGTTTGTCTCTATGTATTTGGTGATGCCGTTCTCATCCATCTGCACTGTGTACCAGTCTTTCAGAATATTGGCACCGCTTCGCGCGTAGAAATCTATAGCGTGCTGGTTCCAGTCCAGCACCACCCATTCAACTCGTTTTAAACCCTGGGCTTTGGCATATTCTATCACCCTTTTGTACAACGCGTTCCCCAGGCCGGTGCCGCGTTTTTCTTCGCGTACAATAAGGTCTTCGAGGTGCAGGGTACGGCCTTTCCATGTAGAGAAACGGTAATATACGAGGGCCATTCCTTCAATTTTGCCGTCTACCTCGGCCACAAAAACGTGGAAGAGCGGATGCTCGCCAAATCCTTCTTTTTCCAGGGTTTCTACAGTGGTGATCACCGCATCGGGTTCGTTCTCAAAAGCTGCCAGTTCCTTGATCAACTCCAGCACTGCCGGCATATCTTCTTTTCCTGCGTCTCGAATAGTGGTGTTCATAGCTGTGATTTGCCTGCAAAAATAGAGATTTGATTTTAAGATTAAATTACGAAATCGTTGTAGTTGCTTAAAATAATTTCCTTTAGTTTTGTTTGGTACAAGCACATTTTCAACTTCAATGGTCAAGAAAAATCAGACATTAGGCGAATTTATTATTGAAAATCAGGCCGAATTTCCCTTTTCTTCGGGAGAACTTTCCAGATTGATTAACTCCATCAGGCTTGCCGCAAAAGTGGTGAACCACGAGGTGAACAAAGCCGGACTGGTAGATATTACCGGCGCAGCAGGAGAGACCAATGTGCAGGGGGAAGACCAGCAAAAGCTGGATGTCTACGCCAATGAAAAATTTATACAAACCCTTACCAACCGTGAGATTGTCTGCGGAATTGCTTCCGAAGAATCTGAAGAATTTATTACCATTTCAGGCCAGAAACAAGATCACAAGAATAAATATGTGGTGTTGATGGATCCGCTTGACGGAAGTTCAAATATTGATGTGAATGTTTCCGTGGGAACCATTTTTTCCATTTACCGCCGCGTTAGCCCTATAGGCACTCCCGTTCAACTAGAAGATTTCTTGCAGCCGGGGAGCCAGCAGGTGGCTGCGGGCTACATTGTGTATGGCACCTCCACGATGCTCGTTTATACCACCGGGCACGGCGTGAACGGCTTTACCCTTAACCCGGCCCTTGGCTCTTGGTACCTTTCTCATCCCGATATGAAATTTCCCGAAAGAGGAAGTATTTATTCGGTGAATGAAGGGAATTACGTGCACTTTCCAAAGGGCGTAAAACAATTCATTAAATATTGCCAGGAAGAAAAAGATGATAGGCCTTTCACCTCGAGGTATATAGGTTCGCTGGTGTCCGACTTCCACCGCAACATGATCAAAGGCGGAATCTATTTCTATCCCACCACTTCCAATGCGCCAAAAGGCAAACTAAGGTTGCTGTACGAATGTAATCCCATGGCTTTTATTGCCGAACAGGCCGGCGGCAAGGCAAGCGACGGCTTCAGGCGGGTTTTGGATATTGAGCCCACCCAACTGCACCAGCGCACTCCTTTCTTCTGCGGAAATAAAGAAATGGTAGAAAAAGCCGAAGAATTCATGGCCAAAAACCCTGAATAACTAAAGGTCCAAAAATGTCATTTTTGGAAGAAATTTTCCAGACAATAGTCTTGATTCTTGTCTCTTGATGCAAAGCGGTCTTATTTTTCCCTGTTAAGCAGGTAGCGGTAGTCATCAAAGCTCATCCCGCTAAAGATCTCCATAGAACGCTTTATGATGTCTTCGGCCACTTTTTGAGAAAAACCTATGCCAATGGCATATTTTTTAAGAAGGCCCACTTCCTGCTCTTCAATATCATGGTCTGAATAAATGATCCTGAACAAATCATAAAGTCGCTCCAGCCGTCCTTCAACCGAATTGTTCGGGTGAATGGGAAAAGCGTTGGGGTTTTGCAGCACCTTCATATATTCATCTTCCGCAATATCCAGTTTGGTGGCAAAACGCTTTAACTGCGCCTCTTCTTTGGCATTTATTGGCCCATCGGCGGCAGCAAGGTTTACAATAGCGGCAAAATGCCCAAGATTCCTGAGGTGTTCCCCGGTTCCAAAAAGATCTGAAAATGACATAGCACAATATTTTACTCAAATATAGCAAATTACAGCTTTATTTTTTGATGTCTTTGGGGCTTTCCCCCGCCAAAAAAGGCGGTGGCCGCGCTTTTCGCTCATAGTTTTGAGGCGCTAAAGCCGCCCCAAAAGCTAACCGCTGCAATCGCTAAGCCTTTAAAAAGGGCATTTCCAGTTTTAATTTTTTCCTAATGCCACAGCTGCCCTGCACAAAAAATACTAACTTGAATTTATGCCGCTCAAAAATCAGAAAAAACCCCTGCTTTGCTTTGATGATAAAGGGATCTACTGCGAGCCTGCGGGTGTTTACCTCGATCCGTGGAAGCCCGTAAACAAGGCGATCATCACCCACGGCCACGCCGATCATTCCCGATGGGGGCATAAGCAGTACATCACCCACCACAACAATGTTCCCATTATAAAACACCGGCTTGGAGAAATTCAGGTTTCCGGAAAGGAATACGGGGAGACCTTCGTTATTAACAACGTGAAATTTTCGCTTTTTCCGGCCGGCCATATTATTGGCTCTTCCCAGGTGAGGGTAGAACACAAAGGTGAGGTCTGGGTTTTTAGCGGCGATTACAAAACTGAAGACGACGGGCTGGCAACGCCTTTTGAACCTGTAAAATGCCAGGCTTTTATCACCGAATGCACTTTTGGGCTTCCGGCTTTTAAGTGGCTGCCGCAGCAGCAGGTGATGAACGATATTAACAGCTGGTGGCGGCAAAACCGGGCAGAAGGTAAAACCTCTGTCCTTTTTGGCTACTCCCTTGGGAAAGCCCAGCGGCTCCTAAAGTTTTTAAATCCATCAATCGGCAGGATCTTCACCCACGGCGCCATAGAGAATATGACCGAAGTAGTGCGGCCTTTTGCCGAACTTCCTGAAACGACAAGAATAACACGGGAAACAAAAAAGAACGAATTAAGAGGCGGAATGGTGCTCGCACCGCCCAGCGCCCACGGCAGTACCTGGATCAGGAAAATGGTGCCTTTTGAAACCGGAATGGCCAGTGGCTGGATGGCTTTTCGTGGTGCACGCCGCCGCCGGGCAGTAGACCGCGGATTCGTACTTTCTGACCATTGCGACTGGCAGGGATTGTTGTCATCCATCAAAGCAACAGGTTGCGAGCGGGTGATCTGTACCCACGGATATTCTGAGATCTTCAGCCGGTTTTTAAATGAACAGGGTTACGACGCCCGCACCGCCGAAACCCAGTATGAAGGAGAGCTGGCAGAGATGAACACAAAGCAGGATGAAAATGAAGATGGATAAAAAGTGGTCAGTGGTCAGAAAAAAATGATATCCAATATCCAGTATAGTAATGTTCACCTGAAAGGAAAAAACTTCTGAAGAAATTACATGCTGCCCATTAAGAAAAAGAACAGCAGCAGGGCGATGCCTACCGCAATGAGGATTGGCTTGATCCAGCTTTTCTTGTGGTATTGCAGGTCGCGACCAATGAATTTGTTCCAGAAGAATTCGTTGAGAATTGCGGCACCAATCACGTTAGCGATGGCCGTCATTGACGGGGAGAGGCTAAGGGCCTGCATGAGCAGCGCAGTGGTAAATAGATAAACAACGGCAAAGAGCAGTACCCAGCCCGATTCTTTCTTCTTGCCCAATGTTCTGAGGTTTGACATGAGCAGGACAGCGGCAAAAATGGTAGAAAAAAGCAGCGCAAAGATCAAGATGAGGCTTTTTGAGTATAGCTGAGGTTCGTGCGATTTAGAATTTCCTTCTTCTGCTGTCATTTGTAAGCGTATTTAGCGGCTGCAAAATTAGAGATTTCCCGGCAAAAGTGTCGGTAATCCCTGGAACAATTACTCGCGGCTGACTCATGTCATGTTTTATTGTGGATGCCTTTGTTTATTTTGCCAAAAATTTCTCTTTTAATTCTCTATTTCATGGGAAAAGTAAAAAACCGCTGGCTCATTGCCGCATCTGCAGTTGGCATGCATCTTTCAATTGGTTCTGTTTATGCGTGGAGCGTATATACCACGCCGCTTACCCAACAGCTGGGATGGGATTTAAAAGAAACGCAGTTCACGTTTAGCCTTGCGATATTCTTTTTGGGAATTTCAGCTGCTTTCCTGGGGCATTTCCTGGAAAAGAACGGTCCCGGGAGATCGGGTATTCTTACCGCCGTACTTTTTGGAGCGGGAATTGCCGGCTCGGGTCTTGCCATAGAACTGGAATCTATCTACCTGCTTTACCTTTTCTATGGCCTTTTAGGCGGGATTGGATTGGGGCTGGGGTATATTACACCGGTTTCGGCACTCATTAAATGGTTCCCAGACAAACCCGGCCTTGCAACCGGTATGGCGGTAATGGGCTTTGGCTTTGCAGCGCTTATAAGCAGTCCGTTGATCGTTTTCCTTATAGAAGCCATTGGCATTGCAAATACTTTTTACTTAATGGGGAGTATATATTTTGTGGTAATACTTTTGTCTTCCCTCTATATTTCTTTACCTCCGGCCAACTGGTCTCCCGGCCAGGAGGCAAAAGAGGCAGAGAAAGTAGTGCAAAACCCTGTTCAGCTTACGGCAGGAGAGGCGGTAAAGACCAGGAGGTTCTGGCTGCTTTGGCTCATGTTCTTTATCAATATTTCCTGCGGAATTGCCATTATTTCGGCGGCATCGCCAATGGCACAGGAGTTTGCCGGATTAACAGCGGTCGCTGCAGCCACTATGGTGGGAGTAATGGGCTTGTTCAACGGCCTGGGCCGCATTGGCTGGGCTTCGCTTTCAGACGCCATTGGGCGGCCAAATATCTTTAGCTGCTTTTTTATAGTGCAGATCATTGCCTTTTTGATATTGCCACAGGTAACCAATGCGTGGGTGTTTCAGCTGCTTGTGTTTGTGATCATTTCCTGCTACGGCGGAGGTTTTGCCACTGTACCCGCCTTTATAAAAGACCTTTTTGGCACTAAACAACTGGGGATTATCCTGGGGTATACCCTCACCGCCTGGGCGGCGGCTGGTATGGCCGGGCCGCTACTGGCTGCCTGGGCGCGTTCTATTTCCAGCAGCTACAATTCTACCCTGTACATTTTCTCGGGCCTGCTGGTGGTGGCTTTTTTGCTTTCCATGCTCATTCGCCGGGATATCAGGAAAATTTCAGTTGTTGAAGAAAAATCTGCTGCCGCAGTTCAAGCTGCAGTTGTTTCCTCTTCTGAAAGCTAGCCCTGTTTGATTTTCAGCATTATTTCCGAAGAAATCTGAATTTTTAAGAGCATTTTTTGCGAAAGCGAAAATTTGATCCTGCCCTAAAACGTTGTAGTTTCATATTGTTATCAACTAAAACGATTGAAGCTATTCGGGGTGCCGGGGGCGGGTTGAAATATGATTTTTATCATAAAAAAAGCTGCTTTTCTGAGGGAAATTTGTGCTGTAATTAAAATTGAAGAGCAGCATTTGTAACAAGTATACTCTTCAATAAAATCAAAAAAAGATGCTGAAGTTATCTCAGGAAGTACTTGAGTTCCGCGAAGGAACCTGGACCAGGAAAATTGATGTGAGGGATTTTGTGACCCTTAATGTGACCCCTTATTACGGTGATGATTCATTCCTCGCCGGTGCTACAGAGAGAACTAAAACGCTGTGGCAAATATGCCTCGCTGCCATGAAAGAGGAGCGGGAGCGAAACGGCTGCAGGGCGATAGATACTGAAACTATTTCGGGCATCACCAGTCATGGCCCGGGTTACATCAATAAAGATCTTGAGGTAATTGTAGGTTTACAAACCAACGAGCTTTTAAAAAGAGCCATGAAGCCTTTTGGCGGATTTCGTGTAGTAGAAGGTGCTGTGGCCGAAAAAGGTCAGCAGGTAACACAGCGTGTTAAAGAAATCTTTGATTATACCAAAGATCATAACAACGCTGTGTTTGCTGCATACGATGATGAAATTAGAAATTATCGCTCAAGAGGAATCCTTACCGGCCTGCCCGATAACTACGCCCGTGGCAGGATCATTGGAGATTACCGCCGGCTTGCCCTTTATGGGACAGACCGCCTTATTGAAGCTAAAGAACAAGATAAGCGACTTGTGGATGGAGAAATGACCGAACACAAGATACGCCTTCGCGAAGAGATCACAGATCAAATAGTTGCCCTTAAAGATATCAAGCAAATGGGAGCTATGTACGGTCTTGATCTTGGAAGGCCTGCCCAAAATGCCCGTGAAGCTGTACAGTGGGTGTACATGGCCTACCTTGCCGCTGTAAAAGAGCAGGATGGCGCGGCTATGTCTCTTGGTAACGTTTCTTCTTTCCTTGATGTTTATATTGAAAGAGATCTTACCGAAGGTTTGATAACCGAAGAAGAAGCCCAGGAATTTATTGATCAATTCGTGATGAAACTGCGAATGGTAAGGCACCTGCGCCCTGAAGCCTATGACGAAATCTTTGGGGGCGACCCAACCTGGGTAACCGAAGCCATTGGCGGGCAGTTTGAAGACGGAAGAACAAAAGTGACCAAAACTTCTTTCAGGTTCTTACAAACTCTTTATAACCTGGGGCCTTCTCCCGAGCCTAACCTAACCGTACTCTGGTCTCAGGATCTGCCTGAAGGCTTCAAAAAATTCTGTGCCCAGGTCTCTATAGATACTTCTTCAATTCAATATGAGAATGACGACTTGATGAGGCTGGTAAGAGGTTCAGACGATTACGGAATTGCATGTTGTGTTTCCTACCAGGAATTAGGAAAAAGGATACAGTTCTTTGGAGCCCGTGTAAACCTTCCAAAAACGCTGTTAATGGCACTTAACCAGGGCAGGGAAGAGCATTCAGGACAGGCTTTACTGGCTGGAATTCCTGCGCTGCAAAACGAGTATCTCGATTATGAAGAGGTAATGTCAAACTTCAAAAAGTCGATGGTTGAAGTGGCCAGGGTGTATTCCAAGACCATGAACATCATCCACTACATGCACGATAAGTACTACTATGAGAAAGCCCAGCTGGCATTCGTAGATTCCGATCCCGGTATTGACATGGCCTACGGAATTGCCGGAATCTCTATCATTGCCGATTCACTTTCGGCCATTAAATACGGAAAAGTTAAAGCTATCCGCAATGAAGAAGGGCTTACTGTAGACTTCAAAGTAGAAGGGGAATATCCGAAGTTTGGTAACGACGATGAAAGGGTAGACAGCATTGCAAGGGAGATCACCCGATTCTTCTCTCAGGAACTTGCTAAGCACAAGTGTTACAAAGACGCAGTCTCCACACTCTCTTTGCTCACCATCACTTCCAATGTGATGTATGGTAAAAAGACCGGTGCCACCCCCGATGGAAGAAAAGAAGGTGAAGCCTTTGCCCCCGGTGCAAACCCAATGCACGGCCGCGATGAACACGGTGCCATAGCCTCTTTGAACTCGGTTGCCAAATTAGATTACAGGGATGCCCAGGACGGGATCTCCAACACCTTCTCTATAGTTCCCAAATCTTTGGGAAGCGACAGGGAAGGGCAAATTGAAAACCTGGTTGGCCTGCTTGACGCCTACTTTGGCCTCAATGCCCACCACCTTAATGTGAACGTGCTTAACCGCGAAACTTTGATGGATGCTTACGAGCACCCCGAAAATTATCCTCAGTTGACCATTAGGGTCTCCGGCTATGCGGTAAACTTTATAAGGCTGTCAAAAGCCCACCAACTGGAAGTGATCGCAAGAACCTTCCACGAAAGAATGTAGTTTAGGATTGAGTTTTTAATTGAGCATCAGGAGATTTCAGGTACCCCCAAAACGAAATCTCCTGATCTTTTTTACTAATTTCCCAAAAATGAAATGCTATGATAAAGGATGGATCTTTGGTTAAACAGGAAGTAGCACAATTAAACGCACCAGATTCTGAACAACTTAGGGTACATTCCATAGAATCTTTTGGTACCCACGACGGCCCCGGAATAAGACTGGTCGTATTTGTACAGGGCTGCCAGTTTCGTTGCCTTTACTGCGCCAATCCCGATACCATGGATGTAAAGGGAGGCCATTTTTTAAATATAGAGGAAATTGTGCAGCGGGCGATAAAACAGAAGCCCTATTTTCGCAATAAGGGAGGCGTAACGGTTTCGGGAGGGGAGCCTTTGCTGCAACGCGCTATCCTTAAAAAGCTTTTTGAAAGGCTGCACCAGGAAGGTATCAATACGGTGCTTGATTCCAATGGGCGCGTAATAGACCAGCAGGCTAAAGACCTGCTCGATGTGACCGATTTGCTGATGCTCGATGTGAAGCATTTTAACAACGAATGGCATAAAAAACTCACCGGCCTCTCCAATCTAAGCACCTTCAAAATCGCCGAATACCGCGAAAGTACCGGTAAACCCATGTGGCTGCGCTATGTGCTGGTTCCCGGCTGGAGTGACCAGGAAGCACACCTGCACGAGCTGGGCAGGCATTTTAAAGATTACAAGACTATTGAGCGTATAGAAATTCTGCCTTATCACCAACTGGGGGTGCACAAATGGGAAGCCCTTGGCATGGAATACAAGCTGAAGGATGTGAGCCCGCCAAACGCTGAAACCCTCGAAAATACCGCTGCTGTTTTCAGAAAATACTTCCGGGAAGTGCGGGTAAACTGATTCCGGAAATTTCCGAAGAAATTTGAATCGGCTTCAGCTAAAAAACGCTTCCTGAAAAAGCTATTTTTGACAGGAATTTTTCAATAGTTCAAAACATCAAAATAAGATCACAATGTCTTCACTTCTCGATTTTCTGAGCACAGATTATGTAGCTCTTTTTATAATTATAGGCATAGGGATCATCCTGGGAAAAGCCTCCTACAAAGGTTTGTCGCTCGATACTTCGGCAGTGATCTTTGTGGCAATGTTCTACGGCTATGCCATGTTCTCCCAGGGTGTGGAGTTTGCGTTTCCCGGAATTATTCAGCAAATAGGGCTTTTGCTGTTTATCTTCACCATAGGCATGCAGGCCGGCCCCACCTTTTTTGAGGTATATAAATCTCAGGGAAGAAAGCTTATTAGCATGGCTTTTTTGACCGTTTTGGCCGGTGCTCTTACCACCCTGGTCCTGGCACTTGTTTTAGATATAGATTATAGGATCTCTGTAGGCCTATTTTCGGGTGCGCTCACCAGTACACCCGGTCTGGCAGCTGCCATTGAAGCTACCGGCTCGTCTCTGGCGTCTATCGGTTACGGGATTGCTTATCCGTTTGGAGTTATTGGAGTGATCCTTTTTGTAAGGCTTGCTCCTAAGATATTTGCCACCAATATGGCCCGGGAAGAGCAGAAATACATTGAAGAAACCCAAACCAAAATCCCCGAGGTGGGCCATAAGAATTTTATGGTGACCAACGAAAATGCTAACGGCAAGACCATTAGGGAGCTGGATATCAGGATGATGACCAAGGCGAATATTTCACGGGTCATGAGGGCCAATGAGACCTCCATTCCACCTGCGGCCGATCTTGTTCTTCGGAAGGGTGACGTGGTAAGGGCTGTAGGCACCAGCGAAGCCCTCAAAAAAGTGGAATTGCTTTTGGGGAATCCCACAGATATCGAAATCCCCGAAAGTGGTATGTTCGAAGTGAGGTGGTATGTCATTTCCAAGCGGAATGTGGTCAATAAAACCCTGGGGGAACTCAACCTGAGGGAGAACTACAAAGCCACGGTAACACGCATTAGAAGGGCAGGCATTGACCTGCCGGCGAGGCCCTCGGTCAAGCTGAGGTTTGGCGACCGTTTGTTCATTTCTTCTACCCGCGGCAACGTGAACGGCCTTAGCCTTCTTTTTGGCGATAGCATGAAAGAAGTTGAAACCACCAGTTTCCTGCCGGTTGCCCTGGGCATTCTCATCGGCTTAATGATTGGGGCCATTGAAGTGCCGCTTCCCGTAGGCAGTTCCTTCTCACTGGGGCTTACGGGCGGCGTTTTACTTGCAGCCCTCATATTGAGCCGGATTGGAAAAACAGGGCCCATTTTATGGAACCTTCCGGGTACCGGAAATCATATTTTACGGCAGTTTGGCCTCCTGCTTTTCCTCATTCCCGTAGGGCTTTCTGCGGGTAGCCAGCTGGGGCCCACCATCCAGGAATACGGCTTAAGCCTCTTTGCCATTGGCGCGGCAATTACCTTGATCCCCATGATCATCGTCGTGCTGGTGGCCAGGATCATTCTTAAAATGAACTTTTTGTCTGTCCTGGGGGCTTTAACCGGGGGTATGACTAGCACTCCCGGCCTAAGCGCGGTAGATTCCATGACGAGCAGCGAAGGTCCGCAGGTAGCCTACGCCACCGTTTACCCCTTTGCCCTGGTCGCCATCATCATCTTTACCCAGGTGCTTAGCTACATTTTGTAGAGTATAAAAATGTTTTCTTCGGAAGTTAATTTTCATCTGTTTCTGAAGCTTCAGACTCAAAAATGACATTTTACGATTAGAAATTCTGTAGGAAATTTCAGCAGAAACTAAATACTCTTCCGCATAAATTCAGAAAAAAACAGCGGTCAGAAATGCCATTTTTGGGAGGTAAGGGATTTTACTTTTATATTTAAGATCCCAATACACCTTATGAAAAAGATCTTTCCGGTTATTCTTGTGCTGTTTTTTCTCGGCTTTGGAGTTGTGGCGTATATATATTACCCGCGGCTTAACCTTATTACGGGATTTGCCGCTAAAAATATGTGTTCCTGTGTCTATGAGGCCGGTAGAACTGCGCAGAGCGTGGTTTCTCAGGACAATGATTTTAGCCCCGTAAATTTAGCCGAATACGAGATCAATCCTGAAGCCAGGTCAGCTTCATCAAGGGTTTTTGGGCTGAAAAAGCGCACTGCCATGTACAACCCCGGCCTTGGATGCGTGCTGCTGCCCGAAGATGCGGGCCGCGATGACCTGCCGGAAGCAAAACCCCGGCGACAACAGCCCTTTTCCAGCCTCGCTTATCCTTATGGCAACGCAGAGCCTGTAGATACTGTGTTTCCTGAAGTTAATTACCAGCAGCTGGAACTGGCTCTCGAAAATGCCTTTTTTGGGGAGAATAAAACCCGGGCGGTGGTGGTCTTGTACAAAGACAGGCTTTTAGCAGAAAAATATGCCCCGGGATTTGATGAAGGCACAAAATTCCTGGGCTGGTCTATGACCAAAAGTATTACCAGTGCCGTTTTAGGCGTGCTGGCCAGGCAGGGCAGGATTTCCTTAAGTGATGATGTGCTTTTTCCTGAATGGGCAGCCGACGAGCGGGCCAAAATCACGCTCAACCACCTGCTGCACATGAGCAGCGGACTCAAATGGGAGGAAGATTACACGAAAATTTCGGATGTGACCAAAATGCTCTTTCTGGCCGACGACATGAGCGAAGTGCAGCTGCATAAGGAGTTGCTGGGGCAGCCCGGCAGCATCTGGAATTACTCTTCGGGAACTACAAATTTGCTTTCGGCATATATCCGAAACCAGTTTAATTCCCACCAGGAATACTTCGATTTTTGGTATGCTCAGCTTATCGACAAGATAGGAATGTATTCCATGACTCTGGAGACCGATATGGCTGGCCATTATGTGGGATCGTCTTATTCGTGGGCAAATGCGCGCGATTGGGCGAAATTTGGCTTGCTGTACCTCAACAATGGAAACTGGAATGCTGAGCAAATTCTGTCTCAGGAATGGATAGATTACACCACTCGGCCTGTTGCGGGTTCTGATGGCCTTTACGGCGGCCATTTCTGGCTAAATGCAGGCAAAATCTATCCTGATGTACCAAAAGACCTGTTTTCGGCAAACGGTTTTCAGGGGCAGCACGTGTTCATCATTCCGTCACGCGATCTTGTGGTGGTGCGCTTTGGCCTTGCAGAACATCCCGAATTTGACCTGAACGTCTTTCTGAAACAAATTCTTGAGGCCGTGGAATGAGGTGTAGGCTCTTATAGAAGGCTTCAGTAGGTTTTAATTATTAAAAAATATTGAGTAATCAGCGTAATGGCATTAAATAATTAACTCGCGTGGAGGAATTTGCAGCACTCATAAGGGAACTTGACAGCACCAACAAAACCAATGTGAAGGTGGCGGCATTGACGCGCTATTTTCAGCGTGTGCCTAACAAAGATAAGGTGTGGGCAATCGCCATTCTCTCGCACCGCCGTCCGCCGCGACCCGTGAATACCACTTTGCTGCGTAACTTTGCCGCAGAGCTGGCAAATATCCCTCTCTGGCTGTTTGAAGAATCTTATCACATCGTTGGGGATTTGGCTGAAACCATTGCTTTGGTCATTCCCCCTGCCGAAGAATCAAGCGAGAAAAGCCTGACCCAGTACCTGGAGGAAGTCATTGCTTTAAAGAGTAAAACCGAAACTGAAAAGAAAGCTTACCTGCACGAGAACTGGGCGGCCCTGAATTATTACGAGCGTTTCGTCTTCACTAAACTCATTACCGGAAGTTTCAGGATTGGCGTAAGTCAGAAGTTGATGACCCGTGCCCTTTCCAAAGCTACGGAAATAGATGAAGATGTGCTGGCGTATAAACTGATGGGAGATTGGGATCCTCAGAAAATTTCCTTTCAAAAGCTCATTTTAGAGGAGAATGAGGAGGATTTTCTTTCCAAACCCTATCCGTTTTATCTGGCCTATGCCATTGAAGGTGCGCCCGAAGATCTTGGTGATCCATCCGATTGGAGTGCAGAGCACAAATGGGACGGAATACGATCGCAGGTGGTGATAAGAAATAGGGAGATCTATGTATGGAGCAGGGGAGAAGAACTGGTGACTGATAAATACCCTGAGTTTTCGGCATTTTTGAGGATCATTCCCGACGGAACGGTGATAGATGGCGAAATTTTGCCTTTTCCGGAAGGTGATATTGGTACCTTCAACGACCTGCAAACCCGCATTGGCCGTAAAACTGTTTCCAAAGCCCTGCTGAAAAAGACGCCGGTGATCCTGAAGGCTTACGACCTGTTGGAGTGGGAGGGAAAAGACATCAGGAATTTGCCATTTTTGGAACGCAGAAAGATCCTGGAGCAACTGCATTCAATCGCCGAAACAGCAGATTCTCCTTTTCACCTTTCAAAAACAATTTCCTTTAACAAATGGGAAGAGGCAACTGCCGAAAGGGAAAGGGCAAGAGAGGTGAAGAGCGAAGGTTTGATGCTGAAACGCTGGGATTCGCCCTATCTTGTTGGCAGAAAAAAAGGCGACTGGTGGAAATGGAAAGTGGAGCCATTGACCGTAGATGCCGTACTCACCTACGCCATGCGCGGCCACGGCCGCCGCTCCAATCTCTTTACCGACTACACTTTCGCCCTGTGGCAGGGTGATGAGCTGGTGACCTTTGCCAAAGCCTACTCCGGACTTACAGATGCAGAATTCCGCCAGGTAGATGCCTGGATAAAGAGAAACACGCTGGAACGTTTCGGCCCGGTTCGCTCCGTAAAACCTGAGCTGGTTTTCGAAATCGCATTCGAAGGTATCGCCGAATCCAGTCGACATAAAAGCGGGGTGGCAACAAGGTTCCCCAGAATATTGAGGTGGAGGCAGGACAAGAAGATCGAAGAAGCAAATACAATAGAAGAATTGAAGCAGTTGATCCCGAAGTGAGATTGTGCTGCGACGGACCACCCCGTCTCCGCTTCCGCGGAGCCACCCCTCCTTGAAAAAAGGAGGGGAGCTTTTTGTATTGTACAGCTGCACCAAAGGTGCAGCCCAAAAGCTCCTTCCCTTGCTAAGGGAAGGTGGATCCGCCGCAAGGCGGAGACGGAAGGGTCACACGGCTGCTTCTCGTTTGAAAAATAACAATCAAAATGAAACGCAGAATCCACAACAAAAAATCCCTCGAGCCCTACCGCAAGAAACTCCGCGGGAACGGAACTTCAGCCGAAGCTTACCTGTGGACACACCTGCAGCAAAAGAAACTGGAGGGGAGGAAATTCAGAAGGCAGCACAGCGTGCTGAATTTTATAGTTGACTTCTACTGTGCAAAAGAGAGGCTGGTCGTGGAACTTGACGGGCAATATCATATGAATCCAACAAATGAGGAAAAAGATGCAGTAAGGACCAAAAAGCTCGAAGAGATGGGGTTGAAGGTAATACGGTTTGAGAACAGGAGCGTGTTCGAGAATCTGGAGTGGGTGTTAGAGGAAATTAAGAGGCATTTTAAGAGCGACGGACCATCCCGTCTCCGCTCCCGCGGATCCACCCCTCCTTGAAAAAAGGAGGGGAGCTTTTGGGAACAGCTTTGCTGTTCCTTTGGAAGAATGTGGGTTTGAAAAATTAAAAAGTGAAGTAGAATTTTTAAATAGTAGTACAAATAGCTCCTTCCCTTGTCAAGGGAAGGTGGATCCGCCGCAAGGCGGAGACGGAAGGGTCCAACCGGAGCAGAATTATGATATGAACAAGAGAGAACTCATAAGACTCGCCAACGACTGGTTCAAAACGCAGTCCTGGAAATCTTTTGCCTTTCAAAAAGAATCCTGGAACGCCTTTCTGGATGCTAAGCACGGACTCCTCAACGCACCCACCGGAAGTGGAAAAACCTATGCGCTGTGGATTCCTATTGTTTTAGATTACATAAGGCAAAATCCCGATTATAAGACCAAGCACAAACCCGGACTAAAAGCTATCTGGATCACGCCGCTGCGGGCATTGTCGGTAGAGATCGAGCAGGCGGCAAATAGATTTGCGCAGGATATTGGCAGCGGACTCACAGTAGGCATCCGTACCGGTGATACTTCCCAAAAGCTACGTGTGGCCCAGAAGAAGCAAATGCCCGACCTGCTAATCACCACACCCGAGAGTCTGCAGCTGCTACTTTCCTCCAAAGGCTATGAAAAGACCTTTAAAGACCTAAATGCCATCGTAATTGACGAGTGGCACGAGCTGCTGGGTACTAAACGCGGAGTACAGATTGAACTCGCGCTTTCAAGATTAAAAACTGTCTCTCCAAAAATGAAGATATGGGGCATATCGGCTACTATTGGAAACCTTCAGGAGGCAAGGGAAGTGTTGCTGGGACCGGGATCTGAGGCTTTTGAGAATTCGGTTTTGATAAGGGCAGATATTCAGAAGAAGATCACGGTAAAATCGATCATTCCGGAGAAGATGGAGACTTTTCCGTGGCGGGGACATCTTGGTTTGCACCTCATTGATGAGGTGGTGCCTATCATCAGGAAGTCAAGAACAACCTTGCTTTTCACCAATACCCGATCGCAGTGCGAGATCTGGTTTCAACGGATACTTCAGAAATATCCTGAGTTTGCCGGGGAACTGGCCATGCATCACGGAAGTATCAACAAGGAGACGCGCCTTTGGGTAGAGCAGGCGATAAGGGATGAGCAGCTAAAGGCAGTGGTAGCAACTTCCAGCCTCGACCTGGGTGTGGATTTTGCGCCGGTTGAAACTATTATTCAAATTGGCGGACCAAAAGGAGTGGCCCGATTCCTGCAACGGGCGGGGCGAAGCGGGCACCGGCCGGGCGAAGAGAGCCTGATCTACTTTTTGCCCACCCACGCGATGGAGCTCATTGAAGCTTCAGCCTTACAAAAAGCAGTGAAACATACGGTGGTTGAAGACCGGATTCCATACCTGAATTCTTTTGATGTTCTGGTGCAGTATCTCACCACTTTAGCCGTTTCCGACGGGTTCTTTCCGAAGGATATCTGGCCGGAAGTAAAATCCACCTTCTGTTACCAGGCGCTTTCCGAAGCACAGTGGGAATGGCTGCTGAATTTCATCACCCAGGGGAGTCAGACGCTGCAGGCTTATGACGAATACAAAAAAGTAGAAATTGAAGAAGACGGACTTTTTAAAGTCAATAACAGAGCCATTGCCATGCGCCACCGGCTGCAGATAGGAACAATCGTGAGCGATGCGGTTTTGGCGGTGAAATATTTGGGCGGAGGATATATTGGTACTATTGAGGAGTGGTTCATTTCTAAACTTAATCCCGGGGATGTCTTTACTTTTGCCGGAAAGAACCTGGAGCTGTTCCAGATCAAAAACATGCAGGTGATCGTGAAGAAGTCGAAGGTGAAGAATTCACGTTTCCCCAGCTGGGCAGGAGGCAGGATGAGCTTTTCGGCACAAATGAGTGAGCTGCTGCGGGAGGAAATGTTTGTTGCTTCAGAAATTGAAGAAGCTTCTTCAGCAGAGACTTCTACTGAGCTTGAGGCGATGCATAACATTTTTCAAAGGCAAAAGCGGGAATCCATAATACCAAAGAAAGATGAATTCCTCATTGAGACTTTTAAAACCCGGGAAGGCTACCACGCAATTTTTTACCCTTTTGAGGGCCGGTTCGTACACGAAGCCATGGCAAGTTTACTGGCTTACAGGATAAGTCTGCTGTCGCCCATTACTTTTTCCCTGGCTTTCAATGACTACGGATTCGAGCTGCTTTCCGATCAGGAAATCAACATGCAGCAGGTGTTTGACAATGATCTTTTTTCTGCGGAATATCTGATGGATGACCTTCAGAAGAGTTTGAACGCGACCGAAATGGCCCGTCGAAAATTCCGAGACATTGCGGTCATCGCCGGTATGGTCTTTACGGGATTTCCTAACAAGATGATCAAAACAAAGCATTTGCAGTCCAATTCGCAGCTGTTGTTTAGTGTTTTCAGGGATTACGAGCCGGACAATTTATTGTTTCAGCAGGCGTTTAGGGAAACATTCGAGCATCAGTTGGAAGAAGGCAGGTTGAGATTGGCCATGGAACGCATTTCGGAACAGAAATTGGTTTGGAAACAATGCGAAAAACCCACACCTTTCGCCTTCCCGATCATCACCGACAGGATGCGGGAAAAATTATCTTCAGAAAAACTGGAGGACCGAATCAAAAAAATGATGGCGCAATGGGGCGACCTGTAGCTTCAAAAATGACAAAAACACTGACTCTTAATAATCAGACTTTCATTTTACATCCTTCCGGGGCTATGTTCTGGGAGGAGGAAGACCTGCTGGTGATTAGTGATGTGCACCTGGGAAAGGTGTCGCATTTCCGAAAGTTTGGCAGTGCGGTACCCCAAAATGCCATTGAGGGGAATTTTCAGAAAATGAATGAGGTAATTGCCTTTTTTGAACCCTCAAAAATAGCATTTTTGGGAGATCTTTTTCACAGCTCGCTCAACAAAGAATGGCTGTTATTTGAAAAATGGCGGAAAAATATTTCTGCGGAAGTCATTCTTGTGGAAGGGAACCATGACATCATTTCTCCGCTGAAATATGAAGCCCTGGGAGTTAAAGTTACCCCTGAAATTGTCCTTAAAAACTTCCTTTTTACCCATCATCCTGAAGAAAGAGCCGGATTTTTCAACTTTTCGGGGCATATCCATCCGGGAGTGAAGATCAACGGCCTGGGCCGCCAAAGCCTGAAGCTCTCCTGTTTCTTCAAATCCAAAGATCAATTGATATTGCCGGCTTTTGGTGAGTTCACCGGTAAATATATCCTCATTCCGCAGGGAGATGATGAGGTGTATGTGGTGACGAAAGAGGAAGTGATTTGTTTGAATGATTGAAAAAGAGCCAAGAACCTAGAGGCTAGAACCAAGACCTTTTCTGTGGACAAAGGAATTGGGCTTAAGCCCTGAGATGGATAAATTATAAACCACTGGCTAAAGCCAGTGGCAATTCATGAAAATCAAAATCTATGAATTGCCTCCGCCTTTAGGCGGAGGATTTGGATTGAAAATAAGACAGGGCTTTAGCCCAACTTTGGGATCAATTTAATGGGAAATGAAAGTCTTTTGATTTAAAAGAAGGAGGTTTTTATGAATTGCCTCTGCCCTTAGGCAGAGGATTGGGAATGGGAAAAAAGAGCTTTGGTCCAACAAAAATGAGAAATTTATTATGAATAGCCTCCGCCTTTAGGCGGAGGATTAAGAATAAAAAGAATAAAATAAGGGCTTTAGCCCAATTTTTTGTCTCAGATTAATTTATTAAATTCATCTTCAGCTAATTAGATCAACTTTATGCCTCACATAAAGGTTTACATTCATTTTGTCTGGAGCACCAAAAACAGGGTTCCATTTCTTAATTCTCCTGAAATTCGGAAAAAGGTTTGGCGGCATATTGCTGAAAATGCAAGATTCAAAGGAATTTTTGTAGACTTTGTCAATGGATATGCAGATCATTGTCATTGTCTTGTTTCATTAGGAGTAGATCAAAGCATTCAAAAGGTGGTTAATTTGATAAAAGGAGAATCTTCCCATTGGATCAACAAAAATAACTTAACCACCCAAAAATTTGAATGGCAGAATGATTATTTCGCTGTTTCTGTTTCGGAATCCAAACTAAATGTTGTGAGAGATTATATTAAAAATCAGGAAGAGCATCACACAAAAAAATCATTTCAGGAGGAATATGATGAATTCATAAAGAATTATAATTTCACAAATTTTGGGGAGGATAAATTGGGCTAAAGACCTGACTATATTTTGATTTTAAACCACTGGCTGAAGCCAGTGGCAATTTATGTGAAGCACAATTATAAAATGAATTCTTTAATTGATTGAATTCTAAATTGCCTCCGCCTTCAGGCGGAGGATCATTGGAATTGTAGAACAAGGGCTTTAGCCCAAATAAACCTTCCAATTCACCAATCCCCAATTCACCAATCCCTTCCTTTTTTAACTTCTGTTTAAACTTCACCCTCTTTAGCCTTTGCGCATTAAGCTTTATCTTTGCAAAAAATTAAATTTTTTGAGTAAATCTTCTATTGCCCAAAGCTTTGCACAGTCGGCTCTACAGCTTGAACTGGGGAAAGCGCTTGCCCTGCCGCGAACTCAGGTGCAGTTAAAAGGCCTCGTAGGCTCTGCACTTTCCTTTGTTATTGCCAATGCTTTTGAAGAAGCTGAAAAGCCTTTTTTGCTCATTTTCAATGACAAGGAAGAAGCTGCTTACTACCTGAATGACCTCGAGCAGTTGCTGGGTGACAAAAATGTGCTTTTTTATCCTGGAAGTTACCGCCGTCCTTACCAGCTGGAAGAAACCGATAATGCCAACGTGCTGCTTCGGGCAGAGGTACTTAACAGGATCAACTCCCGAAAAAAACCTGCGCTGATAATTACCTATCCAGATGCCCTTTTTGAGAAGGTAGTGACCAGGAAAGAGCTGGAAAAGAACACACTCAAGATCAAGGTTGGTGACGAACTCTCTATCGACTTTGTGAACGAAGTGATGTTCGAATACAAGTTCAAAAGAGTGGATTTTGTTACAGAGCCGGGTGAGTTTTCGGTGCGTGGAGGAATCCTCGACGTGTTTTCTTTCAGTAATGACGAGCCTTACAGGATAGAATTTTTTGGCGATGAGGTAGAAAGCATCAGGACCTTTGATGTGGAGACGCAGTTGTCTACAGATCAGGTGAAGAAGATCACGGTGATCCCGAATGTGGAGCACAAAAGGCTTCAGGAGGTGCGGGAGAGTTTTTTGAGGTATATTTCAGATCAAACGCTAATCTTCAGCCAGGAACCGGAATTGTTGTTTTCCCAGATAGATAAGCTTTTCAGCAAAGCCGAAGAAGCTTTTAAAAATCTTTCCGAAGAAATAAAGCACAATGAGCCCGAAGAATTGTTCTGTAATTCGGCACTTTTGAAGGAGCAGATGCAGGAGTATTCGCTGGTGGTGACCAACTCCCATCAACCAGAAGATATTGCTGAAACAATAGAGTTCAACACCAAACCCCAGCCATCCTTCAACAAGAATTTTGAACTGCTTATTCAGAATTTCAGGGAGAACAGCGAAGACGGTTTTACCAATTATATTTTTTGCGTAAGCGAGCAGCAGGCCAAGCGGTTTCATGACATTTTTGATGATGTTGACCAGGAGGTGAAATATAAGACTGTGGTGCTTTCTATGTACCAGGGGTTTGTTGCTGAAGATCAAAAAATGGTGTGCTACACAGATCACCAGATCTTTGAGCGCTACCACAAATTCCACCTGAAAAATGGGTACGCCAAGAAACAGGCGATCACGCTGAAGGAGCTCACCAATCTTGAAGTCGGCGATTATGTGACGCACATTGACCACGGAATCGGGAAATTCGGCGGACTCCAAAAGATAGACGTGGAAGGGAAGAAGCAGGAGGCCATCAAGCTGATCTACGGCGAACGCGACGTGCTGTACCTAAGCATCCACTCGCTGCACAAGATATCAAAATACAACGGGAAGGACGGGAAGCCGCCCAAGATCTATAAACTGGGCAGCAACGCCTGGAAAAACCTGAAGCAAAAGACTAAAGCACGGGTCAAGAATATTGCTTTTAACCTAATCGAGCTGTATGCCAAGCGCAGGCTGCAAAAAGGCTTTGCCTACGGGCCAGATTCTTACCTGCAGCACGAACTCGAAGCCTCCTTCCTCTACGAAGATACACCCGACCAGAGTACCGCCACGGCCGATGTTAAAGCCGATATGGAAAACGAACGGCCTATGGACCGCCTGGTGTGCGGGGATGTTGGCTTCGGAAAGACCGAAGTTGCGATTAGAGCCGCATTCAAGGCAGTTGATAACGGCAAACAGGTGGCAGTACTGGTGCCTACTACCATTCTGGCTTTTCAACACTACAAGACATTTACAGAACGCCTGAAGGATTTTCCTGTCACCGTAGATTACCTGAACCGCTTTAGAACGGCGAAGGAGCGAAAGACAACCCTGGAAGAACTGGAGAACGGGAAAGTTGATATTGTGATTGGGACCCATCAGCTGGTGAATAAAAATGTGAAGTTTAAAGATCTCGGGCTGCTTATCGTAGATGAAGAGCAGAAGTTTGGGGTGGCCGTAAAAGATAAGCTGAAGACCATCAAGGAAAACGTGGATACGCTCACCTTAACTGCGACGCCGATTCCACGGACATTGCAGTTTAGTTTGATGGCGGCGAGGGATCTTTCTACCATTACCACTCCGCCGCCAAACCGGTATCCTATTGAGTCGCATGTGATAAGATTTTCTGAAGAGAATATTCGCGATGCGGTTTCTTATGAAATTCAGCGGGGCGGACAGGTGTTCTTTATTCACAATCGTTTAGAGAACATCAAGGAAGTCGCCGGGATGATCCAAAGACTGGTACCTGATGCGAAGATAGGGATAGGACATGGACAAATGGAAGGGAAGAAGCTGGAGCAGCTTATGCTGAAGTTCATGAATGGCGAATTTGACGTGCTCGTTTCCACCACCATTGTGGAAAGCGGACTCGATGTGCCGAATGCCAACACCATCTTTATTAACAACGCCAATAACTTCGGATTGTCTGATCTTCACCAGATGCGCGGAAGGGTAGGCCGAAGCAATAAAAAAGCATTCTGCTATTTCATCACGCCACCATATTCTGCCATGACCGATGATGCCAGGAAACGAATTACCGCTTTGGAGCAATTCAGTGAACTGGGCAGCGGCTTCAATATTGCGATGAAAGATCTGGAAATTCGTGGCGCAGGTGACCTTTTGGGAGGGGAACAAAGCGGATTCATCAACGAAATTGGTTTTGATACTTACCAGAAGATCCTCAACGAAGCCATTGAAGAGCTGAAGGAAAATGAATTCAGGGACATATATCAGGAGCAGGAGAAAGAGGATAAGGAATACGTGAAGGACACGCAGATAGATACCGATTTTGAATTGCTGTTCCCCGATGATTATATCAACAACATTTCTGAAAGGCTGAATCTTTACACCCAGCTCAACAACCTGAAAACGGAAGAAGAGCTTCAGAAATTTGAAGCCGAACTGGTAGACCGGTTTGGGGAACTGCCAACTCAGGCCGAAGATCTGCTGAACAGCGTCCGCATCAAATGGATCGCTTCAAAAATAGGAGTCGAGAAAATAATAATGAAGCAGGGCAAGCTGATAGGCTATTTCATTGCCGACCAGCAGTCTCGTTTCTATCAAAGTAAAGCTTTTACAAGAGTGCTGCAATATGTGCAAACGCATTCGCACAGCTGCACCATGAAAGAAAAGAAAACCCGCAGTGGATTGAGGTTGTTGCTGACATTTGAGAAGGTGACAACTGTCGATAGAGCATTGAAAGTGCTACAGCCGCTGGATGTGAAGGCGGAGGTTGAAGCCCCCTAGCCCCCGAAGGGGGAAATTTAATGCAGGAAAAATAATACCTCTCAAAAATAGCATTTTTGAGAGGTGGTGTTCCAATTATAGTACACTGGAATTAGGACATTGATAAGCCTTTAGAGTCCACAATAGTCCATTTATCACTAATCCTCCGAAAAAAATATATTGCTGTAAAGGAGGCTAATCTACTTGTTCCTACACTGGCGATGACAGCCGCTTCATTTCCTGCTTCATTAAAAGAGATTCTGGAAAAGGATAGTAATTTATTTATCTGATAATAATCTGCTGAGAATTCTCTTAGATGCTGTTCTCCAAATTCTACGACAGAATCGCTTCTTAATGTTCTTAATTCTGCAATATTCAGAGGTTTTTGCTCTTTCAAAGAATTGAGGCGGTGAATTAATTCTCTCTTACTAGAATTAAAATCCATAATGTCCAACTTAGATTCTAAGGGTTGCATGGTTGGGATTATACCCACTATCTGTTTTTCAAACTTCAAGGAATCTCTAATGGAATTGTATTGACTTAAAATTCTTAAAGAATCTTTTATGTTCAAGCCGTGAAGATTTGGCGGTGGGGGGGGGATTTTTTTTGCCAAGGAATCATATAACACGGATATAATTTCCTGCTCCGCCAAATTTTCATTCTTAGTTGAATAATCTTGACAAGCCGCCAAGAAAGTGACGCAGCCAAAGATTATAAAGTACCACATAAAGAATTTATTCTTCACAAGTTCCAGGGAAATTAGTAGTTAAAAGCACATTTCTTTGTTTTATATAATAATCTGACGATTCATCCTTATTGAGGCTGATCCATTTCCCATTATCATAGTAGCCATCATAACCATACTCTCTTAAACCATCCCAACCGAAGCCCATGTAATGTTCTAAGTCATACCTAAAGCCATCTAATTGTTGAATGGCACTTGCAATTGGTTTTACGAAGTTGTCCGCCATATATTGGTGCTGTGCTTCCGTTGTAACTAAATCTAGTCTATTTTTGGCTTTATATTGGAAATAATAATATAGCAAATTTGTACGATTAGATGGATCTATACCGTTTCTATGTTCTTCAACATATTTATAGATTTCAGCATGAATTCCTTCATGTAGTAAAGTTGCAGCAAAATCCAAGGTGCCTAGGCCTGCAGATTCAATTTTAATAGTCACAATTCCGTTTCCTATTTCTCCACCATCGGCACATGCATCTGCCCCCGAACGCTTGCAATCTCTATAAGTAATATTTAAAATGTAGTCGTCGTTATTATCGAATACACCTATTGTTTCTTTGAATAGATTTAATTCTTTTAATTTATTATATACACATCTATCTTGCCCCTGGAGGTTATTCACAATTTTATCCTCTTCCTCTAACCGTTCATAGTCGTGAGGATTTTTATTTATGGCAGGTCCATGAGGTGGGTTGTTATAATGTTCATGGTATGAATCTCCTCCCGCGTAATCACCATAACCTTCGTTATATCCTCCTGAATTATAGACATATACCCATTCCGACGTACTGCCTTCGTAACTGGAGTGCGTATAATTAAAATAAAAGTTCCCATTAGAGTCTGTACCAGTATGATACCAATCTTTAATCCTATAGGTGCGCATCAGTACCCAACCACAACCTGCACACTCACTAGGTCCTATAGGAGGAGCATATTTGAGGTGAATTTTTGAAAGGAAATCTTGAGAAAATTCAGATACAACTTCCCCATCTTCAAAAGCTTAGATTTCTAGAATTTTTCCTGTTAAATCATATAGGCTATGGGTGCCGGTAAAATTTTCAATGTTTTCAAGGGTGGCTTTGTTCAATTCTTTTTTATCTGCCGCAATAAATTTTGCTAATTTAAATTTCCAATTCCCTTCCATTTGAAATACTACTAAGTGATACTTATAAAATAAGGATTTATTATCACCATTCAATTGTGAATTGAGACTGGTAGTAAATGAAAAAGATTCATCATTGTCATTTACCCAATATTCATTCCAATTAATTCTTAGGTTATTCTTTATATATTCATCTGGGAATTCAGATAATGAAAATTCAGCCTTTATGGCAGCAACAATATCCTGCTCTTGTGTTACGGGAGAGACCATCTCCTCTTTTTGACAGCTGAATGAAATCACTAAAAATAGTAACAGGTAAATTTTCTTCATGATTTTTATTTTAGAAGATTAATAACAACCTGCAATTAAGGTAGGGAAGCAGTGTCGTGCTGCGACAAAAATGCAATAGATGAGGTAATTTATTTTTTTTTGAATTAGGCAAGAAAAAGATTAAATCTTACTGCTTCTTTCTTATAAATCCCGTAGCGGGTTAGGATTTTCGCGTATATCTAAGAAAGTTACTTCCGTTGATGAGCGCTTAAAGTTTTAAAGCCTCTGGATGTGTAGGCTGAGGTTGAAGTGGAGGAAAAATAAATCACCTCTCAAAAATGTCATTTTTGAGAAGTATTCTCTGCTTTGGGTCAGTATTATTCTATCTCGGTCAATGGATAAACTCGAATATACATTGGAGGTTCATAATTATAGTCCACCAGATATATTATGAATTTTTGAAGATGAGAAGCAAGTCTGTAATCTTGTAGCTTATTTACTTTTTTTTCCTCCTGGAAAAATTCGGAACCTGTAATATACTGGTGAAAACTTCCAATTTTTTCCGGGGCTGCAATGTCACTTCTTCTTTCCATTATTTTAAACAGAAAAGTTTCTGAAGATCCTTCATCTTTTAAAGCATCTTTACTATAAAGCAAGTTCTCATCGTATTTTCCTTTTTGAAAGTAACTTTCATTTAAATGAAAAAATAAAGAATCCTTTATTTTTTCAGAGGATTTTAAATTCTGAAGAGAAGGCTCATTTTGGTGGTCCGGATTATATAAATCAGTGGTTTCAGATTGTGAAATAATTCTTTCGGATTTTGATTCCCGGCCCAAAGTGGACTTAAAAAATGCCCTTTTTGGCAGGTAATAAATACTACCGGGAGCCTCCCGTATTTCAAAAAGCAGAATTTTCTTGTTAGGATCGAAAAGTAGCTTTACTTTCTCTTTTTTGCCACTATAGCCACTTCTAATTGTTCCTTCAAACTTATTTTCAGCAGTCCTTTTAATTTTAATAGATACAGTATCGTTTTGGTCAACGCAATCAATCTTGTCGCTATTTTCAAATACTGCACAATGATGACCGGTGAATCCAGCTCCTTCTGCTTTTAAAATGATTTCCATCCGGGGCCCGTCATTTTCAGCTTGCCAGAACCAGCTTCCAGAAATATCCTGAGCTATTCCGCTAAAAGGGATTAAGAGAATAAGAAGGAGTAGGTATTTCATTGGGAAAAGATAACAGAAAAATTATTACCTCTCAAAAATGGCATTTTTAAGAGGTAATATGGAGCAGACCTCACAGGTTTTCAAAACCTGTGAGGTCTTATAAATTATAAAAAACTACTCTTTATAAGCTTCGGCATAAGGAGACCAGATCTCATAGATAGGGTCGCCTTTAGAGCTTTTACCGCTGTGATGCCATTCCCCGTCTTTCACTTTGTAATCAAAATCGAGGCTAGCACCAACGCGACTGTCATCTCTCGAGAAAAATTCAATATGCTCTGTGTACTTACCATCTTCAGCTGTGTAGGTGCCGCCTCCTGTGCCCGAGAAATCCCCGGTTTCAGAATTAAATGCCACCCATTGAAAGCGGTCGCCGCCAAGGATCTTTATGGTTCGCCTGGCGCCTGGCGTACTGCGGTTAAGTTTTCCGTCGCGTTGTCTACCTGTGATCACCCAGTTTCCGGAGAGGTCGTTGGTGTCGTCTGATATTCTTCTCCAGGTATAGGTAGTGCCATCTTCGGCAGTAAGGTTGAGCAGGTTCTTTTGAATTTCAACCGGTTCATACTCTTGGGTTTCTCCTAAAGCTGAAGTGTCTTCAGTATTAAAATCGTAGGTTTCGGTATAGAGGTCGTCTAAAGTATATTCCCCGCCCAAGGCACTAATGAATTTATTGGTACCGGCTTCTTTAGTGCCCTGTGCAAAATAATTGTCCATGTAGATCCTTAGCGTTTCCCGGTCATTAACAGGCTGATGATCTACTTCTACAAGAAGCCATGAACCCTCCAGGTCCTGGGCAGTTGCCATGCTGAAAAACATCAGCATGGGCAGGAATAGCAATTTTTTCATGTTCAGAGAATTAGCTCCTCTAAAATACTGAAATTTTTCAGAAATTATTCCTCTTCGTCTGTATAGGTGTCGTATTCGGGATAAAGGAAATTGTTATAAGGAAAGCGGGTGATGTGAATCTCCCTTACTGCCTCATAAACCTTTTTCCTGAATTCTTCCATGTTCTCCTTGTTGAGGGCCGAAATGAACAGCACATTATCGCCAAGACGGTTCATCCAGGTGTTTTCCCATTCTGCCAAAGTGTAGTGGGAGCTGGTTTTTTCGGTCACCAGGTCATCTTCCTCGATTTTTTCGGCTTCGTAGGCATCAATTTTATTGAAGACCATCAAAGTAGGTTTTTCACCGCTCTTTATTTCGGCTAAAATCTGGTTTACTGAAGCTATATGATCTTCAAACTGCGGATGGGAAATATCTACCACATGCAGCAAAAGATCGGCTTCGCGCACCTCATCAAGCGTAGATTTGAAAGATTCTACCAGCTGTGTGGGTAATTTCCTGATGAACCCAACAGTATCTGTAAGCAAAAAAGGCAGGTTGCGGATGACCACTTTTCTAACCGTAGTATCAAGGGTGGCAAAAAGCTTGTTTTCAGCAAAAACTTTACTCTTGCTAATCACATTCATAAGTGTAGATTTTCCCACGTTGGTGTAACCTACCAAAGCCACTCTCACCAGTTGGCCGCGGTTTCCGCGCTGCACTTCCATTTGTTTGTCTATGGTCTCCAGCTTTTTCTTGAGCAGGGCGATCTTGTCACGTACAATCCGGCGGTCGGTTTCAATCTCAGTTTCCCCGGGCCCTCTCATTCCAATACCCCCCCGCTGGCGCTCCAGGTGTGTCCACATCCCGGCAAGTCTTGGAAGAAGATACTGGTACTGCGCAAGCTCTACCTGCGTGCGGGCGTAGCTTGTTGTGGCCCTCTGGGCAAAAATGTCAAGAATAAGGTTCGTTCTGTCCAGCACCTTGCAATTCAGGATCTTTTCGATATTCTTTTGCTGGGCAGGAGAGAGTTCGTCGTCAAAAATGGCAGTTCCTATCTCATTTTCAGAAACAAAAAGACGCACTTCTTCCATCTTTCCCGTACCTATAAAGGTTTTTGGGTTGGGCATGTCCATTTTCTGCGTAAACCGTTTTTTTACCTCGCCTCCCGCAGTGTAAGTAAGGAATTCAAGTTCGTCAAGGTATTCTTCGAGTTTTTCTTCGTTCTGCTCGCGGGTGACGATCCCAATGAGCACAACTTTTTCGTATTCTAGATTGTTTTTTTCTAACATAGAAGGTGGACTATGGAAACAAAGTTACATAAATGATTTTTACAAGCCGAAGCCGCGAACTGCGAGAGCTCTTAAACATTAGCTAAATTTAAGGCTGAAAAATTTCTTCTGAAAATGCCTTTTTTAGAAGGTATAGGTAAAGCCCGCCCCAAAAACTTCCCTTACCTGAAATGCGCCTACGATATTGTCATCGTAAATGGCCTGAAAGATGAAATTGGCCGAAAGATACTTATTGATGCCCATATCAAGGTTAAGCAGGTAATCAATATCAATATTTTCGGGATGGTCGAGGTAGTTGGAGTAGAGGCTAAGGTTGTGTTCCATGGTCACATTGGTCATCACCTCATATTTGAAGTAGGAACTCAGCGAAGCCCCAAGTTCAAACCGGGTACTTTTGTTGGTGTCAACCCCGTAATAGGAGCCGTCAACATATCCGGGAACTGAAGTAAACTCTGGATCCACAAAGATAAACCTCGCAGTGGCAGGAGCCAGGTTGACCCAGAAATCCTCGTTTTTTTTCCACATCATCCCGGGGCCAAACTGCAGGTAGGCGGGAGATATGAAATGCGTGGTTTCGCGGCGGGTTGGCTGCCCTGTTTCGGGGTCTTCAGAATACACATAGCCTTTGCTGAACTGGGTCCTGAAATTCGTGAAAAATGAGTAATACCAGTTAGAATCTTCCATCTGTTTCCCGAGTATGCTGTTGATCTCGAGCCGGTCACTGGTTTTTCGGGTAAACTCGTCAGCCTTCAGTTTTGTGAGGCCATAATTGGCCAGGAATTTATTGTCCCAGGTAAAATTTCCCTTTCGATAATTGAGGTTGTAGTCAAGCACCAGGTTGGCAGCCATGCTCGAAGTTCCGCCGCCGGTCCATTCAGCATTAAAAGCCGACTGGTTAAAGAGCAGCTGGAATTTTCCTTCGGAAGTCCATCCATCTGGCGGAGTTTCGTTCTGGTCTTCATTTTCATCCTGGGCGTTTGCCGCAAATGCGAATAAAATAAAAGTAAAAAGTAAAAATTTCTTCATGTACTACTTTTTAAACAGCGGTACCGAGGAACAGGCTTCGCCATACATGATGCTTCTTGCTACCGGCTGAAGTTTATTGATTAGTTGTAAATAGGCATTTTGAGGCACGGGTCGGCGCGAGCAGCCTTTTATAATTACCGGCAGCCCCTCATATTTAGAAACATCAAGGTTTTGCAGGATTTCGGTATAAAGTATCGTTTCGAGCATTGACAGGTCTCCCGTAACCACTTTTTTGGCGTGAGGCGCGAGATAGGTGCTTAGCAGCATATAGGCCCAGCCCGGAATTATGGCTTCACTGGAGCAGGTAAGGGCAACGTATTTACCGGTGTACTGCGACCAGTCGTGTGCCTTTGCAGTGGCCCTAAACTCCTTTTCCCTTAGCACAAAACCTTCCAGGAGCCAGTCTTTTATGTCAAAAATAACGCGCTCGCCGGTAGGGTATAATTCCTCCAGGTCAACAGTTACTAATTTACTGTTTGCAACGCGGTTTATAATTTCTTCTGGCATAAAAATTTAAAAGATAGTTTTGTTTGTTAAAGCATTCCCAGTTCCAGTTTGGCCTCTTCACTCATAAGATCCTGGTTCCATGGCGGGTCAAAAGTGATCTCAACTTCGCAGTCTTTCACTTCGTCCATAGATTTGATCTTCTCTTCTACTTCCATAGGCAGAGATTCGGCTACGGGACAGTTGGGGGTAGTAAGAGTCATAAGGATCTTGATCTCGTTATCTTCATTTACCATAACATCATAGATCAACCCAAGTTCATATATATCTACCGGAATTTCGGGATCGTAGATGGTCTTTAAAACCCTAACGATTTTCTCTCCTAAAACTTCGGAATTCTGTGCGTGTTCCATCTTAATTTAATTGCGTTTGATATGCCACTGCATACATTTTTAACTGCTTGATCATACTCACAAGGCCATTGGCCCGCGTGGGGGACAAATGTTCTTTTAATCCAATCTCATCTATAAAAGTTGTATCGGCATCCAGAATGTCTTTTGGGTGCTGGTTGGAGTAAGCGCGAATGAGAATGGCGATGATGCCTTTTGTAATAATAGCGTCACTATCGGCTGTGAAAACCAGTTTCTCGCCTTGAAGTTCGGCATGAACCCACACTTTACTCTGGCAGCCTTTAATGAGGTTATCTTCGGTCTTGTATTTTTCTTCTATAAGCGGCAGGGATTTACCAAGCTCGATCATGTGCTCATACCGCTGCATCCAATCGTCAAACATGGCAAATTCATCTACAATCTCGTCCTGTATTTCTTTTATGTTGCTCACTATTAGTCGATTTTAGTTAAAGTTATTAAAGGTACATCATTGTTGGAATAAATAACAATTTCATTGCCATTGTGGTCCAGTTTTGAGACCTTTTCGAAAGAAGACAAAATTTGTCTTTCTACTTCCATTTTCCCCTTACAATACTTCCTAGTATTCATGGGAGTGGAAAACTCCAGGTTGTTTCCCTGCTGATTGTAATGAGCTGAAAAATCATTACATCCCGTATTTCCCGAAAGTTTGCTTGCCATAGGGTTAAAGTTGAAAACAATGCCCCTGGGCAGCGAATCATGTCCCTCAATTTGTGTCACCCTGTAATCACCGTCCAGAATTTCTTCTGTTACGGTATCTATGGTATTGGCACATGAAAGGGAAATTACAAAGAGTATTAAAAGCAGTATTTTCCTCATTTCCTGAAATTTATGACAGCATTTGTTTTGCTTTTTTCACTGCCTCAACAAATGTATCTATTTCTTCTTTAGTGTTGTAAAATGAAAATGAAGCCCGAACTGTTCCCGGTATTCTGTAGAAATCCATCACCGGTTGTGCGCAATGGTGGCCGGTTCTTACAGCAATTCCCAATTTGTCTATGATAGTGCCTATGTCATACGGGTGTATCTCACCAATGTTGAAAGAGATCACAGCAGTTTTTTCTGAAGAAGTTCCGTAAATCTTTAAACCTTCTATTTCGAGTAGCTTTTGAGTGGCGTATTCCAGGAGTTCATGTTCGTAGGCAGCGATCTTTTCGAAGCCTATGGCATTCATGTAATCAAGAGCGGCTGCAAAAGCAATGCCGCCGCAAATATCGGGCGTTCCGGCTTCAAATTTATGGGGCAGATCGGCATAGGTGGTCTTCTCAAAAGTCACCGTTGCAATCATTTCGCCTCCTCCCTGATACGGCGGAAGTTTCTTAAGCCATTCCTCCTTTCCGTAGAGCATTCCCACACCAGTGGGGCCGCACATCTTATGGGCCGAAACTGCATAAAAATCCACATCCAGTGCCTGTACATCTGCCTTAATGTGAGCTGCTGCCTGTGCCCCGTCTAAGAGAACGGCTGCGCCCACCGCATGTGCTTTTTGAATGATCTCCTCAACCGGGTTTACGGTTCCCAGGGCATTAGAGACGTGGTTTACAAATACCAGTTTTGTCTTTTCTGAAAGCAGTTTTTCGTACTCATCCATTCTGAGCATTCCCTCTTCATTCATGGGGATCACTTTCAGCTTTGCACCGGTTTTCTCGCATAACATCTGCCAGGGCACAATATTGCTGTGGTGCTCTAAAGCTGAAACTATGATCTCATCATCTTTTTTCAGAAGGTAAGCAAATCCGCTGGCCACGAGATTTATGGCGTGGGTAGTACCCGAAGTGAGAATTATTTCGTGTGCCTTAGCTGCATTAAAATGCTCCTGGACTTTTATGCGGGCCTGCTCATAAGCATCTGTGGCTTCCTGCGAGAGCGTGTGAACCCCGCGGTGAATGTTCGCATTGTATCGCGTGTAATAATCTACAATAGCGTCTATTACCTGCTGCGGAGTTTGTGAAGTTGCCGCATTGTCAAAATAAACCAGCGGTTTTCCATTCACCTCGCGGGAGAGGATGGGAAAATCTTTTCGAATGGTTTCCACATCAAAGTGGGGTTTGGTAGAGGCAACTTTCATGAGTTTTATTTTTTTGGGTTACAGGCTGTAGCCCACATTCACCCCGAGTTTAAGGGCAATAATTTTTGTGATCCTGGCCTTAAGCTCCGGAATTTTGACACTTTCGAGTACGTTATTTGCAAAGGCGTACATTAAAAGTGCCCTCGCCTCTTTTAGCGGAATTCCGCGTGAACGCAGGTAGAATAAGGCTTCATCATCTAACTGGCCAATAGTACATCCGTGGCTGCACTTTACGTCGTCGGCAAAGATCTCCAGCTGTGGTTTGGAATTGATAGTGGCCTTATCGTCCAGTAAAATGTTGTTATTTGCCTGAAAAGCATTTGTTTTCTGAGCCTCTTTATTAACGATGATCTTTCCGTTAAAAACCCCTGTAGAAGACTCGGCAAATACACCTTTATAATCCTGATGGCTCTCACAGTTGGGTTCTGTGTGGTGAACCAGGGTGTTGTGATCAACATGCTGTTTGCCGCCAATTACGGTGATCCCTTTTAAAGTAGAATCTATGCGCTCTCCTTTTTGGTAATAGTTGAGGTTATTGCGGGTAAGGTTTCCACCAAAAGAAAAAGTGTGTACAGAACAAATACTCTCCCTGTGCTGTTCAATAAAAGTGTTGTCAATTAAAGAGGCATTGTGATTGTCATTCTGGATTTTGTAGTAATCGACAATTGCTCTTTTATCGGCATAAACTTCAGTAACCGAATTTGTCAAAACAGGTTGATCAGTAAGGCTTTGGTGCCTTTCAATGATCTGCACGTGCGAGTTCTCCCCAACAACAATCAGGTTTCTTGGCTGCACCAGCAGGGCCGATTCATTCCCGGTAGAGAAATTAAGCACCTGTATGGGCTTATCGGCCATTGTGTTTTTCGGAATATTGATGAAAGCACCTTCCCTCGAAAAAGCAGTGTTTAAAGAGGTGAGGCTTTCTTTTGGGGCCACGGTACTGAAGTAATTGTCAATAATTGGCTTGTATTTCGAGCTGTTTAATGCCGAAGACATCAGGCAGGCATCAATCTTGTCGTGGGTTGTAGCCGAAAGGTGTGAGGCATAGATCCCATCGATGAATACGATCTTGTAAGTATCTATATCATCTATGAAATACTTCTCCACATCCCGGTAATCAATGGTGTCGTGTTTTTTTGGAAATACAGTATAATCGTGCTTCAACACCTTGTTAAGGGATGTGTATTTCCAGGCTTCCTGTTTCCTGGTGGGGAAGCCCATTTCTTCAAAATCCTTAATTGCCCGGCTTCTAATGTCGTGAATATCACTATTCATGTCCACGTTCTCTTCAAAAGCCAGGAATGAGGATAATAATTTATCTTTTAGCTCCATTGTTCTTTTTTCTTACTCCCCAAAAAGGGGAAAATTAAAGGGCCTTCTGGCGCCTTACGCTCCTACTTCTTCCTTGATCCAGTCGTATCCTTTTTCTTCCAGCTCGTAGGCGAGTTCTTTTCCTCCAGATTTTACAATCTTCCCGTCGAGCATCACGTGTACATAATCTGGGATGATATAATCCAGCAATCTTTGGTAGTGAGTGATCACCAGGGTAGCATTGTCTGGCCTTCTCAGCTTGTTCACCCCGTTAGCCACAATGCGCAGGGCATCAATATCCAGTCCTGAATCTGTCTCGTCAAGTATGGCCAGTTTTGGCTCTAACATGGCCATCTGGAAGATCTCGTTTCGCTTCTTTTCTCCTCCCGAAAAGCCTTCGTTAAGGGAACGGGAAAGGAACTTGCGATCTATTTCAAGCAATTCGGATTTTTCACGGATCTTTTTCAGCATTTCATTGGCCGGCATATCTTCAAGGCCTTTGGCCTGCCTGTTGGCGTTGATCACTGTGCGCATAAAGTTGGTCACCGTCACCCCAGGAATTTCCACAGGATACTGGAAAGACAGAAATACACCTTTATGCGCCCTTTCTTCAGCATCAAACTCGGTAAGTTCTTCTCCTTCAAAAACGATCTCTCCGCGGGTTACTTCATACTCTTCCTTTCCGGCAATAACCGAAGAAAGCGTGCTTTTCCCTGAACCGTTAGGCCCCATAATAGCATGGATCTCTCCTGCATTTATAGTGAGGTCTATGCCTTTTAATATTTTAAGGCCTTCTACTTTGGCGTGTAAATTCTTTATTTTAAGCATAATTTTAATATTTCCTGAATCCTCAGGGTTTTTGTATGTCTTTTTTAATTCGTGGCGCAGCTGAAGTATCGGGTTGAGGTGTGGAGATTTCGATGATCTCTTTTATCTCTACCAGTTCTTCCCAACCTTCGCGTCGCGGATTTTGAAGGATGCGCGCTTTTACTGTGACCGGCACCATGTCAAAATCATCTTCTTTAAATTCCGCAACACTGTCGGCCAGTCTGCGGCTTAATGAATCTATCTGCACTCCATAAATAAAGTCTTTACCTTTTATAACTGCAGCATCTGCAAGAAAGATAAAATCCCCTTTTATGGTAGGTATGCTGTCTTTTGCCACTACGGCCTGTGGTTCAACTTCTGTGGGGTCTGAATCTTCCCCGCAGCCGTTGAGCGTGAACAGCCCTGCCGCCAGTAATGCAAAATATATTTTTTTCATAATTGTTATCCTACAGATCCTTCCAGGGAGATCTCCAGTAACTTTTGAGCTTCAACCGCAAATTCCATGGGAAGTTTGTTCAATACTTCTTTGCTAAACCCGTTTACAATCAAGGCAATAGCTTTTTCGGTGTCAATACCTCTCTGGTTACAGTAGAAAATCTGGTCTTCCCCAATTTTACTGGTGGTGGCCTCGTGTTCTACTTTAGCTGTTTTGTTCTTTGCTTCAATATAAGGGAAGGTGTGGGCACCACATTTATTTCCCATAAGCAATGAGTCACACTGAGAGAAATTTCGGGCATTTTCAGCTTTGCTGTTTATTTGAACGAGCCCCCTGTAGCTGTTCTGGCTTTTTCCGGCCGAGATACCTTTGGAAATAATGGTGCTCCTGGTATTTTTTCCAATATGGATCATTTTAGTTCCAGTATCGGCCTGCTGAAAATCATTGGTCACCGCGATAGAATAAAATTCTCCTACCGAATTATCTCCTTTCAGCACACAACTCGGGTACTTCCACGTAACTGCCGATCCCGTTTCTACCTGGGTCCAGCTTATTTTGGCGTTCGCTTCACAAAGTCCGCGCTTGGTCACGAAGTTATACACTCCTCCTTTTCCCTGTTTATCACCTGGATACCAGTTTTGTACGGTAGAATATTTGATCTCTGCTCCGTCAAGTGCAATGAGTTCCACCACTGCGGCGTGCAACTGGTTTTCGTCACGTTGCGGGGCGGTACAGCCTTCAAGGTAACTCACGTAGCTGCTTTCATCGGCAACCACAAGTGTTCTTTCAAACTGGCCGGTACCTGCCTGATTTATTCTGAAGTACGTAGACAACTCCATAGGGCAGCGAACTCCTTTTGGGATATAACAAAAAGAACCATCACTAAATACTGCGGAATTTAAAGCTGCGTAAAAATTGTCTTTTTGAGGTACTACAGTTCCCAGGTATTTTTTCACCAGTTCCGGGTGCTCCTGAATGGCTTCAGAAATAGAGCAGAAAATAATCCCTTTTTCGGCCAGGGTCTTTTTGAAGGTTGTGGTTACAGAAACGGAATCCATCACCACATCTACGGCTACACCTGCAAGCTTTTTCTGCTCATCAATGGAGATCCCAAGCTTTTTAAAGGTATCGAGTAACTCGGGGTCTACTTCATCAAGGCTGTCATATTTTGGCTTTTTTGAAGGGGCAGAGTAATAGGAAATATTCTGGAAATCAGGTTTTTCATAATGAACATTTGCCCATTCCGGTTCAATCATTTCCTGCCATGCCCTAAAAGCTTCCAGCCTCCAGTTGGTCATCCACTCAGGCTCATTTTTCTTTTTAGAGATTGCCCGCACAATATCTTCATTAAGCCCTACAGGGAAAGTATCAGATTGAATGTCTGTATAAAATCCATACTTGTACTCTTTATTGTCGAGCTCTTTCTTTAAATCGTCTTCTGTATATGCCATCTTTGTCTAATTCCAAATTTAAGGTTCAAAATTCAAGATTATTTGAATTTGCTCCCTTTTAAATTGCTATTTTGAAGGTATGCCCTAAACCCTCCAATTTGTTTGCCAAGCATGAGAACTTTCTCATATAAAGCATTAAATTCTTTGTCATCTATGTATTTCCTGTCAAGAAGTCTGTACAGTTGAGATCTTGTCTCGCCACAGGATGCTTTTGCTATTGAAAGAAATTGAGCAAACTCTTTATTCCCATTCCTCTCAAAACCTTCGGCTATATTATCCATTACTGAACCGGAAGAACCATTTAGTTGATCATAAAGTCGGTAATCGCTCTTCAGGTTGCTTTTTTCTCTGATAAGATAAAGCTCTAACAAATTTCTCTGGCCAGTTTCCAAATTTCTAAATCCTCAAATTTCGTAATACTACTCATCTACTACTCCTGAAATCTTGAATTTTGAATCCTGAAGTCATTTTCGCTCACTAGAGCGAAAATGACTCTCCACATCCACAAGTGCGCTGGGCATTTGGATTGTTGAAAACAAAACCTTTCCCGTTAAGGCCGCCCGAATATTCCAGGATGGTTCCCGCCAGGTACAACACGCTTTTTTTGTCAACGACGATCTTGATATCGTTATCCTCAAAAAGCCTGTCATCTTCTGCCTTTGAATGATCAAATTTAAGATCATACGAAAGGCCCGAACACCCGCCGCTCTTCACGCCTACCCGAACAAAGTCCTGCATGGCATCAAAACCATCCTCCTGCATAAGGGCAGCTATTCTCTTTTTGGCGTTTTCACTTACCTTTATCATCGCTATAAAGATTAATTCTAAATTAAATGCAAATATAATACAAACAATAGGTTTTACCATGGTAAAAACCATCAGAAAAATGAATTCGGGCATTGGCATCGGCTATTTGCCGTACTTCTGTAATTTCTTTAGGAAGTAAGGCTAACATTTTCATTTTCAGAATTAAACAGATTGTTGCTATGGCTCTTCTCCTTTCAAAAATGCCTTTTTGAACACATCTTTCTTTAAATGAACATTTAAGCCTTAATTTTGCCGAAACTCATGTATAAGGATTATGTTTGAAAACAGTAACGAAAACAGGACAAGCCTTTCAGAATACGGTGAATTTGGACTTATTGATCACCTAACCCGTAACTTCGGGATCACCCCCGAAAACACTATAAAGGGCATTGGGGATGATGCGGCAGTACTCGATTTTAAAGATGAGAAAGTAGTGGTTACTACCGATTTTCTCGTGGAAGGCGTGCATTTTGACCTGTCTTACATGCCGCTGAAGCATTTGGGTTACAAGGCGGTAATGGTCAATTTGTCCGATTTGTACGCGATGAATGCAAAAGCCCGTCAAATCACCGTTTCTATTGCGGTTTCCAATCGCTTTCCTGTAGAAGCTCTTGAAGAGCTTTATTCGGGTATTGCACTTGCTGCAAAACTGTATAAGGTAGACGTGGTTGGGGGGGATACAACTTCCTCAAACTCGGGCATGATCATTAGTGTTACCGCCCTGGGTGCCGCAAAGGAAGAAGAGGTGGTGTACAGGAGCGGCGCCAAAGAAAATGACCTCCTGGTAGTCACCGGAGATCTTGGTGCCGCATATATGGGGCTGCAGGTGCTCGAAAGGGAAAAGCAGGTGTTTAAAGTAAACCCAAATTCACAGCCAGACCTCGATCCTTACACGTATTTGATTGAAAGGCAGCTTAAGCCTGAAGCCCGCCAGGATATCCCGCCTTTGTTTAAAGCCCTCGACCTGCAACCGACTTCTATGATCGACATAAGTGACGGTCTTTCTTCTGAGATCATCCACTTGTGCAAAAACTCCGGAACAGGGGTGAATTTGTTTGAAGAGAAAATTCCGTTAGATCCGGCGGTGATTTCTGTGTGTGAAGAATTTCAGCTAGACAGTACCACCATTGCTTTAAGTGGGGGCGAAGATTATGAGCTGCTGTTCACCGTAGATCAAAAAGACTATGACAAGATTAAGGGGAACCCTAATTTTACGGTAATTGGGCACATGACCCAGCAAAGTGAAGGTATGCATTTAATTACCCGCGCCAATCAAAAGATCGAGTTGATTGCCCGCGGCTGGAATGCCATGGATAAAAAGGACTAAGAAGCCCTGGAAAAGTCATTTTCAGCAAACACTTTTCTCGAACGCCTGCGTTTGTGAATCTTTGCAATATAAGCGTTGGTTTCCCTGAATTTAGGGGTGAGTTTGGCGATAAAGCCCTGGGCGGTATCGGTCATTTCCTGTCCGCAGCGGGTACATTTGTACTCTTTGATATGGTCTGTTATCCTTTGAGAAACTGTAAAGTTATGGCTAAAGACAGCGCATATCCAGGCGTTGGGAGAAAACAAACGGGGGATTTTATTTTCCATCTATAGGGTTTTGGAGGGTAATTTCAAAGTAGGAAAATAATAAAACTTTCCTAAAAATCAGTTAAATAACTCACTTTTTCGATGAAAAGCATAATTTCCTGAATTGTTCTTTATTTTCAATGTAGGAAAGATGTCCGCCGGGAAAAACGATGAACGTACAGCCACAGCTTTCGGCCAGGCTTTTTAGTGCGCCAATTTCTACTAAGGGATCTTCACTGCCGGCAACGATGGTCTTTTGTGATTTGTGATTTTTAAGGGCTTCTGTTTTTGCTGAACGTATTTTCATTCCCTTTAAAGCTGCGGTGATGCCTTTAGTTGGGAATTTCATGGCTTTATGCTTCAGCTCTTCTATTTCTTCGGAAAATGATGTGGCATTGCGGGCTGACAGCAGATTATTGATGGCCATGCTGATGTATGCTTTCTTATTTCGCTGCACCAGTTCAACAGAGCGATCTCTTATCTCTTTTTTCTCTTCACTATCGGCCTGTGGGGTAGAATTGAGGAGCAGGAGGGCATTGACCATTTCAGGATGTTGTTGCAGGAATGCCAGGCTCACGTAACCGCCCATGGAATGACTTATAAAATTGGCCTTTTTGACACCTGTGGCTTGCAGAACGGCATAAACAGCTTCGGCCATTAATTCCATGCTGTGCACTTCAGAAATAACGCCCGATTTGCCATGCCCCGGCAGGTCAATGCTGATGATTCTGCCGTATTTTGAGAACCCGGGCAGGAAATCTTCCCAGATTTCCGAAGATTCTAAAAATCCGTGCAGCAGTACAGTTGTTTCACCTTCTCCAACTATTGAATAATGGATCTCCGTTTCCTGAAATTTTATCTTCATCTTGTTGAAGTTTATGGCTATTGGCGTTTAGCTGTGAGTTTAAGATGCTGTTTATTATCGATACCCCAATCTTTATACATTTAAAAAGCCACGAATTCACTGGTGATCTGTGCATTCGTGGCTTTGAATCATAATTTGCAACGCTGGATTCTATGAATTCATGATCTCTTCAATCTCATCGGCTTCAATAGGGATATTGCGCATCAAATTAAAAGGTTCTCCTTTTTCCTGGATCACCACGTCGTCTTCCAGTCTAATTCCGAAGCCTTCATCTGGGATATAAATTCCGGGTTCTACGGTAAAGACCATATTTGCCTGTATGGGCTCGTAAAGTAATCCGTAGTCATGCGTGTCAAGCCCTATATTATGAGAAGTGCCGTGCATGAAGTATTTCTTGTATGCCGGCCATTCGGGGTCTTCATTTTGAACATCAGCTTTATCCAGAAGTCCGAGGCCCAGTAACTCTGAAGTCATAAGCTTGCCAACTTCCTTGTGGTATTCGGCCCAATCGGTGCCGGGAACAAGCATTTTTGTAGCGTCGTTCTTCACGCGGTTCACGGCCTTGTAAACTTCTTTCTGGCGTTTGGTATACCTTCCGGAAACTGGGATAGTCCTGGTAAGGTCGCTCGCATAATTGGCATATTCGGCACCTGTGTCCAGAAGGATTAATTCCCCTTCTTTACACTGCTGGTTGTTTTCAATGTAGTGGAGCACGTTGGCATTATTTCCGCTCGCGATGATAGGAGTATAGGCGAAACCTTTAGAGCGGTTGCGGATCATTTCGTGCCAGTATTCGGCTTCGATCTCATATTCCCAAACTCCCGGTTTTACAAATTTTAAAACTCTGCGGAAGGCTTTTTCGGTAATATTACAGGCCTGCTGCATAAGGTCGAGTTCAATAGGGTCTTTTACCGAGCGCAGGCGCTGCAGGATAGGGTTGCTCTTTGCCACCCGGTGCGCCGGGAATTGCTCTTTGCACCATTTGATGAACCTGGCTTCGCGGGTTTCGGTCTCCACATTTGCCCGGTAATGTTCGTTGGTATTGAAGTATACCGTGTCACATTGGGTCATAACTTCAAAAAAGACTTTTTCAAAATCTTTGAGCCAGAAGACATTTTTGATGCCTGATACTTCAAATGCTTTCTCTTTGGTGAGTTTTTCACCTTCCCAAACAGCAATGTGGTCATTGGTTTCGGTAAGGAAAAGCATTTCCCTGTGTTTTTCTGAAGGGGCATCGGGAAATAGCACCAGGATGCTTTTGTCTTGATCTACGCCACTAAGGTAGAAAAGGTCCCTGGCCTGTTGAAAGGGCATGGTACTGTCGGCTCCAATAGGGTAAATGTCATTGGAATTGAATACCGCCAGGCTTTTAGGCTGCATTTTTTCAGTAAAATTCTTTCTGTTCTTGATGAACAGCTTGCGGTCTATTTGGTGATATTTCATGAGTATTTTTTAGTGTGTGCCACAAATTTAAAAATTTAAACCGAGAAGCCGTCGAAATCCTGGAAGACTCCGCAATTTGATGAGGGAGGTTCGTGATCTGCTGTTGAATAGTGTTAAATAACGTTTTAGTTCCTGTTGTTGCTGCGGCATTTTTTAAGCTCATTCCTCTAAACAATAGCCTTTTGCGCCTTCTTTATATTTGTTCTAAATAAAGCGTAATTGGAGGTGAATGTTTGCTAATGAAGTGAAAGGGCGTATTTTTGCTTTTACTTTACTAAAACAATCACAAATTTTATGGCAAAATCTGCGCTATTAAAGTCATCACTTGCAAAAAAGTACTGGATGGCTTTCACAGGCCTGTTTCTATGTTTATTCCTGGTGGGCCATCTTGCAGGGAACCTGCAGCTGTTGGCTACTGGAGAGGGTGCGAGAGATCAATTCAATGAGTACGCGCTTTTCATGACCACCAATCCTATCGTCAGGGTGCTGTCTATAGTAACTTTTGCGAGTATACTTTTTCACGTCATCGATGGGATCGTTCTTACAGTGAACAACCGTAAATCCCGGCCCCAGGGTTATGTGAGCTTTAAACCGGCTACAAACTCAAAGTGGTCTTCAAGGAACATGGGGATTCTTGGAACCGTGATCCTGGCGTTTATCGTGATCCATTTAATCAACTTTTGGGGGGAAATGAAGTTTGGGGGTCTTGATGATACCGTGTATCAAACTGCCAACGGGGAGACTGTAAAAGACCTTTACACCCTTACCATTAGAACGTTTCAGGATGCCGAGATGGGTCTTGTATGGGCCATTATTTACCTTATTTCCATGATCGCTATCGGTTTCCACCTGTACCACGGATTTGGCAGCGGATTCCAGTCTTTGGGAATAAACCACCCCAAGTACAACAATTTTGTGCGGAAGACCGGAGTGGCATTCTCTATCATTGTGCCGCTACTGTTTGCTATCATTCCGTTTTACATCTATTTCGTACTTGAAAAAATATAAGCTATGGGAGTATTAGATTCTAAAGTACCACAGGGGCCACTGGCCGATAAGTGGGTCAATCATAAAAATAAGATCAATCTTGTCAATCCCGCCAACAAACGGAATATCGACATTATTGTAGTAGGAACAGGTCTTGCCGGGGGTAGCGCAGCCGCTACTTTGGCAGAGCTGGGATACAACGTAAAGACTTTCTGCTACCAGGATTCCCCACGTCGTGCGCACTCAATCGCGGCACAGGGAGGAATCAATGCAGCAAAGAACTACCAGGGGGATGGGGATTCAGATTACCGTCTTTTCTACGATACTGTTAAAGGAGGAGATTACCGTGCCCGTGAAGCTAACGTGTATCGTTTAGCAGAAGTTTCGGGTAATATTATTGATCAGTGTGTAGCTCAGGGGGTTCCCTTTGCACGTGAATACGGTGGTTTGCTCGACAACCGTTCGTTTGGAGGGGTACTGGTTTCCCGTACCTTTTACGCAAAAGGCCAAACCGGGCAGCAGTTACTTTTAGGCTGCTATTCGGCCATGAACCGCCAGATTAACCGCGGAAAAATTAAATCTTACACCCGTCATGAAATGCTTGATGTGGTGCTTGTAGGTGGAAAAGCCCGTGGGATCATTGCCCGTAACCTGGTAACCGGTGAGATTGAAAGGCACAGCGCACATGCCGTGGTAATTGCTTCAGGAGGATACGGTAACGTGTTCTACCTTTCTACCAATGCGATGGGAAGTAATGTTACTGCTGCCTGGAAAGTGCACAAAAAAGGAGCATTTTTCGCCAACCCTTGTTTCACTCAAATTCACCCAACATGTATTCCGGTTTCGGGAGAGCATCAGTCTAAATTGACGCTGATGTCTGAATCCCTTCGGAATGACGGTAGGATCTGGGTTCCGAAGAAACTGGAGGATGCAAAGGCAATCCGCGAAGGAAGGCTGAAGCCCACTCAACTGGCCGAAGAAGACAGGGATTACTATCTGGAAAGACGTTATCCTGCGTTTGGTAACCTGGTACCTCGAGACGTGGCTTCCAGGGCTGCAAAAGAGCGTTGTGATGCCGGGTTTGGGGTAAATAAAACAGGAGAAGCTGTTTATCTTGACTTTAGCGCTGCTTTTATGCGCTACGGAAGAGAGGCGGTTTCCACACAAAAAATAGAAAATGCTTCCGAAGAGCAGATACGGGAGCTTGGAAAAGCTGTGGTTGAGGCTAAATACGGAAACCTTTTCCAAATGTACGAGAAAATCGTAGACGAGAATCCGTACGAAACCCCAATGAAGATCTACCCTGCTGTTCACTATACCATGGGCGGACTTTGGGTTGACTACAACCTGCAAACAACTGTGCCCGGGCTTTATGCCGCCGGGGAAGCCAACTTCTCCGATCACGGGGCTAACCGCCTTGGAGCTTCAGCTTTGATGCAGGGGCTTGCCGATGGCTACTTTGTACTGCCATACACCATGGGAGATTATCTTGCCAACGACATTAGAACTGGAAAGATCCCAACCGATTCGCCCGAGTTTGATGAAGCCGAGAGAAAGATACGTGAGCAACTTGAGCGTTTTGTGAATACCAAAGGAACAAAGTCTGTTGACTATTTCCACAAGCGTCTTGGAAAGATCATGTGGGATAAAGTTGGTATGTCGAGAAATGCAACCGGATTGAAAGAAGCTATTTCAGAAATTAAAGCTTTAAGAGAAGAATTCTGGAAAGACGTACGTGTTCCCGGAACCATCGACGGCATGAACCCAGAGCTTGAAAAAGCCGGAAGGGTAGCCGATTTCCTTGAACTTGGGGAACTTTTCGCTAAAGATGCACTGCACAGGGAAGAGTCTTGTGGTGGGCATTTTAGAGAGGAATACCAAACCGAAGAAGGGGAAGCCCTACGTGACGACGAGAACTTTATGTATGTTGCCGCCTGGGAATACACCGGTGAACCTGCCGATGCAGTCTTACATAAAGAAGACCTGGTATACGAAAATATTGAAGTTAAAACGAGAAGCTATAAATAGAATTGAGAAGTTAGAATTGAGAAGTGAGATTTTCACCCTCTCAATACTTCATACTCAATGCTCAATACTATAACAAAATGAATTTAACGTTAAAAATATGGCGTCAAAAAGATGCCGCTTCAAAAGGGGCAATCCAAACCTACCAATTGGGAGGGGTGGAGCCCGATATGTCTTTTCTGGAGATGCTCGATGTACTTAATCAGGAATTGATTGACAAAGGAGAAGAGCCGGTGGTCTTTGATCACGATTGCCGTGAAGGGATCTGCGGAACCTGTAGCTTACAGATCAACGGAGAGCCGCACGGACCGGATAGAGGTATTACTACCTGCCAGTTGCACATGAGAATGTTCAAAGATGGAGATACCATCACGATTGAACCTTTTCGTGCCAAGGCCTTCCCTGTGATCAAAGATTTAGTTGTAGACCGTACTTCTTTTGAGAGGATTCAGCAGGCAGGAGGATATATTTCAGTAAACACATCAGGAAATACGCAGGATGCGAACTCCATTCCGGTTGCAAAAGATAAAGCCGATGCAGCATTTTACGCCGCCACCTGTATTGGATGCGGTGCCTGTGTGGCAGCATGTAAGAATGCGAGTGCCATGTTGTTCACCTCGGCCAAGGTAAGCCAGATGGCCTTGCTGCCCCAGGGAGAAGTTGAGGCCGACCGCCGGGTACTGGCCATGGTAGAACAAATGGACAAGGAAGGTTTTGGTAACTGTACCAATACCGGGGCCTGCGAAATTGAATGCCCAAAAGGAATTTCTCTTGAGAACATTGCCCGTATGAACAGGGAGTATTTAAGAGCCAGTGTAAAATAGCATTTTTGACACCTTGTATTTCTGAAGATCCCGGACTTTGCAGTTCGGGATTTTTTTTGGAACTTATTAAAAAAACCAATGACCGGAGTCAGCAATATATCTTCCAAGCTTCCGAAGCACGAGACCAGTATTTTCTCAGTGATGTCAAAAATGGCATTTGAGCATGATGCTGTCAATTTATCTCAAGGTTATCCTAATTTCGAAACAGATCAAAAGCTTAAGGATCTGGTTGCGCAGGCAATGAATGATGGTTACAATCAATATGCTCCTCTAGCCGGGATAAAGCAGCTGCGGGAGCAAATAATTGATAAGATAGAAAAGCTGCATGGCAAAAGGTATGACGAAAATAAGGAAATAACAGTGACCAACGGGGCTACACAGGCTTTATTCCTGGCAATTACAGCCTTTGTAAATCCAGGCGATGAAGTGATAGTGCTCAAACCGGCTTACGACTCTTATGAACCCGCTATTAAGCTGAATGGCGGCATTCCGGTGCTGCTGCAACTTGAAGGAAAAGGGTATAAATTGAATATTGAGGAGATCAAACAGAAGATCACTTCCAAAACCCGGATGCTCATCATTAACACGCCCCACAATCCCAGTGGAAATGTTTTCAGCAAAGAAGAAATGCAACAGCTGGAAGCACTTTTAGAAGACACAAATATTATTCTTTTAAGCGACGAGGTGTACGAGCATATAGTTTTTGATGAAGCCAGACATTATAGCGCCTCGGCTTTTCCTAACCTCTCAAAAAGGGCAATTATTTGTGCTTCTTTTGGAAAGACATTTCACAACACCGGTTGGAAAATGGGTTATTGTGTAGCTCCGGAAGAACTCATGGCCGAAATATGGAAAGTGATGGAAGTTAATGTCTTCTGTGTACATCATCCTACCCAGCGGGCATTCGCCGAATACCTCCAATCGCCTGAACATTATCTCGACCTGGGAAGGTTTTATCAGGAAAAGAGAGATAGGTTTCTGGATCTAATAAAAGATTCAGCCTTTAAGGCGGTACCTTCAAAAGGGACTTACTTTCAGCTTCTGGATTATTCAGAAATAACCAATGAGCCCGACGTGGATTTCTCCCGCAGGCTCATAAAAGAATTTGGTATTGCCAGCATCCCGGTTTCTGTATTTAATAAAGACCAGATTGATCACCGGCAGTTGAGGTTCTGTTTTGCCAAAACTAATCAAACTCTTGAAAAGGCCGCAGAGATCTTAAACAGGATAAAATAAAATCACTTTTCTTCCTCGTGATTTCTAAGGCTGTCATTGATATAAGACCGCACAATTTCGGTAGTTACCCCAAAAACCACGTGGGCAATCAGCTCATGTGCCTGGGTTTTAAAGGGTACTTTTTCGGGGCTTTTGTCAAGGCCCATCAGCGGTAAACTTGTTTCATGGGTTGACGCCCAGGTCGTGGCGCCGAGTATGGCTCCATCGAGCATGTTCATCTCGTCTTTATCCCTTTTTCCGTAGCCATAAATAGCCCCTACGGTGGCACCCAGCGGCAGGTTGACCAGTTGTTCCACAATGCCTTCATTTTCGAGCTTTATGGGAGAGCCTATCAGTTTGGTAGAGAACTTATCCATCACTTTGATCTGCGCCGACCGCTGATCTATTTTTCGTACTTCGAGAAAACGCTCAACGCCGGCTTTTACGGCCGTTCCCACCAGGCCGGCCACAAAGCCGGCGAGGATTCCGCGGGAAGTATTTGACGGGAAACTATCTTTTTCAAAAAATGATTGTAAACTCATAGCTTTAATTTTTCAATTTAAAACTATTCAACTTCGCCCGCCAATGCAACCATTTAACATGCATTTAGCAGGGAAAACAGCATTTTTTATAACTTTACGTATGGCAGAAATTTTAAACACCGCACTCCTTCAGGCCCACCTGGAATGGGAGAAAATCGAAGACAATAAAGCCCTTTTTGAGAGGAAAATAAAAGAACTTCCGCAGGAAACCGATTTAATTATCCTGCCCGAAATGTTCTCTACCGGCTTCTCCATGAATGCCCAAAACCTTGCTGAACCTCACAAAGGCCCCACTTTTAAGTGGATGCAGAAAATGGCTGCGGAAAAAGATGCGGCGGTTACCGGTAGCCTCATCATTTCAGATAAAGGCAATTTCTACAATCGCCTGTATTTTGTTTATCCCGACGGTTCCTCCCAAAAATATGATAAGCGGCATACCTTCAGCCTTGCTAAAGAAGATGAAACTTATGCCTCGGGGCGCGACAGGCTTATTGTTGACTACAAAGGCTGGAAGATTTGCCCGCTGGTGTGTTATGACCTTCGTTTCCCTGTCTGGTCCCGCAACACCGTAGATTACGACCTGCTTATCTACGTGGCAAACTGGCCGGCAGCCCGAATTGTGGCCTGGGACGCCCTTTTAAAGGCCCGTGCAATAGAAAATATGAGTTACTGCATTGGATTGAACCGGGTGGGCCGCGATGGCAGTGACCTCGATTATATAGGGCACTCGGCTGTTTATAACTGCCTCGGAAAACAAATCTCTTCCAACCTGCAGGAAAAAGAATTTACTGAACTGGTAAAGCTGGACAGGCAGCATTTAAAAGATACCCGTTCCCAGCTGAAGTTCTTACAGGACCGCGACCGGTTTACGGTACATCTGAACGAGGAATAGCAGCTGCAGGGCTGGCGTTAAAAGTGTAGTTATCGTCCCAGTTGGCTCTCACGCTAATTGGTTCGGGGTAATAAACCACTACTTCGGGCTGTTTTCTCTTTAGAAAACTTCCGGTGTCCCAAATGTTATTTTCATTGCGGTCATAAATGAGCCGTAGCAGGTAACTGCCGGGTTTGAGGTTATTGAAATTGATTACATTACTGCCGGTAGAATATTCTTCGGCTATCACCTCGCCTTTTTCCGAAGTAACCTGAACGATCACCGGGAAATCTTCAACTCCTGTGAGGTTCACAATAACATTTCCGCGCTCGGCCAGGGCAGGCGTTGAGGCCTGGGCCGTGATGGTGTCGTTTTGCCTTCCGAAGAAATCTGTAAAGGCACCCGGCAGGGCCAGGAGCTGGTATTTTTGCTTTTCAGATTTATCAAATGACAGCCGGTAAACATTGTTCCACCTGTCATAAGTGCCGGTAAAGGGCACTGAGGTACTGTCGCTGCGGGTAAGGCTGATGAGGGAATCATTAATCTGCTCAAGGGGCACGGTGGGAATGATGTTCAAATCTTCCTGGAAGCCGAGGCTGGACTTGGGTTCTACGTTAAAGAGCAGGGTGTCGCGCTTGGCATTTCGCAGCCGGGCAATAACAGTGTCGCTCATCCGCGGGGTTTCCACAAGGAATTTGAGGGTGTCACGCTCGGCATAAGGTTTGTACCAGTAATGCAGGGTGTCTGTTGCAGCATCTTTGGTGATCCTGTCTTCAAAACTGGCAGGTACGTCAAGAGGCGTGATTGAAATACTATCGGCCAGGATGAGTCCGGTGTATCCAAAAATGAGATGCTGTTGAGACTTTAATTGAGGCCTTTCAAATTTTCCTTCCAGAATTTCGGTGAACAGGGTGAGATCAAATTCCTCATCTGTAGGAATAGTAATGTATTCGTCAGAAAATGCAACTTTATCGGTACGCGGTTCAAAAGTGTAATTGTTGTTCACATCGCGCATGGCCACCAGTTGATAAGTACCCTGCTTGAGGTTGTTGAGCTGAAAAGTGGTAGCACTGTCGAGCGTATTGGTAACATACCTGGGAACCCGGGTGTAGATCACAGAATCTGAATAAGTGGAGTCTACTTCATAGAGCATCACCGAAATAAAAGGATCGGGTGCCCGAAGGATAGCATCTTTCACGCTGCCTCGCAGCGAAAGGGAATCGATATAAGGGCCTGTGGAAAACGCATAGGTGAAAAAACTAAGGGGGTTGGACTCGTTGTTATCGGTAATGCTTCTTCCGAAGTTAATGGTATAAGTGGTACGGGGTTGTAAAGTATCGTTGATCCTGATGCGAATAGATTTGCTGGCGGTTCCCAAAGGGGTGATCTCGGGCCGTGGATCCATTGGCGGCGATATGATTATTTGTTGCTGCGGGTTTGTGAGCTTAACGTATTCATTGAAATAGATCCTGATCTCATCTGCATCAAAACTGGTGGTAAAATTCTCCGGCTTGGCCCTAACATAACGGGGAGGCTCCATATCTCTCGGGCCGCCATCGGGCGTACCTCTTTTTGCGCAGGCCGCAAAGGCGATAATAATGGTAAGGATGAGCAGGAAGTTTACACCGGCACGTTTCATAAAATGAAATTTGTTACAAAGAAACAATTTATTCTTTTAATCCTGAAGCCGCTAATGGGTAACGGCCATGGTGGCTATGCTAATTTTCACCCTTGGGTTTTGCAGGAGTTTGTGAGCGCAGGCCTCAAGTGTGGCACCGGTGGTAACCAGGTCGTCTACCAGCAGCACGTGTGCATTTTGCAGGGCAGAAGGGTTTTGAACAGTCAGGGTTTCATCTATGCTGCCCCAGCGGGCAATTCTCTTTTTGATTGTTTGAGTTTCGGTAGAAGTGATCTTGAGTAAAAGGTCATCCCGGTAGTCAATTTTTAATGCTTTGGCAATTTCGCGCCCAAATTTATCTACCTGGTTAAAGCCTCTCGTTTTAAGCTTTTTTTGGTGGAGGGGGACAGGAATAACCATGTTCACTTGCTGCCATTGCGGGAGATCTTTTAATTCGTTTCCCAGCCAGGCTCCCAAAAAGGGCCCTATTTCTTCATGACCCCGGTATTTAAGGTTGTGGATGAGTTTTTGAACCACGCCTTTCTTCTCAAATAACAGGAGGGAGGTGGCGTTTTCAACAGGGATCCTTCCGTAGAAAACCTTCTCAACCGCATTGTCTTTCTCCAGGTGATAATTGGTTACCGGCAACCCGTGAAGGCAGGACGTACATAGTATGTGCTCATGGGCCAGAAGGCCAGATTCACATCCATAACAGAGTTTAGGGTAAAGAAGGTTAAGGAAATCGTGAAACATTTGTTAACAAATTGGTCTTAGCCTGATTAAAACTCCTAAATTTACAAAACTAAACCGTTAAAAATCATTTGTTATGTCAGACCAGAAGAGTAATAATGCCTTAAAGATCCTTACCGGGGTTTTGGCAGTCGCTTTGGTTGCACTGGGTATTTATACCATAAAGTTTTATAATGACGAAAAGGAGAACCAGGAATTACTACAGCAGGAAAAAGCTGTTATAGAAGGGGAGCTTAACGATTTAATTCTAAAATACGACGAGGCAATTGCCGAGAACGAAGGTCTTGATTCTGAACTGACCGCAGCCAGGAACAGGATTCTGGCTTTGCGCGATTCGGTGCAGGATATGGAAGCTAACCTGGCGTTAATTTCGCGCTATCGCAGGGAAGTGAGTAATTTAAAGGCTGAAAAAGAGCAGTTGTTCAGGGTGGTAGACAGTCTTAGCAATCAAAACCAACGACTTATCACCGAAATTGACAGCACCAATAACATGCTGCTTGAAAGAACGAGAATTTCAGATTCCCTGCAGGTTCAAAACCAGACCATGGCCTCAAAAATTGACCGCGCCGCCCAGCTTAAACTAAGTAATTTGAGAGGCGAAGGAGTCATTGAGCGAAACAGCGGAAGGCTGGTAGAGAACGACCGCACCCGAAGAGTAGATAAGATTAGAACCTGTTTCACCATCACGCCAAATACCCTGGCTTCCGCGGGAGACAAAAATATTTACGTGCAGGTTTACAACCCCAACAACGAACTGGTGGGAGACCAAATTGCCGTACAGCACGATGGCGGCGTTATGGTTTACAGTGCCGCCTCAAAAGTGTACTATGAAAATGATGAGCTTGACGTGTGCCTGTTGGCCAATATCAATCCTGACCGCCTAATTGAAGGCTCCTATAAAGTACTGGTTTACGAAGGGGCTAATTTGATAGGGGCAACAGGATTTAGTCTCAGGTAAAACAAAAAATTAATTAATTCCACCGCCCTGGCTTGAATCGGGGCGGTTTTTTTATTTTTGCTTTATGGCAAAACAAGAAGACCTTTTTAAAAACGTAATATCCCATGCCAAAGAGTATGGGTATATTTTTGCTTCTTCCGAAATCTATGACGGCCTGAGTGCGGTATATGACTACGGACAAAACGGAGCAGAACTCAAAAAAAATATCAGGGATTACTGGTGGAAAAGCATGGTGCAGCTGCACCAGGAAATAGTAGGTATAGATGCCGCTATTCTCATGCATCCTACTACCTGGAAAGCATCGGGCCACGTTGATGCCTTTAACGACCCGCTTATTGACAATAAAGATTCTAAGAAGCGATACCGGGCCGATGTACTGGTTGAAGATCATGCAGAAAAGATCCTTCAGAAAGCGCAAAAGGAGATCGAAAAAGCGCGCAAACGCTTTGGGGAAGCTTTTGATGAAGAGCAATTTGTAAACACCAATGAACGCGTGCAGCGTTACCTTTCCGAAAGAACGGAAATCCTTGAACGCCTTGGCCGCTCCCTTACCAATGAAGATCTAAAGGACGTAAAGGCCCTTATCGAAGAACTTGATATTGCCGATCCTGAAACCGGATCCCGTAACTGGACCGAGGTGAGGCAGTTTAACCTTATGTTTGGCACCAAGCTGGGGGCTTCTTCTGAAACAGCATCAAACCTTTATTTAAGGCCCGAAACTGCACAGGGGATCTTTGTGAACTTCTCTAATGTTCAGAAAACCGGAAGAATGAAAATTCCTTTCGGGATTGCCCAAACGGGAAAAGCCTTTAGAAATGAAATAGTCGCAAGGCAGTTTATTTTCAGGATGAGGGAGTTTGAGCAAATGGAGATGCAATACTTTGTAAGGCCGGGAGAAGAACTAAAATGGTACGAGCACTGGAAAGAAGTGCGCCAAAAATGGCATTTTTCACTGGGTCTTGGTGAAGAAAATTATCGCTTCCACGATCATGATAAACTGGCTCATTACGCCAATGCCGCAACAGATATTGAATTTAATTTCCCCTTTGGTTTCAAAGAACTTGAAGGGATACATTCCCGCACCGATTTTGACCTTAAAGCCCATGAAGAATTCTCGGGCCGAAAGCTTCGTTTTTACGATCCTGAACTCAAGGAAAATTACGTGCCTTACGTGATAGAAACCTCAATAGGTCTTGACAGGATGTTCCTGGCTGTGCTTTCGGCCTCTCTTAAAGAAGAAGAGCTCGAAGATGGCAGTTCACGTACTGTTCTTAAACTACCTGCAATACTTGCACCTTATAAAGCTGCTGTTTTGCCGCTGGTTAAAAAAGACGGCCTCCCCGAACTGGCACAGGAGATCATTGAAGAGCTTAAGTGGGATTTCAATGTACAGTATGATGAGAAAGATGCTATTGGGCGCAGGTACAGGAGGCAGGATGCTTCGGGTACACCTTTGTGTATCACCGTAGATCACGATTCTCTTGAAGACCGCATGGTAACTGTGAGGTACAGAGATACCATGGAACAAAAACGGATCCCGATTGCCGAAATCTCCAAAGTGATTTCCGAAGAAACCGGTTTTAAACACTGGATGAAAAAGTAGCTTTTTTCCATCCAAAAATGAGTTAAAAAAAAGAACAATTCCGTGTGAATTGTTCTTTTTTTTGTTCCTGCTCATCCTAAATCATTACATTTATTGGTCAAAGTTTGCTTTATGCTGAAAAATTATTTTTTTCTTTTTCTCGTTCTGTTCCTGGAATTGCATGTTTCTGCCCAGGAGAAGGAACTCTTGGGCCCAATTTCACAGGGAGTCGCAAAACCTTCAGTCTCTGCGCCTCTCTCTGCCAAAGAATTGATCCCGGCTGTAAGTGAAAGAAAAGAAGTAAACCCGAAGAACCGCACTGCCAACAGGGTGGTGCCGGGGAAAGGATATCCTAAAGGTGTAGACGCAGCGTTGCAGGAAAAGAAAGGGACCATTCCCGTGAAACAGGCTATCCTCTCTTTTGATGCCGCCAATCTTTTTCATACCCCTACAGACCCTACCGGTGCTGCCGGGCCAAATCACTATGTAAACGCCTATAATTCGGGTTTCTCGGTTTTTGACAAACAGGGGAACGTCCTCCTGCCGCCTACCGATATAGCCTCTTTGGGAGGTGAATTCTCGGGGGAAAGGCTGGGAGATCCTATTGTACTTTACGATCAGTTTGCCGACAGGTTTCTCATCACCCAATTTGCCGGTTGCCCCTATAATCCCGTGCAGGGCTGCCCCAATAAAGTTGATCCCACCAATGCACTGCTGGTAGCTGTTTCCAAAGGGCCAGACCCGGTCAATGACGGCTGGTATACTTACAGGTTTGCCACGGGAACATTCCCGGATTATCCTAAATTTTTTTTGTGGAGTGACGGCTATTACGTGACCACAAACCAGGATCTCGATGATCCCGAGATCAGCGAGGTGGTATTTGTGCTTGAAAGGGAAAAGATGCTAAGGGGAGAGGCAGCCAGGCATGTGGGCTTTCCGCTTCCGGGGGTGAGGAACAACGGCTTTTACAGTCCGGCGGCTTTTAACGCCACGGGCAGCGAGCCACCGCCACCGGGGAATATGCCGGTAATCTATTTTCAGGATGATTCCTGGATGGGGGTGAATGTAGACCATCTTAAAATATGGCTGGTCAATGTAGACTGGAATAATTTGGGAAATTCCACCATTAAGGAAGCGCAGGAAATTACGCCTTCCGAAGGCTTAACCCCTTTTAAAAGCACTTTTGACGGCGGAGGTTTTTCAAATCTTGCCCAGCCTTTTAACAAACCCGAACTCGATGCCTTACAGGGAGCCTTGATGTATCCAACTTCTTACAGGAGGTTTGCTACCCATAACTCGGTTGTATTTAATTTTGTGGTAGATGTAGATCCGGGAATTGCAGAGCATGCGGGAATAAGATGGTACGAGCTGCGGCAGCCTGGCGAAAATCAGGACTGGCAAATTTATCAGGAAGGGACCTATGCGCCCGATGATAGCGACCGCTGGTGTGGCAGCATAAATATCGACAAACATGGAAATATTGGGATGGGCTTTACCCTGGTGAACGACAGTCCCGAATCGCCCATACTTCCTACTTTAAAATTTACAGGGCGATACTTTAACGATCCTCTCAACAGGATGACTTTGCAGGAGGAGACGCTTATAGAGAGCACTGCTGCCAGCGAAAGCAACAGGTATGGAGATTATGCCCACACCAGCATTGATCCGGTTGACAATGAGACTTTTTGGTATAATGCCGAATACTTCAGGCCTGGTTCCCGCCTTAACAGGGTAGGGGTGTTCAAACTTGCGCCACAGTTCGCAAAAGACGTGGGGGTAACGGCAGTCATTTCTCCTGTGTCTTCAAGCCTTACAGCCGGCGAGAACCTTACCGTCACTATCAGGAACTTTGGGAGTGAGCCTCAGTCAAATTTCCCGGTAAACTTTCAGCTGAATGAAGGTGAGGTGGTAAGCCAGGTTTTTACCGGTACCATCCCTTCAGCCGAACAGGTGGAATTTACTTTTTCTGAAACTTTAGACCTTTCAGTGCCCGGGGAAGAATACCAACTTAGCGTGAGTACAGCTTTGGAAGGGGATATGAACCCTGAAAACGATTCCCTTACCATCCAGGTTGTCAATTTGCCGCCCAAAGATATTGGGGTCACGCAGCTAGTACATCCCGAAACCGGTTCTAACCTTGCTACTGAAAATATTACTGTGGTCATAGAGAATTTTGGAGGGGAAGCCCAGGGCAATTTTGAAGTGGGTTATACCGTAAACGGCGGAAATACCGTAACCGAAACTGTAAATGAGACCCTGGAGGTGGGCGCTCAGCTCACTTATACCTTCGCCACCCCGTTTGACTTTTCAGCAAATGGCAGGTATACCATTGAAGCTTCCACTTTTCTTGAAGGTGACAGCGACCTGGAAAACGATGCAATAGTAGAGACCATCGCCCGGCTAAACTGCATCCCCGAAGGTTCTTCCTGTGCCTTTGGAGACGGCATCATCAGCTTTTATCTTGAAGAGATCGTCAACGAGAATATTTACTGTGACGACGGCTATAATAATTTCCTCGGAATTTCTACAAGGCTCGATATTAACCGCGATGTCTATCAGGTAGGGGTGGTTTCCAACAGCAGCAATGAGTTCTCCATGTGGATAGACTTTAACGATAATGCTGTTTTTGAGCCTGAAGAGCAACTGGTGAGATCTGGTAATATAACTTCCTCTTCGGGGCCAAGCCTGTTTGAATTCTCACTTCCCGAAAATGCCACTTTGGGGGAACATATTTTGAGGGCAAGAGCTGGAGACGTAAGTTCAGCTTATGAAGGAGAGCTCAATGACCCTTGTGACGTGATGCAATACGGAACTACCGAAGATTACACCGTGGTTATTGTAGACGGGATTGAAGAATCTGAAATCCAGCAGGGCAATTTTGTGATCACTTCTTCCGAAGAAGACCTATTTAACCTGAATTTTACCACTCCGTACCAACGCCCGCTGTGGGTTACCGTCCACGACATGCTGGGGCAAAAACTGGTGGAAGCCATGGTAAAAAAAGGCAGCATCGCTTACGATTATACTCTCGATATGTCTTATGTGGCGGCCGGGGTTTACCTTGTGCGTATTGGCACACGGGATGAAGGCAAAATACAGCGCATTGTGGTGCGATAGTGAAAAAACTCTGGCTTCATTCTTTCTGAAGGCCTTTTAAAAATGCTATTTTTGACAGCATAAAATGTAAAGAATGAAAATAATTTCCTACAACGTAAACGGAATTAGGGCTGCCATTAAAAAAGGTTTTATAGACTGGCTTGAGTCTACCAACGCCGATGTGGTTTGCCTGCAGGAAATAAAGGCCACGCCCGATCAATTTGACCAGGAGCCTTTTGAGAACCTGGGCTATAAATACAACTCCTGGTTTCCGGCGGTTAAGAAAGGCTATAGCGGGGTTGCAATTTTGAGCAAAGAGGAGCCCAAAAATGTGGTTTTTGGAACCGGGATAGATTACATGGATTTTGAAGGCCGCAATGTGCGGGTAGATTTTGAAGATTTTTCGGTAATGAGCATGTACCTGCCATCGGGAACCAACATTGCCCGCCTGGACCATAAACTGCAGTACATGGCCGATTTTCAGAAGTATGTGGACGAGTTGAAGCAGGAGATCCCGCACCTGGTGATTTGCGGAGATTACAATATTTGCCATGAAGCAATAGACATCCACGACCCGGTAAGGCTTAAAAACACTTCCGGATTTTTACCTGTAGAAAGGGAATGGATCGGGAATTTCATCAAAAGTGGCTTTATCGATTCCTTCAGGCATTTTAATTCGGAACCGCATAACTACTCCTGGTGGAGTTACCGCGCGGGTGCCCGCGGTAAGAACAAAGGCTGGAGAATTGATTACCACATGGTGAGCGAACCGCTTAAAGACCGGTTGAAACGCGCCCTTATTTTGCCCGATGCACAACATAGCGACCACTGCCCCGTTCTTGTTGAATTAGATTAAACCAAACCCCTTATGAATAGAAATCTTTTTTTTGCTCTTTTGAGCAGCTCGGTTTTACTTTCTTCCTGTGTTTCTTCAAAAGTGTATAAAGACCTTGAAGACAGGTATGCACAATTACAGGAAGAGAACAGCGAACTTGCCAGGGAATTTGATGATCTGGCAGCCAGGTTCCGCCAAAACGAAAATGATCTTGCCGCTTTGCAGGCTGAGTATGAAACCACCAAAGCCGAAAGAGACAGGCTGCAGCAGGAGTACAACAGCACAAAGGCAAGCTACGAGAAACTGAAAACTTCTTATGATGCCCTAGAAGCCAACAGCTCTTCGGCCCTGGCCGAAAATTCCCGGAGAAACCGCGAACTTCTAGCCGAGCTTGATGCTAAAGAAGAAGCTTTGCTTCAGGAAAAAAACAGGTTGGAAAAACTTCAGAAAGACCTCGCGGCCCGGTCAAAACGGGTTGAGGAACTCGAAAGTCTGATCGCTGCAAAGGATGCAAAAATGAATGCCCTCAAAAATGCCATTTCCAAGGCCCTTGTCAATTTTGAAGGGAAAGGCTTAACCGTAGAGCAGAGGGACGGAAAAGTCTATGTTTCCATGGAAAACAAGCTCTTGTTCAGTTCAGGGAGCTGGGCAGTGGGTAGCGAAGGCAGAAAGGCCGTGCAGCAACTTGCCTCTGTACTTGCTCAAAACCCCGATATCGCCGTTCTTATTGAAGGCCACACCGATAATGTTCCTTACAACGGAAACGGGCAACTCACCAACAACTGGGACCTTTCTACCAAACGTGCCACGGCCATTGTACAGCTGCTGCTCGAAAATTCGGGAATCAATGCTGAAAACCTTACCGCAGCCGGCAGGGGCGAATATGCGCCTGTAGCTTCAAACGACACTGCCGAGGGCCGTGCAAAGAACCGAAGGATCGAGGTCATTCTCACTCCTAAACTCGATGAAATCAACAGGCTGCTTCAGGAGCCAGAATTCGAATAATCAAATTTTTTACAAGGGTGACGCCAGGCTTTTATGGATGAAGAAATTTTCATCTTTAAGCCTGGTGTGATACCAGTGGGGCGTTTCCCCAAGTAGCTGCAAAGTATCATTTGTGCTGGCACGGCTGCCAATTTCAGCTTTGGTGGAAGGGCCTTTTCTCAAGTTAGCGCTGCCCGTGGCCAATAGAAATATATTATCTGACTTCGGAATAAATACAGCCGGAGGGGAGGGCTTGAAGACATAAGGCAGAGGATCCTGTGCGCCTCCATAAGCCTGGTAAACGCCAAAATGCAGGTGTGGCGGGGTGGTGCGGGCATTTCCGGTGTTGCCCACAAGCCCAAGCGTGTCCCCTGCTTTTACACGCATTCCGGGGCGGGCAATGATGCTGTCTAAATGTGCATAATAGAGGGAGTTTCCGCGTTTGCTGTCGCGCAGCCAGACCTGTTTTCCGCCCAAACCTTTATTCCCGGTTGAAGATATCCTGCCGGCAGTGGCCGCAAGTACAGGTGTGCCTCTGGGGGCAAAAATGTCAATTCCTTCATGGCTCCTGCGGCCGCCGTCTCTCGCAGCACCCCACAAACTCTGCACTGCCGCATTGCTTTTATTGGCTACCGGAAAGGAGTAAACCGGCTCTTTAACTATTTTAACTGAAAATGCGGAAGTGGAATTGATTTCCGGCTGAAGGAGGATTTTAAAGATTCCAGGTTGTTTTGTTTCATATTGTATTTCAGTGGCTCCAAACTCGGCCGATTCCACCTGCTCGTAACTCGCTGCCGAATCTGTTTTCTTCCGGTACAGGTCTATAAAAACAAGAGGTTTGAGTGAATCGGTTTGCACCTCTGCCCGTAAACTTTCCCCCGGGTTGAGGGAGATATTGTAGGTGTAAATGTGGTCTCCTGTAGCAGTAAACTTTCCTGCTTCAAAATAAGGAGGCGTAACAGTTATACTGTCAAAAAGGGCATTTTCGAAGCTTTTTTCCCAGCGGGCGTAGGCTGCTGGATCATTTTTAAAGTTGCGCGCATACTGTTCCCTCGCAGTGGGTTTGCTGAAAAGATCTTTGGCTTTGTTCATCCTGGAACAGGAAACCGCCAGAAATAACAATACCAGCAGTGCCGTAAAATGTAGTTTTCCTGAAGTATTCACGAAACATAAAATGCAGAAATTGTGCCAATTGGGACCTGTAAGCCAAGGTTAAAAGGCCATTTTTGAGGCTTCAGGTTGTCAGAAGAAAAGCTTCATGATTTTATCTGTCTGCCGGGCGTTTCCAACCATATAAGGATGGCTTCCGGCAGCTTCAAACCCATTTTTCAGGTAAAAACTGATGCCGCGCCGGTTATGTTCCCAAACCCCCAGCCACAAATATTTCATTTTTCGCTGTACGGCCATTTCTATCACGGTATCAAGCATTTTCTGTCCTGTTTTTTGGTTCTGAAACTCGCTTTTCACGTAAATTCGTTCCAGTTCCATGGCGTCTTCATCCTTAAATTCGGTTTGAGCGTTACCTAAATTTATTTTGAAGTAACCAAGGGTTTCGACCTTCCGTTTTGCGAAGTAAAATTCAGAAAGCGGGTTGAGCAGTTCGGTTTTGAGCTGCTCATCGCTAAAGGCATTATTGAGATAGGCCTGGAGATCTTCAGCCTTGTTCTGGTCTCCAAAGGCATCGCTAAAAGTTCTTCGGCTCAACTCCTTCAGCTCTTTAAGATGGGCTGAAGAAAGCTTCTCAAAAATGACATTTTTGGATGGCATAGCTGTGTTTTTCAGTAAAAGATAAGGTTTTTCTATCCGAAGAGAAAACTCACCACATCTTCCACTTTTGAAGCTTTCTGAACTTTTATGCCGAACTTATTCTTGGGAAATTTATTTTGGGAAGAAACCACAATACTGCTGAAGCCGAGTTTTTCGGCTTCAAGAATTCGCTGTTCCACACGGGTTACGGGCCTAACTTCGCCCGCCAGGCCAATTTCGGCCGCAAAACTGATATCCTTGGGCACGGCAATGTCTTCATTGGAAGAGAGGATGGCGGCTACCACAGCCAGGTCAAGGGCGGGATCATCAACAGAAATTCCGCCGGTAATATTCAGGAAGACGTCTTTGGCGCCCAGCCTGAAACCTGCCCTTTTCTCGAGAACCGCCAGCAGCATATTGAGGCGCTTGGCATTATAACCCGTCGCCGACCGCTGCGGCGTGCCGTAAACCGCCGAACTCACCAGCGCCTGCACCTCGATCATCAAAGGCCGCATGCCTTCAAGGGTGGCGGCTATGGCCGTACCGCTCAGATCTTCTTCATTTTTGGAAATAAGGATTTCAGAAGGATTGCTCACTTCTCTAAGGCCATTCCCCTGCATTTCATAAATGCCGAGTTCATTGGTGGAGCCAAAGCGGTTTTTATGCGCTCTTAAAATCCTGTACACATGGTTGCGGTCGCCTTCAAACTGGAGCACGGTATCAACCATGTGTTCGAGGACTTTTGGCCCGGCAATGCTTCCTTCCTTGGTGATGTGGCCTATGAGGATCACCGGAGTGGCTGTTTCTTTGGCAAATTTTATAAGCTCGGCCGTGCATTCGCGAATTTGAGAGATGCTGCCGGGCCCGCTTTCAATAAAATCGGTTTGAAGGGTTTGAATAGAGTCAATGATGACAATCTCTGGCTGCAGCTTTTCTATTTGCTGAAAAATGTTCTGGGTCTTTGTTTCGGTAAGGATGAAGCAGTTGTCGGAATCAGGGTTGATACGCTGGGCCCGAAGTTTTATTTGCTGCTGACTCTCTTCACCCGAAACGTACAATGTTTTAAAAGATAAATTCAGCGAAATTTGCAGGAGCAGGGTGCTTTTCCCAATCCCCGGTTCGCCGCCAAGAAGGGTGAGGGAGCCGGGAACTATGCCGCCGCCCAGCACCCTGTCCAGTTCTTGGTTGTTGGTTTTGAGCCGCTCTTCTTTCGATACTTCAATTTCAGAAATCCGCAGCGGTTTTGCTATTTTATGAACCCCGGGTGTAGCTTCGCTGCTCCAGGATTTTTTTTCGGTTTTTTGTACTACTTCTTCAACCAGTGTGTTCCATTCCCGACAGGAATTGCACTGGCCCTGCCACTTGCTGTGCTGTGTACCACAGTTTTGGCAAAAATACAGGGTCTTGGGTTTGGCCATTGATGGGTTGCTTCAAATGAGCTGCTAATAACCGAAATCTTGTTTAATTAGATCGGCTTTTTTCAGCATAAAATCTATCGTAATAAAGGCCACTTCTTCTTTTCCGTATGCACTTTGGTAGGTTTTCATGGCTTTTTTGGTTTTGCCACTGGCTTCATAAGAGCGGGCAAGATAGTAATTTGCCAGGGCCATGTTGGGATACTGTTTTTGGGCAAGTTCACCCAGTTTTTCGAGCTCATCCCATTGTTCACGGTATTCGAGAGCTTTTCCCACGGCGAGATAGTCATTGATCCTTACCAGTTTTCGGAGCCCGAAATTATTTTCAATAAGCTCGTATTTTTCAAGGAGAAAATCGAGGGCAGAGCCTTCAAGGGCGATCATTTTGTCGTATTCTTCGAGGTTTATGGGTTTGTAGGTTTGAAAAATGTGTTCCAGGGCCCGGGGGAGCGCATTGGCAATAAGGGTGTAATGATTGGCGGCTTCAAAATTCCCAAAACCGTAATGCAGGTTATTATTTTTAATGGCAGCCATTTGCTGATTGAAGGCTGTGGCCTGCTTCCTGAGTTCGGCTACATCGTTTGAGCCGGTGGCCAGATAGAACCAGAACGGGCTTTCGGCCTTAGAAAGGGATTCGGCGATCCTGTTGCTCATTTCGGGGGCAAAATGAGGGCTTAAATTGATGTAAGCCTTGAAAATAGGCTGGGGTTTGAAGAGGTAGTAGTTTATGAAGTTGGAGGTGATGTCATGTCCTGCAATGGCCACAAATCTTGAGGTGCGGTAATTGTTGTCTATGAAGGGCAGGAGTTCCATGCCCAAAAATTCGAAAAATTGAGCTCCTTTTTTTTCCGGAAGGAAATTTTTAGGATCGTAAGTGCAGTCGTCATTCCTGCTTCGAAGCTGATTTACGCCCACCACTATGCTTTCGGGGATCTCGTCCCAGTAAGAATAATAATCTACGTTTCCGGCCATAGGTTCGAACAGGTAATCTCCATCGAGCACGATAATCACCGGATAAATTTTATCGGAATTTTGTTCGTAATTGCGTGGCAACTGAATTTTGAGCTCCCTTTGTTCTCCAAGTTTCGATGAATTTATGGTCTTGTAAAGGGTTTGTGAAAAACTTAACTGTACGACTAAAAACAGGTAGGTAAAAATGTATAATTTCTTCATATGCAATAGGTTTATTTCCTAAAGCAATATAAAATTTTATTTCTTTTGATTGTAAAGTGGAAGAAATAAGAGGGAAAGTCCGCCAAGAATAACTACCATGAGGGTTTGCGACCCCCACATGATCCAGCCGAAAGCTTCGCCGGCCTGCTGGTTGACCCCAAAAAGTAAGAGTACGGCCCCCATGGCGATTGGATAAACGCCAATTCCGCCATTTGTGGTGGTAATGGCTACAGAACCAACGATAAAGGCGGCCATAAAACCTGCCAGCGATAAGGAATTTGTTTCGGGGATGGCGTATTTAATCACGTAGAACATGAGTAGGTACATGATCCAGATGAAAAGGGTATGAAAAATGAATTCTTTTTTCTTTTTCATCCTTACAATGCTGCGCATGCCTTCCAGCAAGCCCCGGGCAAAGTCTTTGATCTTTAGCATTAAAGGGTGATTGGAGCGCCTAATGAGATTGAGAAAAATAACGCCAATAATGATGAGCACAAGCAGGATGCCTATAGAAATAAAGGGGTTGATGTTATTGGCATCAAAGTAATTGATGAGGTTCTCGGTTTGAATGAGAAAGCCGAAGGTGGTGATGAGAAGCACCATTGCCAGGTCGGCAATCCTTTCTGAAACTATGGTTCCAAAAGCTTTGTCAAACGGAACGTTCTCGTAGGTTGAAATTGTTGCGCCACGCAATACTTCGCCCGATCGCGGTACGCCCAGGTTAGCGAGATAGCCACCCATAACGGCCATAAAACTGTTGGCCAGGCGGGGTTTATACCCCAGAGGTTCCAGGAGGTACTTCCAGCGGTAAGCACGGGAAAGGTGGGAAAGTATTCCGCAGAAAACACTTAAATAAACCCATTTTAGATCGGCAAGCAGAATGTTGTTCCACAGTTCCCGGCGCTCTTCGGGGGTTGCGCTGCTAAGGGAGTACCATATCAAAAAAATACCCAGTAACAGGGGAAGAAAAGTTTTCGCGAACCTGAAGATTTTTTTCTTCAAAAGTTAATTCAGGAGATTTGTCTCTTCGTTAGGGAAAACAAGAGAAGGCTTAAATTTTTTGGCTTCTTCAATATCCATTATGGCATAGGTGATAAGAATAAGGATATCGCCTTTTGCCACCTTGCGGGCGGCAGCCCCGTTAAGGGTGATCTCGCCGCTGTTGCGCGGCCCGGGAATAGCGTAGGTTTCTAGTCTTTCGCCGTTATTATTGTTTACAATTTGTACTTTCTCACCTTCAATAATGTTGGCTGCGTCCATAAGATCTTCATCTATGGTAATACTGCCAATGTAGTTAAGATCTGCACCGGTTACTTTTACGCGATGAATTTTTGATTTTACAACGTGGATTTGCATACTGCTAATTTAAAGCTATATTATCAATTAACCTGATGTCACCCGAATAGGCGGCAATAAAGGCGCGATATTTTTTTGTCATGTCTTCTTCCTGCACACTCACCAGGTCATCTGCGTTGGCTATCTCAAAATATTCGAGCTGCAGGCCGGGTTGGGATTCAAACTGGCTTGACACCCAGTGGGTGATATCCTGAGCACTTTTTATGCCAAAATCACTCTTCACTTTTTGCAGGATCTGGTATATGAATGCAGCATTTTGTCGTTCGCCGGGGCTTAACCTTTCATTTCGGGAACTTCGGGCGAGCCCGTTCTCTTCCCGGTAAATAGGGCAGCCTATTACTTCAACATTCAGTTTTTGTTTTTCTACAAGTTTCCTGATAATTTGTAGCTGCTGGTAGTCTTTCTCTCCAAAAAAGGCTTTATCGGGCTCTACCATTTCAAACAGCCTTTTTACTATGGTGCCAACGCCGTTGAAATGTCCTTTCCGGTATTTGCCTTCCATCTGGTGTTCCAGGCCATCAAAGGAGAATTCTTCCGAAGAAATGCTGTCGCCATACATTTCGGATGCCGCAGGAGAAAAGATGATAACATCATCGCTTAACTGACTTATAAGGGCTACATCTTTCTCCAGGGTGCGCGGATATTTTTGAAGATCCTCCAGATTGTTGAACTGCGTAGGGTTCACAAAAATACTCACAACTACCTTATCACAAGTAGAAAGGGCCTGTTTGATTAGAGAGAGGTGGCCTTCGTGCAATGCTCCCATGGTAGGAACAAAACCTATGCTGCGCTGGTCATTTTTTAAGGCTCTAACCTGCGTTCTAAGCGCTTCCTTCTCCTTTAAAATCTGCATCTTATTCCAAAATTAAGGGCCTGCAAACTTAATATAATACTGGCAATCTGCATAAAATTTTGTATTTTTGCGTGTTTTTATTTTACAACAGCATTAAAGTGATCCTATGAAAGATAAGAGGATATTGTACGTATCATCTGAAGTTATTCCCTACCTGCCCGAAACCGAAATTTCATCTATGTCTTTTGAAGCCCCCCGAATGGTTAACAACCAGGGAGGCCAAATTCGCATCTTTATGCCCCGGTTTGGGAATATCAATGAGAGAAGGCATCAGCTTCATGAGGTCATTAGGCTTTCCGGGATGAACCTGGTTATCAATGATCTTGATATGCCTCTTATTATTAAAGTTGCTTCCATTCCCAAAGAGAGGATGCAGGTGTACTTCATAGACAATGAAGATTATTTTAAGAGAAAGGCCACCCTTACAGATGAAGAGGGAAATCTCTTTCCCGATAATGATGAAAGAGCCATCTTCTTTGCAAAAGGGGTGATTGAAACCGTGAAGAAACTCAACTGGTCACCAGATGTTATTCATGTAAACGGCTGGCTGTCTTCATTGCTGCCGTTGTACCTTCGCAATTACTACGGAAATGAGCCTTTGTTCAACGAAGCAAAAATTGTGACCTCTGTATACAATCAGGACTTCGATGGAACGTTAGATAATCAAATGTATAAGAAAGTATTATTTGATGGTCTTGAAAACGAACAGGTGAAACACCTGAAAAAGCCATCTTACGTGAACATAATGAAAACAGCGGTAGATAATTCTGATGCTGTTGTTATTGCCGGAGATAATATTCCCGATGAGCTAAAGAAATATTTGAGTAAACTTGACAAGCCGGTATTAGGCTATAAGAACAGGGAAGAATTTGCCCAGGCTTATCAGGAATTCTATACCACAAAGGTGTTATCTTAATTAGAAAAAATTCAATGAACTTAAAGAATATAATGTTGAAAACAACAACAGTTATGGCTGTTGTTTTTTTGTTAGGTGCTTGCGAAGACGATTTCCAAACCCTTGGTAGTGATGTTATCGGGGAGCCCGGTTTTAACGCCAATGTGTATGATGAGACTTTGATCTCTGCACATTCTTACGATCTTCCTCCGGTACAAACCAACAGTTTGCCGCTTAACCTGCTGGGAGTTTATACCGATGATGTCTTTGGAACCCAGGAAGCCGGCATACTGTCTAATCTTGAGCTGGGTTCGTTAGATCCTTCCTTCGGGACCGATGCGGTGATTGACAGCGTGGTGCTCACCATTCCTTATTTTTCGCATGAAGTGCTTAGGAATAACGAAGTAGAATACGCCCTTGATTCTATCTACGGAAATACACCAATCAGCCTTTCGGTTTATGAATCTAAGTATTTTCTGAATACCTACGATCCCGATTCTAACTTTGAACAAGCCCAAAAATATTATTCCAATCTGGAGCCAAAGATCATGAACAACATCAATCCGGAGCCAATTTACGAGAGGGATAATTTTATTCCTTCCCCCAAAGGCTATGTAGAGTATACCGTAAATGACATGGGAGTTGTAGATACGGTGTCTAGAGGGCCGGCTTTAAGGATTATGCTGAACAATGATTTCTTCCAGGAAAAAATCATCGAGAAAGCAGGTACTTCGGCTTTGCTTAATCAGGATAACTTTAAGAATTATTTTAGAGGGCTTTATCTAAAAGCTGAAAAAGCAGGAGATGGAGGTACAATGATGCTCCTCAATTTACTGGGTGAAGATGCCGGGATCTCTATTTATTACAAGACAAAAATAGTTGACGGCAACGATTCCGATGGCGATGGTGACAGGGAAGAGCTTATAGAAGGAAGAAGGTCTTATTCGCTTAAATTTGGCGGAGTGCGCGTAAATACTTTTGAGCAGGAAGCACCGCAATTTGATGACCAGAACCTCTACCTTAAAGGCGGGGAAGGTTCTATGGCGGTCATAGATCTTTTCTCTGGGCCCGATGCAAATAATGATGGGGTTTCCGACGAACTTGAAGCCTTGAGAGATAATGACTGGTTAATTAACGAGGCACACCTTGAATTTTTTGTGAACAGGGATTATATTGGCAACCTTAACGAGGCTGAAAGAATTTATCTTTACGATCTAAACAATAATTCTATTTTGGCCGATTATGTTCTGGATGCAAGCGGGCAGCCAAACAATGCGGGCTCAGTTTCCAATGATCGCCACCTCGAACCTTTGGAAAGGGACGAGAACGGGAACGGGATTAGTTATAAGATGAGGATTACCCGCCATATTGACCAATTGTTGAACAAAGATTCTACCAATGTCAAACTCGGGTTGGTAGTGACACAAAACGTGAATTTGATTTCGACTTACAGAGTTTTGCCAGAAGCCAACCCCGAAGTAGAAAGAATTCCCGGAGGAGCGTTGCTTACGCCTGAAGCCACTGTTCTTTATGGCCCAAATGCACAAAATGAAGACAAGCGCCTCAAGCTTAAGATTTATTATACAGAACCAAAGAATTAGAATATGTGTGGAATAGTAGGATATATTGGTCACAGGGAAGCATATCCAATTGTTTTAAAAGGTCTGCAAAGACTGGAATACAGGGGGTATGATAGTGCTGGAATAGCATTGTATGATGACAAAGAATTAAAAGTAAGTAAGACCAAGGGAAAGGTAGCCGATCTTAAGGCGAAAATGGAAAGTGAACTCGATAATACTTCGGGAACCTTGGGTATTGGTCATACCAGGTGGGCAACTCACGGAGTGCCCAATGATGTTAACTCTCATCCCCATCTCTCAAATTCGGGAGATTTGGTGATCATCCACAATGGGATCATAGAAAACTATGAGAGCCTTAAGAAAGAATTGACCAAGCGCGGTTACAAATTTGAATCGGATACCGATACCGAGGTTTTGGTGAACCTAATTGAAGATGTTATTGTCAAAGAAGGGGTCAAGTTAGGTAAGGCAGTGCAGATTGCACTCAACCAAACTGTGGGGGCTTATGCCATTGCTGTTTTTGACAAGAAAAAGCCCAATGAAATTGTGGTAGCCCGTTTGGGTAGCCCGTTAGCCATTGGGGTTGGAAAAGATGAATACTTCATCGCATCAGATGCTTCTCCTTTTATTGAATTCACCAATAATGCCATTTACCTTGAAGATGGTGAAATGGCCGTGGTAAGACGCAGCAAAGGGGTGAAAGTGAGAAAGATTCACGATGACTCGCTTGTTGATCCTTACGTTCAGGAGTTGCAGCTGAATCTGGAGCAAATTGAAAAGAACAATTTTGATCACTTTATGCTCAAGGAGATCTATGAGCAGCCAAATGCTATAAAAGACACCTACCGCGGAAGGTTACATGCCGAAGAAGGAATTATTCGCATGGCAGGAATAGACGATAATCTCGAGCGTTTTCTCAATGCTCGAAGAATTGTTATTGTTGCCTGCGGAACTTCATGGCATGCAGGACTGGTGGCCGAGTATATTTTTGAAGACCTGGCGCGCATCCCTGTAGAAGTTGAATACGCTTCAGAATTCAGGTACAGGAATCCAATCATTAATTCAGACGATGTGGTGATTGCCATTTCTCAAAGTGGCGAAACAGCCGATACCATGGCGGCTATCAAGCTCGCTAAAGAAAAAGGCGCCTTTGTGTTTGGAGTTTGTAATGTGGTGGGCTCTTCAATTTCGAGAGAGACCAACGCCGGGGCTTATACCCACGCCGGTCCCGAGATTGGTGTGGCTTCAACCAAAGCCTTCACCACCCAGATCACGGTGCTTACCTTGATCGCCCTAAAGCTTGCAAAGGCAAAGGGCAGCATGTCTAATACCGATTTTCACATGCACCTGCAGGAGCTGGAGACCATTCCTCAAAAGATAGAACTTGCCCTTGAGGCAAATGATCATATCAAAGAGGTGGCCTTTAAATATAAAGATGCCCGCAACTGCCTTTACCTGGGTCGCGGGTTCAACTTCCCGGTTGCTCTTGAAGGAGCTTTAAAGCTGAAGGAAATATCTTATATTCATGCTGAAGGTTATCCGGCTGCCGAAATGAAGCACGGCCCTATTGCGCTTATCGATGAAGAGATGCCCGTAGTGGTGATCGCTACCAGAAAAGGGCATTATGAGAAGGTGGTGAGCAATATTCAGGAGATCAAATCAAGGCAGGGTAAGATCATTGGTATTGTGACCGAAGGTGACACCAGTGTTCGTGAGCTTGCCGATCATGTGATCGAGGTGCCCGATACTATAGAGTCGCTTACGCCGCTTATCACTACCATTCCGTTGCAGTTGCTGTCTTACCACATTGCAGTAATGCTTGGTAAGAACGTTGACCAGCCAAGGAACCTTGCAAAATCGGTTACGGTAGAATAAAATTTTTATTGCTGAAGTTTTCCTGAAAGTCCGCATCTCTTGCGGACTTTCTTTATTTAGCACCTTCCAAAAATGGCATTTTTGGAAGGTATTTTTCAATTCAGGAACATCCTGATGGTGGTTTAGTGAAAAAGTTATTATTTCTCTTATAGACTTTTATACAAAAAAACTATCTTTGCAGCCTGAAAAAGGCGACGGCTTTTTATGAGCAATTAAAAGTTGTTACTGGTTCTTTTTTAGGTATTTATAAAAACTCAATATTAAAGGAATAGAGAATGTCTAAAGTTACAGGTAAAGTTGCACAGGTTATCGGCCCTGTTGTTGACGTAAAGTTCGACACAGAGAACGCTGAATTGCCAAGGATCTACGATTCACTTGAAATTACCAGGAAAGATGGATCTGTATTGGTTCTTGAGGTTCAATCTCACATTGGAGAAGATACAGTAAGAACAGTTTCTATGGATTCTACCGATGGGTTGAGCCGTGGGGTGGAGGTGCTTGCAACTGGAGCGCCTATCCAGATGCCTATTGGCAAGGAAGTTTTTGGTCGTTTGTTCAACGTGATTGGTGATGCTATTGACGGTCTTGGGAATTTGCCCAAGGCAGAAGAAAAAGGTCTGCCAATACACCGTCAGGCGCCAAAATTTGAAGACTTATCTGTTTCTACCGAGGTGCTTTACACCGGGATCAAAGTAATTGACCTTATTGAGCCTTATGCAAAAGGAGGTAAAATTGGCCTTTTTGGAGGTGCAGGGGTTGGTAAAACAGTATTGATCCAGGAATTGATCAACAACATCGCAAAAGGTCACGGTGGTCTTTCGGTATTCGCAGGAGTAGGGGAAAGAACCCGTGAAGGAAATGACCTTTTGAGAGAGATGCTTGAGTCTGGGATTATCAGATATGGAGAAGACTTCATGCACTCCATGGAAGAAGGCGGATGGGATCTTCAGAAGGTTGATAAGAACGCACTTTTAGATTCTAAAGCTACTTTCGTGTTCGGGCAAATGAACGAACCTCCCGGAGCACGTGCACGTGTTGCCCTTTCAGGTCTTACCATTGCTGAATACTTCCGTGATGGGGCCGGGGAAGGACAAGGGAAAGACGTACTTTTCTTCGTAGATAATATTTTCCGTTTTACACAGGCAGGTTCAGAGGTGTCTGCACTTCTTGGGCGTATGCCATCGGCAGTAGGATATCAGCCTACACTTGCAACCGAAATGGGTGCAATGCAGGAGCGTATTACTTCTACCAAGAATGGATCTATTACCTCTGTACAGGCGGTTTACGTACCTGCAGATGACTTGACAGACCCTGCACCGGCAACAACCTTTGCCCACCTTGATGCAACCACGGTACTTTCCCGTAAGATCGCAGAGCTTGGTATTTACCCTGCGGTAGATCCTCTTGACTCTACTTCGCGTATTCTTACTGCTGAAATTCTTGGAGCCGATCACTATAATTGTGCACAAAGAGTAAAAGAATTACTACAGAGATATAAAGAACTTCAGGATATTATCGCCATCCTTGGTATGGAAGAACTTTCTGAAGAAGATAAACTGGCGGTGTCACGTGCCAGAAGGGTACAGCGTTTCCTTTCTCAGCCGTTCCACGTAGCCGAGCAGTTTACAGGTCTTAAAGGAGTGCTTGTAGACATAAAAGACACCATCAAAGGATTTAACATGATCATGGACGGTGAACTTGACCACCTGCCCGAAGCTGCCTTCAACCTTAAAGGAACCATTGAAGAAGCCATCGAAGCCGGTGAGAAAATGTTAGCTGAAGCATAAGCGGGGAAATCCCAATACACAAATTCCAAATTCCAAAAGAACAAGCTCTTGGAATTTGGGATTTGAAATTTGTAATTTAGATAATTATGTACTTAGAAATAGTTACTCCTGAAGCGGTTTTGCTTAGCGCAGAAGTTGATTCTGTGAGCGTACCGGGAGTTGAAGGGCAGTTCCAGATGTTGAACAACCACGCTCCCATAGTTTCGGTGCTTTCCAAAGGGGAGATCAAAGTATTTACCCATTCTCATCCTGTAAATTCTGAAGACCTTGCCAAAAGCTTCAGAAGAGATTCAGCCGATAGTAAGATCCTTGTTCTTCCTGTAGAAGGCGGGGTGGTTGAGATGAAAGACAATAAAGTAATTGTCCTGGCCGATTAAGCTGAAAAAAATATATTTGAAAAAGCCTGTTGTGAATGCAACGGGCTTTTTGTTTGTAAAAAAAATAAAAACCAGCTAGAAATATTCGCTCCTCCGGTGCTTTGAAGCATTTTTGGGCTAAAGCCCTGGAGAGAGATCCTTCTTTTATCCTCCGGCTGAAGCCGGAGGCAATTCATTATTAAAGTTTAAGATGGATTGCCACGGGCTTCAGCCCGTGGTTTTTGAAATTTGATGGAGAGGGCTTTAGCCTAATTTTATCTGTAGAATCAAAGCCAAAGGTTAACAGCTAATGGCCAACAGCTCAAAAATTTATTTTGCTGACAACCATTCTTTTCTCGCAGCTACAGCCTCGGGCTTTGCACCTTCGTCTATACTGATCGCAAAAGCAGGATCGGCTTCTAAAATGACAGTTTTGTGCATCTTTTTTCCGAAGCGTTCAATTTCCAGTTTTAGCTGCTCTCCCGGTTTGTATTGCCCAAATTCATCTTCCCAGGAGTTTTCAGCTTCTAAAGTAGTGCCGTTTACTGTCAATATCCTGTCGCCTTCATCAAGGCCGGCTTTGTAAGCAGGGGTGTTCTTTTTTGGGTTGCTGCTTACGTAAAAACCTTCGTCATCTTTTTGAACTGAGGCTCCAAAAAAGGCATTTTCGGAACCTTTTTTCAGCCGGAGGCCAACTTGGTCAAGCAGTTGCTCATAATCTGGCATTTCGCTGCTGTAGATGTACTTTCCGAAGTAATTTTCAGCAAAATCCTTTCCTGCATATGCGGCAAGGGCATTTTCCAGATCCTGCAGGTCATAGGGAACTTCGGGTTCGCCGTATTTTTCCCACACCAGTTCCATAAAAGCATCTAAATTTTGGCCTTTTTGACGCAGCTGTAAGTCGAGTGCCAGGCCAAGCATGCTTCCGTAGGAATAATAGGAAATAAAGGTGTTCTCGCGATTTACGGGATCTATGGAAGTCGCCGCGTCAACGAATGGAGCCTGATAGCTCATCTCAACCGGATTAAAATACTGGCGGGCGGGAGAATTCCACACGTAGTTAAAAGTGCCGTTGAGGCCTTTGGCATAAGCTTGAGGAGTAATGATCCCGGCACGGGCAAGGCTAAGGCCGGTGTAATAGCTGGTGAAGCCTTCGGCAAACCAGAGGAGGCCGCTCATATTGGCTTCAGTAAAATCAAAGGGTTCAAGAGATTGAGGGCGTATCCTTTCCACATTCCAGGCGTGGAAAAATTCGTGGGCTACGGTGCCAATATTTCCTTTCATGCCGCCATCGGCAAGGCTCGTGCCGCTGGTGAGCACGGTGCTGTTGCGGTGCTCCATGCCGTCTCCTGAAACCTGCGGCATATAACAACCCAAGAATGTGTATTTTCCGAAGTCAAATTGTGGCAACTCTCCAAAAATGGCTTTTTGCTGCCTCACTATTTCTCTGGTCTTCTCCCAGTATTCATCAAATTCCTGGGCGGTGCCGGGGTGGTGCAGGATGAACCGTATCAGCTGCCCGTCTATTTCAAACTCCCTGCTGTCAAAGTTGCTGATTTCAGTAGGGCTGTCCATGAAATAATAAAGATTGGGGGCGTAAAAGGTGTTTTGGCCGAGTTGCTTCAGCTGAGTGGCGATCTTCCAGTGGGGAAAATGCCGGGTGTCAAAAATGACTTCCACAGGCCTTTGCTTCAGGGATTCTGAATACATAAAAGTAGCGGGAATATTAAGGTGGGCGTGGGTCTGGTCAATTTGCGTATAAGTGCCATCGGCGCGGTTTCCGAAGAGAATATATTCAAGATTTACCTGTCCGTCGTGGCCGGTAATCGCCCATGAGTGGGGATCGGGTCTTGTAATGTCGAGTTTTTCACCTTTAGAATTTGTCGCCTTTAGGCCGTAGACGTTTTTTGCGAATTCGTGCAGGGCGTATCGGCCGGGAGAGGTGCGGCTCATTCGCACGGTCAAAGTATCCTGTTCGAGACTGGGAAAGGAAATCTGGATGTTGGCTTCGTGGTGTTCGGCATTTTCGAAGGAAATACGGTAAGTATTTTTCTGGGCAAAACATGCTGAAGTGGCCAGGAGAAAAAGAAAGAGAATATGCATGGAAAAAATTTTGGCTGAAAATAGAAAATTTTGGGGAGACTGCTGCTCCTGAAGTAATTATCTGCATCCGGGGAGCAGCAGATTTTAAGTTTTGTCAAAGTGCCTGAGTTTCAGAAGGGAAAATTTCTGCTGCTGAAGCTGTTGAACTTCCGGGAATCGAAAAAGATAAATTTGTCCACATTTTTTTGTGCTTAAATCTCACAATTTTTTGAAATTACGTTGTTGTAAAAAGCTTCCATGGGTTTAAATCCTCAGTTTTTCCTGCTATATTTGTCTTTCCAGTTATTTGAACGTTCCCTATGCTTTCAGCTATACTTTTAGGTTTTATCTTTTCCATTTTCCTGGTTTTTGCAGGAAAGTACTTCAAAGGTAAACTTGCTGTACTTTCATCACTCGTTCCGCTGGTGCTGTTCCTGTATTTTCTTTCCTTTATTCCGCAGGTGGCCAGTGGGGAGGTGATAAGGGCCAATTACCAGTGGGTGCCAAGTTTGGGGCTCAATCTCGATTTTGCCCTGGATGGGCTGTCCCTCCTGTTTTCACTATTGATCACGGGGATTGGCTTTCTGGTTTTTGCCTATACGGCTGCATATCTCAAAGGGCATGATTACCTGGACAGGTTCTATGGTTACCTGGGAATGTTTATGGGTGCCATGCTGGGCCTTGTGCTGAGCGATAACCTGCTCTCCATGTTCATTTTCTGGGAGCTCACGAGTATAAGCTCCTTTTTTCTTATAGGTTTTAACAATACGAGCGAAGCTTCGCGAAAATCGGCTGTACTTGCGCTTGCCATTACAGGGTCTGGAGGTTTTCTTTTACTGGCCGGTTCGCTGTTGCTTGGCGGCGTTGCGGGCACTTACAGTATTAGCGAGATGGTGGGGCTTAGCGACAGCATTGTTCAGAGTGAATCTTATCTCTGGATTGTCCTTCTCATTTTTGGCGCGGCATTCACAAAATCGGCACAATTTCCTTTCCATTTCTGGTTGCCCGGGGCAATGAAGGCACCCACTCCGGTGTCTACTTACCTGCATTCGGCCACCATGGTAAAGGCGGGGATATATCTTTTGTTGAGATTTACACCTGTATTGGGAGGAGAGGATATTTGGAACACCACGCTTATTACCGTGGGAGGAATTACCATGTTCTATGCTGCCGTGCATACCCTTTTCAGAACCGATCTCAAAGGGGTTTTAGCCTACTCTACCATTGCGGTTTTGGGGCTCCTGGTCTTCCTTATTGGACTGGGAACTGAATACGCTTTAACGGCAGCTGCGGTTTATATCATTGTGCATGCGCTTTACAAGGCAACTTTATTCCTTGTCACCGGGATCATAGACCACGAAACCGGAATGCGAGATATTACCCGCATTGCCGGCTTGAGAAAAGTGATGTTCCCCGTAGCTATTGCCGGATTCCTGGCTGCACTGTCAAGTGCCGGGATGCCGCCTTTTGTAGGCTTTATAGGAAAAGACCTGGTTTACGAATCTACCCTCCACATGGGTACCTGGTCTATTGTGCTGACGGTTTTGGCTATTGCTACGAATATCCTCGTGCTTTACGCCGGATTTGTAGCCGGAATAAAACCTTTTACAGGAACCCTGCCCGAGAGTTTCTCAAAGGTACACCTGCCCGGTTTCCTTATGTGGCTCCCGCCGGTTGTTCTCGCAGTGCTGGGGCTGGTTGTGGGGCTTTTTCCAGGTATTATAGACGGGCCGCTAATTCAGCCGGTTGTAAGTGCAGTTGGGATAGATTCTGAATTACACCTCAAACTCTGGCACGGTTTCAATACGGTTCTGGGACTGAGTGCTCTTACCCTGGCAGTGGGATTTGCAATGTACTTCCTCATCAAACCTTCAAAAAGCAAGGAAAGAGGCGTGGCGCGTTTTGATTTCATTTCGCCGCTTAGTCTTATTACCAGCTTCGGAAGTGCTTTCAGGACCTTTTCAAACTGGTGGACACGAATCTTCCAAAATGGTTTTCTCCGGAATTACGTTTCCACAATTATACTGTTCCTGGTGGTACTGGTAGGATACTCTCTTTTTTCTGACCATGACGGGATTCCTATAGATTTCTCTTCCTTTTCAAGAATGACCTATTATGAAATGATTATCATGGGAATTATGTTCCTGGCGATATTTTTTGTGATAGGGGCGAGGTCGAGATTAACAGCGGTGGTAGCCATGGGAGTAGTGGGCTATGCGATATGCCTTATGTTTGTGATTTACAGTGCGCCCGATCTTGCCATGACGCAGTTCTCTATTGATACGTTAACTGTGATCCTCTTTGTGCTGGTGCTTTCAAGCCTGCCAAAGTACCTTTCAATCTCAGATTATAAGATGAAAGCCATAGACGGGGTGCTATCTGTAGCCTTTGGTATACTTATAACACTCATCGCGCTAGAAGTGCTGGGCGAACCGGTGAACAAGGAAGTGAGTAATTTCTATGCTGATAATGCCTATGTCATGGCAAAAGGAAAGAATGTGGTGAACGTTATCCTGGTAGATTTTAGAGGGGTTGATACGCTCATGGAAATATCGGTGCTTACCATTGCTGCCATTGGAGTATTCAGCCTGCTTAAGCTCAGGTTGAGAAGAGATGACAGGGAATTAAAAGATTAAAACATGAAGACAATTATACTGCGTACTGCCTCGAATTACATGTTGCCGTTGCTTCTTGTGTTTTCGGTATTTATACTGCTTAGAGGGCACTACCTGCCGGGCGGGGGCTTTGTAGGTGGTTTGATAGCCTCTATTGCCTTTGTGCTGCACGCTTTTGCCAACGGGCTTGGAGATACTAGGCAATTGATAAGATTTCATCCGGGCTTTTTAATGCCTGCAGGTCTTACCGTGTCTTTTTTGAGCGGGATTTCCCCAATCATCTTTGCAGGAAAACCTCTAATGACCGGTTTATGGTATCCTCATCACCTGCCCATCGTGGGAAATTTAGGATCGGCACTATTTTTTGACATAGGAGTTTACCTGGTGGTACTGGGAGTCACTTTAACCATTATATTCACTATATCTGAATCTGTATAACCTATGGAAGTACTTTTAGCGATCATGGTGGGTACTCTTTACGCTTCGGGCATTTATATGATCCTGAGGCGCAGTTTAGTGAAGCTCATCATTGGTATTATCCTTCTGGGAAATGGAGCAAACCTGCTTATTTTCCTTCTTGGGCGTATAGCTAAAGGTTCACCTCCAATCATACCGGGAGACTCAAAAGTTTTTCTTGAAGCCTATTCCGATCCGCTTCCGCAGGCACTTATCCTCACAGCCATTGTAATAAGTTTTGGCCTGCAGTCATTTGCTATAGTGCTTGTAAAAAGAGCTCATAAAGTGTTGAAGACCGATGATCTCGATGAAATGAACGCAACAGACGAATACTCATGACCGAACAGTTAGTTATTTATCCTCTTATAACACAAATGCTCCTGGCAATAGTGCTCATGTTCTTTTGGAGCCGAATCCAGTGGCAAAGGGTGGTAAGCATATTGGGGAGCCTTATAAACCTGGGAGTGGCCGTATGGTTATTTGTTACTGTGTGGCAGGGGGGAACCCTTTCCATACAGGCAGGAAACTGGGAGGCACCTTTCGGGATCACCTTTGTAGCCGATACCTTTTCCGCAACCCTGGTGCTGCTCACGTCTATTGCAGGTGTGGCTGTATCGAGTTTTTCGGCCGGCTCTGTAATACCAGCGCGTTTAAAGTTCGGGTTTTTCCCCATTTTCCATTTCCTGTTACTGGGGCTAAACGGCGCTTTTCTTACAGGTGACATCTTCAACCTGTATGTGTGGTTTGAGATTATCATTATTACCTCCTTTGTGTTGCTCACCATTGGTGGTGAGAAAGCACAGCTTGAAGGTGCTGTAAAATATTTTACCCTTAATATCCTGGCTTCCATTGTTTTTCTTACTGCAATTGCAGTATTATACGGTCTCACCGGAAGCCTTAACATGGCCGATCTTGCCTCAAAAGTGGCCGCCGTTGAGAACCGGACACTTGTGCAGGTAAATGCCCTGTTGTTTTTGGTTGGCTTCGGAATAAAATCGGCACTGTTTCCGCTTTATTTCTGGCTGCCGGCTTCTTATCACACCCCGCCATCGGCTGTTTCTGCTATTTTTGGAGGCTTACTGACAAAGGTGGGGGTCTACGCCCTCATCAGGGTATTTACGCTTATTTTTGAAGTAGATCCATTCCTGGAGAATGTTCTGCTTGCCGTGGCCGTTCTAACGCTATTTAGCGGTGCCGTGGGCGCAATTGTTCAGAATAATATCCGCAAGATCTTTTCTTACCTGGTGATTTGCCATATTGGGTACATGATAGCCGGTCTTGGAATGATGACCGAGATGGCCATAACAGGAGCTATTTTCTATCTTATTCACGATATCATGGTGAAGACCAACCTGTTTATGATGAGTGGGGTGATCTACAAGATCAAGGCCAACCACAACATCAGGAAACTGGGAGATTTTTATGCCGATCATCCAAAGCTGAGCCTGCTGTTTGCTATTCCCCTGTTTTCACTGGTGGGGATTCCGCCGCTGTCAGGTTTCTGGCCAAAGCTTTCTTTAATTTCTGAAGGCTGGAACACAGATAATTTTATAGTAATAGCAGCTATTATTTTTGCCAGTTTTATAACCCTGTTTGTAATTGTAAAACTTTGGGGAGAAGTGTTCTGGAAGACAGGTGAAAAGTTGCCTGAAGTGAGGAATTTTCCGTACTTTAATAAGTTAACGGGTATTAAGAAAGCTCAAATGCTGGCCCCAATCATTTTCCTGTCTGTAGTAAGCCTTTATCTCGGGTTTGGGGCAGGGAACATACAAAACCTGGCTGAAAGGATCGCATTTGAACTTATGGACAATCAGGAATATATCAACACGGTACTAAGTAAATAAAAGAAGATGAAAAACCGGTTTTTAGCAAATTTACTTCTCACTTTTATCTGGGTGGCGCTTACCGGAAGCTTTACTATTGCCAATATTCTATTTGGATTCATCCTCAGTTATTTCGTGCTTTTTATCATTACCCGGGGCTCTGGCCGCGCCAGGTATTTTAAGCTGGTGCCAAAGCTTATTGGCTTTTTCTTCTACTTTCTTTATCAACTGGTAAAGGCAAATGTACAGGTGGCCTGGGAGGTGGGAACACCAAAGCTGCACATGACGCCAGGCATTGTGGGAGTGCCGCTTGATGTTGAATCTGATGCGCAAATTACATTGTTGGCAAATATGATCACGCTCACTCCGGGAACGCTTAGCCTTGATGTTTCCGAAGATAAAAAGGTACTTTACGTGTACTCCATGTACATCACGAACAGGGAAGAATTCATCAGGGATATCAAGGACGGATTTGAAAAACGCATTTTAGAGATCTCTTCATGACATTAGATAATTATTTATATTATATAATCCTTCCGGCATTATCTATTGCGATTTTGCTGGTCTTTTTCAGGTTCTTTAAAGGACCTTCAATTTCAGACCGGGTGGTGGCGGTAGATCTGCTGGTAACCATCGGGATTGGAGTTATAGCGGTGTACAGCATCCTCTCCCACCAGCCCACCTTTTTAGACATCGCTTTGATACTGGCCCTCATTGGCTTTTTGGCTACGGTGGCATATTCATTTTATATTCAGAAACGTAAGGATAGGGACAAATGATAACAGATACTATTATAGGAATTATAGCAACCCTGGGAACTGTTTTTGTGCTGCTGGCCGGCGTGGGAATCCTGCGAATGCCCGACACCTATCTTAGAATGGCAGTGACCACCAAAGCAGCAACCTTAGGCATTGGTTTGATTTTAGTTGCAGCAGCCATCTATTTCAATGACCTTTCTACCACCACCCGTGTGCTGGCGGTAATCATATTTATACTTTTAACCGCACCGGTGGGAGCGCATCTTATAGGAAAGGCTTCTTATATAAAAGGTAACAAGCTTTGGGAAAAGACCATTATGGATGACCTGGATGGCAAGTACAGAAAAACCGGAAAGAATATCAGCCTGCCCCGAAACATGGACCATGACAAAGAAAAACATTAGTCATCTATCTTCTCTTCCTTTTTATGGCCAAAGACCTTTGATATAAAACGGTCTACCGGGTTAAAAACCACATTTACAAATACAATTACTGCAACCAGTAGAAAAAGCTCCATGAATTGCCCTATTGCGGCAAGGCATCCGGCACCGGCACTGCACCAAACAGTTGCTGCCGTGGTAAGCCCCCTTACTATAGTGCCTTTGTGTAAGATGACCCCGGCCCCAATAAAGCCAATACCTGTTACCACCTGGCCAATTACCCTTGTGGTGTCAACATAGTCGTCTCCGGCAAAACTAAGGGAAGTAAGAACAAAGACCGAGGCACCCAGAGACACCAGGGCATTGGTTTTTAAACCCGCGTTCTTGTTGTGTATTTCCCGCTCAATTCCAATAAACAATCCTGCGAGCAGGGCAGCACCAATCCTTAATCCAAATTCCAGTAGCTCCATCTATATTTTTTAATTTAGCTTCTAATGCCTAAGTTAGTATTAAAAATGCACAGTATCAATTTACAGGAGGAATAACGGCCTTCTCAAAGGCCCAAAAATGGCAAATATGGATACAAATTTTTCAAACGTTGCGGTCTTTCAATATTCTGCGGAAGCTCAAATCCTCAAAGGCCGCCTGGAAGCTGAAGGTATCAAAACCTATTTGGTAGATAACCACACCATAGACACAGATCCTCTTGTGAGCAACGCCATTGGTGGGGTAAAGCTGAAGGTGCGAAAAGAAGATGAAGAAAAGGCTTTTCAGGTGCTCTCGGCTATCAGTAAATATTCTGTTGATGATGAGGGCAGGCAAATTAGCTGCCCGTCCTGTAACAGCCAACACGTTGAAATCTTTACCAGTGTAAAAAGTGCAAAATCCCTTATCTTTTTTTGCCTCTCCTTTTTAGTAAATGCCCTGCCGCTCTACATAAAAAGAAATTACCACTGCACAAATTGCAAGCACGAATTTAAGCTAAGCTGAACCTGGGGCTGCCAAGAAAATATTTTACTTAACTGCGGTTTTTCAGGTTAACCCTGGAATAGGCCACAATTGCTGACTCAAAAATGCCTTTTGGACTCTATATCTCTGTCGGAATTTTGATAGAATTTTCCGTAGTAGACTGGCAAATAGTAAAGGGTATTTAAAATCTTTCTGAAGCTGAAATATTTTCTCAACCACAATGCAATTTTTGTATTTTAGAAAGAAAATCAGCTACTTATGATGCATCCCGATACCGAACTGCGATTTATAAATGAAGTGATTGGCTACGGGGTCGTGGCCAAAAAATTTATTCCGAAGGGAACAATAACCTGGGTGCAGGATCCGCTGGACAGGCTGCTTACTGCCGGCGAAGTAGGGCAAATGCACCCCAGCGTGCAGGAGCAGGTAGATAAATATTCCTTCCGCAATAACAAAGGGGAATTGGTGCTTTGCTGGGATCTTGCCAAATATGTTAACCACAGCTTTAGTGCCAACTGCCTTTCTTCGGCCTATGACTTTGAGGTTGCCGTGCGCGACATTCAGCCGGGGGAACAACTCACCGATGATTACGGATATCTGAACATTTCTGAACCCTTTAAAGCAGTAGATGAAGGTACCGGTCGCGACACTGTTTATCCCGATGATCTTTTGAAGTACCACGAGGAATGGGACCGGCAGCTCCAGGATGCATTTAAAAGTTTTGAACAGGTGGAGCAGCCATTAAAACAGTTAATCTCTTCTAATGTTCTTGAAAAACTAAAGACAAAGCTTTCACAAAATGAGCCTCTCGATTCTATTCTAAATTTATACTACAGGGAAAAATAAGGTGTTGTTAAGGGCGTATGTGGTGTTAAGCTGTAATTTTGTTTAAAAACAGGAAACAGTTTATTGCTTAAAAATAGAGAAAGTTATATGTTATAGGCGGTCAGCCTATGGCTTTTGATTAATTTTGGGGAGAAAGACTTATTTTACATGCGAATAAGGCTGAAGTAAATTTTAAAGTCAAGCCTCAGGTACAGAACTTCGGTTAAAAGTAAAAGGGAAATGAAAGAGGGAATTGAATTAGCTGAAATCCCAAGAGAAAAAAAGATCTCTAAAAAAGACTTTTTAGAGAGGTATGTAAAACCACAGAAGCCGGTGGTTATCGAACAATTGATTGAAGACTGGCCGGCTTACCACAAATGGAACCTCGAGTACATAAAAGAGGTGGCCGGGGAAAAAACAGTGCCACTTTTTGACGGAAAAAAAACTATTTCTTCAGAATATAAGTTCAATGAGCCACATCTTCATATGAAGATGAGCGAGTACATTGACTTAATTAAAAAGGGGCCTACCAGCTATCGTATTTTTCTCTATCATTTGATGCGCGAGGTGCCGGCACTGCAAAAGGATTTTTATTTTCCAAAAATCGGGTTGCGTATATTAAAGCAGATCCCCATGTTATTTTTTGGAGGGGAGAACTCAAAGGTTTTTATGCATTACGATATAGACCTGGCCAATATTCTGCATTTCCATTTCCACGGAAGAAAGCGTTGTATCCTCTTTCCTCCTTCAGAAACAAAATACCTTTATAAGGTGCCTCATGCGTTAATCACGCGGGAGGATATAGATTTCATGAACCCCGATTTTGAGAAATTCCCTGCCCTGAAGCAGGCAAAAGGCATGGTGACCCAACTGGGGCATGGTGAGACTTTGTATATGCCCGAAGGCTATTGGCATCAAATGACCTATCTTAGCCCAGGCTTTTCAATGAGTCTGCGAGCAGTGCCACGACATTTGCCAAACCTTGGAAAAGCACTTTACAATATCATTTTTATGCGGCATTTCGACAATGCGATGCGTTCCTGGAAAGGCCAGAAGTGGATAGACTACAAAAACGAACAGGCCGTTAAAAGAACGAACAAACGTGTAGAAACCTCTTAAAAAGGGGAAATATGGCTCTCTATTTAGATTTATATCGATATAAGGTCTTCTGTCACTTCGTAGACCAGGGAGCTTTCATATCCCTTCCTGATGAGGTAATCGCTCAGCTTTTTCTTCCGTTTAAACCTGTCAGGTTCAGTAAGAAGGTTTAATTTATTTTCGGCGAGGCTGTAGAGAGTGGTTTTATAGTCGGCTTCCTCAATTTCGGTCATTGCCAGTTTAATTATGGGAGAAGAGATTTCCCGTAGCTTCAGTTCCTGTGTTATCCTGTACCGACCCCATTTTTTTATCCGGAATTTCCCCCTTACAAAGCTGCGGGCAAAGCGTTCTTCATTTAAAAAACCTTCCTGCATCAGTTTAATGATGATCTCTTCACGGGCGGCAGGGATCATTCGCATTTCCAGTAGCTTTTCCTCCACTTCCTTTTGAGAGCGGTCGCGATAGGCGCAGTACTGCATGAGCTTTAAGGTGGCTTCTTTTAGGGTGTATGACTTTCCGGATTCTTTATTCAAGGTATTGGATTCAAAGTTCAAAATTCAGGATTCAAAATTAGGAATTTTATATAAGTACAAATTCTCGATACTCATATCTGTAAAAAAAAACGCCTCCCAAATTAATGAAAGGCGTTACTTTATTTTATTGAATCACTTCCCCGGCGTTGTCGTGAAAGTGGTATTCAAGATACGTGTAAGCATCTCTTGGTACTATTTTAACCCACTTTTTATGATCAAAGAACCACTTGGAGCGGGGTGATGGAAAACCTTTGGTTAAAAAGGCTGCTATAAAAGGATGTGCACTTAGAGTGATCTTTTTATAGTCTTTTTTAAGAAGCTTTTGCAAATCCTGGTTGATCCGGTTTACCAAAACAATTGGGGCTTCAATTTCTTCCCCGTTCTTATTGGGGTTTTCTTCCCTTGTTTTGATGTTCATTTCGGGTCTAACCCGTTGCCTTGTAATTTGTACAAGTCCAAACTTACTTGGGGGCAAAATCTTGTGTTTTGCGCGGTCGTCACTCATCTCCTGTTTAAGATGATCGTACAAAGCTTTTCTGTTTTCAGCTTTGTTCATGTCTATAAAGTCAACTACAATAATCCCTCCCATGTCGCGAAGGCGCAGCTGGCGGGCAATTTCGGTAGCGCTTATGAGGTTTACCTCAAGTGCGGTATCTTCCTGGTTCTTTGATTTGTTTGAGCGGTTTCCGCTATTCACGTCAATAACGTGCATGGCTTCGGTGTGCTCAATGACCAGGTATGCCCCTTTGTTCATAGATACGGTGCGGCCAAAAGTAGTTTTGATTTGTCTTTCAATCCCAAATTTTTCGAAGATGGGGATGTTTGAGTCGTACAATTTTACAATGGATTCTTTCTTTGGAGCAATTTCGCTCACATAATCTTTAATTTGTGTGTACAAGGTTTCATCGTCTACACAAATAGAGGTAAACGAATCATTAAAAACATCTCTAAGAATAGAAGATGCCCTGTTTAATTCGCCCAGTACTTTTGAGGGATGAGGCGCTTTGTACAACTTTTTACACATACCTGTCCAACGGCTCATTAAATTCTGAAGGTCGTTGTCCAGTTCTGCTACTTTTCTGCCTTCTGCTACGGTACGTACAATAATGCCAAAGCCTTTTGGTCTAATGCTTTTTACCAATCGTTTTAGACGGTCTTTTTCTTCTTTGCTTTCTATTTTCTGAGAAACAGAGACGCGGTTTGAAAAAGGGACCAACACGATATAACGGCCCGGGAGGGAAAGTTCAGAACTTATTCTGGGGCCTTTGGTTGATATGGGCTCTTTTACTACCTGTACCAGTAGCGATTGATTTGATTTTAAGACATCTGCAATGCTTCCGTCCTTATCAATATCCTTTTCTAAAGGAAAATCCTTAAGGGAGTAATCCTTTAATTTACCTGTGCTTACACGTTTTATGAACTTCAGCAAAGAAAGTACCTGCGGGCCAAGGTCGTGATAATGCAAAAACGCATCTTTTGTATAGCCTACATTTACGAAGCCGGCGTTTAAGCCGGGAACAGTTTTTCGCACTTTGGCGAGAAAAATATCTCCCACCGCAAAATTACTGTCGTCTTCTTCCTTGTTGAGTTCTATTAGTTTTCCATCTTTTAATAAGGCAAAATCTACAGCAGAGGAACCGGTTCTAATAATTAACTCTTTGTTCACTCTAAATTGATTTTTATCCGCCTATGGCGGATGGATTAAACAATAAAATTCACAGGGTTTTTAAAATCCTGAGGAAATTCAAGCCCAGAAAACCTGAAATTGAACTTCGATTTCAAAGAACGTTTTAAATAAAAAAAGTAGTATGAAAACTACTTCTTTTTCTTGTGGCGGTTAGCTCTTGCTCTTTTTTTACGCTTGTGCGTAGCTACCTTATGTCTTTTTCTCTTTTTACCACTTGGCATAGTGTGACTTTTTAATTAATTAATTATTTTGTTTCTGCCTAAAGGCAGGGAATTTATTTTACCTCAACGTTAGATTTTACGCCTTCAACAAATACTTTGGCAGGTTTAAAAGCCGGGATATTATGTGCAGGAATCTTTATAGTGGTATTTTTGGAAATGTTTCTTCCGGTTTTTTCAGCTCTTGTTTTGATGATAAAGCTTCCAAATCCTCTTAGGTAAACGTTGTCACCAGCCTCTAATGAAGTTTTCACCTCCTCCATAAAGGTTTCCACAGTAGCCTGAACATCTCCTTTCTCCATTCCTAATTTCTCGGAGATTTTTGCCACGATATCTGCTTTCGTCATTTTCGTATAATTTATTAATAGGGTTTGTAAATTTTCGAGGGGCAAATATATGAATTAAATCCGCAACTTTTTAATCCTAACCCATTAAATAGTAAGAGAATAAAGAATTATTATTGCACTTAAGAAATTTGATTGATGTCTTTTGATAAAGAATTGATAAACTGGTATTTAGAGCATAAAAGGGATCTGCCATGGCGTAGAACCAAAGACCCTTATCAAATCTGGCTTAGTGAAATAATTCTTCAGCAAACCCGGGTTGAGCAGGGAAAACCTTACTATTTTAAATTTTTAAATGCCTATCCCAACGTGCAGGCTTTAGCTAATGCTTCGGAAGAGGAAGTGCTAAAACTCTGGCAGGGGCTGGGCTATTACTCACGGGCCAGAAACCTGCATTCTACCGCTAAATACATAGCTTTTGACCTGGGCGGAAGCTTTCCTGCTTCCTATAAAGAGCTGGTTAAATTAAAAGGGGTGGGCGATTATACTGCGGCGGCAATAGCTTCTATATGTTATGAAGAAGCCCAGGCAGCCGTAGATGGCAATGTGTACCGGGTGCTCTCACGCATTTTTGGAATAGCCACTCCCATAAATTCCGGTGTGGGGATAAAAGAATTCCGGCAGCTGGCACAAAAGCTTATTAATAAGGACGAACCTGCAAATTTCAATCAGGCGTTGATAGAATTTGGATCAGAACAATGCAAGCCGCGCAGGCCGCTGTGTGAATCCTGCCCGTTTTCGGTAAAATGTGTCGCCTTCAATCAGGATAGAATTGCCCAGCTGCCTGTGAAGCTGAAAAAACAGAAGGTTAAAAAAAGGCATTTTAACTACCTCGTCTATATTTCTGAAGAAGGCAAAACCCTCATGAACCAACGTCGCGGAAAAGGCATTTGGGAAGGACTTTACGAGTTTCCGCTGGTAGAAACTGCTTCCGAAGCACAACTGGAAAACCTCGTGGCCGATGTTCCTGCGGAATATTCAGTAATAAATAAGGAGCCGGTGCTCTACAACGACCTGCCGGTGGTGCACAAACTCTCTCATCAACATATCTACACCAAATTCTGGATAGTAAAATGCGATGAGCTGCCCAAAGAAGCGCTCTCCCTGGCCGAAGTAAATAAATTACCCGTCCCGGTTTTAATAGAAAATTTTATTGATACCTTTGATTTTTAAGCTCTTTAAAAAATCACCTTTCAAAAATGGCATTTTTGAAAGGGTATTGAAGAGCAATTTGCTATTTTTAAATTGTAACTAAAACTACAAATCATGACCGGAACCTTAAATAAAGTAATGCTTATTGGCCACACTGGAGACGATGTGAAAATGCACTATTTTGAAGGAGGTGGATCTATAGGGCGTTTTCCTTTGGCAACCAATGAGGTTTATACCAACAAAACTACAGGTCAAAAGGTCGAAAATACCGAGTGGCACAATATAGTGGTGCGCAACAAAGCTGCCGAAATCTGTGAAAAGTACCTCAAGAAGGGCGATAAAGTCTACATTGAGGGAAGGATTAAGACCAGAAAATGGCAGGACGACAAAGGGATTGAAAGGTATTCTACCGAAATTCAGTGTACCGATTTCACCTTTTTGACCCCTAAAGATGCTTCAGCACCTGGTGCAGGCAGCAACCAGGCTGGTGGTGGCTACGGCCAGTCTCAGCAGCAGCAGCAGGGGCAGCAGTACAACCAGCCTCGCCAGAATGCAGCTTCAGCCAGTCAGTCACAAAGTTTTTCACAGGAGGAGGAAGATGACCTTCCCTTCTAAGTTTAATTAAAAGTTACACATTTGGATCCCGATCCTGCCAGTTTTATACCTCTTTTAGTCGATAACCTTCCGCAGCTATTAGGTGTTGTCACGGCAATGCTTTTGCTCATTTGTTCTGCCCTTATCTCGGGTGCCGAGGTGGCTATGTTCTCACTTACCCCTGCCGATTTTGAGGTGGAAGAATCCAGGAGGAGCGTAAAAGAGCAAATTGTTATAAGCCTGCTCGATAAACCCAAAAAGTTGCTGGCTACTATACTCGTGGCCAACAACATGATCAATATTGCCATCATCCTGTTGTTCGATAACCTTACCGATACAGCATTTGAAAATATTGACACGGTTTTTATGGGGGTCGATCTTCAGTTCCTGCTCGAAGTGGTGGTTGTCACTTTCCTAATCCTGCTTTTTGGCGAAATCCTCCCAAAAGTTTATGCCAGCCGAAATAAGGTGGTCTTTTCGCATTTTATGGCCTACCCCCTTAATGTGCTCGATAAGTTGTTCTCTCCCCTCAGCATTCCAATGAGGGCGGTAACTGTGGGCATTCACCAGAGATTGGGGAACAAGAGCGTTGGGCTAAGCGTAGATCAATTATCCCAGGCCCTGGAGTTAACGAGTCAGCACGACACCACCAAGGAGGAGCAAAAGATCTTGCGCGGAATTGTTTCCTTCGGAAACACCGATACCAAACAGGTGATGCGGCCTCGTATGGATATTTTTGCGCTTAACGAGAACCAGCAGTACAGTGAAATCATTCCCGAGATCATAGAAAACGGGTATTCGCGCATCCCGGTCTATAAAGAAAATATAGACAACGTCACCGGGATTTTGTATGTGAAAGATCTTCTGCCTTTTCTCGAAGAAGAGAATTACGAATGGACTTCCTTGTTGAGGGAGCCTTATTTTGTGCCTGAAAATAAGAAGCTGGACGATCTTTTGAACGACTTTAAAAATAAAAAGAACCACCTGGCTATAGTGGTGGACGAGTACGGGGGAACCAGCGGACTCATCTCTCTGGAAGACATTATAGAGGAAATTGTTGGAGATATAAGCGACGAATTTGATGATGAAGACCTTATCTTTTCAAAATTAGATGAGAATAACTACGTTTTTGAAGGAAAAACTCCGCTGAAGGATTTCTACAGGGTGATAAAACTTGAAAATCCTGAACTGTTTGAAGAAAATAAAGGAGAGGCCGAAACTCTTGCAGGCTTTTTGCTGGAAATTTCAGGAAGTTTCCCTCGAAAGAACGATGTAATACTTTTTGACGGCTACAGTTTTACGGTTGAAGCTGTAGACAAGAAGAGAATTAAGCAAATAAAAGTGAGTATCACCGCAGCAGGATGAAAAGAATAATTTTTTTGGCATTTTTGACAGGTTTGATCTCATGCGGCGATGAAGTGCAGCCCAAACCCAATGCGTTCCTGGCGCTGGAGTATCCAAAAGCAGAGTATTCCTATTTTTTGAAAGATGCCTGCCCCTATGGTTTTGAAAAAAACTCCATGGCTGTGGTGCAGCCTTCCAGGGTAGGGAAAGAGTGTTGGTTAAATTTAGAATACCCTAAGTTGAAAGGCACTATTTTTATCACTTATCAGCCGGTAGAGAACAACCTGGATTCACTGCTTGCCGACGCCCAAAAATTGCCTTTGCAGCACACCATCAAGGCCGATGCTATTGAGGGGTCTGTTTACACCAACAATTTTCACAATACTTATGGTATGTTCTACCAGGTTTTGGGAGATGCGGCATCACAGGCACAGTTTTACCTTACTGACAGTACCAGCCATTTCCTTACCGGCTCGGTGTATTTTGAAGCCCAGCCAAATTTTGATTCCATCCTGCCGGCTGCGGCTTATCTTAAAAAGGATATCCGCCACCTTATGGAAACCGTGAAGTGGCAACCGGGAAATCAGTAATTTTCTGCCGTAGTTTCTTACTTTTGGCAGTTCAAATTTTGATATGCCCAATAGTAGCCTTAAATGGATTTATCTTTGCCTGCTTGCCCTGGTTTGGGGCAGTTCTTTTATCCTCATCAAAAAAGCTTTGGTCGGGTTGTCTGCCTTGCAGGTAGGGTCGTTGCGAACAGTGTTTGCAGCTTTATTTCTGATCATGATTGGCCTTAGGTCTCTAAAATACATAAAGGGGAAGCAGTGGCTGTGGATTGGCATTTCAGGCTTTTTCGGAACTTTTTTTCCCGCTTATCTTTTCTCTTTTGCTGAAACTGAAATAGACAGTGCCATTGTTTCCATTCTCAATTCCACCACGCCTTTACTGTCTATGCTGGTGGGCATAATAGTCTTTGAAGCGGCTTTTGTGAAAAAGAAATTTATAGGGGTCATTGTTGGCCTGGCGGGAACCACAGCTTTGATATGGAGTGGAGCCACGCTTAACCCCCATCAAAATTACTGGTATTCTTTACTGGTAATTTTAGCTTCCCTTTTTTATGGCTTTAATGCCAACATCATTAAAAGGCATCTGCAAACCCTGCCCGCCCTGGCCATTACTACGGGTAACTTTATGGTAATTGTATTGCCCGCTCTCGTTGTGCTCGCCAGTACCGGATTCTTTTCTGAAGAAACACTGTCTGCACCAAATGTACCACTGAGTTTACTGTATATAGGCATACTCGGAGTGGTGGGAACAGGCGCAGCTTTAATTGTTTTTAATAAGCTCATTCAGATCTCAGATCCGGTATTTTCTACTTCGGTTACTTATCTGGTGCCTATAGTGGCGGTAGGTTGGGGAATTCTTGACGGAGAGGAATTTACCCTGGTCCAGCTCTTTTCCGGAGTGATCATCATTATGGGAGTGTTGATCGTAAATAGCAGGAAAAAAAATTAGTTAGGGATGCATTTGGAGTGTTTTTAACTATTTCTTAACTTTACATTGCTATTGAATTTCTAATCCCTATATGAAATGAAAAAGAGACTATTTTTTGGGTTTGCGTGTTTTGTTGGATTCTCTCTTTTGATTGCCTGGCAATTTGCAGCCGCTGAACTTGCTGATCTTCAGAAGCAAGAGGACATGACCGTAGAGAAGGAGAGTACAGAACTGGTTGCCGCCCAGCCGGAGAGCCATCTGTTTCTTTAAGTCAAAGCCCTATTTGGAACTGACAAAATCTTGTTAAAAATTGCCCTTTGTGAGCAGTTTTTATCTTTAGCTATTGTTAAAAAAAGCCGGTACATCATTGTACCGGCTTTCAGTTTGTTTAAATAAAGCTTACTTCCTTATTCAAAGTCGGCATCGGTTACATTTTCGTTCACCATGATTTCGCTTATCTCGAAGTTCAGGTTCATTGCGCCCATGCTTTGAGATAGCCCGAATGGGAATTTCACTCCTTCAACTTCGCGGTAGTCGCTGTAAGTGATGGGGATTGTCATTGTTTGTGGCCCCTGGGTCATGGTCTTTACCTGCTTCAGTTTTAATCCGCTGTCTTTGCTGTAGTAGTTGGTAGTGGTTTCATCCATTTTAACAGCATAGGCTTCCTGCCCGTCTACATCTTCAATCCCTTCTAAAGTGGCATTTTCGGCGATCAATTCAGGAAAAGGATGAGCTTCGGCTTTTGCGGCCGTTATTTGTTCTTCGGTATAAGGGATCTTTTGGCCCTGTGCAGCGACAAAACCTGTAGCCCCGTTGAAGATCTGTTTTTGCATAACATTTCCACCCATAGAGATCACGGTAGAAGCTTTTCCGGAAGAAGTAACTTTGGTTTCCAGATCCATTTTTTGCCCCTGGATTTCGGCCTGTGCGATCATGTAAACCGATTCAATGTCGTTAACGGCATCTTTTCCGCCAATGGCCTGAATATATTTGTCAAATACTTTTGCAGCAGTCATTGAAGGGTCTGCCTTTTTGTTGAAATCGGGTTTTTCAATGGCATTGGCGTATTTGTCAAAATACTTCACCGGAATATCTTTTCCGTTATAAGTGAGTTTTTCAAGGGCACCGGCTACTTCACTACCTTTTCCCACAACCACAATCCTTGCATTGTTGGCCAGGTAGTACTTTTTAGCTACACGCTGAATATCTTCGGCAGTTACCGCATTGATCTTCTTCAGGTAAGTCTGGTAGAAATCCTGCGGCAGGTTATCGGTTTCAATGTTCAATGCGTATTGAGCGATGGTTGACGGGCGTTCAAGGGCCAGTACAAAATCTCCTGTGTATTTTGCCTTGGCATTGGCCAGTTCTTCTTCAGAAACTTTTTCATTTCTAATCCTGTGCAGCTCATCAAGAAAAGCCACCACGGCAGAGTCTGTAACTGCATTACGCACGCTTGCGCTTGCAACAAAACGGGCAACATATTTGTCGTCTCCCGTGCTGGAGTAGGCGCCATAAGTGTAGCCTTTATCCTCCCGCAGGTTTAGGAACAGCCTGGCTTCACCACCGCCACCTAAGATCTTGTTGGCGATCAATACAGGGAAGTAGTCTGGATCACCTTTTTGAAGCTGAATGGTGTTGGTAACCTGCACTTCACTTTGTACTGCATTTGGGAAATCAACAAAATTCACCTGGGTTTCGGGAACATTACTAACTTCTTGAAGTGAGTTCTTTGGAAGGTTACCTTTTTTCCAGGTGCCAAAATTCTTTTCAACAAGCTTCTTTACTTCAGGGGTCTTTACATCTCCAATAACCACTAAATATGCATTTTGTGGCACGTAATAGTTGTTGTAGTAATTTTTAATATCGGCCAAAGTTAAGCCCTCAATAGTTTCTTTTGTAGAGAATTCCCCGTATGGGTGGTTCTTTCCGTAGCTTAGGGCAGCGCTTAACCTGCGGGCATTTGAAGCCACATCTTTTTCTGAAGCTTTCAGGTTTTCAAGGGCTCTTTCTTTTTCAGTATTAAATTGTTCCTCTGTGAAATTTGGGTTCAGGGCACCTTTAGACATTAACTCCAAAACCCGGGGGAAATATTTTGAGAGCGTATTGGCTGAAGCGCCACGAGAAAAGAAATTCACGTTTGCTCCAAGATAGTCTATCTCCTCATTGAATTCGTCTTTTGGAATATCTTTGGTTCCTTCTCCCAGTACAGAGCCCATAAGCCCCGCAACTCCTGCTTTGTCACCCTCAGCATGTGGAGGGTTGTCCATGGTAAGCGTCATGGAGACACGTGGTAATTTGTGGTTTTCTACTACCAGAACTTTAAGGCCATTCTCCAGCTTAAAGGTTTCCGGCTTTTCGAGGTTGATTTTGGGTGCAGGGCCGGCTTTTGGTTGCTGGCTTCGATCTATTTGTTGTGCCTGGATTCCTGTTGTCGCCAGGAATAGAAGTGCTAAGGCTATAATTTTATTCTTCATCGTAATTTTTTATTTTATTGTTCAGATTCCTTTGGAAGGTATTCCAGTTCAACCCGTTGATTTGGATTAAGATATTTTTTAGCAACATCTCGTATTTCTTCACGGGTAATAGATCTGTAAATGTCTATTTCCTTGTTAATAAGGTTAGCATCTCCATAAAGCATCTGGTAGGTTGCCAGGGAGCTGGCAATACCTGCAACAGTACTGTTGGAATTCACGTATCTGTTCTCAAATTTGTTCTGAAGCTTTTCGTATTCCCTCTGGCTAATAAGTTCTGTTTGAAGCTTGTTGATCTCTTCATCAATTTCACTTACAAGAGTGTCTAAAGGCGTTTGGGCTAACGGAAGGGCAAATACTATATATTGCCCATAATCTTTTTGAGCAAGATTAACCGCAGCAACTTCAAGAGCCTGTTTTTGATCATCTACAAGTTTCTTGTAAAGGCGGGAAGACTTACCATCAGACAGAACTGAAGATACCATGTCTAATACGTAAGCATCTCTCTCGGTCATGCCGGGAGTTCTATAGCCAAGCAGGATGGCAGGGATCTGGATGTTTGAATCGTAGGCTGTAGCCTCAATGGTTTGGGTTATAGGCTCCTCTTCCGGAAAGTTTCTGGTAACTTCTTTACCTCCGGGAATAGGGCCAAAGTAAGCCTTGATAAGATCTTTGGTTTCGTTAATGTCTATATCACCAGCAACTACAAGAGTAGCGTTGTTCGGTTTGTAGTAAATGTCAAAGAATTCTTTGAATTCTTCAAGGGTTGCGGCGTCAAGATCCTCCATATAGCCTACGTTTGGATCTTTATACGGGTGCTTTTCAAAAAGTTTTGAAGAAATTTCGTTGACCAGGTTTCCATACGGAGCATTATCATAACGCAACCTTTTTTCTTCCTTTACAACTTCATTTTGGGTGTCAACGCCCGATTGTTTGATCACCGGGTGCAGCATTCTTTCAGATTCCATCCACAGACCCAGCTCCAGGTTGTTTGACGGAAAGATCTCATAGTAATAGGTACGGTCGTTGGAGGTGTTGGCATTGTTGGACCCTCCGTTAGATGAGACCATTTTAAACCATTCTCCCTGGCCAATATTCTCGGTGCCTTCAAAAAGGAGGTGTTCGAAAAAGTGGGCAAACCCGGTTTTGTTGTTTATTCGGTCTTTACCTCCCACATCATACATCACGGCGGTGGTTACGACCGGAGCTGAATTGTCCTGGTGAAGTATCACATCAAGACCATTGTCTAGTGTGTACTCTACAAATTCAACTTCCTGAGCTGTTCCTGTTGCACCAAGGAACAAGCCAAAGGCAGCTAACTTAAGTTTGTTGATCATTATATTATGGTTTATCATTAAATACTTTTTATAAGTAGGGGGAAGTGAGAATTTGTTACAGGAATCCAAATTCCTGAAAGGCAAAATGTACAGAAAATTCTAAATTAACAAGCTATTAAGGCTTATTTCCTCTTATTTTTTGGAAATTTATAAAAATCACAAAAACCAACACATGAAAAGATCATCTGTTCCATTGATGTATGGAATTTATATCGCGATCGCGTTAATAGGCTATTTCTTGTTGTTATCTTTGTTTGAATTGCACAAGAACCCTGCTTACAGTATTTTCAATATGGTTATTACCGGCGGCGGTATTTTTCTTGCCATTAAGAAATACCGCGATAAAAAAGTGGGTAAATTCAAATATCAAAAAGGGTTCATGGCAGGCCTAACAGCCGGATTTATTGCGACCATTCTATTTACTGCTTTTTTTGCCGTCTATACCAGTGAGCTAAACCCCAATTTTTCTGAAGAACTTATTACCATGTGGGAGACCGATTGGTTTGTGCCAATTGGCATGCTCATTTTTACCGTTGCTCTTATGGGTTTTGCTACTTCTCTTGTAGTTACCCTGGCAATAATGCAGTTGTACAAACCTTCCTGGAATACTGCTGAGGGTAAGAAACATACATATTAAATAAAGCCTTTGCAAATTAATTAATTAGGAGTATATTTGCACCCGCCTTGAAAAATCTCAGGGCGAGATCGTAAACCCTTAATTAAAGACGCTATGTACGCAATTGTAGAGATAGCAGGGCAGCAATTTAAAGTTGCAAAAGACCAGAAGGTATTTGTTCACAGGCTTGCAGGAGAAGAAGGAGACAGTGTTTCTTTCGATAAAGTTCTTCTTACAGGTGATGGTGACGATATTACGCTTGGCGCCCCAGCTATAGAAGGAGCTTTGGTTGATGCTAAAATCACCAGGCACCTAAAAGGAGACAAAGTAATTGTCTTCAAAAAGAAAAGAAGAAAAGGTTACCGTGTAAAGAATGGACACCGCCAGGCTCTTACCGAAATTTCTATTGAAGGAATTTCAGTAAACGGTAAAAAAGCAACTTCAGCTAAGAAAGAAGAAGCAAAATCAACTAAAGAAGATAAAGCTTCCAATAATGACCTTAGCAGCAACACAGTTGCCGAACTTCGAGAAATGGCTAAAGAAAAAGGAGTTGAAGGATATTCTTCAATGAAAAAAGCCGAATTGATAGCTGCTTTAAGCTAAACGTTTAACCGTAAAAAGTAAAAAGAAATGGCTCACAAAAAAGGAGTTGGTAGTTCCAAGAACGGTAGGGAATCAGAATCGAAACGCTTAGGTGTGAAGATCTTTGGAGGACAGGCTGCCGTTGCCGGAAACATCATCGTTAGACAAAGAGGTACTGCTCACAATCCAGGTGAGAATGTGTATGCAGGAAAAGACCATACTTTACATGCCAAAATTGACGGTATTGTAAAATTTACTAAAAAGAAAGACAACAAGTCTTACGTTTCTATAGAACCGTTCCAGGCTTAAGAACTTGCTTTTTAAGATACTATAATCAACCCTTCTGAATTTATTCAGGAGGGTTTTTTTATCTTTATAGGAAACCTTAAAATTCAGGATCATGAAGTACTTCACCATTTACTCCACAAAAGACCCGAATGAAATAGCTGTCCTGAAGAGGGTGTATACCGAAGAAGGTCTTGATTACCGGGTAGAACCTGATGAGACCGGAAAAGTAAAGAGGGTGCAGGTAGCCGAAGAAGACAAAACCCGTGCCCGAGAGCTCCTGGATCAAACCGGCTTCCTTACCGTAAGTCAGGTTCACGCACCTGTGCGCCGCAGTTTGAGGGCAAAGAGATGGATATTTATCTTTCTGGCAGCCATTATTCTCATCATAGTGGCCGTGGTGATTGTCATGTTCATGAATGTGGAGTAAAAACTTATACCAACCAGGAAATTATGAGCTATTCTGCCATTTTTGAGACTTCAGCACAAAACCAGGTTATCCTGCTTAAAAATATTTTTGAGCAAAATAATGTGAGGTACAGGATTCTTGATGAAGCTGCCAATACCAATTTTGCACTGGGGGTAAGAATAGAGGTTCATGACCGTGATAAAAAGAGAGCAGAAGCCCTTCTGAGGGAAAACGGATTTTTAGATGGTTCTGCTTCAAAAGAAAGTGCGGTGTCTATGTCAAAATTCTGGTTGTGGCTGGTCATAGCCCTCATGTGTGTCATCTTCGCAGCCTTCTTCATCAATATGTTCATGAGAGGTTAAAAAAAATCCCCTCCAAAAATGTCATTTTTGAAGAGGATTTTACTTCTAATCTCGTACTTCTAATCTCGTACTTCTAATCTCGTACTTCTAACTTCGTACTTCCTTAGTATCTGTAATACTCCGGTTTAAACGGGCCTTCAACAGTTACACCAATATACTTAGCCTGTTCTTCAGAAAGTTCGGTAAGCTCCACACCAATTTTTTCAAGGTGAAGGGCAGCTACTTTCTCATCTAAATGCTTCGGAAGCATATACACTTTGTTTTCATACTGGTCAGTATTCTTCCAAAGTTCGATTTGTGCCAGGGTCTGGTTTGTAAAAGAGTTGCTCATTACAAAACTCGGGTGTCCTGTGGCGCATCCAAGGTTTACCAGACGACCTTCGGCAAGAAGGATGATATCTTTCCCGTCAATAGTGTATTTGTCCACCTGTGGCTTGATCTCAGATTTGGTGTTTCCGTAGTTTTCATTCAGCCACGCAACCTGTATCTCGTTGTCAAAATGTCCAATATTACAAACAATGGTCTTGTCTTTCATTGCCTTAAAATGCTCGGCACGAACGATGTCTTTATTCCCTGTGGTGGTGATCACAATATCGGCTTTTGGGAGTACGGTTTCAAGTTTCTTTACTTCAAACCCGTCCATTGCAGCCTGTAGGGCACAAATGGGATCAATTTCGGTTACTGTAACTATGGCGCCTGCACCCCTAAAAGACGCAGCAGTACCTTTACCAACGTCGCCATATCCGCAAACCACAACTCTTTTACCGGCAAGCATCACATCTGTTGCACGGCGAATGGCATCAACCGCACTTTCTCTACACCCGTACTTGTTGTCGAATTTTGACTTGGTTACAGAGTCGTTCACGTTGATGGCGGGCATGGGAAGGGTGCCGTTTTTCATGCGCTCGTAAAGCCTGTGCACTCCCGTAGTGGTTTCTTCTGAAAGTCCTTTGATGCCTTCGGCAAGTTCGGGGTATTTATCGAGTACCATGTTGGTGAGGTCACCCCCGTCATCAAGGATCATGTTTAGGGGCTTGCGATCTTCTCCAAAGAAAAGCGTTTGCTCAATACACCAGTCAAATTCTTCAGCATTCATCCCTTTCCAGGCATAAACAGGAATTCCTGCAGCGGCAATTGCAGCGGCAGCCTGATCCTGAGTAGAAAAGATGTTACATGAACTCCAGGTTACTTCGGCTCCAAGAGCTACAAGAGTTTCAATAAGCACAGCAGTCTGGATGGTCATGTGAAGGCAGCCGGCAATGCGAGCCCCCTTCAAAGGCTGCTCTTTTCCATACTCCTCACGCAGAGCCATAAGGCCCGGCATTTCGGCTTCGGCAAGTTCTATCTCTTTTCTTCCCCATTCTGCCAGGGAAATATCTTTTACTTTATACTGGGTATAAGGCACTGTTTTCGTTGACATATTATTATATTTGATTTAGCATTTTCAGAACTGCAAAAATACAGAATATCTAAGAGTTATATATGCCCCTTTACAAAAGAATAACAATAAATAAGGCCACTAACGTTCTCATTTGGAAGATCGAAGAGCCTTTTGAAGAGTTAAGTAAAGGTATAGCGCTCACCCCCTTATGCAGCGAAAGGGTGCAGGGCATGAAAAGTGATATTCACCGCCGCGGTTTTATGAGCGTGCGGCATTTGCTGGCCGAAGCAGGTTATGAAGACAGCGACCTTTTTTATGATGAAGCTGGAAAACCCCATCTGCGAGATGGCAAATATATTTCTATCACCCATTCTTTTAATTTCTCCGGAATTATTGTGAGCGACAGGGAAGTGGGGATAGATATTGAGAAGCAACGGGAGAAAATCCTTTTAATCGCGCCAAAGTTCACTCCTATTGAAGAATACCGCACCCTCGCAAACACCGATGCGCTCATTAGAAAGCTCACTATAGTCTGGGGCGCCAAAGAAGCCGTTTACAAGCTTTATGCTCAGCCAAAAGTGAGTTTTTTGCAACACATCAATATTACCGATTTCGATTTTGACGTCCAGAAAACCACCGGAAAGATCACTTTTAACGGCCATACCAGCTGGTACGAATTCGAGTTTACCGAATTTGAAGGTTTCACCTGCGTCTACACCCTTCGAAAAGTCTCTTAATGTCAAAAGTGCTTGACGAAATTATTTCTGCGGAAAAAGCCGGTGCCAGAATGCTGGCGGTATTAATAGATCCTGAAAAATTCGACTGCAGCACTGCTCAAAATTTTCTTCGGAAAATGCCCTTTTTGACTACCCATATTTTTATTGGGGGCAGTACCTGTACGCCTGAAGCGGTAGAAGAATGTACAAAAGCCATTAAAGCCGAAACCCATCTTCCCGTAGTGCTTTTTCCGGGTGACCACCAGCAAATTTCAGGTAAGGCCGATGCGCTCCTTTTTCTAAGCCTGCTCTCGGGGAGAAATCCCGATTACCTTATTGGGCAGCAGCTGAGGTCTGTGCCGCTAATTTCAAAAACCAGGCTTGAAATCATTCCCACGACCTATCTGCTCATAGATGGCGGAAAGGAAACTGCCGTGCAAAAGGCCAGTAAAACCCAGCCGCTTCCGCAGAATGATGTGCAACAAATCGTAGACACTGCCATGGCCGGAAAATATATGGGAAAACGCCTGGTGTACCTCGAAGCCGGTAGCGGCGCAAATATTCCTGTTGGGGCAGGGATAATTTCCGCAGTAAAAGAAGCCGTGCAATTACCCGTTATTGTTGGCGGTGGGATAAGAACAAAAGAGCAGCTAGAGGCGGCTTATACTGCCGGGGCCAATATGGTGGTGATAGGCACAGCCTTTGAAAAAGGGCATTTTTTTCTCTGATTTTCTCCAGCTACAGCAAAAGTTTTCAAAAAGGCCGGTTTTACGTCTTAATCTTCCTAATTTTGAGACAAAACTATAAGACATGCAAATTTCAGTAGAACTTGCTCTTACTCCGCTTCAGGATGATTTTGAAGCCCCAATTAAAGCCTTTATCAAGAAACTTCGCAGTTCGGGCTTGACCGTGATGGAAAATCCGTTGAGCACCCAGGTCTATGGCGATTACGACAAGGTGATGGAATTTCTTACTGAAGAGGTGAGGGAAACTTTTCAGGCTTCAGATCATGTGCTGCTTACCATGAAACTTGTAAAGGGAAACAGAAGCGACTATGCAGCCGATTTTTGATTTCTTCTTTCAGCAGTATTCAGATTATCCAACGCTTTACATAATTCTCGAACTCATTGCGGTGGTGTTCGGTTTTCTTTCGGTTTGGTATTCAAAGCAGGAGAATATCCTGGTTTACCCTACCGGAATTATTAGTACCGTTATTTTTGTTTATCTGTTGTGGCAGTGGGAGCTGCTGGGCGATATGATGATCAATGTCTATTACTCTACCATGAGCATTTACGGCTGGTATGTGTGGACGCGCAAGGTAGATGCCCGGCATTATATTCCCATTACCACCACCACTCAAAAAGAGCATTTTTGGAGCCTCATGATTTTTGTTGCTACCATGGCTTTTACTTTTGGGGTCTACGAGTATTTTGACAAGTGGAATAGCTGGACAGCTTATGTAGATACCGTGACCACGGCCATATTTTTTGTGGGAATGTGGCTCATGGCCAGAAAAAAACTGGAAAACTGGATCTACTGGATTGTTGGGGATATCATTTCGGTGCCCCTTTATTTCTACAAGGGGCTTACTTTTACAAGTTTACAGTACCTTTTGTTTACCATAATCGCAGTTTACGGATATAAAACATGGAAGAAGAGCTTGAGCAGCGGCGGTCACGTGATGTCATAAAAATTGTGCTGTTTGGACCCGAGTCTACAGGGAAAACCACCCTGGCCCAAATGCTGGCCCAACACTACAATACCCAGTGGGTGCCCGAATATATGAGGGAATACCTGCAAAAGAAGTGGGATGAACAGCAGGAGACCTGCGAACCTCATGACCTTTTGCCCATAGCCCGTGGTCAGATGGCCATTGAAAACCTTAAGCAAACTAAAGCCGATAAATATCTTTTTTGCGATACCAACCTGCTTGAACTGGTAGTGTACAGCCGTGCCTACTATGACGAATTTGTTGATCAAACGCTTCTTAAACATGCGTTAAAGGCACAGTATGATCTCTATTTTTTAACGTATATTGATGTTCCCTGGGTTGAAGATGATCTGCGCGACCGCCCTGAAGACAGGGAGCAAATGTTCGCCCGGTTCAAAAAAGCCCTGGACGACAACCATTTAGCCTACCGCATCCTGGAAGGTGACTTGCAGCAGCGGCTGGAAATGGCAGTAAAAATTATTGATCAACTAAAAAAATAAACCATTGGACTTTAGCGAACATGACATCTCCCACTTTAGGGAGAAAGGAATCTCTCCCGAAAAAGTAGAACAACAAATTGAGATCTTTAAAAGAGGAAATATCGTTGTTAACATCAGGGAGGCAGCTACAGTAAAAAACGGAATCCTCGCATTTTCCGAAGAACAGAAGAAACAGCTTACAGAGCTTTACGAGTCTCGAAAGGATGACCTCAATCTCCTTAAATTCGTGCCGGCATCGGGCGCAGCCACCCGCATGTTTAAAGCTTTTTACAATCTGCTAAAGGAATTTGATCCCGAAAATGACGACTTAGATGAATACATAGATCAAAAAAACGAGCAGAGCCTGGAGGTTTTTTTTAACCGTATAAAAGATTTGCCATTTTACGGGGAGGTAAAGGAAAGGGCTGCAAAAGCTAATCCTGGATATGAAGATATGCCCCAGGACCGGCAGCAGTACCTGTTTGTAAAATATATGCTTGAGGAAGATGGCCTGAACCTGGGCGATCAGCCAAAAGGTCTTGTGCCTTTCCATAAATATGAAGATCATCTTGCCTCCGCATTCGAGGAACATCTGGTTGAAGCTATAGATTATGCGGCTTCGGGAAAGAAGGTCCGCATTCATTTTACGGTTGCCAAAGAGCACAGGGAGAAATTTGAAGACGAAGCCCGCCAGGTAGTGCCGCGCCTGGAACAGGAAACAGGCTACAAATTCGAGATCAGTTACTCTTACCAGGATCCAAAAACCGATACCGTTGCGGTTACCAGAGAAAACGAAGCCTTTAGGGATGAAAACGGGCAGATCTTCTTTAGGCCGGGAGGCCACGGTGCGCTCATCCAGAACCTGAATGAGCAGGATGCCGACCTTATTTTCATAAAGAACATTGACAATGTGGTGATCCCGAAAAACCGGGAGCTTATGGCTTCCTATAAAAAGATGCTGGGAGGAAAGCTGCTGCAGCTCCAGGAGAAGGTTTTTAGATACCTGGAGCAGCTGGAGCGTGGAGCCTCAGAAGATAAGCTTCAGGAGATGGCAGCATTTCTTCAGAAGGAATTGAACGCCGGCCTTAGTGTAAATTTTGAGGATCTCAATGAAAAGGAGAAGCCTTCAGTAATAAAAAAACTTTTAAACAGGCCGCTTAGGGTTTGCGGGATGGTGAAGAATGAAGGCGAACCCGGCGGAGGCCCGTTTTGGGTGACGCACAAGAATGGTGAGATCTCTTTGCAAATCGTGGAAAGTGCGCAAATAGACCACGAAAATTATCAGCAGAGTAAAATTGCCAACGAAGCAACCCACTTTAATCCTGTAGATATCGTTTGTTCTACAAAAGATTACCATGGGGGCATATTTTATCTCGATACCTATGTAGACGAGGATACGAGTTTTATTGCAAATAAGACCAAAGACGGGAAAGAACTCAAGGCTCTGGAGCTGCCCGGCTTATGGAACGGCGGAATGGCGCGCTGGAACACCATTTTTGTTGAGGTGCCGGTAGAGACTTTTAATCCGGTGAAAACCGTGGCCGATCTTCTCAAGTCTTCACATCAGGTACAGTAAGTTGGATCAACAACAGCTCATACAGGAAGCAGAATACAAGGCCGTAAGAAGTTCGGGTGCGGGAGGCCAGAATGTGAACAAGGTCTCTTCTAAAGTTGAACTGCATTTTAAGCTGGAGGAGACCGCAGCACTTTCTGAAGAAGAAAAGCAGCGGGTATTGCAGAAGCTATCTTCGCGGCTCACAAATTCGGGGGAATTGATCCTGCAGTGCGATGAGTCGAGGAGCCAGCACAAAAATAAAGAAATCGTAACCCGGAGGTTTCTCGACCTTCTTGAACAGGCGATTGTAAAACCAAAGGTTCGCAAGAAAACTAAAACCCCCAGGGCCGCAAAACTGAAGCGGCTAAGGGAGAAGAAGAAAATTTCAGAAAAAAAAGCCACCCGAAAAGACCCTTTAAAAGATTAAACTGAGGAATATTTCTACAACAGGTTGGGGAAAAATCTAAATTACCTCAACTCAAAACCTTCTTAAATTTAAGCTAAAGCCCCTGTTTCACAGGGGTTTTGTGTTTCATGTCTCAGAATGGCGCGATTTTCCCTCTTTATTTACCAAACAAAACTAAAACACTAAACCCAAAAAACTTAAAGCTATGAAAAAGGTATGTCTTACAGTATTCGCCGCATCTGCAATGTTATTCTCAGCTCAAAATCTTTCAGCTCAGGAAGTAGCCCAGGCGCAGGTTGAAGTAGAGGAAACAGTGGTTCAAAGGGCCCAGGACGATTTTACGCAAATTGAAGTTCAGGAATTGCCCGCCGCTGTGCAGGAGGCAGTAGCGCGTGATTATGCTGAAGCTACAATTGCTGAAGCTTATGTGAAAGAGCACGAAGGCGCACAAAAATTTAAGCTGAAGTTGACCACTGCCGATGGTGAGGAGAAAGAGCTTTATGCCGATGCCGAAGGTAACTGGATCGATAAGGACAAAAAGTAAAGACGGGTCAAGGCAAGTGATCTGATCGCTACCACTAACTAAAGGAGAAACCGACTCCTGGTGGCAGATCTCCCGCGGAAGATGTATTACATGAGTAATTACTACCCCGGGACCGCCAACCTCCCGGTGTGGTATCAAGCCAACAGAGGAGATCTGAAAAATGGAGAATGTTCAAAAAAGGGAGCTATGATTGTAGCTCTCTTTTTTATGTTTATTTTTGGTCTTGAGGGGTTGGAAAACTGTAATTTTGTTTCTATTTAAAATCACCAATGGCCAAAATTCTCTTAGTTGAAGATGATGTAGCATTTTGCACGATGCTCAAAACTTTCCTGGTAAAGAAGGAATGTGAAGTTGATGCCGTGTACACTGCAACTGAAGCTCTTAATTTGGTTGCCAAAAACAAATATGACCTGGTAATTTCTGACGTGCGTTTACCCGATAAGGAAGGGCTCGAGATCTTACAGGCCGTAAATCAAAAAGGGGAGAAAACCGGGGTTATCATGATGACGAGCTATGCCGAGATAAGCATGGCCGTAAATGCCATTAAGGAAGGGGCCCTAGATTACATCGCCAAACCTTTTCACCCGGAGGTGATCATGAACGCGATAGAAGAAGCGATAAACAATCCCGGGAGCACCAAAAAAGCACCGGCAGCCAAAAAACCTGAACCTGCTCCCTCACAGGATACCTACATCAAGGGGGGAAGCGAGGCTTCCGCCAAACTCAACAACTACATAGATCTTGTTGCCCCCACCAATATGTCTGTGCTCATTATGGGCGAAAGCGGAACGGGAAAAGAGCAGATTGCAAAAAGTATTCATCAAAAAAGCAAGAGAAATTCAGCCCCCTTTGTGGCGGTAGATTGCGGTGCCATTCCGCGGGAACTGGCTTCCAGTGAGTTTTTCGGGCATGTAAAAGGCTCTTTTACGGGGGCGGTTAACAACAAGACCGGCCATTTTGAAGCAGCCAACGGCGGCACGCTGTTTCTCGATGAAATTGGAAACCTCAGTTACGAATTGCAGGTGCAGCTGTTACGAGCACTACAGGAGCGCAAGGTTAAACCCGTGGGCAGCAATGAAGAGATCCATGTGAACATCAGGGTGATAGCGGCGACCAATGAAGATCTTTCAGAAGCTGTCAAAAAAGGCGATTTTAGAGAAGATCTTTACCACCGCCTCAATGAATTTTCAATCAAAGTTCCTTCTTTAAAAGACCGGAAAGAAGACCTTATGGTGTTTGCCAATTATTTTCTTGACAGTGCCAACAAAGAACTGGAAAAAGACATTTCCGGTTTTTCTGAAAAGACCATTGCGGCCTTTAAAAAGTACAACTGGCCCGGCAACCTCAGGGAACTCAAAAATGTGGTGAAACGCGCTGTCTTACTTTCGGGCGGGGAATATATTTCTTCCAGTTGTTTACCTTCGGAAGTGCTCGCGGCCAAAGAGGAACATGAAGAACAGGATTTTAGCCTTTTCAAGAACAAAAATGAACAGGAAATGATCCTCGATGCGCTTGAAAAGACCCGTGGTAACAAAAGTAAGGCTGCAAAACTGCTTTCTATTGACAGGAAAACGCTCTACAACAAACTAAAGCAGTACGGCATTAACCTGTAATCTCTTCCTGAAGGTTTGCCAGGAGTTCGTTCACCTCTTTGGCAAGAGAAGGCACATCTACACTTTCGGTTTCTGTGCCACCGGCATTTTCCAGTATGGCTAGCTTTTGCACCAAATGAGGTACCTGCAGCTGCCTGAACATAGGCAACATCTTATGCGCTACGGCAGAGACCTTCTTATTTTGCCCTTTTTGAAAAGCTGTTTGCAGCAGGAGCAGGTTTGAGCGGGTACTTTCAATAAATGCGGTTAAAATGGCATCCATAGCCTCCGGGTCTTCTCCCGCAAAATTCCTGATCTCGGTTAAAGTATAATTTTTTTCTGCCTGTGAAGAGGAAGTAGCTGTGGGGGACGGACTTTTCAACTGCAGGTCGAGAAGATCGCTGATAAGCTGCAGCAATTCCCCGAAGAGTAAGGTTTTAAAAGGCTGCCGCTAAACCCCTTTTTCAGATAGTCTGCTGCACTAACGTCTGGCCTGCCCGAGAGGGCAATCACCGGAAGGTCCTGCAATTCAGGTTCTTTCCTGATTTTTCGGAGCAGTTCAAAACCGTCCATTTTTGGCATCTGTATGTCGGTAAGCACCAGGTTAGGCGCAGAAGCCCGTACTTCTTTTAAAGCTTCCTTTCCGTTATGGGCAGTGCGATAAGACATGCCGGCATTCCGGATCAATTCTTTTAACAATCCCAGTTGCGCGGGTTCATCATCAACAATGAGCACAGAGATTTTTTCGGGGTCAACCACGGGCTGGCTCCTGGGAGCCGTGGGTTGTTCGCTTACAGCGGCATATTCCACGGGGATATTGATCAAAAAAGTACTGCCCTTTCCCGGCTCGCTTTCCAGGCTTATCTTTCCGCCTAAAAGATCGGTGAGCTTCTTGCTTATAGATAATCCCAGCCCCGTGCCGCCATAGCGTTTTTCTATGCTGCTGTCTTCCTGCGAGAATTCTTCAAAAACCTTTTCTTTTTGTTCTTTTGAGATGCCAATTCCGGTGTCTTTCACTTCAATAAACAGGAAAGGTTTGTTTTTTTCCTGTTGCAGCCAGGCTTTTACCTGCACGCTGCCCTGAGGTGTAAATTTGCAGGCGTTGTTCACCAGATTGGTAAGTATCTGTTTTATTCTGAAGGGGTCTGTGATCACAGGCCTGTCCAGTTCGGGGGCTACCTCAACCAGAACCTCCACATCCCTTGGCTTTTCAGGTGGAACAGCGTTTTCAACAGTTTCTTCAATCAGGTTCTTCGGATTAAAAGCCAGAGTGTCAATAGACATTTTTCCAGCTTCGAGCCGTGAGAGGTCCAGCAGGTCGTTTACCAGGCGCAACAGGTAATCTGAAGATCGCTTCAGCTGTCGCAAATACCGGTTCTGGGATTTGTTGAGCTCACTTTTTTCCAGTAAACCTGTATAGCCAATAATGGTATTGAGCGGCGATCTTAAATCGTGAGTAACCGTGTTCATAAACTGTTCACGGCTGGTGAGCAGTGATTCGGCATAAACCTTTGCAGCTTCCAGTTCCTGCCTGTACTGCTGACTCTTGGAAACGTCTTTTACCACCAAAAACACAAAGGTGAGGATCACCAGTAAGCTTGCAATTGCCAGGAAGAGAATGATCCTGGAAGTATCTTCCACCGTATCTTGCCAGGCCTCCACCTGGTCCATAGACGCCATGCGTTCTTCGGCTTCCAGAGTACTCAATAAGGTGCGTAACCTGTTGTTGAGCTGTATTTCATTGGCCAGTAACTGGTCTTCTTTGCTTTCAAGTTCCTGCCGGTAAAGCCGCTCTTGCGTTTCCAGCTGGCCCAGCACGCTCTTTACCGAATTAACCAGCGAATCAATGGTTATTCCCGGCGGTTTTGGGTTTTGTTCGTTTGAGTACTGCAGCAGTTTTATAAGCAGTTGCCGCTGGTGCGGCTGCAGGTCTTTAAAACGCTGGTCGTAATTTCGGCTTTCAAAGTTTTCATCTACCCGCTGCAATTCTGAAAGTACCCGCGCGTAATAACTGTCGGTTTCTCCACGGGCCCTAAGCTCTAATAGTTCTTCAAGGTTTTCGGCCTTTTGGCTCAGCAAAGTATTTATGCTGTCAATTTCCCTGTCCAGAGAACTGTCAGTCCTGAAGTTTTGCAGCGAGGCAAGGGTGAATTTTATGGAATCAATTTTGGCATCGTAGGTATCCAGGCCTTCAATGTTGCCGCTTTGAATAAGTTGCCGGCTTAAACTTTCAGCTTCATACAGCTTGGTGGCGGCTTCCCCTACGAGTAGTAATTTCTGGTTTCCGGCATTACTGCGTTCGGTCAAACTGGTGTAACCGGTGACCTGGTTGTAGATAAACCACACCGCCAGTCCCATGAGAGAGGCCAGGATGATATAACCTGCAAAGACGGTGAAAGTTATGGATGCCTTCTTTTTTGCCATGATTTCTTTGAAAGTGTAAAATTAAAAGCTTTCTGAGCTAAACCTTCAAAAATTAGGTTAAATCGAAAAAAAGCATTTACCTTTGCCGCATCTCAAAGGGGTGCTAAGTCCTGTGAAAGCAGGAGGAAGCTGAGATCATACCCAAGGAACCTGGGCAGGTAATGCTGCCAAGGGACAGGCGAAGAGTTCGCCGTGCAAGTATCATACTCCTGTTGACCCATGGTGGTTTTCAGGATTTTTTATTTTATAACAACAAGAATAACAGCCCCTTTTATTCGTAACCAATTTTTTACGAATGAAACATGTTTTCTTAATCTTCAGTTTTTTTCTTGCCGCAGTAAGCGGTTTTTCACAAGAATTTCAGGTGTCGGGCATAGTGACAAGTGGTGATAAACCCCTTGAAGGTGTCATTGTTAGAGTAGAAGGCTCTTCACAATTCACCCAGACTTCAGCAGGGGGAAGTATTCCCTAAGCCTTCAAGAAGGGGTGCACCATCTCATTTTTTCCTTCGGAAATAAAAAACGGGTGCGCATAGATCTTTCCGAAGATATGGTGCTGAATGTTGATATGAGTGACGCCGAAGAGCTCCTCGATGAGGTGTTTTTATCGGCGGTGCGGGTGAGTGCCGCGTCACCTATTACTTACAGTAACCTTTCTAACGAGGAAATAGCCGATCGCAACCTGGGCCAGGATATTCCCAGCCTTATGCAGTATATGCCGGGAGTGGTCACCACCAGTGATGCCGGTGCCGGAATTGGCTACAGCAGCATTCGCGTGAGGGGAACCGAGGCCCGCGGAATCAATGTTACCATCAATGGGATTCCTTATAACGATGCCGAAAGCCAGGGCACTTTTTGGGTGAACCTGGGCGATTTTGCCTCCTCTGTAGAAGACCTGCAGCTGCAACGAGGCGTGGGAACCTCTACCAACGGGGCCGGTGCCTTTGGTGCGAGTTTGAACATACTTACCGACAGGTATAACTATGAACCTTCGGCCGAGATCGCCAACAGCTTTGGTTCTTACAACACCCAAAAGCACACCGTGAAATTCAGTACAGGGATCTTCAACGATCACTGGGAATTCAACGGAAGGGCTTCAGTAATAAAAAGCGACGGCTATATAGACCGGGCTTCAACCGATCTTAAATCCTACTTTTTCCAGGGCTCTTATATTGGCGAAACCACCCTGGTCAAGGCCCTTAGCTTTGGGGGCAGTGAAGTTACTTACCAGGCCTGGGATGGGATTGACCGCGACCAATTAAAAGAAGACAGGCGCTTTAACCCCGCTGGGGCCTATGAGGATGATCAGGGAAATCTTCGTTTTTACGACAATCACATCGATGATTATAAGCAGGATCACTTCCAGCTGCTCTGGAATGAGCGCTATGGCAATGGCTGGTCTTCAAACATTGCGCTCCACTACACCTACGGGAGAGGCTTCTACGAATCTTATCGCGCAGAAGAAGACCTGGAGGCCTATAATCTGGAGCCATTCACCGCAAATGGGGAAGAGATTACCCAAAGTGACCTGGTTACCAAAAAATGGCTGGTCAATGATTTTTACGGCACAACTTTTAACCTGCAGTACGAGAATGAGAACCTGGAAGTGATTGCCGGTGGCGCCTGGAACAACTATGAAGGAGAGCATTTTGGAGAGGTGGTCTTCACCCGCTTTGCACCCAGCCTGCCTTTACACAGGTACTATGAGAATGATGCTGAAAAAAGTGATTTTAATATCTTCGGAAAGGCCACTTATGCCATTAGTGATAATCTTGCTTTTTATGGCGACCTGCAGCTAAGAAAGATCAATTATGAAGTCAATGGTTTTGAAGAGGAAAACACGCCTTTTATAGTTGACGACAGTCACACTTTTTTTAATCCAAAAGCCGGATTGACCTATGAATTTTCGGAAGCCAGCCGGCTCTATTTCTCCTTTGCACGTGCACATCGCGAGCCTAACCGGTCCGATTATGAAGCGGGTAACCCCGAACCCGAGGAGTTAAATGATTACGAGCTGGGTTGGAGGTTTGCTACAGGTAATTTTCAGCTTAACTCCAATCTTTATTACATGGATTACCGCAACCAGCTTGTGCTAACTGGAGAACTCAACGATGTTGGGGCACCCATTAGGAGGAACAGCGGGAACAGTTACAGGCTGGGCCTTGAACTGGATGCCGTGGTAAGGTTGCATTCAAAATTTAGCTGGCGCCCAAATGTGGCCATTAGCCGGAATAAAAACGACGAGTGGTTCGCCCCCTGGGATGGCGAGCTGCGCAGCTTCGGAAAAACCGATATTTCCTTCTCTCCCGAGATCATTGCCGGGAATATCCTTGAATACCGCCCCGTTGAAGGTTTGGAGATCAAATTCCTCTCAAAATTTGTGGGAGAGCAGTATATGAGCAACCTTGAAAATGAGGCTTCTTTGCTTGAAAGTTACTTTGTGAATGATCTCAACCTGCAGTACACCTGGAAAAATGCGCCGCTTTTTGAAGAGGTGGTGTTCACGGGTTTGATCAATAACATTTTTAGCGAAGAGTACGTATCAAACGGTTACTACTATACTTACGACTGGGATGGGGTCACCTACGATGGCGCCGGTTATTACCCCCAGGCCACCAGGAACTTCCTGGCAGGGCTTACTCTTAGATTCTAAGAAGGTGCCCTTCCAAAAAAGGCATTTTTGAGACCTCTCAAAAATGCCTTTTTTTATGCCTTTTAATTAGAGATTTGTAGCGTGCTTCCCCTTCTTTCAATGCGGTAAACCTGCAGCGCATATTCTCCTGTGCCTTCGGTTTGTTCGCCTGTAATAATGCTGTAGACATTTCCGTCATCACAACCACAGGAAGCAGAAATTCCGTTTACTGTAAGGGCCGAACAGGCCTGCGGCACATGGTTGGGATCGGTAAGTTCATAAGCCAGGTACTGGTCGTTGTTGAGGTTGTAGATCACAATCCCGTTAATGCCGTAGTTTCGGGTGATGAATTTATTTCCGGCGAAATTAAGCTGATTGTATTCAGGGAGGTTGAGGTCAAACTGCACCGAAAAACTCATTTTTGGCAGGTAAGGATTTCGGCGTATCTCATCGTCAGAAGAACATCCTAAAATGATAATAAAGAGGGCTAAAAGCAGGAAAATTCGCTTCATTTTTGTTTTTTTAAAGCTGCCGGATTATAATTGTACTGGATATTTTAATTTAGTATATTTGTGTAAAATCCCGTCGGCGAATGGGATTTTTTCTATTTATATAAACGACGAAGTTATGAGTAAAGTATCATATTATACTGCAGATGGCCTTAAAAAACTTAGAGATGAGCTCAATCAATTAAAGGATGTTGAGCGGCCAAAAGCTTCGCAGGCTATTGCTGAAGCTCGTGATAAAGGTGATCTTAGTGAAAATGCCGAGTATGATGCCGCAAAGGAAGCCCAGGGTTTGCTTGAAATGAAAATTGCAAAACTGGAAGAAATATATGCCAATGCAAGGTTGATTGATGAGTCGCAGCTTGACACTTCAAAGGCCCTGGTGCATTCTACAGTGAAAATTAAAAATGTGACCAACGGGGCCGAAGTGAAATACAAACTGGTTGCCCAAAGTGAAGCCGACCTTAAGGCAGGAAAGATCTCTGTAGACAGTCCCATTGGAAAAGGATTGCTTGGAAAGAAAGTAGGTGAGATTGCCGAAGTGCAGGTGCCGTCGGGAACCATGAAATTTGAAATCCTTGAGATCACCCGTGAGTAAAAGGTGTCAAAAATGTCATTTTTAAAGTCCTTTCTTCGGAAAGGATTTTTTTATGCCGTTTTCTGCTGAAAATCTTAACTTGTTACCTCTAAAATTTAATATTATGCCCAGCATTTTTACAAAGATCGTCAATGGAGAAATTCCCGCTTACAAAGTTGCAGAAACCGATAAATTCCTGGCTTTTCTCGATGTACGCCCAAATGCAAAGGGACACACCCTGTGCATCCCGAAAGAAGAGGTGAACAAGCTCTTTGACCTCGATGAAGAAACTTATATGCAACTTATGGCCTTTTCTAGAAAAGTTGCAAAGGGGATTGAAAAAGCCGTGCCCTGTAAGAGAGTAGGGGTGGCCGTGGTTGGCCTTGAAGTGCCGCATGTGCATGTGCACCTCATTCCTCTAAACAGCATGGGCGATATGAACTTTGCCCAGAGTGTTGAACTTAGTGAAGCGGAGTTTCAGCAAATCGCCAACGATATTAAAGCCAGTATTTAGTGGAACATGCAGATTATAAACTGTCGCTGGACCTTCGGATCGATTTCAGCGATCTCGATATGTACCGGCACGTTAATAACCTCACCTTTATAAGGTTCTTACAATCTGGCAGGGTGAATTTCTGGGAGGCTACCGGGCTTACCAATCTCCTTTCAGAATCTAACAAAGGCGCTATCCTGGTTTCCACGCACTGCGATTTCAAGAAATCGCTGTTCTACCCTGGTACGGCCACGGTTAAGACAAAACTGGCCTACATCAGGAACAGCAGCTTTGCCCTCGATCAATTGATCCTGAATGAAAAAGGCGAAGTTTGTGCCGAAGGCAGGGACATTGCCGTTTTCTTCGACTTTGATGAAGATAAGGCCCTGCCCATTCCGCCTGAACTCAGGATGGTGATGCAGCAGTTTTGATTTTGTGAAGCTGGATCTCAATGGTAGTGCCTTTGTTGATCTCGCTTCGCAATACTTTTATCCTTCCGCCGTGGTATTTCTCTATGATCCTTTTGGAGAGGGACAAGCCAAGGCCCCAGCCTCTTTTTTTCGTGGTAAAGCCGGGTTCAAAAATGCGTTTGAACTTGCTTTTTGGAATTCCTTTTCCGGTGTCGCTGACCCTTACTTGCACCTTTTTTGAATCCTGCTTCAGTTTGATTTCCAGCTCTCCTTTCCCCTTCATGGCATCTATGGCGTTTCTCACCAGGTTCTCTATGGTCCAGCTGTAGAGCTGGGCGTTGAGGTTTACCGGGATCTTTTCCGCAGGAAGATCGAGTTTAAATTTGATGAGCTTTGAACTCCGCGCTTTCAGGTATTCAAAAGAGTCCCTTGTCTTTTCTACAATGTCTTCGGGTTCCAGGGTTGGCGCCGATCCTATTTTAGAGAAACGTTCGGTGATGGTTTTTAGTCGGTCTACATCTTTTTCAATTTCAGTGATGTAATACCTGTTCACATTTTCTTCTTTTAAAATTTCTGTCCAGCCTATGAGTGAAGAGAGCGGGGTGCCAATCTGGTGCGCCGTCTCTTTGGCCATACCGGCCCATAACTTGTTTTGTTCGCTGCTTTTTGTGGTCCTGTAGAAAAAATAGATAACGGCAATGAAGAGGATAATGATAACGATGAGGGCCAGCGGATAATACTTCAGCTTGTTGAGCATAGGGGAATTTCCGTAGTAAACCCTGTTGACCCTTCCCTCACCAAGGTCCATTTCTATAGGTTCATTGGTACTTTTAAGGGAAAGCAGGTATTGCTGAAGCTCTTCTTCGCTGGCCATGATCTCGGCAGGTATGTTCATGGCATCTACAATCTTCCCGTTGTCGTCTACCAGGATGGTGGGAATGCTCGAGTTGCTGTTGATGATCTCCAGGTAAAGATCAAGGCCGGTATCTGTATCTACCTGGTCAAGATATACCTGCGCCGAAGCCCAGATGTTCATTTTTACCCGTTCTTCTTCCTTGATACGCTGAAAGAAAGCTACCGCATTCCACACAATAAGGCTTACAATGACGAGCGAAGTAACGATGATGAACCAGCGGCGAAAGTTTCGTTTGTCTGAAAACCTCATGAAGGCAGGGCTTAAATTGCGTTTAAAGATAATCGTTTTAAGCAACTTATTATTGTGTGGCCAATTTTTCATCTCTTCCGGGTTTCGTTACCTTTGCCAAAATCTCGAGCATGCTTAGCATAGATCCTAAAAAAGTTCCCGTAGCACAATTGCACCAGTACCTGCTGGGAGCAGTAGGGCCAAGGCCCATAGCTTTTGCCAGCACCCTCGATAAAGAGGGAAGGCCAAACTTGTCACCCTTCAGTTTCTTCAATGTGTTTGGGTCAAACCCTCCAATTCTCATATTTTCTCCCGCCCGCCGCGGAAGGGACAATACCGTGAAGCACACCTATAACAATTCAAAAGCCACGGGAGAAGTGGTGATCAACGTGGTGAATTATGATCTGGTGCAGCAGGTTTCACTCTCGAGTACCGAATATGCCGAAGGGGTGAATGAATTTGTGAAAGTAGGGCTTACTATGCTAAAGTCGGATATAGTAAAGCCCTTCAGGGTGAAGGAATCGCCGGTGCAGTTCGAGTGCAGGATTAATGAGATCGTAGAAACCGGAAGTGAAGGCGGTGCCGGGAATCTGGTGATTTGTGAGGTGCTAAAAATGCATATTCGCGAAGATATTTTAGATGAAAAAGGCTATATTGACCAGCACAAAATTGACCTGGTAGCACGCATGGGAGGCAACTGGTACACCCGCGCCACGCCTGGAATGTTCGAGGTGCCAAAGCCTTTGCAGACTTTGGGAATAGGAGTTGATGCCATAGCCAAAGAGGTGCGCAACAGCAAGTATTTATCGGGCAACGATCTTGGGAAACTGGGAAATGTGGAACGCCTTCCCACCGCCGGCGAAGTTCAAGAATTACTCGACAGTGATTCCCGGCTTTCAGCACTGGTGAAAGAAGCCGGTGAAGAAAAGCTGCATTTAACTGCAAAAGAATATTTAGAAAAAGACGACCCGGCAACAGCCTGGAAAATATTATTAGCAAAATACGTTTGATATGGAAGTACAAGGAAAAATTAAGATGATTGGACAAACCCAAACCTTTGGGAACAACGGGTTTAGAAAGAGAGAAGTGGTAGTGACAACAGAGGAGCAGTACCCACAGCATATACTTGTAGAATTTGTGCAGGATAAATGTGAACTTTTGAACAACTATGCGGTGGGGCAGCCTGTAAAGATAGGGGTGAACCTGCGCGGCCGCGAATGGGTGAACCCACAGGGAGAAACCAAATATTTCAACTCAATACAGGGGTGGAGAATAGAAAATCTTGCAGCTCAAAATCAGGGGGGAGGAGCTCCTGTACCACCGGCAGATCAATTTGAACCGGCCAGTAATTTAAACGACGAAGATTACGACGATCTGCCTTTTTAATTGAATTATAAAATAGATAGTGAAAACCCCTTTTCTGAAGAATTGGGGTTTTTTCTTTTCTGAAGCGATGGGAAAAATCAGAGTTATCAATTTGTTTTATTTTTACTCTCGAAAAAAGATTAGCGTTTTTGATATTTTTGAGACCCCAGGACGATTTTCCTTCAGTAGAGAAGGCTACGGCAGAAGGCCTGCTGGCTTATGGCGGTGACTTATCACCACAAAGGCTGCTGGATGCCTATTCCCGCGGAATTTTTCCCTGGTTTGATGAAGATCAGCCTGTTTTGTGGTGGAGCCCCGATCCCCGGATGGTATTGTTTCCCGAAAACCTGAAGGTCTCCAAAAGCATGAAGCAGCTGCTGAAAAAGAATGCTTTTGAAGTGAGTTTTAATTCGGCTTTTTCAGAAGTCATTGAGCAGTGTGCAAAGATCTACCGGCCGGGACAGCCCGGCACCTGGATCACCCCCGAAATGCAGCAGGCCTACCTGGCCCTTCACCAAAAAGGGGTGGCGGTTTCTGTAGAAGTCTGGAAAGAGAACGAACTCGTGGGCGGGCTTTACGGGGTTTACCTGAGGGAAAAGAAAATCTTTTGCGGGGAAAGCATGTTTTCAAAAGTCAGTAACGCCTCAAAATACGGATTTATCAAGCTGGTTCAGAAACTTCGGCAGGAGGGCGTGCGTTTAATTGATTGCCAGATCTATACCTCTCATCTCGCCAGCCTGGGCGCCGCCGAAATCCCCAGGAGCCTTTTCCTGGAATACCTGAGGTAAAGCCGAAGAATTTCCGTGATAATTAAAGTTCAGAAATAGCTTCCAAAAATGCCATTTTTGGCAGCTCATTCCGTCGTGCCTTAAGAGAGGTTTTTAACTTCCTGATGCCTGAAGCATTCCGCAACATGGTCATTTACCATGCCCGTGGCCTGCATGTGGGCATAGACCACGGTGGGGCCAACAAATTTAAAGCCCCGCTTCTTAAGGTCTTTACTCAGTTTTTCGCTTATCGCGGTGGTTGGCGGCACTTCAGCTAAGTTTTGCCGGTCATTTTGAATGGGGCTGCCGTCTACAAAGCTCCAGATGTACCTGGAAAAACTTCCAAATTCTTCCTGAACCCTCATAAAAGCCTGCGCGTTGGTAATTGCGGCACGAATTTTTGCACCATGCCGAATTATCCCACTGTTCTCCAGCAGTTCGGCTTGTTTAGCTTCAGAATAAGTGGCTATTTTCTCATAGTCGAAATTGTCAAAAGCCTTTCTGAAATTTTCCCTTTTCCGAAGAATAGTGATCCAGCTTAAACCCGCCTGAAAGGTTTCCAGCATCAAGAACTCGAAAATTTTGGCATCGTCTTTTAAAGGAACGCCCCATTCCCGGTCGTGATATTCTTCGTAAAGCGAATCGCCTACACACCAGCTGCAACGTGTTTTTTCTTCCATATTAATTCTGAAAATTATAGGTTATGGTACCGGGCTGCGCATTTCTCCCGGCCTGTTGACTGAATTTGGCATCTGCCGCATACCTCATCGCCATGTTGGTGAGGCATTCGTTGGTGCTGCCCGAAGCATTTTTGTTAATAGAGGTTTTCACCACGTCTCCCGTGGCGTTCACGGTGATGTTCACCACAATCCTGCCCGAAGTATCACAGGTGTAAATGGGGTTTGGGATATTTATCGCCCTGCGGCCTACGAGTGAGAACGAAATAGAACTATTTCTTATGCTGCCTTTTTTTACCGCTGTTTCTGTACTGGTGTTATTTCCTTCTGACGCCTCTTTTTTCTCCTCTTTCCTGCTGTTGTTCAGCGCAAATTCCCCCTGGGAAGATTCGGCAGCTTCTGCTTCGGAAGCTTCCTGTTGTGCGGCATTCTTCTGAAATATCTCCTCTAACCTCGACTCCAGGTTACTTTCGCTTTCTTCCTGGTTCTGGTTGAATGCCTGGTGGGTTTGCACGCTAGGCCTTGGGGGGCGAGGGGGTTCAGGTTCTGGCACCTCTTCTTGTTGAGGGGTTGCTGCTCTTCGGGGGCTGGCGTGGTGGCCAGGTTGTTGAGCTCAATGAGTGTCTCCCGGATCTTTTTAGATTCGTTCGAGATCCTGATATTATACATAAGGAGCATTAATATCGAAAAGATAAGTACCGTAATGATCAATGCCTTATGTCGATCGAAAAAATCCATTTTTAAGTTCCTTCCTTCCCCGAAAGATACTCATTTACAAACGAATCTACTGTTAAGGCATTTGCAAGGCTATAGTCGCCAATACGGGTGCGGCGCAGGGACGAGAGGTAAGCGCCACTGTTGAGTTCGCGGCCAAAATCGTGAGCTAGGCTTCTAATGTAGGTGCCTTTGCTGCACACCACCCTAAAATGCACTTTTTGACGATCGATTTTGGTGATCTCAAATTCAGAAATGTTAACGCTGCGGGTTGGGATCTCAACTTCCTCCCCGCTTCGGGCATATTCGTAAAGCCTTTTTCCGTCTTTTTTTAATGCTGAAAATACCGGTGGCCTTTGCTGAATATCTCCCAAAAATGCTTTTGTTGCTTCATGGATTCTTTCCGTAGTGAGGTGGTCTATGGGAAAAGTTTCATCAACTTCAGTCTCCATATCATAAGAAGGCGTGGTTGCCCCTAAAGTAAAGCTGCCGGTGTATTCTTTTTCCTGCCCCTGAAGGCTTTCAATAAGTTTGGTGGATTTTCCGGTACACAGGATGAGCAAACCCGTAGCTAGAGGATCTAAAGTACCTGCGTGGCCTACCTTGATTTTTTTGATCCTGAAGTTCTTCCGTATAAGCCATCTCACCTTGTTTACCAGCTGGAAGGAAGTCCATTCCAGGGGTTTGTCGAATAGGAGGATTTGTCCGGCTTTGAATTCTTCTTCAGTCATTATTTATCGGGCATAGAAATATTGGTAGATAATGGCTATTGCGCCAACGATGAAGCAGTAGATGGCAAAGTAGGTAAGTTTGCTTTTACGCACCAGCGCGATCATCCAGGTACAGGCGGCAAAACCGGCAACAAAGGCAGCAATGAAACCTGCCAGTAGCGGAATGGGTTCAATAGTGGTGTTGGTGAGGTCTCCGCTTAGAAGGTCTTTGGCAATCTTTCCCAAAATGAGGGGCACTACCATTAAAAATGAGAAGCGCGCAGCTTTAGATTTGTCGTTGCCAAGTAACACTGAAGTAGATATGGTGGCCCCACTTCTTGAAATACCCGGTAAAATGGCAATGGCCTGTGCCAGTCCTATGATTAAACTGTCTTTGTAGCTTACGATCTTTCCGGTGTTTTTTGCACGATCGGCCAGCCATAACAGCAGGGAAGTAATGATAAGCATGAAGCCCACAAAGGTGAGGTTTCCACCAAAGAGGGACTCCAGTTCTTCTTCAAATGCCAGGCCCACAATTACTGCGGGGATCATGGATATGATGATTTTGAGAGAAAACTTTGTTTCGTCGTTCCAGCGGAAGGAAAACAGGCCGCGGAAGATCTCAGCCACGTCTTTCCTGAAGACTACAATGGTACTCAAAGCGGTTGCAAAGTGAAGAACCACGGTGATCATTAGAGATTCTTCGGGGATACTCTGGCTCCCCAGCAGTGCTTTTCCAATTTCGAGGTGTCCGCTAGATGAAACAGGCAAAAATTCGGTTAGTCCCTGGATGATTCCAAGGAATACAGCATCAATAATTTCCATTCTTATTTTCGGGGGTTGAGAAGAATTGCGTAGACTTCAATAGCAAATCCCAGCAGCACCAGGGCCGGCGCGAGCCTTATTCTTCTAAAGCTATATATTTCAGGATTAAATACGTTGGGATCGTCACTGCCGCCACCGGCCATAAGAATAAATCCGAGGGCTATAACTGCCAGGCCTATTCCCATTACAACGTAGTTCTTCTTTTCGAAGACGAAATTAAGATCCTGCCTGTGTAAAGGTTTTTTGTTCTTGTTCATTTGTTCTTTGTTTTTGGCCACAATCGCAGAAAATAATTAAGGTGTCAAAAATAGCATTTTTAGATCTGTTTTAATAATACAACTTTTCCTTTTAAAAAGTTTGCCACAGATACACGGATATCTTTTTAGTGTTCCTCTTAAAATGGGAGAAAAAATCTCTTCTGCCTTACCTCCTTTTCTTTTTTCTCAGAGGATAATTCTATGATGTATTAATTTGTCGCCTTCAAAATTGGCTAAAATTGCTAACTTAAGTTTAGAAATTTTTAAATAGTTCAGGCATTGAGCCATATGGGATTCGTGCAAATGGGTAGCAGATTTTAACTCCAGAATTATCTTTCCGAAGACTACAAAATCGGCGTAGAAATGATGAGGTAGAATTGTGTCTTTATAATGAACCTGATATTTCTTCTCCCTTTCATAAGGAATATTCCGCATCTTCAATTCGTATTCTACTGCATCTGAATAAACTACTTCAAGGAAGCCACCACCTAATTCATTGTGCACATCGAACAGGACTCCAATTATTTGATATGTTAGATCTTTATAAAGGAAATCCCCCATTTTTATCTGTGTATCTGTGGCCTAAGATTTAATAATACAACTCATCGGTCTTTAAATTCAGGAAGCGCTGGGTGGCAAAAAAGGTACTTAGCCAGGTGATTATCGCGCCCATGAGGAATATTCCGAAGAACAGGGCGGCCAAAATGCTCATATCGCTTAGGAGTTCAAGTTCAGGGAAGCTTTTGTCCATATAATACAGTACAATGGCCATTCCTATTAGTGCAATAAACGCTCCTATCATGCCCAGTTTGACGCTCTTCAGAATAAATGGCCTTCTAATAAACCTTTTTGTAGCGCCAACCATTTGCATGGTCTTGATAATAAACCTTTTTGAATATACCGAAAGCCTTATGGAACTGTTGATCAACAACACGGCGATAAAAGTGAAAATGGCACTTATGGCCAGTACCCAAAAACTGATCTTGGTGACATTCTCATTCAAAAGGGAAATTAAAGGCTTGTCATAAACCACTTCATCTACAAAGTTCTTTGCAGTTAATTCTTCGGCAATCTGGTCTATTTCGCCAGAGGTAATATAATCTGCCTTAAAATAAACATCAATAGAATTTTGCAGCGGATTGTAACCCAGAAACTCCATGAAATCTTCGCCAATTTCCTTGCTGTGGGCCTCGGCTGCTTCTTCTTTGGTCACATAAGTGGTAGATTTGGTATACTCGGCCAGGGCCAGGGTCTTGTTGAGCTGGGTGATCTCTACTTCTTTTGCAGTATCTTTCAGGTAAATGGTAAGGGCGATCTGCTCCTTGAAATGATCGGCTATTTTTTTGGTGTTGAGCACTAAAAGCCCCAATAAGCCGAGTAAAAAAAGGACCAGGGCGATACTGATCACGACTGAAAAATAAGAGGAAATAAGACGTCTTTTTTGATATTTTTCAAAAGATGAACTCATAGGGCGGCTGCGTAAATTTGTGTAAAAATAAGAAAGTAAATCAATCCCTTTCTTTAAAACGCCCAAACTTTTCACTTTCGTACATTAACCGTATTTTTGCCCTTCCCTGAAGGTTTCGGGGCAATGTAATAACGTGACGCTGAATCTGTAAAATGAGGTACAACTTCAACCAAATTGAAAAAAAATGGCAGGAGTACTGGGCAAAGCACCAGACTTTCAAAGCTGAGAATAATTCTGATAAACCCAAATATTATGTACTCGATATGTTTCCTTATCCTTCGGGGCAGGGCTGCACGTGGGCCATCCGCTTGGGTATATTGCCAGTGATATCTATGCGCGTTTTAAGCGGCATAAAGGCTTTAATGTGCTGCACCCACAGGGATACGATAGTTTTGGACTTCCTGCAGAGCAGTATGCGATCCAGACCGGGCAGCATCCTGCGCTTACCACAGAGGCAAACATCAACCGCTACAGGGAGCAGCTCGACCAGATAGGTTTCTCCTTTGACTGGAGCCGGGAAGTGCGCACCAGCGAGCCAGATTATTATAAATGGACACAGTGGATCTTTATTCAGCTCTTTGACTCGTGGTATGACCATGATGCTGAAAAGGCACGGCCTATTGCCGAACTGGAACAGATTTTTGCTGCGGAAGGGAATAGTGGTGTAAATGCTGCCTGTGATGACGATGTGGAGGAGTTTACGCAAACACAATGGAATAATTTCTCTTCGGAAGAAAAACAAAAGCAATTGCTGAAGTACAGGCTAACCTATCTTGCTGAAACCGAAGTAAACTGGTGCCCGCAATTAGGAACTGTACTGGCCAATGACGAGATAGTGAACGGGGTTTCCGAAAGGGGAGGTTATCCGGTGATCAGGAAAAAAATGACCCAGTGGAGCATGCGTATCTCAGCTTATGCTGAAAGGTTGCTGCAGGGGCTGAATGAACTTGACTGGACCGAAAGTTTAAAGGAGAGTCAGCGGAACTGGATTGGGAAATCGGTGGGAGCGCTGGTCGAGTTCAAGGTTCAAGGTTCAAAGTTCAAGGTTCCAGTTTTCACTACAAGACCCGACACGATCTATGGGGTGACCTTCATGACCCTGGCACCAGAACACGAGCTGGTGGAGAAGATCACTACTCCTGAACATAAAGAACAGGTAGAGGCATATATCGAAGCTACAGCAAAACGTAGTGAGCGTGAGAGAATGGCCGATGTTAAAACCATTAGCGGGGTTTTCACCGGCGCTTATGCCGAGCACCCTTTTACTAAAGAGCCGGTGCCAATCTGGATTGGAGATTACGTTTTGGCCGGATATGGAACAGGGGCCGTTATGGCAGTGCCATGTGGCGACCAAAGGGATTACGAGTTTGCCAAGCATTTTGACCTGCCCATCAGGAATATTTTTGAGAATGTAGATATTTCTGAAGAAGCTTTTTCGGGCAAGGAAGGCACTGTGATCGCAAATTCAGATTTCCTTGACGGACTCGAATACAAAGCCGCCCTTCAAAAAGCCATTTTAGAGCTCGAAAAAATTGGGCAGGGGAAAGGAAAAACTAATTACAGGCTTAGAGATGCGGTGTTTAGCCGACAAAGATATTGGGGTGAGCCATTTCCGGTTTATTATGTGAATGGGCTTCCGCAGATGATCGAAAAAGAGCATTTGCCGCTGCGTCTTCCGGAAGTAGAAAAATATTTGCCAACAGAGACCGGGGAGCCGCCATTAGGAAATGCCACTACCTGGGCCTGGGATACAGAGAAGAATGAAGTTGTAGAGAATTCGCAGATCGACCACAAAACTGTTTTTCCTCTTGAACTGAACACCATGCCCGGCTGGGCAGGTAGTTCATGGTACCTCTTCAGGTATATGGACCCTCAAAATGAAGAATGCTTTGCTTCCGAAGAAGCTCTGCAATACTGGAAAAATGTAGACCTGTATATTGGAGGAAGCGAACACGCCACAGGGCACCTGTTATACTCCCGGTTCTGGACAAAATTTTTGAAAGACAGAGGCTTTTTGTCTGTTGAAGAACCTTTTAAAAAACTGATCAACCAGGGGATGATCCTTGGAACCAGTGCTTTTGTTTACAGGTTGGAGGGAGAAAATAAATTTGTCTCCAGGAAATTAGCTGAAGCACATAATGTGCAGCCAATTCATGCCGATGTTTCTTTGGTCAATGCTTCGGATGAACTGGATATTGAAGCTTTCAAAAAATGGAGACCCGAGTTCGCCGATGCCGAATTCATCACCGAAGACGGGAAATATATTGTAGGCCGTGAGGTGGAGAAAATGTCAAAATCCAAGTACAATGTGGTCAACCCCGATGATATTTGTGAAGACTACGGCGCCGATACTTTGAGGATGTACGAGATGTTTTTAGGGCCGCTGGAACAGGCAAAACCCTGGAATACCGCCGGGATTACCGGAGTGCATAACTTCCTGAAGAAGCTTTGGAACCTGTACCACGACCAGGAGAACAATTTTGCCGTGAGTGACGGGAAAGCTTCGGCCGATTCCTTTAAGACCCTGCACAAGACCATTAAAAAGGTGACAGAGGATATTGAAAACTTCAGCTTTAATACTTCCGTTAGTACATTTATGATATGCGTTAACGAACTTACCTCTCAAAAATGCCATTTTAGAGAGGTGTTGGAACCGCTTGCCATTCTCATTGCACCTTATGCGCCGCATATTTCCGAAGAACTTTGGCGAAAGCTGGGGCATGACACGTCGGTCACTACGGCAGCATACCCGGTTTACGAGGAAAAATATTTAGTGGAAAGTACTAAGGAATACCCTATTTCTTTTAACGGAAAGATGCGTTTTACCCTTGAACTGCCCCTCGATATGAGTAAAGATGAAATTGAAAAAACGGTAATGGCACACGAAAAGACACAGCAACAGCTGGATGGCAGGCTGCCAAAAAAGGTAATTGTAGTGCCGGGAAAAATTGTGAATATAGTAGGGTAAATTCCGGTTTAAGTCGCAGCAGCAGCGGAATGCGACAAAAGTTCACATTTTGTTCCCGAAAATAAATTGGCCGACTTTTTGTTATAACGTTTCAACAAAATAACCTTTAAAACTATGATAGGATATTATATTATCGCCGGGCTCATCTTTGTAGTGAGTCTTTATGTGAGTAATAAATTAAAAAGTAAATTCAGGCATTACTCTAAGGTGCATCTTCAAAACGGCATGAGTGGCCGTGAGATCGCCGAACAAATGCTTCGAGATAATGGGATTACCGATGTAAGAGTAATTTCAACACCGGGACAATTGACAGATCATTACAATCCGTCAAAAAAGACAGTGAACCTTAGTGAGGCAGTTTATACACAACGCAATGCCGCCGCGGCAGCAGTTGCCGCTCACGAGTGCGGCCATGCCATACAACATGCAAAGGCTTATAGCTGGTTGCAAATGAGAAGTAAACTAGTACCTGTTGTACAGGTAGCTTCCCAGTTTTCGCAGTGGGCTATCTTTGGTGGGTTGATCTTGATGACCATGGTTTCGGTGGGAATTGGGCAAACAGTACTGTTGGGCGGTATTATTCTCTACGCAATGGGAACGCTGTTTAGCTTTATCACGCTGCCTGTAGAATATGACGCGAGTAAAAGAGCTTTAGTTTGGTTGGAGACAGCAAACATGCTGAATTCACAGGAGCACAAAGCTGCTGAAGACTCCCTGAAATGGGCCGCCCGTACCTATGTGGTAGCTGCCATTGGCTCTCTCGCTACCCTGCTTTACTTCCTGAGTATTTATTTAGGTAGGGAATAGATAAGAACACGATATTAAAAAAAAGAGGCTGTCCAAAAAGACAGCCTCTTTTTTTTAACCGGTAAAGAACTACAGTTTAGTCGTGCTTAATTCGCTCATCAATGAACTTAAGCGCAATTCCGTCTGTGCCCATAAGGTCGAACATTTCGAGGATTCTGCGGAACTGGTTTTCTTCCTCCATTTGTTCCTGTACGAACCATTGCAGGAAGTTTTCTGATCCGTAATCCTGCACTTTGCGGCAACGGGTCACTATATTATTTATAGATTTCGTGATCTGGATCTCCTGGTCTAATGCGGTCTCAAATATTTCCTGAAGTGAATTGTACTCGTGGTTGATGTTATTGACTTCGGGAGAATAAGCGGTGCCACCGTTATCATTGATGAAGTTGAAGATTTTGAGCATGTGCTCCCTTTCTTCGGCTGATTGTTTATAGAAGAATTCGGCACTATTCGTTAGTCCGTTGTGGTCACACCAGGAAGCCATGGCAAGATAAACTGCTGCGGAATGCGCTTCTTTCGAGATCTGCTCATTAAGCAGGTCCATCACATCTACATTAATTCCTATTTTTTGCCTTACTATATCTTTCATATGTATTCTTTTTTCTAAAAATACGAAAAGAAATGAGCTTTTTAAGAGAGAAGCCGAATTTATACTTGATCTAAATTCAAAGATGGCTTAGTAGCTTACCAGAGAGTTCAACTCCAGGACGCCAAACGTTGACCTTAAAAGCTCTTTTAAGTCAATGACCTGTAGGGTGTCAAAAACGAATAAATGTTCCCGGTTACAAAGGCTGATAATTTCAATGCCGCTGTAGTTAAGGTCTTTATCGAAGTGAGAAGAGATATCGATGCGCTGTATTTTCTGTCTCATCGCCAAAAGCTGGCAAAAACTGAATTTTACCTGCTTATGGCCGAAGTCAATATAGAAGCAACGACTGCGATCGCACTGGTAAGAGGCAAAGTAATATGATTTATACAGCAGGTTCATTCGGAAGCAAATGTATGTCTTATTCAGAATTGATCCAAATAAACCTTAATAAAACTCCAAAAACCTGATAAAGATCAATTATAGATCTTTAAGCCTCAATTTCCCACCTCACCAAAAGGGTTGTATCCAAGGTATTCTATTTGTTCTTCTTTAAATATTATGCCGTTCTCGGCCAGCTCTTTTAAAATAGGATCATACACCTCTTTTGTAATGGGAAGTTGCACACCTGGAGTGCTAATGGTGCCGTTTAATATCTTTAGAGCGGCAATGGCCACAGGCAAACCTACAGTGCGTGCCATGGCGGTTCGCGTTTGATCCTGACCGATATTCACCATCGTGGCATCTATTTGTTTCTTTTCGCCATTGAGTTCGTATCCAAACTTGTGGTACATAACGATCATATCTTTATCTTCGGGGGAAAGCGACCATTTATCGGTCAATATCTTCTGAAGGATCTCGGCCGGAGTGGCATTTTTGAGCCCCACTTTTTTGTCGGGGTTAAAGAGGTCGAGTTCAAGCAGCTTGTCCCACATAATATCGTCCTGATCTATCTTCAGGTTGTGCCTGAATTTTAATTCCACAGAATCTGTAGGGGAGTAGGGGAGAAAAGAATTCACAAAATCCCGGTAGCTCATGTCTTCAGAATTTTCCATAGTGTAGCTGTCATCTGTCATTCCCAGCTGTACAAACATATTCCAGGCGCGGCTAAAGCCAACTCGGCGAATGGTGCCCCGATAGAGGGTGAGGATGTTGTCGAGGCCGTAAATGCTCTTGTATTTTAGGGAGTTGCGATTGGCGTAGACTTCAAATTTCCCATAATCTTTCACCTCAAGAAACTCAGTTCTCCTAAAAAGTCGGTTGTAAGGAATGTATTTGAATTTTCCTTCCTGTATAAATTTTGCCACGCCGCCCTGGCCTGCGACAACAACGTTGCGCGGGTTCCAGGTAAACTTGTAGTTCCACAGGTTGGTGTCGCTTTCGGGAGCTACGAGTCCGCCGGTAAAAGATTCAAAAAGGAGCATTTTTCCTCCTTCTTCGCGAATGCGGTCTATCACCTGCATGGCACTCATATGGTCAATCCCGGGGTCTACCCCAATTTCATTCATAAAAACCAGGCCCTTCTCCTTAACGGCATCATCCAGCTGCTGCATTTCTTCGCTAATGTAAGACGCAGTGACCATATTTTTCCCATAGTTAAGGCAGTCTTTAGCCACTTCTATGTGAAAACGTGCCGGAAGCATGGAGATCACAATATCGGCATTTTGAACAGCCTTCTCCCTTTCTTCTTTTTTAAAAATATCAAGTGTAATGGCTTTTGCCCGGGGGTGGTTACCCGCCAGTTTTCGTGCATTTTCTACTGCCAGGTCTCCAATAGTGATCTCAAGATCTTCAGAATCGGCTTTTTTCAGTAAATATTCGATGAGCACAGAGGTGGATTTTCCCGCACCAATGATAAGAATGTTGCGCATAAGGCTAAACTTTGAGTATGTTTGTTAATTGTTTGGATAACGAATTTAACTAATTGGCAGCGTCTTTTAAAATTATACTATGAACAGGAGTTTATTGATCACCGGTGGATTGTTTGGGGTTATAGCCATTATTCTTGGGGCATTTGCAGCCCATGGATTAAAACCTCTGCTTTCTTTGGAGAGCATGCAGACTTTTGAGACAGGGGTTAAGTACCAGATGTATAGTGCTTTATTTCTTCTTGTTCTTGGCGGTTTGCCCATAGCTTCTGAAAAAGTTAAAAGTATTTGCTTCTACTTAACACTTTTTGGGGTTTTATTTTTTTCCGGATCCATATATCTTTTAGCCACAAATAATCTCACTTCTTTTGATTTCAGGACTATTGCCCTCATCACTCCCATTGGAGGTACTTTGATGATCATCGCGTGGATAGTGTTGTTAATCAGCTTCTTTAAGTTAAAAAAGAAATAAAAGAAAATAGCCTCTGCTGTTTGTTTACAAGTTTTTCTACTTTTGTTCACCTAAACAAACCACTCAACTAAACTTTTTATGTTGGCTAAAAAACAATTTACGAAAACGATTGCGTTGGAACATTACGGTATTAATAATGCAGAGGTACACTATCAACTTTCTCCAAAAGAGCTACATGATATTACTATTGAAAAAGAACAGGGGGTAGAAGCTTCGTCGGGAGCTTTGGCGGTAAACACAGGTGAATTTACCGGAAGGTCTCCCAAAGACAGGTTCATTGTAAAAGATGACATTACCAAAGATAAGGTCTGGTGGGGAAATATAAACATCCCTTTTGATCCCGAAAAGTTTGATGCTCTTTATGAGAAGGTAACCCATTATCTTTCGGGGAAAGAAGTATTTGCCAGAGATTCTTACGCATGTGCAGATGATGAGTACCGGCTTAATATTAGGGTAATTAATGAATATCCCTGGTCTAATCTCTTTGCCTATAACATGTTTTTACGACCTGAGGAAAGTGAACTGGATAACTTTAAGGAGGACTGGCTTGTAGTCAATGCCCCGGGTTTTATGGCCGATCCTGAAGTAGATGGTACAAGGCAGCACAATTTTGCCATTTTGAACTTTACCAAAAAGATCGCTCTTATTGGAGGTACGGGATATACCGGGGAGATCAAAAAAGGCATTTTCTCAGCCTTAAATTTTATTCTGCCGGTAAATAAGAACACCCTGCCCATGCACTGTTCTGCCAATGTGGGAGAGGAAGGTGATACCGCGATCTTCTTCGGACTTTCAGGAACAGGGAAAACAACGCTTTCGGCCGATCCTGAAAGAAGGCTTATTGGAGATGACGAGCATGGCTGGACCAAAGAGAATCGTGTCTTCAATTTCGAAGGCGGATGTTATGCCAAGGTGATCAACCTTACCGAAGAAAATGAACCTGATATTTACAGGGCGATAAAGCCGGGCGCCATACTCGAAAATGTCATTTTGGATGAAAATGGGGATGTGGATTTTGAAAATACTGAAATTACCCAAAATACCAGGGTGAGCTATCCTATACATCACATTGATAATATTCAGGAGCCTTCTATTGGTGAAAATCCGAAGAATATATTTTTCCTCACAGCCGATGCTTTTGGGGTTTTGCCTCCAATAAGCAAATTAACTCCCGGGCAGGCCGCTTACCATTTTATTAGCGGGTATACTGCAAAGGTAGCAGGTACCGAAGCAGGTGTAGATGAGCCCATTCCAAGCTTTTCTGCCTGTTTTGGTGCGCCATTTATGCCATTACACCCCACCCGTTATGCCGAAATGCTTAGCGCCAAGATGAAAGAGAACAATACCAATGTTTGGCTGGTTAACACCGGCTGGACCGGCGGACCTTACGGAGTAGGTTCCCGAATGAAGCTGCGTTACACCAGGGAAATGATCTCTTCGGCACTTGAAGGGAAGCTTGATCATGTAGAATATGTTCAGCACCCGGTATTTGGGTTGCAGATGCCGGTAGAATGTGAAAATGTACCTTCTGGCGTGCTCAATCCAAGAAATACCTGGAAAGACAAAGAAGCTTATGATAAGAAAGCCAATCAGCTGGCCGAATCTTTTCAGCAGAATTTTGAAAAATTCCGGGAGCAGGCCAATGAAGAAATTCTTTCAGGTGCTCCAAATGTGTCATAAAAAGAACATGTTTAAAATTAAAAAAACCGGCATTTGCCGGTTTTTTTATGTCCAATTTTTAAGGATCTAATGAGCTTTTTTATTCTGTTCCTTGATATACTTTTCAAGGGCCATGGTCATGGAAGGAGTTTCGGGGGTTGGTGCCTGAATGTTCACGACCAGGCCGTGATCTTTGGCAGCTTTCACTGTAGTGTTCCCAAAAACTGCAATTTTAGTGTCGTTTTGTTTAAAATCGGGGAAGTTCTCAAATAATGATTTGATTCCGCTGGGGCTAAAGAACACCAGGATATCATAGAACACTTCCCTAAGGTGGGAAAGATCACTCACCACTGTTCTGTAGAAAACAGCTTTCTTCCAGTCAACCCCAAGTTTATTTAGGGTCTTTGGCACGTCGGGCTTCAGCATATCTGAAGACGGCAGGAGGAATTTTTCGTTTTTGTACTTTTTAATAAGGGGGGAAAGTTCAGCAAAAGTCCTTTTTCCAACATAGATCTTCCGCTTGCGGTAAACCACGTACTTTTGCAGGTAATAAGCAACGGCTTCGCTCTGGCAAAAATACTTTAAAGTATCGGGTACTTTAAATCGCATTTCTTCAGCAATTCTAAAGAAATGGTCAACAGAATTTCGACTGGTAAGTATAATTGCTGTATAATTTGAAAGGTCCACTTTTTGCTGTCTTACGTCCTTTGAAGAAACGCCCTCGACATGGATAAACGGGATAAAATCTATTTTTACTTTTTGTTTTTCTTCAAGATCAAAATAAGGAGAATTTTCAACCTTCGGTTCTGGCTGAGATACCAAAATTGTTTTCACTTTCATATACATTTTTTTTATTCACCCTGGAACTTGGTAACCAGCTTATATAAAATATAATAGGGCCCAATTTCAAGAGCGCAAAGATACAAAATAAAATAAAACCAATGGGTCGCAATGTACTGTCGGTTTTTGATAAAAATACTGAGCAGGGTAATCAAATTCATGAGTAAAATCACCCCCAGCAAAATGTACAGCACCAGCCGGGTTGGCTCCCATGTATAAATAAAAAATATAGATATGGGGAGTAGTATAAGGGCCATAAAGTTGCGGTAACTAAGCTTGTAGAACAGGTAATAGTTCATTTGCTCGTTCACCGAGACCACATCTGCCAGGATCTTTTCCAGCGAAAATTTAAGCAGGACAAAAGTAGCGTATGCCGTCATGATCCTTAGAAAAGTAATGCCCGGCCTGTCTGGGTGCCCCTCGCCAAATGTGAGGTAGTAAATATAAATGAACAAGCCGGCCGAGACCACGTTAACAGCAAAGAGCAAGATGTTGAAAGGATGAAAAAGATTAGGGTCTTTTCCCTTCAACAGGAGGTACTTATCTGTAGCGAACAGCATGCTAAAGTGCGCAAACCTTTGCGTAAAGGCATACTTTGCCACTACCAGCAGGCCAAACACCAGCACCAGCATGAGCGTGATCCAGTCTTGCGAAACTGCGTGTCTTTCTATAACTTCCAAACAAAGATATTTTATGCAAAGGTAGGATTTATACCATTAAAAGAAGTTTTAAAAGACTATCCTAAACTTTAAAAATAGTTACATTTGTCCAAAAGAATTTTATGCCAGATGGGATTGTTATAATACCCACCTACAACGAAAAAGAAAATATAGAAAAGATCATTAAAAATGTCTTTTCTCTTCAGCGCAATTTTCACGTTTTGGTGGTGGACGATAATTCTCCCGATCAAACTGCCGGGATCGTAAAATCCCTTCAACCGGTCTATAAGGATAAGTTGTTCTTAATTGAAAGGGAAGGGAAATCTGGCCTGGGTACTGCTTATATCAAAGGTTTTGAATGGGTGTTGGAACGGGATTACAAGTACATCTTTCAAATGGATGCCGATTTTTCCCATAATCCCAATGATTTGATACGCCTGTACAATGCCTGCAAACGAGGCGGGGCCCAGGTGGCTATTGGCTCCAGGTACAAAACCGGCGTAAATGTAGTGAACTGGCCCATGAGCAGGGTACTGTTGTCATGGCTGGCCTCAAAATACGTTCGTTTTATAACGGCCATGCCTGTGGAAGATACCACGGCAGGTTTTGTTTGTTATGACAGGGAGGTGCTTGAGAGGATACACCTTGACAAAATCAAATTTGTGGGTTATGCCTTTCAAATCGAAATGAAGTTCAAGGCTTACCTGGCAAAGTTCAGGATCGTGGAGGTGCCTGTGGTGTTTACCGACAGAACCCGCGGAACCTCAAAAATGAGTGGTTCGATTATTTGGGAAGCTGTTTTTGGAGTTATAAAAATGAAAATAAACAGTCTGTTTAATAAGATGACGATATAATGAAGAAGGTTTTAATTAAGAATGCAAAGATTGTCAATGAAGGTTCTATCATTGAAGGAGATGTTTTTATTGAAGATGGAATTATTAAAGAGATCGCTTCAAGTATAAGTGCCAAATCTCCCAACCTTAATATCGTTGATGCCGAAGGTAATTATCTTATGCCCGGCCTTATAGATGATCAGGTACATTTCAGGGAGCCGGGGCTTACCCATAAAGAAACTATTGAAACAGGCTCTAAAGCAGCTGTGGCAGGCGGTATTACTTCATTTATTGAAATGCCCAATACCCAGCCGCAAACCACGACCATAGACCTTCTGGAAGAAAAATACAAGCTGGCCGAAAATGTGTCTTATGCCAATTATGCTTTCATGTTTGGCGGAACAAACGACAACCTGGAGGAGATCAAAAAAATAGATCCTAAAACAGTTCCGGCCCTCAAATTATTTTTGGGTTCCTCTACCGGGAACATGCTGGTAGACGACGAAAAAGTGCTGGAGAGCATCTTCAAGGAATCGCCTGTGCTTATAGCTGCTCATTGTGAAGACGAAAAAACCATTCAGGAAAATCTAAAGAAATATACAGAACAATATGGAGATGATATTCCTGTAGAGCTGCACCCTGTAATTCGAAGTGAAGAGGCCTGTTACATATCTTCTTCTAAAGCTGTGGCGCTCGCTAAAAAAACGGGTGCGAGATTACACGTTTTTCACCTGTCTACGGCAAAAGAGCTCAAACTGTTCGACAGTAAGAAGCCTCTTAAAGAGAAAATGATCACTGCGGAAGTTTGCGTGCACCACCTTTGGTTTAATGACAAAGACTATGAGAAGAAAGGCACTTTTATTAAATGGAACCCTGCTGTAAAGACCGAAAAAGATCAGGAAGCCTTATTAAAAGGTTTGATTGATGACAAGATAGACGTCATCGCGACAGACCATGCACCCCATACCCGCGACGAAAAGAAGAATGTATACACCAAAGCTCCAAGTGGCGGCCCGCTGGTGCAGCACGCCTTGCCCGCAATGTTGCAGATGTACCACCAGGGTAAAATTTCGCTGGAGAAAATTGTAGAGAAAATGTGCCACAACCCGGCCATTCTTTTTGACATTGAAAAGAGAGGATTTATAAGAGAAGGTTATAAGGCCGATCTTGTCATTGTCGATCTTAATGCGCCCTGGGCTGTACAGCCAGGAAATACACTTTACAAATGTGGCTGGTCTCCTTTTGAAGGAACCACTTTTAAATCGAGGGTGACCCACACCTTTGTGAATGGAAATTTAGTGTACAAGAATTTCAATTTTACACCTTTTGTAAAAGCAGAAAGGTTAAAATTCGACAGGTAACATGAAAAAGCTCCTTTTAATTTTCATGGTGTTTTCCGTGTTGGTTTCCTGTCAGGAGATCACCCGCAGCTCAAAACCCGATAATCTCATTCCTGAAGATAAGATGGTTGAGGTGCTCACAGAAATTTCCCTGCTCCACGGGGCAAGGTCGTATAACAAGGCACTCATGGAAGAAAAAGGAATTAATGCATACCCTTACCTTACAAAAAAGTACGGGATAGACAGTACGCAGCTGGCACAAAGTAATGAATATTACGCCCAGAACTACAGACAGTACGAAAAAATTTATGAGCGGGTAAAGGAAAATCTTGAACTGTTAATGGCCGATTATGACTCTATTAGGGAGGCCAATGAAAAAGTGAGGGATTCCCTTAGAAAAAGGCCTGAAAATGACACTTTGATACGGCGCGGGTTTAGCAGGGATACATCAGGAATGCTTGAGCCCGATCCCAGGCTTCCCATGCCTGTTTCGAAAAGCCGGGTTCAGCGTTAAAATTATTTCTGAAGGTCTTTTTTGTAGAAAGAGGCTGTTTTTTCTATTACTTCTGAAATAGGTTCAAATTCAAAGGCCATTTGTTCCTTCAGTTTTGCTGAAGAATAAAATGAATGCTCAAAAAGGCTTTTTTGAGACCTCTTTTCCAGTTGTTTTTCCCGGTTTGAGAAAAGCCCTGAAAGTTCCTGCCATAACCAGCCGGTAAAGACCATCCATTTTTTCAGGGCCTTTGCAGGTGCGGGCTGTCCAAAAGAATTTGCTGTCATAGCAAACACGGTCCTGAAAGAAAGGTTTTCAGAAACAACTAAAAATTCGTCATTTTTGACAGGTGAGTCCATAAGCTCCTGCAAGACCTTCACTACATCCCAAACCCCAACAAACCCGGTAGTTTTCGGAACATAGTAGTTGAGTCCGCCGTGAATTTTTTTGAAGATCCTGCCGCTGCCACTATTCCAAAATCCCGGGCCAATGATGATTCCGGGTTTTACGATCACCACCGGGACTCCTTCCTGGCTTGCGCGCCAAACTTCCATTTCAGCACCGTATTTGGTAATGGCATACATACTGTGATTGAGTTCCTTGTTCCAAAAAGACACTTCAGTGATCTTATCTTCTCCCGGTTTTTTGTCGAGAGTGGCAATGGAACTCACAAAACAGAGTTTCTTAATTTTATTTTTAATGCACAGGTTCACCACGTTGGCTGTGCCTTCAATGTTCACCTTCCGCAGTAAAGCATCTTTGGAAGTGTCAAAAGTAACCAGCGCAGCAGAGTGGTACACTTTATCAACACCTTCAAAAGCCTGTTCGAGACTGGGAATATCAATGATATCTGCTTTTACCCATTCAATTGCTGAAAATAGCTCTTCTGCCCTGGGCCGTAAATTTGTGTAAGAAAATACTCTTTTTACGGCCTCCAAACTTGCCTGGCTGCGGTAGATTGCACGAACAGATTTGCCTGCTTTTGCAAGATCAAGCAGTAAATGGGAACCAACCAAGCCTGTGCCTCCGGTGACTAGAATCATGAGGTAAATATAGCTAAAACCGCTTAGGAAAAATGAAGCTTTATGGTATCTTTACGGCTGTTTTTACTTCAAAGAAAAGATCATGAACAAGAATTTTGTAGAAGAATTGACCTGGAGGGGAATGATTCACGACGTGATGCCCGGCACCGAAGAGCATCTTTTGGAAGGCCTTAGGTCTGCCTATGTAGGAATTGATCCCACAGCCGATTCTTTACATATAGGTCACCTGGTGGGGGTTATGATGCTCAAACATTTCCAGGAGGCGGGGCACAGGCCGGTAGCCCTGGTAGGAGGAGCTACAGGAATGATTGGCGACCCTTCGGGAAAATCGAACGAGCGCAACCTTCTTACTGAAGCAACCCTGCTTCAAAATCAAAACGCCCTCAAAAATCAACTGTCTAAGTTCCTCGACTTTGAAAGTGAGGCCGAGAACGCAGCAGTAATGGTGAATAACTATGACTGGATGAAAAACTTCAGTTTTTTGAGTTTCATTCGGGATGTTGGGAAACATATTACCGTGAATTACATGATGTCTAAAGACAGTGTAAAAAAGCGGTTGTCTTCAGATTCTTCCGAAGGAATGTCTTTTACCGAATTTACTTACCAGCTTGTGCAGGGTTATGATTTCCTGCATTTGTACAGGGAGCTTGATTGTACCCTGCAAATGGGCGGCAGTGACCAGTGGGGGAATATCACCACCGGTACCGAGCTTATTCGCAGGATTGGCGACGGGAAAGGTTATGCCCTTACCTGCCCTTTAATTACCAAGGCCGACGGTACAAAATTCGGGAAAACAGAATCGGGGAACATCTGGCTTGATCCTGCACGTACCTCCCCATACAAATTTTACCAGTACTGGCTCAACACCAGCGACGAAGACGCCGAGAAATTCATAAAAATATTCACTTTTCTTTCAAAAGAGGAAATTGAAGCGCTTATTGCGCAGCATAAAGAAGCTCCTCATTTAAGGGAGTTGCAGCGTAAACTGGCAGAAGAAATTACTATCATGGTACATTCGGCAGAGGAGTATGAGAATGCGGTGAAGGCTTCGGAAGTGCTCTTTGGAAAAAGTACCGCCAATGACCTCAAAAAGCTGAATGAAGCTACTTTTCTCGATGTTTTTGAAGGCGTGCCCCAGGCACAAATTTCCCGCGAAGATGTTGAGGCAGGGCTCGATATGATCGCGGCACTTTCTGCAAAGACCGATTTCCTCAAGTCGAACGGAGAGGCCCGAAGAGCTTTAAAAGAGAATTCGATCTCGGTGAATAAAGAAAAGGTTACCGAAGATTATACGATTACCACAAATGACCTGCTTAACGATAAATATGTGATTATCAATAAAGGCAAAAGAAACACCTACATTTTAAGGGTTGAGTAAATAAGATAGCCCCCTTGCTTTTGAGGGCGAGGGGGCTTCTAACTAACCAACCAATTATGAAAACATAATCTAACCGTACAGTAAGTCGGCATAAAATCAATTCCTTACACTACGGGTAATTATTTTTTGTTAAAAAACCATCAGGTTGCAGCCTCTTATGTCGCTGTGGTCAAAACGGCCAAGAATTTCAGTCTTTCCGCCGCCTAAGTTTTTCCCGAGATCCTGGGTGGCAATAAAGGAGCAGGAATTGATGTTGGCGAGGTCTGCCACATTGATCCCGCCCGATTTTCCTTCGGGTAGCAGGCTCATGGCGTCTTCGGGTTCACGAATAAAGATCTTCATCCAGGGCGGGCATTCAAAAATGCCATTTTTGAGGGCGTATGCCTGGGAGAGTAGTTCGGTCATCCCGTATTCGCTGTGAATAGCCGGTACGCCCAGGCCTTTTTTGAGCACTTCGTGAAGTTCGGTGCGTATCATTTCCTTGCGCCGGCCCTTCATTCCGCCGGTTTCCATCACAATAGTATGCTTCAGGTTTAAAGTGTAGTTTTCCACAAGATCGAGTAGGGCAAACGAAACTCCAATCAGTAATGTTTTTTGCCCTTTTTCTTCGAGTTCTTTCAGCTTTTGAACCAGCGCATCGAGGTTGTGCAGGTAAAATCCACTTGCCGGGTTATTGCTTTTTTCGATAAGGTCCTGCACCATGTAAATTAAGGAAGAACCTTTTCTTTCAAGATAGGAAGGAAGAAGTGCAAGCACGGCATAATCTTCAACATTACTGTAGAAATGTGTGAAGCCCCTGCGGAAACTTTCCTCATAAACCTTCACATCGGTAACATAGTGTTTGCTTGATTGTGTGCCGGTGGTGCCGCTGCTGGTAAAAACCATTTCAGCGGAAGCTTCCGAAGAAATTATTTTGTGGGATTTAAAGAGGGAGATTGGCAAAAATGGTATTTCTTCAACGTATTTTACCTCTGCCGGGCTGCGGTGCACCAGGTTGGCAAATTGCTGGTATACAGCATTGTTTTTGTACTGGTATTCAAATACCTGCAGGGCCTTTTTGTTGAACTCCCCTAAAGTGGAAATAGAAAATACGTCCTTCAAATCTTTATAAAAATTGAGGACACAAAGGTACTGAATAAAATAAAGGAACTAATTATCTTACCACGAGCTTTCGGGTGGCAGAGCTTCGACCTTCCTGGATCCTCATGATGTAAACCCCGGGATCGAGGTTGGAGATATTGAGCTCATTGCCTGTGAGTTGTGCAGAAAGCACGCTGTTGCCCAATACATTATAAACCTCTATGCGTTTTGCTTTTCCGGCTTTGGTGTTAATATACACTTTTTGCCCTGAGGCAGGATTGGGAAAAATAGAAAGCCCTTCTATAGGAACTTCTTTTGCAGGAGGTTCGGGGGCTGATACCTGTGCAGAGACCGGGCTCGATAAGAGCAAAAGGCCAATGATCATAAGAGGGTACAAGTAGAGTTGTTTCATTTTCAATACGGTATCAATTCAAAATTACAATAAAAAATTCAAAAACCGCACCAAATTTTAGTTGGGGAAAAGTTAAAGCGTGATTTCTACACAATAATTTTCAAAAAAAGGGGTTGCGATGCCGCAACCCCTTCAAAACAAATCTATTAAAAAGTGGCTAATTCATTAAAATTCCTGGGCAGGATCAAGGTTGCTCCAGTTCTTAAAAGCACTGAGGTCAGCTCCTGTTGCGTTCTCATCAAGTTCAAGCAGATCACCTGCTACATTGGTCTCATCAACATTGTTCACCAGTAGGCTCTCACTGTATTCGAAGTGCGAGCCGGTAAATTGTAGTTGGTCATTCTCTACTTCCTGCAGCTGGTCGTTGAGGAAAATGATAGTTTCATAATTTGTTGCTACTATATTCTGGAAAATTCCTCCCGTGCCCTGTTTTAGGTCAAATGCAGCCTTACCGCTTCGGTTATGGCCCAGAATACTCACATTCTTTACCGTGCCCATTGAACGTGGTTCGGCGTTGTTCTCACCTTTTCTGTTGGCCAGTTCAAAGGCGAAATCGCCCACGCCGTCGTATTGAACAATAGCAAGGTTAGTAAGCGTTCCGCGGTAACCTTCATCCCAGTCTACAGAATCATCTTCCATACCTATGGCCACAAGGTTTTTGGCATTTACGGTGCCCCCGTAAAATTCAAAACCGTCATCGGCACCTTCAAAAGCCTCAAGGTTTTCAAGTACCGTACCGCTGCCCACTGCAAAGAAGGAGAAGGCATTGAATTCAAACTGCCCGTCTGAAGAGGCCTGCCCTGCATATTCTACCCTCACAAACTTCAGGCTGCCCGAGCTGTCCTCATCATTGGTTCCGCCGTAAGGCAGCTGTCCGGCTTCGGAGATCGAGGTTCCGCCGGGAGCATTCATTTTAGCGCGGCCATGAATTCCAATGCCGCCCCAGTCGCCGTCGCCGCCTTCAGAATTTTTATTTTCAGAAGTAAAAACTATGGGTTTTGCAGCTGTGCCTTCGGCGATTAGTTTTCCGCCCTGTTCTACAAACAAAAGGTTTACTCCTGCCGCCTGGTCTGCGGCGCTTACCGTAAAAGTTGTGCCTGGCTCTATGGTGAGGGTGGCGCCATCTTTTACTGAAACTGCGCCTTTCAGGTTATAATTTCCTTCTTTAACAAGCAGGTCGTCGGTAATATCGCCCTCAAGAACGCTTCCTTCAAGCACGCCGGTGTCACCTCCCGTGCCGGGATCGGGGTTTGGTACATCGTCATCACTGCTGCACGAAAAGAATACTGCAGAAAGTACAAGTGTAAACACGGTTTTTAAAAAGTGGTTTTTCATTTTTTACTGATTTAGTTGAATATTTAAGATTAAAATTTATAGGTTAGTGAGGCCCCGTATGTGGTGCCGGTATCAAATGATTCTATGGTGTTGCTGAATTTCTCCGGAAATCTTATCTCACGGGTTGGATCCTGAAAGAACTTTGTTTCTTCATGGAGCAGATTTCTCGCAGTTAATTTGAGCCCCCAGTTTTTGTTGAATTGCGTGGCCCATACCAGGTCGAACTGATTTATTGGTTTTTCGTAAATCTCATCGGCTCCTTCAACTCCTACGGCATAAATTCTTTTTCCGAAGCTGTTGTAAATAAGGTTTAGGGAAGACTCTGTGTTGCCCTGTTTAAAAATCTGGTAAAGCAGATCGGCGTTGATCCCCCAGTTTGAAGCTCCCTGTAACTTTCGATTTTTATGGGTCACTGCTGCGAAACGCGGATTGCTTTCTTCGGCAGTTGCTTTAGAGTCCATCAGAATTCCGTTAAAGCCTACAGATAACCTGTCAAAAATGGCATTTTTGAAGAGGCTTCCTGCCTTGAACCTCGCTTCGGCCTCTATTCCGTAGAGAACAGCTTCATCAAAGTTGTCAAAATAGGTCCTGTAGCCTACCGATGTTGCCCGGGCCAGCCGCTCAATGGGATCGTCAAGGTACTTGGCAAAAACGGTAATGGCGAATACTTCTTGGCTGGTAGGGAAAAGCTCGTATTTGAGGTCAAGGTTGTAATTGCGGGAATTTAAAAGATCGGGGTTTCCAATTACCTGGTTGCCGTCGCCATCCTGGTAAACGCTTGGCAGGATCTCCCTCATTCTTGGGCGGGTAGTGGTGACAGACGAAGCCAGCCTTAGGTTGGAGGTTGCGTTTAGGTTGTACTTCAGGTTAAGCGAAGGGCTAAGATCGAATGGTTTATAAATAATCCTGCTGAATTTTGTGTCGAGAGGCTTTTTATAAATGATCTCCCCGGGTGCATATTCTGCCCGCACGCCTATATCAAGTAAAATGTCGTCCCATTCTTTCAAAAAGATGAAATATCCTGCATGTATAAATTGATCTACCTGAATGTCAGGTGAAGTGGGGCTAAAGTTTCCCGAATACTGAAGGAATCCTTCGGCAAAACCTTGTTGAAAGAAAGCTTCAGGGTCATTGGTGTTAAGGTTTGGCAGGTCAGCCGAATTTACCTGAGCCGTGATGGTGCGGGTGAAAAAGTCGTAATTTATTCCGTCGAAATTATGGCCTGCCTTGATCCTTGTGGAGAAGGTGTTGTCTTCTTTTCTCTGAATTCCCAACTCGTACTCCAGGCGTGAATTGTAACTAACATTTTCCAGTTCCTGGTAAAACCTGAAGGGGTTGATGCCGTTTGTGGTAATATACTCGGCATCTTCGCCGGTTCCTGCTGCGCGCAGCAGCCTGCGGTCGGGGATATTGTTGTTGCCCAGGCCTGCAGAGCCGCCAAAATGCAGTTGATGTTTTTTGTTGTCCCATTCCAGATCTCCCAGGAGCTGGAAAGTGAGCATGTCATTTTGTGTGTACCGAATATCGCGGATAAAGAAATCTTTGTTGTTAAGCTGGGTAAATCCGTCATTCCTTCCATAGGCTTCCCTTATAAAATTGGAAGTATTCTGAAGATAGATGGTATTGAAGTTCAATTTCAGTTTATCAAAGCTGTGGTAATCCAGTGCCAGTAAAGCCGATTTTCGGGTGGAGAAATTGTAGGTTGTGGTGGTAAAATCCTGGCCTGCGGTGCCTTCAGAATTTAATGTGCGTTCTACCCCCTTGTTCTTTTCGTAAGAATTGCGGTAGTTCACCCCCAGGTAAAGGCCCAGGGTTTGTTCGTTGTCACTCAGCAGCCTTTGCCCGTGCGTGATCCCAAAAGTAGTTGCCAGCGGGGCAGTTATTGTCTCGGGAGTCCAGGAAGTGGAAAAGGGGCTGGAAGATTGTGAAGCTGAAGAGGGCAATTTCCTGCTGCTGCCGGTATAACCCAGATATTCGAGTTCACTGCTTTTATCCATACGGTAATCTTCAAAGGTGGCGTTGGTGTTGTAGTTTACGCCAATGTTCAGGGTGGTAACAGGCTTTGAAGGTGCCGTAATGGTATTGACATTAAAGGTTGCGCCCGCAAAATCCTGATAGAGCGAAGGGCTGAAGGTCTTGTAAACATCAATGTAGCTCACAATATTCGTGGCGATATAGCTGAGGGGAATAATCTTGAAATCGGGGTCAGATGATGCCACGGGAAGTCCGTTCATCATCAGGAAGTTGTAGCGGTCATCGAGGCCTCTCACAAAAATCCCGCGGTCTTCTGCCATACTGATCCCCGAAATCTTTGAAAGTCCCTGTTCTACGGTATTGATCCCTTTCCTGTCAAGTTCTTCAGAGCCTATGGCCTGTTTTATCGCAATGGCATTCTTCTGCTCTAAAAGCAATGCCACCTCAGAATCGGCTCTTGAGACCGTAGAGATAACAACTTCATCAAGGGAAGAGGCAGTGGTCCCAAGTTCGGTGTTTATCTCTGTTACTTTACCCGATTCGACTTTAACATTGGAGACCTCAAGCTGTTCGTATCCAATAAAGCTGAAGGCAATGGTGTAATTTCCGGGTTCCAGGTTTTCGATTTCAAAGAGTCCGTTCACATTCGTGGTGGCGCCTGTACCTGTGCCTTTCACCAGCACATTGGCAAATGGCAGGGGCTCGCCCTGCATTTCTTTATCGGTCAATTTTCCGGCAATGCTTCCGGTGGGGTGGTTTTCCTGTGCCAGCAATCCTGTGAAGGAAAGAAGTACTGCGGCAGTAATCAAAAGAAGTCTCATTTTTGTCAATTTTCTCTGCCGCAAAGAAAACTCCTCAATGTAACTGTGGCGTTAGCTGAAAATTACCAATAGATCAACTTAAAGTTACGCCTGATTAAATTTAAGGTTAACAGAAGGTTATCAATGATTGGTGGTGAAAGGCGACATAATTATTATCTTTACTTTTACAGGGTAAATCAACCACACCCATGAAAAAAAATGAAATTTGTATTCTTTTGGTCGATGATGAACCCGATATCATTGAGATTATAAGGTATAATCTGGCTGCTGAAGGTTACCGCGTGGTAACTGCAGAAAATGGCAGGCAGGCACTAAAGGTTGCCAGGGAACATCATCCTCATCTCATTATTTTAGATGTAATGATGCCCGAGATGGATGGCATTGAGACCTGTATTCAAATGCGGAAGGAACCCGAGCTAAGCAACAGCATGATCACATTCCTTACCGCCCGCGGGGAAGATTACTCTCAAATGGCCGGGTTTGATGCCGGCGCAGATGACTATATCACCAAACCCATAAAGCCAAAAGTGCTTATTAGCAAGGTGAAAGCTTTGCTGCGCAGGTTCAACAGCGGGGAAACCGGAGGAAAACCCGAGATCATAAGCACCGGGAATTTGGAGATCAACAGGGAAGAATACAAGGTCGTTAAAGGTGGAGAAGAGGTGATGTTGCCAAGAAAGGAATTTGAGCTGCTATATTTACTGGCATCCCAACCGGGGCGGGTTTTTCAGCGAGACGAGATCCTTGAGCGGGTTTGGGGCAATGAAGTGGTGGTTGGCGGCCGCACCATAGATGTGCACATCAGGAAACTCAGGGAAAAAATTGGCGATGGGAGTATACAAACCATTAAAGGTGTAGGTTATAAGTTTGTGGAATAATGGCTAAAGGCTTTAGGCGCTCATATAAATTTGCAATAAAGACCTCAATTTATGTGTCGCTCTTCCTTACGGGAATATCGGCTGTATTTCTAATTATCCACAATGCTTATTCAGAATGGGCACTGCTGCTATACGGTATTTCCTGTTTCATTTTTGCATTTTTCATCATCCAGTACAGGGTTGAATTCTTTATTTATAAAAAAATAAAGAAGATATACGAGAATGTGAGCATGTTGAGTTCCACTCCTCTCAACCCCGAGCAGGTCACTACCGATATGACCACGCTCTCCCAGGAAGTTCAAAAATTTGCTGAAGGTAAAAAGCTGGAGATAGAAGCCCTTAAAGTGCGGGATTCTTACCGCAAGGAATTTATGGGCAATATCTCGCATGAACTCAAAACGCCACTTTTCACTGTGCAGGGATATATAGAAACGCTCTTAGCCGGGGCCATGAAAGACAAGACCGTGCGCAAACAATACCTTTCAAGGGCAGCCAAAGGGGTGGAGCGGCTGGTTTACATAGTTCAGGACCTCGATATGATCACCAAACTGGAAACAGGGGAGCTTAGGCTTAAACCTGAAGTTTTTGACATCGTGGAAGTGGTTCAGAATGTATTTGACCTCCTGGAGATGAAGGCCGCAAAGAAGAATATTACCCTAAGCTTTGAAACTCCCTATGCACCTGTTTGGGTAAAGGCAGATAAGGAGAGGATACAGCAGGTGGTGACCAACCTCATTGTAAATTCCATAAAATACGGAAAAAACGATGGCACCACCGAAGTTGCCATTGAAGACCATTCCAAAAAGAAGATCATTATTAGGGTTAGCGATAACGGGGAGGGGATCCAAAAAGAGCATATTCCGAGGTTGTTTGAGCGCTTTTACAGGGTAGATAAGAGCGGTTCCCGCAAGGAAGGCGGTTCTGGGCTTGGCCTGGCTATAGTAAAGCACCTGCTCGAAGCCCACAAAGAGAGGATTTTTGTAGAAAGCACCTACGGCATGGGAAGTGAATTTTCATTCACCCTTAAAAAGGCCAAAAAGCTTTGAGAAATCACAAACGAACTGTAGATCCTTTAATCCGGAGTAATGTTTCACCTGATGCAACTTGGCAAGGCTAAAATCTTCTTGCATACAGGTTGGGGCAAAGCCCAGTTTTTGCATCCTTCCGGCTAAATATTCCTGTTCAAACTGTCCGGGTGTGGGAATGAAAAAAGCCCTTTTTTCAAGCCTGGCAAGATCCATAAGTGTGGTGTACCCAGACCTTGCTATCACCACTTCGCTGCTGTTCAATGCCTGTTCCAGTTCCTTTCCAAAAAGGTAATTTTTAATGCTGAGGTATGGTGTGTTGAGGCGGGGAGCTTTTTCATCTACCACGCCCCTTACAAACAAAATCCTTCCGGAAGATTTACTCAATTCCTTCAGGAGAATTTCTTCCAGGATACTTCTCTGTGGTTCCGGTCCCGAGAGCAGTACCGTATAGTCATATTTCCGTGGTAAATCTTCTTTTTTAAACCTGCTAATGACCCCTAAATAATTTACTTCTGGAAATGCCATTTTTGAATGTCCTAAAACCCCGCTTAGGTTTAATTTTCCGGGGGCATCGGGAACCCAGTACTGGTCGTATTTTTTGATGTACTTCCGGTGAAGCCGGCTGCTTAAAAATGTGGTGTTGCCCGAGAGCACGTTGAGCTGGTGGGTGATGTAAACACTGGGTACATGTGGGTGGCGCACACCAAACCGGTTATCGGAAATTATTCCGTGTAAATTTAATTTTTCAACCAGCAGCTGTGTTGCCTGCTTTTCCTTTCTGATGTTTCTTAAAATGTGCGGACTGTCAAAAAGCAGCTTCAATTTTAAAAGGCTTCCCTTTTTGGTGTAGGTGATATTATAAGAGGGTAATCCAAATGCCTGCAAATGTGGAAACTCCTTTTTAAGAAGGGTGAGCGCAGCACCGTCGGATGCTAAAATAGGGGTAAAACCCTGTTCCTCAAGCTTTTTTATGATAAGAATACAGCGGGTGGCATGACCTAAGCCCCAGTTGATTGGCGCAACCAGGATCCTTCTACTTTGCATAAAACAATTTTATTGGAAAAGCCTGTGGAGGATTTTGTTTAATTTTACCAAAATATTAAATTTTCAGGTGGGAAGTAAGAATAAATTAAAGCGGTTTAGAGAAAATGAAACTTTTTCTAATGTGGTGCAGCCAGGCCGGGAAGAAGTTGTAGACGGGCAGTTTGGCCTGAAAGGGAAATGGGGCAGTGACTTCTTCAAAAACGATAAGCCAATTGTGCTCGAACTGGGCTGCGGAAAAGGGGAATACAGCGTGGCCCTTGCCAAAGCTTATCCCGAGAAAAACTTTATCGGGATTGATATTAAAGGGGCGCGTTTTTGGCGGGGAGCCAAGACAGCCCTGGAAGAAGGACTTCAGAATGTGGCATTTTTGAGAAGCCAGATTGAGCTTATCGATTTGTTGTTTGGAGAAAATGAAGTGGATGAAATCTGGATTACCTTCCCCGATCCGCAGATAAAGTACAAACGCACCAAACACCGAATGACCAATTCGGAATTTCTTCAGCGATATAAAAAGATCCTGAAACCGCAGGGCCTGGTAAACCTCAAAACCGATAGTGAATTTATGCACGGCTATACACTTGGCCTGCTCCACGGCGAAGGCCATGAGGTGGTACAGGCCAATCACAACGTGTACAAGAACGAATATTCTCCAAAAGAAGTTACTGGTATTCAGACTTTTTATGAAAAACAGTATCTTGAGCAGGGAAAACCCATAACTTACGTTCAGTTTAGGATAAAATAGCTACTGTTGGAGGAAACTAAAATTTTCCTTATTACCTATTTCGCGGCTTTGTTGGGGGTAGTGCCCCCCGGGCTTGTGAATATGAGTGTTGCCAAAACCTGTGTAAAAAGAGGTAAAAAGAACGGCATCTATATGGCCATTGGCGCATCTTTGATCGTGCTGTTGCAGGCTACCATTGCGGTAATGCTGGCTCGCTATATCTTTGATAACGCTTATATCAACAACGTGCTTTTGCGTGCCGGGCTGGTGATCTTTTTGATCATGATGTTCTACTTTCTGGTTATGGCACAGCGAAAGAAGAAGGAGGTAGAGGTAAACCCCACTTCGGGAATAAAAAGTGTGCTCAAGGGAATGATGATTGGGGCGCTTAATATTTTTCCCATTCCGTTTTTTGTGGCACTTGCTGCTGCGCTCAACGTAAATGGGGATTTTGAATACCATCCGCTTAACAATTCGGCTTTTGTGCTGGCGGCTTCTATGGGAACTTTTACAACGCTTTACTTCTACGCCCTGTTTTTTACAAAAATTGAGGCTGAGGGCACTTTCTTTGTAAAGTATTCCAACTACTTCATGGCGGCGCTTATGCTGGTCTTGCTGATCATCACCTTCATTAGGATCTATATGCAGTAATGGCTGAAATTTCTTTTTTTGAAAAGGTTTATGAAGTGGTAAAACTTATCCCTGAAGGGCGGGTGACCAGCTATGGTGCCATTGCGGCTTTTTTGGGAACAAAAGGCAGTGCGCGAATGGTGGGTTGGGCCATGAACAATGCTTCAAAAACGGAAGGTATTCCGGCGCACCGCGTGGTCAATAGAAACGGCCTGCTTACAGGGAAGCACCATTTTCCGGGTACGCGTGTAATGGAGCAGATGCTCGAAGCTGAAGGCGTACAGGTGGTAAATGACAAAATCGTTGATTTTCAGAAGTATTTCTGGGATCCTTCCGCAGAACTTCAGTAAAAATTTAAGCTATTTTTGTATTGATTTTATTGATCCTTAAATATGGGTGATAACTTCGTTATCTTAGCTTTTCAGCTTATATTTGCATTTAGAATGAATCTACATAAGGTTCAGAAATTACAAGAAATACAGCATGAAACTTAATCGTAAGGATATATTAAATGCCCTTGAAACTATTTCTGTTTCAGGGGAAGGTAAAAATATGGTAGAGAGTGGTGCGGTTCAGAACATTATGACCTTTGGAGATGAGGTGGTGGTAGACCTGCTGCTTAGCACTCCGGCGCTTCACATAAAAAAGCGGGCAGAGGTAGATGTGATGAAGGCTATTCATGAACACGTACACCAAAAGGCCAAGGTGAAGGTGAATATTAAGGTTCAGGCACCCGAAAAAACGGAGATCAAGGGAAAATCTATTCCCGGGATCAAGAATGTGGTGGCGGTAGCTTCAGGAAAAGGCGGGGTAGGTAAATCTACCGTAACAGCCAACCTGGCCGTAAACCTCGCAAAAATGGGATTTAAAGTGGGTCTTCTTGACGCCGATATTTACGGGCCGTCTATGCCCATGATGTTCGACGTGCAAACCGAAAAGCCACTGTCTGTGAATGTGGACGGAAAGTCTAAAATGAAACCTATTGAAAACCACGGGGTGAAGCTGCTCTCCATTGGATTCTTTACTCAGCCAAATCAGGCGGTAATCTGGAGGGGGCCCATGGCAGCAAAAGCTTTGAACCAGATGATCTTTGATGCAGCCTGGGGGAACTCGACTTCCTGCTGGTAGACCTGCCTCCGGGAACCGGGGATATTCATCTTTCCATCATGCAATCATTACCTTTAACCGGCGCTGTTGTGGTGAGTACGCCTCAAAACGTGGCTCTTGCCGATGCCCGTAAAGGAGTGGCAATGTTTCAGCAGGAATCCATCAACGTTCCTGTTTTGGGGATCATTGAGAATATGGCCTATTTCACGCCGGAAGAATTACCCGATAACAAATATTACATTTTTGGAAGGGAAGGAGCTAAACTTTTGGCCGAAGATTTGCAGGTGCCGTTTTTAGGGCAGTTGCCTTTGGTGCAAAGCATCAGGGAGGCCGGGGATATAGGCCATCCTGCCGCATTGCAGGACAACACGCCGCTATCTAAAGCTTTAGAGCTGCTCACACAAAATGTAGTGCAGGAAACGGTGAACCGCAACAGCAGTTTACCTCCTACCGAAGCAATAAAAATCACCACTATGGCTGGCTGTAGTGCAGTTAAAAAATAGTCATGACAAGCGAAGAAGTTAGGTTGAACGTAGAGAGGGCCCTTGAAGAAATAAGGCCTTTCCTTAGGAATGACGGGGGAGACATTTCCCTCATTAGTATTGAAGATGATGACCGGCTGGTAAAAGTGCAGCTGCAGGGAGCCTGTGTGGGCTGTAGCGTAAACACCATGACTTTAAAATCGGGTGTTGAAATGACCATTAAACGCTATGTACCTCAAATTGAAAAGGTGCTGAATATTGAAAAATAACATTTTCGGCAATTCACAAAACAAGAAGTAATGATTAAAACAGATATGTTGATCATCGGTGCCGGGCCAACTGGTCTTTTCGCCGTATTTGAAGCAGGATTATTAAAATTAAAATGTCACCTTATAGACGCCCTTCCACAGCCGGGAGGGCAGTGTTCAGAGATCTATCCTAAAAAGCCTATCTATGATATTCCGGCTTTTCCCGAAGTACTGGCGGGAGATCTTGTAGATAATCTTATGGAGCAGATCCGCCCGTTTGAGCCGGGATTCACCCTGGGGGAAAGGGCAGAAACCATAGAGAAGCTGGATGATGGTTCTTTTATCGTCACTACCAGTGAAGGTACACAACATCAGGCCCCGGTAGTGGTAATCGCCGGTGGTTTGGGAAGTTTCGAGCCGCGAAAGCCTCCCATTCCTAATATTGCAAAGTATGAGAACAACGGGGTTGCGTATATGATCAAAGAACCCGAAGATTACCGTGACAAACGGGTGGTAATTGCGGGAGGGGGAGACTCAGCTTTAGACTGGGCCATTTATCTTTCTGAAGTTGCTTCGGAAGTTTCCCTGGTTCACAGAAGAAATGAATTCCGCGGGGCATTAGATTCTGTAGAGAAAGTTTCTGAACTCTCAAAAATAGGAAAAATCAACCTCATTACTGAAGCTGAAGTAGTTGGGCTGCAGGGGGAAGAAAGCTTGGATTCAGTAGTGATCCGCCACAAAGGAGACGCTTCCGAAGAAGAGATCAAAGAAACCGATTATTTCATTCCGCTCTTCGGACTTTCCCCAAAGTTAGGCCCTATTGCCAACTGGGGGCTTGAGATTGAGAAAAACGCGATCAAAGTTGACAACAGCTACGATTATCAAACCAATATTCCGGGGATTTATGCCATTGGAGATGTAAATACCTATCCGGGGAAGCTAAAGCTCATTTTGTGCGGTTTCCATGAAGCGGCCATTATGTGCCAGAGTGCCTATCAAAAAATATTTCCCGATAAGAAATATGTGATGAAATACACCACCGTAAGCGGGGTGAATGGGTTTGACGGCAGTAAGAAGGAAGCCAAGAGAGAGGTTGTGAAAAGTATAAATTAAATAATTTTAACCAAAGTTTAAAACCAGACCTAACAGGTTCTTGAAACCTGTTAGGTTTTATAATTGACAAATGTCAGATATTAAAATCACCGTTATCGACCGCGAAGGAGAAGCTCACGTGGTTGACGCACCTACCGATATGAATATGAACCTTATGGAGGTAATTCGCCTTCATGAGCTTGCCCCCGAAGGAACTGTTGGTATTTGCGGGGGGATGGCCATGTGTGCCTCCTGCCAGTGCTATATGCTCAACAAAGAGCACCTCTTGCCCGAAAAATCTTATGAAGAAGAAGATATGTTAGATCAGGCTTTTTTTGTTCAGGAAAATAGTCGTCTAAGCTGTCAGATTCCTATTGAAAAGGAACTGGAGGGGCTAGAGATAAAGATTGCCCCCTTTAACGCAGACTGAGTTAAAAAAGGGTGTGATTTTTGCCTTTTTTGACAGGTAAGCAATTCGCAGTCAGCATGATTTTAAATGTAATCGTTTTCTACTCCCCCAAGTCCAAAGATTATCTCAAGCTGGATGGGGTGATCGCGAAAAAACCTGTGGAATTAAAAACCGAATGCTGCGAGAAATATAAAAAGGGCAAGCGTTGTAAACGTTGCCCCTGTTTTGATTTAGATATTTAAATTTGGGGTAGACCTCACAGGTTTCTAAAACCTGTGAGGTCTTTTCTTTTTACTGAAATGCAGGAATTCCTGTAATATCTGCCCCTGTAATTAAGAGGTGGATATCGTGAGTGCCTTCATAAGTGATCACACTTTCCAGGTTCATGGAGTGCCGCATGATGCTGTATTCGCCTATAATTCCCATTCCTCCTAAAATCTGCCTGGCTTCCCGGGCGATATTGATGGCCATTTCAACATTATTCCTTTTTGCCATAGAGATTTGTGCTGAGGTGGCAGTGCCTTCGTTTCTCATCACTCCCAGTCTCCATGCAAGTAACTGGGCTTTGGTGATCTCGGTGATCATCTCGGCCAGTTTCTTTTGTTGTAGCTGGAAACCTGCAATAGGCTTCCCAAACTGTTCCCGTTCCTTTGCATAACGCAAAGCGGTGTCATAACAATCCATGGCAGCGCCAATAGCACCCCAGGCAATTCCATAGCGGGCAGAGTCCAGGCAGCCAAGAGGTGCGCCCAATCCGCTTTTTTCGGGCATCAGGTTTTCTTTAGGAACTTTCACGTTGTTAAAGACCAGTTCCCCCGTGGCACTGGCACGGAGAGACCATTTGTTGTGAGTTTCGGGTGTGGTGAAGCCTTCCATCCCGCGTTCTACAATGAGTCCGTGGATGCGGCCTTCCTCGTTTTTTGCCCATACAATAGCGATATCGGCAAAAGGAGCATTGGAGATCCACATTTTTGCACCGTTAAGCAGGTAGTGATCGCCCTTATCTTTAAAATTTGTAGTCATGCCGCCGGGATTGGAACCGTGATCCGGTTCGGTTAGGCCAAAGCAGCCCATCATTTCTCCCGAAGCCAGCTTTGGAAGATACTTCTTCTTTTGTTCTTCGGTTCCGTATTTAAAGATTGGGTACATCACCAAAGAAGACTGTACTGAAGCTGTAGAGCGCACCCCGCTGTCACCTCTTTCAATTTCCTGCATAATCAATCCGTAGGAAATTTGATCCAGGCCGGCACCTCCATATTCTTCGGGAATATATGGGCCAAATGCGCCAATGTCGGCAAGGCCGTTGATTAACTGCTTCGGAAATTCGGCTTTTTGAGCGGCCTCTTCTATAATGGGAGAAACCTCACGCTTCACCCATTCCCGGGCAGCGTCACGTACCATTTTATGTTCATCACTAAGAAGGTCGTCAAGATTATAATAATCGGGCGCCTGGAATTGGTCTGCTTTCATTGTTGGTAGTTTAAGTTTTTGTCTGGAAAAGTAAATTTACGCAGAAAGACCATAAAAACCTGTTAGGTCTGAGGATATTTCATCCCTTCCAGGGTTTGAAGCACTAAAAATATTAATGAGTCCGAGCTCCCGAAGTTTTTTTTTCTTGTTCAGGCAAAATAAATACTATAAATGAATGTATTCCTTGTACTGCTCCTGGTCTTGGTCACCGGGTGTAATGAGTCTTCAGGAAAAGAAATAGCAATTGCTGGTCCTGTCATCGAAATTTCAGAAGAAAAAAAGGCACAACAGGAAGTTAAGAACAGAGATTAATCGCTGCAAATTATTGTAGTTATTTCCTACATCTTCAAATAAAATTCCTTTACCAGTTCAATGTACTCCGGAGTGTATTGGTGCCTGGCGGTTTCTATAATAAGCTCATCAACTTCCGGCTTACCTTCCAAAAATGACAATTCCAGCAGACTTCTTTTCAGCTCACTTTCAGGAGTACCTTTTACGTGGGTGATGCGCTGCGGAAATAGTCCGTAGTCAGCTGCCAGGTAGCGGAATTTTTCTTCTTCAGTATAAGGAATAATGACACTGAATATTCCCCTTTTTGAGAGGAGTAGGGAAACTCCTTCCAGAAGTTCGTCAAACGGAAGTGCTTCTGCAAATCTCGCCTGGTCGCGCTTTGCATCTCCCGAAGAATAATCGGCCGAATAAAACGGGGGATTGGAAATAATGAGATCATATTTTTCCTCTTCTTCCATGCCTTCTTCCTGCATCTCTGCCACAAACTCATCAAAGGCGGCATGGTAGCAAAAGAGCCGGTCGCCCCAGTGGCTGTTCTCAAAATTATCAACTGCCTGCTCGTAGGCGTCCTCGTCTATTTCAAGGGCATCAATAAGTTCGGCGTTACAGCGTTGCGCCAGCATCAAGGCAATAACCCCCGTGCCGGTGCCAATATCCAGGATAGAAAACGGCTGGTGCGCTAAAGAAGCCCAGGCTCCCAGCAGCACCCCGTCGGTACCGATTTTCATCGCGCATTTATCCTGCTGAACTGTGAATTGTTTAAACCGGAAACCTTCCATTGCAGATCATAGTTTTAGCATCGCAAGATAAGCACCAAATTCCAAGCACCAAATTCCAAAAGGAGTAAGATATTATTTGAAAGTACCAAATCCCAAGAGGGCCAAATATTAAATTATGATTTATTAATTATAGCAGATAATATTTTCCGAAGCTCCTGCGCTTCATTTATGATTCCTTCTATTTCTGATTCAAGAGTTGGATTTGCAGCCTGTAGCAGGCGTAGCCAGTAGGCAGATTCTTTAGCTTCCTTTCTGGCAATTTTTAAACGGAAAGAAAAATCTTTGTCCCCCAGTTTCTCATTAGCCTCAATGTAATTCGCACCTACAGATCCCGACGATCTTATAAGTTGCTTTCCGTCTTCAATATTTGAAATTGTTTTGGAAAGCTTTGAAACCAATAACCTGCATTGTCTTGCAAATTCAAAAGTTCTTTCTTCCAGGTTATAAGGTTTCATACTTAAAGTTAGCAAAAAATGCCTTTTTTAGAACCTTATTTTTTTTGCTCCAGATTTTCTTCCGATTGTAATTTGGAATTTGGTGCTTGTGATTTTCCTAAAGATAAAGATCAATAAGTCCCTCCGGTGTCTCAACGATAATCTTTTTGTTCTTCTTATCCACTTTCTGAAGAAACTCGTCGTTCATTGGGATGAGGATCTGTTTGCCGTCTTTTTCTACTTCAAAAAGGGCTTGTGAGGTGGTGTCGTTCACTCCTGTAAGGGTGCCAACCACTCCGTAATTTAGGTCTTCTACGGTAAAGCCGATGACTTCATGAAAGTAGAACTGATCTTCATCGAGTTCGGGCAGGAGGCTAAGGGGTAAGTAGAGGTCGCATTTCATTAGATCTTCGGCGTCTTCTTCAGAATCTACTTCTTCAAATTTTACCCGCAGAAGGTTGCTTTTTTGCAGCGAACTTCTTTCAATAAAAAATGGAACCAGATTATTGTCATATTCGACAAAAACTGATTCCATTTCTAAATAACTTTCGGGTTCATCGGTATCGAGTTTGATCAATACCTCTCCCTTAAAACTGAATTTACTAACGATTCTGCCAAGATAGAAACACTCTTCTTTTGTCATGTTCGTTAGAGGGAAAAATTAAGAACCTGCCTGGTCCTGTTTTTCTTCAGCATTTGCTTCGGCAGCGGTAGCATCGTCTACTTCATTTGCAGCAGCAGCTTCCTGGTCTTCAGCATTCTCCTCAACTTCAGGTTGTGCAGCGGCAGCAGCTTCGGCCTCGCGCTTAGCGTTAACTTCTTTTTCAGCCTCAAGAGCTTTAGCTTTAGCAGCTTCCTGCTCTTTGCTCAAATTCTCTTTTTTAGCTTCAACTTTGCCTTCTTTTTCCGATACCCATGCGTTGAATTTCTCCTCTGCTTGTTCTTCGGTCAAAGCACCTTTTCTTACACCACCGGCAAGGTGATTTTTAAGAAGTACTCCTTTGTAAGAAAGGATAGCCCTTGCAGTATCTGTTGGCTGTGCACCATTCTGTAACCATTTTACAGAGCTGTCTACATCAATGTCAATAGTAGCAGGGTTAGTAGTTGGATTATAAATTCCTAATTTTTCAAGAAATTTACCATCTCTTTTTGCGCGTGAATCCGCAGCAACGATCCAGAAAAAAGGCTTTCCTTTTTTACCGTGTCTTTGTAATCTAATCTTTACAGGCATAAAAATTAATTTGTGGGGTTCCCGACCCCGGTTATTAATGAGGGGGCAAAGATACTATTATTTTTTCTTGTATATGAGGTGGTTAGGAAAAAAATATTTCATGCTCCCTACCCTTCAAAAATAGCATTTTTAAACAAAGTTAAGGAGTGCTAAACCCTGTTAAACATTAGGTTACGTGCTTTGTTCATTCTTATATTAGAGCAGAAAAAGAAATTGCTAACAAATAAAAAAGAAATAGAAATGGCCACAACCAAAGAACTTGCGTCAAAACTAAATGAACTGCTGGAAAAAAATTATGATTCTGAAAAAGGCTTTCAAAAAGCAGCAGAAGATGTTAAAAACCCACGGCTGAAAGATTTTTTTGAAGCCAAGGCAAAAGAGCGTTATGATTTTGGGCATGAACTAAAAACCGAAATCAAGAACCTGGGGGAATCTCCCGATAAAGGAACAAGTATGAGCGGTAAGGCCCACCACGCCTGGATGGATTTAAAAGCTGCTTTTAGTGCAGATAAGGAAGAAGAAATCCTGGAAGAAGTGGTTAGGGGTGAAAAAGTGGCTGTAGAAGATTACAATAAGATCATCAAAGAAGACGGCTTTGCGCCTTCTACGGCAAACCTCCTCATTAAACAGCGCAATGCCATAGAGCGGACATTTAAACAGGTGAAAGACCTGGAGGAAGCTTTTGATTAGTAAATTTTTAGAATGTAGATAGAAAGCCCGGGCCAAGTGCCGGGTTTTTTTATGTATCAAAAATGGCATTTCTGGCACGGCCCTTTCGTTAATAATTCCTGAAAACTTTCCCTGAGATTACGTTCATTTATCTTTACTTTTACCAATTCGAAAATTGCTTCAAATGCTTTGGTTGGTGCTAGTAATCAGCCTAAAAGCCTCTAAAATATTATTTTATGTACCTTATTTTTGATACTGAAACCACGGGTCTTCCCAAGCGCTGGGATGCCCCGCTTACCGATAGCGACAACTGGCCGCGCTGTATACAAATTGCCTGGCAGTTGCACGATGACATGGGGAGGGTAGTTGAACATCAGGATTATCTGGTACAGCCCGAAGGTTTTAATATTCCCTATGATGCCGAAAAGGTACACGGGATCTCAACCGAATTAGCAACAGAGCAGGGTGTGAGCCTGCAGGAGGTGTTGGAGAAGTTCAATATAGCCCTTTCGCGCTCTAAGTTTGTGGTGGGTCAAAATGTAGGTTTTGATGTTAATATCATGGGAGCCGAATTCCATCGGCTGCAGATGGAAAATAACCTGACGAGCCTGCCGGTGCTTGATACCTGTACCGAAGTTACTGCCCAGCTTTGCTGTATTCCCGGCGGTAGGGGAGGTAAATTTAAACTGCCAACCCTTACCGAGCTGCATGAATTTCTTTTTCATGAGCCTTTTGCTGAAGCCCACAATGCAACTGCCGATGTGGAAGCTACCACCCGCTGTTTCCTGGAGCTCATCAGGAAAAGGGTATTTACTTCGGAAGAACTGGATGTAAAGCCCGATTATTTCGAGAATTTTTCAGAAGCTAATCCGCAGCCAATTCAGCTGATTGGGTTAAAGCACATCAATCTGAAGAAGGCTTCCGAAGAGATTAGGAAAAGGCTTCAGAAGAAAGAAGGGACTGAAATTTCTTCCGCAGAAATAGAGGAAAACCTTGAAAAGCTTGATGAAGTTGCCTTTTCTCATCTTCATAACCACAGCCAGTTTTCTATTTTGCAGTCTACCATTAGCATTAAAGATCTCGTAAACGCCGCGGCAAAGCAGAATATGCCGGCCGTAGCACTTACAGATCACGCTAATATGATGGGCGCATTTCATTTTGTAAAAGAAGTTGGCGCCTATAACAAAGGTGTAAAAGCTAAAAATGCTGCCGCCGCCGAAAATAACGAGCCTGCCACAGCACGCGAGCTCAAAGCTATTGTGGGTTGCGAGTTCTTTGTGTGTGAGAACCGCAAAGACAAGAGCCGGAAGGATAACGGGTACCAGGTGGTGCTGCTGGCCAGGAATAAAAAGGGTTACCACAACCTGGCCAAAATGTCTTCTATTGCCTATACTGAAGGGTTTTATTACGTGCCGCGGATTGACCGCGAGGTAATTATGCAGTATAAGGAGGATGTGATTGCCCTTACCGGGAACCTCTATGGGGAAGTGCCTGGGAAAATATTGAATGTAGGGGAAAATCAGGCAGAAGAAGCTCTGCTCTGGTGGAAGGAGCAGTTTGGGGAAGACCTGTATATAGAGCTTATGCGCCATAACCAGGAAGACGAGAACAGGGTGAACCCTGTTTTGGTAGAACTGGCGAAGAAACATGACGTCAAGTTGGTCGCTACTAATAATACCTATTACTGTGAGCAGGAAGATGCCAATGCCCATGATATTTTACTATGTGTAAAGGATGGCGAAAAGCAGGCGACGCCTATTGGCCGAGGCCGAGGCTATCGTTACGGACTTCCCAATAACGAATATTACTTCAAGAGCGGTGATGAGATGAAATCGCTTTTTAAAGACCTGCCGGAAGCTATTTCAAATGTCCAGGAAGTTGTAGATAAAATAGAGCCTTATGAGCTGGCAAGGGATGTTTTACTTCCTGCCTTTACCATTCCTGAAGAATTTGTGGTGGCCGAAGACGCCGAAGATGGCGGGAAGAGAGGGGAGAATGCTTACTTAAAGCACATCACCTATGAAGGAGCAAAGGCCCGGTATGGAGAGATCACACCATCTATTAAGGAGCGGCTTGATTTTGAGTTATCCGTAATTGAGAATACAGGTTATCCCGGTTACTTCCTTATTGTAGAAGATTTCATCAGGGAAGCCCGTAATATGGATGTTTCGGTAGGGCCGGGACGTGGATCGGCGGCAGGTAGTGCGGTAGCTTACTGCCTGGGAATTACCAATATTGATCCTATTAAGTACGACCTGCTTTTTGAGAGGTTCCTGAATCCCGATCGTGTAAGTATGCCCGATATTGATATCGACTTTGATGATGAAGGCCGAAGCAGGGTGATGGATTACGTGATCAAGAAATACGGGGCAAATCAGGTGGCGCAGATCATTACCTATGGTACCATGGCTGCCAAGTCTTCCATTCGGGATACGGCCCGGGTGCTCGACCTTCCTTTAAATGAAGCCGACAGGATTGCCAAACTCATTCCCAACACCAAGCTGGGTAAGATTTTTGGGATGGATGAGAAGGCCATCAGGAGTAATTTCAGGAGTGAGGAGGTTGACAAGATCAATGAGCTTTTAAATATTTCTGAAGGAGACGACCTGGAGGCGCAAACGGTGAACCAGGCGAGGATTCTGGAAGGCTCGGTTAGAAATACAGGGATCCATGCCTGCGGGGTGATCATTACACCCAGCGATATTACCAATTTCGTACCGGTGGCGGTTGCTAAAGATTCAGAGCTTTACGTAACCCAGTTTGACAACTCGGTAGTTGAGAGCGCCGGACTCCTAAAAATGGATTTCCTGGGCCTCAAAACCCTTACGCTTATTAAGGATACCGTGAAGATCGTTAAAGGTCGGCACGATATTGATCTCGACCCCGATAGTTTTCCGCTGGACGATGAAAAGACCTACGAGCTCTTCCAGCGTGGAGAAACAGTGGGGATCTTCCAGTACGAATCTCCGGGCATGCAAAAGCACATGAAAGATCTCAAACCTACGGTCTTTGATGATCTTATTGCTATGAACGCCCTGTACAGGCCCGGGCCTATGGAATATATCCCAAGTTTCATTGCGCGTAAACACGGGGATGAAGAGATTGTCTATGACCTGCCGGCGATGGAGGAATATCTTAAAGAAACCTACGGAATCACGGTATACCAGGAGCAGGTGATGTTGCTGTCGCAAAAGCTCGCCAGCTTTACCAAAGGTGAAGCCGATGTTCTTCGGAAAGCCATGGGTAAAAAAATATTTTCACTCCTGGAAGAACTAAAACCGAAGTTCCTTGACGGGGGGAGAAAAACGGGCATCCGCGGGAAGTGCTTGAAAAGATCTGGAAAGACTGGGAAGCCTTTGCCTCTTATGCCTTCAATAAATCGCATTCTACCTGCTATGCCTGGATCGCGTACCAAACTGCATATTTAAAAGCCCATTACCCGGCAGAATATATGGCGGCGGTGCTTTCCAATAATATGAACGACATTAAGCAGGTGACCTTCTTCATGGAAGAATGTAAGCGAATGAAGCTGAATGTACTTGGCCCCGATGTGAATGAATCTTATTACAAATTCTCTGTTAATAAAGAGAACGCGGTGCGTTTTGGAATGGGGGCTATTAAAGGTGTGGGCGCAGGGGCTGTGGCTACTATTGTTGAGAACAGGAAAGAGAAGGGGCATTACCGCTCAATCTTTGACATGGCCAAACGAATAGATTTAAGGGCGGCCAATAAAAAGGCTTTTGAGAACCTGGCTTTGGCCGGAGGTTTTGACAGCTTTGGTGACACGCACAGGGCCCAGTACTTCCATGATGAAGGCGATGGCATTACCTTTCTTGAAAAGGTGGTGAAGTATGCAGCCAAGTACCAGGAGAATGAAAATTCGGCGCAGGTAAGCCTTTTTGGGGATACCAGCGAAGTACAAATTCCCGAACCCGTGGTGCCGCCCTGTGAAGAATGGGGAACCATGGAAAAACTCAAGCGCGAGCGGGAAGTTGTGGGGATTTATATTTCAGGACATCCTCTCGATGACTTTAAGACCGAATTAAAGTACTTCTGTAATGCCGTTTTAGCCGATTTCCAGAACCTGGAGGAAGCAGTCAATAAAGAGCTCACTTTTGGAGGCGTGATAAGCGACGTTCAGCATAGAGTGAATAAACAGGGGCAGGGCTGGGCCAGCTTTATTGTAGAAGATTATTCAGACTCTTACGAGTTTAGGATGTTCAAGGAAGAATATCTAAAATACAGGCATTTTCTTGTTCCAAATTCCTTTATTCATGCGAAGGTGTTTATTCGGGAAGGATTTCCGAACAGGGAAACCGGCAGAAAAGGCGACCCTAGGTTGCAGTTCAACAATATTCAGTTGCTTCACGATGTAATGGAGAATTATGCCAAAAAGCTCACTATTCAGCTGAATATAGATGAACTTCAGGAGGATAAGATCGATGCTCTTTTTGATATTTTCAGAAATCACAGCGGGGATAACCGCCTGAATTTTGTGGTGTATGAGATGAAGGAAAGGATCAAACTGCACATGCCCAGCCGTAAGCAGAAAGTGAGGATCTCGCAGGAACTGCTCAATGCACTGGAAGAGCAACAGGTGCTTTACAAACTGAATTAAAGAAAAAATACTCTCCAAAAATGCCATTTTTGGAGAGTATTCTATAAATATTGCTACCACAAAAAAGTGTTGTTTGCATGGTGAAACTTCAGTTGAGCTTCAGCTTATCTGGTTAATTCCAGGTAAACCAGGAAAAGCGCAAAAATAGCTGTAGCTAGAATGAAAGTCAGGATAGTTCCGATGATAATTTTCTGAACAAATGAAAAGCCTTCCGTTTGTTCTTTCCAGAGGTGAGAGAGTGCAGACATGGCAATGTTTTTTAGGGTAAAGTTATACGAATAAGCGCTGATTTTTAATTACTTATGTATTAAAGATAATGAAATCTTAAATGCTGGTTATTCAGATTTCAGATAAAACGTTTAAGATCTTAATTACCAGATGAAGGGCTGAACCGGAGAAATCAATGAAAGTTTTTTCCTACATTTATGAGCGTCTGAAATGGCTTTTTATAGGGGGTGACAATGAGCAGATAGGTAAATCTGATTTTCTTAATGTAAGGATTCCTTATTATTTTGACTATTTTTGTCTATAGTAGAACAATGAACTAAAACGAGAAATATGGCTTTAGAAATAACTGATGCTACTTTTGAAGAGAAAGTACTAAAGAGCGACAAACCTGTAATGGTAGATTTTTGGGCAGCATGGTGCGGCCCATGTAGAATGGTAGGTCCTATCATTGACGATATAAGCAAGGAATATGAAGGAAAAGCAGTAGTTGGAAAGCTTGACGTAGATGCCAACCAGGAGTTTGCTGCTAAGTATGGCGTGCGTAACATTCCTACTGTTTTGATCTTCAAAAATGGAGAAGTAGTGGGAAGACAGGTAGGGGTTGCACCTAAGAACACTTATGCCGAAGCACTCGATCAGCTTTTATAGTACCTGTCGTGTTTAGATATAAAGAGATCCGGGGTTTTTTCCCGGATTTTTTTATGCCTTAAATTCTGTACCTTGGGAATAAATTTCAGGAAATGCAGTTAGAGCAGGAGTTACATCATTCGGGTAAATTTGTGAATCTTGAGTTGCTGGCCAGGCAGGTGGTGGAGGGGTTCATTTCGGGGCTTCATAAAAGCCCTTTTCACGGCTATTCTTCAGAATTTGCCGAACACAAGGTTTACAACCCGGGCGAAAGTACCAGGCACATCGACTGGAAGCTGTTTGCAAAGACCGATAAGCTCTTTACCCGCCGCTATGAAGAAGAGACCAACCTGAGGTGTCATTTGATCATTGACAATTCTGCTTCGATGCATTTTCCTGGAAAAAGCCGTCAGAGCCTCCAGGACCTCAATAAAATTGGTTTTACCGCCCTTGCTTCGGCCTGCCTCATGCAAATCCTCAAAAAGCAGCGGGATTCCGTAGGGCTCAGTATTTACAGCGATACCTATGAATATTACGCACCTGAAAAAGGGGGTGACAGGCACCGCCGTATGTTGCTGCACGTGCTGGAAGAGGCCCTTGGCCGCCCAAAAAGTAAAAACAGAACCTCTACCTACACCTATCTTCACCAAATCGCCGAGAAATTGAAAAGGCGGTCCCTGATATTTTTCTTTTCTGACATGTTCCAGGATGAGGTGGAGGAAGAGAAGCTGTTTGAAGCCTTGAGGCATCTCAAATATAACAAGCATGAGCTGGTTTTATTTCATGTTTTGGATAAGCAGAAGGAATTTGATTTTAATTTTGGCGAAGAGCCGCATCGTTTCACAGATGTGGAAACCGGAGAGAAAATTGACCTTTATGCTGATAATGTGAAAGATAGCTATTTTGAAGAGGTGAAAGGCTATTTTAACCGACTTAAGCTGAAGTGCGCCCAATACGGGATCAAGTATGTAGAGGCTGATATAAATGAGAGTTTTGAAAAAATTTTGCTCACCTATTTGGTTGAGCGACAGAAGTTTGTTTGAGCCCAGAAAAATACTTTCAAAATATTTTAAAAAACGTTTGTGGAATTGAAAATGTGCTGTATATTTGCCCTCGCAATAAAGCAACGGTCTGGTAGTTCAGTTGGTTAGAATACCTGCCTGTCACGCAGGGGGTCGCGAGTTCGAGTCTCGTCCAGACCGCAAATTGCAAAGAAGCTCCTCAAATACGGGGAGCTTTTTTTCGCAGTAAACGTTAGTTGTGTTGTTTGTGGTAAGTCTTTGACTTACCTGGGTTTAGAAGTAAACCAATGAGAAGCTTTTCCCTTTTTTGGGAAGGGCTTTTTTGTTTTATGCCTATTTCATTTCTTTCTTCCTACATCTCTTATTTTATCAAAGTATATCTAAAAAAAGGGACCTTTTAAGGGACCCCTGTACAAATTAAAAGGGACCCTTTCAAGGAATTAATTCATTAAAAAGCTATGAGAGGTAAATCCCTTGTTATAGGCTTTTTGATATGGAGAGGGCATAGGTTCGTACCGTGAATGAGGCTTAAATTCTCCATGTGCATACTCATTAATTAAAAAACCTATCAAGTCGTTAGTAACGGGGACAGGTTGTCCTCTTTCATATTTGATTTCATATCCTTCCTCTTGTTGCGCTTTCTTTTCTTTTAAAATTCTTTCCTCAACTTCCAAATCAAAAGACAGGCGACTAATTTGACCTAAGATTTCATGAGCTAAAATCATTTCCTCTTGTTTTAAAGCTTTGATATGCTGCTCATGAAGATCTTTTAATTTAACCAAAAAGCTCTGCACATCAGCATGATCATAATGTTTAGGTAAATTATCTTCTATTGCCTTAAACCGATGTTGGAGAAGCTTGATATATTCTGAATTATCTGTATTTGTGCTTGTATAATAGAAAATATTATCTCTTGCTGCAAAATTACCTCCAGAGATTTCTACTTCATCATTTATCTGAATCCCTTCAACAGGGTTGGGTTCATTAAAAAAAGTAAAGAGAAGCGTAAGAATTGTTGCGACGGCAGCCAATGCTCCTAGAATTTTGTACCAGCTCATGTATAGGTCTCATTTGATTTAAATACCTGTAAAATATATAATAACCTTTAAAACCAACTACATATGAAAACATTATTTTTAATCAAGAAGCAAAAGCTTAATAAGGCAGGTTTAACTCCTGTCATTTGCAGAATTACCTATGAAAAATCACGAAAGCAATTCTCTACAGGACTGTATATCAACCCTGATTATTGGGATAGAGAAAAACAAAAGGTTCTGAAGAAGGCAGAAAATTCAGAATATGTGAACAAACAAATGAGCCTGATTAAGCAACAACTTGGTCAGGCTTTTTTAATGCTCCAAATTCATCAAAATTCCTTTGATGTAGATGATATCTACAAAAAGTTCAAAGGAGAGGAGACTAAACAGGAATTAGGTGTAATTTCTGCTTATGATGAGCATAATGACTACTATAAGAAGTTGATAGGAAAGGATATTAAGGAAGTTTCATGGCAAAAATTTGAGAATACAAAAACTCATCTTCAGGCATTTATTAAATGGAAATTTCAACAGAGAGACATGAAGCTTGAAAAGCTGAAATACCAGTTTATTAAGGACTTTGAATACTACCTCAAGACAGAAAAGGAGATGCAGCAAAGTACCATAAATAAAACTCTTCAGAGATTTAAGAAGATGATCAATTTCGCTGTGGCTCAAGATTATTTAGATAAAAACCCTTTTCTGATGCATAAACCTAAGCCAGCTAAAAAGGAGGTAGTTTATCTTACCAAGACTGAACTTTCCCAGCTACAAAATAAAGAGTTAGGGAATAAGAGGTTAGAAGAGGTAAGAGACTGCTTTGTATTCTGCTGTTACACAGGTTTAGCTTTTAAGGAAATGAGTAATCTTCGGAGTAGTCATATACTAAAAGGTAAAGACGGTAGAGACTGGATAAAGATGAAAAGGCAGAAAACTGGAAAATCTATATCCATTCCTCTACTTCCTGTGGCTCAGAAACTACTGGATAAGTATAAAGGGCAATTGAAGGAGGATAAGGTTTTACCTGTCAGATCTAATGCTCACTTCAATGCTTACCTCAAGGAAATAGCTGTTCTGTGTAGGATCAGAATCAATCTGACTCACCATATAGCCAGAAAGACTTTTGCGACCACTGTGCTGCTTCTAAATGATGTGCCAATGGAAATTGTCAGTAAGCTTTTAGGGCATTCCAGAATTGGAATAACACAAGCTCACTATGGCGCAATTTTAGAAGAAAAGGTTGATGAAGAAATGTCAAAACTGGCAAACAAACTTATATAGTGGTAAATGTTTCCTAGTGGTAATTAAATAGAGCATCCTGTCTCTCCAGGCAGGATGTCTCCTTCTGTAAGTTATTGGTAATCTGACATAATTATCCTATAGAATACCAAAGTGAATAGGAGCGTATTGGCAAGTACCATGGTAAATAATCCAAGATTTACTGAAGTCATGAAAATAAGTACTTCACAACTTTTTTCCCGAATAATTTCAAGACCTAACAGAAGAATCAGAGAGTAGAAGCTAGTGATAATGGCTAAGGTAACTGTCATTTTGTTGAGACGAATTAATCTTACGAAACTACCGTGCTGTTTCATTCCTTCAATCGTAGAGCTGTTACTTTGTATAATCAAGGCTAAGACTGCTAGTAAAAACCCAAAAAGGGTTGAGGAAATAGAAATTACCTTGTCTAGAAAAGTGGCATCATCTAAGAATTTTAAATTTTCCCAAAACAAAATACTAAAAGCAAATGCTGCAATTCCTAAACCATAGGTTGCCAAAATTTCTAACCAATATCCCAAAGTTTTGTTCATGTTATATTATCCAAAAATTTCTTTCAGATCATTTTGGCAATCTTTGTAAATTCTCTTCATTTCATCGGTTCTTTGCTTCTCTAATAGATCATGATTCTCCCGTGGTTCATCTAATGTCATTTCTTGATAATAACGATTTGCTATAAGGTCTAGTTTTTTTAGTTTTTTAAGGTCATTTTCATACCCTGTAACTGTTACTTTTTGAACATTTTCACCTGATCTTTTTTTAAGTAATGAACTGACGTCCTGCAAAACTTCTCTTATAGTTTTAGAGGATAAGCTTTTGGCGGTACGTTTTGCTTCAACCTCAAACTTGGCAAAGACGCGACCAGACTCTAATTCTTTTCCTGATTTACACACATTGTAAAGAGCCCCATTCTTATGACTAATATCCTTCATCATTTTACTTGGCTGAGCAATTTGAACCTCAACTGATTTGTGAAAGTCAAAATTAAGAATTCGCTGATACTCATTAGAAGTCAATACGACATCTAACTTTATTCTAAATGCTTTGTAGTACTTGCTCTGGCTTTCTTTTAAAGCCGAATAGATGTAGGTAACAAAATGATCTAAATAACTTCCAAATTTATTGCTTTCGTACATGAATATTTGGCGTTTAATGTCATAAAGAAAAACATTTCCATAGGCTAATCCTTCCTCATTTTTTAAACCTAATTTTGACATCTTTTTGGCTACTGTATCCTTCTTAGGAGGAAGATTGCTGCTCCGACTTGTTTCCAACATGCCAAGAACGTAGTGGCTATTGCTTATGAAAATCTTTAATTCTAAGTCTTTTCCTTTAAAGCTAATTGGTCTGTTTACTACTTCTGGAGAAGTAAGTAAATCCTGAAAAGCTACAGAGCTTTTTTTACCACTCATTTTCACTAGGGAGAGCTGAAAGAATTCAATCTTTTTTTTCTTTTTTGCCATTTGATATTATCTAAAAATTTAGCATCCACAATATACTGTTTTTGTAATAGAGCTATAAAAATCTATTTATTTTTAAAATTATTTAAAAATTTAATATCTTTCTCTTGAAATACAGTAAGCTATGAAATTGCCTCTGTTACTTTTAATGCTTCCTATAATATGTGTCTCCCAAACTTATACTTCACCTTATACACAACACTTACCTTCTGGAATAATTGAGGATATTAACCGCACAATTACATTTTCAGAATCAGAAGTGCAGATAATAACTGAGACCCCCGAGGGAAAGGATTTATATGTTTTAAGGATTCAGCAGGTTACCTCAGAATTTTTAAAGGGATCTGCTGGGGAGGATACTATATTTCTATGTGTCACCAGAGACGGAAAATTCCCAACTACAATAAGAATACCCTACCAAGAAAAAATAGAAATTATAGATGTTATTGAGCCTTCTCTGGATGGGGAAGGGGAACATTATTATAGATTTTTAGTGGATTAAGAAAGATCAAATAGGTCCTTAATATCTACACGTAAAGCTGAAGAGATAGCATTTACATTCCCTACAGATGTATTTATTATTCCTCTCTCAATTCTACTGATTTGGGAGATTTCTACGCCAATATCATTGGCTAGTTGTGCTTGTGTAAAACCCTGAGCTCTTCTTATTCTGCGCAAATTTTTACCAAATGCTAATAGAAAATCCTTTTCACTTAAATATTCCACGGGTTAAAATTCGTGGAGGATCAACACAACTTTATAGGCATATTTGCCTATTTTTAACTTTTAATTTTTTTAATAATGAAGTACAAAATTTTAATGTTCAGTTCAAGTATGTCCTTTTTCACAAGTTGTTCATGGATAGAAACAGATATAAAAAGAATGTCCTATGTAATGGTCGGAACTTTTATTCTGGGTTTAATTGGATATGCATTTGACTCTTCTAAAAAGAAATAGACTTTAATTTTTACTAACCAAAACCATAACTCTTATGAAAAATGTGATTTATTTGGCAGCTCTTCTTTTATTCATTACCTCATGTCAACAGAATGGTTCTACAAATCCTGAGATAGGACAACTTTCCCATGCATCTGCTAAAATACCATCTAATGTTGAAAAAAATCTAAAGACTCAATTAGGAGAATACAATCATGCCTTGCATGGTGAAGATTCAAATCCAGAAAAAGTTTTGGAATTTATTTACTCAGACACCTTCACTTATCTGAAAAATCAACATGGAAATAATTATAGTAAGGAAATGGTAATTAGTCTCTTTAATGAACCTGTAAAGCGGCTCAAAGCAATGGCGAGGGAGAATAATGTGACATACAGTACTAGGGTAGGTGAAATTGTTCACAAAGTCAATGAGGGGAATAAATTGATTTATACGGTTGAAATTTTTCTTGATATGGAGTATGGAATGGAAAAACATACTACTGGAGACAAAATTTTAGGAATCTCCTTAGATAATGGTAAAATCTGGAAATTTCTTGAAATAAATCCTAATTCTACTGCCCAAATTTTAGGAATGAAATTCTCGGATAATACGATAAAGAAGGTTCTTTAACTGAAAAAAATCCAATTATGAAATACCTTATTACTTTAAGCTTAATTCTTGTAACTTCTCTAGTTTCTTCTCAAGAAAAGTTATTAAAAGGATTCGGAAGCCTTCAATTGGGGATGACAGTTCAAGAGGTGAATCGAATTGTACATCCTAAAATTTCAATAGAAAATGAACCAAATACACACTACACTCTTGTGCGTGAATTTGTCAGAATCACAAAAGATCTGATTCTCTCAGATGTTCACCTAATTTTTCTCAATAATAAACTAATATTTGTAAAAAGTGACTACAGTGAACACCTTCATAACGGACTCTCCAAAATTTATGGAGTAAGCCAAAAGTACGGAACATCTAATGGAACTTTAATTAGATATAGAACCAACTCATCGACAATTACTTGTATTAGTCTTTACCCAAAGGAGATGGTAATTTTTAACAACGAAATTAATTATGGCTTACTCTTTAACCGATTGTACCCAGCCATTAATGAATTGAATAAAATACAAAGTTTCGATGGATTATAAATTTTTAAATTTTTAAAATTTTCAGTGAAAGAGTGCTTTAATCTATAATACCTACCCCTTAGATTTTTAAATTGGGCATACCCCCCGCACCGCCCAAAGATTCCTCAGCCATTGCTTAGAAGCTCCCGTAGTTTTTTAAGGAATGGCTTTTTACTTTTTAAAACCTAAAGGTCAACCGACTCCCCTTAGATCTTGAGGGAATGTCCTCAAAAATTAATGTATAATTCTAAAAATTGAAATTACCATGGTAACAATTGTGGATTTTAAATCATTTGAAAATGAGGATGGTAAAACCTTTCATTCTCTGGTTGTGCAAGGAGGTTTAGAAGCAGTAAAAAGTAAAGAGACTAACAATGTATACTTTACAGCTAAAACGGCTCTAGTGTCAAGCACTTTTGATGAAAGGACTTGTAAAGAACTAATAGGTACTAAAATGCCTGGTCTGATTAAAAGGGTTGAAGTTGAACCTTACGAATATGCAGATCCATCTACAGGAGAAATTAGCACTCATACATCCAGGAACAGATATTTTACTGATGAAAAGGATGCTGAAGAAAACGAAAGGGAGGAAATTATCTCTAAAAATGTAGAAGAAATTGAATCGGTCATTTAAAGAGTGATCTAATTAAGAAAAGAGGGTTTCTAGAAATAGGAGCCCTTTTTTTATGTCTAATCCTGTCATTGATCCTAACTAATTAATTCAATGACAATAAATAATCTAATCGAATATATGAAACTACAACAAGCGCAAAGAAGCCAAGTTAAACTGCGAATTGGCTTAAGTGGACCCAGTGGTTATGGGAAGACATATTCAGCTCTACTACTTGCCTACGGTATAACTCAAGACTGGGGAAAAGTAGCTGTTATTGATACTGAAAATAATTCTGCCAGCCTCTATTCTCACTTAGGAGGTTTTAATGTTCTAACTCTTGAAGAACCATATTCTCCACAGCGATATATAGAAGCAATTAAAGTCTGCGAAGCTGCAACCATGGAGGTAATTATCATTGATTCTATTTCACACGAATGGAGTGGGAAAGGTGGTTGCTTGGAAATGCATGAGCAACTAGGCGGCAGATTTCAAGACTGGGCTAAGGTTACTCCACATCATAATTCTTTTGTAGATGCTCTCTTACAATCCAATGCACATATTATCACAACCACTAGGAGAAAGGTAGATTACTCCTTGGATAGGGATATGAACGGTAAGACTAAGGTAATGAAGCTGGGTACCAAAGAAATTACAAGAGAAGGCTATGAATATGAATTAACAGTCAATTTTGAGCTAATCAATGATAACCATCTCGTGAACGCATCTAAGGACAGAACAGGGCTTTTTATGGATAAACCTGAATTCATCATAAATGCTTCAACAGGTAAAAAACTAAAGACATGGTGTACAGAAGGTGTATCACTTGAAAAAGTGAAAAAAGAAATTTCAAACTGTCATCATTTAGGTGGTCTTAAGCACATCTATGAGAAGTATCCTGCTTTGTCAAAGGAAATATACCCGCTGATTATGCAGAGGAAAACAGTAATAGAGAATGCTAATTCTCAGGTAATAGAAGAAAGAAAAGTTGAACAATCAAAAATTATAGAAAATGGAGTTAGTAGTGAATAGCCCCCTACAAAATCAAATAGTAGGTGGGGAAGAAATAGTATCAAATACGAACAGAAATTTTATTGAAGCAAATACAAAACAAGTAACTCTTGAACATTTGAGGAAAGACTGTATAATTCCTGTATTTGCCAAGGATAATGAAAGTACAATCAGTCATTATCAGTTTGTGCAAAAGACCAGGGAGATAGCACAGGATCTTTTCCCAGAATTTCAAGTATCTGAACCAGACATAAGGATCTCCCATTTAATAAAGGGGAGAATTCCTTCTGCTATAGGAAAACCTGCAAAGGAATTACTAGAGCATGAAAAAACTCTTTATTATGAAAGGTGTGCTTTTGTGATGGAGATACCTGAGGTAGTAGAAAATGTAAATGGTAATAGGCTTGCCTTGACCATTGGAGGTGTGAGAGCTTATAACCAAGAGAACCTATTCAGTAAAAAAAGTCCTGAGAAGTTCAAAGTTTTCATTGGCTTCAAAAATATGGTTTGTACCAACCTCTGTATAAGTACGGATGGATTGGCTGATCAGATTAAAGTTACTGATGTTAACCAGCTCTCATTTGCTGTAGAGGACTTGTTACAACAATACGACCGAGAGCATCATTTAGGATTAATGGAGAGGATGAGCAGGTACCTCCTCACAGAGGAGCAATTTGCTCATTTTATTGGCAAGCTTAGAATGTTCCAGTTTATGGATAAATCTGAGCAGAAAAGATTATTTCCAGTAAGCTTAAATGATGGACAGATCAATACAGTTGTAAAGAATTATTATTCCTGCCCAAATTTTAAGCGGAGTGATGATGGTTCTATTAATCTGTGGAGGCTGTATAATCTCTTCACGGAAGCTAACAAGAGCTCCTACATTGATAACAATTTTGAAAGATCTGTAAATGCATACGAGTTAACCAACAACCTCGTTAATTCCCTTCAAAGTGGGGCTAGAAACTGGTTCCTTCATAATTAATATTATAGCTGTTTTGAGTAAAAATGAATGAGAAGCAATTAGCAGAAATTTTGAAATATAGCTCGCCTACTGCATTATATATAGTGACTTGGAACAACCTGCTGAAACTCCTATTCTGTCCTTTTAAAGTGCTTGTAAAGCAAAATATCGGGCATTTAAAGGAGGGAGAAGAAGTTGTGGTTGAGGCAGTTAAGGTTACGTCTAATCTCACTACTGTTTTTATTGTAGGAGGGCGAGCATATTTCTATTATCATTTTGAAATATTGGATGATTGAAAGAGCTATATAATAATAAGAAAAAAGGAGTTTATGCTGTATTTTGGATAACCAAGCTTTTGAGGGGACTATCTCAAAAAATGTGTAAGTAGAAAATATGGGGGTTTGCGAACGCCCATATTTTTTTAACCTTGCCTGCAAATTCCAGGCACTAATATTTACACAGTAATGAAAAAAGAAGATCTATTCGATGATGAGTTTTTAAAACAGTTTAAATCAGGAGAAGAACTTAGTAGTTTTCTCAAGCAACTTCAAAAACGTGGATTGGAGAAAATGCTTGAAGGTGAACTGGATGGCCATTTGGATTATGATAAGCACCAGAAGTCTGGATCTGGAAATACCAGGAATGGCTATACTAAAAAGAAGGTTCGGAGTTCTTTTGGTGAAGACACTGTAAAGGTTCCCCGGGACCGGGATGGATCCTTTAATCCTATGATCGTTCCCAAGCGGCAGAACATGATTGATGGCATCGAAAATGTCATTGTATCGCTGTATGCCAAGGGAATGAGCAATAGTGATATTGAAGAACAAATCTCTGAGGTGTATGGCTTTGATGTCTCTACTTCTACTATCTCCCGAATTACAGACCGAATCAGCAATGATATCGTTGCCTGGCAAAATCGTCCTTTAGAGCCCGTTTATTTGATTGTCTGGATGGACGGAATCGTCTTTAAAGTACGAGAGAACTCCAAAGTAGTCAACAAGACGATTTATATAGCTGTAGGTCTCAAAAGAGATGGTAAAAAGGAAGTTCTTGGTCTTTGGCTTGGAAAGAATGAATCTGCAGCCTTCTGGATGAGCGTATTGACAGATATGAAAGCTCGGGGAGTTGAGGACATTTTAATCACTGCTACCGATAACCTCAATGGATTTACCGATACCATCAAAAATGTTTTTCCACAGTCTAAAACCCAAATTTGTGTAGTGCACCAGATCAGAAATGCCTGTAGATATGTAGTTTGGAAAGATAAAAAAGCCTTTACCAAAGACATGAAGCTCATTTATGATGCACCTACTAAACAAGCCGCAGAAGCTGCTCTAGAGGATTTTGCTAACAAATGGAACTCCAAATATTCTTATGCAATAAAAAGCTGGAGAGACAACTGGGAAGACCTTACCGTCTTTTATGAATTCCCGCTGGAGATCAGACGAATTATTTATACCACCAATCTTATTGAGAATCTGAACGGGAAGATCAGAAAGTACACTAAAAACAAATTATCCTTCCCAACCGATGATGCTGTAATGAAATCTGTATATTTGGCTCTGAGGGAAGCAACCAAAAAATGGTCAGTGCCTATTAGAAACTGGGGAATCGTCCTCAATCAGTTCTTGACTATATACGAAGAAAGGGTTCAACTTTAGATAAAAAGTCAAACCCCTTTATTTAAACTTACACACTTTACGGGATAGTGTCCTTTTGAGATGGTTTACTCCTAATAATCAAAACCACTGAAAACGTGCAATTGCAAGAATCTGTGCAGATTTATCTCATTTAGAGAAATTTCTATATATAACATATAGGGGATAAATCTGCATGAAGATTCTAATTTTCTATATCCTCTATTAAATAGTAATATTCATCATCCAAAAGTTTATGGAGTATTAAGTCTTTAGAAGTGATAAATCTAGGGGATGGATTCAATTTTGGATAACTGAACCGTCGAGTAGCTAATTGAAAATCCAATTTTTCTTGTTGGTCATGAATAACTTTTCTTTCTTTCTTCTGAAGTTTTGTTTTAGCTTCATTAATATCTGGCAAATTTAGTTCAAACATATATGTAGCTTTTCTATTTCCTTTAGGATCCGTTCTATACTTCTGATTAGGATTGATATAAAAAAGGCCATTTACAAGGCCTATTAGCAAGTTCTTTTTATAATTAATAACCTCTTTTGATGGTAATTCAATTTCTATTTCATCTAAAATAAAACTTGATTTTAGCGGAAATTTAAGCTCAGCATCGAGGAGGTATTTATTTAAAACCTCATAATTAATATAGTCATAGGAGGTTAAAAAGGAGTATGTTTTGATGACAAGATTAAGGGTGGAGGAAGTAACTGCATCTTCCCTTAGAGTTAACGGGTTAATATTTTTTTTTCTTTTTAATGAAGGGGGGTGTAAAGGATATTGGTGATAATCTAGTTCCAGGTAACGTCTAAAGAGATCATTAATATGAAGAGATATTAAAGTGGATTTTCTTTTATTAGTGGGAGTGGTTTTTATAAAGTAGAGTGTAATAGCTCCGATCTCGTCTGACAGTTAAGAGTTTTTTTAGGCATTTTGACTTTTGGAATAAACCTGATTTAGGGGCTCGTTTGGAGCCCCTTGACCATTCCAGTCGTCAGGCAAGTTATTCCTGACAGGTTGGTCTCCACCAGAGCCTGTTTCCGCTTTACCTGCCTTTAATAAAGGTACGAGTTTTTCCGATTGTAAATCCAGCATTTTTTCATCAGCCAAATGTTTGCTGTCGAGCAAAGTTTGCATCGGAGTTTTTCCAAAACAATGTTTTCCGGAGTGGGTTCTTTCATTGTTATAGTAGTTTAACCAATCATCCAGATCAGCTTGTATCTCCTCTATGGAGGTGTAGATCTTTTTCCTAAAGGTAATGGCGTAAAACTCATCCTGAATCGTCCTGTGGAAGCGTTCACAGATTCCGTTGGTTTGCGGGCTTTTAGCCTTGGTCTTTGTATGATCTATATCCTCGATAGCCAGGTAAAGTTGATATTCGTGGTGCTCTCTATGGCCACAGAATTCTGTGCCTCTATCGCTTAATATTCTTAAAAGTCGCAGGTCTTGCTCTTCGTAGAAGGGTAACACCCGATCATTTAGCATATCAGCAGCTACAAGAGCATTTTTACGATCATAAAGTTTAGCATGGGCTACTTTGCAATACGTGTCAATGAATGTTTGCTGATAGATTCTTCCAACTCCTTTGATGGTTCCTACATAATAGGTATCCTGAGCTCCAAGATAGCCGGGGTGGTGGGTTTCTATTTCTCCATGGGCTTTCTTTTCTTCTTTCGCTTTCTCCAAGGCATTTAGTTGAGCATCAGTCAACACCAGTCCATCCTGGGCCATTCTGGCTTCTAAGTACTTCAGCCTTTTTTTAAAAGTCTCCAGATCATTGCGTAACCATACACATCGAACACCTGCTGGTGAGATAAAAATTCCTTTCTTTTTGAGTTCATTGGAAGCGCGAAGTTGTCCAAAAGCAGGATAATCAAAAGCAATCTGGATTGCTGCTTTTTCTGTTTCTTCTTCAATCCTATTCTTAAGATTTGGCCTTCTTCTATTGAGCTCTCGTAGTGCTAACTCACCTCCCTGGTCATAAAGTTCTTTAAAGCGGTAAAAACTATCCCTGCTATAACCAAAGAGTTTACAAGCCTGGGACACGTTTCCTAATTGTTCTGCTAACTGTAATAAACCTACTTTAGATTTAATTACCTTTGCTTCTGTATTCATTCTGACAGTTTTAAGGGTTAATGTTTTTTGTTTCAACTCTTTAAATATAATCCTTAACTGTCAGATTTTATCGTGTCTATTTCAAGTAGAGACTCTTTGGAATGTCTTGTATAAATTCATCTACCGTGTATAAAGGATATAGTATTCGGGAAATAAAATCAAACTGTGAAATTATTTCTAAAATTTCTTTGTCAAGATCTTTCTTTTTAATATTCTGAATATTTCTTCTAGCTTTCAAGAAATCTTCTAACTTCCATTTTTCATAAGCATCCTTAATTGAGGTGAAATAGTGAAGGAGAGCTTGAAAATAATTATCCTGACGCACAATAAAATCTGAAACAATAGACTGGTACTTTAATTCATCCAATTGTTTATAAATTCCGTCATCTATTTGTTGGGGGTTGTCATCTATGGATTCAGTTAGAACTGAGGTTACATCATCATGTTTATTTAATGCCTTTACCAATTCTATTGGGGTATTGAAGGTGTAGGATATTTGCTCTACAAAATAAGCTTCCTGAATAACCAATCTTTCTATTGTGCTTTCTAACAACTGAACTGGAGATCCAATAAAGGTTTCATTATGAAAATTTCTGTCAAACTTGAATAAGTTTTCCTCCCCTGTGTAAAAAATTTTTATAGCATCTAAAAGTCTCTGATAGAAAAACCTTTGATGATTTCTTTCCTCTATTAATTCCTGTCTAACCTCTTCTACAGGTCTTTCATTCTTAAGATAATTTTTGTTTACAATTTCAATTTCTATATCAGGTTTCTTGCGGAACCTTTTAGAGAATTGTTTTATTTCTGTTGGATTGAACTCATCTATCATTAAAGCCTTTCCAATATTGTCATTGAGTATATTGGCGCCAGTGCTAATGACATTGGTAGTAATTAAAAATTGGTAATCTTTTTGAATAAAAGATTCTTTTTCTAGAGTTTTATAAACTGCTGTTTGTTTTCTCTTAGATGTCAATACAAAAGCTTTGCACTTGAAATTATCCTCAATAGCACTTTTTATGGAATCACATTTTTTAGTGTTTCTTATGTATATCACATTTAATTTTTCCTTACCGTATTGCATAAGACAGTTCTCCGCAAAAGACAAAGCTACCGCCAAATATTTTGTGTTTGAATAATCAACTTTAACTCTGGCTTTTATTTCACTTCTTACAACTCTCAGTTCCGAAAGGGAAAGTAACTTCGTAATGCCGTGGTAAGGAGTGCCTGTCATTAAGACCATTTTAGCTGAAGTTTTATATAGAGATTGAATTGCTTTTACAAAAAAGTCTCTCTTGCCTTCCTTTTTATAACTATAAAGGAGTGAGTGCGCTTCATCAATTATTAATAAATCATTGGAGTGGAGATCCTCTTCAATTAATCTTAAGCTTTTGTATGTGGTAGTAATAATTTTATCTTGAGGGAGAAGTTGCTTTCTTCTAGAGGCTGCATTTAATTCAAGATCAACATTGATATTTTTCTTTTCTAATGCTCTTTTGAATTGGCCTTGAATGATTAGGTAAGGGCTACAGAAAATTATTCTTCCTTTTTTTTTATTTTGTAGGTGGGTGATACAGAGATTGGCAAAGAAGGTAGTTTTACCACTACCTGGACTAGCATTAAGAAGAACTCTTCTGTTTTCTTCAATAAAGGCTAAAATAAATTCCTTCTCTTCTGAAATGTATTTTTTTATGGGTATTTCTACGGGGCTTTTTGAAGTCATTCTCTGAAAAAATATAGGCGGCAATTTCGCAAAATTATTAGTAAGAGAAGGTAATAACTCTTTAATTTGTAAATGAACTCCTACTACAATTCAAGGTTAATATGAACTTTAAATTGGCGCTTTAGAGAAGTGTAGTACCTTTAAAACTGAGATAATTTATAATTATGGGCAACGAAGAGAATAGATCTAACCTAACAGAATCAATCCCAAATAATATTGAAATCCTGAAAAAATATTTCGGACAATGTTTTACCAAAACTGGAACTTTCGATATTGAAAAGTTTAAACAAGAAATTGCAGAGAATGAAGTAGACTTTTCAGTGGAAAGTTACACTCTAGATTGGCTGGGGAAATCCTATGCTCAGATTTTAGCTACTAACGATCCAACCACGTTATTGAAAGAGGATGAAGCCTTTAATAATAAAGAGGGCAATAAGGATTCTCAGAATTTATTAATTAAGGGAGATAATCTTGAGGTACTAAAACACTTATCAAATGCCTATAATGAAGCTATTAGACTAATATATATTGATCCCCCCTATAATACTGGGAGTGATGGTTTTGTTTATAAAGATAACCGAAAGTTTACAGTAGATGAATTAAAAGAATTGGCTGGTATTGATGAAGAAAAAGCCAAGAGGATATTAGATTTTACTCAGAGCAATAGTAACTCTCATTCTGCATGGTTAACTTTTATGTATCCTCGTTTATACATTGCAAGACAATTATTGGATGAGGATGGGGTCATTTTTGTATCTATTGATGATAATGAAGTTGCCCAACTTCGCGTGTTAATGGATACTGTTTTTGGTGAGGAAAATTTTATTGCTCAAATTGTTCATAATAAACTTAATTCTAAAAATGATACTACTAATGTTCAAAAGAACCATGAATATTTGATCTGTTATAGGAAAGAAACACAATATATATCAGCAACAGATATTAAAGCATCATTAGAAAGAAAAAAAGTTGTCACAAAAGAAGTTTTCAAAGAAGAAGACAAGTTTTTTGAAATTAAAGATCCTATTACTACTAGAGGAGACGGAGGTACATTGAATAAGCGACATAATTTAGGCTACACTGTTTATTATAATCCTGAAACAAAAGATTTTCAGGGAATTCAAGATTATAATATTGAATTAGCCAAGACTTCGAATAATGAGGAAGAAGTTTATGAAGATAATATTGATCTTTTAGAAAGAGGTTATATTAAAATCAGACCTCCAAAGGTTCGTGGAAAGTTGGGAGCATGGACATGGGAGTTGCCAAAATTCACAAAGGATAGCGCAAAGATTATTATCAAAAAAACTAAAAACGGATATACTGTAAATAAAAGAAATTTTATTCCTTCAGAAAATGTTGAGTCTATAGATGGAAAATTTTATGTTACATATGATGATACCACAAATAGTAGAAGCATATTAAAGTTTTCCACTAATGATGGAACCACCCAATTAGCCGATCTTTTAGGAGTTAGTGGGGTCTTCAGTAATCCTAAAAACAGGAATTTAATTAAATATATAATTAGTTTAATACCAGATAAAGACTTTATTGTTTTAGATTTTTTTGCAGGATCAGGAACTACTGGAGATGCAGTAATGGAGTTAAATGCAAATGATGGTGGAAATAGAAAATATATTTTAGTGCAACTACCAGAAATTATTGACCCAAAGAAAGATAAGGCAGCATACGATTTTGCTAAAAATAAACTGAGTGTAAAAACACCGACAATATTTGATATTACCAAAGAAAGGTTGATCAGGTCAGCAAAAAGGATAGAAAAAGAGAATGTGGATAAGCCTTCAAGTTCAAAAAAAGAATTATGTGAATTCTGTGGTAAGAAGCATACCGTTGAAATTCCAGAAAGCAAGGCAAGAGATTTGTCTGAAATGGATTTAGGGCTAAAAATTTTTGAAACTTTTCCTGTTTGGGAGGACTACAATTTGAAAGCAGAGAAACTAGAAGCTCAAACGAAATTATTTGATGAAAAAAAATTAGTTGATGAGGATTTAAAAGCATTGCTTACAACATGGAAAACATATGATGGAATTGCATTAACAAATGAACTGGAGGAAATCTTGTTAGGGAATTACATTTCCTACTTTACGGAAAAAAGATTGTACTTAGTTAATAAAGGATTTAAAACCATTAATTTAAAAGCTTTGCTTGAAGAAATTGACACTAATAAAAAATTTAATCCTACCTCAATTGTTGCTTTTGGTTATCACTTCGAAAGTAAAAATCTACGAGAGATCGCGGAAAATATAAAGACTTATTCTAATAAGAAGAATATTGATATTGACTTCATAATCAGGTATTAAAATGAAGGGATTTAATTTTGAAAAGAATCTTCAGCATCAGACTCAGGCAGTAGAAAGTACTCTAGCTGTTTTTAATCATCTAGAGATACAGAAATCTTCAGGAGTAAATAAAAATTTCATCAATCCTGTTTTCAATCATAAAACGGGAATGAGATATAGTGAAAACCTAAGGTTAATTCAGGGTCACAATGGGATTAAAGAACTGCCAAGTGGTCAGAGTAATATTTTAGACATTATGATGGAGACAGGTACAGGAAAAACCTATACCTATGTCAAGACAATTTTTGAAATGAACAAACATTTCGGGATTTTCAAATTTATAGTTGTAGTTCCAACTTTATCCATAAAAGCAGGGGCCATAGATTTCATAAAATCTGACACTTCTCGTCAACATTTTAAAGAGCAATATGGAAAAACTATAAGATTGCATAAGGTCGAGAGTATTAAAGGATCTCAAAAGAGAAAATCAAATATGCCTCCTGCCGTTAGTTCCTTCGTTTCTTCTGGTGACTTTGAACACTCAAAAATCCAGGTAATGATAATTAATACTGGTATGATTAATTCTGATACGATGCAGAAGAGTTATGATAAGGGTCTCTTCGATGAATATACCGTACCATTTAAAGGAATATCTGCCGTTAAGCCTTTTGTAATTATTGATGAACCTCACAAATTTTCCCAAGTCAATAAGACGTGGGGAAATATTCAAAAAATGGGACCTCAATTTATTCTTAGATATGGGGCAACTTTTCAGGAATATGAAAATCTTATTTACACACTGTCTGCAGTGGACTCTTTCAATAATAACTTGGTTAAAGGTGTTATAGGTCACATTACAGAGTTTGAAAGTGGGAAAAATGCATTGGTAAGGTTAATAAATACTGATGGTAAAGAAGCTACTTTTGAATTAATAGAAAATGGTAAAAAACAAAGGGTGAAATTAAGTAGGAAAGAAAGCCTTCAAAAAGTTCATTCCGAAATGATCGATTTGATAATTGAGAATCTTAGCAAGAGTAAAGTGGAATTATCAAATGGTCTAGAAATGAAAAAGGGTGATAAAATAAACCCTTATTCCTATGCACAAACTGTACAGGAGACAATGATTCAGAAGGCTGTGAAGAATCATTTCCTAATAGAGAAAGCGCTATTGACGAGAGATGTTAAGATAAAGCCTCTAACTCTGTTTTTCATAGATAATATAGAAGAATATAGGAAGGAAGATGGATATATTAAAAAGACTTTAGAACGATTAGTGGAAGCTGAAATAAGGCACTTACTAAAGGATGAAAAAAACTTGTTCTATAGGAGCTATTTAGAAAAATCTTTAAAGGCTATTTCTCGAACTCATGGAGGATATTTTGCGGTAGATAAAAAAGGGAAGGATTCAAACAAAGAAGATGATATAAGCCAGCAGGTGGATGAAATTTTGCATAACAAACAAGCCATGCTTGATTTGGGTAATCCAAGACGATTTATATTCTCAAAGTGGACCTTAAGAGAAGGTTGGGATAATCCTAATGTATTTCAGATTTGTAAATTAAGAAGTAGTGGAAGCGAGATCTCAAAATTGCAAGAAGTAGGACGAGGTTTACGTTTACCAGTAAATGAATATGGTAATAGGGTAAAGGATGAGCAATTCTTTCTTAACTATTTTGTAGACTTTACAGAAAGCGATTTTATTGATCATCTTGTTAATGAAATCAATTATAAATCTGGAGCAATATCCGCAGAAGAAGTACCAGAGAAACTTTCTGGTGAAATGATAAAAAAAATCTGTGATTTGTATGAGACTAGTGAAGATGAACTACTGGATTTACTTGACCAAGATAATGTTGTAACAAGAACAAATAAATTTAAAGAGGGAGGATTTATATATATAAAAAACAAATATCCCTTAATCTTTCAAGGAGTAGGTTCGAATAAAATTAGAAAATCTACGGAATCAAACAAGAGACTGAAAATTAGAACAGAAAAATATCAGGACTTAAAGGAGTTGTGGGAAAAACTCAATGAAAAAGTGATTTTGGAGTATAAATTTCATGAAGAGTCTCAATTTAAAAAACTGTTGACGGAATTTTTTATAGAACAGAAAGCAAATTTTTCTGTAGAAGGAATAAGAGAGCGTAGATCTAAAATTGAAATAAAAGATGACCAAGCAATTTCATCAGATGAAATTTCTATCCTTGATGAAGATATTACACCTATTTCAACTATGGATTATAGTGAGTTTTTATTGGAATTGGCAGGATCAACAAATCTCAACATTAAGACTATTCATGAGGCTTTAATTGCTTCGGAAATTGAGATTAATAAGTATCTGAATAATTCCACAGTAAGACTTATAAAACAAAACTTTAATAATTTCTTGATGTACAATGCCGTAGATAAGTTCAGCATTGAGTATATGAAAGTTTCAAATACTATTCACCCGACAAAAATTACTAATAGTGAAGGAGAGGTTTTAAAAGAAATTTCCGCCTCAGATGTTGGAGTGAAATATTCTGATTTGCCTGTTAATAAAGACTACTTTTTCGACGAATTATATTATGACTCTGAACTAGAAAAGGAAAATATTGAATCTCCAATTGAAGAAGTAGTAGTCTTCACTAAGATTCCCAAAAATTCCATTAAAATTCCTGTAGCTGGGGGAAAAAGTTACTCCCCCGATTTTGCCTATGTCCTCCATCTAAACAATGGTGAAAAAAAGCTACATTTTATAATTGAAACTAAAGATGTTTCTGGAAAAGATCGCCTGAGAGATGAAGAGAAGCAAAAAATAAAACATGCAGAGAAGTTTTTTGGTGGGAATGTTAAAATCAATTTTAAGACTCAATTCAGTACACAGAAAATTGTAGATTTAATAAAAGAAATCACTGTTAAACCTTAGAATTAGTGGATTTTTATTACAATAAAGGGACCCTTTCTATGGTTTTGCTTGTAATTGGTTGGGAATGACTTGGTTAATGAAATACTGTTCTGTCTCGTCCAGACCGCAAATTGCAAAGAAGCTCCTCAAATACGGGGAGCTTTTTTTCGCAGTAAACGTTAGTTGTGTTGTTTGTGGTAAGTCTTTGACTTACCTGGGTTTAGAAGTAAACCAATGAGAAGCTTTTCCCTTTTTTGGGAAGGGCTTTTTTGTTTTTAGGGCCTTTCAAATCTCCTGCAGGGCCGGGAATCGTGTTAAAGGAATTATAAGGTTGCGTTTTAAGCATTTATTATTGCCTGTAAGACTTATCTTTAATTTTTGATAAGGAATTTTCTTAATTCAAAGATTATAATCCAAAACTCCTTTTTTGGCGCCCTAGAAAACACGAGAAAGATGCAAAGCAATGATGAACCCGAGATAGGTGGTCCGGGAGTATTGGGTGTGGAGTTCAGGCAGCTGCTTGAAGACTCCCCCGTTGCTAATTATTTATGTGATGCAGAAGGTAAGCTCACCTATTTCAATAAAGCAGCCGTAAAGTTGTGGGGAAGGACCCCCAGCCTGGGCAAAGAGTACTGGTGTGGTTCCTGGAAAATATTTTACCCCGATGGTAAACCTATGCCTTTGGAAGAAATCCCGATTGCAAAGGTGCTAAAAAAGGGATCTCGGGAGGAGGGTAGCGAGATTAGAATTGAATGTCCCGACGGTTCTTCCAAATTCTTGCTGGTTTTCCCCAAACCTATCTTTGCAAAAGATGGCCGGTTAGAGGGGGTGCACAGTACACTGGTAGATATTACCGATCAAAAGCGGGATCATATCAAAAAAGAAACCCTTTCGGCTATAGTGCAATCTTCAGATGACGCAATAGTGAGTAAGAACTTACAGGGCATCATCGCGAGCTGGAACAGGGGGGCGCAGGAGATCTTTGGGTACACCGAAGAAGAAGTGGTGGGGCGGTCTATAACCCTATTAATTCCGGAGGAGCGCCTTAGCGAAGAAGATGTGATTCTAGACAAGATCAAGAGGGGAATAAAAATTGACCATTTTGAAACCATCCGAAGGCATAAATCGGGTAGAGAGATTCCGGTTTCTATTACCGTTTCCCCAGTAAAAGATTCCGCAGGAAATATAGTTGGTGCTTCCAAAGTGGCCCGTGATATTACGGCCCGGCTTGAATCCCAGGCGGCAATGGAGAAATATATTCGCAACCTGGAAACGCTGAATACGGTAGGAAAAAGTATTTCGGAAAATTTAGATGTGCAGGGAATACTGCAGCGGGTAACCGATGCCACCACCAAGCTTACAGGGGCGGCATTTGGAGCTTTTTTCTACAATAATCTCGATGACAGGGGCAACACCTTTCAGCTGTTCACGCTTTCGGGTGCTCCCAGGGAGATCTTTGACCACATGGCCATGCCGCGGCATACAGATTTGTTCCTGCCCACCTTCAGGGACAGGAAAGTGGTGAGGGTTGACGATATTACCAAACATAAGGACTTCGGAAAAAATGCACCTTACAAAGGCATGCCAAAAGGGCATTTTTCAGTGGTGAGTTACCTGGCTATCCCGGTAATCTCAAAAAATGGAAATGTTATTGGCGGATTGTTATACGGTCATCCTGAAGCCGGGAAATTTACAGCCGAACATGAACTGCTGGTGCTCAACATCGCTGCCCAGGCCGCAGTTTCTTTAGATAATTCAAGGCTCTTTGAGCAGGTAAAATCTTTAAGTGAAAAGAAAGATGAGTTCATTGCACTGGCCAGCCACGAATTAAAGACACCGCTTACCACTATTAAAGGATATTTGCAGGTGCTGTCAAAAAAGAAAGCCGATAAGATCTCTCAGTTATTTCTTGATAAATCTTTATGCCAGGTTGATAAACTGAACACCCTTGTGGAAGACCTGTTAAACATGTCGAGAATAGAATCTGGTCAGCTCAATTTCAATCTTGAGGTTTTTGATATCCGTGAGATGCTGAAGGAGATCATTGAGACCTTTTCTTACTCTTCGCAGTCTCACCGGGTCACCGAGAAGCTGTGGAATGATTCAGTCATTATTGAAGGCGACAGACAAAGAATAGAGCAGGCGATTCTCAACCTAATGACCAATGCGATTAAATACTCCCCAAAAGCCGATGAGATCTTCGTTGAGCTAGAGGTGGTTGGAGAGAATGTGGTGGTGAAGGTTCGGGATATGGGAATAGGGCTAACCGGGGAGCAGCGTAGACAGCTCTTTACGCGCTTCTACAGGGCCGAAGAGACCCAGGGTATAAGTGGCCTCGGGCTCGGCCTGTACCTTACCAAACAAATCATTGACAGGCACGGCGGAAAGATTGAAGTGAACAGCGAATATGGAAAGGGATCTGAATTCTCCCTTATTCTGCCACTGGCAGTTCAAAATTTAAAAAAAAGTAAATGCATATAGGAAGTATTAATTATTCCTGATTAAAAAAGTTGTGATGAAAGAGATATTTATTGTAGAGGATGACGATGGGATTAGGGAGCTGTTAGAATTTCTTTTGGAAAGTCAGCAGTATGTGGTGAAGACATTTCCCACAGCAAGAGCTTTTTATAAAACCGTTCCTGAAAAAGTTCCCAACCTGTTCCTGCTTGATATTATGCTGCCCGATGGCAATGGTGTAGATCTTTGCAGAGCGCTGAAGGGGAGTGCAGAAACCAGGGGTATTCCTGTGGTTCTTATGTCTGCCCATGCCGATATAAGCAGGACCGAGGGTGCCGATGATTTTATCGCCAAGCCTTTTGATGTTGATGAACTGCTGCAGAGAATAGAGAAACAACTTGCTTCATGAGTTAGTTTGTAGGTGAGGAGTTATTTGATGGAGCTTTAGCTCGAACCTAAAAATAAATTAAACCTGGAAAAAAGACCTGTAAATACAAATAGAGTTGTTGGGTTAAATAAATAGAACTGGAGCTAAGGCCAAGAATTCGCTAATAATACAGCCATTTATAGGTATAAGGGCAGTTTTCAGTTTCTGAATAAATAATAGACTTAATCTGTAAAATATAACTGGAGGCCGCTGTTAATAAGCTTATTGTGTAAATTCTTTGGCCCTGGCTCCTGCAGCCTGCCCTTAGATAGGCGAAACGGTCTTGACTCTTTTCCCGGACAAAAATGATTCGGAATGATATTGTGCTAATTAGAAGGAAGATTATATAAAACCTTCCATAAAAAAAGGCTGCCTCGAAGGGCAGCCTTTTCATTTTCTGTATCTAAACTTTACTTCAGTTTTTTCTTCACGGCTACTTCCTGGAAGGCTTCAATCACATCGCCTTCATGAATGTCGTTGTAGTTCTTGATCTGCAATCCACAGTCGTAACCTTTAGAAACTTCCTTCACGTCATCTTTAAAACGTTTCAAAGAGGCGAGTTCGCCGGTATAAACTACCACGCCATCGCGGATAAGCCTGATTTGGGAGTTTCTGTAGATCTTTCCGTCAGTAACCATACAACCGGCAATACTGCCAATCTTGGATACTTTAAAGATCTCCCTGATCTCTGCGTTACCGGTAACCTCTTCTTTCATCACAGGAGAAAGCATACCTTCCATGGCATCTTTAAGGTCGTTTATAGCGTCATAGATAATAGAATATGTTCTGATATCTATTTCTTCTTTTTCGGCTACTGTACGTGCATTTCCGGCAGGCCTCACATTAAATCCGATAATAATTGCGTCGGAAGCTGAAGCAAGCAACACATCACTTTCGGTAATGGCACCTACTCCTTTATGTATAATGTTCACCTGGATCTCTTCAGTAGAAAGCTTCTGGAACGAATCGGTAAGCGCTTCTACAGATCCATCAACGTCACCTTTAAGAATAATGTTGAGTTCTTTAAAGTCTCCAAGTGCAATACGACGTCCAATCTCATCAAGTGTAATGTGGCGCTGAGTCCTTACAGACTGCTCACGTTGTAACTGGGTTCGTTTTGCTGCAATATCTTTGGCTTCGCGCTCATCGGTCATCACCTTAAACTTGTCACCTGCCTGTGGGGCACCGTCAAGCCCAAGGATGGAAACCGGCGTTGAAGGGCCTGCTTCTTTTACATCTTTTCCGCGCTCATCCTGCATGGCTTTTACCTTACCGCTATGTCTTCCGGCGAGTACATAATCTCCAATTCTAAGTGTACCAGCCTGTACGAGGATAGTAGAGACATAGCCTCTGCCTTTATCTAGGTAGGCTTCAACTACAGTACCGTTGGCAAGCTTGTCAGGGTTGGCCTGTAGCTCAAGAATTTCGGCTTCAAGAAGCACTTTTTCAAGAAGTTCTTTAACACCCAGTCCTGTTTTGGCCGAAATGTCATGCGACTGCACCTTTCCACCCCAGTCTTCAACAAGAAGGTTCATTCCTGCCAGCTTTTCTTTTATTTTTTCGGGGTTTGCCGTTGGTAAATCCACTTTATTTATGGCAAATACAATTGGAACCCCTGCCGCCTGTGCATGAGAGATCGCTTCTTTTGTTTGTGGCATCACATCATCATCTGCTGCCACCACAATAATAGCAAGGTCGGTTACCTGTGCACCCCGTGCCCGCATTGCGGTAAAGGCTTCGTGACCCGGAGTATCCAAAAATGTTATTTTTTGACCATTTTCCAGGTTCACGCCATAGGCACCAATGTGCTGCGTGATCCCTCCGCTTTCACCGGCAATTACATTCTCCTTACGAATGTAATCAAGCAGGGAAGTCTTCCCGTGGTCAACGTGTCCCATTACGGTCACAATTGGGGCTCGCGGAATAAGATCTTCAGGGTTTTCGGGCACTACTTCTTTAGGCTCGTCAATATCGGCTGTAACAAATTCTACTTCATAGTCAAATTCTTCGGCAACTATTGAAAGCGTTTCGGCGTCGAGGCGCTGGTTCATGGTCACCATCATTCCGAGTGACATACACGCGGAAATAATTTGGGTCACCGGCACATCCATCATCGTAGCAACTTCGCTTACGGTAACAAATTCGGTTACCTTCAATACCTTGTTCTCTTCTTCAAGCTGGGCGTCTTCGGTCCTTTGACGGTGAGTATCCCTTTTATTTCTTCGGTATTTCGCACCACGGCCTTTGCCGGATTTCCCCTGAAGTTTTTCAAGGGTTTCCCGCACTTGTTTTTGTACTTCTTCCTCGCTTGGCTCTTCTTTGGTTACCGGGCGGGTGCGCTTTCCTCCAGATTTAGATTTTGCTCCGGCTCCACCCTGTCCTGGTGAGCCTTTCACATCTTTGCTTATACGGCGACGGCGTTTTTTGCGCTTGTCTTTATCGTCTTCAGCTTTTTTATCTTTATCGTCTTTCTTCTTTGCGGGTTTCTTGAACTGAGAAAGGTCAATTTTCTCACCTGTAAAATTAGGGCCGCTTAGTTTTTGATATTTTGTGGCGAGGGTAGAAGATTCTTCTGCCTTTTCTTCTGAAGCTTCAGGCGCAGCCTCCTTCTTAGGACGCTCTTCCTCTTTAGGTTTTTGTTCCTGCTGTTTTGGAGCCGCGGCTTCTTTTTCTGCAGGTTTTGGAGTTTCGGGTTTGGCTTCAGGTTTTGGGGCTTCGGCTTCCGGTTTTGTGGGCTTTGGAGCTTCCGGTTCTTTAGCTTCAGGAGCTTTGGCCTGTGGCTGTTCAGGCGCTTTGGTCTCTTCTGCCTTAGGTTCGGGTTTTTCCGAAGAAGTGGATTTTGGCTTATCGAGATCTATTTTGCCTACCTGTTTTGGGCCTTCCAGGTTTGACTTGGCTCGTATAACCTCCTGCTTCTCCTCCTGCCGGCGCTTTTCTTCCTGTTCCTTCTCCCTTTCAAGACGAAGGCTCTCTTTCTCCTTGCGCTTTTCTTCTCCAACTTCTTTCGCCTCTACCTTCTTACTTTTGTCGGTCTGGAACTCATCAGAAAGCACCTGATATATCTCTCCCGAAATCTTTGTAGTGGGACGCGCCTCTATTTCGTGGCCCTGGGAATTCAGAAATTCCACGGCACGATCCAACGAAATGTTGAATTCGCGTAACACTTTATTTAATCGCATTGTCTTCGCTTCAGCCATAAATTGCCCTCTAAATTAACCTCTTTTATTCTTAACTTTTGTTCTCTTCTTCAAATTCTTCTCTAAGAACCTTCATCACATCACGTATGGTCTCTTCTTCAAGATCGGTTCTTTTGACAAGATCATCTACATCCTGTTCTAATATACTTTTTGCTGTATCAAGCCCAATTTTAGCAAATTCTTCGATGACCCATGCATCAATTTCATCTGCAAATTCTCTTAATTCAACATCTTCTTCAACGCCTTCTCTAAACACGTCTATTTCATAACCTGTCAATTGTCCTGCCAATCTTATGTTATGCCCGCCACGTCCAATTGCTTTTGAGACTTCTTCGGGTTTTAACATCACTTCGGCCCGCTTGTTCTCTTCGTCTATCTTAAGGGAAGTGATCTTAGCCGGGCTCAAGGCGCGGGTAATTAACAACTGGTTGTTGGTCGTGAAATTGATCACGTCAATGTTTTCATTCCCCAATTCACGAACAATACTGTGGATTCTTGACCCTTTCATCCCCACACAGGCACCCACCGGGTCAATGCGATCGTCGTAGGAGTCTACAGCTACTTTTGCTTTTTCTCCCGGGATTCTCACCACTTTCTTCACGTTAATGAGCCCGTCGAACACTTCAGGAATTTCCTGCTCAAAAAGTTTCTCCAAAAATAAGGGAGAAGTTCTTGACATAATAATGGCAGGCTTATTTCCTTTTAATTCCACGCTTTCAATAATTCCTCTCACATTTTCTCCTTTTCTGAAGAAATCTGAAGGGATCTGGCGGTCTTTAGGAAGAATGATCTCGTTGCCTTCATCGTCCAGCAGGATAATTGCACGGTGGCGAATGTGGTGAACTTCGGCAGTATAGATCTCTCCTTCAAGCTCTTTAAAGTGCTTGTAGATATTGGTGTTATCGTGTTCGTGAACTTTAGAAATAAGGTTTTGGCGCAAAGAAAGAATGGAACGACGCCCAAGGTCGATCAACTTCACTTCTTCAGAAACATCTTCCCCAACTTCAAAATCGGGTTCAATTTTGCGGGCTTCGGTAAGAGAAATTTCCTGGTTTGGATCTTCTACTTCTCCATCGGCCACCACCACACGGTTTCTCCAAATCTCAAGATCCCCTTTATCGGGGTTCACAATGATGTCAAAGTTATCGTCTTCTCCGTACTTCTTTTTAAGCGCACTACGCAATACCTCTTCAAGAATTGCCATTAAAGTTGGCTTATCTATAGACTTATCATCCTTAAATTCTGAAAACGAATCTATCAACGCGATATTTTCCATATCCTATGTCTGTTAAAATGTTATTACCACCTTTGCCTCTTTCACATCCTCCAAAGACAAGACAGCTTCTTTATTTACGGTCACTTTTCCTTTACCCACAGGTTTAGGCTCCCTGGCCTTCCACTTGAGCGTAATCTTTTCATCCTCAAAAGAGGTAAGTTCGCCCTCGATCTTTTCTCCTTTAGTTGTAGTCACCGCTAGAGTTCTTCCAATATTTTTCTGGTACTGCCGCGGCATTTCCAGGGGGCTGGAGACCCCTGCCGAGGAAACGTCCAGTGAAAAATCCTGTTCTTCGCGATCAAGGTTATGTTCAATCTTGCGGCTTACCGCAATACAATCATTTACAGACACTCCTTTATCACCATCAATAATGACCGTGATATGGTTTGAGTCGTTAACGTTGAGCTCAATTAAAAATAATGAATTATTTTCTTCGAAAGCTTCCTGCAGTAATTTTTCTACTTTCTCTCGTAACATTCGCGGGTTCGGCTATAAAAAGAGGGGACTTTTTGTCCCCTCGTTGTTCTTTTTTTCGCTTCAACGGTGCAAATATAGTAATATTTTTGTAGAACGAAAACAAGAATTAGAATGAAAAAATATTTGTAGTTTTATAACTAAATCAACCTTACCTATTTACAATTAGCTATGAAAACAATCCTTGTGCCGACCGATTTTTCGGAGCAGGCAGAAAATGCCTTAAAAGTTGCCGCCCAGCTCGCTAAAAAATTTAATGCGCAAATCTACCTTTTGCATTTAATAGAGTTGCCGGTAGACATGGTGAACCCGGTGGGCGAGACACGTTCCAACGATTTGCCCGAGGCCATATACTTTATGAAACTTGCAAAAAAGAGGTTTGACGACCTGCTTTCCCGGCCCTACCTCAAAGGCCTGGAAGTGCAGGATATCGTAGAAATCAATAAAGCATTTGACGGGATTCTTGAAGCCAGTGAGAAACACCATTGCGATTTTATAGTAATGGGTTCACAGGGCGCTTCGGGCTTAAAAGAAATGTTCATTGGTTCAAACACCGAGAAAGTGGTGCGCAAATCCAATATCCCTGTATTGGTGGTAAAAAATGACCATGCCTCATTTGATGTTAAGGATTTTGTTTTTGCCACAAACCTCGAAGCTACAGGAAGGGAAGCCCTTAAAAAAGTGGTGGAACTGGCGCAGTTGTTCCAGGCCCGCCTGCATCTGGTTTATATCAACACCGCCAATGAATTTGTAACTTCAAATGAATGCGATACCAAACTCAAGAAGTACCTGGAAGGCATAGATTTCAGCAACTATGAATTTCATGTGTTCAACGATGATTCCGTAGAGCAGGGGATCCTTAATTTCTCTAAAAAGATGAAGGCCGATCTTATGGGGATCGCCACTCATGGTCGCAAAGGCCTTTCGCATTTTTTTAATGGCAGCATTAGCGAAGACCTGGTGAATCATGCAAACAGCCCGGTGATCACCTTCAGGCTCGAAAAATAGCATTTTGAACTGCCTTTTTTGAGAGGTACGTGCCTAAGTTTTTGCTTTTGATTTTTAAGATTTCTGCGGAAGGTTTTTCTTCTGAATAGCTTTTTTGGCAGCTTTTTAAGTAATGCCGAAGCCAGTAAATTAACAGATGATCCTGAAGCCCACATTGCGGTGCGGGTTCTTGCTTCAGTATTTTTCAATTTTAGGACTGAAGCTGCGCACTCGTTTGCGTTAAGCAATTGAAAGCCATACGTTAAATTTGCGTCAAAGCTGAAAAATAGGCTTAAAATAATTTGCTACAGACGTATCTTTACCGCATATTCTTTTTATATGATTTTAAAGGCAAGTTTTCAATTAGCATTTTTGGCTATAGAGATTATTCTCACTTTTTACAGCAATGTGCTGGAGGATAATCTCATGGTGAAATTCCTGCTTTTTGTGATTACCGCCGTGCTTATAGCCATGGGGGTTACCAAACTTGCAAGCCGGCTTCTGCCGGCCGATAAAGACTATGTCTCTCCCGAAGAGGAGCACGCAGCATAGTTGTGGTTTTACAGGTGCCCGATTGAATGCATGATGTTGTTGACTGTAGACCTGCAACAAAGGATCCGGAGGGGAAATTTTTCCCTCCGGATCCTTTTGATTTTACACCTTTCAAAAATGGCATTTTTGGTTTGTCTTATGTTTAAAGCCTGAGTTATTCTAAAATGTTTAAATTTGACCTTCACTTAAAAAAGACGGGTATTGAGCACTGCCGAAGATAAGCACCTGGAAAAATTTGAGACAGACCAAAATGTATTCAACGTACTTTTTGAAGCTGCATCAGAAGGAATTATAGTTGTTGATACCAATCAAAACATTGTGAGCAGCAACCTGGCTGCCGATAATATGTTTGGGTACACCAAAGGAGAGTTGAAAGGGAAGCCTTTGAACCTGCTTATCCCCCCAAATACCGGTCTGCCCATCCCACTCATTTTAAAGGTTTTCTAAAGGATAGCGAAAAAAGGCAAATGGGTCATGGCCGTGACCTGTACGGTGTGAAAAAGAATGGCGATGAGTTCCCGGTAGAAGCCGGTCTTAACCCGTTCCAAATCGGGGAGGAGCGGTATGTAATGTCCCTTATCATAGATATTTCGGTAAGAAAAGAGGCGCAACGTCAAATTACAGAACTCAACAATGAGCTTGAAGGCAAGATCAAGGTGAGGACGAAAGAGCTCGAAGAGAGTATTCAGAAGCTGCAAAATGCCAATAAAAGCCTTGAACTGGAAATAAAACGCCGCAAGGAGGCCGAAAACCGTATTAAAACAGCTCTTCAGAAAGAAAAAGAGCTCAACGAGCTAAAGACCAAATTCCTTTCTTTAGTATCACATGAATTCAAGACTCCGTTAAGCGGGATTCTCACCTCGGTGGTGCTGGCCGGGAAATACAAACTCGAAGAGCAGCAGGACAAAAGGGAAAAACACCTCAATACCATAAAAAGCAAGGTACACTACCTCGATAACATCCTTAACGACTTTCTTTCAATTGAAAGGCTGGAGAGCGGGAAGGTGAACTACAAATTCACCAGTTTTAGCCTTAGCAAGGTGGTGAACGAGGTGGTTTACAACGCAAATGTCACTTTAAAGAGCGGTCAAAACATTGAGTACACCCGCGATATTGACAATATTGTGCTGCACCAGGACGAGAAAATCCTGGAACTGGTACTGTCAAACCTCTTGAGCAACGCCATTAAATACTCTCCCGAAGATACCCTTATCAAGTTTGAAATAGAGGTTGAAGCAAAGAAAATCAGGTTTATTGTGACCGATGAAGGAATGGGGATTCCTGCTAAAGATCAAAAACATATCTTTGAGCGATATTTCAGGGCCGAAAATGCCCTTTTGAATCAGGGAACGGGAATTGGGCTCAACATAGCAAAAGTACATCTCGAAAACCTGGGGGGCACTATTAGTTTTAGTAGTGAAGAAAACTCCGGAACTCAGTTTATTGTAGAATTACCTATAGTGAAAGAATGAAAAAAGTATTGTTTATAGAAGATGATACCGTAGTACGGGAAAACACAGCCGAATTACTCGAGCTGGCAGAATATGATGTGCTCACGGCAGCAAACGGCCGCTCTGGCCTTGAGGTGGCACGGCAGGAGCTGCCCGATATTATCGTTTGTGATATTATGATGCCCGAGATGGATGGTTACGGAGTGCTTCAGGCCCTTGCCGATGACCCGCAAACCCGCCACATCCCGTTTATATTTCTTTCAGCAAAAACAGAACATAAAGATATTCGCCGCGGAATGGACCTTGGGGCCGATGATTACCTTACCAAGCCTTTCGAAGAAGAAGAGCTTATTAGTGCCATAGAAAGCCGCCTGGCAAAAATGGCAATTTTGAGCAAGCTCCAGGAGAACGCAAAACCTGCTGCCCCTGCCGAGCCACAACAAAAGATCAATTCCCTGCAGGAGCTTAGGGAAGAGGTTAAAAAGTACGAACAGCAGACTTTTAAAGCCGGCGAAACCATCTATGAAGAAGGAAAATTGGGGAACCATTTCTTCTTTGTTGATAAAGGCGTGGTGAAAAGCCACCGTATGGATGAATACGGAAAGGAGCTCATTACCTCTATCTATAAAGAAGGGGATTTCTTTGGGAATACTTCCTTCAAAAAGAGCGATGCTTATAGCGAATATGCCACAGCCATGGAAGAAACCCGTGTGTATGCGGTTTCTAAAGAAGAGCTGAAGAATATCCTGATGAAAAACAGTAATATTACCCTCGAGTTAATAGACGTGATGGGAGATAATATTGCCGGCATCAAAGAGCAGCTGCTCGAAATGGCTTACGGGTCGGTGAGAAAAAAAGCGGCGCGCACTATCCTGTTGTTTTCTCAAAAAATCAGGAGGCATCCTACCCAAAGCATCAGGATTTCCAGGAGCGACCTTGCCAGTGTGGCGGGCATGGCTTCAGAAACACTTATCCGTACGCTTTCCGATTTTAAAAAGGAAGGCCTGCTCGAAATTGAAGGCCGCAATATAAAATTGCTCAACGTAGAGGCGCTTAAAAAGATTAGTTGATCCTGCTAATTTCCTAGAATGATTCAATAACTGATGTTCATCATTTTTTCAGCCTGTCTTCCTGCATATTTTTGCCGGGTAAATAGATGTGACTGATGATGAATATCCTATTGCCTACCGATTTTTCTGAAAATAGCAGGAATGCTGCAGCATATGCGTTGCAGTTCTTTAAGGATACTCCCTGCAATTTTCATTTGCTGAATGTATTCCCGGTCCCGGCAGATAAGATGACGACTGGATACATGTCTATGTCCTCTGAAGTTAAGGAGAATTTTGACAGGCTCATCAACTGGCTGGAAAGCATACGCACCAATCCCGAACATCACTATAAAGTTTGTTTCAAGGCCGATTACCTTATCAATGCTGTAAGGGCTAAAGTTCAGGAAAAGCAGATAGACCTCATCCTTATGGGAACCAAAGGGAAAACCAATAAGGAAGGTGTTGTTATTGGTAAAAATACTTCTGATGTGATGATGAAAGTGAAATGTCCTGTGCTGGCCATTTCTGAACATGCTTCTTTTAAAGAGCACAAGAAGATCCTTTTCCCTACAGATTATAAGATACATTATGGCAGTAAGGTGTTGCGTACCCTGCTCAATCTCGCTTCCCTTTCAAAAGCCAATGTGAAGATCCTTGAGATCTTTAGCAATGAAATGGAACCTTCGGCCGAGCAAATAGAGAACCGCGAATTTCTTCAGGATTCCTTTTCGCCAAGAATTCCGGTGCTGCAAACCTATTACACTTCAAGAGATCAAAACCCGAAAAAAATCCTTGTTGCCAACCGCGATGTAGATATGATTGTGCTGGCGGCAAAAAATCTCAACCTCTGCCAAAAGTTTTTGCGCAACGAGGAAAATGAGAATATACCTTTTATAAACCAGTTGCCATTACTGGTTTTGCATGGTTAGTAGTTTGTTTTAGATTAGTATTATTTAGTTTGTTTTTGTAGTTGGCACCTTCAATTTTGGAGGTGCCAATTATTTTTAACACTAATTAATAGGACAAATTTGTCCTTTATGACTCATCTCATAAATGGCCCTTCCATATTCCATCATCTTTGTAGCTCAAAATTAAACTCCTGTTAATCTAAATATTATGATCATGGAAAATCTACAAAGTAAAACAGTTGCAGAAATGGTGACCGAAAACATCAAAACTGCCCACATCTTTAAGAAATACGGAATCGATTTTTGCTGCGGTGGAGGGATAAGCCTCGAAAAAGCCTGCGAAAAATACAGCGTTGATTACAGGCTGTTGAGCCAGGACCTGCTAAATGTAGATCAATCAGATTCAAGAGCTGTCAATTACAATAAATGGGAGCTCGATTTTCTTACAGATCACATAATTAATGTGCATCACAGTTATGTAGAAGAGAATATTCCGCTATTGCTTCAATATTCGGAGAGAGTGGCGCAGGTGCACGGTTCTCACTACACCGAGCTTCTCGAAATAAAAGAACTGGTTAAAGAAGTGGCCGGAGAGCTGAGTGCCCATCTCAAAAAAGAAGAATTGATCCTCTTCCCGTTCATCAAGAAAATGATGAAGGCCAAAAAAGATAATATTGAATTGCCCCCGGCTCAATTTGGGAGTGTAGATAACCCTATCAAAATGATGGAGACTGAACACGAAGATGCCGGTGAACTACTTAGAAGAATTGCCAGGCTTAGCAATAACTACACCCCGCCCCAGGGCGCCTGCAATACCTATAGGGCATTCTTCGCCAAGCTTGAAGAATTTGAGCAGGACCTTCATCAACACGTGCATCTCGAAAATAACATCCTGTTCCCAAAATCCCTTTTGCTTGAAAAAGAATTGCGTTCAAACCAGTAAAAATTAGAAATAAAAATCCCTTAATCCTGCCGAAACTGAAAGGCTTTGATCAGTGTTCATTTTCGGCTTTTAATGATGTAAATAATGAGTAAAGAAAGAAAATTATGGATCGCTTTCCTGCTAGTCATCTCTGTATCCTTTGCTATTCTGGGTTATTACGGCTTTGAGATCTATCAAAAAGCACCCCCAATGCCTGCAAAAATTGTCACTACCGAAGGCGAAGTGGTCTTTGATGGGCAGGATATTAAAGATGGGCAAAATGTGTGGCAGAGTATGGGTGGCCAGGAAGTGGGCTCCATATGGGGTCACGGTGCCTACCAGGCGCCCGACTGGACTGCAGACTGGCTGCATAGAGAAGCCCTTTTTATTCTGAATGAGTGGTCTCAGGAAGATTACGCTGTGGCCTATGATAATCTTGAAAGTGAGAAACAGGCCCTGCTTGAGAGAAGGCTTCAGCTTGAATTAAGAGAGAACACCTATGATGAAGCCAGTGATATAATCACCATCTCTCCCATGCGCGCCAAAGCCGTTGCACATCTTAGCGATTACTATAGTGGCCTCTTTATGGAGAATCCTGAACTTGATGAACTCAGGAACTTCTATGCCATTCCGAAGAACTCTATTAAAGACGATGAGAGAATGCACCAGATGGCGGGCTTCTTTTTCTGGGCTACCTGGGCAACAGTTACCGAAAGGCCCGGAAGTGAAGTTTCCTATACCCACAACTGGCCGCCAGATGACTTGGTGGGTAACAAAGCTACCGGAGACCTTCTAATCTGGACAGGTTTTAGTATCATCCTCCTGCTTATAGGAATAGGGATCATGGTCTTCTATCACGCTAAAATGAAGGAAGAGGAGGAGCTTGAAAGACCGGTAAAAGATCCGCTAATGGATCAAACCATTACTCCTTCAATGCTTGCCGTGAAAAAGTACATGTGGATAGTATGTGTTCTTATCCTTATTCAGGTGACCTTTGGGGTAGTGACCGCCCATTACGGGGTAGAGGGCGACGGCTTCTATGGCCTTGATCTCGCCGATATTCTCCCTTATTCCATTTCAAGGACCTGGCACGTGCAGCTGGGTATCCTGTGGATTGCCACCGCATGGCTGGGAACGGGGCTTTACATTGCACCTGCTGTTTCAGGGAAAGATCCGAAATTCCAGAAACTGGGGGTGAATTTCCTTTTTGTTTGCCTGCTAATCATTGTCTTTGGTTCTATGGCCGGACAATGGATGGGAATTATGCAAAAACTCGGACTGGCCGAAAACTTCTGGTTCGGGCACCAGGGGTATGAGTATGTAGACCTTGGAAGGTTCTGGCAAATTTTTCTTTTTGTCGGTTTGTTCGTTTGGCTGGCATTAATGGTGAGGCCGCTCATTCCTGTGATTAAACAGCGAACTTCAGAAAGAAACCTGCTTATTATGTTCCTGGTTTCATCGGCAGCAATTGCCTTGTTCTACGGGGCAGGTCTCATGTGGGGGCGTCAAACCAACCTTGCAATCGCCGAGTACTGGCGCTGGTGGGTGGTTCACCTTTGGGTAGAAGGTTTCTTTGAAGTGTTTGCAACCGTCGTCTCTGCCTTCCTTTTTGTAAGGCTAGGGTTATTGCGTACAAAAACTGCTACTTTAAGTGTGCTTTTAGCAACCGTAATTTTCCTTTCAGGAGGTATTTTGGGAACTTTTCACCACCTCTATTTTAGTGGGACCCCAACTGCAGTGATGGCTTTGGGAGCTACTTTTAGTGCACTTGAAGTTGTGCCGCTGGTATTGATTGGTTACGAAGTATATGAGAACTACCAGCTCTCAAGAGCTACTGCCTGGCTTAAAGATTACAAATGGCCTATTTACTGCCTTATTGCCGTGGCCTTCTGGAACTTTTTGGGGGCGGGCATCTTCGGGTTTATCATCAACCCTCCAATTGCACTTTACTATATGCAGGGGCTTAACACCACCGCAGTTCACGCGCACACCGCCCTTTTTGGGGTGTACGGGTTCCTGGGAATCGGGCTTATGTTGTTCGTGTTGAGAAGCCTCTTTAGAGTGCAGGTGTGGAATGATAAACTTTTGAGCTTCTCTTTCTGGTCAATAAATATAGGGCTTATTCTTATGGTGCTGCTAAGCATCCTTCCTATAGGCCTGCTCCAAACAGTGGCCAGCGTGAACGAAGGAATGTGGTACGCGCGTTCTGCCGATTTCATGCAGCAACCGGGAATGGATACCCTGCGCTGGTTGAGGGCTATTGGGGATACCATATTTGCAATAGGGCTTTTCGCCTTCGTGTGGTTTGTATTTAGTCTTGACAGCCGTAAAAAGCTGCCGAAGGATAAGAAGAAAACCCTCGAAAAAGAATACCAGGAAGCTTAAAATACAGAGGAGGCAAAAAGCTGGCATCGCTCCAGGAAACAGGAGTGTCAAAAATGCGGTTTTTTGCCTCCTCCCTTTTTCCTATTTTTAAAAAATGATCAGTTTAAAGAAGCACACCAATATTGCCCTTGGCTATTTTTTTCTTGTGGGGCTGCTGGGAACGTTCCTGCGGTTCTTTTTTGTAATCCCTATTCCTGCCAATTTTCGGTACGTGGTGCACTCGCATTCCCACATTGCCCTGTTGGGCTGGGTTTATATTGCCCTTACCACCATGATCTATAAAATGTATTTTGCTGAAGCTGGCTTCGGAAGAATTTATAAACGGATCTTCTGGTTTACGCAGGTGACATTAATAGGAATGATGCTCAGCTTTCCCTTCACCGGATACGCTCTTTTTTCCATCACTTTTTCTACACTTTTTCTTTTTGCCTCCTATTTTATGGCCTGGTTCATCCTGAAAAAGACGCCTCCACAGTATAAGTCCATCTATTCTTTCAGGCTTATTAAAGCTGCGCTCTGGTACATGGTTTTTTCGAGTATTGGCCCCTGGGCTTTAGGCGGGATTATGGCCACTACGGGCAGTGCGAGCATCTGGTACAAGATGGCGATCTATTATTACCTGCATTTTCAATACAATGCCTGGTTCATTCTCGCGCTCCTGGGAATTCTCTTTTACTTTATGGAGCAACAAAATCTGAGGCCTCAAAAAGGGCATTTTAAAAGCTTCTTCTGGCAAATCAATCTGGCGGTGATCCTCAGCTTTTTCCTTTCCGTGCTTTGGGTAGAGCCGCACTGGGCCTTTTACGTGCTAGGTGGTGCCGGGGCAGTTTTTCAAATTACGGCTTTCGTGAAGTTCTGGAAGATGCTTGCGCCTTACTGGAATCAACTTCAGTTTTCCCCATTTTTGAAGCTGCTGCTTAAAATAGCAGGCCTGGCCCTAATTCTTAAGCTCATTTTGCAGCTGTTCTCGGCCTTGCCCTGGTTTGCGAAGCTCGCCTTTAGTTTCCCCGATTTCGTTATAGGCTACCTGCACTGGGTCTTTCTGGGGGTGGTGACGGTTTGTCTCTTTGCCTTTCTCGCTCATCACCGGCTTCTAAGACTTCCAAAGTGGGTTTTCTGGCTGTACTTTTTGGCTTTTTTGGCCACCGAAACTCTTATCTTTTACAAAGGCCTGGTCACCTGGCAGGAAATGGCGCTTTTTAAAGACTACTTTCGGGTGCTGGCATATTGCAGTCTCTTTTTGCCATTTTCGGCAGGGGCGCTACTTTTAATAAATGCCTTAACAAAAAGTCAAACTTCTGCTAAATATGAATGATTTAGTAAAGTCTTAACTGGGTGTGCCTGTGCTCTTTGCTAAATTGAGGCTATGAAGCTTTCAGCACACTTTTATGTGGTTATCACCAGCCTTCTTCTGGCATTGGTCGCCGTTATGGTGTTTTACAACCTTCCTTATAATGCAGTTTTCTTTACTGTGCTCTTGGGGCAGGCGTGGTGGCTTTTCACGGTTTACAAAGTGCTTACCGATAAGTATTCTACAAATAAAACTTTTGACGACTGGTACGAAGACCATCCTGTTGGAAAAGAATAAATAGCACAAACCGATTTATCTGGCAGGTAAACTCGCTGGTTCTTTTCAGAAAAAACTTCAGCATTAGAGGGTTTTGAAAGGCTGCAAGATCGCAGCTCAAAAATTTCCTTTTCCGTAGAAGAAAACTTGGGGGCTATTCTTTTTTATTGTTCTGAAAAAAAATAGCAACCCGTTTGAGTTGCTATATGTTAAACTTTTTGCTGAAACTGAAAGCTATCTTTTCTCTGGCCTAAACCTGAAGGCTGCCGGGAACGACTTTTTGATTTCGAGCAAGGCTCTGTCGGCTTCAAGGCTGTTCCTGAAATTTCCTATCCATACCTTGTAATTGGGAGTTTCAAAAACTATGGTCGAAGACCAGTGGGGGAAAAGGGCCCGGTATTCTTTTATGACCTTACTGGCCTGGTTGTTATCACCCGAAAACAGTTGTATTCTATAGCGTTCGCCAATAACCCCATCTTGTACCATTTCAGATTTTTGCTCTAAAAGCGCGGGAATAGTTTCGTCTTGTTGAATGCTTACCTGCCCTTCCTGGGCGATTGTATTTGCTATTGCGCCAATTATGAGGGCGGTAGTTATGGCTATTTTATTTTTCCTGAACATTTTTCATTACTTTTCTGAAATACAAAAGTATAACTTTCTGTATCGATTCGGCTGTTAACACTTATTTAGAACAGTTATAAATTATTTAGCTGTCCTTTCAAATCGAACTTAAGTATTACTTTTGTCGGTAAATTTTTAGTGACTAAAACATGACAATAATCACGTTTTAATTACACTAAAAACCGTACCAAATAAGACGTTAATTCAACTTATAATATGAAAAAGGTGAAATACCGCCATTCAGCAGCTCGAATAGTATTTTTTAGTGTATCCCTGTTTTTCTCTTTTAATACTCTCCTTTTAGCTCAGGACACACCTCAGGATTCACCGCTCTCTACAGACGAAGCCGACAGGCAGGAGACTGTTCAGGGGCCGCAGGAATCTAATGTTGAAGCGCCAACTTCGGGTGGGGATGAAGCTGCAGGGAAAGAGCTTTTTAACACTTTGTGTGCCGCCTGTCATAAACTTGACGGGAACTCTATTGGGCCTGCGCTTAGGGGTGTAGGCGAAAGAAGGGATACGGAGTGGCTGCACAGCTGGATTAAAAATTCCCAGGCTTTGATCGCATCTGGAGATGAGCAGGCGGTTGAAATCTTTAACGAATACAATCAGGTGGCGATGCCTCCTTTTCCGCAGTTAAGCGATAGTGATATAGATAATATTCTTGCTTATGTAAATGCGCCCAAGGCTGTGCCTCAGGAGCAACAGGCCGGAACGGCAGCAGGCGCTGATGCCGCGCAGGGAGGCGGTGGAGTGTCAACAGATATCCTCCTTGGAATTCTTGCCTTTGTGCTTTTAATGCTGCTTGTGATCCTTTATCTGGTGAACAAGACATTAAGGAGATTTGCTGAGGCTAGTGGAGTTGAGCTTCCGGTAAGGGAGAAAAGGGCTAAGCCGGTTTGGAAAGCTTTTGTGGAAAACCAGTTTTTGGTGATTGTCACTGCGGTATTCCTTGTGCTGGTAGGTTCTTATTTTGCTTATGGTTATTTGATGCAGGTGGGGGTTGACCAGGGGTATCAGCCAATTCAGCCTATTCATTTCTCGCACAGGATTCACGCCGGGGAGAACCAGATAGAATGTAAGTTCTGTCACAGTTCGGCCAGGGTGTCCAAGACTTCAGGTATACCTTCCCTGAATGTGTGTATGAACTGTCATAAATCTATCAGCGAAGTGGCTGAAGCTACGGCTACTGAAGAATACTCTAAAGAGTTCTACGACGGTGAGATTGCAAAACTATATGATGCCGTGGGCTGGGATGTATCTCAACAAGCCTACACCGGAGAAACTGAGCCGGTAAAATGGATCAGGATCCACAACCTTCCCGATTTTGCGTACTTCAACCACTCTCAGCACGTAGAAGTGGGTGGTATAGCCTGTCAAACCTGTCACGGTCCTGTTGAGGAAATGGAAATTATGTATCAAAATGCACCTCTTACCATGGGGTGGTGTGTGAACTGTCACCGAGAGACAAATGTTCGTACTGCCGGAAATGAATATTACGAGAAAGTTCATGAAGAGCTTTCCAAAAAATATGGGGTAGAGGAATTAACTGTTGCCCAAATGGGTGGAATTGAATGTGCCAAGTGCCATTATTAATTAAAAAGTAGAAAGTAAGCATATGTCATCAAACAAGAAATACTGGAAAAGTGTTGAAGAGCTGAAGGAATCCAGCTCAATTGTTGAGACGCACAGCCAAAAGGAATTTGTAGAAGAGATCCCTACAGATGAATTTTTGGGTAACAAAGAGACTCTTGAAGGATCAACTACTTCCAGGAGAGACTTTTTGAAGTACGTTGGTTTTAGTACTGCAGCGGCTTCCCTTGCTGCCTGTGAGGGTCCGGTAATGAAGTCTATTCCTTATGTGGTGCAGCCGGAAAGGATTGTGCCCGGGGTAGCTAATTATTATGCTACTACTATGGCTGATGGATTTGATTTTTCAAGTGTCCTTGTAAAGACACGCGAAGGTCGTCCTATTAAAATAGAGCAGAATACCATGGGAACTACAGGTGCAAATGCCAGGGTGCATGCATCTGTACTTTCTTTATATGATAACAAAAGGCTGCAAAGGCCATTGGCTAATGGAGAAGTGGTTTCCTGGGAGCAGTTTGACCGGGAGGTGAAGGAGAAGCTTAACAGCGTGAATGGAGAGATTGTTCTGTTGACGCAAACTTTTGCCAGCCCATCTACTTCTAAATTGATCAGCGAGTTTTCACAGAAGTATGGGAATGTGAGGCACGTTGTGTATGATGCTGTTTCTGAAGATGCCGCGCTTGAAGCTTTTCAGGCTCGTTACGGGCGTAGGGCGCTTCCAAATTACGATTTTGCCAAAGCGGAAGTGATTGTTTCTATTGGAGCCGACTTCCTTGGAGACTGGGCAGGTGGTGGCTACGATGCTGCTTATGCAAAAGGGCGTATTCCGAAGAATGGAAAAATGTCAAGGCACGTACAGTTTGAATCTAATTTTACTCTTAGTGGGGCCAATGCCGATAGAAGGATAAGCTTAACCCTTTCTCAACAGAAGGCAGCTCTTGCGGCACTTCATGGGTATGTAACTGGGGGTGCTTCTACAAGTAACCTGCCTGCGCATATTGACGATGCACTTGTAAAAGCTGCAAGGCAATTGCGTAAAGCCGGAAACGGAGCTGTGGTGGTAACAGGTATTCCTGATGTTGACGCACAGGCACTTGCGCTTTCAATAAATGAAGCTCTTGGAAGTGGGGTGATGGATACTGCCAGTCCAAGAATGTTGCGCCAGGGTAATACTGCCGCAGTAAAACAACTGGTGGCCGATATGAAAGCCGGACAGGTGGGGGCTCTGCTTGTGGCCGGTGTTAATCCTGCTTACAGCCTGCCGTTCGCCGATGAATTTGTGGAAGGGATGTCTAAGGTAGACTTAAAAGTCACTTTCTCGATGAAGAACGACGAGACCGCACTTCTTTCTAATTACGTAGCTGCAACGCCACATTATCTTGAAAGTTGGGGTGATGTTGAGTTTACCACTCAAAAGTTTGGTTTGATGCAGCCAACCATCAGACCTCTTTTTGATACAAGTCAGTTCCAGGATGTACTTCTAAGATGGACCGATAACAATACATCATACGCAGATTATCTAAAACAGACCTGGGAAGGTGCTATGGGTGCCGGTTCCTGGATTGATGCGCTTCACGACGGGGTTTTTGAAGGAACTTCTCCTTTTGCTACCCAGGTGGGAGCCGATCAAGCACCGACCTCAGTATCTTTTGACGAGAGCGCAGCTGTTAGAAATCTCTCTGCGGCGCAGGGGGAGGGGCTTGAACTCGAGCTGTACACTTCTGTGGCTTTAGGATCGGGAAATCAGGCTAACAACCCATGGCTGCAGGAACTGCCCGATCCAATTACCCGTGCTTCATGGGATAACTACCTTAAAATTTCACGAGCCGATGCCGAAGCGCTTGGGCTTGAAAATGAACACGTAGCCAACGGGGCTCTTAATGGAAACTACGTCAATCTGAAAGTTGGGGATACTGTGCTTGAAAAAGTGCCTGTGTTCATTCAGCCGGGTCAGGCTAAGGGAGTGGTTTCCCTTGCCCTGGGTTATGGTAAAAAAGAAGGCATACAAAAGGAGATGCAGGTTGGTGTGAATGCTTATCCGCTTTACAAAGATTTTAAATCTCACCAGCAGGTTACTATAGAAAAAGCTGCGGGAGTGCATGAATTTGCATGTTTGCAGCTGCATACTACTCTAATGGGTAGGAACGATATTATTAAAGAAACTACGCTTGAGATCTTTAACACACAAGATTCTCATGTGTGGAACCACATGCCTGAAGTTTCCCTTAACCACGTTGAGACTCCGGTGACTTCACCAGATGTTGATCTTTGGGATGGTTTTGACCGTTCGGTAGGGCATCACTTCAAGATGTCTATTGATCTTAATGCCTGTACAGGTTGTGGGGCTTGTGTGATTGCATGTCACGCCGAGAACAATGTTCCTGTTGTTGGGAAAGAAGAAGTGAGAAAGTACCGCGATATGCACTGGTTGCGTATTGACCGTTATTACTCTTCTGAAGAAAGTTTTGAGCAGGATGTTGAGAAGAAGGAAAATATGAGTGGTCTTGGCGATTCTCTTTCTCAGTTTGGAGAGATGGAAGTAGCTTCAGATAACCCTCAGGTTGTGTTCCAGCCAATGCTTTGCCAGCACTGTAACCATGCTCCGTGTGAAACTGTATGTCCTGTAGCTGCAACTATGCACGGGCGCCAGGGGCAGAACCAAATGATCTACAATAGATGTGTTGGTACCCGTTACTGTGCAAACAACTGTCCTTACAAAGTGAGAAGGTTCAACTGGTTCCTTTACAACAAGAATGACGAGTTTGATTATAACATGAACAACGACCTTGGCCGTATGGTGTTGAACCCAGACGTTACCGTTCGTTCGAGAGGTGTTATGGAAAAATGTTCTTTCTGTATTCAGCGTACACAAAAGACTATTCTTGATGCTAAGCGTGAAGGCCGTGCGATTGAGGATGGAGAGTTCCAAACGGCCTGTTCGGCAGCCTGTGACAAAGGAGCTATCGTGTTTGGAGATGTGAATGATGAATCCAGTAAAATTGCAGCATTGAGTGAAGATGACCGTATGTACCATGCGCTGGAATATGTGGGAACAAAACCAAACGTAATGTACCAGACAAAGGTTCGCAATACATCTGAAGCATAAATAAACAGTTAAAGAATTAATTACAAAAAGCATATGTCTCATTACGAAGCACCTATTCGAAAGCCTTTAGTACTTGGCGATAAGACCTATCATGATGTTACGGCCGATGTTGCTGCGCCTGTTGAAGGACGAGCTAACAAATCATGGTGGATAGTTTTCTCTATTGCACTTGTCGCTTTTCTATGGGGATTAGGTTGTATTATCTATACCGTTTCTACAGGAATTGGAACCTGGGGATTGAACAGGACCGTGGGTTGGGCCTGGGATATCACTAACTTTGTATGGTGGGTTGGTATTGGTCACGCCGGTACCCTTATCTCGGCGGTTCTTTTACTTTTCCGTCAAAAATGGAGAATGGCAATTAACCGTTCTGCCGAAGCCATGACCATCTTTTCGGTTGTACAGGCAGGATTGTTCCCAATCATTCACATGGGGCGCCCATGGCTTGCATACTGGGTGCTGCCAATTCCAAACCAGTTCGGTTCTCTCTGGGTTAACTTTAACTCTCCGCTACTGTGGGACGTATTCGCAATCTCTACCTATCTTTCTGTTTCCTTAGTATTCTGGTGGACAGGATTGCTTCCCGATTTTGCGATGATTAGAGACCGTGCTGTAAAACCCTTTCAGAAACATATTTACGGAATATTGAGCTTTGGGTGGAGCGGCCGTGCTAAAGACTGGCAGCGTTTTGAGGAAGTATCACTGGTTTTGGCCGGTTTGGCGACTCCTCTTGTACTTTCGGTACACACTATCGTATCTTTTGACTTTGCTACTTCGGTAATCCCGGGATGGCACACCACCATCTTCCCCCCTTACTTTGTTGCGGGAGCTATCTTCTCTGGTTTTGCCATGGTAAACACCCTGCTCATCATCATGAGAAAGGTGTCTCATCTTGAAGATTACATTACCATTCAGCATATTGAGCTTATGAACATCGTTATCATGATCACCGGTTCTATTGTAGGTGTCGCCTATATCACAGAGCTGTTCATGGCATGGTACTCTGGTGTTGAATATGAGCAGTACGCTTTCCTTAACAGGGCAACAGGGCCTTACGCGTGGGCTTATTGGGCGATGATGACCTGTAACGTATTTTCTCCGCAGTTCATGTGGTTCAAGAAACTGCGTACCAGCATCATGTTCTCTTTCTTTATCTCTATTGTGGTAAACATAGGGATGTGGTTTGAGCGATTCGTAATTATTGTGACCTCACTGCACAGAGATTACCTGCCCTCGTCATGGACCATGTTCTCGCCAACATTCGTTGATATCGGGATTTTCATTGGAACCATCGGCTTCTTCTTTGTACTGTTCCTTTTATATGCGAGAACTTTCCCTGTAATTGCACAGGCCGAAGTGAAAACTATTCTGAAAGCTTCTGGAGACAGGTATAAGAAGTTAAGGGAGGAACATGGAGATCATGTTGATCACGTAAACCCAAACCCTGTAGGAAAAGAACCTGCTGTTAATAAGGCTGAAGGTTGGATAAAGAGAGGGGAATTTGAGGCAAAACGGGAGCACGAACCCACAACGCATACCGAAGGATTGACAAACTCTGAAGTTGACCGGGATAAGATTGATGAAATGCTGCACAGAATTGGCATTTTTGACCCGGGTACAGCATCTGCCGATGATCTTCAGAAATTAAATGGTGTAGGTCCTGTAGTAGAACAGAGGTTACATCAGGTTGGGATATACACTTATGCACAGGTAAGCAATCTCAGCTTTGAAGATTACGCCCTTCTTGATAAGGTAATAGAGAATTTCCCTACTGCCGATAACCGAGGGGACTGGAACCAGCAGGCAAACGAACTAAAAAGTAAATAAGAATGGCATCTAAAGTTATACACGCTCTTTATACAGATGACGACTTGCTTTTACAGGCTGTAAGGCAAGTAAGGGAAGCCCGCTACAGCATTGGGGAAATATATACACCTTTTCCCGTACACGGGCTCGATAAAGCCATGGGGCTGGCACCAACAAGATTGGCGATCACGGCTTTTCTTTATGGGATTGTTGGCCTTTCGGTAGCAGTAGCCATGATGAATTTTATAATGATCGAAGACTGGCCTATGGATATTGGTGGAAAACCAAGTTTCAGCTTTATCCAGAACATGCCTTCCTTCGTTCCTATTATGTTTGAGCTAACTGTGTTCTTTGCTGCCCACCTTATGGTATTTACTTTCTTTATGAGAAGTAAATTGTGGCCGTTCAAGAATGCTGAAAACCCTGACATTAGAACCACAGATGATCATTTTTTGATGGAAGTTGTAGTTGGGAGCCATGATGCAGAGGAGCTAACCGGATTTTTATTTAACACCGGTGCTTCTGAAATTAAACTAATAGATAAGAAATAAACCCGATGAAAAGTTTATTTAAAAGATCCATATTTTTCATTTTAGCGGTAACTGCGGTTTCCTGTGTGGAGAACTCCAAGCCCAATTACCAATATATGCCCAATATGTACGAGACGGTAAGCTATGAACCTTATGGAGCTTACGAAGTTTTTGTTAATGAACAGGAAGCTAAACTTCCCGCAGAGGGAACAGTATCAAGAGGCTGGAAACCTTACGAATATGAGAATTCGCCGCAAGGTTATGCTGCTGCGAAAGCCGAATTGAAGAATCCGCTGCCATACACCGAAGATAACCTGGCTGAAGGTAAAGCCTTATACACCATCTATTGTGCAGTTTGCCACGGTGACAAGGGGGACGGAAAAGGTATTTTGGTGCAACGCGAGAAGATTCTCGGTATTCCAAGTTATTCAGACGTGGGGAGAGCGATCACAGAAGGAAGTGTTTACCATGTAATGTACTATGGATTAAATGCAATGGGATCTTATGCTTCCCAGACTTCCATAGAAGAACGTTGGAAAATAGATCATTATGTGATGAACCTCAAAAACCAGCTTGAAGGTGGTCCCGAAAGAGCATTTGATTCCCTGCCCGGCAATGAGCCCGAAGCAAACCTTATGCCGCCGGTAAACGCTGAACAGCAAATGGAGGTGAAACAGACTGAGCCCGAAGGAGAACCAATTGACGAAAACTAAGAATAACAGCATTAGATATTAGATAATATGTACACGCTATCCAGTAAATTAAAATTATTTTCCATTGTCCTCATGGTTGTTGGTCTCCTGGGCCTTGTCTACGGATTTATTGCCGTTCCTTCTACTATTGAAGATGTGAGGGAGCTTGTGGCACATGATGATCATGGAGAAATGGTTGAAATGCCTTTAACCGGGCAAACTGAAGATGAATTGGAAGATGATGCCAGGGGTTTTGATTATGTGCCTTCTGAACATAAAGTAGAAACCGATCGTACAGATGAAGAAGTGCACAAAATGGCCGAAGATGCTGAATTGGTTCACCTGGAGCACATTTTACATCAGCTTCAGAATAAGCCATGGGCGGCATTATATGTTGCTGCTTTCTTCTTTTTTATGATTTCACTTGGAGTGCTGGCTTTTTACGCCATACAGTTTGCAGCGCAGGCCGGATGGTCGCCTGTACTCTTTAGAGTGATGGAAGGGATCACTGCGTACCTTCTTCCGGGTGGTGTGATTATGTTTGTTTTACTGGTGCTTTCCGGTCTCCATCTCAACCATTTATTTGTGTGGATGGATCCTGAAGTTGTAGCGCACGATGAGATTATTCAGAATAAACAGGGTTACCTTAACGTTCCCTTTTTCCTGATTAGGGCAGCTATTTACATTGGTGGCTGGGCCTTCTTCAGATATCTTCTTACCAGAAATTCAAGAAGACAGGACGATGCTAAAGATATTACCTGGTACAAGAAGAACTTTAAATTATCTGCAGGTTTCCTTGTATTTTTTATAGTTACTGAATCTATGATGTCATGGGACTGGATTATGAGCCTTGATCCGCACTGGTTTAGTACCCTTTTTGGATGGTATGTATTCTCCAGTATGTTTGTGTCAGGAATTACCGTTATTGCATTGGTGACTATATACCTGAAATCCCGCAGCTATCTTCCTTTTGTTAATGACAGCCACATACACGATCTTGCGAAGTTCATGTTTGGTATCAGTATCTTCTGGACTTACCTGTGGTTCTCACAATTCCTTCTTATCTGGTACTCTAACATTCCTGAAGAGGTTACCTATTTTGTGGCGCGTATAGAAGATTACGGACTGGTATTCTTTGGTATGGTGGCCGTGAACTTCCTATTCCCTGTACTCTTGCTTATGAACAGCGATTTTAAAAGGGTGAACTGGTTTGTGGTAATGACCGGAATAGTTATCTTACTGGGTCATTATCTGGATATTTTTGTGATGGTAATGCCTGCAACCGTGGGAGAATCATGGTTCATTGGTATTCCTGAACTTAGTGCGCTCGCATTTTTTGGAGGATTATTTATTTTTGTGGTATTTAGCGCCCTAACAAAAGCACCATTACTGGCTAAAGGCAATCCTTTCATCAAGGAGAGTGAGCATTATCATTATTAAAAGATTGTTAAAAGAGAAACTATAAAATGACAGTATTTTTAATCATAATAGTAGTAGCATTATTTGCGATAACTATCTGGCAGCTTTCCAGGATCTTTCAATTATCGAGGAACACCAGTTCCACCGATGCTTCTGAGGTCGCAAGTGATAAGGATAACAGAACTCAGGGGAACCTAATGCTTGCCTTTGGTATCGCATTCTATCTTTTCATGCTTTACAACTTCTGGAACTTTAGCGACAGGGCTTTACCTGCAGCTTCTTCAGAACATGGAGCCGATTATGACAACCTCTTGTTGATTACCATGGCTGTGATCATGTTTGTGCAGGTGATCACCCAGGGCCTTCTTCACTACTTTGCCTTTAAATACAAAGGTAAAAAAGGGCAGAAAGCACTTTTCTTTGCCGATAACGATAAGCTGGAATTTGTTTGGACCATCATTCCGGTAATTGTACTGGCCGGGTTGATCATCTACGGATTGTTTACCTGGAGTGATATTATGGATGTTGATGAAGAAGATGACCCTATTGTCATTGAACTTTATGCCAAACAATTTAGCTGGCAGGCACGTTATGCCGGGCAGGATAATGTTCTTGGAAAAGCAAACGTTCGTTTTATTGAAGGAGCTAACACTATGGGGGTTGATGAAAGCGATCCTTATGCAATGGATGATGTGATCACGGCAGAGATCCACCTTCCGGTGAACAGGCCTGTATTGTTCAAAATGAGATCGCAGGATGTGCTGCACTCTGCATACTTCCCACACTTTAGAGCTCAAATGAACGTGGTTCCTGGAATGATCACTCAGTTCTCATTCACGCCAACTGTAACTACCGATGAGATCAATGAGACCGAATATATGAGAGACAAGGTCGCATATATTAATGAAATAAGAAGAGAGAAGAGCGCCGAGCTTGCTGCATTGGGGGAAGAACCTTTGGGAGACTATGAGCAATTTGAATATTACCTGTTGTGTAATAAAATTTGTGGTGTGGCACACTACAACATGCAAATGAAAGTAGTTGTAGAGACCGAAGAAGAATTCAATACCTGGATGGCAGAACAAAAGGAGTATTCTGAAACCATGCAAGCAGCAACTGCAGGCACGCAGGTAGAACAAAGTAGCGGGAACGAACTTGCACAGGTAGAAAATTAATAAAGTTAAGAATAAAGAAATATGTCAGCAGTAGGACACGTACCGGTTAATGAACACGCTCATGATGATCATCACCATGAGGGTAATTTCTTTACGAAATATATATTCAGCATGGATCATAAGGTTATTGCAAAGCAATACCTTTTCACGGCTCTTTTTATGGGGATTATTGGAATTGCAATGTCCATTTTCTTCCGTATGCAGCTTGCCTGGCCGTCTGAATCATTTAAAATATTTGAGATCTTTTTAGGAAAATGGGCCCCGGGAGGTGTTATGAGCCAGGAGATCTACCTTGCTCTTGTGACTATTCACGGTACCATCATGGTATTCTTTGTACTTACACAGGGGCTTAGTGGAACCTTTAGTAACCTTTTGATTCCGCTTCAAATTGGTGCCCGCGATATGGCTTCAGGATTTATGAATATGCTCTCTTACTGGCTGTTCTTCCTTTCCTGTGTCATCATGCTAAGCTCATTGTTTATTGAGTCGGGTCCTGCTTCCGCAGGATGGACTATCTATCCGCCGCTTAGTGCACTGCCACAGGCTATTGGTGGTTCGGGGCTGGGAATGACACTTTGGCTGGTGTCTATGGCCATCTTCATTGCTTCGTCTCTACTTGGTTCGCTAAACTATATTGTTACGGTCATTAACCTTAGAACTAAGGGCATGTCTATGACCCGTTTACCATTGACTATCTGGGCACTTTTTGTTACTGCAATCATTGGGGTGGTTTCTTTCCCGGTACTCTTATCGGCAGCTTTGATGCTTATCATGGATAGAAGCTTCGGAACTTCGTTCTTCTTAAGTGATATCTATATTGGAGGTGAAGTATTGCACTACCAGGGTGGGTCGCCTATCCTGTTTGAACACCTTTTTTGGTTCCTTGGTCACCCCGAAGTTTACATTGTTATTCTTCCTGCCATGGGTATCGCTTCAGAGATCCTTGCAACCAACTCCAGAAAACCCATTTTTGGATACCGTGCGATGATCGCTTCCATTCTGGGAATTGCCTTTCTTTCAACCATCGTTTGGGGGCACCACATGTTCGTATCGGGTATGAACCCGTTCCTTGGTTCGGTGTTTACCTTTACCACGCTATTGATCGCGATTCCTTCCGCAGTAAAAGCCTTTAACTGGATTACAACGATCTGGAAAGGAAACCTGCAAATGAACCCGTCAATGCTGTTCTCCATTGGTTTCGTTTCTACCTTCATCACAGGAGGTCTAACCGGGATCGTGCTTGGGGACAGTACCCTTGATATCAACGTTCACGATACATACTTCGTTGTGGCTCACTTCCACCTGGTGATGGGTATTTCGGCGCTCTACGGAATGTTTGCCGGTATCTACCACTGGTTCCCAAAAATGTTTGGGCGCATGATGAACAAGAACCTTGGCTACATCCACTTCTGGATCACCATTATAGGGGCCTACGGGGTTTTCTTCCCAATGCACTTTGTGGGAATGGCAGGTCTTCCGCGTAGATACTACGATAACACCGCTTTCCCATACTTTGATGACCTTTTGGAGATCAACGTGTTGATTACCGTATTCGCCATCATTACTGCTTTGGTACAGCTGGTGTTCCTTTACAATTTTATCCATTCTATTTTTGCGGGTAAGAAAGCTACTGCCAACCCCTGGAACTCCAACTCACTTGAGTGGACTACTCCTGTGGAGCCTATCCACGGAAACTGGCCTGGAGAGATCCCACACGTTTACCGTTGGGCTTACGACTACAGTAAAACAAATGAAAATGGCGACTACGTAATTGCAGGGCAGGATTTTGCGCCCCAAAACGTACCGCTTCAAAAAGGGGAAGAAGAGCTTAACCACTAAGCAATCCTTCTTTAATACTACAAAGCCTTTTCAACTACTGAAAAGGCTTTTTTCTTTTATCTTTGCTCCAAACCTCATGAGCATGAACGAAAACCTTGATCCAACCGGAGAGAATTTTTCTCCTGAAGAAATGGACATTGAAAGAGCTTTAAGGCCGCTGCAATTTGACGATTTTGCCGGCCAGGATCAGGTGCTCGATAATCTGAAAGTTTTTGTAAGTGCAGCCAATCAGCGGGGAGAGGCGCTAGATCATACGCTGTTTCACGGGCCTCCGGGACTTGGTAAAACCACTTTAGCTCATATTCTGGCCAATGAACTTGGAGTCGGGATTAAAGTCACCTCAGGTCCTGTTTTGGATAAACCCGGCGATCTTGCCGGTTTACTAACCAACCTTGAAGAAAGGGATGTACTTTTCATAGATGAGATCCACCGCCTTAGTGCTGTTGTGGAAGAATATTTGTATTCAGCCATGGAAGATTACAGGATCGATATCATGATCGAAACCGGCCCCAATGCCCGTTCAGTCCAGATCAATCTTAATCCTTTTACCCTTATTGGTGCAACCACCCGTAGCGGATTACTAACCGCACCTATGCGCGCCCGCTTCGGAATTTCCAGCCGACTCGAATATTACACTACCGAATTATTATCTGATATCGTACAACGCAGCGCCCATATCCTCAAAGTGCCAATTTCTATGGAAGCTGCTATCGAGATTGCAGGCCGCAGCCGTGGTACCCCTCGTATCGCAAATGCCCTTTTAAGAAGGGTAAGGGATTTTGCCCAGATCAAAGGCAACGGGAAAATAGATATTGAAATTGCCAAGTACAGCCTTAAAGCGTTAAATGTTGATGCCCACGGCCTCGATGAAATGGATAACAAGATCCTCACCACTATAATTGACAAATTCAAAGGTGGTCCTGTTGGAATTACCACATTGGCAACCGCCGTTAGTGAAAGCGCAGAGACTATAGAAGAAGTATACGAACCTTTCCTAATTCAGCAGGGCTTCATTCAGCGCACCCCCCGGGGAAGAGAAGTCACCGAGGCGGCCTATAAACACCTCGGAAGAGTAAGAGGCGGTATCCAGGGAGGACTGTTTTAACAAACCTAATAGGTCTTCAAGACCTGTTAGGTTTTAAAGTATTTGGACATGAAACAGGATGTACTGGAGCCGGGTGGAACCTACCATATTTTCAATCGGGGGAATAATAAGGAAGATATTTTTAGAGAATTGGAGAATTATCAATATTTTCTTTATCTCCTTAAAAAATATTTAGTGCCTGTTTGTGACATTTATGCCTACTGCCTTCTAAAAAACCATTTCCATTTATTATTGAGGCTTAAAGATCCTCAGGATTTATCTCCTAAATTATGTGAAAAGCCACACCTGGCTTTTTCACATCTATTCAACGCCTACACTAAAGCCTTTAATAAAAGATATGGCAGGTCTGGAAGTCTTTTTCAGGAACATATTAAAAGAAAAAGAGTGGAGGATGAGAAATACTTAATTCAATTAATTGCTTATATTCATCTTAATCCGGTAAAGCACGGTTTTACTGAAGATTATAAAACCTATAAATTTTCGTCATATCAGGCTTATAAATCGTCTAAACCTTCTCTTCTGAAAAGAGAATATATACTATCTCTTATCGATCCTGAAGTGTTCGAACATTGGCATGATGAAAGAAAATTACAAACCGATTATCTGAGTAACTTTCTACAGGGCCAGACCTAACAGGTCTTCAAGACCTGTTAGGTCTTTATTTAATAAATTTTAGGCGTTACCAAAGGATTTCAAAATTGGCCTTTTAGACTTACCTAACGGGTTTCAGAAACCTATTAGGTCTGAAAAATTACTGAAAATATGAAAAAGACCCACGGCATACCCAAAGTTTCCCGAAAGCATTTTTACAAAAGTGCCCTTGGCATTTTAAAAAATCCGCTGCCGTTTCACCATCAGAATTTTGAAAAGCACGGGGACACTTTTTTGCTGAACGTGGGGATGGGAAGGGAGATCATCTTTTCCCGTGATTCTGGTTTTGCCGAATATGTGCTTCAGAAGAATCAGAAGAACTACACGAAATCGGAAATTCAGACTGTAGATATGGCCAAATATCTGGGTCAGGGCCTGCTCACTGCCGAAGGAGAGCTTTGGAAAAAACAGCGTAAGCTCATCCAGCCTGCTTTTCACAAAAAGCAATTGGCGGGGCTGTTAGATAAAGTGCAATCGGCAATCGTGGAAGAGTTGAAGAAGATCAATACCACGGCACCCATGGATGTTTTTCCGGTGTACAATGACCTTGCTTTTCAAACTGTGGTAAAATCCCTTTTCAGCAGTGCCGTGGGCCAGCGGGAGATCGACAGGCTTCAGTTTATTACCGAAGCTGCTCAAAAAATGCTCGTGAAGGAGCTGCGGCAGCCGTACCTGGGCTGGTACTTTAAGTGGTTTGGAAAAATTAAGGAACACCTCGACCTAACCGCCGAGGCCAGGCAGATCCTCACCCGCATTATTGAAGATCGCAAACAAAGCGGCAAGCGTGAAGACGACCTGCTCGATATGCTGCTCGACGCCCGTTATGAAGATGGCAATACCATGACGCATGAGCAGCTTATCGACGAGATCCTCATCCTGTTTACGGCCGGCCACGAAACTACTTCAAATGCACTGACTTTTATTACCCAGCTGCTGGGAAGAAATCCCCAAGTGCAGGAGAAAATACTCGCAGAAGTGCAACTTGCCAAAGATAATCCCGAAGATCTTATGGGATTCCTAAGGCATTGCCGCTATACGCAGGCGGTGGTGGAAGAGGGCATGAGGCTGTATCCGCCGGTATATTTTATTGACAGGGTGAACCTCGAAGATGACGAATTCGAAGGGAAATTCTATCCCAAAGGTTCCAGCCTGTTGTTTTCTATTTATGAGATCCACAGGCACCCAAAGCATTGGAAGGATCCTGAGCAGTTTTTACCTGAAAGATTTCTTGAAGGGAAATACGCCAGTTTTTTTCCTTTTGGTGCAGGCCCGCGCAAATGCATCGGGAATAATTTTGCCATGTATGAAATGGTCATGACGGTAGCCGAACTGGTTTCCAGGTACAAAATTGAGGCCGGCCCGGGAGAAATCCAAATTCAGCCGCTCATCACCCTTAAACCAAAAAACGCCGTACTTCAGTTTAAGCTTCGGAAATAATCCCTTCCAAAAATGCTATTTTTGGCACCTCATAATTTTTTGTGTTGGGCACAGAAGTTGCAAAGTTTCAGAAAGTGAATAATTCAGCAAGATCAAAGAACAGCGCTTTAATTAAAGCCGAAGCTAAGCGCCTTGGCTTCTTGTCTTGCGGCATTTCCAAAGCTGAATTTCTCGAGGAAGAAGCGCCGCGCCTGGAAGAATATCTTTCCAAAGAAAGACACGGAAAAATGTCATTTTTGGAGAATTATTTTGACAAGCGACTCGACCCCACCAAACTTGTTGAGGGCTCAAAAAGCGTGATTTCCCTGCTGCTCAATTATTACCCCGAGGAGAAACAGCGCGAAGATTCCTACAAAATCAGCAAATACGCCTACGGCACCGATTATCATTATGTCATAAAAGATAAACTGAAAAGTTTACTGCAGTTCATGCAGCAGGAAATAGGCGAGGTTGGAGGCAGGGCTTTTGTAGATTCTGCGCCGGTGATGGACAAAGCCTGGGCCGCCAAAGCCGGTTTGGGCTGGGTGGGCAAGCACACGCTGCTGCTTTCCAAACAAAAAGGTTCGTTCTTTTTTGTAGCCGAACTCATTGTGGACTTGGAACTGGAATACGACGCGCCCGTAACCGATCACTGCGGAAGCTGCACCGCCTGTATCGACGCCTGCCCCACAAATGCCATTGTAGAACCCTACAAAGTTGACGGCAGCAAATGTATTTCCTATTTCACAATTGAACTGAAGGATCAGCTTCCGCAGGAAATGAAGGGGAAGTTTGATGACTGGGCTTTTGGCTGCGATACTTGCCAGGATGTGTGCCCGTGGAACCGGTTTTCAAAACCCCATAACGAGCCGCTGTTCAATCCGCATCCCGAATTGTTGAGCATGAGCAAAAAAGACTGGGAAGAGATCACAGAAGAGACTTTTCGGGAGGTTTTCAGGAAGTCGGCGGTAAAACGCACCAAGTACAGCGGATTTACCCGAAACATTAAATTCCTCAAAAAAGATTCCTGAAGCTTTCTCTCTGAGAATTCGTAACTTTCTGTTTCAACAGAAAAACTATGGTCTCAAAAAGGAGATTTTTCAGCTTTATTTTTTTCCTGTTTCTTCTGAATGCTCCTGTTTTCGCACAGGAATTTCAGCTGGAGACAGAAAAGACTATGCAGCGCCTGTTGCAGCAGGCCGATACCGATGGGGATAAGAAGGTCACGGTAGAAGACGAGCCAAAAATGCCATTTTTGATACCCCGTTCCCAGGGAGATTCGGTAGCAATTGGGGAAATTTATTATTTATCAAATTTACTTCAGGAGCTGGCCATTGCCAGGGGAAATGATGAGGATTATCTTGAAATCAGCCTGGAAGAGATTCAGGAAAAACCGGCAGATCGAATTTCCCGCAGGATCAAAGAGCAATTTTGGGATGACCTCACCCGCACCATAGACCGGAAGGGGATTGAGAAGATCCTGAGGGATACAAAAGCTTCAGATGGGGTGCAGCGGCTGTACGTGCCGGCAACAGATACTTCAGGAATAAAATATTACAAGGATCTTCAGCAGGAATTAAGCGGGTTTGAGGTCGTGGTGCTTCCGGAGAAAATCACACCGCAATACGTGAAATCCATAAATGAGAAGCCGGGCCTGCTGGCTCTAAAAATTGAGGATGGGCGCGGGGTTCCGTTTGTGGTTCCCGGCGGCAGGTTCAACGAAATGTACGGCTGGGACAGTTATTTTGAAGGTGTGGGGCTGCTTATTGACGGCAGGATAGATCTTGCCAGGGCCATGGTAGATAATTTTATCTACCAGATCAATCACTACGGAAAGATCCTCAATGCCAATCGCTCCTACTACCTCACCAGGACTCAGCCGCCGTTCATGTCTTCTTTTGTGCGGGAGGTTTATGAAGCCATGGAAGAAAAGGATGAAAAATGGCTGCGGAAGGCTTTGGAGGCAGCCATAAAAGAATACGGGCAGGTGTGGATGGTAAAAGGCGAACGTCTTACTGGAAACGGTTTAAACCGCTATTTTGCTGAAGGGATTGGTATACCGCCGGAGACTGAAAAAGGGCATTTTGACGAGGTGCTTCGGGGATTTGCAGAGAAATATGGTTTGGAAGTTTCAGAATTTGTGGAGAAGTACCAGTCGGGAGAAATAGATGCGCCTGAAGTAGATGAGTATTTCCTGCACGATCGCAGTTTGCGCGAGAGCGGGCATGATACTTCCTGGCGGCTGGAGAACAGAACGGCTTATCTCAACACCGTAGATCTCAATTCCCTGCTCTATAAATATGAAAAGGATTTTGAGTATCTCATTGATGAATATTTTGACGGGCGTTTTACCACTTCTACAGGAAAAACCTACACCGATGATCACTGGGAAGAAAAAGCCGAAGATCGAAAAGAGCTTATGAACAGGTATTTGTGGAATGAAAATTCCGGCAGCTTTTACGACTACAATTTTAAAACCGGGGAACAAACTGGATATACTTCGGCCACCAACTTTTACCCCTTGTGGAGCGGACTGGCTTCCGAAGAGCAGGCAGAAAGGATGGTACCTCAATTAATGCACGATCTACAGGCGCAGGGCGGAATTCTCTCAAGTGCAAGATCTTCCGTAGAAAAAAATGCTACCAATGAGGTGCAGCGGCAATGGGATTATCCTTATGGCTGGGCGCCGCACCAAATGCTGCTATGGCAGGGCTTGCTCGATTATGGCTATGAAGCACAAGCCTATGAGCTCATTTATCGCTGGCTGTGGATGATTACCAAAAATGCGGTAGATTACAACGGAACAATCCCCGAAAAATATGATGTTGTTGATGCCACGCACAAGGTTTACGCTGAATACGGCAACGTGGGAACCGAATTTGATTATATCACCACCTCGGGCTTTGGCTGGATGAATGCTTCCTATCAACTGGGGCTGGAGTTGCTTCCGGAGCAATATGTAGAGAAGCTAAACGCGCTGGTGCCGCCGGGGGAGCTTATATTTAAATGAAAACCTTCAGGAAGAGGTCTTGTTGTTATTACAATTCGAGCCCGCACCGGCAGTGGTGCTTACTAAAAAGTGAGCGGCATTAATAAGCCATATAGCCGAAACTATTACCTTTGTACCGCCTGAAAAAACAGGGGAATTATGAGGAACGAACGCAAAAGACGTGAAGCGCTGGTATATCACGCAAAGCCGCACCCGGGTAAAATACAGGTGGTGCCAACAAAAAAATATTCTACTCAACGCGATCTTTCACTGGCTTATTCACCCGGGGTGGCCGAGCCCTGCCTGGAAATCCATAAAAATAAAGAAAACGTTTACAAGTATACGACCAAGGGCAACCTGGTGGCGGTGATCTCTAATGGTACAGCCGTGCTCGGGCTTGGCGATATTGGGCCCGAAGCCTCCAAACCGGTGATGGAGGGCAAGGGTCTGCTCTTTAAAATCTTTGCCGATATCGATGTGTTTGACATTGAAGTAGATACCAAAGATGTGGATGCCTTTGTGGATACTGTTAAAAATATAGCTCCCACTTTTGGAGGGATAAACCTGGAAGATATTGCTGCGCCCGAAGCTTTCGAGATTGAAAGCAGGTTGAAGGCCGAGCTTGATATTCCGGTGATGCACGACGATCAACACGGTACAGCAATTATTTCTTCGGCGGCTCTGCTCAATGCGCTAGATCTTGCCAATAAGAAGATAGGCAAGGTAAAAGTTGTGATCTCGGGAGCCGGGTCGGCAGCCATTGCCTGTGCCAACCTCTATGTTGCCCTGGGCGTGAAAATTGAGAACATCGTGATGTTTGATGTGAACGGAGCGTTGCACAAAGACCGCGAAGACCTTTCTGAACTTCAGAAGAGGTTTGTGGTAAAGAAAAGATACGAAAATTTATCGGCGGCCATGGATGGAGCCGATGTTTTCCTGGGGCTTTCGGTGGGGAATATCGTAAAACCCGAAATGCTGAAGAAAATGGCAAAACGCCCTATCGTTTTTGCCATGGCAAACCCCGAACCCGAAATAGATTATGACCTGGCCGTGGCTACCCGCAAAGATATCATTATGGCCACGGGCCGCAGCGATCATCCCAACCAGGTGAACAACGTACTGGGATTTCCGTTTATTTTCCGCGGAGCTCTCGATGTGCGCGCCACCAAGATCAATGAAGAGATGAAGATGGCTGCGGTAAAGGCACTTGCGGCTTTGGCAAAAGAGCCGGTGCCAGAGCAGGTGAATATCGCCTATGGCGAAACCAAGCTGCTGTTTGGGAAAGATTATATCATTCCCAAACCTTTCGATCCCCGATTGATTACCCAGGTGCCGCCGGCAGTGGCAAAAGCCGCGATGGAAACAGGGGTCGCCAAAAATCCTATTCTCGATTGGGAACGCTATGAGCATGAACTGCTCGAGCGAATGGGCAATGACAATAAGATCACGCGCCTGCTTATGAACCGGGCCAAAATGAGCCCGAAGACCGTGGTTTTTGCTGAAGCCGATCACCTCGATGTGCTTAAGGCAGCTCAAATTGCGCATGATGAAGGTATAGCAAAACCAATCCTGCTGGGCCGCCGCGATGTGATTGAAGAACTGATGCGGGAAATCGATTTTCATGCCGATGATGTGGATATTATCGACTCCAAAAGCGATGACGAGAATGACCGCCGTACCAAATACGCCGAAGTTTACTGGCAAACCCGGAAGCGCAAGGGGGTTACCCGTTATGATGCGCAGCTTCTCATGAGGCAGCGCAATTATTTTGCTGCAATGATGGTGAACGCCGGCGATGCCGATGCTTTGATCTCGGGCTACTCCAGGGCTTATCCCACTGTGCTCAAGCCTATGCTTGAGCTCATAGGCAAGGCCGCAGGGGTTTCAAAAGTAGCCGCCACCAATTTGATGAACACTTCCCGCGGGCCCTTGTTTATTAGCGATACTTCTGTAAATGTGGATCCCAGCGCAAAAGAGCTGGCTAAAATAGCACAAATGACCGCCCGTACCGTGAAGCTCTTCGGAATGGAACCGGTCATTGCCATGATCTCCTACGGAAACTTTGGTTCTTCAAAGAATGAAAAGGCCGAAAAAGTGAAAGACGCCGTAGATTATTTGCACCGTTTTTACCCCGACCTTATTGTAGATGGGGAAATGCAAACCGATTTTGCCTTGAACAGCGAACTGTTACAGAAAAAATTTCCTTTTTCAAAACTGGCGGGGCGTAAGGTGAATACCCTTATTTTCCCCAACCTCGATTCGGGTAACAGCACCTATAAGTTGTTAAAAGAGCTCAACAAAACAGAATCTGTGGGGCCAATCCTTATGGGGATGAACAAGCCGGTGCACGTGCTGCAATTGGGTGCGAGCGTTGAAGAAATTGTGAACATGACTGCCGTAGCAGTGGTTGATGCACAGGAGAAGGAGCGCAGGGCAAAGCGATAAGAAATAAATTATTGCGCTGGAGTAGTATTAAGAAAGATCATAGAGATGTTTAGCTGGAGAACTGAAAAAATGATGCGGAAAAATACCTTTTTTGAGTACCGTGGGCAAAGGGATTTTCTTATTTCTTCATCCTGCAAATTTTACTACATTTGACGCCTTAACTGTCTATTTTCCATGATCTATAGTATTAAAGGCCGACTGGTTGAAAAAAATCCGACGAATGTGGTGATTGATTGCAACGGGGTGGCTTATTTCATTCATATTTCGCTTAACACTTTTTCCCAGATTCCTTCGCAGGAATCCCTGCAGCTGTACACACATTTGCAGGTGAAAGAAGATTCCCATACCCTGTATGGCTTTTGGGGAAAGACTGAGCGGGAGATCTTCAGGCTTTTAATTTCGGTTTCTGGAGTGGGGGCGAGCACTGCCCGCAGCATGTTATCTTCGCTTGAGCCCGTGCAGATCATGGAGGCAATAGCTGCCGGGGATGTGGCGACAATTCAGGGAATAAAAGGGATTGGGGCAAAAACGGCGCAGCGGGTTATTATAGATCTTAAAGATAAAATCGTAAAAGTCTTTGGTATTGAAGAAGTTTCGGCAACACAAAGCAATACAAATCGTGAAGAAGCGTTATCAGCTTTAGAGACCCTGGGTTATACAAGAAAGCAATCCGAAAAAGTAGTGGAGAAAATTGTGAAGGCAGAACCCGATGCTTCAGTAGAATCTCTTATAAAGCAGGCACTTAAAAAACTATGACTCCTTTGGAGCAAAATTACAATTTCAGGTTTTGGCTTTCAATCTCCCTTGCACTTATTGGTGTACTGGTATTTTCGTCGCCTGCCCTGGCACAGGATACACTCGTTCAACAGGACACTACAAAAACGGGGTATTCTCTGGGGAAACTCCGCTTGCCTGATCCCAATAGCATAGTTGCTTCTTACACTTATGATCCGGTTATAGACCGGTATATTTATACCGAAACCCTGGGCAGGCTGAATATAACCGCCCCTCTCATCCTTACTCCCGAAGAGTACCAGGAGCTGGTGATACAGGAGGAAATGCAGCAGTATTTCAAAGAAAAATCAGATGCTTTATCGGGAAGGAAAGAAGGTACCGAGGAAGGGCAGAGAGATCTGCTTCCGGGATTTTATGTGAACTCAGATTTCTTTCAGAATATATTTGGAGGGGGCGACATTGAATTTATTCCGCAGGGATCGGTCGCGCTTGACCTGGGGGTTTTGTATTCAAAAAGGGATAACCCTGCTTTCTCGCCCCGTAACAGGAGTTCGTTCACCTTCGATTTTGATCAGCGAATTCAGTTGAGCCTGCTTGGAAATGTTGGCGAACGCCTTAAAGTGACCGCAAATTACGATACAGAGTCAACTTTCGATTTTCAGAACCAGTTAAAACTCGAGTACACCCCTACCGAAGATGATATTATCCAAAAGATCGAGGTGGGGAATATCAACATGCCCCTAAATTCAGCTTTGATACAGGGGGCACAGAGCCTGTTTGGGATCAAGACCCAGCTTCAGTTTGGCAAAACCACGATCACCGGAGTTTTTTCTGAACAAAAGAGTGAGCGGCGTACCGTAAATGTTGAGGGTGGCGCAACTGTTCAGGAATTCGACAAGTTCGCTATAGAATACGACGAGAATAAGCACTTTTTCCTCGCTCATTACTTCCGAGATCATTATGACGATGCTCTTGAAGATTACCCCTTTATAAATTCGAATGTGCAGATCACCCGGGTTCAGGTTTGGGTGACCAACAGGACGAATAACGTGCAGAACCTCACAGATACCCGTAACATTGTAGCTATACAAGATCTTGGGGAAGCCCCGGTAGCGGGAAATGTGGGGCTCGAGAATCCGCCGGCAGGATTCTTTAACCGGCCCGCAGGTTCTTTTGCCGATAACCGCAATAACGACCTTAACCCATTCGGGATTACAGGTCCGCAGGAATCTGTGCTTAGCCCTGCAATACGCGATGTGGCCAGGGTAGAGTCTGGTTTTGGAGGTTTGCAGGTTTCAGAAGGAAGGGATTACGTAAAGCTGGAAAATGCGCGGCAGCTAAAACCAACCGAATTTCGGGTAGATACCAGGTTGGGGTACATCTCCCTCAACCAGCGGCTGGCAAGTGATGAAATTCTTGGGGTGGCTTTTCAATACACCGTGGGAGGTGAAGTTTACCAGGTGGGTGAATTTGCCAGTGACGGGATTGACGCCTCGGGAGGTACGGGAGTAGAATCTTCTGTGTCTCAAAACCTGGTGGTGAAAATGCTGAAAAGTTCTGTTACCAATGTAGAGGAGCCGGTGTGGGACCTTATGATGAAGAACATCTACAACCTGGCGGCATTTAATCTGGAACGGGAAGATTTCAGGATGAATATAGTCTATACAGATCCTCAGCCCCTCAATTACATCACCGGTGTAGACGGTGTTCCCCTGCCCGAAGATGTAGAGCAAACCACACTTTTAAGGGTGTTTAACCTCGATAACCTCAATGTTGCGGGAGACCCTATTTCGGGAGGCGACGGGTTCTTTGACTTTGTGCCGGGAATTACCATTAATCCTGAAACCGGGAATATTATATTTACCTCGGTTGAACCCTTCGGGAGTTATCTTTTTAGAAAACTTGACCCCAATCCAAATACCGGTTCAGAGGTTTATGAAATTCCGGAGACCTGGAATGCCAATCAGCAAAAATACGTTTTCAGGGCGCTTTACGAAACTACCAAAACACAGGCAGAGCAGGAGCAGGCAGAGAAGAATAAGTTCCAGCTTCGCGGGCGTTACAAATCTTCAAATGTTGAAGGGATTGCAATTGGCGCATTTAATGTTCCGCAGGGGTCGGTTACGGTGACGGCGGGAGGCCGGGTGCTGCAGGAAGGTGTAGATTACGTGGTGAATTACCAGTTTGGAAGGGTGCAGATTCTTGATGAAGCTTTGCTGGCCTCAAATATCCCTATCCAGATATCAACAGAGAATAATGCCCTTTTTGGGCAGCAAACAAAGCGCTTTACCGGGCTGCATGTAGAGCATTTGTTCAATGAGAACTTTTTGATGGGGGCTACCTACCTCAATCTCAACGAACGCCCCTTAACCCAAAAATCGAACTACAGTTATGAGCCCATCAACAATACCATTCTTGGGCTTAACCTGAATTACTCAACAGAATTGCCATTTTTGACCCGCTGGGTGAACAAACTTCCGAATATTGACACCGATGTTGCTTCCAATTTATCGCTGCGCGGTGAAGTGGCGTATTTAGTGCCGGGAGCACCAAAAGGAAGTGAATTCAATGGCCGTGCCACCACTTATGTAGACGATTTTGAAGCTGCACAAACCTCTATTGCCATAGATAATCCGCTGGGGTGGGAGCTTTCGAGTGTGCCGCTTGGTTTTGGAGGTGAGCTGGCCAACGGGAACCTCGCGACCAACTATAAAAGGGCAAAACTCGCCTGGTACAGCATAGATCCTGTTTTCTACGGAAGCAGCAGGCCTTCGGGAGTTTCAGATTCCGACCTTTCCAGCTATGCCACCAGAAGGGTATTTTTAAATGAGATTTTCCCCAATATAGACGTGGTGCAGGGGCAGTCGCAGGTGCTTTATACTCTGGATCTCGCTTACTACCCCAACATTCGTGGGCCTTATAACTTTAATCCGCAGGCTGCCGGCGGCAATACCCTGCCAAATCCTTCGGAAAATTTTGGAGGGATAAGCCGGGCCATAAATTCCACCAACTTTGAACAGAGCAATGTGGAGTACATTGAATTCTGGATGATGGACCCTTTCCTGTATTCAGAAAATGCCGGGAATGACGGCGGAAAGCTGGTCTTTAACCTGGGGAACATTTCAGAAGATGTTTTAAAGGACGGCAGGAAACAATATGAAAATGGCCTTCCGGTAGACGGAGGTGTACAAAATACCACGCCTACAGAATTTGGTAAGGTGCCGTCTAACCAATCGCTTATCTACGCGTTTAATTCTGAAGGCCAGGAAAGGCTGAATCAGGATGTGGGTTACGACGGACTTTCAGATGCTGAAGAAGCAGCGCAATATCCGGCTTTCCAAAGCCTTCCCGATCCGGCAGCCGATAACTACGATTACTTTTTGAATGCTTCCGGAGGAATTTTAGAGCGCTACTACGACTACAACGGAATTGAAGGAAACTCCCCGCCCGATTTTTCGAATACCAATCGCGGGAACAGCACGCTTCCCACTGTAGAAGACCTTAACCGCGACAATACCATGAATACGGTTGACAGTTACTACGAGTATGAAGTGCCTGTTTACCCGAATATGAATATTGACAACAGCCGCTACGTGACCGATGTGAAGAACTTCACGATAAGTTTGCCCAACGGGCAGGAGATGCCGGTGAGATGGCTGCAATTTAAAATTCCAATTTATGAGCCTACCGCGGCCAATGGAGGGATTGGTGATTTCAGGTCTATAAGGTTCATGAGAATGTACCTCACAGAATTTGAGGAACCCACCGTGTTGAGGTTTGGAACTATGGATTTGGTGCGCGGGGACTATCGCAGGTACACCCAGACCCTGGATCCAGACAAATCTGATCCGGCCAATGAAAGTACCACTTTCACGGTTTCTTCGGTAAGTATCGAAGAGAACGAGAACAGGCAGCCTATTCCGTATGTATTGCCTCCGGGTGTAGATCGTGAAGAATTGATGAACAACAATACCACGGTGAGGCAGAACGAGCAGTCGCTTGCCATTAATGTTTGTGACCTGGAGCCGCAGGATGCCCGCGGGGTTTATAAAAACTTCCAGTTAGACATGCGCCAGTATAAGAACCTTGAAATGTTCATTCATGCCGAGCCTGTAGTGAACAGGTTAAAATGGCAGGAAGGGGAACTGGTGGCCTTTATGAGGATTGGTACCGATTTTACCGATAACTTTTACCAGATTGAAATTCCGCTGAAGCCTACCGAATTTGGGGCTGTTTCGGCTTCAGAAATATGGCCTGCAGAAAACCGGATGAACCTGTCGCTCGAATTGTTGCAGGAAGTGAAAGCCACCGTCATTGGAAATCCTGAATTGGTCTCTACCGAGCTCAACTTCTTTAACGAAGCCGGAGAAATGGTGGCAGCCGATGCGCCTTATGAGATGGGGCGTTTAAGGGTTGGAATCAAAGGAAACCCAAGCTTCGGAAATGTGAGAATGCTGATGCTGGGTGTCAAAAATGGCCTTTCTGAAGCCACTTCCAGAAACCTTTGCGGCGAAGTATGGTTCAACGAACTTCGGCTTTCTGAACTCGATAATGAAGGTGGCTGGGCAGCAATTGTAAATATGGATGCCAACGTGGCCGATTTCGCAAACCTTTCGGCTACCGGAAGAAAGAGTACGGTGGGGTTTGGGTCTCTGGAGCAGGGGCCAAACCAGCGAAGCCGAGAAGATTTCCTTCAGTATGACGTGGTGAGCAACCTCAATATGGGGCAGTTGCTGCCGCGCAATTGGGGGGTGAGAATCCCGGTGAGTTACAGCTATGGCGAAGAATTGATCACCCCCAAATATGATCCGGAATTTCTTGACCTGGAGCTCGAGACCGTGCTTGACAATGCCGCAACAGAAGAGATAAGGAATGACCTAAAAGAAAGGGCCGAAGATTACACCCGTCGCCAAAGTATTAACGTTATTGGACTTCGCAAGGAGCGGGTCAATGACGATAAGCCCATGCCGTATGATATTGAAAATTTAAGTGTTTCGGGAAGTTACAACCAGGTAGATCACAGGGATTTTGAAATAGAAGATGCTTTTGATCAAACCGTGCGGGTGGGCGCAACTTACGATTATACATTTGCACCGGTGAATATCGAGCCTTTGCGAAATGTAAAAGCCCTTGACAGTAGCGCGTATTTTGCACTTTTGAGAGATTTCAACTTTAACGTTTTTCCCTCAAACATTACGGCTACCTCTACCATCTTCAGGCAGTACAATGAACAAAAATTCAGGGAGATCAATCTGCCTCCTGGGTTCCTTAACGGAATTCCCACTTTATACCAGAGAAATTTCCTGTTTGACTGGCAGTACACCATCAATTACAATTTCACCAAAAGCCTGAGGCTCAATTTTGATTCTTCGACCAACAGGGTAGTGAGAAATTACTTTGATGATGAGAACAATCCCGATACCACCACCAGGGTGTGGGACGGGTTCTTCAATACAGGGATTCCAAATCAACATTTCCAGTCGCTGCAGCTCAATTATGATCTTCCACTTTCAAAGATCCCGGCGCTTGGTTTCCTTAAAACCACTTATTCTTATACAGGGAACTTCCAGTGGGAACGTGGTTCCGAAATTTATGAAACTCTTGAAGACGTACCCGATCTTGGGAACAGCATTCAGAATTCCAATATGCACCAGATAAGTGCAAACCTTGAAATGCAGACGCTTTACGATTATATTGGGCTTAAGAAAAGGACCCGCCCCGGGGGAGGCCCAAATACCATCGAGGAGCGAAGCAGGGCAGTGCCCACTTTGGGCAATAAACCAGCAGCGCCGTCACAGGCCGATGTTGCCAGGCTTAGTGCAGGAGACAGAACGTATAATACCATGATTGGGCTGCTTACTTCCATTAGGAGAGTACAGGTAAATTACCAGGAGAACAACGGGATCTTTTTGCCGGGCTATACCAATGACATCGGATTTTTGGGAACCTGGAACCCTACCTTTGGCTTTACCGTGGGGAGCCAGGAAGACGTGAGGTATATGGCGGCTCGCAAAGGCTGGCTTACCCTTTACGAAGATTTTAACCAGCAGTACACCGAAGTGGAAAACGAGCAGCTTGGCATCAACGCCGAAATTTCACTTCTGCCCGACCTTACAATTCAGCTTACCGCAAACCGGTTGTATTCTGAAACTTTTCAGGAGAATTACAGGGTCACGGAAGGCCGGTATAATCCGCTTACCCCGCTTACATATGGGAACTTCAGTATTTCTACAGTGCTGCTGAAGACAGCTTTCAGCCAGAGTTCGGCAGAATCTTCAGCTACTTTCCAGGACTTCAGGGAGAACAGGCTGGCCGTGGCAAGGAGGCTTGCAGTGGCGAACGGGTTTGATCCTAATGAGACCGATGCTGAAGGTTACCCGGTGGGCTTTGGCAGGAATAGTCAGAATGTACTGCTTCCGGCATTTTTAGCGGCTTATTCGGGCGCCGACCCCGATGATGTTTCATTAGGTGCTTTCAGAGATTTTCCACTTCCAAACTGGAACCTTAAATACACCGGCTTTATGCGCCTGCCATGGTTCAGAAAGAATTTTAAAAGATTTTCAATTAATCACGGCTACACCGCTGGTTATACCCTTAACCAGTTTCAGAGCAATCTCGATTACAAGCCTGAGAATCAGCGGGAAGTTGACCAGGCCGGGAACTACAAGAGTGAATTGCTGTTTTCAAACGTGAACCTCACCGAACAGTTTAGTCCGTTGATTCGCGTTGATCTTGAAATGGCAAATTCGGTTAAGATTTTAGCCGATATTCAGAAAGACCGGGCACTGTCACTGAGTTTTGACAACAACCTGCTTACCGAAATCAACGGGAACCAATACACGCTGGGGCTGGGTTACCGCATAAAAGACCTTAAAATAGATACCAAGTTTGGAGGGCGTCAAAGAATTCTAAGCAGTGACCTTAACTTTAAGGCAGATGTTTCTTACCGCCACAACGAGACGGTGATAAGATATCTCGATATAGATAATAGTCAGGTAACGGCCGGGCAGGATATTTGGGCAATTTATTTTAAGGCCGATTATGCCCTTTCCAAGAACCTTACTGCAGAAGTTTATTACGATCACAGTTTTTCTGAATATGCCATTTCTACAGCATATCCTCAAACCACTATACGTTCGGGTGTGACTTTGAGATATAACTTCGGAAATTAAAACGGGAAGCTTGACTAAAACGATTAAAAAATTACCTTTGTTATACAAAAATACTAACCATGAAAATTCCAAAAGATTTAAAGTACACCAATGATCACGAATGGGTGAGAATTGAAGGAGATGTAGCAGTAGTAGGTATTACCGATTTTGCCCAGGGAGAGTTGGGGGATATCGTTTATGTAGAAGTAGAAACTGTAGACGAAACTCTTGACAGGGAAGAGGTTTTTGGTACCGTTGAAGCTGTAAAAACAGTGTCTGACCTGTTTGCTCCACTTTCGGGGGAGATCATCGAATTTAATGAGAGTCTTGAAGACGAGCCAGAGAAAGTGAATTCAGACCCTTATGGCGAAGGCTGGATGGTGAAGATCCGCTTTAGTGACGCTTCTCAAATTGACGACCTTTTAAGTGCCGAGGAATACACAGAAATTGTTGAAGGTTAAACTTCTTTTCTTTTTTCCTGCCTTAATCTATACGGGGCTTATACTATACCTGTCTCTCATCAACCTTGCCGACACGCCTGTGAAAAACCTGGGGATGAGTGATAAAGCCATGCACTGCGGCGCCTATTTTGGTCTTGGCCTGCTGTGGATGTTCTTCGGCCTTTTTACCTTTGAGCAAAAAGGCCTTTTTAAGAGGATAATCATTATTTCCCTGGCTTCAATAGTCTTTGGCATTTTTATTGAGGTTCTTCAGGGTGTAATAACCAGTTATCGTCAACCCGATCTTTTTGATATTCTTGCTAATACCACGGGTGTGGTAGTGGCCGGAGTGGTCGTCTGGATCTTAAGGAAAAATCTAACGAGGTTAAAAGCTAAGATAAATTTAGATTTAATGAAAAATTAATTATTTTAGCCAACCTATAATTAAAACGGAATTATGAAACCCAAAAAGAACCCAAAAGCTGATTTGTCCAGAAGAAGCGTTCTGTTCTTCCAGATTGGAATGATCGTGATGCTTTTTGTCACCTGGCAGGCGATTGAGTGGAAAACCTACGACAGGGAGGTTATTGATACCGGAATGGTTGATATGGACGCCCTGGAGGAGGAAGATGTGCCAATCACCGAATTGAATACACCACCGCCACCACCACCGCCACCACCGCCACCAGCACCCGAGGTTATCGAGATCGTAGAGGATGAAGAAGAAGTTGAAGAAACTGTGATCGAATCTACTGAGACTAACCAGGAAGAAATCGTGGAAGTTGAAGAAGTAGAGGTTGTTGAAGAAGAGGAAGAAATTGGGGACGTTCCGTTTGCAGTTATTGAAGATGTGCCTGTTTTTCCCGGATGTGAAAACCAGAAGAACAACGATGCCCGTAAGAACTGTATGAGTGAAAAGATCAACGAATTTGTAAACCGTAGGTTTGATACAGGTTTGGGAAGTGATCTTGGTCTTTCAGGAATTAACAGGATCTACGTTCAGTTTAGAATTGAAAAGAACGGTTCGGTTACTGTGTTAGGGGCACGTGCTCCACACCCACGCCTGCAGCAGGAAGCAGAAAGAGTAGTAAATATGCTGCCTAAAATGCAACCTGGTAAGCAACGTGGTCAACCGGTTGGGGTATTGTACTCCCTGCCTATCACCTTTAGGGTGCAAGACTAGGACAGTCATTTTGAATAAAAAAAAATCCCGCAACTACTGCGGGATTTTTTTTTGCTCTAAACTTTCAGGTTTATCTTAAAGTATGTGCAATCTAGATAGGCTGCTGCTCTTCGGCTTAATTATTGAGGTTATGTTATTAATGTAGTTAAAAAGGTGATTTATCATCTGCTTTTGATTCCGTAATTAATTAATCTATAAATATATTATTATGAAAAACAAGAAGAATACAAAGGCAGATCTTTCAAAAAGGAGCATTTTATTTTTTCAATTGGGGTTGGTCCTCGCGCTTTTCATGGCCTGGCAACTCATAGAATGGCAGGTACCTTCGGCGCCTGTATCCCAGCCAGAGCTGCAAATGGCTTATGCTTTTGAAGAAGAAGCAGTGCCGGTAACCCGGCTGGAAGACGTGAAGCCGCCCCAGCTTCCGAAGGAAATAACTGAAGAGGTAGAGATCATTAAAGACGATGAGCTTAAGGAGGAGACCCTGATAGCGCCTACAGAAGCCCTTGAAGAGATTGTTGCGGTTGAAGAAGTGGAATATATTGATGAGGAAGAAAAGATCGAAGACTACAATATTCACGCGGTAGAAGAGGTGCCTGTTTTCCCCGGATGTGAAGGTCTCAAAAATAATGATGCCCGGAAACAGTGTTTTAGCGAACAGGTAAACAGGTTTGTAGGTCGCACTTTTGATAAAGGCCTGAGCGAAAAATTAGGTTTGAGTGGCCTGCATCGCATTTACGTAAGTTTTAAAGTTCAAACAGACGGTACGGTGAAAGCCATTGGCGCACGTGGGCCACATCCAAAACTGGAGGAAGAGGCCATTAGGGTGATCAATGCTTTTCCCGATCTCATTCCCGGTAAACAGGCTGGCAGGCCTGTGGGGGTGATCTATTCTTTGCCCATAACCTTCAGGATACAGGAATAAAAGTATTCAAAAATGGCATTTTTGATCCCGTAGTTTTCTGCGGGATTTTTTTTGGCTGAAGGAACATATTCCAGATATTTAAAAAAATGTATCTTTCCCCCGTAATCCATTCAGCTTTGTGCAGGATATGACTAAATTTTACCCGCTCCTCATCTTTTTCCTCCCTTTTTTCGCTTTTTCCCAGGACTTTAAAGGAGATCCGGAGAGGTTTCCGCAGTTTTCTGAATGTGAAGCTGTGGCTTTTGAGCAGGAGGAAGCCTGTTTCACCACCACTCTGAAAAAGAAGATCAGGGCGCAGTTTCGCCTGCCTCAAATTGTTGCTGAAGATAATTACGAAGGTCAGGTAGTGGTACTTTTTGAAGTTACCAGCGACGGAAATTTCAGAATAAATTATATCAATGCCGCTTATCCTGAATTAAAGGATGAAATAAATCGCATTTTTGGAACCCTTCCGCAGATTTCTCCTGCCACTTATAACGGCAGGCCAATTGACATGCAGTTTCGAATGCCGGTGAATATTCCTGTAGAAGCTGAAGCTGCTTCCGAAGTTATTGTAGAGCAGGAAGTGGAAGTTGTGAAAGCTGAAATTGTGGGGCGGCAAAAGGATTTTGCGCTAAGCCGGGAATACGGCGAAATCGCTTCTCTTGATTTTGATCACCCAAGGTTTGAGAGTGAGATCAATATCCCGTTATCTCACGAGTTCTACAGCAGGTTTGAAGATGAGGTGAACATGGTGGGAACCAATTTTCATTCGGCTTCCAAACCCTTTTTGTTTTCCGAAGTAAAAAAGTACTACAGCTTTGAAGAAGAGTTGCTGGGCATGCAAAAATCGGTTAATTCCTGGTTTGAAAGAAAATTGTGGAATGAGCACCTTTTTAAATTTCAGGGCGAAGATTACTGGTTTACGATAGATTTTGGGCTTGACCTGCAGGTTGGGAAAGACCTTGACAGTGAGCTTGATGTGACCTATAACAACACCCGGGCAGCGATTATTCAGGGTGGGCTGGGCAGGAATTTCAATTTTTACTCGGTGGTTTATGAAAATCAGGGGCGGTTTGCAGATTATTTTAATCGATATGCAGAATCTATAAGGCCGGGTACCGAAGGTGCTGCCATTATTCCCGGCCGGGGGATTGCCAAGCCTTTTATGGGCCAGGCTTACGATTATCCTGTAGCTGAAGGTTATCTTTCTTTTAGCCCTGCAAAATTTATCAATTTGCAGTTTGGCCACGGGAAGAATTTTATTGGTGACGGGTACAGGTCTTTGCTGTTGAGCGACAATGCTTCGCCATACCCATTTTTTAAGCTGAATACCAGCTTCTGGAAGATCAAATACACCAACACCTGGATGTCACTTCGCGATGTGCGGCCCGAAGTTACTGGAGAGGATTCTTACCGTACCAAGTTCATGGCCAACCACTACTTGAGCTATAATGTCACAAAGCGCCTTAATATCGGCTTTTTTGAATCGGTGATGTGGGAGAATGACAATAACCGTGGCTTTGACCTCAATTATCTCAATCCTGTAATTTTTTACAGGGCGATCGAATTTTCTACCGGCGCACAGGCGGGAAATGCCATTATTGGGCTTACAGGAAAATACAAATGGAACAACAGTTTTCTTACTTATGGGCAGTGGCTCATTGATGAATTTTCTTCCACTGATGTTTTTGGGGGCGAGGGCAGCTGGAAGAACAAACACGGCTTTCAGGTAGGAGCAAAATATTTTAATGCATTTAATATTCAGGATCTTCACTTACAGCTTGAATACAATCAGGTGCGGCCTTATACCTATTCGCACAATACCATCACGCTTAATTACGGGCATGCCAATCAATCTATGGCGCATTTGTGGGGCGCCAACTTTAGGGAGCTGGTGGCCATAGCCCGCTATAAAACCGGAAGGTATTACGCTCACGTGAAAGCCATCTACGGGGAACGCGGCTTCGATTTTCTTGAGAATGGCGCCTATTACGGCGGTAATATCTATAGAACCGAAGAAGACCGGCCTTTTGAAACCGGTGTGGAAATTGGGCAGGGCAATACCACCCAGTCATTTTTCAGTCAGGCAGAAGTGGGATATATAGTAAATCCGGTGACTAACCTGAAGTTCTTCGGAAGTTTTATTTACCGGAATTTTGATCCACAGGTAAATACTTTAAATCATTTTAGCAATAGTAACTACTGGTTCAATATTGGGTTGCGTACCGATATTTTCAACTGGTATTTCGATATGTGATCTATATAAGATATTGATTATCAATCTTTGATTTTTTCTTCAGTTTTAAATTTAACGCTGTCAGGTTCTTGGTAAAAACCAATTAAGAAGTATCTTTGCGCCAAAATTGCCATTTTTGGAAAACACCCAAGTACATAGTCCGGCCGTATCCCTGGTAAGTGATCTTAAGGAGGTTACAAAGGTGAGACTGGCTGTAAGCGTAGTATTTTCTTCGGTTGCCGGATACTTTTTAGGAGCAGAATCTATCGACTTTCTTACGGTGGTGATGCTTTCTATTGGAGGTTACTGCCTGGTTGGGGCGTCTAACGCCTATAACCAGATCCTGGAAAAAGACCTCGATCTTTTGATGAAGAGAACGCGCAACAGGCCTGTTCCTTCAGGAAGGATGTCGGTTAATACCGCATTTCTCATCGCCAGTTCGCTCACGGTGCTGGGCTTGATCATACTCTACCTTATCAATCCGCGCACCGCAATGTTTGGTGCGATAAGTATCTTACTGTATGTAAGTGTTTATACGCCGCTAAAGACAAAAACCCCGCTTTCTGTTTTTGTGGGTGCATTTCCCGGGGCCATTCCTTTTATGTTGGGCTGGGTGGCCGCAACCGGAGATTTCGGGATTGAACCCGGAACTCTGTTTATGATCCAGTTTTTCTGGCAATTTCCGCATTTTTGGGCCCTTGGCTGGTGGTTGTATGACGATTACGCCAAAGGTGGTTTCTTCATGTTGCCCACCGGAAAGAGGGATAAAGGGACTGCGGTGCAAATTGTGCTTTATACGCTGTGGACCTTGATCGTATCATTGATCCCGGCCACGGGAATGACAGGAGCCCTCTATATTACGCCGCTTTCTGCCGCGCTTGTACTGCTTCTTGGTTTGGGGATGTTGTATTATGCAGTGCAGCTCTACAGGAAGCGCGATGAAAAATCGGCAAAGAAACTTATGCTTGCAAGTGTGTCGTACATCACCTTGCTGCAAATAATATATGTATTAGACAAATTAATTCGAGTATGGATTTAACACAGGGAACCAGTCAGCACAAACAGGGCAGGGCCAAAAAAATGATGCTTTGGTTCGGGATTATAAGTATGGCTATGATGTTTGCGGGCCTTACCAGTGCTTATGTGGTGAGTAAAAACCGGCCAGACTGGCTATCTGATCTTCAGTTACCGGCTACTTTTATCTGGAGCACGCTGGTGATCTTTTTGAGCAGTGTCGCTTTTCACATTGCTGAAAAAGCCGTAAAGCGGAATAAACACATGCTTGCTACTGTTGGGCTTTTGGGAACTTTGTTGCTTAGCTTTATCTTTATAGGCCTGCAGTTCCAGAGTTTCAATGAGTTGCTGGAAACCGGATATTTCTTTACCGGAAGTGCCAGTAGTGTTACTACTTCTTTCCTTTATTTGATCGTTGGGTCGCATTTAGTGCACCTTTTAGGAGGAATAATTGTGCTTTTGGTAATAATTTATAACCATTTTAAACAGAAGTACCATGCAGGGCAAACACTTGGATTAGAACTTGGTGCTACCTTCTGGCACTTTGTTGATGCCCTTTGGATATACCTGTTTTTATTTTTATATTTCTTTAGATAAATAAAAAACCTATTTTTGCCCATACTTTAAAAATCAAACTCTTTCTATGGAAGCGACTGTTACCAGAACAGGTACCGAAGGAAAAACATGGGGCGGTGGGAATCAACCTTTGAAAGTGAGCTATGGCAAAATGATGATGTGGTTCTTCATATTGTCTGATGCGCTTACTTTTTCCGGTTTTCTTGCCTCTTACGGTTTTGCGAGATACAAATTTTCTAACAGCTGGCCTATTGCCGATGAGGTTTTTAACCACTTTCCTTTCTTGCACGGGGTAGATGCCCCAATGTACTATGTGGCTTTAATGACCTTTATCCTTATTTTTTCTTCTGTGACCATGGTTTTGGCGGTAGACGCCGGCCATCAAATGAAGAGGGGCAAAGTAACCCTTTACATGTTGTTGACCATCATTGGGGGTATTATCTTCCTTGGGTCACAGGCATGGGAGTGGAAAAACTTCATTCAGGGAACCTATGGTGCTATTGAAACCAGGGGTGGGAACGTGCTGCAGGTGATAGATACTGAAGGGCACCGCGTGGCACTTGATGAATTTGTGGTTGCTGCACCAAAAGAAAGAATTCAGCATGAGCGTTCAAACGGCCTTTGGTTTACAGATGAGCCCACTTTGGCGCGTTTTACCATCGAAGATGTACTCGCCGGTTTTGAAGCAAACCCCGACCTTCTTATCAGAACCCAGCAGCTGACAGAGACAGGTGAGAAAGTAATTCTTACAAGACAGGCATCTTTGGCCAAACTTCAGAATGAAGGGATTGGTGTTATTGAAGGTGCAAACCTTCAGAAAAACGAATATGGAAACCCTCTTTTTGGAGACTTTTTCTTCTTCATTACAGGTTTCCACGGTTTCCACGTACTAACAGGGGTGTTGATCAATATCATTATCTTCTTTAACGTGCTTATTGGTACTTACGAGCGAAGGGGGCATTATGAAATGGTAGAAAAAGTTGGTCTGTACTGGCACTTTGTAGACCTTGTATGGGTATTTGTATTTACTTTCTTCTATTTGGTATAATCTGGAATAAGTATAAAAATGGCACACGATACTACACACGCACACGAATCGAATTCAAAAAGGATCTGGACGGTATTTATCATCCTTTCCATCATCACTCTTGTAGAAGTTATTCTGGGGATCATCAAGCCAGACTTCCTGATGCATACCTATTTTGTTAGCTTAAAGCTCATCAACTGGATATTCATTGTTCTTACTATCTGGAAAGCTTATTATATCACCTGGGCATTCATGCACATGGAGGGCGAGACCAAGGGGTTAAGGCGCTCTGTGGTCTGGACGGCAGGTTTTCTTATTGTTTACCTTGTCTTTATACTTCTTACTGAAGGAGATTATGTTCACGAGGTAATGCAGCGGGGGCAGGTTGCCTGGGATTTCTAAAAGTTAAAACATTAAGGAAAGGCGGTTTTAAGACCGCCTTTTTTTATTTTTGTGCACATCTTTCCGTAAAGGTAATATGAAAAAATTCTTTGTCATTTTTGTGCTTTTTGCACTTCCCCTGGGAGCTTATTTGTTCTTCGCTTCAGGAGTTAATAACTTTGCCCGCCTGCCTGTTCTTACTCAGCAAATCTATCAGTTAGAATCTTTCAGAAGCCTTGAAGGCGGCGAAGAGGAAGTGAGTTTTGATAACAAGATCACTATTCTTGGTTTTCCGGGGGTTGAGCCCATAGATTATATGAACAACGCCTATCACCTGGCCGAGAAGATCTATGATCCTTATGCCGGGTTCAACGACTTTCAGTTTGTTTCTGTAGTTCCCGAAGGAAGCGAGGCTGAAGTAGAAGAACTGAAGCAAAAAATTTCCAAGGTCATAGATCTCAAAAAATGGAAATTTGTGACCGGTTCTTCCGAAGAGATCAACGCCCTTTTTGACAGTCTCAATACCAATCTTGAGCTTAACAATGACCTTTCTTCTCCCAATGTTTTCATTATAGATAAAGACGGGAAGCTGCGTGGCAGGGATAAAGATGATGACGGGAACGAACTTTTTGGATATGATACCGGCTCCATTTACGTTCTAAACAATAAAATGACCGACGATGTTAAGGTAATCCTGGCCGAATATCGCCTGGAGCTCAAAAAATACAATAAAGAGAATACTGAAGATCAATGAAAAATTACTCGTACATAGGCTTATTCCTGGTGGTGGTGATCTTTGGGATCATAGTGGTTCCCGAGATCATTGACAGGGTAAACGAGGAAGAAATGGTTTCCTCAAACCGGTCAAATGGCAGGGAAGAACGCGCTGCCGCCAACATGGAGCTGGATTATATTATGGTGAATGAAGAGCGAAAGAAGGTGCCCCCGTTTAAATTTGTAGATCAGCATGGAGATACCATTACCAACAAAGATTACGAAGGGAAGGTTTACATAGCCGAGTTCTTTTTTTCTACCTGCCCTACCATTTGCCCAATTATGAAAGAAAACCTGGTTGAGGTGCAGGAGGTATTTGCCGGAAATGACGAATTTGGGATAGCTTCCTTTAGTATAGATCCACGTCATGATACTCCGCAGGTGCTCAAAGCCTATGCTGCCAATAATAATATCACCCATGACAACTGGCACTTGTTGACCGGGAAACGGGAAGATATTTACGAGCTTGCCAATTCAGGGTTTAATATCTATGCCGGCGAAGATGAAAATGCCGCGGGTGGTTTTGCGCATTCGGGGTATTTTGCGCTGGTAGACCGTGAGGGGTACATCAGGTCTCGAAAAGACTCTTTTGGGAACCCCATAATTTATTACAGAGGTTCTGTGCCGCGCAATGCCGTGGTGGAGCCAGGTGAGGAAGAGCCTCAAATTGATATGCTTATTGCTGATGCTAAAAGACTTGTAGATGGTAAATAGAGGTGCAGATAAAGTAATGGTACCCACCATTTTGGTGGTGTCTATTTTAGTGCCGGTTGCAGTACTCATCCTGATGTATCTGCCAGAGCGCTATGATGTTTTAGGCGGAAGCTTTAAGAACTTCCCGCTATTTCACGCCGTGCTTAATTTCTTCACTGCCCTGTTTCTTATAGCAGGCTATTACGCAATGAAAAAGAAGGAGCTGGTATGGCATAGAAATCTTATGATCTCAGCCTTTTTTCTTTCCGCTGTATTTTTGGTGAGTTACGTGATATCAAAAATAAGTAACGAGCCAGTGCCTTATGGCGGCGAAGGCGTGCTGCGGTACGTTTACTTCTTTATCCTTATCACTCATATCCTGCTTTCGGCGATTATTGTGCCTCTTGTGTTGTTCACCATGTACCGCGGGCTCACAGGGGAAGTTGAAAAGCACCGAAAAATTGCCCGTTACACTTATCCTGTCTGGCTGTATGTGGCGGTAACCGGGGTGCTGGTGTATTTGTTCATGGCTCCTTATTACTAAGTTATGAGAACAAGAATTTTTCTTACTGCAATTTTCATCCTTTTCCTTTCGGTTGACGTAGAGGCGCAGTGCGCTATGTGCCGAGCTGTACTGGAAACAGAACAGGGACAATCTACTGCGGAAGGGATCAATGACGGCATTATGTACCTCATGATCTTTCCTTATCTCTTAATGGCCGGGGTAGCCTATTTTATTTGGAAATCCAGAAAAAAAGCAAGTACAGGGGAATAACGCTATTCCTTTCAAAAATGACATTTTCTGAAATCTTTTTTGGAATAGTGTAACATTTCCGGTTTTTGCAAGTCTAATGGGTGCGTCCCGTCTTAAGTAATCTCAATTACACCCGGTATGATTGAAATCAAAGATTTGCATAAATCCTATAAAACTGGAAGTAATTCCCTTCATGTACTTAAGGGAATAAACTTTAATGTTGCCGAAGGGGAACTTGTTTCTATTATGGGGTCTTCGGGCTCTGGCAAATCTACCCTCCTCAACATCCTTGGGATGCTCGATGAAGCCGACAGTGGTACTTACACCCTTGATGGCGTCCCCATTAAAAATCTAAATGAAAAGATTGCTGCCCGTTACCGCAACAAGTTTCTCGGGTTTATCTTTCAGTCATTCAATCTTATCAATTACAAAACTGCGCTCGATAATGTGGCCTTGCCCCTGTACTATCAGGGGATGAAACGCAGGGAGAGAATAGAGCGTGCCATGGCCTACCTTGATAAAGTGGGGCTTACTCCCTGGGCACAACACCTTCCCAATGAATTGTCGGGAGGGCAAAAACAACGAGTTGCGATAGCCAGGGCACTGGCAAGTGATCCAAAAGTGCTGTTGGCCGATGAACCTACCGGAGCCTTAGATACGGCTACTTCTTATGAGGTGATGGATCTCATTCAGAAGATCAATGAAGAGGGGCGAACCATTCTCATAGTTACCCACGAGCATGATATTGCCGAAATGACAAAACGCATCGTCAACCTCAAAGACGGTTTGATTATAGATGATAAAAAAGTAGATCAGGTAAAAGCACTGCAACATGTTTGATCTTGAGCGTTGGGAAGAAATCTTTGAAACCATACGCAAAAACAAATTGCGAACCTTTCTCACAGGGCTTTCGGTAGCCTCGGGGATTTTTATTCTCGTGATCTTACTTGGCCTGGGAGAAGGTATGCGGAAGGGGATTTCTTCGGAATTTGAACGCGATGCTGCCAATATCCTTTATATATGGACAGGTACTACATCTGTGGAGCACAAAGGGCTTAACCCCGGGCGAAATATTAGGCTGAAGAATACCGATTTTCAAACCCCTGCCCAAAAATATGAGAACGAACTGGAATATAAATCTTCTGTGTACAGGATCTGGAATGGAGTAGTGACCTACAAGAAAGAATCGGGATCTTACAGAGTAGAGGGGGTGCTGCCAGATTACCAGTTTCTCGAAAACAGCAGTATGATCCAGGGGCGCTACATCAACTATTCAGATCATGAAAATTATGAAAAGGTAGTAGTGATTGGGAACAGGGTGAGCAATGACCTTTTTAAAGGGAAAGACCCTATTGGACGCTACCTCGAGATTTCAGGAATAAATTTTAAAGTAGTAGGGGTGTTCACAGATCCCGGAGGGGAGCGGGAGGAGAACCGGGTGTATGTGCCTTTATCTACCGGGCAGCGTGTTTTCAATGGTCAGAATTACATCAACAACATGGCCTTTACCCTCGAAAAAGAGGAGAATTTCGATGCAGCACTTGCCGCCTCCAACAAGTTTACTTCAGAATTGGAACAATTCCTGAAAGAGCAGCACAGCATCGCCCCCGAAGATGACAGGGCTGTGATCATCAACAATTCTCTCGAGAACATGAAGCGCTTCTATGATCTTATCAATATGATCAAATTTTTCTTTTGGGGCGTGGGTATTTGTACCATTATCGCAGGAATTGTAGGGGTAAGCAACATCATGCTCATTATTGTAAAAGAGCGAACCCGCGAGATAGGGGTAAGAAAAGCCCTGGGGGCAGAACCCTTGTCGATCATAGGAATGGTTTTGCATGAATCTATTTTTGTAACTGCCATTGCCGGGCTGGTGGGGCTTATAGGAAGTTTAGCCCTGCTAGAATTCGTGGGGCCGCTTATAGAGACAAATTTTATAGCAAATCCGTCGGTTGATTTCCGGGTAGCGCTTACTACAGTGATCATACTTATAGTTGCCGGTGCGCTTGCAGGCTTCTTTCCTGCCTACAGGGCGGCAAAGATCAAACCTATTGTAGCATTAAGAGATGAATAAGCATGTTTAGTAGAGATAACTGGGACGAAATACTCGAAGCTCTAAGTGCTAACTGGTTCAGGACCCTGCTCACTGCCTTTGGGGTACTGTGGGGAATTTTTATTCTCGTTATCCTGCTAGCTGCAGGTAAAGGTTTGGAGAATGGAGTGAAACAGGGATTTGGGGGAATGGCTACCAATTCTATGTTCATGTGGACCCAGGTAACTTCAAAACCCTATAAGGGCCTGCCAAAAGGGAGAAGGTACAATTTTAAGATAGAAGATGTGGCCGCCATAAAACGGGAAGTGCCAAATATGAGGTTTGTTTCTCCCCGTAACCAGCTGGGGGGATTTGGCGGAGGTAATAACGTGGTAAGAGGCCTTAATACGGGAGCTTTTAATGTCTACGGAGATTATCCCGAGATCATTCAGCAGGAGCCAATGGATATCACTTCAGGCAGGTTCCTGAACTATTCGGACATCAACGACAAGCGGAAAGTTGCCGTGATAGGGGAAGGCGTGCGTACTACACTTTACGAGCCGGGGGAAGAAGTTCTGGGCACTTACTTAAAGATTAGCGGCGTCAATTTTATGGTGATTGGCACTTATAAAAAGAAAGGCAATAACGGGAATGCCGAAGAAAATCAAAAACAGATCTACGTTCCGTTCACAGCTTTTTCACAGGCTTTCAATATGGGCAACAACGTGGGCTGGATGGCCATCACGGCACAGGACGGGGCGTCTATTACCAACCTGAAGGATGATGTGATAGAGGTGATCAAAACCAGGCACTCCATACATCCCGAAGATGACAGGGCAGTAGGGAATTTTGACCTTTTTGAAGAGTATAACAAGATCAACGGCCTGTTTGTGGCTTTAAAGGGCGTGGCTTACTTCGTGGGAATCCTCGTGCTGCTGTCGGGGATCATTGGAATAAGCAACATCATGCTGATTGTTGTGAAGGAACGAACAAATGAAATTGGCGTAAGGCGGGCACTTGGTGCAACCCCATGGGCCATAAGAGGGCAGATCCTCATGGAGTCTATATTTCTTACCATTATTTCGGGCATGGCAGGAATAGTTCTCGCTACAGGGGTTATAGCTCTGGTGAACAAAGCTTTGAGCGGAATGGATACTTCAAAAATGATGTTTCTTAACCCGAGTGTAAACCTGGGGGTGGTCATAACCGCTCTGGCCATATTAATAATTTCGGGCTTGCTGGCCGGTTTGATTCCTGCGCAAAATGCAATCAGGATCAAACCCGTAGATGCCTTAAGAACAGAATAGATTAAAAATAAACAGAAACAGAATGAAAAGAATTGTAACGATCCTGATCCTGGTGGTAATTGCAGTAGCTTTTACCGGAGCTCTATACTACCTGTATGCAAAAAATCAGGAAGATCCAACAGTTTATGAGACCGAACAGGCTTCAGAAAAAACCATTGTGAAGAAAACAGTGGCGACCGGGAATATTGTTCCTAAAGAAGAAGTTCTTATTAAGCCCAATATTTCAGGGATCATTGAAGAGATATTCATTGAGGCCGGCGATCGTATAAAGGCAGGAGACCAGATTGCAAAGATTAGGGTGATCCCTAATGTTTCTTCTTTGCAGAACGCCAAAGATGCAGTGCAAACAGCGAAGATCAATTTTGATAATGAAGCCAAAAACTTTGAGCGTCAAAAATCTCTTTTTGAAAAAGGAGTGATCTCGACCAACGAATTTGATAATGCCCAGGTTACTTACAAAAGGGCAGAACAGAATTACAAATCTGCGCAGCAGAACTACGAAATTGTGCGCACGGGAACCACCAGTGGCCTTGGAACTGCGGCCAACACCATGATTCGTTCTACAGTAGAAGGTATGGTGCTCGATGTTCCAGTAAAAGTAGGAAACCAGGTGATTGAAAGTAACAACTTTAATGACGGAACTACTATAGCTGTGCTTGCCGATGTGAATAAAATGATCTTTGAGGGAAAGGTAGATGAAAGTGAAGTTGGTAAGATAAAGGAAGACCTGCCGCTTGAGGTTACCGTGGGTGCCATTGAAGATAAGACTTTTAACGCGGTACTTGATTATATAGCGCCCAAAGGAGTGGAGGAAAACGGGGCCATTCAGTTTGATATTGAGGGCACCCTCGACAAAGCCGATACTACCTTTATAAGGGCCGGCTTAAGTGCAAATGCCTCCATTATTCTCGCAAAAGCCGAGAATGTCCTTGCCCTTAGGGAAGCCCTAATCCAGTTTGACCCTAAAACGCAGCAGCCTTTTGTTGAAGTTGCCACAGGAGATCAGCAGTTTGAGCGTAGGGAAGTTGAGCTGGGGGTAAGCGATGGCATTTTTGTAGAAATAAAAGATGGCATTACGGCAAACGACAAAATCAAGGTTTGGAACCAGCTAAAACCCGTGAACCCTACCGCACAGGTGCAATAGATTTTGTGCTGCTGTAACAAAACAGGTTCTTAAAAGACTTATATTTTACAACTACCATTATGAAAAGATTTTTATTAACTGCAGTTTTCCTTTCCTCTTCCTTTCTGGGTTTTTCCCAACAAAAGGAATGGACGCTCCAGGAATGTATAGAATACGCACTTGAGAATAACATAAGCGTGAAACAGTCTCAGCTTGATGTTGAGCTGGCCGATATTCAGATCACTGATGCCTTCGGAAATTTTCTGCCCTCAGTAAACGGGTCGGCTTCCAATTCATGGAACACGGGTCTTACCCAAAATGTCACCACCGGGATACTTCAGACGCAAACCACACGGAACTTTTCCGCAGGAGTAACTGCCGGATTAACCCTTTTTGACGGGCTGCGGAATTTTAAGCAGTATCAGTACGCTAAAATGGCAAAATTGGCGAGCGAATATTCGTTGGAGCAAATGAAAGACGATATTGCCCTGTTTGTTGCCAATGCTTACCTGCAGGTACTTTTTAATAAAGAAAACCTGAAGGTGATCCAGTCTCAGCACGAAATTACCCTTGAGCAGCTCGAAAGGGCAGAGGCCCTGGTAGAGGCCGGTTCTTTGCCGCGGGGCGACCTGCTTGAGATCAAAGCCACATCGGCCAATGAGGTACAGCGAATGATCGTGGCCGAAAACCAGATCGAGATATCTTTGATAGCTCTCGCTCAAACCCTGCTCATTAAAGATTACGAAAATTTTGATATCGCCGATCGGGATTATGATGTCTTTGGGAATGAGATCCTCGATGTGCCGGTATCCGAAGTTATTGAATCGGCAGAAGAAGAGCGCTACGAAGTAAAGGTAGCCGAAATGAATACCGAACTTGCAAAAAAAGAAGTGGAGATATCCAAAGGGGCTTACTGGCCAACCTTAAATGCCTTTTTTAATTATAACACCAGGGAGTCGGGTGCCGGAAGGCTTATTTCGGCAGGTCTTGACCCCGATGAGCCTTACCGCCAGATAGGTTTTGTTCAGAATACAGAAGAAATAGTGGTGGCGCCAAACATGGTCACCGAGCTAGGAAACCCGCTTCCGTTTTTTGAACAGCTGCAACTCAACGACGGGATCTCTTATGGGGTACAGCTCAATATACCTCTCTTTAACGGATTCTCTACCCGTAACCAGGTAAAAAGGAGCAAAGTAAACGTGCTAAGGGCCGAGTACCAGATGGAACAGACCAAACTCGACCTTGAGGCAGATGTTTACCAGGCTTATACCGATGCCCGAGGGGCTTTAAAAGCTTACGAAGCTGCACTGGTGGCCCGAGAAGCTCAGCAACAGGCATACGAATATGCTACAGAGCGCTATAATGTGGGGATGACCAATGCCTTTGACTTTAGCCAGGCGAAATTCAACCTTGAGAATGCCGAAAGTGAAGTAGTTAGAACCAAATACGATTATATTTTTAAATTAAAAGTGTTGGAGCTATATTTTGGAGTGCCCATCACAGACCTTAAATTCTAAATAATGAAGAAGAAAACTATTTATATTATTGTCGGGGTTGCCGTAGTTCTTATTGTTCTGCTCATCGTGGGTAAAAAAGCAGGATGGTTTGGCAAATCGGGGAATTTCAAGGAAGTTGAGGTTACAGAGGTACAGAGGTATGACGTTATTGAGAAGGTTTCAGCCACGGGAAAAATTCAGCCCGAGGTTGAGGTAAAACTTTCTTCGGAAGTTTCAGGAGAAATAATTGAACTTCCGGTAGTAGAAGGGCAGCAGGTAGAAAAAGGAGATCTTCTGGTGAGGGTAAATCCTGAAATATACCAGTCTAACCTTGAAAGGGTGCGGGCAGGACTTCAGAATGTAAGATCAAGTCTTTCGCAGGCCGAAGCATCATTAAAAGAAGCTGAATCAAATTACCAGAGAAACCAGACCCTGTTTGAAAAAGGAATTATTTCCAAAGCCGAATGGGACAGGATCGTTTCGGCTTATGAAGGCGCACAGGCCAACAGGCAGGCGGCTTTTTACAGTGTGCGCAGTGCCGAGGCCAGTGTGAATGAAGCCGTTGAAAATTTAGGGAGAACAAATATTTACGCTCCCATGAGTGGTACCATCTCTTCTCTTGATGCCGAACTTGGTGAAAGAGTGGTGGGGACACAGCAAATGGCAGGAACCGAGATCTTAAGAGTGGCCGATCTTAGCGATATGGAAGTGGAAGTTGATGTAAACGAGAACGACATTGTTAAAGTCTCTATTGGAGATTCTACCATAGTTGAGGTTGATGCCTACCTCAAGCAGGAGTTCAAAGGCGTGGTGACAGAAATTTCAAATTCGGCCAATGCAACAGCAACTGCCGACCAGGTGACCAATTTTAAGGTGAAAGTGAAGATTGTAAAGGAATCTTACGATCATCTTCTCGAAGGGAAACCAGAAAATTTCTCCCCATTTAGACCTGGGATGACGGCCACAGTTGATATCATTACCAATAGGAGGGATGATGTTATAGCGGTGCCCATTAGCGCAGTAGTGGTCAAAGCCGATACAAGTGCCGGAAGCCGAAAGCCTGCTGATGCAAATGCAGCTTTAGATGAGCTTTTTGAGACCGTGTATGTCAAAGAGGGCGATGAGGCCAAAGTACGGGTAGTAGAAACAGGAATACAGGATGATGCCAGGATAGAGATCAAAGAAGGTCTTGAAACCGGGGAAATGGTGATTACCGGGCCCTATAACACCGTTACTAAAATTCTGAAGCCCGGAGACAAGGTAGAAGTGAAAGGGGAAGTCAAAGGAGAAAAAGAATAATTTCTTACCTTTCGGCCGTGATTCTATGTATTGAAACAGCTACCACAAATTGTTCGGTAGCGCTCGAAAATAACGGAAAGTTGCTGGCTTTAAAAGAAGACTACAGCAATAATTATTCGCACGCCGAAAGGCTACACCTTTTTATCGAGGAGATCTTGCGGGAGAACGAGGTGGAAGCCAAAGATCTCGATGCCATTGCGGTGAGCAAAGGTCCGGGTTCATACACAGGCCTTAGAATTGGTGTTTCGGCCGCCAAGGGCCTCTGCTTTGCGCTTAATGTGCCGTTGATCTCCATCGCCACGCTAAGGTCCCTGGCTTTACAGGTGAAACAGGAAAAAGACGGCTTCATTATTCCCCTTTTAGACGCCCGAAGGATGGAGGTCTACACCGCCGGGTTTACTGCCGATTACCGCAAAGTATTCGATACCCGGGCGCAGATCCTTTCCGAAGATTCTTTTTCAAAATATCTTGAAAATGCCGCAGTTACTTTTATTGGAAGCGGAGTGGAAAAGTTCAGCAAGATCTGTACCCATCCAAATGCCACTTTCATTGAAGGGAAATTACCCTCGGCGGCAGAAATGACAGTTCTCGCTGCAGAAAAATTTCAGAAGCAAAAATTTGAAGACGTGGCTTATTTTGAGCCGTACTACCTCAAAGATTTTATGGCCGGTTAGGCTTTAAAGTTCAAAATTTAAGGTTTATGGCTGTAGTTTGAAAAAAAATCTAAACCACAAACCATAAACTTTGAAGTCGTAAGTCATTACTGTCAACTACTCTGCTCTTCCTTGCTGTGGTTGAAGAAATGAATGTCTCGCTGCGGGAACGGAATGGAGATACCGGCAGCTTCAAGTCGGGTTTTGGCCTCTTCAATAGTATACCAGTGGCGGTCCCAAAAAACATCATTTTTGGCCCAGAACCTAACGGAAAGATTTACGGAACTGTCGGCAAGCTCGGTCACTACTACCGCAGGTGCAGGATCTTCGAGAATATCTTCCTGTTCTTTGAGCAGGTTCATGAGCACATCTTTGGCCAGTTTTATGTTGCTGTCGTAAGAAATACCGATGGTTATGGCATCCCTTCTTTTGTCTTCGGCAGAATAGTTAATGATATTCTCGTTAGAAAGTTCCCCATTGGGAATAATGGCCAGTTGGTTGCCAAAGGTATTGAGTTTGGTATAGAACATCGAAATATCCTTTACACTTCCCGAGATACCGTTTACTTCAATCCAGTCTCCCAGCCTAAAAGGCTTTAGCAGCAATATTAGCACCCCGCCGGCAAAATTTGACAGTGAGCCCTGTAATGCAAGGCCTATAGCAAGACCTGCGGCCCCTAAAATGGCAATAAATGAAGTGGTTTCTATACCCAGCATTCCTACTACGCTAATGATCAAAAGCACTAGCAGAATGCCGTTGGCAAGGTTGAGGAGAAATTTTACCAGTGCCGGGTCGTGGTTGCTTTTCTGAAAAAACTTCTTAAGATAACCTATAACGATCTTGATGAGCCACCAGCCAATGAACAGCCAGAGTAAGGCACCCACAAGATCGGGCAAAAAAGCAATGAACTTTTCAAGATATTCTTTAGATATGGCCTTTAGATTGGTAATTTCCTCCATTTACATTAATAATTTGATGCAAAGGTGGGACAATCGGCTTTTTTTATGCGCTTAGAGAATGTTAAAATACTGCTAATAAAAAATGAGCGACTCGTTTCCAAACGGAGAAGCTGCCTCAAAAGCCCTTTTTTGAACCTCCTGAACCTAATTATTTCAGATTTCTTTACTTCTGAAAAAAATCAGATATATGGGTTTGCTGAAATATTTCAGGATTGGCTTTTAGCTTTTAAGACAGCTTCAGTTAACTAATTAAACTATGCCTGTAATCAGGCTTCTACTTCAAAGGTGATCTTAACAATCACCCGGTAGTCTGTAATAGTATCCCCTTCAACATTGGCATTTTGATCTTTTACGTAAACAGACCGTATATTTTTCACAGATTTTGATGCAGTCTTTACTGCATTTTTTACGGCTTCTTCCCAACTCTTTTCAGAGTTGGCCATAATTTCCAGTACTTTCATTACCGCCATAATACATTCTTTTTTTAGGTTAGCAATTTATTTTAATCTATTGATTATCAATATACAAAAATCTAAAGGGGGCTTTTGACAAGAAACTGTTAAACCTTGAGCTTTTTGCATTAAGGAAAAGCTTTCAGCAACTTTCTTTAAATTATCCTTATTTTGCAGTAGCAAAACCCGCTTTTCCTAATGGAAGATATTTACATTGTAATGCTGGTCGCCCTGTTTGCCCTGGCAGTGACCGATCTGGTTGTTGGAGTGAGCAACGATGCTGTAAACTTTTTGAGTTCGGCTATAGGTTCCCGTGCCTTTTCCATGAAGACCATCCTTATTGTGGCCAGTGTGGGAGTGGGGGTAGGGGCCATATTCTCAAGTGGCATCATGGAAGTGGCGCGAAAGGGGATTTTTATGCCGGGTGAGTTCTACTTTGAAGAGATCATGATCATTTTTATGGCCGTGATGATCACCGATGTGCTGCTGCTCGATTTTTTTAACTCCCTGGGGCTGCCCACCTCCACCACGGTTTCTATAGTATTTGAACTTTTGGGTGCCGCGGTGAGTGTGGCCGTGATCAAGATTTATAATTCTTCCGGAAGTTATGGAGATATCTTTAATTATATCAATACTTCCAAAGCTACAGAGATCATTGTGGGAATTCTAATGGCTGTGGTCATTGCTTTTCTCATTGGGGCCATAGTGCAATATTTTTCACGGCTTATATTTTCATTTCAGTTTGAAAAGAAAATTAAGTACGCAGGTGCCATTTTTGGAGGGGTATCCCTTACTGCTATTCTTTATTTTATATTGCTGAAAGGCCTTAAATCGGTTACATTTATTTCTGAAGGTTTCCTAAACTATCTTGACAATAATACGCTGATTATCCTTGCGGCTGGCCTGGTGGTTTTTACCATAATTTCCCAGCTTTTAATGAGCCTGTTCAAAACCCATATCTTGAGGTTTATCATTCTGGTGGGAACCTTTTCTCTTGCCCTGGCCTTTGCGGGTAACGATTTGGTGAATTTTATTGGTGTTCCCATTGCGGCCTGGCAGTCATTTGAACTATGGCAGGCAGCCTATGCCAGCTCGGGCACTTTGCCTTCAGAATTTTTGATGAGTGGTTTGCAGGGCGAGGTGGCCACCCCGGCTTTTTTACTGCTGGTGGCGGGTGCCGTGATGGTAGTTACCCTGTGGTTTTCCCGAAAAGCCCGTAACGTGGTAGAGACAGGCGTAAACCTTGCCCGGCAGGGGGAAGTGACCGAGAGGTTTGATCCTAATTTTCTTTCCCGCGGAATTGTTCGCTATTCGGTATTACTGGGTAATGTGATTGGAGCGATTACACCAAGGGCGGTAAGCAGAAAAATTGATGAAAAATTTCAGAAGCCCGGTGCTTTCACACGTGATTCTGAAGATACCCCAGCTTTTGACCTTGTTAGGGCCTCAGTGAACCTTGTGGTTGCCAGTATCTTGATCTCTATAGGAACCAGCCTCAAATTGCCACTTTCAACAACCTATGTTACCTTTATGGTGGCTATGGGAACTTCACTGGCCGACAGGGCCTGGGATAGGGAAAGTGCTGTTTATCGTGTTGCCGGGGTGGTGAATGTGATTGGCGGGTGGTTTGTAACCGCGCTGGTGGCTTTTTCGGCGGCTGCAATCTTTGCCGCGATTATTTACTTCGGAGGGATCATAGCCATCACCGTTCTTATAGGGCTGGCCATTTTTAGCATTGCCCGCAGCTTTGTGCTTCATTCCCGAAAGGAGAAGGAAAAAAAGCTGAAAAAGCCCTTCCGAAGAAATGATATCAGCACCATTAACGACATTGTAGGGGAAAGCTCCAAGAACATTTCCAGTATAGTATGCGGGGTAAACCAGATGTTTACCAAAACTGTCAAGAACCTTGGATATTATGACAAGAGCAAACTCAAAAAGAATAAAAAGTCGATTAAAAAACTGGAATCGGAAATAGACGAACTTAAGCGCAATGTCTTCTATTTCATAAAAAGCATTGAGGAAGAATCTCTCGACTCAAATCGTTTCTACATTCTTATACTCGACTACCTGCAGGATATTGTACAATCTATAGGCTACATTACCCGCAATAGTTACAACCATGTGAATAATAATCACAAGAACCTCAAGTTTAATCAAATTAGGGACCTAAAAAGGGTAGATGACAAGATGCAGGCCCTGTTTGATGAGATTGAGGATATTTTCGCGAATCAGGATTTTGCCAGAATAGACGTGGTTTTAGCCGGTAAACAGGCCTTGCTTAACGACGTGGGCGAGCTTATAGAAAAACAGATCAAACGAATTAGAACTACCGAAAGTAGCCCGAGAAACTCTGAACTTTACTTTGGTCTCTTACTGGAAACCCGCGATCTCATCACTTCTACCATGAACCTTCTAGAGCTTTACCGGGAATTCAATATTGCGGTTGAGACCACGAGGTTTTCTACAGGCTTGCCACAAAAAGAACAGGACTAAAAAACACCATTTTTGAGGGTTTTTTAGTCCTGAGATTTTTTAAAGTGCAGGAATTTTAGTGTCTGTGTGAATTTGCTTATCCGTTTATGGCCTCCACGCAGTCTACTCTGCCCTGCAGCATGTCTCTAAGCATGGTCTCAATGCCATTTTTGAGGGTCATGGTAGAAGAAGGGCAGCCACTGCAGGCTCCCTGAAGTATTACCTTTACAAGCTTGTCCTGCGGATCATAACTCTCAAATAAAATATTGCCTCCATCACTGGCAACAGCCGGTTTTATGTATTCATCGAGAATAGCCACAATTTCTTTTGAAGTATCATCCAGTTCAACCTTTTTTATGGGTTCTTTTCCTTCAGGTTTGGTAGCTGAAGGCTGGTCGCTGTTTTCAAGCAGTACGTCTTTACCCTGTTCCAGGTATTCCCTGATATACTCCCTGAGTTCCTGGGTGATTTCTTCCCATTCAGAAATGTCATATTTCATGATGGAGAGGTAATTCTCATCTATAAAAACTTCCTTTACAAAAGGAAAATGGAATAAAGCCTTAGCCAAAGGGGCATTTTTGGCCTCATCAATATTTTTAAATTCCAGGCTTTGCAGTACCAGTTTCTTGTTTGAAACGAACTTCATTACAGTTGGGTTTGGTGTGCTTTCAGCGTAAACCGTGACGGGTACTTTTTTGATTTCCTCTTGTGGAGGAGTCACTACAGTGCCGCCATTGTTGAGGTAGGTTTCAATTTGTTCAGAGATTTCCTCCTGTACGTCTTTCCAGTGTACTATGTTATACTTCTCTATAGCCACAAAATTTTGTGCTATATAAACCTTCTTTACAAAAGGAAGATGGAATAGCTGCTGGGCCAGAGGAGAACGCCCGGCTTCTTCTATGTTGTTGAATTCAAAGCTTTCATGTTTTGTCAAAAAAACATTGGCCTCAAACTTTACAATG